>NZ_VIYG01000009.1 GCF_009389585.1 Oceanobacillus sp. CFH 90083 | reverse complement strand
CCACCAGTTCACACTGGTGGTTTTGATTATAAAAAATATTTCTCCCCTCATTCAAATCGGGACAAGAGAGAATTAAATTTTACACATGTACTTTAACCAATAATCATTCTTTCCCTCGGATAATTAAATTTCGCAGGCTCTTTTTTACGTCTGAATACTAAAAGAAAAGTAAAAATACCAACTCTTCCAATAAACATTAAAATCATCAATATTATTTTACTGAGTGTGGACAATTCATCTGTAATCCCTAAGGATAAGCCGACTGTACCAAAGGCAGAAGTCACCTCAAAAATAATGGCATCCAATGAAAAAGGCTCGAACAAAGTCAGCATAATAACAGCAGTAAAAACAACCATTATCGCAAAAAAGGTTACGGTCACAGCTTTATTTAAATCTACTTCATATACTTCCCTATGGAATATTTTAACGCTCCTGCCGCCACGAATAAATGTAAAGAGAAAAATAAGGACCAATGCAAAGGTTGTTGTCCTGATTCCTCCCCCGGCACTGCTCGGTGATGCCCCAATAAACATTAATGCAGACATAAATAAATGGTTCGTATCTGATAATAAGGTTAAATCCATTGTTGCCAGTCCGCCGCTTCTTGTGGTGACAGATTGAAACAAAGCATAAAAAAGCGACTCATGCCAAGGGATACCTTTAAAAAAGCCATATGCATCAAAGAGATAAATTCCTATCGCCCCCAAAAAAACAAGACAAAAAAAGGTTGTTGTTGTCAGTTTAAAAAACAAGCTGAAATAAAATTGTTTATTTTGTTTTCTTTTATAAAATAGATATTCTTTTATCTCTATAATGACTGGATACCCAATTGCACCGGCAATAATAAGTGCCATCGTCAGAAATTGAACAAAATAATCCGTTTGAAAAGGAATCATGGACTGGCCGGTAATGTCAAAGCCGCCATTGGTTACAGCACTGATAACTGTGAAAAAACCATGTAAAAGTGCTTCTCCGAAAGAAGCATAATACTTCATAAAATAAATGCTTAAAATAACGAAGAAAACGACTTCCACCAACAGAAACAAGTAAACGATATTTTTAATTAACCGGACCATACCATCAAAATGAGTTTGATTCTGATCAGTCATAATCATACTTCTTTCTCTAAACCCGATCCGCTTCCCTAACATTACCCAAAGCATTGTACCGATTGTCATAATACCCACTGCTCCAAGCTGCATCATTAGAGCTAAAAAAATAATCCCTGTTATGCTTAAAGATTCAGCAACGGAAATCGTGCTTAATCCTGTTACACTAATTGCACTGACAGCAGTAAAAACGATATCGATAAAAGGGATATCGACACCAGGCTGATGAGAAACCGGTAAAGCTAATAATATAGTGGATAACACGATCGCTGCCAAATAATAAAACAATAACAGCTGGAAAGGTGTCCATTTACGGATATTTTTGTATTTATTGCGTGCTTTTTTCATTGTTATTTCCCTTCTTTTTTCACGTAACTAAAATAGTGCAAAAAGACCCTGATGACTGGAGCTTGAAAGACCAAAGCGACAGGGACTTTTGAATATCCTCTAATATATTTCTTTAAATTTCTGGATTAAAATTTCTCCCTCATACCCTTTTTGCACAAGTGTTGTCAAAAGTTCCTCCACATCTTTCTTTTGTTTATCAATTATTTTCCCCATCAGCATCACGTTCATTTGTTCACCAATTTCATGCATCCCGGTCATCTTCGTTATGAACGATGCGGGTTCGTTGGTATCTTTCGTAATCGTTGCTTGCACCATCAGCTCTTCTTTTCGTTTATCTTCAAAGTAGCTCCAATAAGAGCGATCAATAAATCCCTCAATTAACCAGGTATCATAATCATCCTCACGATTGATAATCAGTCCATCAATTAACCTCACCTCTGTTCCTTCTAACCCTTTATCATAATCTAAAATAACTAATTTACGCAGTTTAAATGTTTTCATATACTCCACCCTCCAACGTATAAGCCTGATTTTACTCCCTTATTTCAGCAGTCCATTTCGTTTATTGATTGATAATTTATATTGCCTTTATAATAACACAGTTTTCACAAGTCAATCATCGTATGAGTGCAAGATTCTTGGAAACAATATAAATCCCATGGTACACTTACTAGCGAATGCTTTTTTTTACATTTAAATTAATAACATAAAAATTCGTTTTACAATACCAAATGAACAGGGGAGAATTTTCACCATGAATCAAGTAATTGAAACAATAATGAACCATCGTTCTATTCGAAAATTTTCAGATAAACCTTTAAATAATGGGCAAATAAAAACCATTGTAGAAAGCGCACAACGCGCATCCAGCTCCAGCAATGTAATGGCATATAGTATTATTGGTGTGTCAGATCAGGAGGTCAAAGACAAGCTCCATGCCGTCTCCGGGCATGCTCATGTCAAGACAAATGGGCATTTACTTATCTTTTGTGCAGACTTACATCGCATTAATCAATTGGAAGGGATTGAGCATACCGAGGCTTTTCAGGCAAATTTGGAAAGCACGGAGCAATTTATCGTCGGTACGATTGATGCTGCTTTAGCTGCACAAAATGCCGCAGTTGCAGCTGAATCGCTTGGGTTAGGTATTTGTTATTTGGGGAGCCTGCGCAATGATATTCAAGCCTTTAATGATGTACTGCAATTACCATCCCATGTTGTTCCATTATTTGGTTTAGCGATTGGTTATCCAAAAGAAATACCGGATATTAAGCCGCGCTTACCGCTTCCAGCAATCTATCATGAAAATCAATATATTCCTTTTGACAAACAAAAACATTTTATCCAGGAATATGATCAAACCATGCAAGATTATTATGAATCTCGAAATTCCAATAATAAACAAGAAACCTGGACCGAGCAAATGGACAAAAAATATAAACAGCCGACCCGTTTGGATGTAGGACCCTTTGTAAAAGAAAAAAATCTAAATAAGCAATAAAATGACAGTTGATTCCACCTGTATGTTCCCCCTGCTATTTCAGGTACAGGAAGAATGAAGCTTAACTAAAAAGCGGCAGAGCTTCCCTGTCGCTTTTTAGTTATCAAAATGAGCTTCTTCCACCTGTTTTCCTCTAATGTAAACCATTTTTCTTTCTCATTTATTTGATAACCAGCCCTTAAAAATAAAGATGCCAAAAGCCTTTGCTACTGCACTTCTTTTAAATCGTTTTATAGCCAAAGCTTTTCATCGCATGTTCATATTAGTTTTTTCTCAGCTTCCTCTTTCCCCATAACTCATTCATGTGCTACTTTCCTTTAGATTGATACAAATTTTGGAAAGTGTTTACAAGCATAAAAAATGATTTTTTCATCAAAATAATAAGTGCAACATACGAAAAGGAGTGAAACCAAATGACAGTAGGCACGCAAGTTCAGCAAACCATAGCAGGTTTAAAAAGTGCACAGGCAAGCCTTGAGCAATTCGCACTTCAAACAGATAATAAACAAGCAAAGCAGCTATATAAAAATGCAGCACAACAAACACAAGGTGTTTTAGATCAATTAGAGCCGAGATTACAGCAAGTTATGCAGGAAGAACCTCAGTACAAACAGTAATAAAATGCAGGAAAACGGGGGACTATCTGTACAGTCTCCCACCTTACATATTTGACACAGAACAGGATGTGAATATATGCGATTCAAAAAAATGACTCTGCTGCTCATTTTTATTGCTTTTCTAGCTGGATGTAATCATGATAATGAATCTTCTTCAGAAAATCCCAATATAGAGCATCTGTCCACAAATTCTTATCAGGAAACGGCAGCACAGTCAAAAAAGCTATTGATGGACAAAGATGATATTAAAGCTGTTCATGCAGTAAATACAAAAGATACACTGCTCGTCACAATCGATGTTCCGCATCATGAACGCTTTTCTCTGCAGGACATAAAAAAAGCATATCAAAAAGAACTTGAACAGACTTTTCCCAACTTTACGATAGAATTGTCAACTGATAAGAAGATAATCCTGGAAACATCAAAACTGGAAGAAAAAATGACAAATCAAGCTATTACCGAAGAAGAGATCAAGAAAAAAATAGAGGAAATTATCCGATTATCTAAAGAACAGACTTGATATAAAAGCTCGTCTATTTCATGTAATAGCCTAAAAAGGAGTGCTTTCTAATGGGAGATAAAAAGAAACAAAAATTAAAGCCCAACCAACAACAATATCAAGCTTTTCAACAAAAGCGGGAAACGAAACGCCCTATCTTCAAAAATTGTGTCAAGGCTTTCCTTGTAGGCGGATTCATCTGCTTCATCGGGCAGCTTATCTCTACTTTCTATATTTATCAATTTAATTTCACAGAAAAAACAGCTGGAAATCCGACGATTGCTACATTGATTGTTATTACTATGCTGTTAACTGGTTTTGGAGTCTATGACCGTATCGCACAATTTGCCGGTGCGGGTTCGGCAGTCCCGGTAACAGGCTTTGGGAATGCTGTTATTTCTTCAGCAATCGAATATCGTTCGGAAGGGTTTATTCTCGGAGTAGGAAGTAATATGCTCAAACTCGCGGGACCTGTTATTGTTTATGGTGTTTTTTCTGCATTTGTTGTAGCTATTATTAAAACGATTCTCACACAATGGGGGGGATTCTAATGTTAAAAGGACACCAATCCTGGATTTTTGAAAATCGTCCCTCCATATTGTCTACAGGTACGATTGGCGGACCTTTTGAAGCAAAAGGGAAAATTCCGGAGGCGTTTGATATTCTGCATGAGGACATGTGGGTTAATCAGGATTCTTGGGAGAAAGCACAGCAGAAAATGCTGGAGGAAGCTTTACAGACTACCTTAAAAAAAGCCAGGGTTGAAAAAGAAAAAGTGGAATTTTTAATTGCCGGTGATTTAATTAACCAAATGACACCGACCAGCTTTGCCGCCAGCACAAGCAGCATTCCTTTTTTAGGAGCCTTCAGTGCTTGTGCCACTTCGATGGAAAGCCTGGCACTTGCAGCTTCTATTATTAATGCCAAAGGGGCAAACTATATTCTTTGTGCAGCTTCCAGCCATAACGCTGCTACAGAAAAACAATTTCGTTATCCAACAGAATACGGTGGTCAAAAGCCTCCGACCTCTCAATGGACGGTTACTGGAGCTGGCTGCGCGCTCGTTGCCCAGAATGGAGTCGGGCCATCTGTCACATCAGCTACGATTGGAAAGGTGGCTGATATGGGAATGACCGACCCATTTAATATGGGTGGAGCGATGGCTATCGCTGCCGCCGATACAATTGAAGCACACCTTCGAGATATGCAAATCGATCCATCGTATTATGATTTAATTATCACCGGTGATCTTGGGCATATTGGGAGAGAGGTCTCTTTAGATTTATTACATGATAGAGATATTCCGGTTGAAGCAGAAAAATATGTGGACTGCGGTATTACCATCTATCGCGAAGACCAGCCAGTACTTGCCGGTGGCAGTGGTGCAGCCTGCTCAGCTATCGTGACATATGGTCACTATCTTCAAGAAGTCATAAAAGGAAATTTACAAAAAATTCTTGTCGTAGCAACAGGCTCTTTACATTCTACCTTAAGTATTCAGCAAAAAGCTCCCATTCCATGCATTGCACACGCTGTGTCAATCGAAGCAAGGGGGGAACATCTATGATTTTTTTCTGGGCATTTGTCGTGGGAGGACTTATCTGCGTTATCGGGCAAATTATGTTCGATGTATTTAAGCTATCTCCCGCGCATACACTAACCATTTTAGTTATTTCCGGAGCCATTCTGGATGGCATCGGCTTGTATGAGCCACTAATCGATTTTGCCGGAGCAGGGGCAACAGTACCGATCACAAGCTTCGGAAATTCTTTAGTACACGGAGCCATGCAGGAAGCAGAGAAACACGGATTAATCGGTGTGGTGACAGGAATGTTTGAAGTAACAAGTGCCGGTATCTCTGCTGCTATTATATTTGGTGTCATTGGTGCCATTATTTTCAAACCAAAAGGATAGGAAGATGCTTTATGACAGTAGGATCACAAATGAAAACATGTCATGCCACGTTAAAATCGATTGAGGCTGGATTAGATTTATTATATGCCTCTACAACCGAACAGGACCTGAAAAATACGATTGAAGAGGTGGCTGCGTTAATTAAGGATGCACGGCATGATATGCATCAGCAAATTATTTATGTCGATAAAAAAGAACCACAATATAAAACAAAGCTTTAATCAGCGGAAGTATTAGTACGGTTAAGACCACTGTTACTTGTACTGTAAGCTTGATAAATTCTGTAAGGAGGGAAAACATGCCTGAGTGGATATCTATTATTATTCGGTCCATTATTTTAATCACTGTATTATTTTTCTTTATAAAATGGCTCGGCGCAAAGCAATTATCACAGCTCAATATATTTGAAACCATTTCCGGAATTGTGCTTGGGGGAATCGCCGCCTTTCATACAGTAGATCCATACAACAGCTTTTATTATGCATTATTGGCTATGACTGTCTGGTTTATTGCCGCATTCACGATTGAAAAATTATCATTAAAAAGCAAACGTATCCGGGACTTTACAGAGGGCAAGAGTATAGTTTTTATTCAAAATGGAAAGGTGATGGAGGAAAATCTAAAAAAAGAAGGCTATTCGACCGATGATTTATTGGAAAAGCTCCGGGATAACAACCAATTCCTTGTTTCTGATGTGGAATTTGCTGTGTTAGAGCCGACTGGTGAATTAAATGTTTTGCCAAAACGTGAAAATCAGCCAATAACCTTAAAGGATTTAAATATTACGCCAGCACCAGCTAAAGAGCCGCAAACAGTCATTGCTGATGGGAATATTCTGCTTGAGCCTCTGGCTAATGCTTCGCTGAATCCGACTTGGCTGGAAGCAGAATTAGAAAAACAGAATGTTACTATCGATAACGTTTTTCTTGGTCAAGTAGACCATCAGGGACAATTATTTCTTGATCTTTATGATGATCATATTGTTGTACCTGAACCCGCCCAGTCAGCTCTTCTGCTGGCAAGCATGAAAAAATGTCAGGCGGATTTAGAATTATTTGCTTTAGCGACGGATAATCCTCAGAGCAAGGAATTATACGAACGGAATCAAAAACGACTGCAGAAGGCAGTAGATCGAATGGAGCCTTTTTTAAAATAAACAACAGCCGATCTCTGACGATGTTAAAGAAAATCTGGCAGGCCGAGCCTAAAAGGTGTAGGATTGCCTTAGTTGCGCTTAGGCTTTATTCCTTAAATTCTTTATACTTTCTTAAAGCGGGACCAAAAGCGCTAAAGCCCATTTAAAAACGCAGAGATCCAAACCCCGGCTCCTTGGGGGTGGTTCAGCTTTAGTCAAACTTTCTTTATCTCAGAGGTAAAGGAAGCATGTCCCTTATCGCAGGACAGTTCGTGTTAACTCTAAAGTTTGGCGCCTGGAGCAGGAAGTGACTAGTTATTATCCACACACAAATTTTTATAATTTCCCGGGCAACAAAAAAGCAGAGAGACTTTTTTCGATCACATGAAAGTCTCCTGCCTATTCTTATTAAGAAATACGTATAATCACTTTACCAAACTGCTGCCCTTCATTTAAATAGTTAAACGCATCTAAGCTCTGATCCAAAGAAAAAATGCGATCAACTACTGGATGTAATTGATATGCCTCTGCATGCTCCAACGCGGCAATCAATTCTTCTCTGCATCCCATCGTTGACCCGATCAGCTTGTACTGCCCATAGAAGAAAGCACGCAAATCAAATGCTACAACGTCCTCCGTCGTTGCACCGAATGTTACAAACCTTCCTCCCTTTTTCAAAATAGCTAAAGAACGCTCAAAGGTTGCTTTTCCATTACTGTCAATAACCATATCAATCGTTTCATTACTCAGCCTTTCTTTCCAGTCATCAGCTGTATCAATAACAACATCTGCTCCGAGCTCTGCGGCCTTTTCTCTCTTCGTTTCACTTCTCGACGTCGTAATGACCCGGGCACCGATATTTTTGGCAAATGCAATTAAATACGTTGCCACACCACCGCCTGCCCCGGGAATAAAAACTGTTTCCCCCTTTTGCAGCTGCCCTTTTGTAAACATAGCCCGATACCCTGTCAGTGCAGCCAGAGGAAAAGCAGCTGCTTCTTCCCAGCTCATATAGGTTGGCTTCGGCTCTATCTGGTCTTCGGAAATAACAATTTTTTCAGCAAAAGTACCATGATCCGGCATCCCTAAAATATCAAATTCGATCGGCGGTGCTTCACTATTTCGTACCCAGCGCAAAGCTGGATTAATAATAACCTCATCTCCAACCTGGACATCTGTTACACTTTTACCGATCTTTTCGACGATTCCGGCTCCATCTGACCCCAGTATCAGAGCATCATTTGCCCCTTTTCTGCGATTAGGAATCATCAAGTCACGCCGGTTAAGTCCGGCTGCCTTCAGCTTTACAACAACTTCTGATCCGCCTGGCTCTTGTAATTCCACCTCTTTGATTTGTAAACTGTCATTTTCATGTACAAGTGCTCTCATCTCTTAGCTCCTCCTTTATTATCAATCATCATGAAGGTAAAATATTCTCTCTGCATATTCATTTTAAAATACACATTGCATTTTCCCCAATGATAAGCTCACAGCATGACTATCTGTAAAAATTAGTATCCGGATCTCTACATGTTTAAGAGCCCCCTTCGCCTCCAAAGAGAGCTCTGTCTTTATGCATTAAAATAGAAAAACAGCAGAAATCGCAGCAATCATTAAACCAATGATCACAGGGAAAAAGTTTTTCCTTACTAATTCTATTGCAGAAACACCACAAAAGCCGGCTACAGCGATAAGGGACGACCATGCAATTAATGCCCCTCCACCTGTCCAGATCGCTCCTAGCTGACCAATTGCAGCCAGTGTGCTTGCATCTATGGAAGCAGTCTCTAAGGAAGCAGCCAGGGCTCCCGTTAACGGCAGCCCGGAAAAGCCGGACCCGTCTAAGCCAGTAATAATGCCAACCAGCAATAAAGTAAAGGCAACAAATACCGTGCTCTCAGGAAGAAACGATTGGATAGAGGTAATTAAATCAAATAGAAAAGATGGTGCTTCCTCTACAAGTAAAATACCCTTAGAAAACTCGGAGCTTCCTAAAAAGAAAAAGCCGGCAATTGGAATAACTGGTCCCATCGCTTTAAATGCAAACACAAATCCGTTTGTAATATGATTGCCCACATAATCCAGTGCATGCTGTCTTCCAAATACACCAGTAGCAAGCAGTAAGAGAATGACAGCAACGCCGCCTACCAGTGCAGCTCCTTCTCCACCAATTAATTCACTGGAGCCAAAAAATTTATTATATAACATGTACCCTACAACAGATAACAGCACAACCGGTACTAGCCAGGCAAAAACACGGCTCCATTTTATCAAATGCTTTGACGCTGCCTGATGCCCGGAGGAATCATAATCCTGAATTTGTTCTGCTTCTGATTGATTTCTTGGATCTCCTTTTGCACGAATTGATTTTCTGTAAAATAAATAGGCTAAAACAGAAGCAATCACACCAGTGATAACGGAAAGAATCAGTGACCGATCTGCAACTACTGAAGTTTCTACACCCGCTGCCTTTGCTGACAAAGCTGGTGCTACCTGAACAATATAATCAGAGGATAATGCCATTCCTTGACCGGCAATCGTAATTGCAACTGCTGCTGTAATTGCCGGCAGCCCGGATCGTATTGCCGCCGGAACAAGCAAGGCACAAATGAGCGGAACAGCTGGTGTCGGCCAGAAAAATAAAGAGATAAAGTACGTCACAATAATTAATATAAAATAAGACAGGTGTCCGTTTATCATGATTTTTTGAATCGGCTGAATCATCAGCACATCTGCCCTTAAATCCTTTAATGCATTTAACAGCGCAAGCATGAAGGTAATAATTAAAAAGATACTGAAAAGCTCTTGCGCTGCGACTAAATTAGCATAAAATATAGCCATAAACCCACTGACTATATTTCCTTTATAAAAGCAAGCAATCACAAATGTCCCTAATAAGCTTGGAAGAACAATCCCTCGCTGGAAAATCATTGTCATTAAAATAAGCAATGTAAAAAATCCATATAATACATGCGGGATAGTTAAACTCATTTCATTCAGATCCTCTCCTTCATTATGTATAGTAGCCTATGCAACAATACGGGCAGCCGCTACATAATAATGAATGAAAGGAGAACGGTTAACATTTTACCTTTCCAGAGGAAAAGCGCAATGGTGCAAATCTTACCCATTGCGCTTTTCCTGAAATTTTCATTCTAAAATATCTATCACTTTCCTCACAGATTCCGCAGATTTATCTAATTGCTGTTTCTCTTCATCTGTCAGATCCAGCTCAATAACTTCTTCAATTCCTTTACCGCCGAGGACTGTCGGCACGCCTAAGTAAATACCTTCATAGCCATATTCCCCTTCTAAATAAGCGATGGATGGTAAGATACGACGCTGATCCTTTAAAATCGCTTCTGCCATCACTGTTAAAGAAGCAGCTGGTGCATAGTAGGCACTTCCATTTCCTAAGAGATTTACAATTTCACCGCCACCTGTTCTCGTTCTTTGTACAATTTCCTCTAACCGCTCTTCAGAAATCAGTTTCTCCAGCGGAATACCGCCTGCATAGGAATAGCGAATAAGCGGTACCATATCATCGCCATGCCCCCCGAGTACAAATCCTGTAATATCTTTCACGGAGATATTTAATTCTTCAGCGACAAATGCTCTAAAACGGGCTGTATCCAGAACACCTGATTGTCCGATGACACGTTCCTTAGGAAGTCCGGATGCTTTATAAACACTATAAGTCATTGCATCTACCGGATTTGTTAAAACGATAATCGTTGTATTTTCCGAATATTTGATGACCTCTTCTGTAACCGCCTTCATTATTTTTGCATTTGTATTCACTAGGTCATCCCGGCTCATTCCCGGTTTGCGCGCTATCCCGGCGGTTATAATAACCAGATCCGAATCCTTTGTATCTGCATAATCAGATGTTCCTGTTACCTTTGCATCAAAGCCTTGAACAGGCGCTGCTTCTGCCATGTCCAGCGCTTTTCCCTTTGTCGGATTTTCCATATCCGGAATATCCACAAGAACAACATCCCCTAATTCCTTTTGTGCAACCATTAATGCCGTTGTTGCTCCTGTAAAACCGGAGCCAATCACTGAAATCTTTTTACGCCCAGAAACCATTTCATCTGCCTCCCCAAGTCTCAATGAAATAACTTTTATTTAAAGAAAATGCTTGCAGCTCCGATTCAACTCGTTACCACAAACATTTTCTTTTGTACAAGTCTGGTCGTCAATCACCATTCCTGCTTTATGATGTTTTCGCTTATGCTTCCATGTTCTTAATTAATTCATCAGCAAATGCAGAGCATTTCACTTCTGTTGCACCATCCATAAGACGGGCAAAATCATAAGTTACAACTTTTGAACCAATTGTTTTATCCATAGATTTTGTAATTAAATCAGCTGCTTCTCTCCACTCTAAATGCTCAAGCATTAATACAGCAGAAAGGATAACAGAAGACGGGTTAACCTTATCTAATCCAGCATATTTTGGAGCAGTACCGTGAGTTGCTTCAAAAATAGCATGTCCCGTGTCATAGTTGATATTTGCTCCCGGAGCAATACCAATACCGCCAACCTGTGCAGCAAGTGCATCAGAAATATAATCACCATTTAAATTCATTGTTGCTACAACATCAAACTCTTTTGGACGGGTAAGGATTTGTTGTAAGAAAATATCCGCAATAGAATCTTTCACCAGGATCTTACCAGCTGCCAATGCATCATCCTGCGCTTTGTCAGCAGCATCTTTACCTTCTGCTTCCACAATGCGGTCATATTCAGCCCAAGTAAATACTTTATCACCGAATTCTTGTTCAGCAACTTCGTAACCCCAGTTTTTAAAAGCTCCTTCAGTAAATTTCATGATGTTACCTTTATGCACTAAAGTAACACTCTTGCGTCCTTCACTTAAAGCATAATTAATTGCTGCACGGACAATACGTTTTGTTCCTTCTTCAGATACCGGCTTAATACCAATGCCAGAAGTTTCAGGGAAACGTACTTTGCTTACACCCATTTCATTTTTTAAGAAATCAAGAACCTTCTTCACATCGTCAGAGCCTTTTTGCCACTCGATACCTGCGTAAATATCCTCTGTATTTTCACGGAAGATAACCATATCTACGTCTTCCGGGCGTTTTACAGGAGAAGGGACACCTTCGAAATAACGTACCGGACGCAAGCAGGTAAATAAGTCAAGCTCTTGGCGTAATGCTACGTTAAGTGAACGGATTCCGCCGCCGATTGGTGTAGTTAATGGTCCTTTGATAGCAATCTTATATTCTTCGATTTTATCAAGCGTATCCTGCGGTAACCATTCACCTGTTTTATCAAAAGCCTTCTGACCAGCATATACTTCCAACCAGTCAATTGATTTTTCGCCGTTATAAGCTTTTTCAACAGCCGCTTCGATTACCCGGCGCGCAGCTGCCCAAATATCAGGACCTGTTCCATCCCCTTCAATGAATGGAATGATTGGCTTATTTGGTACATTCATTTCGCCATTTTCTACTACAATTTTTTCACCTTTTGTCATAGATAAAACCCTCCTAATAATGATTCCTATTTCATTCTACTACATTTTAACGATATTAGCCTCTATCTGCAATAGATACATAATCTCGCAGATCTGGTCCGTTATATTCAGCACGCGGGCGAATTAATCGATTGTTCGCATACTGTTCTAAGATATGAGCTATCCAGCCGGACGTTCTGCTCACGGCAAATATCGGTGTAAATAAATCTTCGTTGATACCTAAGCTGTGATAAACAGATGCGCTGTAAAAATCAACATTGGCAGGCAAACCCTTATGCTCTTTGATATAATCTTCAATTTTCACAGACATATTATACCATTTTTCCTGCCCTGTGCGTTTTGTCAATTGCTTAGACATTTCTTTCAGGAATTTAGCTCTCGGATCGCCATCACGATACACCCGATGCCCCATTCCCATAATTTTTTCTTTCTTTTCCAGCTTCTCTTTAATATAAGGAATTGCATTTTCTTCTTCTTCAATTTCCAAAAGCATCTTCATTACATTTTCATTTGCACCGCCATGAAGTGGTCCTTTTAAAGCTCCAATCGCTGCCACAAGTCCGGAGTAGATATCTGAAAGTGTTGCTACACAAACTCGAGCAGTAAATGTAGATGCATTTAATTCATGATCTGCATGAAGCACAAGCGCCTTATTTATCGCTTCAACCTCAATTTCATCAGGCTCTTTTCCATTCAGCATAAATAAGAAGTTAGCAGAGTAGCTTAAGTTTTCTTTTGGCTGAACCGGATCTTTTCCATCACGAATTCTTGCAAAAGCAGCTACGATAGAAGCAATTTTTGCTTGAATACGAACAGCTTTTCTTTTATTGGCCGCTTCATCCATTACATCTGCTTCCTCATCGTAAATTCCTAATAGTGAAACTGCCGTCCGAAGAGCTGCCATCGGATGAACACGCTTCAAATCATAAGAGCGTAAATGATTGATAATGTCATCTGAAATCGTCATATTCTTTGCTAAATCAGCCTTCAACTCATCTAATTCCGATTGTGTCGGAAGCTTTTGATTCCATAATAAATAGACGATTTCTTCAAAGCTGGAATTTTCAGCCAAATCATCAATTTTATAACCAACATAGGATAATTGATCATCAATGATCGAACTAATTGCTGATTGAGTTGCGACAATATTTTCTAATCCTTTTGTTGTAGACATTTGAATCTCTCCCTTTCCAATTAATCAAATTATTACGTATTCACGTTAAATAAATAGTACAAGGGTGACAAATCAAATTCGGGCTGTTTAAAGCTATGTAGGAATAAATTTGAGCAAACCTTTTACATTCGCTCTAAGCATCATTCAGGTGATGGAACTCGCGTTTCGTGGACGATTAAACGTGGAACCAAAATCTTTTGAAAGTTACGAATCATTGAATTTATTATTCTACTTTTTAAACAAACTCAGAAACCATTTAAACTTTATTTGTACCCTTCACTTGATTACAGCAATGTTTTTTATCTGCCCATCTTTCATTATAAATGATATTGAGCAGAATGTGAATTGAAACCGTTTAAATTTTGTTAAATAACTGTTAGATTCATCCATATTTAGTTAGCATCTTGCAGATTCATTATGATTCGGACCCCTTATCACTTCTACTTTGCCACTTCAAATCATAGATTAAATTAGGTCTTTTTTCTGGAGGAAATATGATGCAACCAAAAATCATTGGACAACTTATCCGCAGCCTTATTGTTATTATTATTTTATTGGGCAGTATCTTTCTTTTCTATATACTATTTCCTTATATATATCCTATTCTAATAGCGTTCTTACTAGCTTTTCTATTTCAGCCGTTTATCAGGTGGTTTATCAATAAGCTGAAAATGCCGCGATTACTTGCTTTAATAAGCACATTTACTCTTTTTTTCAGTCTGTTCACCATAGCTCTATACTTTTTAGTGAGCGAAGTCTATCAAGGGATTATTTATTTATCAGACAAGCTGCCTGCTTACTTCCGCTATCTGATGGAACAATTTCAGCAGCTATTAGATAGGCGCATATTACCTTTATATGATCAATTGCTCTCTCTTCTGACAACGTTACATGTGGATTATCGTTTTGAAGCTTATGAATATACACATTCGTTCACAGAATCGATTACATCAGCTTTTACTCACTTCTTTCAAATGCTGATGCAGCAAACCGCAGCTTTTCTAATGATGCTGCCGAATTCTTTTACTGTCGTTATATTCATCATACTGGCTACTTTTATGATGAGTTATGATTTCCATAACCTTCAAAACAAATTGCATGAAGCCATTCCGCCTAATTGGTATGCTCTCTATAAAAAAATAGCCTCTCATTTAAAAGGAGCTGTGATTGGTTATTTTAGAGCCCAGGTTATTCTGGTTTGTATTTCTGCCGTTATTTTATGGATCGGTCTCTCTATTCTCCGTGTAGAGCATGCATTCACCATTGTTTTGTTTGCAGCGACAGCAGATTTTATTCCTTATTTGGGCATCGGCATTATTATTATACCCTGGATTCTTTTTAGCTTTTTGACCTTTAATTATCCTTTAACAATTGGTTTATCTGTACTTTACGGGCTTATTATTATCATCAGGCAGTTAATAGAACCAAAAATCGTAGCAACGTCTATTGGTATTTCACCGTTAATGATGCTTATCGGCATGTTTTTGGGAGTGCAATGGTTTGGAGTCCTTGGATTTATCTTTGCTCCCGTTACGTTAGTTATTATTCTTGCTATCAAAAAGTCTGGTCTATTTCAGCAAGTATTTCTCTATATTAAAGGATAGTTCACTACCAGCGGCGATAAAAAGGAGCTTCAATCAGTGGGAGTTTCGTTCTTATCCCACTGATTTAGCCTTAGTGAATCACTGATCTCCCGCCTAAATAGATTGATGTCCTCTCTCTATTTGGTGGAGGGAGTTTTACGGACAGTTATCTGTAATAAATGATGGTATTTCTCCCCAGCAGCTGCATCGCTATTTTCTTTAACTGTTTTTTAAATTGATTTCTTGTCCACGGTATTAATAATAATAAACCAGCTATATCTAAAACAAATCCCGGAATGATAAGCAAAAATGCGCCAAGTATCGTTGCCAACCCATCAAGAAGCTCTTCGGTGGGAGGCACACCTTTTTGCAATTGCTGTTGCGCGCGTCTGAATACTTCCAATCCCTGATATCTGGCAAGAAAAATCCCTAATAAAGCTGTTCCCATAATTAATCCAGCTACCCATAAAACACCAATAAGCTGGCTTAACCATAGAAATACACCAATTTCTATTGCCGGGACCAAGATAAACGCCAGAAGAAGGTATTTATTTCTCATTGTTAACATCCTTTCAGCCTTGCCGCTAAATCAATTATTTCTCGGGTAATCCAATTAGTAAAATTTTTACTGACTTATAAGTAGAACCCCCGAATACCATCGGAGGTTCTATACCCTTTTTTAACTTTTACAGTACACCTGCATGCCCAGCGTAAACTTGACCGCGGCTGCTGTCTACAGTTATGTCCTGACCGTCTTCCAACAGGTCAAAGACATTTTCTACACCTACAATAACCGGAATACCAAGGCTCACACCTACTACTGCCGCATGAGAAGTCAAACCACCTTCTTCTGTAATCACCGCAGCAGCTTTCTCAATTGCCGGCATCATTTCTTTTTCCGTAGCATACGTAACCAGGATATCTCCCTCATTCATACGTGCTAATGCATCTTCATTGTTTTTAGCGAATACAACGTGTCCATAGGCACTATTTCTGCCAATTCCTTGACCTTTAGCAATCACATCACCAATCACATGTACTTTCATTAGATTTGTTGTACCCTTCTCTCCAACAGGTACACCTGCAACAACCATTACTGTATCGCCACGCTTACATACACCGGAATGAAGCCCCTGTGCTACGGCTGATTCCAACATTTCATCTGTGGATGTAGTCTGATTGCCAAGAACAGCATGTACACCCCATACAAGAGAAAGCTGACGATTTACTGCTTCATTCACTGTTACAGCAAGAATCGTTGCTTTCGGACGATATTTTGAAACCATGCGGGCTGTAGAGCCACTCTCTGTTGGAGTGATAATCGTGCCAATATTTAAGTTATAGGCAGTATGTGAAACCGATTGGGTAATCGCTTCTCTAATTTTCATATCCACATTTTTAGAACGCTCTTCTAAAATAGCTTTATGATCCAATGCAGATTCTGCTTTTAATGCAATGTTGCTCATTGTTTGAACAGATTCAACCGGATAAGCGCCGGCAGCTGTTTCACCAGAAAGCATGATAGCATCGGTACCGTCAAAAATAGCATTGGCAACGTCAGAAGCCTCTGCACGAGTCGGACGAGGGTTTCGCTGCATAGAGTCTAACATTTGTGTTGCTGTAATAACAGGCTTTCCAGCTGTATTACATTGCTTGATAAGTTTCTTTTGCACTAAAGGTACATCCTCAGCAGGAATTTCTACACCAAGATCACCACGTGCAACCATTAAACCATCACTAACTTCCAGGATACTGTCAATGTTATCTACACCTTCCTGGTTCTCGATTTTAGGGATAATCTTAATATAATCCGCCTGATGCTTTTCTAATACTTCTTTAATTTCTAATACATCTGAAGGACGGCGAACAAAAGATGCAGCAATAAAGTCGACGCCTTGCTCAATTCCAAAAATAATATCATTCGTATCCTTCTCTGTAATTCCAGGAAGATTAACGGATACGTTTGGAACATTAACGCCTTTTTTATTTTTAATTTCCCCAGAGTTCAACGCAACTGTAACAAGTTCTTTTGCTTCTTGATTGATTTCTTTTACTTCCAATTCAATCAGACCGTCATCCAAAAGGATTTTAGAGCCTGCATGGACGTCATTGATCAAGCCTTCATAAGTAATAGAGAATCGCTCTGCAGTTCCCTCTACTTCATCCATGGAAATGACTACTTCATTTCCATGAACAATATCTGCTCTTCCTTCCTTAAAGCTTCCTGTACGAATTTCAGGACCTTTTGTATCAAGAAGTATCGCTACTGTTTTATTTTTCTTAGCAGCAGCTTCGCGAATATTTTTGATCCTTGCACCATGCTCATCAAAATCTCCATGGGAGAAATTCAGTCTGGCAACATTCATTCCCGCATCGATTAACTGCTCTAACTTTTCGACTGATTCCGATGCCGGTCCAATCGTACAAACAATTTTTGTATTTCTCATGTATTATTTCCTCCTTAGATTCAACCCAAATCCTTATTAAATGGACAATTCTTTAGATAGCTGGAACATCTCATTATTACTATAATGCTTCGAATTCAGAATGTCATCAATATCATTATCGACAATTTGATTATTTTGAATGCCGACCATACGTCCGCCTTGATTATTTAGAAGCAATTCTACTGCAGCAGCACCCAGCCGGCTTGCTAATACTCTATCCTGTCCAGTTGGAGAACCGCCTCTTTGAATGTGTCCTAAAACAGTTACACGTGTTTCTAAATCTGTAGCTTCTTCAATTTGCTTCCCGATATCAAATCCTTGACCGGCACCTTCCGCAAGCAGGATAATGCTGTGTTTTTTTCCACGCTTATGCCCGCGGTTCAATCGGTCAACAATTTCCGAAAGTTCATCTTTCTGTTCAGGGATAAGAATACTTTCTGCACCAACAGAAAGCCCGGCCCACAACGCTAGGTCTCCTGCATCACGCCCCATTACTTCAATGATATAAGTCCGCTCATGAGAAGTAGCTGTATCCCGAACTTTATCAACAGCTTCTATAATTGTATTAAGAGATGTGTCAAAACCAATTGTGAAATCTGTTCCCGCAATATCATTATCAATTGTTCCAGGTACACCGATACAAGGAATACCTTTTGCAGTCAGCTTTTGAGCTCCTCTAAAGCTGCCATCTCCGCCAATGACAATTAAACCTTCAATGCCTGCTTTCTTCAATTGTTCGATTGCTTTTAATTGACCTTCATCCGTTTTAAATTTTTCACTTCTGGCTGAAAATAAAATTGTTCCGCCACGGTGAATAATATCACCAACAGAACCAAGGTGCATCTTTTCAAAGTTACCATCCATTAAGCCCTGATAGCCATTTTTCACACCAAACACTTCCATGTCATGATAAATTGCTTTTCTAACAACTGCTCTAATGGCAGCATTCATGCCAGGAGCATCCCCGCCGCTAGTCAAAACACCGATTCTTTTCATTTATTTCCCACCTCATTGTTAATATATTGCAATGTACATTTTAAGTATAATCAAGTGCTGCATCTTATTCTTCGTCCACTACTTTATCTATTTTACATGATTCTTTCATTATATTCCAAACTAAAATAAAGGCTGATATTCATTCTCAGCCTTTATAAAAGATTATATCGTTTGAAATGAACCTATCTTTTTATATTTTTGCCATCTTTCCTCAACAATATCCTCAGATGACAATCCTTTTAGCTCATTCAATGATTTTTCAAGCACTTGATCAATGAATTCTGCCTGTGCATCAATGTCACGATGTGCGCCGCCTTTTGGTTCTGGTATTACTTCATCAATCACATCCAATTTCTTCAGGTCTGGAGCTGTAATCTGCATCGTTTCAGCAGCCCGCTGTGCTTCACCTGCATCTTTCCAAAGAATTGCAGCTGCACCTTCCGGAGAGATGACAGAGTATGTAGAATTCTCCAGCATATGAACATGATTTCCAACACCAATTCCTAATGCGCCGCCACTGCCGCCTTCACCAATTACAATACATACAATAGGCACAGTTAATCCGGCCATCTCCATTAAATTTTTAGCGATGGCTTCACTTTGTCCTCTTTCTTCTGCTGCCTTTCCTGGATATGCTCCTTTTGTATCAATAAAGGTAATAATCGGACGATTAAATTTTTCAGCCTGCTTCATATGACGCAATGCTTTTCTATAGCCTTCCGGATGCGGCATTCCAAAATTACGTTTAATATTCTCTTTTGTATCTTTGCCCCGCTGATGACCAATTACTGTAACGGGCTGATTTTTATAATAAGCAATTCCGGAAACAATCGCTTCATCCTCACCAAATAAACGATCTCCATGAAATTCAATGAAATCTTCAAATAACCTTTCCACATAATCCAGGGTCGTAGGGCGGTTCGGATGTCTTGCCATTTGTACCCGATTCCATGGTTTCAGATTACCGTAAATGTCTTCTTCCAGCTTCTCTAAACGTTCTTCCAGTGTCTTGATTTCATCTTTTAAATCAATATCACTGTTCTCTGTAAATGATTTTAGTTCGATTATTTTTTCTTTCAAATTAACAATCGGTTTTTCAAATTCTAATATTGGTGCCACCCTTGATTACCTCCCATCCGCATGCATAGAAAGAATCTTCCCAAGCGTTTCTTTCATATTATGACGGTGAATAACCTTATCTACTTGACCATGCTCTAATTGAAATTCAGCTGTTTGAAAATCATTCGGCAGTTTTTCACGAATCGTCTGCTCAATAATTCTGCGGCCTGCAAAGCCGATTAAGGCTCCCGGTTCAGCAAAGTTATAATCTCCAATGGATGCAAAGCTTGCGGAAACACCACCAGTAGTTGGATGAGTCATGACAGAAATCATTAAATTGCCGCTGTCCCTGAATCGTTTAACAGCAAAAGACGTTTTTGCCATCTGCATTAAGCTCAAAAGCCCTTCCTGCATCCGAGCTCCGCCAGAAGCTGTAAATATAATAAAAGGAATAGACTCATTTTTAGCATTCTCAATTGCTCTTGTTATTTTTTCTCCAATTGCAGATCCCATGCTTCCCATACGAAAATGGGAATCCATAACTGCAAATGCGACCTGGTTTCCCTCTATCGCACCTGTGCCTGTAACAACACCTTCATTGAGATCAGTCTTTTGACGATCCTTTTTTATCTTCGACTCATAATCAGGAAAATTCAGCGGATTTGCAGAAGTCATCCCTGCATCCCATTCTTTAAATGTTCCATCGTCGAATAAACTCTCAATTCTTGCCCAGGCTGTCATCGGATGATGATATCCGCAGTTTGGACAAACATATAAAGACTTTACTATTTCTTTTCGATAATATATTTGTTTACAGTTATCACATTTCTGCATTAATCCCTCTGGTACATCTACTTTTGCCTTCTCACCTGGAATCGATGCATACTTCTTACGCTTGCCGAAAAAATCTTTAAGTGGCAAGTTTATCCCTCCTTTTTCTGCTGCTAGTCACTTTTGATAAAGTATAACAGTAAAGAAAACTTGACAAGTTAAACCAGCATTGATCGCATTCATTGGGACTGGGACTGCTATTACTCGCCCCCTCAAAGCCCATTGCACTTTCACTGATTACATACAGTCACGTTAAGTGGCAGGCGTCAATACTGGAGTATCACGTCCGTCGTACTTTACGCTTTAAATTCTTTATACTTTCTTAAAGTGTAAAGAAATTGCAAATATTAACTAGCATTCAAATAGAGCTTTTTAGGTAAGAACATTTTTCCTATCTTACCATTGTAAACTATTTTACTGAGTTATAATAGTTATTTTCTATAAGTGCATGTTCAAAAAGGCAATAAAAGTGACAGAACAGGAAAAGAACCTTCCAAGCACTATAACCATGCGGCAGGTGAAAAAGCCGGCGTATCCTGTAAAAGAGCACTGCTACTTTAACCGATTGCTCCTCTTTATCTACCTTTTTGAACATGTACGATAAAAAATCAAATAGAAACCCAATCAATAGATTACCACTTGATAGCAAGTCACGCAATCACATTGTTATGATTAACATTAATTTATATAGCAAATAAAAACTGTCCTTTCTCCTGATCGCACACTTTTCTCATTAAATTTAACTTAAAACGAAAAAATAATTCAAGAGGGTGTTCAAATATGAAAGCAATATCTATTTTTAAATTAAGGTTATTCCCAACATGAAATACCCCAAAAACACATTTATATAAAATAAATGTGCTTGGGGATCGTTATCAGTTTAAATTATTTATTCAGTTCCTTTGTCAGACGTCTTGTCTTCTCTGCTATATCCTCCGGGTCTACCTGAATACGCGCTACTCCCGTTTTCATAGCTGCTTCTGCTACATGCTTGGCCACCAGCGGAGCAACTCTATCATCAAAAGGAGAAGGAATCACATAATCTTCTTTCAGCTCGGCCTCCTCAATCAGGGAAGCAATCCCTTCTGCAGCCGCTATTTTCATTTCTTCATTAATGCGTGTTGCTCTGACATCCAAAGCACCACGGAAAATTCCTGGAAAAGCAAGCACATTATTTACTTGATTCGCAAAGTCAGACCTACCGGTACCAATTACTTTTGCACCAGCTTCTTTCGCATCCTCCGGCAAAATTTCCGGGTCTGGGTTTGCCATTGCAAAAATAATTGCATCCTCATTCATTTTCTTTACCATTTCTTTTGTTAAAGCACCGCCTACTGAAACGCCGATAAATACATCTGCACCTTCTAACACGTCTTCCAGGCTTCCTTCGATTTTTTGTGCATTCGTATATTTTGCAACCATCTCTTTCACTTTATTCATTCCATGAGGACGTCCTTCATAAATGGCTCCCCGCGAATCACACATTATCATGTCATGCACACCGAGACGCTTTAATAATCGAATAATGGCAATACCTGCTGCGCCGGCCCCATTCGCTACCACTTTGATATTCGAAAAATCTTTATTTACCAGCTTTAAAGCATTCATTAACCCTGCAACCGTTACAATTGCTGTACCGTGCTGGTCATCATGAAAGATAGGAATATTTGTTTCACTTTTTAAGCGGTCTTCAATAATAAAGCAATTAGGCGCTGCAATATCTTCCAGATTCACTCCGCCAAAGGTAGGCTCCATCAATTTAACAGTCTCTACAATTTTATCGACATCTTGTGTATTCAGACAAATTGGAAAAGCATCCACGCCAGCGAATCCTTTGAATAATACTGCCTTTCCTTCCATTACCGGTAACGAAGCTTCTGCACCAATATTACCAAGTCCTAAAACAGCTGAGCCGTCACTTACTACAGCAACCATGTTTCCCTTCATCGTATAATCGTAGACCGTTTCTTTCCGATCATAGATTTCTTTGCAAGGCTCTGCTACTCCCGGAGAATATGCCAGACTTAAATCATCTTTATTCTTTACGGGTACCTTTGCCTTCACTTCCAGTTTTCCTTGTTTTTGTTCGTGTAAATGTAATGCTTCGTCTCGTAGATTTGCCATTGAATTCCGCTCCTTTGCATACAGTAAGTAAAATATGTAAAATAATTGCGCTTACATATGAGTCAAGCCAATTAAATCCCTTTCATTATAACAGATGGTAAGCCTGTGTAAAGTGACTATAACTATAAAATCGTTATCTTCTATATTGTTTGAACATTATCTAAAATCCCCTTAAAATGGCACTCATTCTACTGCTGGAATCTCTTAAGCTTTAGAAGCCGGTTTCCCATAAAAACCGGCTTCTCTTCCAAATCCACAAATTATATTTTTCTTCAAGGCGTAAGAAGGCATAAAACCTTATCCAAGCTTAGTCAGCTGTCATCGTTCTATCACATTATCATCACCAAAATATTTTTTCAGCTGCTTCATTTCTTTTTCCGTCAAATGAAGGGAGTAGTTATTTGCAAGCTGGTAGGTTTCTTTATTTACCGGATTATACACAATTACCGGTGTCTTGCCCGGATGTTGATCGGCTACTTGCTGTAAATAGGTCAAAACACTACGCTTATCCTGATTTGTCATTCGTATATATAATTTTTTTGTTTCAGGTATGCCTACTTCAGACAAATCTAAGGCCGCTATATCCTTCAAAACAAACTGAAGCTTTTGATTTCTCTCTTCCACTGTAACACGTATCCAGACCATTTGCTCTTCTTCAAGCTGATTGCTCACGTGGCGAAACAAGTCCGGAAAGATAACAGCATCCATCTTTTTATCCTCATCGGATATAATCAAAAAGGCCATCCGTTCCTTGCTTTTTGTACGAATTACTTTTATTTCTTCCACGACTCCGACTGTATAGATTTCTTTCCGTTTGCCAGTAAACTGTTCTGCCTGTTTGAAAGTAAGAATTCCGTTTGCTCGTAATACACTACGAAAGCTTTCAAACGGATGATTCGATATATAGATACCCATCAATTCCTTTTCAAAGGTAAGCTTCTGTATCGACGAATAGTCCTCTATTTCTGTGTATTCCAATGCCTCATGGAATAATGATGATTCTTCAAACATCCCTTGAAACAGCTCCTTTTGTTCAAGGGCCGGTTCAATAGAAGCAATCAGACTTGCCCGATTATGATGAAAAATATCAAACGCACCAGCTAAAACAAGATTTCTAATAGCAGCCCGGTTCACTTTCTTTATATCAACCCGCATACAAAAATCAAAAAAGCTGGTAAAAGGGGCTTCTTTTCGAAGTTCTAACATATGAACCAATGCCTGATAGCTAATTCCCTTGATCGCGGCTAACCCAGTACGTATCGCCTTCTTTTCAACTGTAAATTGCTGATAGCTTCTGTTTATATGTGGCGGGAGTATCTGAATATCAAGTTCTTTTAATGCCTCCTGGTAAGCGGACATCTTTTCAGGCTGATTTTTGGCATCCGTCAACAAACAGGAAAAAAATACTGCTGGATAATGCGCCTTGAGAAAGCTTAGCTGATAGGAAATTTTACTATAAGCTACGGCATGGCTTCTCGGGAACCCATAATTGGAAAAGCGGACAATCCAGCTGAAGATCTCTCCTGCCACAGCTTGAGAGTAACCATTCTCTAAGCATCCTTTGATAAATGCCTCCTCCTGCTGCTGCATCACTTCTTTTTTCTTCTTGCTTACAGCCCTTCTTAAAATATCGGCCTCACCAAGACTGAATCCAGCAATATGATGGGCAATTTGCATAATCTGCTCCTGATATATAAGGACGCCATAGGTTGATTTCAAAATAGGCTCTAAATCTGGATGCGGATAGGTTACCGGCTCCTGCTTAAATTTACGCCGGATATATACAGGAATAAAATCCATTGGACCCGGCCGATAGAGTGCATTAACCGCTACAATATCCTCAAAAGAGGAAGGCTGCAGCTCTTTAAGAACATTTTGCATCCCCTCTGATTCCAATTGAAAGACGCCGCTGGTTTCTCCTTTTCGTAACATGGCAAAAGTCTTTTCATCCTGCTCCGGAATAGCAGCAAATGTCCAATCCTTTTTATGTGTATAGGCGATTCCCTTAAAAACCCTCTCTATTAGCGACAGATTCCTAAGCCCTAGGAAGTCCATTTTTAACAGCCCTGCTGCTTCCAGCTCATTCATGGCATACTGTGTCAAATACGTTTCACCTGTACCGCCTGTTAAAGGAACATCCGCTACCAAAGGCTCGTCACTAATCACAACACCGGCTGCATGGGTGGATACATTTCTCGGCAATCCCTCTAGTTTGATCGCTACCGAAAACAAGTGCTTCAATTTTTCCGATGCTTTCACATAGGCTGCTAATTCTGTTGAATCTTGTAACAGCCGCTGGATGCTTTTTGAAGAAGCCTGCTTCAACTCCTGTAAAATATACCGCGTATCCTGTTCATGAATATCCATTGTTTTCATTAACTCACGAAGGATGGAGCGTGTTGCAAATGTTCCAAAAGTAATAATCTGCGCAACATGCTCTCTTCCATATTTATCTCTTACATAATCAATTACTTCATCACGCCTGATATCAGAGAAGTCTACATCAATATCCGGCATGGTCAGCCTCTCTGGATTTAAAAATCGTTCAAAAAGCAGATTATATTTTAATGGATCGACCTCTGTAATCCCTAAAATATAGGCTACAATGGAGCCTGCTGATGATCCTCTCCCCGGTCCAACCATGATATGATTTGTTTTAGCAAATTGAATAAAATCAGCAACAATTAAAAAATAATCACTGTAGTTCATACTTATTATGGTGTTCAGCTCATACTCCAGCCGTTGCCAATGAGCTTCTGTAAGGTTCGTATAGCGCTTCTTCAGCCCTTCTTCACAGCACTTCCGCAAATAAGTATCCGGATCAAGCTGATCCGGTGTCGGAAAGGAAGGCAGATGCTGTTCATCAAAATGTAAATAGGTTGTGCATTTATTGGCGATCTCTTCTGTTTTATCCAGCAGTTCTGGCCAAGCGTGAAATAATTGCTGCATTTCTTCTCGGGAAGTAAAATGATGACCATGAGGCAGCAATTCCTTTCGTTTAGGGGCCCACTTCTCTCCATAACGCATTGCCTGTAAACAATCATAGGCTAATACATCCTGGTCATCCAGGTACAGAACATCCTGTATAGCGACATAAGCAAAATCGGCCTCTTTCCATAATGGAAGCTGATGTAATTCTGAATTAATTCCAACATAAAAGTCACCTGCATGAAAGTACGCTTCTGCCCTTTCCCATTGCTGAAAAAGCCGACCCGGGTCTGCTTTCACAGAACCTTGGTTGTCTTTTAGGAACGTTCCTCCCGACAGTATACCAATAACGCCCTCTGTATACTCCCCAAGCTGCTCAACAGGTAATTTATCAATGTGATGGGTTTGCAAATAGGTACTTAGCCGCAGCAGCTGCCGGTAGCCTGCCTTATTTTTGGCAAGTACAATGAATGGATGATCAGACCCGCTTTCTTCCATTTGCACAGGAACAGTCATGCCAATAATTGGTTTAATCCCCTGATCCATACAAGCTTTATAGAATGAAACAGCACCATAAAGAACAGCCTGATCTGTTAAACATAAGCTTTGGTAACGTAATTTTTTTGCTTTTTGTACAAGCTTTTGTATAGAAATGGTGCTCTCCATTAAACTATAGCCACTTTTTACTGATAGATGTGTGTACGTCATTCCACTCCGCCTTCTTTCTAGAGGAAGTTCAAAAAGTCCAATAAGAACGGTCACAGTGAGGATGAGTAATCGCAACCCAAGGACATCACATTTTAGCCGGCCGATCCTTTTCATCGTACTTTTTGAACACGCATTTCTGTATCCATTATAACAAGATAGTACATACGTGCCTATTGATTTAGTTTTGCTCATATCCCGTCTGTTTCATTCATAAGATAGAATATAGCCCCTCCGACCATCAGGGCTGCCTATAAGACAAGCTATCATGCGAGGAGTGTCTGTATGGAAGAACGATTTTTTGCTGCATTTATTCACTGCTTTTTCATTGCATTAGGAGTTATTATCGGGGGCTCCATTATCGGGAGTATTGGGGATTTTGCAACAGGAGATGCCGCTTTGACCTCGATGAACCGGATTGCAGAACGCTTAAGAATATGGGGAATTGTCGCTGCAATTGGCGGTACCTTTGATGCCATTGCCAATTTTGAAAGAGGTCTGTTCGATGGCACACCAATGGATTTAGTAAAACAAATATTATTAATTTTATCTGCAATGGGCGGTGTAAAGGTCGGCCTGATTATTATCCAATGGTTTTCACAAGGAGATGTTCCCTGATGCATATTCCGCCCTATCATAAAAAAACAAGCTGGCAGCTCATTTTTGTCGGTTTCTTTTTTGGCAGCATTATTTCCTATATGGTGTTCACATATATGTATGGAACAATGTATGAAGAAGTGTTAAAAGAAAATATAGAACTGTCTAATGAAGTAACCGATTTGGAGCATACGAATCAAACACTGCTAAAGGATAAAGAAGATTTGAGCGAGCAGTCCAAACAACCGCTCACCATCTCAAGAATCACCGTGGAGATAGAGGACCCGGATTCAATGAGAATAGACTTATTAATGCAGGATCAGCTGCGTGCTTTAATCCGTGATGAGATTGATCATGTTATCGGTGAAGAAGTAGAGCTTATATCACAATCTGATGAGCTGCTCATCTCAACGATTGAAAATAAAGCATTCACCCTTGACAGTATGAGCTACTATTTCACTGTAAGGCAAATTGCATTTGGGCCAAATTTAAAAATAGTAGTCCTGCCTGATTCGGTAAGATAGTATGTGAATTTGAGATGGTATCCGTTTCAAGAAGGTATCGGGGAGAATCGCTGAGGCTGTCACTGTGCAGATAGATTGTTTTTCACCTTATCTTTAGCACGACAGCCTAAGCGTACATAATCTTTAATTGTCAACTGCCTTCAACGTATTCCTTACATACTTTTTCTAAATCCGCCTCTAAATCCTTCGCTTCGTCCCATGTATATACGGTTGCACCAGAAGCTAAAGGATGTCCACCGCCATTATATTTTCTTGCAATTTGATTAATAACTGCCCCTTTTGAACGGATACGCACACGAATTTGATCGGCTTCTTCAATCAGGAACATCCATACCTTGATTCCTTTCACATCTGCTACAACCTGAACAAGCTGATTTGTTTCTTCTACAGTAACATTAAATTCCTTCAACAGCTCAGCAGATAATTTAATGACACACAGCCCATTCTCCGACAGCTGAAAATGCTGTAAAATATGTCCGTTTAATCGTAATACCTTTTCTTCTGCCTGATATAATGCATCATACAGAGCTGTCCGGTCAAAATCATAACGAACTAATTCACCGGCATACTGAAATGTTTTAACCGTTGTACTCGGAAACTTAAATCTGCCTGTATCTCCGACAATTCCTGCATATAATAGACGGGCTGCTTCCTTATTTAGCGCCCAACCACGTGACTTTGCCTCCATTGCAAGCTCGACAATCATCTCTGAAGTGGAGCTGGACTCTGTTGAGACCCATTCAATATCTCCATAAGAGTCTGTAATTGGATGATGATCAATTTTTATTAGCTGATTTCCTGTACGATAACGCTCATCATCAATTCGCGGTTGATTTGCCGTGTCACAGACAATCACGAGGCTTTCCCTGTAAGCATCATCCGGTACTTGATCCATCTTCGCTAAAAAAGCTAAGGACAGAACATCCTCCCCTACAGCATAAACCTCCTTCTCCGGGAAAGAATGCTTAATTAATGCCTTTAGACCTCCCTGTGACCCAATTGCGTCTGGATCAGGGCGTACATGTCGATGGATGATGATTTTCGGATTTTTTTCAATCGCTTCAATAATTTTTGTGATTTTCATGATAATCTCCTTCTGGTATATGATATAACCATCAATTTCTCTAGATTAATTACTAAAAAAACGGTACAATGAATTTAGAATTTAACAATATGTAATTAGGAGCGTTTAAATGGTTATCTTCCCTATCATAATTATAGTTTCAGCTGTCTTTTATATCTATTATAAAGTAGCAATCCTAAAAGAGAAAAGCACATTAACTCAAAAATATTACAATGGGCGAGCAAAATCCTGCCTGGGAGCATTTTTGATTGCCTTTGCCATTAATCAATATACACTTTATCTGACGCAGCTCAGTCTGCTGATTGGTCTTGTTATTTTTGTTTTGGGATTAATGCAGCTGATCCGCGGCTTTAAAGAAGCCCGTCATTACCAAAAAGAGTGGCGAAGACTACATCCACAATAAGCCAAAGTATAATGGCCCGGTCTTTCAGACATACTCAGAATCCATAAGGCTGTTCAAGCAAAAATGACGCTAACTTAAAAACAACTGGAAAAAGTAAGGATTCCAGTTGTTTTTTATCGCCTCAAAACCGTAACATGATTATCGATTAATCAGCTGAGCCATAATCAATGACCGTCCAACAGTAGTTTGTCCATGCATCACTTCTACATCTATTTTTGCATACAGACGCCCGATATCAAGCAGTATCGGTTTTATATGCAATATACTATCGATAGGTACCGGCTTACTGAAATAAACCGTAATATTCTCAATGGAGATTTCTGCCTTCTTCTCTATTTTCATCATTTTTTCACATGCTTCTGTAATTAAAGCAGTAAAGACACCATGTGATAATGTTCCCAGATGATTTGTCATTTGCGGTATAACATGGGCTTCAAATAAGCCATTCTCATCCGGGTTTTGTGACATATTATTAGCAACAATATCTTCAATTGTCTCTCCGACCTGAGGCTGCCTTTGAATTTGCTGCATTGCTTTTAATACATCTTGTCTGGAAACAACACCTCTTAATACTTGAGAACCATCCACTACCGGAACAAGCTCAATTCCCTCCCAAACCATCATATGTGCAACAGAGGCTAAGGATGTTTTTTCTTGAACAACTAAAGGCTTGCGGCTCATGATCCGATCAATAAATGTACTCTGATCTTTTCCGACAATATCACGAGAAGAAACCATCCCCACTACTTTCATACGGTCATCTACTACTGGAAACCGTGTATGTGTGGACACCTCATTATTAATATACCAATCCTTCACCTGCTGTTTTGTCGTTAAATAATAAGAAGATTCAAACGGGGTTGAAATATCCCCGACAAATACAATTTCTTTCTTAATCAATTGATCATAAATTGCCCGGTTAATCATTGCCGCCACTGTAAAAGTATCATAACTTGTAGAAATAATCGGCAATTTTTTTTCATTCGCCAGCTGCTTAACAGAATCGTCTGTATCAAATCCTCCAGTAATCAGAACAGCTGCCCCGGCTTCTAACGCAAACTTATGAACCTCCAGCCGATTTCCGACAATCAGTAATGAATTAGCTTGAGTGTAGCGCACCATGTCATTTAATTGCATTGCTCCTATGACAAATTTACTGAGCGTTTTATGCAGCCCATCCCTGCCGCCAAGCACTTGTCCATCAATAATATTGACAATCTCAGCAAAGGTCAGCTCCTCAAAATTGTCTTTCTTTTTCTTCTCAATCCGGATCGTCCCCACACGCTCAATCGTACTGACAATACCTTGATTCTCTGCTTCCTTAATTGCCCGATAAGCAGTCCCATCACTAACATTCAAATCCTTGGCAATTTGACGGACAGATATCTTACTCCCAACTGGCAATGATAAAATATGCTGTAAGATTTGTTCATGTTTGGTTGCCATCTGCCATCACCTTCTTTCAACTGTACTATATAAAACATATTAGTCTTATTATACAATTGATACAGATGAAACTCAATGGCTGCGCTGTTTCTTCTTACTTATTCCTTCCTGTTCCATAATCGGTGGCCTGGACATTTTCAATAGTGTTGCAAGATTTGCACCGATAAATACAAACGCAAATAATAACCAGCATCCCCAAAATAAAAATTCCAAAGAGCTGGAAGATTGCGGAACCATTGGCCACGCAATGTAAATGAAAAAACAAACTAATAACAGTCTTAAAATAATATTTGTTTTCACAGCTGCCTCCCCCCTCTTTATAAGTGTATGAGAGAGGTTTATTTCTATGCAGCAGAAAACCACAGAGCTTGGGTCTCTGTGGTTTTCTGCTGCATATTCTTTAAAAAAGATACCATTCAACCAGGAGATAAAGTGACCGATTTTTCCCAATCTGTATCAACACGTTTTTCTATCTTCACGAGGGAAATTGCAGTCATTCATGCGATGATAAATCAATTGTTTCTCCAACCTGCATGACATGAGCATTGCCGGCCTTCACTTTGGCTGCCCAGGCCTCCGGATCCTGCACAATTGGCGGGAAGGTATTATAGTGAACAGGAACAACCTTCCTGGCATTTACCCATTCAGCCGCCAGAAGCGCATCACCTGGTCCCATTGTAAAGTTATCGCCGATTGGAATAAAGGCAATATCAATATCATTTAATTCACCGTACATTTTCAAATCCGTAAACAACGCAGTATCTCCCAAGTGATAAATTGTCTTGCCATTCACCGTGAGAAGTATTCCACCGGGCATACCGCCATAAATCACTGTCCCATCCTCTTCTTTATAGGATGAACCGTGAAAAGCTTGCGTAAATTGTACTTTTCCAAAGTCAAATTCGCGGGAGCCTCCAATATGCATTGGATGTGTATTCAAACCCTTTGAGGCAAAATAATCTGCAAGCTCTGCTGTTGCTACAACTAAAGCATCATTATTCTTAGCTATTTCCACTGTATCTCCGACATGATCATTATGACCATGTGTCAGCAGAATAACATCGACCTTCTCTGTACCTGGATCTAAATCACAGGCTTCATTTCCATTGATAAACGGGTCAATAATAATGCGATGTGTTCCAGTGTCTACTTTTATTACAGAATGTCCATGAAAAGATACTTTCACAAAAAATCTCTCCTTTGACTAGTTGGATTATTATTTGATTTTATACTGTGTCTTCCCGTTATCAGCGGTTCGTATGCACCTTTTTTTAAAATTATTTATTTAATTTCTTTTTTAAGGCAGCTAATTCATCATCCACACCATTATCCTCAAGCACTTTAAATTCATCATCCAGCGTACGGGCACTCTCACTTAAGTCTTCTGAGGTTTCTGCTTCCGCTTCATATTGAAGCACTTTTTCTTCCATTCTCTCAAAACCTTGACGGGATTGATCACTGCCGATAGAAGACATGGTACGGTTCATTTTTGTTCTTGTTTTGGCAGATTCTGCACGGGCTTTCAAAGAATCCTTCTTCAATTTCATTTCCTGATATTCTTTTTTCATTTCAGATAATTTTTCTTTAAGGATTCTTACATCTTCATCCGCACGTACCCAGGAAGCTTGCAGAGAATCATACGTTTTTTCCTGCTGCTTTTTATCCTCCAAAGCTTTTCTTGCTAATTCATCATTATCTGCTTCTACTGCTTTTTCAGCTTGTTCCTGACGTTTTTCCACCATAGCCTTCGCATCGTTTGCTTTGCGTTTCAGCATTTTCTCATTTGCCATTTGCTTTGCTACAGCAGCTTCGACCTCTTCAATATCCTTGCCCATATCTCTCAAATACTGTTCTAACATTTTGACAGGATCTTCCGCCTTATCGATCATTGCATTCAGTTCTGAACTGACAATTGTTTTCATTCGGTTAAAAAATTGAAACATACAAATCCTCCTTTTAGAATAAGTAATAGTAATGTACGGTTCGTGTACAGTATGAAATACGGTTGATTTCGCAAAAAGTTTCATTTTTATCGGTTTTTTTCTTACGATCTGCTATAATTTTTTAAAGAGTACTATTCACGTGGAAAAACAGCTATATGAATCAACTAGGAGGCAAAAATAATGTCAGACAGAATTAATAATTTATTTGCCGAGCTCAAAAAACAGCAAGCAGACAGTTGTTTTATCAGCTCCAAAGCAAATGTATATTATTTAAGCGGGTACTATACAGACCCGCATGAAAGAGTAATTGGAATTGTTGTTATGGACGGCATCGATCCTATCTTTCTGCTGCCGAAAATGGAGGAGGAGGATGCAAGAAATGCCGGCTGGAAGCATTTCATTGTAGGTTATTATGATCATGAAAATCCTTGGCATTCCTTACAAGCTTTCTTAAAACAACATGAAAAAGAACCTGCTGTCATGGCAGTGGAAAAAGACCACCTGACCGTCCATCGTTATAATCAGATGCAAGAAATCTTTCCGGATGCTGCATATACAGATGCAACACCAGCCATTCAAAATCTGCGTTTAATTAAATCTAAAAAAGAGCATGATTATTTAAAAACTGCTGCAGAATTAGCGGATTTAGGCGTTAAAACAGGAGTAGAGGCTTTAAAAGAAGGCGTTTCTGAATTAGAGGTGGTTGCTGCGATTGAGCATACCTTAAAAAAACAGGGAATTCGTGAGATGTCCTTTCAAACCATGGCACTGTTCGGTGCAAAAACAGCCTCTCCTCATGGAACTCCTGATAAAACACCATTAGAGAAAAACAATTTCGTTCTTTTTGACTTGGGTGTTATTTATCAAGGCTATTGCTCGGATATTACCCGGACAGTTGCTTTTGGTCATATTACGGATGAGCAGAAACAAATATACGATACTGTACTGGAAGCACAAGAAAGAGCAATTGATGCAAGTAAGGCCGGCACAGCAGTTGGTGAGCTTGATAAAATAGCAAGAAATTATATTACAGAGCAAGGGTACGGTGAATATTTTACTCACCGGCTTGGACACGGTTTAGGAATCGAAACACATGAATATCCTTCCATGCATAGCGAAAATACATTGCCTATTGAGCCAGGGATGTGTTTTACAATTGAACCAGGTGTTTATGTGCCAAATGTTGGCGGAGTAAGAATTGAGGATATGCTGTTCACAACCAATTACATGCCATTAGAATTGACAAAATATCCAAAAACATTACAAACTATTTCTTAAAGTACCTATTTATTCTAAATAAACCATTCTAAAACCCCAGTTTCTATTAAACCGGGGTTTTTTTATCCGTTCGGCTGAACCATGATCAGCATTGCTGTCAAATAATTTCCGAGAGAATCAGTCCATTATTATTTAACTATTTTCCGAAATTTTATGTTATTTAGCAATACAGGTTTGTAACGCTTTCAAAACAGGTATATAATAAAATAGAAAGGGGAGATAAATCATGGAATATAAACATATTGTTGTCGCAGTAGATGGATCTAAAGCAGCTGAGAAGGCTTTTAGTAAGTCACTCGATATCGCAAAAAGAAATACAGCCCGATTGATTCTTGCTCACGTGGTGGACTCTCGTAATTTTTCAACAGCTGAAGCATACGACCGCTCTTTATCGGAAAGAGCAGAGACGTATGCCAAAGAATTGTTAGATGATTATGTAAAGCAAGCTGAAGCAGCTGGATTAACAGATATTGTCCGCTGTATTGAGTATGGCTCTCCTAAAGTAAAAATCGCAAAAGAAATAGCTGGTAATTTTGATGCAGATTTAATCATTTGTGGTGCAACTGGTATGAATGCGGTCGAGCGTTTCTTAATTGGCAGCGTCTCCGAAAGTATTACAAGATATGCCAGCTGTGATGTGCTTGTCATTCGTTAATTTATTGAACTTTCATCCATCCCTTGGGAGATTCCTCGTAAGGGATGGAAAATGTAATATTCTTTCTATTATACTTCAAGTTCCGATTACTTCCTAAAAATTATTAATTACTTATTCAAGCTGCATGTCTCACTATGCTATTTCTCAACAGCACCGCAATTTTGTTTCTCGGTCCCAGGTGTCCATTCATATAGACAGTCGAAAATAGAAATCTCTATAAATTTATCGGATCAGATTTTATCTAAAGAAGGTCTGCGCAAGTATGTCCGAAAAATGCGGATTGCCTTGGCAGCGCTTTGTTCTCAGTAAAAAAGACCTCTTTCTATACAAGTTTCGCATAGAAAAAAGCCTATTTTAATGATTGTTAGTAACTGAGTAACATAGGTCCTAATGATATTCCCTGAAGCTATAAACCTTGTTGTATCAACCTTTATTTACTTAACCGCAGTGTATCACGCGCAATCATCACCTCTTCATTCGTCGGGATGACCATTACTTTTACCGGAGAGTGCGGGTAGTTGATGAACTGTTCTTTTCCACGCACTTCATTTAGCTTTTGGTCCCAATAAATACCCATGAATTCCAATCCTTTTAGAATTTTTTCACGGATAGTAATACTGTTTTCTCCAATACCAGCTGTAAAAATAATAGCATCCACACCATTCATTTTCGCAGCATAGGATCCTATATATTTATGAATTCTTCCAGCAAACACATCTAAAGCCAGCTCGGCCCGGGAGTTTGTATCTGCCGCATCTTCAATATCACGTAAGTCACTGGAGAACCCGGAAAGTGCCAGCATTCCACTTTCTTTATTTAAAACATGAAGCACTTCATCTACTGTTTTACCCGTACATTGCATAATATAAGGAATTAATGCCGGATCAATATTCCCGGACCTTGTCCCCATTGTCACCCCTGCAAGTGGTGTAAAGCCCATAGAAGTATCCATCGATTTACCATCTTTAATTGCTGTAACACTAGCACCATTACCAATATGGCAGGATATTAATCGGAGACTTTCTAACGGTCTGCCCAAAAGTTCTGCCGCCCGTTCGGAAACATATTTATGAGAAGTACCATGGAAACCATATTTACGGATACCATAATCTTCATAATAATTTCTCGGCAGGCTGTAAAGATAAGATGCTTCCGGCATGGACTGATGGAATGCTGTATCAAACACAGCTACCATCGGAACATGAGGCAGAATTTCTTTGAAAGCACGAATTCCTGTTAAGTTAGCCGGATTATGCAAAGGTGCTAATTCAGATACTTCTTCAATTTTTTGAATCGCTTCGTCATCCAATAAAACAGAATCAGTAAAGTATTCCCCTCCATGAACAACACGATGTCCAACGGCATCAATTTCATCAAATGATTGAATAATTCCTGTAGAAATCAAAGCATCTAATAGCATTTTTACTGCAACACTATGATCCGGAATATCTGTTACTGTCTTATCCTCTTTGCCGCCCGTTTCAATTTTGAAAATAGATTCCGGCATGCCAATTCGTTCTACCAGACCAATTGCAGCAACTTCTTCTTCCGGCATTTTAATAAGCTGAAATTTCAAGGATGAACTTCCCGCATTAATTGCTAATACATTACTCATTTTCATTTCACTCCTATACTCTCATTTAATCCTATTTGGATAGGTTGTAAACCACAGATTGACCTGTTTGATGATATCTGCCATCGCTTGAGCATTCTTAAATGAAGGCAGCTGTACAAGCAATGGTTGTTTCGGTTCTTTAGTACCGTCCCCTTTTTTCTGGAGGACTAATACACTTTTGGCCTGATTTTTTGATTTAAAAAATGTTTCCGGTAATCGGATGACCCCAACAATATGAGCTGTTTCTTGTAAAAATGCATATAACTTGTCCGATTGATCACTATCAAATAAAAATTCCGGAATAACGCCGATAAAGAATCCGCCATCTTTTAAATATTTCAAACTCTGCTCGATAAATAAATGATGTGCGTAAGAATGCCCTTCATCCGCTTTTAATTGATATTCTGCCGCAGTCGCATCATCCGGGTAATATCCGACTGGAAGATCTGTGACAACAACATCTACAGGCTCTATCAGAAAAGGTCTTAAGCTGTCCTGATGATAGAAGCTAATTTCTCTTCTCTGCAAATTAGCATTTAATACGGCAAGCTCTATCAATGTTGGATCAACTTCTGAAGCATATGCTTTAAAAGGATTCTCCATTTGATTTAACACAGTGGTAAGCAGGTTAGCTGTGCCGCTGGCCGGGTCAAATATACTTATCTGTCTCTTGCTATCAATCAATTTATTCATCAAGTAACTGATTAAAAAACTAACCGTATCAGGAGTCAGTAAATGCTGCTGCTGTGATGCTCCCTTCATTGCTTTTAAAATGGCAAGACTTACTGCTTTGCGGTAAGGTTCTGCATCAAACACTTCTTCGTTAACAGTCTGAATCGCTTCGATAACCTTGTGTCTGGTAACATCGTCCAGCTCATCCTGTCTTCCACCATCTAAAAGGATATTTAATGATAAAACCAAGCTTTCCAGATAGGTTTCGTTTTTTGCGCTTTGAATCATTTCTGTTATGTTATCTATACATTTATATAATTTCTCGACATTTGATTGCTCCATAGCATGCCCTCCTATCCAAGCTGACAACATTCTATTTTAACAATACTTATACCAGATGTAAAAGAAATTTCATTATTTCTAAAGAAAACTTCCAAAACCAAGCATAAAAGGCGCAGGATTGCCTTAGTTAGAGTTACGATTACTCGCTCATAAGATGAGCTATTTTTATATGTAATTAATTTAAGCAGCTGCTCATTTAAAAAAAGCATGACTCAAACGCGGAATCATGCCTTTTTTATTATTATTTTGTTTTTAAATGCTCTAATACAGCATCGTAATCTGGATGGTTTGTAACTTCTGGTACATATTCTACGTAAGTAATTTCATTATTTTCATTTACAACAAAGATTGATCTGGATAATAGACGGAGTTCTTCAATTAATACCCCATAATTTTTACCAAAGTCAGCCAAGCGGTGATCAGATAATGTTACAACGTTCTCAATTCCATTTGCACCACACCAGCGTCCTTGAGCAAATGGCAAATCCATACTAACTGTTAAAACAACTGTGTTATCCAGATTAGCAGCTTCTTCATTAAAACGGCGTGTCTGCTCCGCACATACTCCTGTATCAACAGAAGGAACAACACTGATTAATTTAACCTTTCCGGCATAATCAGCAAGCGTTTTCTCAGATAGATCATTTGCAAGTACAGTAAAGTCTGGAGCATTATTTCCTACTTTTTGCTCTTCTCCTAATAAGGTGACAGGCTCTTGTTTAAATGTAACTTGTTTTGGCATGAGATTTTTCCTCCCCCATCTTTATAATTTTAATTCAATTTCTATTATGGGGCTTGTTACATAAACTGTCCAATCATAGCTATTGCTATTGTACAGCAATCTATATTTCAAAACGTGTAAGAATTGATTCTAATTCTCCCTTGTCCTTTTCAGACGCTTTGTGAGAAGTTTTTTCTTCCTCCTTCTCATCCTTATTATTGTTACGTTGCTTTTGCTCTATTCTGCTTCTTTCATCTTTTCCTTTATTTGGCTTACTTGTCCGCCGAAGCATTTCTGGCAGTAAATCAATTATTTTTTCATACAGGTGCGTATGCTGATCCATATGCACTAACTCCATATTTCCTTCTTTCAATACAAGGAAAGCAACAGGTGTGATAGAGACTCCCCCTCCACTACCGCCGCCAAACGGAATTTCATGCTCTTCAAAATCATTAGACTTTAATTCTGCCGGCATAAATTCACTGCCGCCAGCTGCAAAACCAAACCCAACCTTTGAAACGGGAATAATTACTGTTCCATCAGGAGCTTTTAAGGGGTCACCAATAATCGTATTTACTTCTACCATCTTTTGTATACTTTTCATTGCACTGGACATTAGACCTTCTATCGGATGTTCTGTCATTTTTTTACCTCCTCATTTATTTCAAGTCGCGCATGATTCCCAGAATAGTTTTTCCTAAGCGAAAGGAAATCATACATGAAAACCTGGTCTGTAAACTGCTGTTCTGAAAATCCGGCTGAACATGAATTTGCGGATTCACTAAGAACTGAAGGTGCCTGGAAAGATAGCTTACTAACCAGCCTTTCACTGCCCAAACCGTCCCGTTGGCAACAGATGTAGTAAAAGCATTTCCTGTCCCTCCTTTGGTCCACCATTTGAACTCAAGGATCTTCATTTCCTTTAACAAGAATGGAAATCGCAACTCTTTTGATAAATGCAGTCTTTTCTGTTGCAGCAGCTTAAGAAAATGAAGGTACCCTTTCTCTACTTCTGTTTGACTTGATATCCGGACTTTTTTTTGTCTTAACACACACCATTTATAAAAAAAGACAGAAATCTGTAAATCATTTCTTTCTGGAAATTGATAATTAATTTTAACAATCCATTTGCTTTGCAGGATAAATACGGAAATCAAAATACTTACAGCAATAAAAATCAACAAAATGTATAAGCTATTCATAATCAGCGCTCCTGAACGATTAAATATTATTTTTTCTATACCACTGCACTATCCAGCATAATGAAGCGGGAAGACTCTTAAAGGCACAGAAATAAGCATAAGCGGATAGAAGGGTTGGGTATGTCAACTCCGCTAACGTGAAACGTTCATCCATGTTCGATAGGTTGGAAGCCTGCTTCAAATTTCAGTAAAAAAAAGAATGGCTGGAGTATTCATTCATATTTTAAAGAGAAATACCGCTTAGAAAATGTTATGATGAAAGCAGGTACAATCTTATCTTTAAGGGCTCGCGCCCCCCAGTTTCTTTTTTGAAATAAAAGCGCGATATACATGCCCTGTCTAACAGCATTGCACCACTATCCTAGATGCAGGAAGCCCGATAGAAAAGTACAGCGCCACAATATTTTGTTTGGAGGTTATCGTATGCAAAATCGTAATAACATTTTCTTTTTTTATCACCCACGGCAGGAAGGCGAAAAAACAGATTACTTAAAGTCGCTTGCGGAGCAGAATGGTTTACATGTCGTTAATACTGCTAAAAATGCATCCATTATTGTCAGTTTTGGTGGAGATGGTACCTTTTTGCAGGCAGTACGCCAAACCGGGTTCCGTCAGGACTGTATCTATACAGGCATTACAGATGATGAACAAATTGGGCTATACTGTGATTTTAGTATAACCAGATTTGAAGAAATGATTGATGCCGTTTCAAATAACAAAATTGAAGTACGCCGTTTCCCAACAATCAAAGTACGCGTTGATGGAGAAAACCCGTTTTATTGCTTAAACGAGGTGTCCCTGCGCTCCAGCATTATTAAAACGATTGTTATCGATGTCAAAATAGACGATGAACACTTTGAAACATTTCGCGGGGATGGTATGGTTGTATCCACTCCTACCGGAAGCACAGGCTACTCCAAATCAGCACATGGAGCAGTTATAGATCCATTACTATCAAGCTTCCAGGTTTCTGAGGTAGCTTCTTTAAATAACAATAGTTATCGTACACTTGGGTCTTCTTTTATTCTGAGTCAGGAAAGGAAGCTGCAGCTGGAGGTTATTCAAGACGGCAATGATTATCCAATTATCAGTCTCGATAATGAAGCATGGCCTGTACAGCGTATTCACCATGTAGATATTGAAATGGATGAAACGCTGGTCAAAACTGTAAAATTAAAAAATAATACATTCTGGAATCGTGTTCAACGAACCTTCTTATAAGCGTATTTTCAGAAACCCGGCAATTATCTAACAGCAAATTGCCGGGTTTTAATAGTCAGGTCAGCATATAGTCTAAATTAAAAGCTGCCTCCACATATGCAGAGACAGCCAACCATTCATTTTTATTTTGTTCCACCAAATTGTTGCTCAGCCATTGTTACTAATCTTTTCGTAATTTCTCCACCAACAGATCCGTTAGCACGAGAAGTTGAGTCAGGACCAAGTTGAACACCAAATTCCTGAGCAATTTCATATTTCATTTGATCAAGTGCTTGTTGCACTCCTGGAACAACTAATTGATTTGAGTTATTGTTTGCCATGTTGTTCACCTCCTTGGTACTTATAGAATGCGCCAAGCAAGCTGAAAACATGTACATTTTTTAATGGTAATTTTTTCTTTATATATTATATTAGAAAAGATCTGTAAAATCCTGATTGAACAAAGTTTTTTCAGTTACCTTTATTGTCTCGATACCTTCGATTGCTTCTTTAATAGACGGTGTGAAGTCGTATTTTGATTCATAAAAATGCACTTTATCCCGCTTCGGTTTTGTTTTTGGAGATTTCGGTACAAAAATCGTACAGCAATCTTCATACGGTAAAATTGATGTCTCATACGTTCCGATGTCCTGCGCAATCTGAATAACCTCATCCTTATCCATTGCGATTAAAGGACGGATAATTGGATAATTGGTTACTTCATTGATCGTATGCATACTTTCCATTGTTTGACTTGCTACCTGTCCCAGGTTCTCACCGGTAGCCAGAGATAGGATGCCTTCCCGCTTACAAAGCTGTTCACTGACACGGAACATGACACGGCGCATAATCGTCATCGCATAATCATTTGGCATTTCTCTAAAAATTTCTTGCTGTAATTTTGTGAACGGGACAACATGTACTTTGATTGATTTCCCGTATTTTGTCAGCTGCTTCGCTAAATCCAATACCTTCTGTCTGGCTCGATCACTTGTAAAAGGCGGAGAATGAAAATGAATAGCTTCTAAATGCACACCTCTTTTCATTGCTAAAAATCCTGCAACGGGGCTGTCAATACCACCGGAAAGCAACAGCAGCGACTTACCGGAGGTCCCAACAGGCAAACCTCCACGACACATAATCGTTCCGCTTGTAATATAGGTTGCTTCCTTTCTTATTTCTACTTTAATTTCCAAGTCTGGCTGATGTACATCTACCGTTATTCCTTCTGTATTCGTTAATAAGTGACTGCCTAATATATGATTCATTTCGCCGGATCGTTTTGGAAAATCTTTTTTTGTACGGCGGACGCTCATTTTAAATGTTTTGACACCCGTTTCCTGCTGTAGCGCATAAAGAGCAGCTTCCTTCATTTCTTCCAGATCATTCTCTACACGGATTGCCAAACTTAGGCTATGGATGCCAAAAACATCTCTTAATTTTCCTACAATCGGTTCCGGATCATGGCCATTCAATAAGACAAACATTCTTCCTTGTGTCCGCATGACCTTTACACCAGCAAAATCTTTTACCTTTTGATGAATATTATCATGAAGCTTCAGAATAAATTGTTTCGCATTTTTTCCTTTTAACGCTAACTCTCCATAACGAATTAATATATGATCATATTGCATGTTATCTACCTCAATACCTCTTTAAATTGTTGAATTGCTTTTTTTAGTTCCTTCACAAAAATGTCCACTTCTGCTGCTGTATTCTCATAGGAAAAGCTGACCCGCAAGCCCGAGGAAGCAACCTCCTTTGATTTTCCGCAAGCAGCCAGTACATGACTTTCCGTCAGATCACGGGACGAGCAGGCTGATTTTGTGGAAATATATATTTCCTTCTCGCTTAAACTATGGATAATGACCTCTGGCTTTATACCCGGAACAGAAAAGTGAACAATATGATTGGCACCATCAAGAGGGCTATTCACTTCAATGCCCTCCATCTGGCCAAGCTCTTTCATAAGCTTATCATGCAGATTTTTTAGCACATTATCCTTCTGATTATTTTGCTTCTCTCTGATTAAACGTAATGCTTTTACAAACGAAACAGCGCCAGCCACATTCTCTGTACCTGAACGGATACCAGATTCTTGACTGCCACCATGAAGAAGCGGATATAATTTGGCTGTATGATTCACATATAGCATTCCTGTTCCGTTTAATCCATGAATTTTATGACCGGAGAAAGTACATAAATCAATACCTGTACCGGAAAGGTTTAAAGGAACCTTTCCTAATCCTTGTACAGCATCTACATGAAAAAGCACCTTAGGATACCTTTTCAAAATATTTCCAATTTCCTCAATCGGCTGTATCGAGCCAATTTCATTGTTTACTTGCATCATTGTAACAAGAATCGTATCTTTTCGAATTGCCTTTTCAACATTTGCAGCCAAAACCGTTCCATCTTCAGCTACCGGCAAATAGGTTATTTCAAAACCTATTTGCTCCAAGCTCCGGCATGTATCATGAATAGACGGATGCTCTGCCTGAGTTGTAATGATATGGTTTCCACGTGACTGATGCTCAAGAGCAACACCTTTAATTGCTGTATTATTCCCTTCTGTCCCTCCAGAAGTGAAGATAACGGTCTCCTTGGAAACACCGATTAAATCCGCTGCCTGCTGTCTTGCAGCCTCCAGAAGTTTCTCCACCTGACCGCCCAGAGGATGTATAGATGAGGGATTGGCAAAGTAATTGGCTGATACTTTCGCAAAGCTTTCAATTACTTCCGGATCTGGTTTTGTTGTAGCACTGTTATCAAAATATATCAAGATGGCCACCTTCTTTTTTTAACTTGGTTAGGACTCGGGCTGAGGCTGAGACTGCGATTACCCACCCCGCCAAAGAGCTTTTACGATTACCCGTCCACCTTATTTCATCGATTAAGTACGGTCACACTAAGTCGCAGGTGCCGATATCAGGTCATCGTACTTTATTCTTTCGGTTCTTTCTTAAAGTATCACAAAAATGTAAGGCTGACCTAAGTTAAGTGTTTCATTCTTAGTGACAGCCTTCATTTTATAGTTCTTATGGTATAATAACTCAAAACCTGTACTTATACAAAGCAAGTAACTTCCCATTTTTAAAGTTGTTTTTACTTGTTTCTTTCAGGTTGAACCGACTCTATTTTCTTTAAGGAACCAGGTTCAACCTCCTCAACTGCATTCGCAGCATGCTCTAAAGAAAGCTCATATTCAAAATTACGGAATAAGCGCTCTGCTTCTTTCAATTTTTTATCCAGCTCCGAATTTTTGCTTCTATAGCGGTTTGCATATTGAATCACCTGCTCGGTTAAATATGCTTGATCCAACATCATATCTACCTGCTCATAAGCTTGCTCAATCGAGCTTTTTGCTTCTGTCAAAGCATGCTGCACATTGCTTATATCCAATGGATAGGTTTCTAATGCTTCCATTACCTTATTATTTTTTTGTACTGCTGTTTCAAAACGAGTCCAAATATAACTTGGCACTCCCGGTAGATTACTTTTTTTCAGCTTTCTATTCAATTCTGTAAGCTGTCCACGCATTTCTATCAGCTTATCTCTTGCTTCCAGCTCATCTTTCCGTAAGTTTGCAATAGACTTTTTAAAGGATTCATGCTCTTCTTCCAGCTCTTCCATCTTTTTAAATCCTTCTTCAATACCTTTTTTTAATTCAGAATGCGATTGCTTATCATCTTCCATGCTTTGCTGTAATGCTTCTACATGCTTTTTCAAATCATTAATCGCTTTACCCATGGTTTTAAAACGTTCCATATCATCATCTTCTACGTAATAAGCTTTTTGAATTTCTTCTATTTCTAACCTCGAAGCTTCATACGTAGCACTTATTTGTTGTACAGAATCTTCATACTCAGGTGTTTGCTGCTCAATATAATTTTTAGCTATCGCTTCACCTTCCAGAGCTTCATACATTTCCAAAATGCGTGTCTCCATTTGCTGCAGCTGCTGCTCAACATCTGTTATATCTGCAGTCTCAAGCTGAGATTCCATGTCCTTCAATTGTTCCTGATATGTAATAATTTCTTTTTCAAAGCCTAAGTGCTTAATCCGATATCCATCTTCCCGCATTTCTTTCATTCCGGCAGAAAGATTTGTTAACTGGGATGGCAGCTCCTGTTTCACTTGCTTGAGCAAGTCAGGAAAAGTTTCCAGCTTATTTTCTACCATTTCTGTGCTTTCCTTTAATTCTTGGATGCTTTCATTTGCTTTTAAATAATCCCCATCTTCTACAAAAGCATCATACTGGCCCAGCATCAATTCTAACGCATCAATTTCTTTATCAAATTCCTTTTCTGCCTTTCCATATTGGTATCTGGATTGGGAAAGCATGCTTCTTAACCCTTTTATTCTCGGTTTTAACTCCTCCGCACCGCCACGTCCAGTCTCTTCTGCACGAAGCAATTCCTCTAGCTCTGCAATAATTTCCTGAATTTCCTCTTCAATTTTTTCCAGATGATTTTCTGCTTCATTTAAAATATTCTTTGCCTTTGGAACAAGAAAACGATCCGCAGCTTCCTCCGCATCCATCAAATATGTTTCCACATCAGGCAAGGATTTTGTTACGATTTTTTCCCATTCTTCTTTCCATTCTTCAAATTTCTCTAACGTTTCACCAGAAAGGTTTAATGCTTTAATTTGTCCAATCTGCTTTGCAACATCCCTATCGGTAATATCTAATTTCCATTTTTCTATACGGTCTACTTGATCATAAACACGTTTTCTTATAATTAAAGCAACTGTCAAACATACAATAATCGCTAAAATAATCCCTACTACGACAGCCATACTTTGCCTCCCAACCAATAAACATCTATATAAATATATCCATAACTATAAAAATTACAATAATATATCCTTTATAATATCACGTATTCCGTCCTTTTGGCTAAAGAAAATACATTTTTCTTACTGATTCAACAACTTTTTATCATTATACAAAGAAAAATGAACACTTTTCAAAAAAAGCACCGAAAACATTTCATATCATATATATCCCAAAAATCCCCACATTCAGATTCAAGCACTAAAAGCACGGAGCTAATATGTGAAGCTTATTCACCGCTGACTCTTCACTTATTTTTTCTTTCCATACTGATATTCGTGTTAAACTCAATCCATTTCTGTATACTTTTGGTATATTTTTTAACGAACTGCTCATGAGCATATTCACCTACAATTTGATCTTTCCAATCTGAAAGTAAAATATAAGGTGTTATCAGCATTCCCTTCAGCTGCATAAACAGATACCTCTTCTCATCCTGGCCAATACTGCCTCCAATGGTTTCCTGAAATAATTCCTTCAAATAATAATTTTCTTTGGCTAAATATGTAACAGTCATTTCTCTGACGAACACAGAATCAAGAGATAATTCGCGTTGAATAAAACAAGTTAATTGATGATGCATTTGTTTATAATGTATAATTGTAAAAATTAATTCATTTAACCGACAAATAGCTGAGTCACCTTCTGTTTTTTCAAGTGATTCTTCTATTTTCTCTAAGTATGCTTCATAGTAATTAGTTACTGCATATTCTAAAAGACCTTGTTTCCCTTTAAAATAATAGCTAATTAAGGAAACATTTACAGAAGCACGATCAGCAATATCACGTACGGATGTACCATGAAATCCTTTTTGAAAGAATAGAGAGGAAGCAGCATCAACTACTTTTTGCTTTGTTACGTTATTTTTCATCCTACATTCAACTCCTTACTCTATTCATACGACATAAAAGGGAATAAATCCTTTAATCAATTATCGACAAAAATAGCGACATGTCGTAATTTGTCACGTTTTTCGTAAACGATCACTACTTTATTTTCAGGAGGTAATAAACATGTTTCAACAGCTTGATTATTCCGGAGAAAAAACAAAAGACTATGAGCTTCTTATCAAACAGTTAGATGCTCTATCCACAGGAGAAACAAATCGAATCGCATTACTGGCAAATGCTTCCGCACTTCTAAACCAATTTTTACATGAAGTAAACTGGGTCGGGTTTTACTTAATAGAAGATAAAGAACTGGTGCTTGGCCCCTTTCAAGGACTCCCGGCATGTATTCGAATTCCTTTTGGAAAAGGAGTTTGCGGAACTGCTGTTTCAGAGAATAAAACACAGCGTATAGCCGACGTTCATCAATTCCCTGGTCATATTGCCTGTGATGGAGCATCAAAATCTGAAATTGTCATACCTGTCTCCATTAATAATAAAATAATCGGTGTTTTAGATATTGATAGTCCAATTCATGACAGATTTGATGCGATTGATCAAGATTGCTTAGAAAAATTTGTTGCGCAGCTTGAGAAGCATTTATAATCATTCTTTGTATAATCCATACAACCTTCAATATATTCATTATAACGGATACGAGCGCATAATAAATTATTTTGCTTTTAAAACATCCTCTTTTAGAAGAAAAAATAGCATTTCTGTTTAAAATGCTATTTTTTCTTCTATTTTCCGTTGACAGGTGTACATGTAAATTATATACTAGAGTTTGTGTAAAATAATAAGGTGGCCTAAGTGAGTCGACGCTTGGACTCATTTTGTTCCTTTATAAGCTTATAAAGGTGTATCGTGTAACTCTCTGCTACTGGAGCGATGGTACATGAAAACAAAATGAACAACGAAACGATCACACGCGTTTTATTTTATACAAATAAAACATAAAGGAGGAAATGTCCTATGTCACGTTATACTGGATCAGTATGGAAGAAATCACGTCGTCTTGGCATTTCATTAACTGGAACTGGTAAGGAATTAGATAAACGCCCTTACGCTCCTGGTCAACATGGACCGAACCAAAGAAAGAAAATCTCTGAATACGGCTTGCAAATGCAAGAGAAGCAAAAATTACGCTTCATGTACGGATTGAACGAACGTCAATTCCGCAACCTATTCAATAAAGCTGGCAAAATGAAAGGTATCCATGGTGAGAACTTCATGATTCTTCTTGAATCTCGTCTTGATAACCTTGTTTACCGTCTTGGTCTTGCCCGTACGCGCAGACAAGCACGTCAGCTGGTTAACCATGGTCACGTTACAGTGGATGGTGCTCGTGTAGATATCCCATCTTACTCTGTAAAGCCGGGTCAAACAATCGGTCTTCGTGAAAGATCACAAAAGCTGGATATCGTTACAGAAGCTATCGAAGTAAATAACTTCGTACCGGAATATACTACTTTTGATGCAGAGAAAAAAGAAGGTACGTATGCTCGCTTCCCTGAACGTTCTGAGCTTCCAGCTGAGATTAACGAACAGCTTATTGTTGAATTCTACTCTCGTTAATCGGGATGAACGGAATTTAAACATAAGAAAAGCCTTGAAAATGTTGTTAAATCAATGTTTCAAGGCTTTTTTCTTTTGTTATACTTTAAAGATTAAAATGAACCGCCCTTTTTACAACGCTTAGAACATCTGCTGTTTTTTATCAAAAGGTATTGTTGCCCTTTAATTAAAAATAAAATTTTAAAGCCAATAACATCAAATAGCCATTGACTTTACAGCACATATTACAAACACATTTCCGTTTAACTCCTTTTTGAAATCCTATCTGCCAGACTTTTTCATATCAGCTCTCATTTACAAATTCCCCCAACAACAGCATAGGTTCATTTTTCTGTTAATTTTTCCCATTACATCACAACTCTGACTCTAAAATAAAAAGACACCCAAACTGGATGCCTTAAAGTTTTACTATTCAATATCAACACTAACATCTGAACTCGTTATCTCCATGAAATCCTCACCTAAGATAACTAATCTAAATTCAAGATTTTCATTTAATTCTGGAAGTTCCTCGTCAAATGCCATGATTGAAAGTTCACCATTGGCTCTCTTTCCAGCTGCTACAGTTTGACTAAAGATTGCCATATCATCAGCCATAAGACCATCCAGTGATAATTCACGTGACTGTACTTCGATAGTTCCATCTGACTTGTTTTCAATCTCAAATGTAATGCTATGCTCATCGCCAAAGATATCATCCTGTTTTGTTTCAATTCCTGTTAATACTACTTTTGCAGTATCGTCATCCAGTAACACCTCATTATAAGCACTTGACTCACTTTCTACAGCTTCTTCTTCCTCAGTTCCTTCTTCTTCAGCCTCAGCTTCACCTTCAGCGCTTTCAGGCTCCTCATTTACATCAGCATCCTCTTGTGAAGACTGCGCCTCTTCCTCTGAACCAGTATTATCGGCTTCATCACCTTCTGTTTCTCCACATGCTGCCAATAAAACAAACAAACTAAATAATAACAAAAATAATACCTTTTTCAAATTGATCTCTCCTTTTATGTATATTCTAAGTAAATTTTACCACAAGACAAAGAAAAAGGGTAGCACTCCCTCTTAATAAGGAATGACAATTAATCAATAAGTGATAGGCAGTGCATGATTTTTCTATGCTCATACGCCTAATATACTACCCGATTAATAATTATTAATCTTACATATAGATATAGAATGTGTATTTAGGTATTTTGATGAAAAACCGATGCTGCTATAAAACAAATTTATGTATCCAGATCCATCTAATCTATCATTATTTTTTGACCATTAGATGAGCTCATTTATTCCATTTCCAGCATCCATTCTTTATAATAAGACCAATCATTAACTAATTCTTACCAGGGAGTGTCGTAAATTATGCAAAAATGGAAAGTCCTTGACAGCGAATATCTTTATAAAACAGCACACGGAAACCTGCGCAAAGATAAATGTCTGCTGGAAAATGATTTAGTCATCGAACAATATCATGTAAATGAATTTGCAGACTGGGTAAATGCTGTTGTTATGACAAAAAAACAGGAAGTGATCCTTGTTAAACAATATCGTCATGGCGGTAATGATTTTTTCTATGAGGTTCCTGCGGGGGTTGCAGAAGAAGGAGAATCTAATACACAGGCTATCAAAAGAGAGGTCTTAGAGGAAACTGGCTTTCAATCTGACACAGAGCCTATCTGGTTAGGAGAATTTTTTGTTAATCCTGCCACCCAAAATAATAAAGTGATCAGTTACTTCATTCCCGATGCTTATCCTGCTTCTGCTCAAAATTTAGATGCTACAGAAAACATCGAAGTGCATAAGATTCCAATCATTGAATTAGAAAAACGTATCAATAACGGAGAAATCCTGCAAATGTTTTCAAATTTTGCTTTCTTACTGGCTAAAAAGCATATCAACTAAAAAAGGTGCTGACTCCCGAATCCGGTGGAGTACAGCACCTTCTGTCATTTTATCAGCTTAAGCCCTGGCAGCATCTGCTTTTTCCATCCATTCTTTTCCTTCTATATGCCTTGCCACAACCATACTTGACACCGTATCACCTGTTGAATTGACCATGGTAGCAGGCGGATCAACAACAACTCCAATAGCTGTAATAATTGGCAGAGCTTCGATTGGGAACCCGTATAACGTGATAATCATTAATTCTCCTGTAAAGCCGCCGCCTGGAATTCCACTCATAACAATACCGGATAATAAACAAATACCAATGGCTGTTAAAAATGTATCAATCCCTGTGAAATCCTGATTAAACACCCCAAAGATAAAGGCGATCTTTAACATAGCTGATAAACAGGAACCATCCATGTGAATAGTTGCCCCAAGAGGCATAATCGTCTCGCGGATATCTTTCGGAACACCAATTCGTTCTGCTGCCTGTAAATTAACTGGAATAGTCGCTACACTGCTTCCTGTACCTAACGAGGTAGCAGCAGGTCCAAGTATATTCTTCCAAAAACGGCTGACTCCTTTTCTTCCTCCAGCAATGAATGCATACAAGGTAAAACCGATAGCAAAATATAATATAGACACTGGATAATAGACAATTACCGCTTTTGCATAATCACCAATCAGCGCTGTGCCAAACTCCCCTACTAAGGATGCAAAATATGCTCCCAATCCAATCGGTGCATAATACATAATAAGCTTGATCAGCTTCATAAATACATCAGACGCGCTGGTAAGAAACCTGGCAAAGGGTTTTCCCTTCTCTCTTGACAATCCTGTTGCGACACCAATCAGGATCGACATCACAATCAATGCCATCATATTATCTCTTGAAAACAGCTCCACAAAATCCGGAACAGTAAATGTATTGACTAATTGATCTGCCAGGCTTTGCTCTTCTACATTTTCAGGAGCACTTAACGGAATATCCACACCTGACCCCGGCTCAAAAATAACTACTGCAACAAGCATAAATACAGCTGCAATGACCCCAGTTATCATAAATACCGTAATCATGGAGCCCATAATTTTTCCGAGCCTTTTCATACTGTCCATGCTGGCGATAGCTGATGAAATAGAGAAAAATACAAGCGGGATAACAATCATAAATAATAAGTTAATAAATAAGTCCCCAAAGGGCTTTATTACGGTTGCATCTTCCCCAAAGATTAATCCGATGATTGCTCCAATTATAATAGAAGCTAAAAGAATAAGCGGAAATCGGTACGCTTTTAATTTCTCTGACATTTTATATTTCCTTTCTGTTTACAATATGAATTTAATAGAATCTATTTTATTTTACAGGAATGAGGGCTTGAAAGGAAGTTATTAAATATTCTTTCAATTCGCATTAAACTTTTATTAAATAACCAAGAATTTATTAGCTTGTTTTCTTGGCTATTTATCTGTATAATATGAATATATCTACATACGATTCCGTAGCTCAGCTGGGAGAGCGCTACCTTGACAGGGTAGAAGTCGTTGGTTCGAGTCCAATCGGAATCATTAATAAAGCAGTTTATAGAGAATAACTTCTCTATAATTGCATTAAGACACATTATTATGGATGTGTCTTTTTCGTTTTCGAAGATTTTTCATACGTGAGGAGTGAAATCTAGTGCAAACAATAAAATCAAAATTAGAAACATATATTAATAATCTGAAATTGTGGGACTTCTACGGAGTTATTCAAGTCATTAAAAATGATGAAACTCTTTTTGAAAACGCATACAGTTATTCAAATGTCGAATTTGGAATCAAAATGATATAAGTTCATGCTTCTCGATCATCTCTATGTCTAAAATTGAAAATCGTATAGGTGATTTAAGAAGCTTTCTTACGCTTAAACATATACCAGAATTATTCCAAATAACAACAGGTTCATAATTACCTTCACACCATTTCGTAACCCGAACTAAATACTGGCTTCATTATTTCATTTCATTCTATAATAAAATAAGCAACTAATTTTTATTTGAATTTCTGAATACTTTTACTTTTTCAGTTAGTAGGTGGATGCTTTGCGAAAAGTTTTTTCATATTTAGGTCCTTATAAATTCCCTTCCATTATCGCATTTTCGCTTATGCTGATCGAGCTGGCAGTAGAATTATTACTTCCCCTCTTCTTAGGATTAATGATTAATCAGGGAGTTGTAAATCAAGATATCCAGAATATTATGTTTTGGGGATCAATTATGGTTGGCTTGGCGCTAGCATCATTTCTTGTAGGTGTTCTAAATTCTTTTCTGTCCGCTCATGTCAGCTTTGCCTTTGCCTACGATTTACGGGAAGAATTATTTGCCAAGATTCAGCGTTTTACCTATGCAAAATTAAATAAATATCCGACATCTTCTCTGGTTACAAGATTTACAAATGATATTCGCCAGATTCAGAATACGGTTTTCATGATGCTTCGTATTATGGCAAAGGCTCCATTAATGGTACTTGGCGGTGTTATTATGGCATTTATCGTCAATACGCAGCTAGCACTTATCTTTTTAATTACTGTACCGCTTCTTGTTTTATTTCTTTTATGGGTATTAAAGGCTTCCAGCAAATTATTTAAGCAGGTTCAGAGTCATGTCGACAGTGTTAATCGGGTGATGCAGGAGAACCTCGCCGGCATGAGGCTTATCAAAGCCTTCACCCGTCGCCATACAGAAGAAAGTCGATTCGATACTGCCAATCAGACACTTGCTGTAACGACACGGAAAACCTTTCGAATCATTGAATCCACTGGACCAGTTTTATTATTTGTCATGAATATAAGTTTAATTTTTATTATTTGGTTTGGAAGTATTCAAACCGCTAATGGCCAAGCAAATATCGGAGAGGTTGTTACCATGATTAACTATGCGCTCCGTGTAGCAATGGCTATTTCGATGTTTTCCTTTATTATCATGGCACTTTCCAGAACAAAGGCATCGGCCGAACGAGTTAGTGAAGTACTTATCGAGGATGACGCTGAAGCGGAGGAAAAGGAGCAGACAGATCATTGTATATCTAAAGGCAAGATCGTATATCAAAATGTCTCCTTTCACTATCCGGACGCATTGAAAAAAACACTGTCCGATATTTCTTTTACAGTCAATGCTGGTGAACGCCTAGCGATTATTGGAGCAACCGGGTCCGGGAAAACGTCTTTATTCCAGCTAATACCCCGCCTTTATGAGCCTGCTGAGGGAAAAATATACGTAGATGACATACCTTTAGATGCTTATTCTTTTAAGGAATTAAGAAACAGTATCGGCTACGTTCCCCAGACACCGCTTTTATTTACCGGTTCTATTTTTGATAACATCGCTTTTGGAAAAAAAGATGCAACAATGGAAGAAGTCATACAAGCTGCCAAGGATGCTCAAATTCATGATACAATTCAACATCTTGAGCATCAATATGAGACAAAGGTCGGTCAAAAGGGAGTAAATCTCTCAGGCGGACAAAAACAGCGGATCTCTATTGCACGTGCACTTATTCGCAAACCGGAGATTTTAATGCTTGATGACAGCACAAGCGCTCTTGATTTAGCGACAGAAGCACGGTTCTTACAAGCACTGGATCATTATCAATGTACCGTGCTGCTGATTACACAAAAAATATCCACGGCCAAAACAGCCGATCGAATCGTGCTGCTGGATCAGGGAAAAATTCTGGACACCGGCACGCATACCGAATTGCTGTATCGTTCTCATTTATATCAGGCTATCACAGAATCACAGCAGGAAAAGGAGGTGCTCCATGCGAACTAATTCTTTAAAAGCGGCCTTTCAATATAAACGGATTGATTTATCGAATGTGGATACAGGCCATTCAAAAAAAGCGGAAAATATGGGAGCAACCTTAAAGCAAATTTGGAACTACTTAAAGCTGGAAAAAGGAAAATTATTTCTTGTTATTTTAATGGTTGTGATCAGCTCATTGTTTGCTCTTTTAGGTCCATTTCTGGTCGGGATGTCGATAGACCATTTTATTGCGATCCAGCAGCTAGATGGGCTTGGTCTTTTACTTTTGGGGCTGGTTATCGTTTACATTATTCATTCTCTGTCACTCTTTCTTCAAAATTATTGGATGGTCGATATTGCTCAGCAAGCTGTATATACACTGCGAAAAGATCTGTTTGAACAATTTCACCGGCTGCCTATCTCTTATTTTGATCAAAGACAGCACGGAGAGTTAATGAGCCGATTAACAAATGATATAGATAATATTAATAACACCTTGAACCAGTCGGTGATTCAAATTTTCGCCAGTGTACTGACCTTACTGGGAACTGTCAGTATGATGCTTTATCTGAGTCCCGTTTTAACGGTTGTAACGATGTCTATTATCCCTGTTATGTTTTTTGCGATGCGCTGGATCACAAGGAGAACCGGACCATTATATAAATTGCAGCAGCAGGACTTAGGTGATCTCAATGGCTATGTAGAAGAAATTGTTTCCGGTCAGCATGTTGTGAAGACATATTCACAGGAGGAATACGTAACCAGCCAGTTTGGGCAAAGAAATAAAGCGCTGCAAAAGACAGGCTTTTGGGCTTTAACCATCTCGGGATTTATCCCTAAAATCATGAATACATTGAACTTTTTAAGCTTTGCAATGATTGCCTTTGCCGGGGGTGTACTTGTTATCACCTCTGATGGGTCGCTGGTGACTGTTGGAACAATCGTTATTTTTACCGAATATGCACGACAATTTACCAGACCTTTAAATGAATTATCTAACCAATTTAACTTGTTATTATCTGCGGTCGCCGGTGCAGAAAGAGTATTTCAGGTCATGGATGAAACAGGAGAGGAAATCGATGAGAAGGATGCTGTGGAGCTGTCAGATACAAAAGGACATCTTGTGTTTAACCAAGTAAGCTTCGGGTATGAATCTGATAAAATCCTGGATAAAATCTGCTTTGAGGCAAGGCCTGGAGAAACCATTGCTTTTGTAGGTCATACCGGTGCCGGAAAAACGACTATCATAAATCTTATCTCCCGCTTTTATAATTATGACAGTGGTCAGATCACATTGGACGGGATCGATATAAAAAAAATAAAAAGAGCCAGTCTCCGTAAACATATGGCCTTTGTTTTACAGGACGCTTTCTTATTTCATGGAACCATTCGCGAAAATATCCGTTACGGCAGATTGGACGCAACAGACGAAGAAATAGAACAAGCAGCTAAAAATGCCAATGCCCATGACTTTATTTTGTCTTTACAGGATCAGTATGATACCATTTTGGATCAGACAGGGAGCGGCATCAGTCAAGGACAGAAGCAATTATTGACGATTGCACGTGCGTTATTAGCAGAACCGGCCATTTTAATACTTGATGAAGCTACCAGTAATATTGACACCATCACAGAATTGAAAATTCAAGAAGCATTAAAACGTCTGATGAAGGGACGCACAAGCTTTGTAATCGCCCATAGGCTAAATACGATCCGGAAAGCAGATGACATTATCATGCTGGAAAATGGCAGAATAATGGAACAAGGGAGCCACGAGAAGCTGATGAAGCAACAAGGGAAATATTATCATCTCTATCAGTAAAATAAGCTCTCAGGAATCAGAATTTTAAGGAGGTTTCAAGATGAACGTATGGTATGTCAGCTACGGCTTCAACCTTAGCCAAAAACGCTTTTCCTGTTATATTGAAGGCGGTATTCCTGAAGGCTCCGAAAAAGAGGAAAGAGGCTGTAAAAATACCGCACCACCAAAGAAGATAAAAAAAGCTATGCTCCCTTATCCTCTCTATTTTATGAAGGAAAAAAGTAAATGGGGCAAGGGCGGTGTTGCCTTTATAAGCCCTAGACAATGCAAGGATTCAAAGACATATGCGAGAAGATATCTGATTACGGATGAGCAATTCAGAGAGGTCGTGGAACAGGAAAATAATGCTGATTCTTTAAATATCAATGTGCATGATATTATCGATAAAGGCTATCTTGATGTAACAGAAGGCTGGTACGGAAGGATTCTTTACTTAGGGAAAGAGGAAGGAGCACCTATGTTTACTTTTACTAATCCCGATGCGATGGGAACGCATGCGTTCACCATCCCGCCCCCTGCTTATTTATCCATGATTTCTCACGGGTTAAAGGAAATCGGTCTTGCCAAAGAAGAAATTGCGAAATATTTGTTGACTAAACCCGGAATCGATGGGAAGTTTACAAAGGATTCGCTTTTTCGGTATATTTTCCGTTGATTATCATTTTTTCATAACACAAATCAGCATAATAGATGTTCTTGATAGCAAACATATACTGTAGGGATATTTTTTAATAGACATTAAAAAACAAGATTAATGATGGGCTTTTACATGTTTGGATAAGTTTTTCTTGAAATCAAAGCATTTCTTTAAAATTTATTTTTCAGAATGAGCAAAATGAGCTTCAAGTGACAGCACCATCATACAATGATAGACTGTTCCTATACGATTAATTATTATAAGAAAGTCTGAGGTGGGGAGCTTGCGCAGGAAAGGAAAAATGTTTGAAAAAGAAATAAACAGCTCCTTTTTAGGAGAAACGATGACATTACAGATTTATCATCCGGAAACCTTTTCCGAATTGTATAAATATGAAATCTGTATTATGCAGGATGGAAAAGATTACTTTCAGCTGGGGCGAATCGCTACATTAAGCGACAAGCTTCATGATGAAAAAGAAATGCATAATGTTGTTTTTGTGGGCATCCACTATAAAGATAAGTATGATCGGCGAAAAAAATATCATCCATCAGGAGAGCAAAATGAGGCATATACTCATTTTCTCGTACGTGAAGTTGTGCCTTATTTAGATGAATTAATCCCGACATACCATTTAGGAAAGTCACGTTCTATCATCGGTGATTCGCTGGCAGGAACACTGGCACTGATGACAGCAGTAAAATATCCGCACACATTTGGCAAGGTGGGCATACAATCTCCTTATGTTGATAACTCTGTATTGGCCAGTATAGAGCAGGCAAAGCCCTTGTCAACACTGGATATTTACCATACAATCGGGACAAAGGAAACGGACGTGCAAATGAGCGATGGGAACACAGCTGACTTTATAGAACCTAACCGCAAATTAAATCAGGCATTAGAAAAATCCGGAGCAACGTATACCTATCATGAATTAGAAGGTGGCATTCATACATGGAAATATTGGCAAAATGATATGCGCCGTTTACTCACAACTTTATTTGATTAAAATTTCTATTTTCATTTTCATTTGCTATACTTATGGAGATATAGCTTATATAACTAATTAAACATAAAACATGTATTAGGAGGTAGTATCAATGAAATACGGAATCGCTATTTTCCCGTCAAAAACTGTACAGGATCAAGCTAATGCATTAAGAAAGCGTTACGACCCAAGGTACGCTTTAATCCCTCCACATATTACATTAAAGTACCCGTTTGAAAAAAAACCTGAGCAGATAGATGAAGTAGTCCAGGAATTGCATAAAATTGCCGGCAGTGTAGACCCTTTTTATATTCATATCAACAAGGTCAGCACTTTTGAACCGGTAACTAATACCATTTATTTAAAAGTGGAGCCTATCGAACAATTAAAATTGCTTAATGAACAGCTGCACCAGGGCGTATTTGAAGATAATCAACAGCATTCTTTTGTACCGCATATCACCATTGCTCAGGACTTAGAGCATGATGAATTCTCTGATATTGTAGGGAGACTGAAAATGGAAGGCTTTGCAATCAAAGACTATATTGACCGCTTCCAGCTGTTATATGAATTAGATAATGGTTCCTGGACAGTGTATGAAACATTTTTATTAGGAAAGGAATAAATATACATGCTCGTAAAAATCGCAACTTCCCCAGAGGATTTACAAGCTGTATATCAAATTCGCCATGAGGTATTTGTAATAGAGCAAAGCGTGCCTTCTGAACTGGAAATGGATGAATTTGATAAGACAGCAACGCATTTTATTGTTTATGATGGGGAAACTCCAATTGCTGCCGCCCGACTTCGTTTTATGGATGGTTATGGTAAATTAGAGCGTATTTGCGTTCTAAAATCACAGCGCGGCAGATCTATTGGTAAAAAAATCATTCAAAAAATGGAACAGGAAATTATACACCAGGATCTGCATCAAGCAAAACTGAATGCACAGACACATGCGCAAGACTTTTATCAAAAACTGGGCTATCAAGTTATATCTGGAGAATTTATGGATGCAGGCATCCCACATGTAACAATGGTTAAAAATTTATAATTTCATGGAGGGCTCTTATCTTTTAGTGATAAGAGTCTTTTTTTCACGAATTTTTTATCCGCTCCTGCACACAATATAAAATACTGTGAAAAGATAAAGGAGCGTATCATATGTCCAGTTATCTAAGTATGTTTGTAGAAGTTATCTTTGGGTTTGTTGCTTTATTTATCATTACAAAAATATTAGGAAAAACACAAATTTCGCAAATCACTCCATTTGATTTTATTTCCGCCTTACTGTTAGGAGAATTAGTTGGGAATGCTTTATTCGACCCCAATGCTGGAATACCAGAAATAGCATTTGTTATCGTTCTTTACGGTATTCTTATGTATACCATTGAAATTATTTCACAAAAATTTAAGCGAACCAGACATATGCTTGAAGGAAGCCCGACCATTGTCATTCATCGCGGCAAGCTGGTCCGGGATATGATGAAAAAAACCAAGCTGGATATTAACCAATTGCAGCATCTGTTAAGGGAAAAGAATGTATTTTCTATCAGTGAGGTTGAATTTGGCGTCTTAGAAGCGAATGGAACGGTATCTGTTCTAAAAAAAACAGACTATCAGACACCTACACGCAAAGACTTAAAATTATCTCCAAAAGAAGTAGCATTACCAACCATGCTTATTAATGACGGGGAGATTATTAAAGATAATTTGGAGGAGAAAAACCTTCCTGTATCCTGGCTGGAGGAGTCGATTCGTGAGCAGGGCTACAAGGACATTTCAGAAGTGTTTTATGCGGAATATACGAAAGGAAACCCATTGTATATTCTCCCCTTCTTTAATCGGGAGCACAAAAAATATACTGATTTTGATTAAACCGCTTCCTCTTCTATAAAGAAAGCTTGGCAAGCCAAGCCTGAAGAGCGCAGGATTGTTCGCCTTCGTTGGGACGCCGGGACTGGGACCGCGATTACTCGCCCCGATGAAAACATTTGTGATGACGCACCCCTTAGAAAGTCTTGCACATATACTTTATCCCTGAGACTCTTTATACTTTCTTGACATGAAAGAAGCATTCCTTTTATAAACAGCGGAATGCTTCTATACATACTGATTAATATATCTTCCCTTTCCAATAATGAAGGAGGAATCTAATGGCAGATCTAACGGCTTTTGAGGTTCAGGCCTATTGCGGTAATACCTTTCATAGGTTGCACTTAATTCCTGATGCCTCCGCTCCAGCTGAACTTTAAAAGAAGCTTCGATCTGATGACTTCTTTTCTGTGCCGGCTGTATTCTTTGATGATAATCCACATACTGCGAATTCTGTACCGGAATAATATAACCCATCTCCCTCACCTCCTAATATATTCAACTGTATATACCCCATCTTCCAACCTATGAAACCGCTTTATTGAAATATTATATACACTTTTTTTTATCTTGTATAGTCAAAATAATCTTTTTTATTAAAGTAGCCATTCATCTTAGCTACACTCGCCCACACCAACACAATAAAGACACATATCCTATAAGGAAAGAAAATTCAAATTGTGAAAGGAGCAATTTCTCATGGGTTGTGGAAAAAATTACGATACTGGAAGTTGTGTTGCAGATATTTTAAAAGACATTGTTGATGCTCAAAATGACATTGTAGAAAATTGCTGTGATACGAGCTGTGAACAATCAATCAACGACCTCTTATGCAAAAATGAAGTATGTAATGACTTTGACACCGTACCGATTATTTTATACTGTAATGACTGCAAGCCTTTTAAAGGATTTGGCGCAACAAAAGACCATCACCATAAAATGAATCCAATTTTATCAAGTTTTATCTTTCGAGTAAAAAAAGTAGATAAAAACAATTGTGCTATTCTCGAATTATTACTAAGCGATGGAGAAAACTGTAACTTTGATCATATGAAAGACCCAACTGATCAAAATACAGAGGACTTGGAAGCAACAGGTATTTGTATCTCCGCAGACTTAAACTGCTTTTGTCATGTTACCTGCTTACCAGCAATCAAAGCATTTCATTAAAATACCTTTTCATTGGATGAAAGAGACACCATTCAGGAGCTTCCTCCTGAATGGTGTCTCTTAAAATCCTAATAACTGAATATTTTCGATATCTTTTAAGGCAATTTCTATCCGGTTTTTTCGATTATTTAATTGAAAAGAAAGCGTGTCTGCCTTCCTTTCACGAATCAATCCTCGATATTTCTTTTCGGAAGCAGTGATTACTTCACATTTTAGCGGAGGAGCAAATTCTGATCGATTGGTTAAATAATCTACCTTTTCGATAACCGTCATTTCCATAAACTTCTTTTTACTGGAACGCGCTCCAGGAGCCCGGGAATGATCGTCAAATAGATCCTTCCTATCTTTTGGCCGCCCTCTGTTTTTATCTGAGGCTTGTTGTAAATCCTTTTGTTTTGTTTTTCTATAATCACCAACATAATTCTCCTGCATTGGAGCTCTAGATTCCTGCAGCTGAGGCTGGCTGATGTAAAGCAAAGGACCCTGCGCTTTATTTTTATTCGTCATCGGTCATTTACACCCCTTCTTGGCTTATCTTGTATAGTGTATGAACCTAGAATTTGTTTTGTGTCAAAGAATACCTGTCTCTTCCTATCTAAAAAGGACTGCCCCAGATTGAGACAATCCTTTGATTAAATTAAATAGCTCATAAACGCAGTAGCCATTCCGAAGTAAATTAATGTAGAGATAAGGTCATTAATCGTTGTGATAAAAGGTCCAGATGCTACTGCCGGATCGATATTTAAGCGATTCATCAGCATGGGGATAAGAGCACCTGCTAATGTAGCTACAATCAATGAACCCATAATAGATAATCCTACAAGGATACCTAAATACAGGCTGCCCTGCCATATAAAAATAATGAAAATAAGAATGACGCCGCAGATTACTCCATTAATCAATCCTGTTAATGCTTCTCTTCCTAAGAGCTTCCACTTGCCAGTATCATTAAATTCTCCTGTGGCCATTCCCCGTACAGATACTGCCAGTGCTTGTGTGCCAGAATTCCCGGCCATACCGGCAATCAGGGGGATAAAAGCAGCTAAAACAGCAACCTGATCTAATGTTTCCTCAAAGCTGGCAATTAATGTTGCTGTCAGCATTCCAAGAAATAGCAGGATAACCAGCCAGGGAAGTCTTTTTCTGGCAGAACGGATAGCTGTATCGTCTTTAATATCGGTATTCGACATTGCCGCTAATTTGGAATAGTCCTCACTAGCCTCTTCTTCCATAACGTCTAAAATATCATCAACCGTAATAATACCTAAAAGATGGTCTTGAAAATCAACGACCGGAAGTGCGAGAAAATCATAATCTCTAAACATCTGCGCAACTTCCTCCTGATCTTTTGCAACAGATACAGCGACAACTTTCGTACTCATAACTTCTTTAATCAGCATATCATTATCTGCAATAATTAAATCCCGGATAGATAAGACACCAACTAAACGTTTATCATTATCAAGGACAAACAAATAGTAAATGGTCTCTGCATCAGGTGCTTCTTTCTTCAGCTGACTCATTGTCTCTGCAACAGTTTGATTTTCAAAAAGCACAACATATTCTGTGGTCATGATACTACCAGCGGTTTTCTCTTCATAATGAAGAAGCTGTTTAATATCGTCAGCTGATTCCTTGTCCATGATCGTTAGATAGCTTACTACTTTTTCTTTATCCAGCTCATTTAAAATATCTACTGCATCATCGACAGGCATTTCACCAAAAATCATCGCAGCATATCTCGGATCCATCTCCTCAAAAAACTCAACGACATCATCAAAATCAATATTAATTAACATCTCTGACATTTCTTCAGGAGATAAATACGTGTATATCTGCGCCCTTCTTTCCTTATCCTGCTGCTGGAAAAATACTGCCTGATCATATGGATGAATTTCCAGAAATTCTGTTCGAAATTCCTCCATATTTTCACTTTCTAATGCTTCTCGAACTTTATCAATATGTTCTTGAAATTGTTCTTCATATTGAACATCATATTGATCCTTTTTCATAGCAGCTCCTCCTTTCTTTCCACTGATTTTCTTATTCTTACACATCCTTCCCTATTTTACAAGATGCAAAACAAATAGCAAGTCCCAGCCAATACTTACATTACACTTTGTAAAAATAGTTAGCATTTTTCCTTTCATAAAACAATATCCATTATAAGCTACAAGACTATCAGCATGTAATATCAGAAAATTATACACTCCTGCTCTAATCTTACGCTCTCCAGGAAAAGTTATTTCCCGCCACTTTTTTATACAATATATTTTTTTGTCAAATATATTGCATATTGACTTATTTTTTCTTAAAACAAAATATAAACATTTAATTTACAGATATATTCGTATGACAGCCTTCCTCTGCTACGGTTAATGCTTTACCGCTTGAATGCATCTTATAAGAAAAGGTATTCTGATTATAATAAGGAATAACTACAACGAAGGAGGCTGCCTATGCATTTTGATATTATTGGCGATGTACATGGCTGTATAGATGAATTAAACGAGCTGATTCAAAAGCTCGGCTACATGAAACAGCAAGGAAGCTACACAGCTCCTGCTGATCATAAACTTGTTTTTCTCGGAGATATTACAGATCGCGGACCAAATTCAATGGCCGTGATCAAGCTTGTTTATCAGCTTGTTGCAGAGCAGAAGATAGCTTTCTATATTCCTGGCAACCATTGTAATAAGCTCTACCGCTACTTCCTGGGAAATAACGTACAACAAAAATATGGCTTAGAAACAACTGTGGCAGAATGGAAAAATTTACAGACACAGCAGCAAAGTCAAATAAAAGAAAAATTTATGTATTTATATGAAACAGCACCTTTATACTTCCATTTTAAAGAGGAGAACTTAGTCATTGCACATGCAGGGATCAAGGAAAATTTAATCGGGGCAGCATCGGAGCGGGTCAAATCATTTGTACTTTACGGCGATACGACTGGTCAGACGGATGAACAGGGACGCCCAATCAGACGGGACTGGGCAAAAAAATATCAGGGAAAAGCCTGGGTTATCTACGGACATACACCTGTTTTAGAGCCCAGAATTGTACACCGCACCATCAATATTGATACGGGCTGTGTCTTTGGAAATAAACTAACAGCTCTGCAATTCCCTGACCTGACCTTTGTTTCCGTTTTATCCAAACAGCCTTTTTCGCCTGATCGCTTCACAAGCTTCGATTCCGATTAACGGAGAGAAGCCAGACATTTCTGCATATCGGAAGGCAGTTCACGCTTGAGTTTTATTTTTCTTTTTTGAAAAGGATGCTGCCATTCGATATAGGCACAATGCAAGGCCTGCCGGGAAATCATCGTTTGCTCTCCGCCATATAAATCATCTCCTAAGAGCGGGTGGCCGATATTGCTAAAATGCACACGTATTTGATGGGTCCGTCCTGTTTCCAATTCGATGTGCAGGAAAGAAGCAGAAGAAAAAGAAGCAGCTGTTTTATAATGGGTTACTGCTCTTTGTCCAGCAGACCAGTTTACTTCTCTCTCAATTATAGATGGCGGCTTTCTGCTAATTGGTGCTGAAATTGTCCCTTCCGCCTGCTCCAGCACTCCTGTCACCAGCGCTTCATACATACGATGAATGCTGTTTTGCTTTTGCTGTTCAGCTAACAGAGAATGAACATAGCGATGCTTGGCCACTAAGACAAGCCCAGACGTATCTGCATCCAGCCTTGTCACAATATGGATGGTTGCAGGATGATTTTTTTGCTGATAATACCATGCAATCCCGTTCGCTAATGTATACACGCGATCTGTCATGGATGGCATCGAAGCTTGTCCTGCCGGTTTATTTATAACCAGATGGTCTTCATCTTCATAAATAATATCTAAATCCATTTTTGTCGGCACGATATTACTTGGTGCCTCTTCAGGAAAAATCACGGTTACTTCATGACCCGGCTCTAATGTTTCTGATACATAGCAGGGATGATTATCAATCAGGATACTGCCACCATCTTGTTTTATGGCCGTTAATAATCTTCTTGAAAAGCCCTGCTTCTTTTGTAAGAAATCCTTGACGGTAAGCCGGGAATGATTTTGATCAATTACCCAGCTTTTTTGAATGCTTACCATCACTCAATTTGACTCCGTAACAAAAGAATCTCTCACACGATGCCAGAAAGGAAATTGTCTGAAGCGAGCAAAGCGGATCTTTTCCTTGGCAACACGACATTGGATCGATTTTACTTCGTGATAATTTTTTGTGAAGTGATCAATCTGAATTAAGAAGGAATTATCAACCATCGGCTTCAGAAAACAGGTATGATGCTTCGGCAGAACCAGCGGCGATCCAATTGTACGGAAAACACGATTATTAATCGATGCATTCTCTGTTATCTGAATTGCCTCCAGGGACGGGTGTATAATTGCTCCCCCGAGCGCTTTATTATATGCGGTACTTCCGGATGGCGTAGATATACATATCCCGTCACCACGGAATGTTTCAAAATGCTCGCCCTTTAATTCCACATCTAAGACAACAGATGAGCCATCTGCTGTTTTAATCATTGCTTCATTTAAAGCAAGATGCCTATCTTCTTTTTTACCTAAATCATCCCGGATAATGACTTCCATTAATGGATATTCCACCGTTTGGAATGGTGTCCTGGCAATCTCAATCAATAGCTTTTCCACTTCTTCCTGTGTCCAATCCGTATAAAACCCTAAATGCCCGGTATGCACACCGATAAAAGCTGTGTCCTTTAATCGATGGGTATAGCGATGGAAAGCTTCTAAAAATGTCCCGTCACCACCAACAGAAATGACTAAATCAGGCTCTTCTTTATGATACTCCAATCCGAAGGACTCCAGATATTGCCGCATCATGATTTTGATTTTATTTGATCTCTTGTCTCCTCTTGAAACAATTTTAAATTTCATTACATATTCCCATCCTTTACCTATGATTTGCGATGAAAAACACGTTGAGCTTCATGGATTTCGCTTCTGATTTTAGACATTTCTTCATCAAGTTTAAATGCAGCCTCGGCAGCTTTTTGCAGACGCAGCTTCACCTCTGAAGGCAGATTTCCATCATACTTATAATTTAAAGAATGCTCATTGGTCGCCCAGAAATTCATCGCAAGTGTACGTATTTGAACTTCAGCTAAGACAATTAATCTCCCTGTCACCGTTTCCACTGGATATTCAATAATCATATGATAAGATCTGTAGCCGCTATCTTTTTTATGAAAGACATAATCTTTCTCTTCAATAATTTGAAAATCATTGCGTTTCCTGAGCATTTCGACAATGGGGTAAATATCATCAACAAATTGACAAACAACTCTTATCCCCGCTATATCCTGTAATTTATCTAAATTCTCAAGAGGAATTTGCCGTTCACGCGCCTTTTCGATAATGCTTGGTATTGGTTTTACTCTCCCTGTGACAAATTCAATTGGTGAATTGCTGAATTCTCTCTGATATTCCGAGCGAATCCCTTTTAACTTTACTTTTAATTCTTCCACTGCCTGTTTATATGGCGCTAACGTTTTACCCCAGTCCATCGAACATCACCCTATATGTAAACTAATATTATTATTTTTATTTTATCACAGAGTAGCATTAGTACAAAGGAAAGAGAGGCTTAAAAAAAGCAGAAAGGAACTGGATGTTTTCAGATCAACCATACTTACTTATATATGAAGTTGAAATCATAAAGTACACTTTCTTGTTATCATAATAAAAATGCATAGCTGATGATCATATACCATAACTAGCGACGCTTTTGCCGGGACAAGTAATCGCAGCAGCCCCAGAAGAAAAACACAGAGACTCCCCCATGGGAGAGCGCAGAAACGGAAAAAAGAAGTCCGGTTACGTTCGCTAAGAGTTCCCCATGAAACCTGTTGGAGCGGTAGCTTAAAATCTTTCAACTGAAATAGTTATTTTTTGCAATGCTTCTTCATACAAGCCATAATAGAGGTAATCTAATTTTAGAACTGGAGATTTATGAATGAGCCAAGAAGTAGAAATTGAATTTAAAAACCTGTTAACCACCGAGGAATATGATCGATTAGCTGAAGATTTATTTTCTCAGGCAAAAGTCATAGAGCAAATAAATTATTATTTTGAAACACCTTCCTTTGGTTTAAAAAGAAATCACGCTGCGCTGCGAATACGGAAAAAGAACGAAACATATACTTTAACATTAAAAGAACCGCATCCTGATGGGTTGTTAGAAACACATGACAGGCTGACAGAAGATGAATTCCTGTCTTGGACCTCCGGCATACCGACAGAAGCTCCAAATGTTTCAAAACAGCTGAAGCAAATGGCTATTGACATATCATCTCTCACCTATGTTGGAAGGATGACTACGTTCCGAAAAGAAATTCCTTATCAGGGTACATTAATTGTTTTAGATAAAAGTATTTACTTAGATACCGAAGATGCTGAATTAGAGCTAGAAGCCGTTTCAAAGGATGATGGAGAAAAAGTATTCCGAAGTTTATTAGCAAACTATCAAATTCCTTTCCGGGAAACCCCTGCTAAAATAGCACGCTTTTTTCATCAAAAACAACGAACATCTTGATAGAATTTAGTTGCTTTGTAAATTTATTTTAAATTTGTAATAACAAACGGAGCACCCTGCTTCTGTTACGGTACAGATTATTTGATGAAGTGACCCTATATTGCTACAATACTAGTACAAGGAGCAGTTGATATGAAACAGAATAATACAGAAACAGTATATAGTGGAATTGGCGGTTATGAAAAGATAGAACAGATTGTGGAAACATTCTATGGCTATGTAAAAGAGCACCCTGTCTTAATACCGCTATTCCCGGATGATTTAACAGAAACAATGCATAAACAGACACTATTTCTAACGCAGTTTTTTGGCGGTCCAAGACTGTACGAAGCAGAACGCGGGCACCCTATGTTAAGAAGAAGACATCTTCCCTTCCCAATAACACCAAGTGCTAGAGATGCATGGTTAGCTTGTATGGACAAAGCATTAATAGAAAATCAAGTAGAAGAACCCTATTATACAGAAATGATTGAGCGAATGACATTGACTGCAAATCATATGATGAATACCCCAGAATCTTAGAAAGGAGCATTCAAAATGAATGGGAATCAACTAGAACTTTCATCTTCTAATCAAATAGATTCTTCTTTTAACTACATGAAATACGTCCAAAAGCCTATTGAAATGTATGTTTTTATTGATCCATTATGTTCTGAATGCTGGGCATTAGAACCTTATCTAAAAAAATTATATGTTGAATATGGCCGTTTTTTTACGATTAAGCATGTAATCAGCGGACAGCTGACTGCATTAAATCCAAATGGGTTAAATAAAAGAAAACAGAAAAAACAGCCAGGCGGGGTTTGTTTTCCTAATGACCATGAAGACCTTGACTATCCCTGGGTTCCTGCTCTGGCCATTAAAGCTGCTGAATTACAAGGAAAAAAAGCTGCCAAGCAATTTATCCGAAAAATTCAGGAGACTTTGTTTTTTGATAAACAAAACATCTGCAATGAGGATGTCCTGTTAGATTGTGCATTTGAGGCAGCTTTAGATGTGGAAGAATTTCAAAAAGATTTATTTTCTGATACCGCCAAACGTGCACTGCAATGTGATTTAAGACTTGCTTGTGAAATGGAAGTTGATTATACACCTACTATTGTTTTATTTAACCAGGAAGTAGAGGACGAGGGTGTGAAGCTTTCCGGGCTTCACCCGTATGATATCTATGAGTTTGTATTAAAAGAAATTTTACAGCGTACACCAATTCCATCTGTAAAACCATCTTTAATTGATTATTTACAGCTACAGCAGACTGTAGGCACAAAGGAATTGTCTGTTATCTATGATTGGTCCATCGATAAAACGGAAAAAGAACTTAAAAAACTTCAATTCCAGCAAATCGTTGAAAAAGTAACAGAAAAAAATGAGTCTTATTGGAGGTATCTCGGTACGGTATAAAACAAATCATTTCCTTATCGTTTTATCACAGTGTAATTGACTGTAAGACTCCCGCTTCAAAAATGAAAAAATGAAATTTCTAAGTACGGGTCATTCAGCCAACAAGGAACTTAACCGGTTTTTGCCTGCACTCCAGCAGGTTGAAAAGAATACCCACCGAACGATGCTTCACTTAATCTCTCTTGAAAATGCAAAATATAAAGCAAAAAAAGATACACGGGGCAGCGTGTATCTTTTTTTCCGACTTTGTATAATTACAAAGGGGGATGGGAGAAAGTTTCATGATCAAACAAAAGGGGTATTTGTTTGTAATCAACTTACAACTATATTTTATCAAGTTATTTTCAAGTTTTCAACAACTATGTGCATTTTTTCACAAAATAGTCACTTCTAGTTTTATTTATACAACGAAATTTTAATCATCAGGAGCTTTCCTGGCGGTTAAAAGTCTGCATTACACATCTCTCATGAAATGTGTCAGGGCTGCGCTGACGATTACCCGGCTAACCGAAAACCATTATGACTGCTCACCCTTTGCAGTACGTAACAATATGATGGGATCCGATAAATCTTTTTATTCGGATTTTGAACTCCCCCTTCTAGAAGAAACAACTCGGACATATAATACAGTACAAATCATTTTTATCATAAAGGAGGAGTTCAACCTATGCGGCGTAATTATTTCCCTCTCCTATTCGTGCTACTGGTTATTCTCGCCTTTTTCTTCAATTTATTAGGATTTATGAACATGATACCTGTCTATATAACACTCCCCTTATTACTCGCATCCATCTACTGCATGCTTTCTTCCATTGCTTATCAAGGAACAAAAGGATTCCGGCGTTAAAAACACAATGAAAACGGCCAGGCAGGTGCCTGGCCGTTTTTTATATTTACTTTTCTAGCAGTTGTTCCATCTCTGTCAATTTTTCTTCAAAAACATCCAATGCATCTAAAATGGCTTGTTTTTGTGTCATATCTACGCCAGCTTTTTTCAATACATCGATAGGGTCCTCACTGCTGCCTGATTTCAAGAAACCGACATATCGCTCTACAGCCCCTTCTTCTCCATCTAAAATTTGTTTTGATAATGCTGTTGCTGCAGAATAGCCGGTAGCATATTGATATACATAATAATTCATGTAAAAGTGAGGGATCCGGGCCCATTCCAAACCAATTTTTTCATCACTGACAACATCTTCACCATAATATTTTTTGTTTAGATCATAATAGACTTCTGTCAGCTTATCTGCCGTTAATGCTTCCCCATTTTGAGCCAATACATGAATTTCATGCTCGAATTCCGCAAACATCGTTTGACGGAATACTGTACCACGGAAGCCTTCTAAAAAGTGATTTAAAATATAAAGCTTTTCTTTTTCATCATCAAGATGCTTTAATAAATAATCATTTAATAAGGCTTCATTTGTCGTTGAAGCAACTTCTGCCACGAAAATAGAATAATTTCCATAGCGGAATGGCTGATATTTTCTGGAATAGTAGCTGTGTACAGAATGACCAAGCTCATGCGCCAGCGTAAATGTATTGTTGACATCGTCCTGCCAGTTCAGCAAAATGTATGGATTTGTTCCATAAGTTCCGGATGAATAGGCACCGCTTCTCTTTCCTTTGTTTTCCTCTACATCAATCCAGCGCTTATCGAATGCTTCTTCTAAAATCCCTGCATAGTCATCACCTAAAGGCTTCAAACCTTCCAAAACATATCTTTTCGCTTCGTCGTAAGTAACAGGCATCTTTACATCCTTTACAAGCGGCGTATATAAATCATACATATGCAGTTCATCTACACCTAAGATTTTCTTTCTTAATTTTGCATAGCGGTGCAATAAGGATAATTTTTCATTTACTGCCTCAACTAGATTATCATATACTTCTTCAGGAATATGATTATTATCTAAGGCTGCCTGACGGGCACTTTCATAATTCCGAACTTTTGCATTAAAATTATGTGATTTTATTTCCCCGCTTAATGTGGAGGCAAATGTATTTTTAAATGATCCATACGTATCATACATCGCATTAAAAGCCTGCTTCCGTACGTTACGGTCTGATGATTCTAAAAAAGTAGAATATCTGCCATGCGTCAGCTCTACTTCTTCTCCATCTTCATTTGTAATGGATGGAAAAGTTAAATCCGCATTATTCAGCATGCTGAATGTTTGTGAAATAGCTCCGATCGGCTCATCTGCCTCTGCAAGCAAAACCTCTTCCTTTTCGCTCAGTACATGAGGGCGACTGCGGTTAATATCATCTAAAACTTTTTTATACATCTGAAGCTCTTTATTTTCTGCTATAAATTGCTGAAGCTGTTCTTCTGGGATTTCCAAAATCTCCGGTACAAGGAAGCTAAACTGACTGGACGCAGCAGTCAGCAGATTTTCTGCTTGTGCATTTAACCCTTGGTAAAAGGAATTCGTCGTATCCTGATCGGTACGCAAATGTCCATAGACATACAGCTTACCAAGACGTTCTGATAATTTATCTTGCAGTTGTAACGCTTCCAGTAAAGTATCAGAGGAATTGCCCAGTTTACCTTTGTACGCTGCCAATTTTGAAATATCATTTTTTAAGCTTTGAAATTCTTCCTTCCACTTGTCATCCGTCTCAAAAATATCCTCTAAACGCCAGGTTAATTCTTCAGGTATCTCGTCACGCTTTGGTAATTGCTTTGTTGCTTTTGCCATACGGTTATTGCCTCCCTTTTTACAAATCAACAGTACTTTCTAACTCTTCCGGTGTAAATGTATTAAAGACATACTGTTTTTATGCTTCTTAATTAGTATAACGAAATAAGGGTTATTCATGCTCGTATTTTGCTTTTTTTACTGTAAAAAATTGATTGAAAAAAGATTGATCTCCCAGGAATGCTTGTTCCTGGGAAGGGTAGTAAATGATTTCCTGATTGGTTCGGAGAATAGAAGTGGATTGTATCTCAATATAACCCGATTGATGGAGCAGCAGGAGATAAATATCCAATCCGGCAGAAAAATCCATAGTGCTCTTGCTATAAAAGGAATCGAGCATTTTCTTTAATTGGGCAATATCTATTCTGTCGCCTGTTTTTAAATTAGCTAAACAAGAGACATACAGCTCTGTTTGCCATTTATAAAAAGGGATAGAAACTGCAGCCTGATAAGGAATCGGTAAAAAGCAGATGCTTGGCAAGTGTTGGAACAAATAACCTTTTTGATACAGCCATCTCCGTAATTTATATATTGTTCCATAAGAGCCTTCTACCTTATTACGAAGACGATGCACTTCTTTTAACCAAATTTCCGAAAAGCTGCTGGGGACTTTTTCTTTTTGAAAGAGATGCTTGAAATGCAATTTAGAAAGTGGATATACCAATTGTTTGGCAAAAACCTTTGAAGCTTGAAGCGGATATAAATGATGAAGAATGGCCATTTCTGATAGAAAGGGATCATAGAAGAACAGTTGTGGATAGTCCTTTCGCGGAGAAGAACAAATAAATGTATCTAAAAAATGGTTCGTTTGAAAAGTATAAGGCCCCTTTTGTTTTAAATATTTTGCTCCCAGAATCCAAATCGAATCTATCCCTAAAGATTTGTAGCCTTGTGTACGGCGAAAGATCTCTTCTTGTGATATTCTGGCGCATTGAAATTCGATAGCGAGCTTCTTTTGTCCAATCCGGATAAAAATATCAGCTCTTTGTAAAATTTCAGGAAAATACACCTCTAATTCTGTTTGCATATTAAAGTGTGATAACCACTTAAATAATTGCAGCTTTCCCCTTTCATGATAGGCCCCTTCTCCGCCCGCTGAAAGGAAGCACTCTGTATGCGGTAAATGTGCAAAATGTGGTATTACTCTATCACCAGACCGGATAATTACTCTCTCCTTACAAGCCGGACAGTAAAATAGATCTTTATTCTGTTTCCAGCCCGCAATCTGTTCTTGTGAATGACGAAACAGGAAAACAGATTCCCCTGCTTTACTCACAGCACACTGCACCCTTTATCACCTCCCATACTATATATTTCGACACCATTCTGTCTTTTCCTGCAAAAAATAAAGTGAAACTTCATACATCGGGGGCTTTTCATTCGGACGGAATACTCGCTCAGTTAATACATTGTATTTGTTATATTTCCCCTTTTAAAACATGCAAAAAACCTACAACAAATCGTATCACAGGATTTCTTGTAGGTTTTATGTTAAACATCTTTTGGAAAATATTTACGAACTTGTTTAAACGTATCGACTTCCATAATTTTCTTTCCATACTCTTCCAGCAAATGAACGGAAATCGACGAATCAGATGCATATTCCAACACTTGACTGATAACATCTTCCTGACGATGTTCATCTAATACATCGTAGGAGAATTCCATATATAAATAGTAATTACCTTTATAAGAATATAAAGTCTCTTCTCCAAAATCATCCAGATCATGCAGTTGATGACTAAGCTGAATGAGATTTTCAAATTCATCAAACTCCACGATAATCCACAAATTCTCTTCCATCAGTTCAGCCTTTTCATCTTCGCTATCCTTTTTATCGTCTCCAAATTTCTCATCTAAAATATTTTCAAGCTGTTCATCTACTGGCAAATCAATATTTCCATCCTCGGTTTCCAGTTCCAAATGCTCGCCGTTTTTGGAGACCTTCGCTTTCGTAACAACAATTTCCAAACCTTTTTCCATTGCTTGAACCTGTATCCAAAGCGGACCTTCCGGATTAAAGTCTTCACGATAATTGACTTCATCCATCATCTGCCAAAATAATTGCTCACTTCTTTCTCGATTGTACCAGATTTCTTCTTTTTCAAAGCCTAATTCCTCTATATCAACATAAGAAATATAAAATTTAATCGTATTTTCATTAATTCTTTCTATCTCCATTGTAAGCTCCCCCTTCTCATTAAGATAGAATGATCTTCTGCACATTTATTCTGCACAATGCATGAGCTTGAGCCGACAGCATATAATCAATATCTATATATTTAGATGTACCCAAATCAGTATCATCCTAATCATGAACCTTATTTATCAAGTTTCGCTTGATTACATTGTATGCAAAAATACAATCTCCAAGAAATGAATATGCCTAGTTCTCATCAATTTTCTGAAAAAATAAAGGTGACTCCTTTGATTACTCTCAGTCAAATACGAATGTATTTATACATTTTATTTAGTTAGTTATTCTAACGCATTTCAAGTGTTTTGTCATTTATCAGAGCTTATTTTCACTTTTTACCATAAAAGAAAGGCGCAGAGAGCATCTGCACCTTTACTAAGCTTATTTTTATTAATTAACCATCCGTTGTGCTTCACGTAATTGGAATGTTCTAACGGTCCTGGGCAGGAAACGACGAATCTCATCTTCGTTATACCCAACCTGTAATCGTTTTTCATCTAAAATAATAGGACGACGCAATAAACCGGGATTATCCTGAATTAAATTAAATAAATCTTTCATTGGCAGCTGATCAATATTTACATTCAACTTTTGAAAAACCTTCGATCTAGTAGAAATAATCTCATCTGTTCCATCCTCTGTCATACGCAATATTTCTTTAATTTCATCAAGAGATAAAGGTTCAGAAAAGATATTACGCTCTGTAAAAGGAATATTATGCTCTTCCAGCCATGCTTTTGCTTTTCTACATGAAGTACAGCTTGGTGAGGTATAAAGTGTTACCATGAAACTTCACTCCTCAATCTATTTTATATTTTCAACATCCTACCTGACTTTATTAAATAATAATAAGTCTAATCTATTTATATGTACTTATTATACACTAAATATCTAATAAAAGGTAGGGGTTGTGAGAAAATGATTTATTTAATTTAACTTAACACTTCTCATGTTTTTAAGATTCCCTTAACCAATTGATAATAAACATATTTTTAAAATAAATTTACCTGCGTGCTTTCTAAACACAAAATACACGCATCCAATCGCATCTTAATTTTAATTGTTTGTCTGTCCGCAGATATGGATTTCTTGAAAGCGTTTCATTCAAAATTTTCTAAAAAAAGACTTGCAATTCCCTGAAAACAGCATTATGATAATAAACATAACTTTACATGTAAGGTTATGTAACATCAAATGTATGAAGGAGGGAATATCCATTGAAAAAGGTTGAAGCAATTATACGGCCAGAGAAGTTTCAAGATTTACGTGAAAAATTAGCAGCTATCGGCTTTGATGGATTAACAGTTACGGAGGTAGCTGGAACTGGAAAACAAAAAGGAAAGGTAGGCGTTTACCGCTCCACTGAATTTAAAGTGACCTTACTTTCCAAGTTAAAGATTGAATTAGTTGTTTCGGATGAGCGAGTAGATGATATCATCAAGCATATTGTTGACGCATGTAAAACGGATCAAATTGGCGATGGAAAAATTTTCATATCTTCCATCGAACAGGTTATTCGAATACGAACTGGCGAAAGCGGGATAAAAGCAATTTATTAACGGGGGAGGAAATCAAATGTTCAAGAAATCTATTGCCTTATTTACTTTATCATTTTTATTTGCAACTCCTGCATATGCAGCTGCACCAACAGTGGAATCACTGGAGTTATCTATTAACCTCGTATGGATTATGATGGGAGCTTTTCTGGTTTTCTTTATGCATGCAGGCTTCGCAATGGTTGAATCAGGTTTTACCCGTACTAAAAACACGTTAAATATCTTAATGAAAAATTTTTTAACCATTTGTATTGCTGCTATGTTATTTTTTGTAGCCGGCTACGCGATTATGTTTGGAACTTCATCCGGGTCTATCATTGGAACAAACGGATTCTTCCTAAGCGGCGTGGAAGATATTGGCTTCTTCGTCTTTCAGGCAATGTTTGTTGCTACATGCGCAACCATTATGTCAGGGGCTGTGGCAGAACGAATAAAATTAGGAAGCTATATACTTATCGTTATTGCAATGACACTATTTATCTATCCAGTTGTCGGACATTGGATTTGGCAGGGTGACGGCTGGTTGACAGCTCTTGGGTTCAGTGATTTTGCCGGCTCTACGGTTGTTCATTTAACTGGCGCAATCGCAGCTCTGATGGTTGTCCTTATTCTTGGACCAAGGCTTGGAAAATATAACAAAACAAAGGTTAATGTTATTCCAGGGCATAATTTACCGTTAGGAGCACTTGGTGTATTTATTCTATGGTTAGGCTGGTTCGGCTTCAATGGCGGAAGCACACTAGCTGCTGATCCTTCTCTTGTGCCCTATGTTATTGGAACAACACTGTTATCTACATCCGCTGCATTAGTGTCTTCCTCCTTTTATACAAAATTACGCTTTAAAAAAGTGGATGCCTCTCTATCAATGAATGGTGTATTAGGTGGTTTGGTAGGCATTACAGCTGGAGCAGCAGAAATTTCACTAGGTGGTTCTATAATCGTCGGCCTTGTGTCTGGTATTTTACTGGTAGAGGCAATCCGCTTTATCGACACAAAATTGCGAGTAGATGATCCTGTTGGAGCTATTGCTGTTCATGGTGTTTGCGGAATCTGGGGAACATTGGCTATTGGCTTTTTCTCGATAGATACCGGACTATTTTATGGAAATGGTTTCAGCCAGTTAGGAATTCAAGCAATTGGCATTTTAGCAGTCATCATTTGGGTTTCTGTGACAGCTGGAGGGTTTACCTTTGTCTTAAATAAAATCTCTCCCATTCGCGTATCTGCCGAAGAAGAAAAAGCCGGGCTGGATTTCAGTGAACACGGCTCCAGTGCGTATCATTTTAAAGATAGTTTTTTAGAAGGAACTTCAAGCACAAAAACACCAATTGGTCTGGCAGACCGCTTAAATCAGCATGTACCTGCTGAAAATTCGACAAAACTATAAATAATGCATACTTCATATAGAAAAGACTGTAGAAGAGATTAAATTCTGCTTCTACAGTCTTTTGACTTTCTAACTATATTTACTCTAATTAGATTTACTCTGTTTTTGTACCCCCTCTAAAAGGTTATCTGATTTGTTATCTTCGTTATAATGCAATACCTCTTCGGAAGGCTGATATTTTTTTCCATAAATTTCTTTATCTTTATAAGTATGAATGTCCTCATACATTTTTTTCATCTGACTATAAATAATTTCCTCCGAATCATTCTGTGGCGACCAGTATAAAATTTCCAGAGGCATTTCTTCATTTGTTGCCAGTGATCTGCGGTTATAGCCAATTGACCGCGCATGACGAAAGCCTTCACGGGAATAAAACTTTAATCTTTTTTCCGTATCTGTATCTTGATAATCAATCGGTTCTACTTCCAAAATAATTGCTTTATTTTTTTCTTTCAGCTTGTCCATCAACTGATGTCCGACACCCTGCCCCCGCGTGTTCGCTGACACCCAGAGATAATCAATAAAAATAAATGTATCAAATTCAGCATACATCAATACATGCTTCGGGCTCTCGTCTTTAAAATAGACATCTCCCTTTTCCGCAAGCAAAAGCTCCATATGCTGCTTAGACTTCATTTCTTCTACCGGAAAATAATCGTTCAGCTTTTCATACCAATTCATTCAGGTTGCTCCTTTATCGATTATTGTCGTTTCATTATAACCGATTTCATTTTGATTGTGAAATGATACCTGATCAGAATGATATATGTAAAATATTGCTGCTGACGTTTCCATAAAAAATGACGATCAGCAAAAAACCGCTGAACCTTGTCCAGCGGTTTTCCCCTAATCTTCTTTACCAATCAAATAATCGACATTCTCTGTATAAGTGTTACCAGCATTCCATAATAAAAATTCATCAATTCCATTTTCATATAATGCTTTAATTTGCGCTTCTACTTCTTCCTTACCGTATTCAAATGTCGGACCGCTATATAACCATGGAGCACTGAAATCCTGCAGCCACGGACGTGACATTGGCGGATTATCCAAGGCTCCTAATACCTCATTTTCTACTTTCGAATATTCATTGACCAAATTGTATGGTTCTTCATCCGGATTGGCAATTCCAAAATAAGATGTCCAGTGACTTGGATAAATCATCGATGAAATAATATCTACATTCTCTGATATTTTTGAGAAGTTTTGACCAATTCCCGGCGCTTCTTCAATGGTTGCAGCATAGCCGAAAATATCTACGGATACATCCACATCATAATCACTTAACTCGTCACGGGCATATGCTACAAAATCAGTAACAGCTTCCACGCGTTTCTGAATATTATCTATATCCAAATCGGCGTAATCACCCATTGAATATTCCAAATCTTCATCCTTTGTTTCAAAACCCTCCGGGAAGCGGACATAGTCAAATTGAATTTCTTTAAAGCCCATTTCTGCTGCCATTTTAGCTATTTCTACATTGTATTCCCAAACCTCTTTTTCAAAAGGATTCACAAAGGATTCACCTTTTCCATTCGTCCAAACGTTCCCATTTTCTTTAAAAGACAAATCTGGTCGTGCTTCTGCTAAAATATTATCTTTAAACACAACCACACGTGCAATCGGATAAATTTCCTCTTCCTCTAAGCGTTCCATCATACCTTCTGGATCAGAAATAAATGTTGTCCCTATATCTTCATACACCGAACCTTCTTCAGGAGCAAATGTGATATGTCCATGATCCTCTTTCACGTCAATAACCATGGCGTTTAATTCTGTGGAAGATAGTAAATCTATTAAACGTTCGAATCTTTCTCCACCGGCCGAATTCCCTGTAACATAGATTCCCCGTACTGCATCTGGATATGTAAAGTTATAATTAGAAGAAATAACAAAGCGGCTAAATCGCTGTGACGTATCTATTTCTTTTAAACTAGTTGTCCGTTCTTTATGTGATTTTGCTACTACATCTGTTCCATCCTCCGCACGAGCTTCATCTGTCTGTCCGAATCCAACAAATGCTGCACCCGCAACAGCAAATGTTATCAACAGACGCTTCCATTTACTCATTCCATCAATCTCCCATATATATATTTTATTACTAGTATAAAGCAATAAAGGAAATTTTTAAAAGAAAAACTCGAAAAAAGTGGAAAAAAGTTTTACTTTGTATATTTAGAAAAAGATAAGAATAAGGATGTTTGACATTTTCCAAATTCCCGATACATCTGCCCTTGCAATTTCTCAAAAATAAACTTATAATGAACTTAATTTAATATCTGAAGCAATGAAAAAGATATAGTACATCTTTCCCGCTGATTTTAAGAGAGCTTGTGGTGCTGAAAACAAGTATCAAGGTAAGATGGAATTGGACTTTGGAGCTTTAAATAATGAAGTGATTCTATTTGATAGAATAATCAGGGTGGCAACGCGGTTCATTCGTCCCTATTTTGGGAATGAATGGGCTTTTTTTATTGCCCGGGAAATATATTTGTAACAATATTGCTCCTACCCAGACCTTCAGCTTCCAGCATAAATATCTTTTCTTTTCAGCTTTCAAATAAATAAATGAGGTGAAGATATTGCAAACAATTTTTTCAGGAATTCAACCTAGTGGTACATTGACATTAGGAAATTATTTAGGTGCACTTCAACAATTTGTCGAATTACAGGATGAATATGATTGTTATTTTTGTGTTGTTGATGAGCATGCGATAACTGTTCCTCAGGACCGGCTAGCCTTAAGGAAAAATATCAAGTCATTAGCTGCTCTTTATCTTGCTTCCGGAATCGATCCGAATAAAGTAACACTTTTTATTCAATCAGAAGTTCCAGAGCATACGCAGCTGGCATGGATTCTACAGTCCATTAATTATATCGGTGAATTGGAAAGAATGACACAATATAAAGATAAATCAAAAGGAAAAGAAGCAATTCCTTCTGCGCTATTGACTTATCCTACGCTAATGGCAGCAGATATTTTACTATATAATACAAATGTCGTTCCTGTTGGAGATGATCAAAAACAGCACTTGGAGCTGACTCGTGATTTAGCACAGCGCTTTAACCACCGTTTCAATGATATCTTTACGATCCCGGAAGTACGTATTCCTAAAGTTGGTGCACGTATTATGTCTTTACAGGATCCAACGAAAAAAATGAGTAAATCTGATTCCAACCACAAGGGCTTTATTTCTATGCTTGACGAGCCGAAGCAAATTGAGAAAAAAATAAAAAGTGCTGTCACCGATTCAGAAGGCATCGTAAAATTTGATAAAGAGAATAAACCAGGTGTCTCTAACTTATTAACGATCTATTCTGTTTGTAGTGGAGAGTCCATCGAAAGTCTCGAAGAAAAATATGCCGGAAAAGGCTACGGAGACTTCAAACAAGGTGTAGCCAATGCTGTTATTAATGTGCTGGAACCAATTCAAGCGAAGCATAACGAATTAATCAACTCCGAAGAGCTGGATCTCATTCTTGATAAAGGAGCTGAAAAAGCTTCCTTGACTGCCGGAAAAACGCTAAGAAAAGCAAAGAAAGCAGTGGGATTAGGCAGAGTTAGAAAATAAAAGAATACGGTTGGATTTGTAAAAAGAAACTATTAGATAGTGTTCAAAAAGAACAAGGAGGCTGCCTGCATATGGTCAGCTTCCCTGTTCTTTTAATTTTGCTTCGAGGTATTTTCTTCTGATTCCATTTCAGCTTCCCACATTCTTTCCAGGAAAGCCTGACCACGAATGAGTTTCTTACACAGTTCTTCATGTGCCTGGCTCCATCCATCCTTCAAGCCATTATATAGTGCTTCCCAAACCTCTCCTTCATTCATATATTTTATAGAAGGATATTTTTTAGGATTCCATTCTGTGAGCCAGTACCTTAATTCTTGTTTATTATTCGTTGTCTTTAATTGGTCTAACCCAATCATTAAAAGCTGTTTAAGCTGGCGCTCTCTTCTGGTCAGGCCATGGATAAAGGCTGGCGGCATCGACAGCATATGATATTCCTTTTGATAATTTTCCTTGTTAAAGGCATATGTTTTTTGCTCCGCTTTTTCAATCATGCTATAGACTAATTGCTCCTGTCTTGGGATTAACCTGCTCTTTTTTACCGGAATATAATATCCTGCTGTATCAAAAGCAAGTATTTCCAGCCCATCTGTTACCACCGCGGCATATTCCAATACTGTTCTTTTTTGACCTTTGCGTATGGTTGTTCTTTTATAAATACGATCGAGTAAATCTTTCGGGAGTTCACACATATCATTTTCAATGTATTCAAAAAGCTCACTTGATATGTACAGCAATGGAACCTGATCTAATAATTCAACTGAATCAGATTTTCGCCATTCATGGAAGGGGCATACATTATACCCGTTCTCTTCCCCTTCAAACCAGTTTACCCAAGCATCATGTAAATATAACATTCCCTAACCCCACCTTATTTGCCATTTAGTATTTCTTTGTTCAAAGAGTTTGTACATACATGCTTATGACATTAAATCCTATTGAACATCAAGTTTAAAATACATTATGACCATCTCACATATTTTTATGCGAAAACACTCATTTTTCTACATTAAAATGACGAAGTGAAATCAGTAAAAGCAATAAACCCAAAGGAAGAAAATAACATTCCGGCCGACCTGCTATAAACGTAAAATAATCAGCCCAAATTAATCCCGCGGGGAGAAAATTAAAATAAGCTATAACGGTAACACTTCCTGTAACTGTCATCCCGAACCCGACTAGAAATAAAAAGAAAGAACCCATCCTCTCGCCTCGCTTGCTTGTCCAATTAATATCATTCTATGTGCCTGTCCTTTAGAAAATACGAGGTTTTTTGCAGCATCAAAAGAAAACTTGGCATTCGCCGAAAGGCTTGGCGAATTCCTTAATCGGGATTATGATTATTCCCCCCATCAAAAACCGTCGCTAAAATTTTATACTTTCCTAACGTAAAAAAAGCCTATCTCCCAAAAAGAGATAAGCTTCTTTTATCTATGCTTCAAATTTTTTAAACACCAATGCTACATTATGTCCGCCAAAGCCTAACGAGTTACTTACAACTGCATTTACTTCCTGATTTCTGGCTTCATTTGGCACATAATCCAAATCACATTCCGGATCGGGATGTTCATAATTGATTGTCGGAGGAACAATTCCGTCAACAATTGCTTTGATAGAAATGATCGCTTCAATCGCTCCTGCAGCACCTAATAAATGACCTGTCATTGATTTGGTTGAAGAAATGGCCAAGCTGGATGCTTTTTCACCAAAGACGGTTTTTATCGCCTGCGTCTCATATTTATCATTTAAATCGGTACTGGTACCATGTGCATTTACATAATCAATATCATTTACATTCAGTTTCGCATCTTTAATTGCCTCTTGCATCGCACGTGCAGCACCTTCCCCATTTTCAGCAGGTGCTGTAATATGATATGCATCGCCTGTTGCTCCATAGCCGGCAATTTCAGCATAGATTTCTGCACCGCGTTCCTTGGCAGAGTCAAGTGACTCTAAAATAAGTATCCCTGAACCTTCTCCCATGACAAAGCCATTTCTTTCTTTATCAAATGGACGGCTTGCTTTCTTCGGATCTTCGGTTGTGCTTAGCGCTTTTGCTGATGTAAACCCTGCAAATGCCATATTGCTGATTGGTGCCTCTGTACCGCCTGTAATCATTACATCGGCATCGCCCCGCTGAATTGCTTTGAATGCATCACCAATCGAATTGGCACCAGAAGAGCAGGCTGTTACTGTACAAGCATTAATCCCTTTTGCTCCTAACTGAATGGATACCTGTCCTGCAGCCATATCCGGGATCATCATCGGTACAAAAAACGGACTGACACGCTTCGGTCCTTTATCCAAAAACTTTGAATGCTGGTCCTCCCATGTCTTCATTCCGCCAATTCCCGAACCGATCCAGACACCGATCCGGTCTGCATTTGCATCCGTTATTTCCAGATTCGCATCCTGTACAGCCATTTTTGCTGCGGCGACAGCATATTGCGTAAATGGATCCATCTTACGTGCATCCTTCTTCTCCATATATGCAGCCGGATCAAAATCTTTTATCTCCGCTGCCACTTTTGCTGTGAATTGATCTTTGTCCACCTTTGTAACAAAATCAATACCCGATTGCCCATTAATAACGCTTTTCCACATCGTAGAAACATCATTACCAACGGGAGTTACTGCCCCTAGTCCTGTTATTACAACTCTCTTTTCCACGATTGTTATCCTCCTTTAATTTAGATAAGACCTATTTGCCCCAGCGCATTGCAACAGCGCCCCAAGTTAAGCCTCCTCCAAATCCTACTAATACAATTAAATCATTATCTTTTATTTTACCCTCTTTTACCGCTTCAGATAAAGCCATAGGGATCGAAGCCGAAGAATTATTTCCAAAACGCTCAATTGATTTTGCCATTTTATCTTCAGAAATACCTAAACGCTCCCTTGCTGCCTCCATAATTCGAATATTTGCCTGATGCGGAACAAGATAGTCAACATCTTCACGAGACAATCCAATTTTTTCAACAACATTTATGGTAGACTCTGGCATTTGTCTCACTGCAAATTTAAAAACTTCTCTTCCATTCATTACAATATGGTCTTTTTTATTTAAATAAAGGTCTTTTCCGCCGGCACCGTTAGATCCTAACTCAAAGGAAAGTATCCCCTTTCCTTCAGATACTTCGCCAATGACAGCTGCTCCGGCACCATCGCCAAATAACACACACGTAGAACGGTCTGACCAGTCCGTAATTTTAGATAGCTTCTCTGATCCGACTACAAGTACATTTTTATACGTGCCAGTCGCAATAAATTGATTTGCTGTAATAATACCATACATAAATCCGGCACAAGCAGCACTAACATCCATTGCTGCAGCTTTTGTTGCTCCTAATTTATCCTGAATCAGACAAGCCATTGACGGAAAAGAAGTATCCGGTGTAACTGTTGCCACTAAAATTAAATCAATATCTTCTGCCTTCATATCCGCTTCTTTTAATGCTTCTACGGATGCATAATATGCCATATCCGAAGTATCAATATCGTCCGTAGCTAACCTTCTTTCATGAATTCCTGTTCTGGTCCGAATCCATTCATCATTGGTATCAACGATTTTCTCTAAATCGTGATTGGTAACTACATTTGTAGGTAAATAATGGCCGGTCCCTAAAATACCGATACTCATTTAACCGCGCTCCCCTTCTATAAATAACATTAATATCAAACATTATGACTTGGTACTAATTTTAAGACAAAATGAATTGGATAGCAAGTTACAATTTTACTCAAGGGTGGAACTGTACTATCCAAATTCTTTTCTTCATTTCTTCTTAAGTATATTTTATTGACCATGACACTTAATTTATTGATGCACCTATGTCAGTATTCATTTGGCAGTAAGCCCGTATTAATGTATTCCTCTATATCCTCTTCTACCTGCATTTTTACATAGCTTGGAACAGAATCGCGAAATTCACCAAGTGTAATAAAACCATCTTTAAAATCGTACGTATAAATTTTTCCCTCCAGATCCTGTTTGTTAAACTCTTCTGCTACGGATTGATACAGTTCACCGATATGCTGAATGGTACTTGTTAAAACAGCGTCTGGAGCAGTCTCCATCTGATCCATCATATAACCTATTGCAAAAAGATGATCCGCTTCAGCCTCTCTCAGAATACTTTCACTAAATGCATCTCCAATAGGATAAAAAATATCTACGTCTTGTTCCTTCATTGCCGCATAATAATCCATCGCAAGCGCAACATTATTCCAATCGTTTAAATAATTCAATTTGACCTCAGCTTCTTGATTAACGTAGCTAACGCCTTCAAAAAATCCTTCTGTCTCGGGCTGCCAGGAGTGGGCGGCAATCACACCAATCTGATTGGTCTCTGTCATGTTTCCAGCTACCATACCTGCAAAAAATCCCATTGCATGACCATTAAAGTTCAAGGAAGTTACATTTTCTCTTGACTCGCCTCCATTCACATAAACAAAATGAACATCCGGATAACTTTCAGCGAGCGACATGAAATATTCACCATAAATATTGCTATGACCATAAATTAAGTTGACACCATTATAGGCGAATTGCTCAACAGCCTGCTGTACTTGATACATAGTCTCTACATTTTCCTCATAATATACATCTACATCGTATTCATCAGCTATCTCCATCAATGCTTGATATCCTTGTTTTGTCCAAGGATTACTATCTATTTCTGTATCCGTTAAAAATCCGACATTTTGTATTTGACCTGTCTCAAAATAAGAACAGGCAGATAGTATACAAATGAAACTTAGCAGGATTAGTGGATAGAAGACATATTTCACCTTAGCACATCCATTCCATTACCGAAGTCGCTTATTAAATATTTGTATTGTTTTTATTACTTCATTGATATCTCTATTTTCTAGCAGAACCTGCTTTTTTTCAACTTTTGTGTTTGTTAAGTTATTGTTAACGGAAATAATCTCTATTAATTTAGGCAAATGCTTCATTTTTATCCACTGCATCAATACATTTAAAAAGTCTTTAATGTAAATAGCTTTTTTTTGCCAATCTTTATCTGCATAAGAAAGCAGCCTGCCATCCACAAATAAACCATTCCCATCCATTTCCATTCCTTCCCCGATAAGATAAGGAACGGAAATGACAGATGTCACCGTGCTATCTGATAACATATTCAAACGGGGATCTGTTTGAATATGTAGTACCTTCGCAGCATGCTGATGCAAATGCTTTCTATCTGAATCATTTATAATAATTGCTATGTCATAATTATTTTTCACTTCATCTACAGCTTGAAAATGACTGTTCCTTCCAAAAAAATCTTCAAAGTCAGAATCAATTTGAGTATTTCGGATTCCATCAACTTGACAGCCATCATCTAATAGCCTTGCTGCCACATGATAACCAATCCAATGATTATGAGGAATAACTAATATACGCAACGAAAGCACTCCTTTATATAGGCTCAGGTTAGGGCTGTATTTACCATATACTGAATAAAATGTGATACAGAAAATGGATAACTGCCTCTTTCTATTCACATTAATTTTTCACAATTTTTTTTGCATCTTTCAAGCAACAAAAGGCTTTTCATGTTAAAATAATATTTATGATGTTTTGAGACAAGTTAGTAAAGTGAGGTGGACTTATGCGTTTTATCGCAACTATTTTTTGGGCTGTCGCTATCGCATTGGCAGTTTCTTATGTATTGACAAGCATGGGTGGAGACCCGTTTGTTGTTCGTGATGCACTTATTGTAGCGGGTATCTTTTCTGTATTCGTTTTTGCTTTAGCTGGTTTTGTTTTGAAAGAAGACACTGAGTAAGTAAAACCCCTTGTCTAAGTATATGCGGCAAGGGGTTTCTATATTTCTAAAATCAGCTACTAATTTTTATAGAAACTATCCTGTCATGGAAATAAAAAGTTCTATACGTATATTTATCAGCATATTTACATACAAGAGGATGTTTACGCACAGCCCAAGGACAGGCTTAAGAGACTAACTATATAATGACCAGGTCCAATCTCGTATATGTCATGTAAAAATGGATGTCTAAGACCATTTTAAAATTTATTGTACTTCTGCTTTGTTCATTTTTAAAAATAGCTGTACAATCAGAGAAGAAAAAATAAAGGAAGGTATAAAAAAATGGATGCTTTAAGTAATTTATGGACACTGATCCAGTATTTTATCCTTGGTATTGTCCAAGGTGTTACAGAACCGATCCCTGTATCCTCCAGCGGGCATTTAATCATTGTCAGGGAGCTATTTAATATTGAAGCCAGAGGACTTTCCTTTGAAATTTTTGTTAACTTTGCTTCGCTGCTGGCGGTTATGCTGATTTATCGTAAAGATATTGTACGTTTAATTGTTAATACGTGGAAGTTCTTATTCAAAGGTGATAAAACTGTCAAAAGCGACTTCATGTTTGTAGTCTATCTCGTCATCGCAACCATTCCTGTAGGGGTTATCGGTGTGCTGTTCGGAGATGTGCTTGGCGAAGCATTAAGCGGAACAAATGTCGTTGGAATCACATTGTTAATTACGGCGCTTTCTCTTTGGATTATTCGAAACCTCAGGGGACGTAAACAGGATGGTGATTTATCAGCAAAAGATGCTGTTATTGTCGGGCTTGTTCAATCTGTAGCTGTCACACCTGGAATAAGCCGGTCTGGAGCGACAATCGTTGCTTCGATGCTTGTTGGAATGAAGAAGGAAACAGCTTTACGATTTTCTTTCCTTCTCTATATCCCTGTAAGCCTGGGAACAGCTATTCTTGAAATTCCGGAAATCGCCAGAGATCCGGCAATGAGTCAGCTGTGGGCACCTTATCTGGTAGCATTTATTACTGCTTTTATTGCCAGCTACTTTGCACTAAAATGGTTTATGAATGTCATGCGCCACGGAAAACTGGAGTATTTTGCATACTACTGTGTGGTTGTAGGTATTCTTGTATTGATTTTCTTATAGAGAATCTTCACGAACGCATTAATTATTTATTAGAATCAAAAACAAAGGCATCCGCTTATTTCGCGGGTGCCTTTGTTACATTGTTCATCAATCTGGAATTCCCAAGGCAATTTTTGCATAGCGGGACATTTTATCTTTCCCCCAAGGCGGATCCCAAACGATCGTTGTTTTTGTTTCTTTCACTTCTGGTATATCTGATAAAGCATGTCTGATATCTGCTTCAATATGTGCAGATAAAGGACATCCCATAGCAGTTAATGTCATTGTCACTTCACAAACACCATCATCATCCAAGTCCACATCATATATTAAACCAAGATTGACAATATCAATACCCAGTTCTGGATCAATCACATTTTCTAATGCGCCCATTAGATTCTCTTTCATTGCTTCGTCCATCTGTCATCCTCCTTTCCCTTGTTTCTATTAAATCATACTTTAACATGTAATTAAATCATTTTACAACAGATGCCTCTCAAACCACTCAGCAGCACGATGCATTGCCGGAACACTGACTTTATGCTCTCTTCCTTTTTCTCCAATAAATTGCAAATTGCTCTTATTTGTATAAGCCGGCTCGACCGTCTGATAAAAAGAATGGGATTGTTCGAAAGGAACGACCTTATCGTTTTCACCATGCCAGAACATTAACGGACGCTCGTAAAGTGATTCCATGTGGGCAGATAAATCGATTTCAGCCAGTTTTTCAAACAAGTGATCTAATTCTTCTTTTGTAAACGGAGACTGTCCATTCTTTTCAACATAATGCAGTAATTGTCTGGCGTAAGCTTGCAGCTTTGGCGTTCCCATCATAACGGCCGCAGCATCCACCCAAGGGTATTTGACAAGTGCGGCACTTGTTGTAATCCCTCCCATACTGGTCCCGGCTACACCTAATCCCTGATCTTTTAAAAGTTTATTTTGCAGTAAATATTGACGCAAGACCCCTAACTCATCGATATTTTTTAACACGATTTCAAAAAAAGCCAATTGACGCTTATCATCAGATAATCCTTTGCTTCTTTCCCCATGATGAAGTGCATCCGGCAACAATACACGACATCCTTTATCTGCAAGCATATAGGCTATCGGCAAATTCTGTTCCTTGGCACTTGTAAATCCATGATAATAAATAACAACAGGACGCTCTTCTCCAGTGTATTTTTGATCAACAACATGTAAGCAGGGGATTCCTTCGATTGGCTCCTGATAAATTCCTATCATCTCTGACACGCTTCCTTTCAACTATCAACATACTACCTCTATTGTAAAGTTTTTGTAATATCTTTCGCAAATAATGCAGCTTTTATTTAATTTTTCTTTACTTTACATATTTTCAAATCATGGTACGATAAGGTCAGATGAGAGGTGAAGGAATGGAAAATAAAAACAGACACTTAATTGCACTTGATTTAGATGGTACGTTATTAACAGATGATAAGAAAATAAGCAGCCGAAATAAACAAGTGATCGCTCAGGCAATAGAAAATGGTCACATTGTTGTCATTGCTACCGGGAGACCTGGCCGTGCCAGCATCCAATACTATCAGGAACTCCAATTAAAAACACCGATGGTCAATTTCAACGGAGCACTCGTGCATCATCCTCTGGATACAAGCTGGAAAGGTTTTCACACACCGATGCCTCTAACTACTGCACACCGGATTATTGATGCTTCCAACGAAATTGCCGTAAAAAATATATTAGCTGAGGTACAAGATCAGGTTTATTTAGATCAATACAGTGAAGATATTATGACTATCTTTAAAGATATCCCCGAAGAATCTCCATATATTATTGGTGATATTAAGTCAAAATTAAAATATGATCCTACTTCTGTTCTAATTTATCCCGATGCTTCACAAGTGCAGGAGCTGCGGGCCCATTTGGATGATTATCATGCGGAGGTCATTGAACACCGTAAATGGGGAGCACCTTGGAATATCATTGAAATCATAAAAAAAGGAATGAATAAAGCGGTAGGTCTGAAGCGTATTGCTGATGAATATCATATCGCCAGGGAGAATATTATCGCTTTTGGAGATGAAGACAATGATTTAGAAATGATTGACTATGCCGGTGTCGGTGTTTCTATGGGAAATGCCATCGATGAGCTGATCTCTGTTTCCAATCATCAAACCTTAACAAATGAGGAAGATGGTATCGGTATATTTTTAGAAGAATATTTACATCTTAATAAGAAAAATGCCGTTATTTAAATTTTAAGGGAGACTGCAAGTTTTCAAGCTGCAGTCTTCCTTTCTTTACGCGCTAGGAAAGTACAAAATTTTAACGACGTTTTGGCGGGGCGGGTAATCCAATTGGTCTTTGTTGGGGCGGTTAACCCCAGCCTGCGTTTTTCAGGCCGGGCTTGTCAAGTTCTCTTTATCTCTTGCCGATTTTCTGTTAATATGAACTTATGAACAAATACATGAGGAGGTACTCATATGGCAGTACATATTTCCCCGACCCCAAATCCAAATGCAATGAAATACACTTCGGATAAGGTTATTTTTTCTGGGACAAACAGTATTTCTGTTATGCCCGGTGATGTAAGTGAACATGAAATATTAAATGAACTGATGAAACTGGAAGACGTTGATAATGTATTCGGTTATCAAAATTTTATTACAGTCAACAAGCATTTTGATGCTGACTGGGAGAACATTAACCCTAAAGTAGAAGAAATATTTGTGAGGTTTGGTTATTAGCAAGAGGCTGGGAGCTCCCGGCCTCTTGCTCTTTTATTAACTAATTAATTTTAACCCCATAGCCCCTGACAGGATACAGGCAATACATACGAGACGTTTCCAATCCCGCGATTCACCATAAAAAAACATCCCCAATAGCGCAGAACCGGCTGTACCGATTCCTGTCCAGATGGCATAGGCTGTTCCCATTGCAATTTCGTTCATCGCAAAGCCAAGCAGCGTGAAGCTTAATCCCCAGAACAGCACAAAAAAAATAAGCGCATAATAATTGCCCATCGATACCTTTTTTAAATAGTTCACTCCAGCCACTTCAAGAAAACCGGCAATGATTAACGCAATCCAGTGCATTATGCTTCACCCCGCTTTGGTTTATCACTTAACAGCTTCAAGCCAGCAACACCTGAAATGATAAGTGCAATAAAAATAATTTTTTCCACTTTGAATGGCACACCAAAAAACACACTCTCCACAAGCACTGTTCCTGCTGCGCCAATTCCGGCAAACACAGCATATACAGTTCCTACCGGGAGATATTGTGTTGCTTTAATTAATACAATAAAGCTGATAATAATCGCGATGACTGTCCCTGTATACTGCAGGATCGTTGTTGAGTAATTTAAGCCGGTCACCCAAATTATTTCGATAATTCCTGCTAAAATAACGTAGCTCCAATGCCTAGTCAATATGACTTCCTCCTTCTACACCTTTCCAAAAAATAACCCATGATGCTTTTATTTTTCTTTCATAGGATTCCTTCCCTGTAAAAAACAATTCCAGAATACTGCCGTCTAAAATCGTCATATATGCTAAAGCAACCGTGGACGGATGCTCTGTCAACCTCCAGGCTCTCCTTGCTGTATACTGTCTTATATAACGCGTTAACAGCTTCTCTAAATCCGTTAAAAATGGATCAATAAGCTGAAAAACTTTTTTTTCTAAAGAAGCCGGCGGAAAATATGTGATTCGATAAATGAAATGAACATCAGGCTTTTCTTCTATCTCTATGGCAATCCATTCAAAAAAGCTTTGCAATTGATTATCCAGGCTTTTCTTTTTATTTTCTTCAAAGTAATTATAAATGGAACGCTTCTGCTTTCGAAGCGCATCCTTGACAATACTTATATAAAGAGCTGATTTACTATCAAAATGTGCATATATAGATGGTTTTTTTATTCCTACCTCTTTGGCTATATGAGACAAAGAGGTCCCTTCGTATCCTTTTGCCGCAAAAGCTGCAAGTGCTGCCTCCATTATTTTTCTTTTCAACGCACTCATCCTTCCTAACGGTCGTAAGTTTACTATAGCAAATTGATTTATCATGGTCAAATATACACAGCAAAACCCCAGCCTCACATTTAAATGAAGCCGGGGTTTACAGCATCGCTATCCTACTCACCTTCCGTATCTACCGGTACATAGTTTGGATTAATCTCATTATTCTCTTCATCTTTGCCATACATAATAATAATGGGCGGTTCCTCCTGCTCTAAAATATTCTCTGAGAAGGTCTCCATGATTTCAAAATGTTGAAAAGCTTCTGGGGCTGATTCCTCCAATTCTACTATTTCTTCCTCCTGAATTATTTCTCCATCCTGCTCCATCCGGTAGAAAAAAGCATCTCCATCTGTTCTCACTTGACCAATGATATGAAATTGCTCTCCATCTACTGTAATATCAATTTCTTGGAACATCACTGTACTTGTTGTTTGTTCGTTGTCCCCCGGAACAGCGGGCTCAATTACTTCTCCGTCTCTATTTCCACAGCCTGCCAATAGTGCCGTAATAGCTATAATTGCATACCAACGTTTCATAACCTACACACCTTTTTAATCTTTTCTAAAAAATCCATATATTCCAGCAGTCTCTACAATGTTCGTAAATGCCTCCGGGTCTACTTCATTAATGATTCTTTCTAAATCATATAATTCATACCTTGTAACAACGAGGTACATCAGACTTTTATCTGTTTTTGTATATGCTCCCTTTGCTGGTAAAATCGTAATCCCCCGCACCATTGTGTCATGGATAGCTTTCTGCAGCTCGTCTGTTTTTTTTGTTACAATAAGCGCTGTAACCTTTTCATAACGTGTATGAATCGTATCAATCACCCGGGTTGTTACGTAGAGTGTCAGCATCGTATACAAAGCATTTTCAGGTTCGTATAAAACGCCGGCAATTACTATAATCAAGGAGTTCATAATTAAAAAATATGTTCCAATCGGCTTATCTTTCAGACGGGATAAAACCATTGCCACAATATCCATACCGCCTGTAGAAGCACCGGCTTTTAATGTGATACCAACACCAACTCCTGCAATCACACCGCCAAATACAGCATTTAAAATAATATCATTAGAGATCGAAACAAGCGGCAATATTTCTAAAAATAATGTCGAGAAAAATACGGATACTACACTGTAAATAGTAAATCCCTTTCCTACCTTCAGCCAGCCTAAAATCAGGACAGGGATATTTAAAAGAGCTAATAGTATCCCCGTAGATAAACCAACACTTAGGAAATCATTAAAAATACTGGATAATAGCTGAGCCGCTCCTGTAAATCCACTGGCATACACATTTGCTCCAATCAGGAAAAAGTTTAGAGATACAGCATTTAATAATGCGCCTAATATAACAATACTTATCCTTTTCGCTTCAATATAAAACACCAAACAGCCTCCTTTATTAAATTTTTTGACTAAATATTCATTTAAACGTAAACTTAATATAACTTTAATTTAAGAGGATGTTCAAAAAGTTCTCAAATGATAAGAGGCGAATCTCGCCTTGATCTTCAAGACCCAATTCGGAATCTTTTTGAACACACATTTTAAAAGAAATGGATGTGATTAAAATGGCAATCACGATTCTGGCGGATAGTGCTTGTGATTTATCCGAACATTATTATAACGAATATAATATTGAAATGATACCATTAACTGTTCATCTTGATAAAAATGACTACCGCGACAGCATTGATATTAACCCAAAGGCAGTCTACGATGCAATGAGGGGAGGTAAAACTCCAAAAACATCGCAAGCATCTGCAAATCAATTTAAAGAAATCTTTACCTCCCATGCAGAAGCGGGAAAGCCTTTACTATACATTGCTTTTTCATCTGAATTATCCGGAACCTGTCAAACCGCAAAAATGATGGAGCAAGAAATCAAAGAGGATTATCCAGAAGCACAGCTACATATTATTGATTCTAAATGCGCCTCACTGGGTCTTGGGCTGGTTGTATTAGAAGCAGCCAAAATGGCACAGCAGGATGCACCCTTTGATGAAATTATCAAGCAGACTAATATAAATGCGGCCCAGATGGAGCATATATTTACTGTCGACAATTTAGAATATCTATACCGTGGAGGCCGTGTCAGTAAAACGGCAGCGTTTGTCGGCGGACTTTTAAATATCAAACCCCTCCTGCATGTTGAAGAGGGCAAGCTGATCCCTCTGGAAAAAATTCGCGGGTCAAAAAAGGTACTTAAGCGAATGATTGAGGTCATGGACAAGCGAGGCAGTAATTTACAAGATCAAACAATTGGCATCAGTCACGGTGATGACTTACCTCGTGCCCAGGAGCTTTCAAAAATAATCCAGGACCAGTTTGGTGTGAAGGAAGAGAATATTATTATTGAAATGGTCGGGTCTGTAATTGGTGCACATTCCGGTCCGGGAACCTTAGCTTTATTCTTCTACAATAAATAAAGCAAACTTGGCAAGCCAAGCCTGAAAGGTGTAGGATTGCCTCGGTTGGGGCTGGTACTGGGACTGGGACTGCGATTACTCGTCCCACCGAAAATCATTGCGCTTATACTTTATTCCTTATCATTCTTTATACTACCTTAAAGTGTAAAATATATGCCCTCTTTGCAATGGATGAAAAAATAGATTTGACGTTAAAATAGCGTCAAATCTATTTTTGCTTCCTTTCTGAATGAACACCCTTTTTTATTGAAAACGAATTAAGAAATATTTTTTCTTTCCTCTGCGGATCACTGTAAAAGCATCACCTAAACGATCTACTTCATCTATTACATAATCCAAATCCTGAACACGTTCACCATTGATATAAATAGCTCCATTTTTCACATCTTCTCTTGCTTGCCGCTTGGATGAAGCAATAGAAGCTTCTACTAATAAATCAATCAAATTGGCAGGCTCTCTCACTGCATCGTGATTAGGAACATCTTTAAACGCCTGCTCGACCTCATCTACTTTTAACTGCTTGATATCTCCGCTAAATAAAGCTTCAGAAATTCTTTGCGCTTGCGCTAGGCTTTCCTCATTATGAATGCTCCGAGTCATTTCCTCAGCCAGGCGCCGCTGTGCAACACGTTTTTCCGGCGCTGTTTCTACTTCTTTTTCTAATTCCGAAATTTCCTCATCAGATAAGAAGGTAAAGTATTTTATAAAACGAATAACATCACGATCATCTGCATTAATCCAGAATTGGTAAAATTCATACGGCGATGTTTTTTCAGCATCCAGCCAAACAGCATTTCCAGCAGTTTTTCCAAATTTGGTTCCATCTGCTGTTGTAATCAAAGGTACGGTTAGACCAAATACTTCAGCCGTTTCACCTTGATTTTCTCTGGAACGGCGGATAAGCTCCAATCCTGCTGTAATATTGCCCCATTGATCACTTCCACCAATTTGCAGCGTACAATTTTCTTCTTCATATAGACGTAAGAAGTCCAGAGATTGCAGAATCATGTAGCTGAATTCAGTGAATGTAATACCTTGTGCAAGTCTTGCAGCAACCGAATCTTTAGACAGCATGTAATTAATTCCAAAATGCTTTCCAGCTCCGCGAAGAAAATCAATGATTGTCATATTTCCTAACCAATCATGGTTATTGCGGGAAACAACCTGATTGGCATTCGACGTATCGTCCATATCCACTATTTTTGCAATTTGCTTTCGAATACTTTCTGTAAAGCCAAAAACAACCTCTTCCGTATTCAAGCTGCGCTCGCTTGAACGCCCGCTTGGATCACCAATCATCCCTGTTCCTCCACCAACTAATGCAATCGGCTTATGTCCTGCCCGCTGAAATCTGCGCAGCATTGTTAAAGGAACAAGATGCCCAATATGCAAGCTGTCTGCTGTCGGGTCAAATCCACAGTATAATGTGACTTGATTATTTTCGAGATGCTTTTCTAATCCTTCCCGATCCGTTACTTGATTTACTAGTCCTCTGCTTTCTAAATCCTGTAAAATACTCATGAAAGTTCCTCCTGTTTAATTGATAATTTGTTCTACTGGCAACTCCGCCTGCTCCTAACCCACGGTTAAAAGAGAATAAAAAAACCCGCCCCCTCTCAAAAAAGAAAGGGACGAGTTGGATTCGCGGTACCACCCTTGTTGCTATTAAAAATATAGCCACTTAAGGTTTGTTAACGATGTTTTTCACCGTTCTTCTTATTAGCACGTAGATTTGCGATAATAAAAAGAAAAACTCCAGATTGTAATTCGTATGTGAATGTATACTGACTTGCACCACCCATCAGTTCTCTAAAACAGGGATTCACATCACTACTTCGATCCTTCAATGTTTTTAATATAAGTGTTTGTAGAAAAAGTGCCGAACTGGGTCTTAAAGGTCAAGACGACATGATTTTTACGAACATCAACTAAAGCGTTCGCTGCTTATCATTTGCGGACTTTTTGAACAACCTCTATAAGTTAAATTGATATGATACTTTTTATAACACAAATAGAGCTTCTATGCAAGCTTTTTTCCTTCCACTACCAAACTGTATTTTCTCTATGGTATAATAAATATTGAATTAGGAGGTTTAATGTCAATTATGAAAGAGAACCTGAAACGTTTTTTTAATACTGCAAGGAACTGGTGGAAAAAAGGCGTCCTTCAGCGGGCATCGAGAATCACGTATGATGTTGTTTGGAATATTGTTCTATTTGTCATTATCATTTGCGGCATCGGCGGTATTTTTGCCGGCGGCATCGGACTTGGATACTTTGCATCACTAGTCCATGAAGAGCCTTTAAGAAGTGAAGCATCAATGGCAAATGATATTTACAATTATGCTGAGACATCCAGTATTTACTTTGCAAATGATGTCTATCTAGGGGATATCAGAAGTGATTTATATCGTGAAGAAGTGGCACTTGAGAATATCTCATCCACATTAATTGATGCTGTTATCGCAACGGAGGATGAGTATTTTCCTGAGCATAACGGTGTTGTACCAAAAGCCATCTTAAGAGCAATGGCACAGGAATTTCTAAATTCCTCTGTCCAAACTGGTGGAAGCACGCTCACGCAGCAGCTTATTAAGAACCAAATTCTTACCGACGAAGTGTCGTTTGATCGAAAAGCTAAAGAAATACTACTAGCAATGCGGCTGGAGAATTACTTTTCAAAAGATGAAATTATAGAGGCTTATTTAAATATTATTCCTTATGGAAGAAATTCATCTGGTCGAAATATTGCTGGCATACAGACAGCATCAAAAGGTATTTTTGGCGTAGAGGCTTCTGAATTAACACTTCCCCAAGCAGCTTATTTGGCAGGGCTTCCGCAGGGACCTTCTGCTTACACACCTTTTACAGCTGAAGGGAAGCTGAAATCAGAAGAAGATTTACAACCCGGCATTAACCGGATGAGAACAGTGTTAAACCGGATGCATGATATGGAATATATAACTGATGAGGAACTCGAAGAAGCCGCCAATTATGATATTGCCGGGGACTTTATTGATGCAGTTCCTTCTTCTGCAGACCAGTACCCTTATATCACCTATGAGGTAGAAAAACGGACAAAAGCAATAATTCAAGAATTATTAATGGAAGAAGATGGTGTTACGGAGGAAGAACTGGCTGACGATGAAGATTTACAGGCGGAGTATGCAAATCGTGTAGAAAGAGAATTACGTGATGGCGGCTATCAAATTCATACAACAATAAACAAAGAAATGTATGATACGATGGAAGAAGTTGCAGAAAACTACTCCGATTATGGTTATGCCAGAACCTTTACTGCTACAAACAGTGAAGGGGAAGAATATGAAGTAACTCAGCCAATTCAAACCGGAGCAATCATGATCGAAAATAATACCGGCAAAATTATTTCTTTTATCGGCGGACGCGGGTTTGATGACGATCATCAAGTCAATTTTGCTACCGATACAACACGTTCTCCCGGCAGTACCATCAAACCTTTACTTGATTATGCACCGGCGATGGAAGAAGGCGTTATTCAGCCTGCGACACCTATAGCTGATTATCCGCAGTCATTTCCAAATGGGGGACCCCCAATAAATAACTATGGCGGGGGTAATTATGGGATTGTTTCCGCTCGTACAGCGCTTGCCAACTCTTATAATATTCCGGCTGTCGATACGTATTTGAAGATTATTAATAATGATCCTGCTGCAAATTATTTAGAAAAGATGGGTGTCACTTCTTTAGATCCTGCAGATCACGTGAACCCTTCTCTTGCAATAGGCGGAATACATCGTGGTATCTCTGTAGAGGAAAATGTCAATGCCTTTTCTACCTTTGGAAATAACGGAAAATTTGCGGATGCTTATATGATTGATAAAATTACGACCGCAGATGGGGATGTCATTTATGAGCATGAAACAGAGCCTGTGGAGGTTTTTTCCCCACAAACCACTTATTTAACAATAGATATGATGCGTGACGTTATCAATAATGGAACAGCCAATTATCTGAATTCCCAGCTTCAAAATACCAATGTCGACTGGGCTGGAAAAACGGGAACATCTAATGATTATCATGATGCCTGGTTTGTTGCGACAAACCCAAATATCACATTTGGTACCTGGATTGGATATGAAACACCGGCACCCATTAATCATTCTTATCATCTCAGCTATAGTCACCGTAATCTGAAATTGTGGGCAGAGGTAATTAATGCATCGGCGCAGGTAGACCCGGTCTTAGTAACACCGGAAACACCATTTGAACGGCCGGATGGAATTGTGGAGAAAAGCTACTGTGCCGTATCCGGAATGCTGCCGTCTGATTTATGTAAAGATGTAGGTCTTGTCAAAACCGACCTGTTCGATTCCCGGTATGTGCCGACTGAGGAAGACAATAGTTTAACAAGAGGCAGCAGACTTGTTTTAAAATCTGATGATGATGGAAGCTCCTTCAGCAAGAGCAACGGAATTATGTTTAATCCGGACTGGCTGAGGGAAAATGGCTACGATGACATAGGGGACTTTTCAATGCTCTATCCAAGAACGGAAAGGGATAAGTGGCTGAGAATCGGAATACCGGCGAGTATGTCATCATCCAGCTCAGATGACGATTAATCAATTTTTCATAAAACTTCATGCTATAAGAGATATTCTCATTACAGCATGAAGTTTTTTGTGTATGAATAGTGATGTAACATTTTACTTTAACCCTAGATAGATTTCTATAATTATTTAGAAAAACATAGCTGATTTCTGTATAATAGATACCAAGAGCATTTTGTATTTCATAAAGGTGGTGGATGGATGAAACATACGAAGGAATTTGATTCAATTCTTTTTGAAACAACTGCAGGAACACTGACCATTGAAGGTCCTGTTTCAAGATCCCAGTTAGAACAATATCATTTCCATGAGGAATTAACCGCATTCAGACCTGCTGAAAAGCAATTTGAAGCACTCTTGGACATTGCAGATCTAAAAGAATCAAGGATTATCATTGCCCGAACTCCAGACACAATTATCGGCTATGTTACTTACTTGCATCCTGATCCGTTAGAGAGATGGTCCAAGTTTGAAATGGAGGACTTAATCGAATTAGGTGCTATTGAGATTATCCGGAAATACCGGGGTGGAGGAGTCGGTTCTACACTGCTTCGTCAATCCATGAAAGATCCTTATATGGAAAATTATATTGTGATTTCAACAGAATATTATTGGCATTGGGATCTGGATTATAGTCAATTGAGTATCTGGGATTACCGTAAAATAATGGAGAAGATGATGGCATCGGGCGGTCTCCTTCCAGCTCCTACCGATGAGCCTGAGATTAACTCTCATCCGGCTAACTGCCTGATGGTCCGCATCGGAAGCAATGTGCCGCAAAAGTCTATTGAACTATTTGATAAAATGCGTTTTTTAGGTCCCAATCATTATTAGAGGACGCTTAGGATTAAAAGAGAATTAACGAAAAAGGGGGATTCACCATGCTGGTTGAAGAATTAATGAACAGAAATATGATAACGCTTCCGCCAACTGCCACCATTAATGAAGCACTGCAGTTGTTAGAGAAGCATAAAATCAGACATATTACGATTGTCGATGAAGATATGCATATTCTCGGTATCGTTTCCGACCGTGACGTCAGGGATGCCAGCCCATCTACTTTTCTGGATACAAGCGATTTTCATATTCTTAACAAGGAAATCCAGACCATTATGACAAGCCCAGTTATCACTATTCATCCAATGGATTTTGTAGAAGAGATTGCTTATATTTTCTATGACAAAGAGATTGCCTGCTTACCGGTTGTCAGTCAGAACAGGCTGGTTGGTGTTGTGACGGAGAAGGATATGCTTTATAAATTAATCCAATTGACCGGAACACATGAACAAAGCTCCCTTATTGAAGTAAAGGTACCAGACCAGCCGGGACAGCTGCCAAAAGTGGCAAGCGTATTTGGCAACCATAACGTAAATATTGTTTCTGTATTGCTCTACCCTTACAAAGATCCTGACTATAAAATACTTGTATTTCGTGTCAAAACATTAAATCCTATGCCTATTATTAATGATCTTCGTCATGCCGGCTATACACTGCTGTGGCCAAATAATATTATGGAGCCAAAGAAATGACAAAGCAGGCCGGGTTTATTTATACCCCTAATTTTTTAAATTATCAATTTACAGCAGACCACCCATTTAATCACAAAAGAGTTCTGCTTACAAAAGAATTATTAGAAGGACAGTCCACATTAACAACAGAGGATTTAATTATACCGCGTATTGCTGCCGATGAAGAGCTTTCCCTTTTTCATGATACAGTCTATATCGAAGCAGTCAAAAGAGCCGGCAGCGGGAGTTTAAAAGCGGATCGGGCACAGGAATACGGTTTAGGCACAGAAGATACCCCTATTTTTTCAAATATGCATCAGGCTGCTTCTCAATTAGTTGGCGGAACGCTTACGGCTGTTGAAAAAATATTAAATGGAAATTATAAAAAAATAGCCAATATTGGCGGCGGACTTCATCACGGATTTCAGCGCAAGGCTTCCGGATTCTGTATTTATAACGATTGTGCGATTGCTATAAAATATTTGCGGAAACAGGAAGATTTAAAGGTTCTTTATGTAGATACCGATGCACATCATGGTGACGGCGTACAGGCCGGCTTTTATGATGATCCGAATGTGTGCACCTTTTCCATTCATGAAACCGGCCGCTATCTTTTTCCAGGGACGGGAAATGTGAATGAAAGAGGTATAAAAAGCGGACATGGCTACAGTTTTAATTTACCTATTGATGCTTTTACAGAGGATGATTCTTTCTTGGAATTATACGAAACAGCGTTACGAAAAATTGCCGCCTTCTTTAAACCGGATATTATTGTAACACAAAATGGAGCGGACAGTCATTGCCTTGACCCTTTAACACATTTATGCGGAACGATGAAGATATATGAAAGAATACCATTGCTTGCTGCTGAAATCGCCGATACGTATTGTGAAGGAAGGTGGCTTGCGGTTGGCGGCGGAGGCTACGATATGTGGCGTGTTGTTCCACGCGCCTGGGCACAGGTATGGAATGTAATGAAAACAGGCACATACTGCAAGGGGCCATTGCCGGAACAATGGTTGGAAAAGTGGCAAAAGGAAGCACCTGTCACTCTTCCTTCAAGCTGGCAGGATGGCGCAGAGATTCAGCCAAATATTCCAAGAAGAGCGGAAATCACAGAGAAGAATAAATTATTGTTAGAAGATATGCTTAAGTACACTGCGGTTATTTGATTGTCTATTTCTTTTTCAAGAATCAACCTCAGGGGAAAATTTGCTGCCAGTAGACAGAGAATTCTTTAGCTTATGTATGTAATCGAAAAAAGACAAAACAGTGTATCATTACTGCTTTGTCTTTTTTCTCTAAAAATATGATTTATTTCGTTGAATCTCTAAATTCCATACGATGCGGCAATACAACATTTTTCTCTTCTACGTCCTCATTGTTCATATATTTTGTCAGAAGCCGCATGCCTACTGCTCCAATATCGTATGTAGGCTGTACAACTGTTGTCAGTTTTGGACGAACCATACTCGCTAAGCGGATATTATCAAATCCAAATACCTCTATATCCTCCGGTACGCTTAATCCATTATCCTGTGCACCGTGGATAACACCTAAAGCAATTTCATCATACATGACAAACACAGAAGCAGGACGGTCTTCTAATTTTAAGAAGTGCTCCATCGCCTCTATACCAGTTGCATAAGCATAGGAGCCTTTGTAAATATAGTCTTCCACAGGCTCGATGCCCGCTTCTTTAAGTGCACGCAGGTAGCCGTTTGTTTTCAATGCATTCACACTAGTATCTGATTCACTTCCTACTAAAGCAGGCTGTTTGTTTGTTTTCTCAATTAATGACTTTGTTGCTTCATATGCAGCCAGTTCATAGTCAATATTAACAGAAGGAATGGTATCTGTCGGGTCATACGTAGAAGCAAGCACAACAGGTACAGAGCTTGTCTGGAATTGATGAATATGATCCTCTGTTATGTTCCCGCCCATAAATAGAATACCATCTACCTGTTTTTCCAGCATGGTATTAATTAATTCTAATTCCTTGTCCTTATTTTGATCTGAGCTGCTTAAAATAATATTATACTTATACATCGTTGCAATATCCTCAATTCCACGAGCTAGCTCTGAAAAGAAAATATTTGAAATATCCGGAATAATAGCACCAATTGTGGTGGTCTTCTTACTTGCAAGTCCGCGGGCAACAGCATTAGGCCGATACCCTAATTGTTCAATCGTTGCTAATACTTTCTTTCTCGTTGTTGGTTTTACATTTGGATTTCCATTGACAACACGTGATACGGTTGCCATCGAAACATTTGCCTCTCTTGCTACATCATAAATTGTAACAGTCATGTTTATTTACCTCCTAAAATTCAATTTATATAATAAAGAAAACTTGGCAAACCAAGCCTGAAAGGTGCAGGATTGCCTTAGTTGGGGTCTGGACTGGGACTGCGATTGCTCGCCCCATCGAAGAGCTTTTACGATTACTCGTCCCGAGAAAACCGCTGCACTTATACTTTATTAAAGTGGAACTAGTGCTGCATCTATTTATATATCATACGCTACCATGAAAAAAATTACAAAGTTTTCATGAAAACAAAATGAAAACTTGCATAATGGTACTCTAAGTATAACATACCTTTTTATTATTATAACCAAACCTAAAACTTTGAAAACATTTTCAACAATTGATTTTAGCACTAATTCTGTATAGCTGTCTCTTTTACCAAAAAACTGCCTCAAAAATTATACCACTAATTTTTGAGGCAGTCTTTATTATTTTCCTAAACGATTTTCAACATCTTTAATTTCTTTAAAGAACTGATCGAATGTTGGAATATCCATTTGCTGTGCAGAGTCCGATAATGCAACGGCAGGATCGGGATGAACCTCAGCCATTACGCCATCTGCGCCAACAGCAATTGCTGCTTTGGCTGTAGGCAATAATAAATCTCTTCTTCCTGTTGAGTGAGTTACATCAACAAAAACCGGCAAATGTGTTTCTTGTTTTAAAATAGGTACTGCAGAAATATCCAGTGTATTACGTGTTGCTTTTTCGTATGTACGAATTCCGCGTTCACATAGCATAATATTTCCGTTTCCTCTGGACATAATGTACTCTGCTGCATTGATGAATTCCTGAATGGTTGCTGATAGTCCCCGTTTTAATAATACAGGCTTGCCCGCATCCCCTGCAGCTTTTAATAATTCAAAGTTCTGCATATTTCTTGCACCAATCTGGACGACATCAATGTAATCTACTGCCTGCTCTAAATCAGCAGGGTTTACAATTTCACTGATCACAGCTAAATCATATTCATCTGCTACTTTTTTCAGAATTTCTAAGCCTTCAATTCCAAGTCCCTGAAAATCATATGGGGAAGTTCTTGGTTTAAATGCACCGCCGCGAAGTAATTTTAATCCTTTTTCTTTTACAGAAGCAGCTACTGCAGCTACCTGCTCATATCCTTCAACAGCACAAGGACCAAATACATAGCTGATTCCGCCGTTACCGACTTTCTCTCCCTTAAGCTCCACCACTGTATTTTCAGGCTGTTTCTTTCTTGAAACTAAAAGTGCTTTGCTATTATCTTCTTCTTGAAGCTCAAGACTTGCTTTAAAGATTTCTTTAAAAATATGTTCGAGCGTTGAATCCTGAAAAGGTCCGCTATTATTTTCTTTGATTTTATCCAGCATTTCACGTTCACGCACCGGATCAAAGCGTTTAATGCTTTGCTTGGTTTTTAAGTCACCGATCTTTTGATTAATGCTTGCTCTCTTGTTAATCAATTCTAATATTTCCAGATTAACCTTGTCCATTTGTTCTCTTAGCTGTTCCATTTCATTACTCATTTTACACGCTCCTCAAATCGCTTAATCAATTTAAATCATTTAGAATAATTAGAGACCATTATAGCTAAGATTCTTCTTTTTGTCATCATTTAATTTTTGTAAAATTATAATTCATGATGAAAATTTTAGAAAACTTGGGTGTCATTAAGGTTCTAGACGATAAGCACAGATGCACTCTTGCTGTAAGAAAGTATAAACTTTCTCCCCTGCCAAAAAGCAAACTGTTTATCGTAAAAATTCGCAAGCCTTCAAAACCATTCTCTCATTACAGATTTTCATTTAATCATTGAAATCACAGACTGGATTAATCCATATAAAAAACATTGATGAGTCGAATATGCCCATCAATGTTTTTTATGCCATAATTACTTTTCAAGTTCTTTTTTTACAGCTTCTATTTTTTCCGAAGCCTCTTCTTTTGCTTCATCCAACTTTTCTTCAGCTGTATCTTTTATATCTTCTGCTTTATCTTTTGCATCATTTAACTTATCTTCTACAGCATCTTTTATTTCCGATGTTTTCTGCTTTACATTTTCTGTAATCTCTTGTGATTTATTAGCAACTGTCTTAGAAAAATCTGACGTCGCATCCACAGCTTTTTTCGTTAAATCAGATGTTGCAGAATATGCCTTATCCTTTAATTCTATCCCTTTTTCTTGAGCTGTGCCTGCTAATTCTGTAGCACGATTTTTGACTTGAACTGCTCCATCATTGATATCACTTCGAAGTTCTTTACCTGATTTTGGTGCAAGTAATAATGCTGTCGCAGCCCCTACAAAACTTCCTACAAGTGTTCCAATTATAAAATCCTTCGTGTTAATCTGATTGTCTGCCATCCTGATAGCCTCCTAAGATTTAATTAGATTTCATTTTTCGTTTATTCCAATACTCAAAAATGGAAGCGCCCCATTTTACTGCCTGGGCAGCTTTTTCCTGTTCCTCTTTTGAATGCTTGGAAATAATATTAGATAATTGCTGTAATGACTTATTAAAGTCCTCTACTGTATCACCTATTCCCTTTGCTCCCTGAATTAAACCATCAAGCTGACTTGATTTTTGAGTTAAATCTTCTACCAAGCCCTTGGATTTCTGAACAACCTCTGTTGCCTCTCCACTAACCCCCTTCACTTGATGATCAATTTTACCTAAAGTTTTCAGAACTTCATCCATTGTTTTTTTCGTGTTGAATAATAAAATAACCATATAAATAATTAATATCAGCAAGGCTGCAATGACAATCGCCAGCGCACTATAGAGGATAGCTTCCATAAACTTATATCACTCCTTTATATATCTTTTTATTCGTCAGTGCGATTAAATGCTTTCTAAGGGATGATGGTATGTACTTCCTAAAGAGATTGTCCAAACAGCCTGATCAACGGTCAACACAGAATAACGTCCAAAAAAGAATTACTTCATTCTTTTCTGTAAAAAATAACAGTATTTAATGCTTTAAAACAGTTGCAGTGAATGTAAAAGTCAAACCTACTGTTCATATTACTTCAGGTTAATTCCTTATCAGACCACGGAACATGCATCATAATGTATTATTACCCTTCATTTTCTAAGAATAAACTACATTTCCACTTAAAAAATTTAATCGACATTTCTATTGTATCTTATTTTCCCGTTAAAATACAACATCAACAGAGTAAAAAGCAGTGAACTGCTTCACTGCTTTTTACTCACTTAGGCAAGTGTTTCTTCATAGGATTTCTGGAATTTTTGAATATCTCCTGCTCCCATAAAAATCAACACACTGTCTTTATATTCTTGTAAAACATTTGTATTGTCTAAATCTAAAATATCACTTCCAGGAATCAGTTTTTGTAAATCTTCAATGGTTAATTGACCTGAAGATTGTTCACGGGCTGATCCAAAAATATCACACAGATATACTTTATCCGCTTGATTCAAACTGTCTGCAAACTCTTGCAGGAATGTTTTTGTACGCGTAAAAGTATGTGGTTGGAAAATAGCAACCACTTTTTTATTAGGATATTTTTTACGTGCAGATTCAATCGTTACTGCAATTTCCTTGGGATGATGCGCATAATCATCCACTGCCACCTGAGAACCAATTGTCTTCTCTGTGAAACGGCGCTTCACCCCTTTAAAGGAGCTTAGTTCCTTCATACACTCTACTGGAATTCCCTCATAATGACAAATTGCAATAACCGCAAGTGAATTTAAAATGGTATGATTTCCAAATGTAGGGATAAAGAAGTGCTCATAGAACGTGCTTCGAACAAACACATCAAATTCCGTTCCATGCTCTGTCTCTACAACATTTTTCGCCTGGAAATCATTTGATTCATTAAATCCATAATAAATAATCGGTACTTTTGTGTGTATACCTTGCAGCTGCTCGTCATCACCGCAGGCAACAATCCCTTTTTTCACACGGTCAGACATGGACTGAAAAGCGTCTACAACATCATCTAAGCTTGTAAAATAATCCGGATGATCAAAATCAATATTTGTCATAATTGCATAGTCAGGCTCATAACTTAAAAAGTGTCTGCGATACTCACACGCTTCAAAAGCAAAATATTTGCTGTCTACATGACCACGTCCTGTCCCGTCCCCAATTAAATAAGAGATTGGATAAGCACTTTCTAAAACATGCGATAATAATCCTGTTGTTGTCGTTTTCCCATGTGCCCCTGTAACGGCGATACTCGTATACTGTTTCAGCCATTCACCTAAAAATTCATGATACCAATAGAATTTACAGCCCAGCTTTTTCGCCTGCTGTATTTCAACATGGTCTTCCGGAAAAGCATTCCCGGCTATAATGGTATAACCTGATTGAATATTATCTTTTGAAAAAGACAAAATCGAAATATTTTTTTCTTCCAATGCTATCTGTGTAAAGATACGGCTGTCAATATCGGAACCCTGCACCTTCTCACCTGAATCATGAAGAATTTGTGCCAGTGCACTCATTCCTGTACCTTTAATACCTATAAAATGGTAAGTTGTCATAAAACGAACCTCCAACGTTTTTTCATCTATTCATTTTCATGTCATTTAATCTGTAATCATAACGGTCCGAATTGTGTCTAGCACACAATCTCAATCCCATTCAGTGGATTATAACAAATAAATAACTAATTTTAAAGCAAAATTTATTTTTTCATCACTTTTATGAGTACATTCAAGAAAAATTGAGCTCGCTCTATTTCCTGCATAGATGGAGAGCCTATATTTCATTCTATACAAATCATGTATCATATGTGCTTTTGCCTGTGTTTTTCTTTCATTCCTGAAAAGCTCCCTCTATATTTTAGTAACTTTCAGGAATTATAGCAACTTTTTTAGCTAATATTATTTTTTCATCATAAAATGAGAGACAGTTGATCAACTGTCTCTCTGCGCTCTTGTAATCAAAACCTCCCGCGCGCGGCTTCCATTTTGCCCTGAAATAATTCCCCGCTGCTCCAGAGAGTCAATGAGTCTCGCTGCACGGTTGTAGCCTATTTTAAAATGCCTTTGCAAGGAGGAAGTACTAGCACTATTCTGTTCCAATACAAATTCAATCGCATCTTCTAAGAGATCATCTTCCTCTTCATCTACCTGTATTTGCTCTAATAAATCTTCCTGCTCAAACAGATACTGCGGTTCAGCCATTGATTTTGCATAATTTGCAACACGCTCAATTTCTTCATCAGACACAAATGGTCCTTGCAGGCGAATGCTTTTCCCAGCACCATTCTCGATCAGAAGCATATCTCCTTTTCCAAGTAATTTTTCCGCACCGCTGGCATCAATAATGGTTCGTGAATCGACTTGAGAAGATACACTAAAAGCAATCCTTGTAGGAATATTAGCTTTAATCAGACCGGTAATAACATCCACAGATGGACGCTGGGTTGCCAGCAGCAGATGAATACCGCATGCTCTCGCTTTTTGCGCAATTCTGCTAATAGCATCTTCTACATCCTGTGGAGACATCATCATCAAATCAGCTAATTCATCAATAACAATAACGATATATGGCATCTTTTGCTCTGCTTTTCCCTCACGCAGCATTTTTTGGTTGTATCTGCCTATATCTCTGACACCTTCATTTACAAAACGGTCATAACGGTCCTCCATCTCTGTTACAGCCCATTTAAGGCTTTGTGTAGCTGCTTTTACATCTGTAATAACAGGAGAGACAAGGTGCGGGATACCATTATATGGAGCAAGTTCAACCATTTTAGGATCAATTAAAAGAATTCTCACATCCTCGTGACTCGCGTTATAAATCAAGCTGACAAGGATCGTATTGATGCAGACACTTTTACCGGACCCGGTAGCCCCTGCAATCAAACCATGCGGCATCTTATTAATGTCAATTACTTTCGGCATTCCTTCAATCGTAAGTCCAAGAGCCACACTTAAAGGAGAGTCGCTATCTTTAAAATCATCCGATTCAATAATCCGCTGAATCCCTACCATTTCTGGATGGAGATTAGGAACCTCAATCCCCACTGTATTTTTACCTGGAATTGGTGCTTCAATTCGGATATCCTTGGCTGACATATTTAGTTTTAAATCATCGGCTAAGTTTTTAATCTTACTAACCTTAACCCCCATCTCAGGATGTACCTCAAAGCGAGTTACAGACGGCCCTTGTGTTGCTTTTACCACTTTCGCTTTTACTTGAAAATGCTTCAACGTCTCCTCCAGCAAACCTTGCTGCTCTTTTAGCCATTCTTCGTCTTCTTCCGTTGACTTGAAGGCAGGATCGTTTAACAAGTGCAGAGGAACATCTCTTGATTTCGGTTTATCCAATGCTGGAGCTGTATCCATAGCTGGTATTTCTTCTTTTTCATTTTCGACATTTTTTCTATTTATTTTTTCCTCGATTTTACGTTGCTCATTCTCCCGTTTTTCATGTGCTTGCTGTAATCGTTGGAAAGTTTCTTCCCGTTTTCGCTGCTCCTGTAAATTTTTCTTATCCCGGGGAGTCATCATCACATTAAAAGCAGTTGCCGTCCCCGTATTCTTACTATTATTCTGATGTTGCTTTTCAGTTGTTGTATGAATTGGATTTCTTTTTTTGGAAACTGCACTTTTATCCGGTTCGGCAGTTACTTCTTGTACCAAGCTTTCTGTCGCTTCCGTCTCCTCCACAAAATCACTTGTATTCTGTCGAATTTCTTTGGTTTGTTCTACTAGCATATCTTCTGAGATGCCATCCTGCTCACTATCTAATGTATCATTTACTTCAAATACATCGTCTTTGCTTGTCTCAGAATAATGATCTTCTTTCTCCTTTACTGCCGGCAGCTCATCCTGCTTCCGCACCAATGATTCAGATGACATAGCAGCATCTTCCAGGCTGCTTGCTGCTTCCTTATCTTTTTGATATTTTGCTTCTTTTCTTTGATACGCTGGTACTTCATGAATTATTTTCGACTCTCTTGGCTGAAAACCATAAATCGGAGAAGGCACCTCCGTCGGCTCGAAAGGAACATCAGGATTTTTCTTATATACTTTTCGTTCCGCATTATTATTCATTTGCGACGCACTGCGGGTATGATGTGTATATGAAGGCTCTTTTCTTCTTTGATTTGACAATGGAAGATGATTTTCCGACTTTTTATCAGCTGTTGCTTCTCTGCTTTGTCTGTTTTCTCTATTTGTATTTATCCTTCTCTCTCTTCTGTCCCGAACAGTATCCTGATTTCTTCTTTTATAACTGGGTTGCTTATCAATGACCGTTTCTTTTTTTTGATCAACAGTATCTGGAATTACCGGAAACTTAAATGATCGCTCAGAAGGATAATGGTATGCCATTTTTGTCTGGATATTCGGTCGTTTGCCCGCATCCTCTTCAACCTCAACAAATTCTTTTACCTCTATTTCCACTTCTTTTGTAAATATGTTTTTGAGCCGTTCTTTCCATTGCTCCCACCACATATGCATTCACTCATTTCCTTAATTGTTCATACTGTTTATTCTAGCAGTTTTTAACAGCTATTTAAATTATTCCTGCAATAAATTTCGGTACGATTTTTTATTACCAAAAAATCCCCTGCTCACACAAGGGATTTGATTGATTAAAATGTAAATTCTTCACCAATTTGATAGGCATCATCTAATACATAAATACCTTTTTCTTTTGGTGCATCAGGCAGTCCCAATTCTTTTTGCGAACAAACCATACCATTGGAAGGTACGCCTCTTAATTCGGATGCCTTTATTTTCATTCCACTTGGCATTGTCGCCCCTACCTTCGCAACAACAACCTTTTGGCCTTCATCAATATTTGGAGCACCGCAAACGATTTGCAAGGTCTCCTCACCAACATCAATTTGACATACACTTAACTTATCCGCATTTTCATGAGCTTGCTTTGACTTTACAAATCCCACTACAAATTTCGGCCGCAAATCAAATTCAAGGGGGTCATCTATTCCTTTTTGTTGGAAAAGTGTACGAATTTCTGCTAGAAAGTCCTCCGTTAAAGGGATAGCACCATTTTTTCCATCTAAATTAAAATAGGCGGAAGCCTGGAAAATATTATAGCCAAGCACTTCCCCGTCCGTTGACGTTATTTTTGTGATATTATCATTTGTTTCTTCCTTTAATTCGTAGCGGTTTCCTTCTTTAACAGGAAGAATCAAAACATCTCCAATTCCTTGTCGATTATAAAAAACATCCATTTCTTTCACTCCTACTTTTTCTCAGGTCTATTTTTGGCCAATATAAATACCGGCTCTAATTTCTTATTTTCATAAACAAACGGCAAAGAAGTAATTGGAATTCTGCCATCTGCAAAAAACTTCATGGTCATTTGTGCTAAAATATCATATCCTGTTTTATTTTGAATATCCCCCAAAATAAGAACATCCTGATGCGGTACAGCAACGGTTAATTCTCCTTTTGCATTCGCCAGCATTTCTTCTAAAAATGCTTCATTCAGAATGCGGCTCGCATCATAGCCATCCTGTGTTGCAAGAAAGTAAAAATCATTCCCCGCAACCTGATCCATTTTCGGCTGATAAGATAAAGAACGAATGTTAAAAGCCGCTATTTCATTCAACCGTTCCTTAGACCAGCCCTCTTCCTCCAATAATTCCTCATCAATTAACCGGTAGGATTTCCCTAAATCAAGCGCATAAAAAATCCGGGTTTCTGCCGTATGATCCTTAAAAATAAGCTTCTTCCCGGCCTTTGTTTCTGTTGGAAAAGAAGGAGAGCGCAAGACAGGAAAGATTTGCTTTTCCATTCCTTTTAAATGCTGTGTCTGATTCATAATTTTTAATGCTTCATTCACATGCTCTACTATTTCATCGACAGCTTCTTTTCCCCGTTGATTATATTTAGCTATTAAATTAGGTAAGGAAACCGTCATGCCTTGTTGCGATTCCTTCCACTCGATTCGTACAGCATCATCATCACGCTTGTACACAATTCGATAATCGGAATTTTTCAGTTCATCCTCCAGCAGGCGCTTCATCTTAATGCTAGTCATTTTCGCCATAAAAATGCCTCCTTGTCTATTTAGAAAGCCCGTCTAAAAAGGATTCAATTTCTTCTTGTGTCTTACGATCTTTACTTACAAACCGGCCAAGCTCCTCTCCTTTTTCAAAGGCAAGAAAGCTCGGAATACCGAAGATATCGTATTCCTGGCATAGTTCGATAAAATTATCCCGATTTACTTCAACAAATTCAAACTGAGAATACGTCTCCTCAATTTCAGGCAATACCGGCTCAATCACACGACAATCCGGACACCAGCCGGCAGTAAATAAAAAGACAACTGGTCCTTCTTGAATATACGCATTAAATTGTTCAGTGCTTTGCAATTCTTTCATTTTTAAACATCCTTTCTCTTCTTCTATCATAGCTTGCTGCGGATTTTCTTTCAATTAAGTTACCTTGTTTCATTCTTTCCATAAAGAAAATCTGTCTAGCGATCGCTACGGAAATACACTACGCTTTCCGTGGGCTTGAGCTCAGCCTCCTCGAAAAAAAAAGACCATTTTTTCTGCGGGGTCTTCACACTGCGCATTCCCACAGGAGTCTCCGTGTATTTCCTCCGCTAGATATTATTATTTATCTTAGATTGTCCTTTATCATTGTAAACAAATACCATTTACACAAAGAAACCTTTTCTTGCAAGTAATCAAATAACTTAACAATGTTTTTAAAAACCTTTACTATTGTATTATACAAGATAACATTGATTGGGAGGGATTGGAATGAATTTAACTGTTTACTTAGCCGGACAAATTCATGATAATTGGAGAGATGAGGTTAAAAAGCTTGCGGAAGAAAAAAAGCTGCCGCTGACATTTGTTTCTCCGCGGACAAACCATGATCGTTCGGATGATATTGGTGAAGCAATTTTAGGAAAACAGCCTGGAAATTTTTATCGTGATGATGCAGCTTCCAGTGTAAATAACTTCCGGACACAGGTATTAATGCAAAAATCGGATATCGTTATTGCTTTATTTGGAGAAGAATACAGGCAATGGAATACAGCGATGGATGCCAGCACTGCTATAGCTTTAGGAAAACCGACGATTATTATTCGCCCGGAAAAATTAATCCATCCTTTAAAAGAGCTTTCCAATAAAGCGAATATTACCGTGGAATCTGTAGAGCAGGCATTAGAGGTTATCGGGTATATCTATGAATAGTAAAAAAACAGGCTCTTCCGCCTGTTTTTTTACTTATCTGTTACCTGCAAAATCATATTGTCCTTTCAAAAGCTGGACAACATGTGTAAACATATTTTCTCTTGTCACAAGATTATTCGTAAAAATACCAATCGCACCCTCATGACTGCGGACATTTTCTTTTTTGGTATATGCATCCATCACCATACTTAATTCTCCGGCTGTTTTAAGTCCGTTTTCAATTTCTTTCGGAAGGGCAATCCTGGCGCCGCTGGCTGTATATAGCTTCCCGTCTTCCGTTGCCAGCGCACCCCAGTTACAGAGGAATAATGTATCCTCCACGTACATGACGCCGCCTTCTAAACCAATTCCAATCGTACCTGCCCCGCTCTCGATACACGCCATCGCACGATTCATCGCACCAATCCGTGTTTCTTGATCGGAAAAGGGCTGGACAGATACATTAGAAGCGACTTCCAGCGAGCTTACGTCAAATTCTTGAAATACATTTTTAACTGCTTCTACTTTTGTCGGGTTTTTCGAGCCTATAATGATTGTTTCGTGCATGCCGTTAACCTTGCTGAAGCCCGGAAACAACTGTTTCATCTGTTGTTTTAACAAGCTTCGTAATTAATTCTTTCGCAGCGGCATAATCATCCACATGAATCATTGATGCGGATGTATGCACATATCTGGAGCATATACCAACTACCGCAGATGGAACACCGTCACCGGATAAATGAACACGTCCCGCATCTGTACCGCCTGGAGAAATAAAGTATTGATAAGGAATATCATTGGATTCTGCTGTATCCAGAACAAATTCACGCATGCCCTTATGTGTAATCATTGTTCGATCATAAATACGTAATAAAGCGCCTTTTCCTAATTGTCCAAATGCATTCTTATCTCCGGATGCATCATTTGCCGGGGAAGCATCTAACGCATAAAAAATATCCGGTTTAATCATATTCGCTGCTACTTGTGCGCCGCGTAAGCCAACCTCTTCCTGCACTGTTGCGCCGGAATAAAGCTGATTTGGCAATGTTTCTCCTTGTAATCCCTTTAAAAGCTCAATCGCTAATCCACAGCCGTAGCGGTTATCCCAAGCTTTTGCCAGGATTTTTTTCTCGTTAGCCATCGGTTCAAAAGGGGTAACGGGAACAATGGTATCCCCCGGGCGAACACCAATATTTGCTGCATCCTCTTTATCATCTGCTCCGATATCAATCAGCATATTTTTGATTTCCATTGGCTTGCCGCGCTGTGCCTCTGTTAGTAAATGTGGCGGAATTGAAGCAATGACACCAATAACCGGTCCATTTTTGGTCATCACCTGAACACGCTGGGCCAGCATAACCTGACTCCACCAGCCTCCTAAAGTTTGAAAACGAATCATTCCATTATCCGTAATTTGTGTTACCATAAAGCCGACTTCATCCATATGACCGGCTACCATGACAACAGGACCTTTCCCATGCTTTACTCCAAATACACCACCCAGATTATCCTGGATCGTTTCATCTGAATATTTACCTAGTTCCTGTTTCATAAAATTACGGACGGCATGCTCATTCCCCGGTGCTCCCTGCAGCTCCGTTAAATTTTTAAATAATGTCAACGTTTCCTTATTCATAAAAAAGCCTCCTAAGTATATATCTGCCTCAACTAAAAACGATATGATTACTACTGCAAGTATACTTGAAAAAGTCAAACTCTTTCCAGTATTTATGTTCCACTTTAAGAAAGTATAAAGAATCTAAGGAAAAAAGTACGGCGGACACGAGGTCCTAGTATCGACACCCGGCACTTGACGTGACCGTACTTCGTAGATGAAAGCGCAACTAAGATAATCCTACACCTTTCAGGCTAGGCTTGCCAAGTTTTCTTTAAATTATTTGTATGTCCCCTTCAAATTACGATATACTACATATATGGCAGACATGGAATCTTACTAAAACAGAGGTGAATAAATTGAGCAGAAAAAAGGTATTTCTTGCAGCAGCAATTGGTATTGCAATTGGTTATATCGCACGTGAACAAGTAAATAATCAAATGAAGATCACTCCAGAAAAAGCATTGAATCATGCCAAAGAAATGTTCAAACGCCAAGGACCTATCAGCGGTTCCTGGATTTATATGAAACCAGAGGAATTAGAAAGAAACGGTCTGCTTTACGATGTCTATCGTGGCGGCGTAACCAGAAATATTGATGGCACGAACAAGCAATTTGATTTCTATGTAGATATAGAAACCGGTGCTGTTATTGATACAGAAGCAGCCGTTTAATACAATGCTTATCCAGAGCAGCTTCCTCCCCCGGAGGTAAGCTGCTCTGTTCCGTTCTTATCATCATAAGTCATCGTAAGAATAACGCAAACGCTCTACCTGATCTATTCTCTCTCCCGTTTCATCAAACTTTACCGCCCGGAAATAAGCATCATGATAAAAAGTAAACCAAGCACGCTCTTTATATCCCTGCTCCATCCAATATTCTTTTTGCAATACGGATTGAACTGGATAATCATCATACGCGAGCACCCATAGTTTATTTTGATGTGCGTGTGTCGGCATAATATCAGCCATATGTAAAAAGCTCTCCTTTTCATCCTGAAACCGGATAATAGCGTGTCCATCACTATGACCGCCAGTATGAATCATTGTCAGCCCGGGTAAGACCTCTATCTTTTCTTTAAAAGAATGGACTTGATCCACAATTGGCTTCCAATTTTTCTCCCAATAAGTATTTACAGAACGGATATTAGGATGCCGCATTTCTTCCCACTCCACCTGAGAAACATAAATTTTCGCATTTTTAAACACGGATTCATAGGCTTCCTCACCGGTTGGCTTTGTTAAACCATTTGCATGATCGTAATGAAGATGTGTCATTAATACAATATCTATATCATTTACAGTAAGCCCTAATTCCAATAATGATGCTTCTACCTTTGTCTCCTCCAATACTCCGAAATTCCTTCTCTGCTTATCAGATAATTTACGTGAGCCGATCCCTGAATCAATAAGTACATAGGAATCATCAAGCTCCACCAAAATGGGGTCTGTTCGCAGCTCAATTTGATTTTTATCATTATGCGGGTATTTTTTCTCCCATAAGGCTTTGGGAACCACACCAAACATCGAGCCTCCGTCCAGATGTGTAACCCCGCCATTTAACCAAGTAAGTTTCGCTCTGCCAATCTGTAATGTTTCCATCTTTATCCTCTCCTTTTTTCTCTAAGTTTAGCTCATCAAATACACTATTGCAATCGCTGTCAAAAATAGGTTATTATTCGCATCATAAATAATGTGGCAAATTTATGAACTATCTGCTATGATTGTTAACAAATTCACATTCTTTATATTGTGAATCTTATCACAAAAAATGGAGGCAGGCTTATGAAGGAAAAAAGTGCAGCACTGATTATCGGCATTATCATTCTTCTTGCTTTTATCACCCCTTTTACATTTCTCAGAGATGTTGAAAAATGGTATGGAAGCTTTCTTTTTTGGTTACTGGCGACTTCACTTGTAATCATCATTAACGTCATACTAACAAAAGATTGGAGCAGTGAAGAATGAATGTATCGCTTATTTGGTGGGGTTTAGGAATTTATATCATTATCGCGCTTGTTATCGCTTTTTTATCGCGGACCGGTAAACAGACGAATATGGGGGCTTATTTTCTAGGTGACCGTAAAATGGGCGGTTTTGTTTCTGCATTAAGCTACAGTGCTACGACATATAGTGCATTTATGTTAGTTGGTTTAGCAGGACTGACTTATCGCGGCGGTGTAGGAGCATTAGGTTTTGAATTGATTTATTTAATGGGTGTATCGCTAATTGCATTTTTTGGACCCCGTTTTTGGATTGTCGGGAAAAAATATGGTTATATTACACCGTCGCAAATGATTGGTGATCGTTATCAAAGTAAAGCTTCTGCTATTGCTATTGCAGTCAGTAATTGTATTTTTTTAATTCCTTATAGTGCTGTGCAGCTGGCTGGTGTAGGCTATCTACTACAAGGTGTATCTAACCAGCAAATTTCTTTCAGCACCGGGGTTATTATCGCTGTTGTTTTGGCACTCTTTTTTGCATACATAGCCGGGATACGTTCTGTTGCCTGGACAGATTCCTTACAATCACTGTTTATGATTATTGGTTCTACATTCGTTGTCCTTTTTTTAGTTCACGAGCTCGGTGGATTCACAGGATTCTTTCAGCAGCTGGAAACAAATCATCCGGAAATGCTGACAGTACCCGGGAATGGTTATTTCAGCTTCTTAACCTTTATCGGCTTAACCATACCATGGTTTTTCTTTAGTATTTCCAATCCGCAAGTGAGCCAGCGTTTATTTATGCCAGCTTCTTTAAAAAGCATGCGTCATATGCTGCTAGGTTTTATGATATTTGGTTTTATTTATACACTCGTTTCTATATTCTGGGGTTATTCTGCTTTCTTATTAGAACCCGGCTTAGACAATCCTGATCTGGCTACACCTGTTGTACTGACTTCAACAGCTATACCTCCTGTTTTAGCTGTTATCGTGATGATAGGTATTATTGCCGCAGCTGTTTCAACGATAGATTCTATTTTGCTTACACTATCATCGATGTTTGCAAAGGATGTGTATGGAAATATCCGCAAAGATACAACCGATCAGGTTCAGCTCAGGATCGGGAAATTTATTATCCCTGTTATTGCCCTGATGGCTTATTTATTTGCAGAATTGCAATTAGACTTAATTGCTGTCCTGTCTGTTGCTTCTTCTGCCGGTCTAATCGTCGTTGTCCCGACAATTATCGGTGCCTTCTTCTGGAAAAAAGGCACCGCAGCTGCTGTACTGGCAAGCACGATTATTCCCGGGGCTGTTGTTTTAATTTTAGAGTTGCTGCAAGCAAAGCCGTTTGGTCTGGCTTCCGGATTATGGGGGCTTGGTCTGGCTACCCTGTTATTTATCAGTGTCAGCTTGTTCACGAAAGCTCCTGAAGCAAAAGCAAATGAATTTATCGGCTACATTAAGAAAAACATTCATCGAAAACGAAGATAAACAGAATCAGCGTGCAGATACTTATCTGCACGCTGATTTATGTTAATGAAGAAAGCATTTGACGCTGCTGCTTCTTAAATAATTCCATCTGTTCTTCTATTTGTTTCTGTGTACCCTCCGGCATCTGCTCCTGCTTTCTTGCCAGCAGAGCCCGATAAGCATTTTCATACCTTCCGTACATGTAATAAAGATTTTCTAATTCATGATGAGATAAAAAACGGACCAATTCCGTACTCCCCCTTCTCTGTACATAGTATTACTACTATATGCATAAGAAGGGGTTTTTATACCTGCTTGCTGAGATAATATATTTTTCTCCAACATAAAAACAGAGCAGACTGTGTTATTACAATCTACCTGTTTTATATCTATGCTCTTCATTCTATCCTTCTGCATGCTTCTCTTTTTTACGAACATACTTTTCCAGCTTATCTAATTCATAGAAAAGCTCGACAATGCTATTCGCAACAGGAAAAACATAATGCCATTTTTCATAGTCGGTACCTTGCAATGCATCAATTAAATTATTAATCGTTACACTCATCGCCTGTTTTGTTTCTTTTTGCAAATCCCGATCAAGAACAATTCGATCTTCATACATGAGAAAAACATTCTCACTATAATTATTAATTTCACTGACCAGCTTTTTAATTAAGAATGACTTTCCCGAAGCCATTTCTTCAATTTGCTTTAAATTTTTTTCCAGCTCTACAATCAGTGTATGCTTTTTCCGTAATACCTGTATCATTTGTTTATAAATGACAATACTTCGGAAAAATGATCGGCGTTTACGAATAAAAAGTCTGTTTTTCTCGTCTGTAATAATATCAAAATAATCTCTTGCTTTATTAATTTGCTTCTCCACTTTTCTTTCTTCATCACGGATCTGCGGTACACTCATCGTATTGCTCGGAATCACACGCAGGAGAAAAAGCGTACTTCCGCTGGCTTCCTTAATCATTTGAAACAGTATTTTTTGGTGGTTCGGCGGATTAACTAGTACATTAACAATAAGTGCAGAAAGTACGCCAATTGCAACAAGCGATACCCGGGATAAAATGTACACAAAATTAATCTGATCCCCACCATGGCTTGCTACCATCATACTGACAATGGTTAAAACCGTTAAGCTTATTGTTTTCGTTAATCCCAGTTTTATATTAATCGCAATCGATAAAATGACTACTGCACCGACAGAAATGGGATGACTGCCAAGTAAAAACACCCCTAAAATGGCAAGTGTTGCCCCAACAGAATTTGCAATAACTACCTCTTTAATATAATTAAAAGATCGCATGATAGACGGCTGCATTGCTATTACAGCTGCAATTGCTGCGATAACAGCATATTCCATATCAAATATACCTGTTACTAACAAAGTTAAAGTTACTGCCAGCCCTGTTTTTAACATCCGGGGACCAATATTAAATTCCATTCATCTGCACCTCTCTAGCAGTAGTATACCAGCTTTCTTGCAAATGTGTCATTAGAAAGCAGAAAATTATTTTCCACTTATTTAAATATAATTCCTGTAATGATCATAGCTGAATCGATAAATATTTCACCTCAACATATTCATCGATGCCATGATGACCGCCTTCCCGGCCAAGACCGCTTTCTTTAAAACCGCCAAATGGGGCTTGTGCTGTTGATGGGGCTCCATCATTAATACCAATAATGCCATATTCTAGTTGTTCACTGACCTCGATCGCTGTCGTAAGATTTTCTGTAAAGACGTATGCAGCCAATCCAAACGGGGAATTATTTGCGCGTGCAACCGCCTCTTCCTTTGTCTGAAAAGTAGTAATTGGAGCCAGTGGCCCAAAGGTTTCTTCCTGCATACATACCATACTATCATTCACATTGGTTAAAATCGTCGGTGCAAAAAATAAGTCTTCATATGCTGTTTGATCACCGAGCAGCTTTTCTGCTCCTTTTTGGAGTGCATCTTCTATTTGCAGCTGTACTTTCTCAACAGCAGACCGATCAATTAAAGGGCCAATATCAACACCTTCTTCTAAGCCATTTCCGACTTTAAGCTGTGCCACTTTTTCTTTAAAAGCATTTACAAATTCCTGTTCAATGGATTCATGAACGTAAATCCGATTGGCACATACACAGGTTTGCCCGGCATTGCGATATTTAGACGCGACTGCTCCGCTCACTGCTTTTTCAATATCTGCATCCTCCATAACAATCAACGGCGCATGACCGCCAAGCTCCAAAGATAGTTTTTTCACCGTATCCGCCGATTTTTGCATCAGTAATTTCCCTACCTCAGTAGATCCCGTAAACGATATTTTTCGAACACGTGTATCCTCCATCCATGCATTACTAATTTCATCGGAGCTCCCTGTAACGATTTGCAGCACGTCTTCTGGAATTCCTGCTTCTACCGCAAGCTCTCTAAGACGAATGGCAGTTAAAGGTGTAGCGCTTGCTGGTTTTACTACTGCTGTACAGCCCGCTGCTAATGCTGGCGCCACCTTTCTGGTAATCATTGCTGCCGGAAAATTCCACGGCGTAATCGCTGCGATCACACCAACTGACTGTCGGGTGACAACAATCCGCTTATCCCTGGCAGTTGCAGGAATTGTTTCACCATAAAGTCTTTTCCCTTCTTCTGCATACCAGGCGATAAAACTATTGGCATACTGAATTTCACCTGTTGCTTCCTGCAAAGGCTTGCCCTGTTCCATGGTCATGATTTTCGCTAATTCTCTTTCATGCTTTTCCACAAGCACATGCCATTTATTTAACAAAACGCTTCTTTCATAGACAGATCGCTTCGACCAGTCTTGAAATGCTTGATATGCCTTATCAATCGCCTGTACCGCTTCCTTCTTCCCTCCTTTTAAGACGGTACCTGCTATCTCACCTGTTGCTGGATTCGTTACTTCAATAACTGCTTTATTTTTTGTCATCTGAACACCCTCCAACTTTCATGATATGCTTCACTCTACCCTCATTATACATTTTAAAATCATCCATTTCAGTTAATTTACATTAGAAATGCTTTAGAATGCACATAAAAACTCCTGAACAACATGCATTGTCCAGGAGTTTATTCTAATTATTTAACAACATAGCTGCGAATATGATCCTTCACACCCGCTAAACAAATTTTTGCCGGGTCCTCATCAATATTCAGCTGCTTTTCACTGCCGTCTGTTGGCAGTGCTTCTTCAAATACTTTTTCATATGCTGCTACCGAAATGCAATCTCTATTTTCAAACATCGCTTGATGCGCCTCTGTTTGCAGATGCTTTTTATAGTCAGGCTGAAGCTTGCCGGAGAAGAATTCACCCACAGCGCCGGAGCCATAGCTATACAAGCCGATCGTATCCCCTTCTTTTAATTCATCCTGATTCTCCAGTAATGAAATCAGGCTGAGATAAAGAGAACCTGTATAAATATTTCCTACATTACGATTGTATTTCGTACTGATTTGATAGTTATTTTTTAATCTTTCCTGTACTTCTTCAGGCGCATCTTCCATTACTGTGCGCAGCGCTTTCCAGCCCATTTTTGTGTATGGCAGGTGAAAAGCTATGGCGGCAAAGTCCTCCAGGCTTCTTCCTGTTTGCTCCACGTAGTCTTTCCATACTTTTTGGAAGAAAGCAATATACTGTTCATTGGAATATTTGCCATCCACAAAAGCTGTTGAAGAATATACTGGTCTCCAGAAGTCCATAATATCTTCTGTGTAGTACGTGCTTTCGCTTTCCAGCTCCAGCAATCTTGGCGAAGCACTTACTAAAATAGCAACTGCACCGGCTCCCTGTGTCGATTCTCCAGGCGTATTTAAACCGTAGCGGGCAATATCAGATGCCAAAATAAGTACCTTCTTGTCCGGATGCAGTGCAACATGTCCCTTTGCCATTTGTATTCCTGCTGTTGCGCCATAGCAGGCCTGTTTCATTTCTACAGAACGGGCCCGCGGATTCAAGCCTAATAATTGATGGACATAGACAGCAGCTGACTTGGAATGATCCACTCCTGATTCCGTTCCAAAAATGACTAAATCAATGGCGTCTTTATCTTCGCTGTCTAAGATTTGCTCCGCTGCATTAGCTGCTAAAGAAACAGGGTCCTGTGTAACTGGCGGAACAGCCATTTCGTCTTGCCCAAGACCAATGGTGAATTTCCCCGGGTCAATCCCCCGCTCTTTTGCTAAATCATTCATATCTACATACAGATGTGGTGTATAAAACCCCAGCTTATCAATTCCAATCTTCACGATGATTCCTACCCTTCTCCTCTTGCTATAATTGAGGCTGCTTTCAAAGCCCTGTACTTCCATCTGAAAATTCTTGTCGAAAAATACAATAATTAAATGATAATACAAGGGTTGTTTAAATAGCAAACATTATAGCTCTTTTTATCGCAGTGTAACTGGCTGTCAGACTTCTGCTCCAAGAATAAAGGAAGGTCAAAATTTCTAAGTGGAAGCCGGACAAGCCAGTAACGCTCGATTCGTTCGGGCCTGCAGGATTTTGATCATAAAGGCCTTGCGGCGCATACTTAGGCATTGTTCCCCTTGGGGACTGAATAAAGTTTCCCTTTATCTAAATACATGTTCAAGTTAAAATACAGCCTTCTTACTTCAAAACAATCTCTGTCTTACTGTGGCCCTCTTTTGTTTTTTGAACCTCGATTGCCACAGGGAAAACATCCTTGAGTTCTTGAACATGCGAAATAATACCAATCATTCTGCCGGATTGCTGCAGCTGAATTAATGTGTCAATTGCTTTACGTAAAGACTCTTCATCCAACGACCCAAAGCCTTCATCAATAAACATCGTTTGAATAACAATATTTCCTTGGAAGCTTTGGATGACATCGCTCATTCCTAACGCAAGACATAAAGAAGCGTGAAATTTCTCTCCACCGGATAATGTTTTTACATCTCTTGTCTGCCCTGTATATTGATCATAGACATCTAACCCTAAACCGCTCTGTTTCCCCCGCGCTTCCTGGCGGTCACTTCGGATCAGATAGAATTGACCATTGGAAAGATCGTTCAGGCGCAGATTCGCAGCCTCGATAATTTGATCCAGATATTCCATTTGCAAATACCGTTCAAAAGAAATCTTTTTAGGATTTTGCCCCCGCAACGTATCATATAAATCTGTTACAATCATTCTTTTCTTTTCCATATCCGCCGCTTGAAAATGAAGCTCCTGCAGCTGATTCATATAAAATGTCATATCTTTCTTTTCCTGCTGCAGCCGCTGAAGCTTTTCAAGGCTGGATGCTGCTTCCTGCTTCCAGCCCGTTAAGGCGGCTTCTATTTCAGAAACATCCTGCTTCGATTGTCCTTTTAGCTTCTTCTCCAGCTCTGAAATTTGTTGCTCTAATTGATAGCCCTGCTTTTCATAATCTGTGAGCTTCTGTTTAACAGATTGATAACTTGTTTCATCCCATTTTGCCTCTTGATACTCCTGCTCTGTAAAACCTGCTTGCTCCAATTTCGCTTCATAGCTTTTCTGCAAGCTGTCTATTTTCTGCTTCCATTTTGCTTGATTTTCTCTAAGATGATGCACATCAGCCGTCCACTTTGTAAATGCTTCATGCACTTTTTTATAGTTCTCCTGCACCTCCAGCCAGCGCTGTTCAAGCTGCTGTTTTTTTGTTTTTGAATGATTTATTTCAGCTTCTAATCGGGAAAGAATACGTAAGCTTTCGGGAATCTGCATCAATTGCTGCTGATAAACAGCTTCTTTACTTTGATAATCGGTTTGGAGCTGACTGACCAAGGTTTGTTTCTCACTTAATTCCTTTTCACTCTGCTTCTGCTCCTGACGTTGCTTTGTTAATTCTTTTTTGCACTCAGCCAGACGGGCTTTGGACTGCTTTAGGCGGTCCTCTTCCGCTTTTTTCTTTTTTCCTTCTGCAACAATTTCCTGATAACACTGTCCGGGATTGGAAACTTCCAGCTCATAATGTACGAGCTCACCTTCCAATCCGTTTCTTTCCGATTGATAAGCTTTTATAGTGGCTATTTGTTCCCGCCAGGCCGATTCTTGTTGCTCCATCAGTTTTTTTGCCTGTTCCAGCTCTTCTTTCGTAATCTCTGCTTCCTTCGTTGCTGCTGGTGACGGATGCTCCAAACTGCCACAGACCGGACAGGCCTCTCCAGCATGTAAATGTGCAGCCAATACATGCGCCTGATTAGCAAACCATGCTTGCTCTATCCTGTAATAAGCTTCTTTTTCCTGCAGATAAACTGCCTCTTTATGTTTAAGATTTGCTTCTTCCTGCTGTATTTGTGTTAATTTATCCTGATATTTCTTCAGCAGCATAACCTGCTCACGCAGAACTCTTAATTCTTCCCTCACTGCGTCCAGCTTGTCAGCATCCTTATCTAATACCTGCTCCTCTTTTTCTAAGTCCTCTATTTGTTTGCTTCGTGCTGCCCGGAGCTCTGTTAATCTCTCCAGCTGCTGCTTCCCTTGCGCTAACAGTCTGCCCAGCTTCTGAATCTCTTGTTTTTTACCTTCTAATTCCTTTACAACAGGTAAAAAACCTTCCAGGCGATTGACTTCTATCGAGATTTTATCTCGTTCACCTGCATTTTCCTGCTCCTTTTTAAAATCAGCTTCTGCCAGCTGCTTCTGCTTCTTTATTTTATCCTGCTGAGCTTCCAATTGCTGCAACGTTTTCCCTGCTTCTTGCAGCTCTTTATTTGCTTCATTTCGCTGCTGTTCATAAGGAATAATTAATTTCGCCTGTTCAGCAGCAGATAATCCTTTTTTCAAAGCAGCCATTTCTTGCGCTTGTTCTTTCCATACTGCCAGACTCCTCTGATATGTCTCTAATTCTGACAACTGCTCATTGATCTGCTTCACTTGAAACAATTGATTTTGCGTAAGCTCCTGCTGCTTGGTTGCTTCTTTATAAGAGGCATCTCCTTCTTTGATAGCTTCTGCATTCTTTTTCAGCTCTAATTCCAAAGCTTCTATAATCTGATGTGTATTGACATGTTCTCTATTTGCTAACTCAAGAACCGGAGAATCTTCCGGCAGATCCAAAGAGAAAATTTGCGTGCGCAGCTGCTCCATTCGACTGAGAATACGCTGATTTTCTGACTCCAGTCTTAATTTTCTCTCTCGAAGTAATTCATTCATGTATTTATAGTGCTCTGTTTTAAACAAGCGCCTCAAAATTTCTTCTTTATTTTCGGTCCCTGAAGTGAGCAGCTTACGAAATTCTCCCTGAGGAAGCATCACAATCTGCTTAAATTGATCCGGTGTCAATCCAATAATACCTTCTATTTTCTGATCAATTTCGCTGACCATCTGCCTGTCTACAGCTGGAACCTGTTCTGCTCCACGTATTTCGTAAAATTCACATTTATCTCCCGTTTTACTTTTATTTCCTTTTTTTACATGCCCTAATTGCCGGAAAATACGATATGTTTTATCCTGTATTTGAAAAATAAGCTCAGCAGAAGTATGCACATCTTCATCCGCAAAGTCACTGCGCAGCATACGCTGGTCTTCCCGATCAGATCCGCTCGCCCTTCCATATAAGGCAAAGGCTATTCCATCAAATAGCGTCGTCTTCCCAGCACCTGTTTTTCCGGAAATCACAAACAGTGTATTCCCTTGAAGCTCAGAAAAATCAATGATTTCTTTTTCTTTATAAGGTCCAAAAGCATGTAAAGTTAATCGTACCGGCTGCATTCTCTTCTCACCTGCTCTTATCTGGATGCTTTCCGTTCATTGGCTGCATCCTGTATTTCTTGAAATAGTTCTTTCATGATCCCGTTCATTTCTTTGGAAGCTTCCTTTTCCGTTACTTCCTGATAAAATGTATCAAATAATTCCATTTCACTTAAACTCGTTTTGGGAGCTTGCTTTTCTTTATCATCATTTATCACTGTTGCTGTCCTGACCCTCTCCACGTGCATAGCATTCGGGAAAATAGAACGTACCTTTTCCATTGGAGACAGAATCGGTAATTCATCAAGCAGCCGTACAAATACATAGTCTTCACTTCGGGGCTGCTTATAAATATCCTCCATTTTCATTTTTAAAGAACGGATGTCCCGTTTAGGAATAAGGCTTTTTTTCTCTACCTGAACCTCCCCCTTATCATCCAGTTCCACTACTAAATATCCCTTTTGATGATGCTCCTCAGATAGGGAATATTTCAATATAGACCCGGAGTAACGGATTTTTTCATCCAGGACATGGTGAGCCTGATGAAGATGCCCCAGAGCTGTGTAATGAAAATCTTTAAATAGATGTGCATCGACATGCTCTGCTCCGCCAATGGATAATGGACGTTCTGAATCACTCGTATTCTCTTCTGTCTCACCAAAAGGCGTTACGAAAGCATGTCCCACATAAACATGGCGTGCCTTTTTATCCATATTTTCCTTGATGCGATTAACCAGAAAAGCATTCGCATCCTGATGATTACGGATATCTTCTTGAAATAAGGCTTTTACCACGCTTGGATCTGTGTAAGGAACAAGATGAAAATGCACTTCACCAAATGCATCCGAAAGTATAACCGGCTTTACATTTTCGGATAGCTGCCCGATAATATGATATCCTTTTTCCCCCATTAAACGACTGCCAAAATGAAGCCTGCCTGGACTGTCGTGATTGCCGGCAATCGCCAGAACGGGTATCCCAAGCCGATTAATCATTCGATCCAGTGTTTTATCTAATAAATCAACTGCTTCTACAGGAGGGACAGCACGATCATATAAATCTCCTGCAATAATAACAGCATCTGGACTTTCTTTTTCTACCATCTTGACAAATTGATCGAGAATAAATGCCTGATCCTCCGTCATATAGACGCCTTGGACCAGCTTTCCTAAATGCCAATCTGCTGTATGAATGAATTTCATTTTGAACCCTCCCGATAAAGAAAACTTCCTTTCATGTAATTCGGATATTTCTTCTGCTTTGATAAGGTTATTTTTTCTGTCTGACAAAGCTTGATCGCCTCTGGCTGCAATGTACTGTTGTCATAGTAAACCTTCTTTTTCTATCAAATAACTATATGGTATATCAAAAAATATATATCGCTCCTGGGACAAAGGATAAGCATATGTTCTAATCAGCTCTGAACGTTCAATGTCTGTGTATAAATCCGATAAAATTCCCTTTTTCTCGATATTCATCCGCATGATATTTTCGAAAAAATACGGTCGCCAGCTCCAGTTTTTATGTCTTCCTTCTTCAATCACTATCCAATTTCCCTGACTGTCCTTTTCAATATTTACAGACACTTGCAGTCCGACACTATTGCAAATATAAATTCGAAAAACGAATTCCTCACAGCCCTCCGCAAGCTTTAGCAGCCACGTATCATCATTGGTTTTTTTCGTATGGGAAAGAAGTCTGTCAATCGTCCCGTGAACAGCATCTAATAATTCAAACTGCGCTTTTGCTTTCTTCTGCTCATACGTTACAAATTCTCTAAAATACTCGGTTAATTTATTTTTACAGTAATCTTCTGCAATAAAATCCTGCTGTGGATAAGTCAGAAAGCTGCCCTGATAGTACTCACCCCCGCTTTGCCAGGCAAAGTTCAATTGTTTATAGGAGCGTATTCCTTTAAATAATAAGGATGCACCTATTTTTCTGGATAACATCGATACACCAAAATAAACATCCTTGTACAATTGCGGCAGCAAATCATCCTTCAAAAATGACGTGTCTACTTTGATAAAGGAAGGATGCAGGATGGCTAATTGATTCAAACTCCCATTCGGATTAGCCAGTTCAATACTGATTTTAACTCCCAAAGCCTTTAAATATTTTATAATATGTCCGAGCTGGTCTGTGTTATTTGGCAGGCACGTATCTTTGATTTCCAGAATAATTTGATTCAAGTCTAATCCTTTCTCCTGATAATCGTGTACTAGATTAATAAATGTCTCTCCGTTATCACGGACGAGTAACTCCGCATCATAATACAGGGAAAGATCCCCTGGAAAATGCTCTTGTAATTTTTTCTCAATCGCTTTCTGATGAATGTACTGATTTACCTCCAGCCGGAATTCATCTGGAATCTCTGTATCATCGAAGAGCCAATCTAAACGCTGCTCTTTATTATTTTCATCTGAAAAATAAGCAATTACTTCATAGCCGCTTACCAGCTGCTTATCCGCACGAACAATCGGTTTATAATAAGGAAGTAATTGATCTAAATCTATCAAAATATCTAATGGATCCATGCTGACTCCCCCTTGTTTTCATTATAGCATATTCCATTTTATGCTTATTTGATTTACATTTTTAATCATTGATACGGTCTCCCAATAAAGGGAATCTACATTGAGCTAGGGGATTTTTTCCCCCAGTAAATAATCATACCACAGGAGCATGTACTTAAAGATATGACCAAAATCAACCTCCTAAAGCCTCTTAAATCAACCGGGCAGTTATTGGCTGTTAAATTCTCACTTAGAAATGGCAGGTTATTTATTTCTTGATGTTGACGTATTACAGCCGGTGGCACTGTGATAAACTACATCGAAACTTCAATATAATGTAAAAAACCTTATTACTACCATTCCCTATTCTTGTCAAGTCTTTTTCGACATTATTCGACAATATTCAAAAATATGTAGAAGTTTTCATGAACATTTTGTGAAGTGTTTTTCAATCTCTTGTAATTTCCTTACATCAGTATTAATATTATCTCTGCTACAAGCAAAATGAATTAATTGTGTGTTCAAATTTTGAACAACCTCTTAATAACAGTAAATTATCTAATATACAACCAAGGGAAGGGGTATCAACATGAAGTTAAAGTGGGCCTATTTAGCGTTTTTAACAGGTATTGCCGGTTTTCTGGCAGGCTGTGAACCATTACTTGTACTTGATCCAAAAGGTCCTCAGGCAGATACAACTGCAAATGTGATTTGGATATCAATTATTACAATGGCCGTTATTGTCATTGTTGTCTTAGTAATGCTGACCGTTATTTTATTAAAATATAGAGCATCAAAGCAAGATCCCGACTATGAACCTCCTCATATTGAAGGTAATAAATATGTAGAAGGAATTATTGTCGGTATTCCAATTATTATTGTTGCTTTTCTATCCGTTGTTTCTACTATTTCCACGCATCAAGTAGAAAATCCTCCAGCAGGATACGAAGAAGACGAGCCGCTCGTTATCTATGCGTCATCGTCTAACTGGAAATGGCATTTCAGCTATCCGGAGCAGGATATTGAAACAGTGAACTATGTTTTCATTCCAACAAATCAAAACATTGAATTTCGTTTATATTCTCATGGAACAATTACAAGCTTCTGGATTCCGCAGCTTGCCGGACAAAAATACGCAATGGCCGATATGACTAACTATCTTAATGTGGTAGCAGACGAGCCTGGAGAATACTTTGGAAGAAACTCTAACTTTAATGGAGAAGGCTTTGCAGAAAATGAATTTGCTGTAACTGCTATGCCGCCAAGTGAATTTGATTCATGGGTGGAAGATATTCATAATACCGCTGAGCCAATAACAGAAGAAAAATTTGAAGAATTATTAGAGCCTGGACATTTAGGTCAAATGGCATTTACTGGTACACACCAAGCATTCCAGCCTGCACCTGAAGGAGAAAACAGCCCACATAATCACGGACCATCCGATTCAGAGGATGACGGCGGGCATCATCATTAATCAATTGTTTTTTTGAGGATATTCAAAAAAACTTTAGCGAATGCACTTATTCTTAAAGTGCCTAAACATTTTCTAAGCTCTAGAAAGGAGTATCATCAACATGGATTTTTTAGATAGATTTTCGATTCCACCTCATGATGATCCAATGCTTTATGCATCCATTGTTGCGATTGGACTTGTAAGCATTGCGATTGTTGCAGGTGTTACCTATTTCAAGAAATGGGGATACCTTTGGAATGAGTGGTTAACCACAGTTGATCACAAACGTATTGGAATCATGTATATTATTTCAGCATTGCTCATGCTCTTCAGAGGTGGCGCAGATGCTGTTATGATGCGATTACAAACGGCTGTTCCTGAAAATTCATTTTTAAATGCACAGCATTACAATGAAGTCTTTACAACACACGGTGTTGTGATGATTATTTTTATGGCAATGGCATTTATTATTGGAATGATGAACTTTGTTGTTCCTTTACAGATTGGGGCAAGAGACGTTGCTTTTCCTCGTCTGAATGCACTTAGCTTCTGGCTATATTTCGCCGGAGCGATGTTATTCAATATTTCCTTCGTTGTCGGAGGATCTCCTGATGCTGGTTGGACAAACTATTACCCATTGGCAGGAACAGAATTCAGTGAACATGTCGGGGTCAACTACTACAACTGGGCGTTGCAAATTTCCGGGACCGGAACACTGATGACAGGAATTAACTTTATCGTTACAATTATGAAAATGCGTGCACCTGGTATGAAATTAATGAAAATGCCTATGTTTACCTGGTCTGCATTGATTACAAACCTGATTATCGTATTCGCATTTCCAGTTTTAACGATTGCTTTATTATTAGGAACATTTGACCGTCAATTTTTTACCAACTTCTTTACAACAACAGATGGCGGTATGGATATGATGTGGGCGAATCTGTTCTGGATTTGGGGACATCCTGAGGTATATATTTTAATCCTGCCTGCATTCGGAATTTACTCGCAGATTATCGCTACATTCTCTGAGCGTAATTTATATGGTTATAAATCAATGGTTGCATCCATGGTTATTATTTCTTTACTGTCCTTCCTTGTATGGGTTCACCACTTCTTTACAATGGGACAGGGAGCTGTTACAAATAGTATTTTCTCCATTACGACAATGGCGATCGCTGTACCAACGGGAATTAAGATATTCAACTGGCTCCTGACGATGTGGAAAGGAAAGATACGATTTACAACGCCAATGATGTACTCTGTAGCCTTTATTCCACTCTTTACAATTGGCGGGGTAACTGGTGTGATGCTTGCCATGGCAAGTGCAGATTATCAATATCACAACACGATGTTCTTAGTAGCACACTTCCATAACGTTATTATTCCTGGTGTTGTATTTGCGATGATTGCCGGACTTATTTATTACTGGCCAAAAATGTTTGGCTTTATGCTGAACGAGCGCATTGGCAAATATGCATTCTGGAATATCGTGATCGGTTTCTGCCTAGCCTTCTTCCCAATGTATATTACCGGGTTGAATGGTCAAGCGAGAAGAATGTACACTTACTCGGAAGCAACTGGGTTTGGTCCATTAAGCATGTTATCCTTTATCGGTGCATTATTACTTGCAGTCGGATTTGTTTTGATTGTTTATAACGTTTACTACAGTTTCCGCTATGCACCGCGAAATGTCGGGGATGACCCTTGGAATGCACGTTCTCTTGAGTGGGCAACACATAACCCTGTTCCTGAGTATAACTTTGCGATCACACCAACTGTTCAGTCAGAAGAAGCATTTTGGGATTATAAAAAGAATGGTTACAAGCTGTTTAACGGAGAGATAAAGGACATTCACATGCCTAATAACAGTGGCTGGTCCATTATTTTTGCCGGTATCTTCTTTGTATTTGCCTTTTTCTTTGTCTTCCATGTATGGGCTGGAGTGATCATTGCCTTCCTTGGAATTATCGGCTGTATGATTTACCGTTCCTTTGAAAAAGACGATGGGCATCATATTCACAAAGAAGAAATCGAAGAAACCGAAAAGAAATTTGGAGGTGCTGAATAATGAAGCAAGATTCTAACTTACCTCTTGAATATAGCACCGAAACGAATGAAATGAACATCTTAGGATTTTGGATATTCCTAGGTGCGGAAATTATGCTGTTTGCGACATTATTTACAACCTACTTCGTTTATGTGGATCGTGGTGTTGGCAGCGGACCGGCTGGTTCGGAGATTTTTGAAATAACACCTGTCCTGATAGAAACCATTTTACTGCTGACAAGTAGCTTCACCATAGGTTTGGCTGTTCATGCTATGCGTATTAACCGGGTGAAAGCAATGATCGGCTTTATGATTGTTACATTACTGCTAGGTGCTGCATTTATCAGTGTGGAAGTATATGAATTTATTCATTACTATCATGTCGGTGCAACGTTGCAAACCAGCGGTTTTACAGCTATCCTTTTAACAACACTTGGAACACATGGAGCCCACGTAACACTTGGCTTATTCTGGGGTATCATGATTATTATTCAAATTTGCCGCAATGGATTAAATGCACGAACGGCGAATAAATCATTTATATTCTCATTATACTGGCACTTCCTTGATGTTATGTGGATCTTCATTTTCAGCTTTATTTACTTGAAGGGAATGATGTAGCATGAGAGAGCTTTTTCCAATGAAGCAGGTTAATGGATATATCTTTTCACTACTCCTGACTGTTATTGCATTAAGTGTTTATTTCTTTGACATGTCCTATGCCATGGGTTTAACGATTCTCGTGGTTACAGCATTTATTCAAGCGGGAGTTCAGTTAGTTGTCTTCATGCACGCAGGAGAAAGTAAAGATAAGAATGCGATTTATGTCAATACCATCTATGGGGTAGTAATCGCTGTTCTTACTGTTTTAGGTTCTTTACTTGCAATGATATGGGGATATTATTAAAGAGAAGCATTTTATACTTCGAAAAGCTCAAGCAGTTTTCATACTGCCTGAGCTTTTTTATCGTGTTTTAAAGGTTAGGTATGCGTATGCTGCCTGTTTTCCTCGATAAAAGATTCTTCTGTTGCAACAAGGAACAATCCCATAATAAAGATAAATGTCCCTCCCATTGCAAAACCAATTCCGATAGCTGTCACAAGTGGTAAAGCGCTTACAAGGTATCCATATATAAACAAGATTGCACCAATTGTAATTAACGTCCCACAAATTAGAGACAAGCCTTTTAATAATTTTTGATTAATTTTCATGTATCTCATCTCCTTTAATTATAGTATGCTCCTTGTTCAATAATTTGTCAATAACTTTGTGTCAATTTATTGAACATGCTATTTTACTCTTGACCTGTGACTTTTGGTTTATTTTCTCTGCACTGCTACAATATTCATGGAATTTCACCCGAAAACACATTATACTTAAAGTTACTCGATACATATAAGGAGGACAAAGATGAAGAAGAAATTATTATCTATAGGTTTTGCGCTGATACTTATGATTGGTCTTTTACCTTCCCAGGCATTTGCAGTTGATGCAGACGATCCTCAGCTAGAAGCCTTTTTAGAGTCTATTGATTGGGAATTAGAAGATTATGAGGATTACTTAGCAGAATTTGACTTTGAATTAGCTGATTTCGAAGATCCGGCTTATCTTGGTACACCGCTTACCGATGAAGGCTTAGAGGACATTTATGAGACATATGATTTAACGTACGATGAATTAAATGACCTCTTGCATGAAGAAGAAGGCTTTCTGGAAGAAGGCGAAGAATTTCCAGATAGTTTTTGGTATATGTTCATTGAAGATATTGAGTTAAGCTTAGAATTGATTACAAATGACTCTCTTGCAACGGATGATGAAATTTCCGATGAAAGCTTAGAAGAGCTCGCTCAAGCCTATGACTTTGGCTCGATTGAGGAATTGGAAGAGCTTTTTAATAATTATGGAGATTCCATCAATAATTACACAATGCTTTTTGAAGTAGAAAGCGCAGTGGAAGTCTATACAACTTTGGGAGACAGCTCTGAACTGGACGATGATTTATCGGAAGAAGATGAGGGCGACCTGTGGGGCAGTGAGGAAGACTTATGGGAAGAAGACAATCCTTGGGACAGCAGCACCGATTTAACTGCCGAACTATTCAATACTTCCATTTTATCAGATGAGCCTATTGTAGATATTTATGCAATGATTTCTGTTATGCTTCTGGAATCCTTATTAGATTTGCAATAATCTATTTTAGTTGTATGGTATGGGGATAGGAAAATCAGAATAAAGTGAAACTTCATTCAGCAGGGTTCTGAATGAGACTGGAACCGGGACTACGATTACTTGCCCCATCAAAACCGCTTAGCTGAACCAATCAGGCAGTTACTGGCTGTTAGATTTCCCGCTTAGAAATGACACTGTTCCTTATTTCCGGCAGCGGGAATCTTACAGCCAGCTACACCGCGAGAAATAACCTGGTTTTCCTGTCTCCATATTTTCTTTATGTGTATCCGTGTTTATAAGGAAATTTCAGGCAAAGCTTCTTTTCCCGAGTAATTCTCTTATTTCCATCAAATCGTATTCTTCTTCCATCTTTTCTTTTATAAATATTAAAACCTCAATAGCTTCAATTTCAAAATATGTTATCTGATCAATGGTTTTCATTGGAATATATGCTTTAAAAGCATCCAGCCACTCCCAAATTTTATAAATTGGCGCTTGAATAACTTTACTCATCCCTAATAAACTAATAACATACATCTTTATTTCACCGACCTTATATTTTCTAAAGCTTATTATACTCAGTAAATACATTTAAGGTGTGGAATAAATAAGTAAATCAAATAACAAAGAGGATACATATTTACCGTGCATGTTCCCCTTCCAAAGGTGTATGATTTAATCTTTTCGGCTTTTAATGATAAAGTAGTAAAGTTAGCATAAAATGTATGATAAATGATTGAAAAAAGAAGGGATATAGATTATGTTTGAGTTTTTTCAAAATCTCAGTCCTGTCATGCAAGCATTAGCAGCAACACTTTTCACGTGGGGAATGACTGCGCTTGGGGCGGCGATTGTATTTGCAACAAAAACAGTACATCAAAAATTGTTGGATAGTATGTTAGGCTTTGCCGGGGGTGTAATGATTGCAGCCAGCTACTGGTCATTACTTGGACCATCTATTGAAGCGTCTACTGATAATGCGATTGGTCCCTGGTTTCCTGCGGTAGTCGGTTTTCTGCTGGGAGGCGGATTTTTATGGGTTATTGATAAAATTCTCCCCCACCTTCATCCAAATACCGAAAAGAAGCATGCGGAAGGACTCGCTCCTGCCAGAAGAAAACGCAGTACCTTACTGGTGCTCGCTATTACCATTCACAATATTCCTGAAGGACTCGCTGTCGGGATTGCCTTTGGAGCATTAGCAAATCACAGTACAGAAGCTGCTTTAGCCGGAGCCGTTACCCTTGCTCTTGGAATAGGAATTCAAAACTTTCCTGAAGGGGTTGCCGTTGCAATGCCATTACGCGGAGAAGGAATGTCCCGCAGAAGAAGCTTTATGTATGGACAATTTTCAGGATTCGTGGAGCCTATTGCCGCAGTTATCGGGGCATTAGCTGTTGCTCACATTGAACCGCTGCTTCCTTATGCGTTGAGCTTTGCAGCAGGAGCGATGATTTTTGTTGTTGCGGAAGAGGTTATCCCAAGCTCGCAGGAAAATGGCAATAGAGATTTAGCAACCATCAGCCTGATGATTGGCTTTGCACTGATGATGGTGCTTGATGTTGCGTTGGGATAAAATCTCGAAAATAAATTTATCTAACCAAAAAGGGATGTCTTGATACTGTATTTCGGTCTCAGACATCCCTTTTTGTTGTTTATTTAAAATAATCCTCTATCACCGTCTTGGCAATTCCCTGATCCAACTCCTCAAATGTCTCATATTGAATCGTTTCATACAGCTCTTTTCTCGTTTGCATATCCTCTAAACCATTTTTCTGTGTGCCTTCATCTCGAATCATTCCAAACACACGCTCATACGCTTTGGCAGCAACTCGCAGGGAGGTTACCGGGTAAATCACCATATCATAGCCTAAATCTTCAAATTCCTGCGCCGTTAAATAAGGTGTTTTCCCAAATTCTGTCATATTCGCTAATAACGGAGCATTGATTGCTTTGGCAATAGCTTGAAACTCTTCATTATTTTGCAGTGCTTCCGGGAAAATCGCATCCGCTCCAGCTTCTACATATCCTTTTGCACGATCAATAGCACTCTCCAGCCCTTCCACTGCTCTGGCATCTGTTCTTGCTACAATATAAAGTGTTGGAGCTACCTGTTTAATAGCAGCTATCTTTTGCATCATTTCCTCTTTGGTAACAATGTTCTTCCCATTCAAATGCCCGCATTTTTTAGGCAGCTGCTGATCCTCGAGCTGAACTGCAGCGACATTTGCTTCTATCATTTCCCTGGCTGTCCGTACAACATTTAATACACCGCCAAAGCCTGTATCAATGTCTACAAGTAATGGCAAATTTGTCGCCCTGACAATTTCCTTTGCCCGGTCTGCCACTTCTTCTGAGGTGACAATCCCTAAATCAGGCAATCCCTTACTTGCTGTATAAGCGGCTCCCGATAAATACAGCGACTGAAATCCTGCTTGTTTTGCCACTAATCCTGCCATTGCATCATGTGCTCCAGGAATCTGTAAAATCCCCTTTTCTGCTGCCATTTTCCGAAATTTCCCGGCTAATTCATGCTGTGGTATTGGGCTGTCTACAATCCAAGCCATTTTTCCTCACCCTTCTAATTTAAAAATAATTCTATAAAATCTGTTATTGGCATTTGTTTTATCTTATCATAATCGACACTTTGCCTCCTAATGCGATCTGATTGCTTTTCTGTAAACTGTGTTGCTAAATTCGCTTGGTATTTCTGAATGATTTGCGGGATTGCTTCCTCTCTTCGGAACCGATGTCCTAAAGGATATTCGCATGCCACTAAGTCTGTTGACGTACCATCCGTAAAATGTACCTGCACAGCATTTGCAATCGAGCGTTTGTCAGGATCTAAATATTCTTCCGTATAACGCTTATTCTCTGTGACTGTCATTTTATCACGAAGCTCATCAATACGCGGATCTTTTGCCACATCATCCTCATAATCCTCTGCAACAATATTTCCTTTTAATAATCCGATCGCTGTAATGTATTGTAAACAATGATCCCTGTCTGCCGGATTATGAAGCGGGCCTTTTTTATCAATGATACGAATTGCTGATTCGTGTGTTGAGATCGTAATCTCTTTAATTTCATCAATACGGTCAATCAGTTCCGGATGTAATTGGATTGCTGCTTCTGCTGCTGTTTGCGCATGAAATTCTGCCGGATAGGAAACCTTAAATAATACATTTTCCATCACATAGCTATCAAGCGGTCTGCTTAATATCAGTTCCTTCTCTTTGAAAAGAACATCCTGAAATCCCCATCCGTCTGCACTCAAAGCAGTCTGATAGCCCATTTCTCCTTTTATCGCCATTAATGCGAGACGAACTGCACGGCTCGTTGCATCACCTGCTGCCCATGATTTTCTGGAACCGGTATTCGGAAAATGCCTGTACGTACGTAAACTGGAATTATCAATCCAGGCATTCGATAATGCATTGATTATCTCTTCTCTCCCGCCGCCCAGCATTTTCGTAACAACGGCTGCTGTTGCAATTTTAACATATAATACATGGTCGAGCCCAACACGGTTCAAGCTGTTTTCCAAAGCAAGAATACCTTGAATTTCATGCGCTTTAATGGACATTTCTAAAATATCTTCCACAGTTAATGGAGCTTCTCCTTTTTGCTGCCGCAGCTGACTTACATAATCGGCAACAGCTAAAATACCTCCTAAATTATCAGAAGGGTGCCCCCATTCTGCTGCCAGCCATGTATCGTTATAATCTAACCAGCGTATCATTGTGCCAATATTAAATGCTCCCTGCACTGGATCCAGGACATGAGATGTTCCAGGAACCCTAACCCCATTTGGAACGACAGTGCCAGGTACAATAGGACCTAACAGCTTTGTACACTCCGGATAATTTAGGGCAAGTATACCACATCCAATCGTGTCTATTAACACATGATGTGCAGTTTTATAAGCTTCTTCGCTCGTGATTTCTTTATTTAATACGTAATCGGCAATCTCTTCTAAAAGTTGATCTGTCTGGTTTGTTTTTACAGATACCATCTATTATTCCTCCCCATTAATAGCTTTTTCCTGTATAATCTACTCTCGGTCTAAAAATACGGTTATTATCATGCTGTTCGATGATATGTGACGTGAGTCCGGCAGTTCTGGCACTGAAGAAAATCGGTGTGTAAAGCGGTATTGGTATCCCGAGCTTCCAATAAACAGGCGCTGCATAATAGTCCAGATTAGGATACAGCCCTTTTTCTTCCCGCATCATTTCTTCGCCAGCTTCACACATCTCTAACAGTGTATAATCATTATCTCTTGCACAAAGCTTGCGTAATGCTTCCTTTGTAATCGTTGCCCGCGGGTCCATCTTCCTCATATACACACGGTGGCCGAAACCCATGATTTTTTCCTTGTTTTGCAGCTTGTGGCGAATCAAAGCTTTAAATGCATCTACAGAATCCACTTCTAAAAGCATATACATAACCGCTTCATTTGCTCCGCCGTGTAAGTGGCCTTTTAAGGATGAGATCGCTCCTGTTAAGGCTCCATACATATCTGAGTTAGTAGAAGCAATCACACGTGAGGCAAAGGTTGAATTAGGCATTTCATGCTCACTGTAGAGTAATAACAGCTGATCAAAAATCTCCACCTCTAAATCAGATGGCTTTTTCCCTGTAATCATATATAGAAAATTAGCACTGTAGCTGAGGTTTTTATCCGGACTGACAATTTCTTTCCCTGCCGTAGCAAAATAGCTGTTTACCGTGATGAAAGGCAGCTGTCCCAACAGCTTGTAAGCACGCAGTTTATTTTCCTGATGAGAACGGTTTTCGAGCTCCGGGTCATATCCGGCTAATAACGAAATAGCTGTACGCATCCCGTCCATCGGATGCATTCCTTTCGGTAAAAGCTTAAATAAAGGCAGTACAGCTTCAGGCAGGCTGCAGAAGTTTTTGATTTTGTCCTCCAGACTTTTCTTTTCTTCATGACTGGGAAGGCATCCTTCCAGTAATAAATGAACAACATCAAAATACGTTTTATCTTTGGCTAATTCAATTAAGTCTTCGCCACGGATAACGATTTTTTCCCGATCGACATCTAAAAAAGATATTTCTGTTTTCGCTGCAATAACACCATCTAAACCAGGAACAAAACCTTCACTTGTATGCATTATTTCTCCTCCTTAAAATGAAAGCGTAATCACTTAACTTCTTACATAGATAAAAGCAAACTATTTTGAAGGGAAAATCTTAGGCTGTTCTTTTTTGCTTAATTACAAATACAAACTTCTCTTATATACAGTATAACCTTGAATAGAAAATTAGAAAAATATATAATTTTAATAAATAACAATAGATTTTTTCTATATCTAAAATACAGGAGGTTGACCTTTGAATTTACAAGACTGGAAAATGCTTGCCACACTTTATGAAACAGAAAATATTACACTGGCAGCGCATCGGCTATTTTTATCGCAGCCTACATTAACTACAAGAATTCAAAAGCTCGAAAATCATTATGGTGTCCCGCTTATTTTAAGAAAGCGGCGTGGAATTATGTTTACTCCAGAGGGAGAAGAACTGGCACAGCATGCGAAGAGAATGCTGCTAAAGCAGCGTCAAATAGAGGAAAAGCTCAGCAATATGCAGGAAGAAGTGAAAGGGATATTGCGGGTAGGTGTTTCTAATTTCTTTGCAGCAAATAAAATGCCAAAGCTCCTGCAGCTGTTTAAAGAAAAATATCCAGATGTAGAATGTCAGGTTGTCACGGGCTGGAGCAGCGACATGCATCGTCTTTTATTAAATCATGATGTACATATCAGCTTTATTAAAGGGAATTATGCCTGGAAGGAAAAGAAAGCGCTGTTATATGAGGAGGAAATCTGTGTCGCCTCACCCTGGGATTTCACCTGGGAGGAACTTCCCAAGCTTCCAAGAGTAGACTATTATACAGATGAACATATGCGTCTGTTATTAGATGACTGGTGGTATCAGCATTACATCGAACATCCTAATATCACCATCCATGTCAATCAAGTGGAGACCTGTAAAGAAATGGTCGTTCACGGACTGGGTTATGCAATTGTTGCTAATCTGGTTGTCCGCCCGCACCCTGAGTTATTTATTAAACCTATTTCAGATGCATCTGGTGAACTTTTAAAAAGACAAACCTGGATGTACTATCAGGAAGATAGCTTGCAAATGAACATCGTCCGCGCATTTGTGGATTTTGTGCAAACATTAGATGTCAAAGCTTTATAAGCATAGGTTCAAAAAGGAGCAATGTTTTTTTGGTGGGACGAGTAATCCCAGCCCCAGTCCCATCGGAAAAATTATGTCAACCAGCTTCCACACGATGTGGTGACTTCTGCGTTGCCCACACGACGTGGGCGATTTTAGTAGAAGTTCATTACCTCGAACCTTATCGTTTGATGGCTTTTTGAACCTCCTCTATAAAGCTTTAATGGTACGCCACAAAGCTTACAAGCAGCCAAATCAGTACAAAGCTTACAATAATGGTTATGTTCACTAAAGTACCGACTATTTTTGTATTATATTTATATCTGATGGCATATACAACTGTTGTTGTGGAGGCCGGTAGAATAAAACCGATTAAAACGGTATTCGCAAGCATTGGGTAATCAGAAAGCAGCCAGAAAAGGCTGAATCCCAAAGCCAGCCCCGATCCGTATTTCACAACTAAATACTTTCCTATCAAAGGAAACCATGACTTCTCAAAGGAAAAGTTTAAATAAAGACCCAGTAACAATAAAGATAATGGCATATTCGCTACCGAGATAATTGCTGCTGTATCTAAAAATAAGTCTGGCAGATGAAATCCTGAGAAATTCAAGACTACGACAAATATATACGTTAGAAATGGAATCGACCGGATGAGCGGACTGAATGCTTCCCGCAAATAAACTTTTGATGTTCCTTTTGCAAAATAACCAGCTATAAAAAAGCATATTCCAAATACAATAACCGCATTACCTACATCAAACATACCGAAATGCTGGATTCCTTCCCTTCCCCATATTGCTTCTACAAGGGGAAAGGCGAATAGGCCGACATTAACACCAGGTACCATCATGGCAGCCATTCCTTTGATATCCGGTTCCGCTGAGCGAAAAGCAAAGATACCAATTATTGCAGCAGCCGTGCCGAATAAAAGAGAAATGATAATAAGTGAAATAAGAGATAAAGAGATCTCCATCTGATCAAACGTTACAATCACTAATGCAGGTAAGGTAATATTAAAGACAATTCTTGCTATTGTCTGCCCATCTGACTCTTTTAAAATTTTTACTCTTTTCAAAAAATACCCCAGTAAAATAATACATACAGAAATAAAAAATTGCAGTTGAAACCCTTCCAAAATTTTCTCTCCTTTAATACATTAAAAAATGCACCTTTGCTATCTTATCATAATCTCATTTTCGTTCATACAGAAAGGCTCTATGTTTTAAATCTGTTTCGTATTTATATATTTATGGAAAGATTTCTATGTGCTGATTCTTTCTTTAATCAATCATCAGGAGTTGAATGCAATCGACAGGAGTTGTATGATGGTACTAACGTTTGGGTATATGAGGTGATATAAATGAAGCTGATTTTATTTGATGGAGAATGTCATGTTTGTGACAGCTTTGTGCAATTTATTCTGAAAAGAGATAAACAACACCAATTCCTTTTTATTTCTTTACAAAGTGAGGCGGGAGCATTTATTCGAAGGAAATACCGGGTTCCTGATAATCTCGACAGTGTACTCCTGATTGATGGAGAGAAAATATTCATTAAATCGGATGCCGCTTTACAAGTGTTACAATCTATACCTGCCCCTTGGAAAATGCTAACAGCTGCTAAGATTCTTCCATATTTTATCCGGGATGCGCTTTATGATTTTGTAGCGCGCAACAGATATAGAATATTCAGAAAAAAACAAACCTGCCGCCTTCCTACAGCACAAGAACGGAAGCAATTTGTCGAGTCGAAAGCGGATTTAGCAGAGAAAAAACCTTTCGCATAAAATAAAATATCATTTCCGAGAAGCTTCCCCTAATCTGCTCAGAAATACCGGCATTATCGTCAAATTGCTTTAGTTAAATGAACAGCAATTAGATTGGATCAACCGCATTTTATTTATCCGAAAGGTCTTTGTTTAATTGTTCAAAAAGTTCCAGATTTGGCCTTGAAAATCAAGGCGATATGATTTACGGACAGGCTCCGGTAATTTCCTTCATCGCCCTGTTGCTCCACACAATGCGGGTATTCTTAGCAGAGGTGCCTCTATGCTTTTGAATACCTGAGCTTTTCATCGCAAAGGTTTTCGTCGGGCCGAGCAATCACCGTCCCCGTCCAACCGGAAAAGTCATATCAGCTAAAGCGTTCTCCGGTATCATTTGTAAACTTTTTAAACATCTGCTTTCATTATTTATCCTCAATCTCTTCTTCAATCCCATAATCCTCACCAAACTCTGTTCGGAAGCTTGTTTGCAGATTATCCGAATCCTGGACGGGTTCATCCGCTCCAGAAAATAAAGTTGTCAGATAATAAATCGCACTAAGCCCAACAAGTCCATAAATAATTCGAGAAAGGATAGCGGTTTGTCCGCCAAAAATAGCTGACACTAGATCAAATTGAAAAAATCCAATTAGTCCCCAGTTGATACCACCAATAATCAATAAAGTGACTGCAATCGCATGTAGTGTTTTCATTGTCTCTCACCTCCTCACTGCTTATCTTTTGCCTAATCATTTATTTCATACTGGCACTGTTTGGGAATTCACTTTATAAGGTATCGAAGACAAGCTGAAGGGTCTCCATACACGCCACATGGAGACCCTTCATATAATATATTGTTAATTAGTCAGCAGCACTTTCTTTATTTTATCCAGCGCCCAGTCGAGTTCTTCTTTCGTAATAATTAATGGCGGGGCAAAACGAATCGTTGTTTCATGTGTTTCCTTACAAAGAATTCCGCTTTCCTTTAATGCTTCACAGATAGAACGGACAGGCTTGTTAAATTCCATCCCAATAAACAAACCTCTCGCCCGTACTTCCTTTAAGTCAGGATGATGGATGGCGGACAATTCAATCGCAAAGTATTCGCCCAGCTCAAGGGATTTACTGGCAAGTCTTTCCTCTTCAATAACATCTAATGCAGCCATAGAAACGGCACAGGCTAATGGATTTCCGCCGAATGTCGAGCCGTGTGAACCAGGTGTAAATACATCCATAATATCTTTATTAGCTGCAATGGCAGAAATAGGCATCACTCCCCCACCTAACGCCTTTCCCATCACGTATATATCCGGCTCAACATTCTCCCACTCACAGGCAAACATCTTCCCTGTACGGGCCAAACCCGTCTGCACTTCATCAGCAATAAATAAAATATTTTCCTCATCACATATTTTTCGCACTTCCTGTAAATAGCCTTCAGACGGAATCAGAATACCGGCTTCTCCTTGAATCGGCTCCAAAATAACTGCTGCCGTATTTGGTGTAATCGTTTCTTTTAATGCTTGGATATCTCCATAATTTATCTTGTAAATACCAGGAACAAACGGACCATAGTTAGTTGTTGCGTCCGGGTCCGTTGATAATGAAATCGCATTCATTGTTCTGCCATGAAAATTACCTTTAGCTGCAATAATCTCGGCCTGGTTATCCTCTATCCCTTTTTTCTCATAAGCCCATCTGCGGGCGGCTTTTATCGCTGTCTCTACAGCCTCTACTCCTGTATTCATCGGCAATACTTTATCTTTGTTTGTTAATTTCGCAACGCGTTCCGTCCAAGGTCCTAATAGTTCATGATGAAAAGCTCTTGAAGTAAGTGTGACTTTATCCGCCTGATCTTTTAACGCTTGAATAATCTTCGGATGCCGGTGCCCCTGATTGACAGCTGAGTATGCGCTGAGCATATCCATATATTTATTGCCTTCAGGATCCTTCACCCAGACTCCTTCCGCTTCTGCAATAACTACCGGTAATGGATGATAGTTGTTTGCACCATAGGCAGAAGTCAGTTCCATGATTTCATTTGATGTCACCATAATAAGCCGCCTCCTTCAATTTTATGCAAAATGTTTCTCTCTATTTAAATGTGTGTTCAAAAAGTACGTTTTGTCGGACTTTTTGAATATCCTCTTTAAGCATAATCATTTGTTTCAGTACACGTCAAGCCTCTTATTTATTTTCATGAAGATGCCAAAGGAGAGAACTTTTTTTATTCTCTCCTTTTCAATCTGCGTTTACTCCAGCGCCCCTTGCAGCAATTTCTCTACATCTTCATCTGTCAGCTGATTATTCCATAAATCCTTTGTTTGGATCATCTGCTCAATCAGCTTTCTTTTTTTCTGCTGAAGTTCAAACATTTTATCTTCAATGGTTCCTTCTGTCAGCATCCGAATCACGGTAACCTCATCTGTCTGACCAATTCGGTGCGCACGATCTATTGCCTGATCTTCTACAGCTGGATTCCACCATGTATCATATAAAATAACTGTATCTGCACCAATTAAATTTAACCCCGTTCCGCCTGCCTTTAATGAAATCAGACAAAGATCATTTTTCCCCTGATTAAACGAACGGCAGATTTGTAATCTGTCCGCAGCAGGTGTCTGCCCATCTAAATAGAAGTAAGGGATTTCCTCTATTCGTAGCAGTTCAGCGATACGCTGCAGCATTTGCGTGAATTGAGAAAAAATCAACATACGCTTTCCAGAACGTCTGGCATCCTTGACAATTTCCATTAGCCGCTTAAGTTTAGCTGATTCACCATGATAGTCACGCACAAATAATGCCGGGTCACAGCAAATTTGTCTTAACCTTGTCAAGCCTGCCAAAATACGAATACGATTTTTTCGAATTGTCTCCCGGTCTAAATGCTTAAATTTCGGATGTCTCAATTTAGACAAATAGGAAATGTAGATTTGCTTTTGATCCTCTGTCAGCGGAACACGTTCGATATATTCTGTCTTTTTCGGTATATCCGCAAGCACATCCCATTTTTCTCTTCGCAGCATAAAAGGATGCACTCTCCGCAGCACCTGGTCATTCGTAAGCTGCGCAAAATCCTTTAAACCGCCGAGTAATTCCGGAAATACAATATGAAAAACCGACCACAGATCCTCTAGTTTATTTTCTAAAGGCGTTCCGGTTAAAGCAAATTGATAGTCAGACGTCAATTTTTTCACCGTTCGAAAAACCTGGGTCGCAGGATTTTTAAACATTTGCGCCTCATCAAAAATAACCGTCTGAAAAGCAATATTTCTTTTCAGCCAATCAATTTCATTTTTCAAAACACCATAGGAAACAATCCACACATCCTGCTCTTGCAATGCTTTCTTTTTTCGATTCCTTTCCTTGATACTTCCTTCCAGAATACCGGTGGAAACAGACGGAGCAAATAATTCCCATTCCTGCTTCCACTGATGGCACAGGGATGTTGGACAGACAATAAGGACAGGCATCTTTTTCTCTGTCTGCTGCATTTTCGTCATACAAAAAGCGATAGCCTGCACCGTTTTCCCTAATCCCATTTCATCTGCCAGCACACCGCCAAGTCCTGCTTGAGCCATTGCCAGCATCCAGCGGACACCATCCTGCTGATAAGGCTTGAGAATCGATGCCATCTCTTTTACGATTGGATACTTGTCATTTGCCGGCAGTTGAATATCATGAATCATTTCCTTCACAGCTGCTCCATCCGCCAGATAACCATTCTCCTCCATCCGGTATGCAAATGATAAGCCATCCTTCAGCGACAATTCGATCTCCTCCAGCAATTCAGACGGTGTCATCGCAACAGAAAGCAAATATTGTTCCAATTCTTTTATCTCTTCTGTTTCCAGTGTCAGAAAGGAACCATCCTTTAATCGATAATAAGAGCGCTTTTCTTCTATCGCATCAAGAATCTGTCGAACCTCCTGCTCCCAAAAGCCTTTCACCTGAAAGGAAAAGCTAAGCCAATTAGTTCTGTCACGTTTGTGCTTCACCCGGATAATCGGTTGAAATCGCTTTTTGCTAATTTGATTACGCACTGCATTTGTGATAAAAACATCTGCTATCTTATACAATTCTGGCAAGGAATGGTATAAGAAGTCATATTCAAGCTGCTCATGCTGCAAAATAAAACTGCCATCCGTATTTGCAAAACCGCTTTTTTCAAGAAAAGCAATGATTTCTGCTTCCTTTTCCTTATCACGGCGAACCAGGCTTGTCTTTTCAAAGGGGGTAATTTTCTTATCACCATATCGAAATTCCAGACCAGCGAGAAGACGATTATGAACACGGTCTATATAAACATTTGCCTTAAGTGGTGTAAAGAGACTCTTCAGCGTTCCGGTTGTGTCCTCCACCTCGCCAATCCGCTCTAAAAGTGCTGAAATAGAAACCATTTGCTCCCTGCTCACAACAATTGTTTCCGTTTGTTTTTTCCATAGCTGTTCACATAACGTAATCAGCTGTTTTTCTTCCTCTGTTAATAAGTAAAGGGAACCTTGCTGATACATAAGCTGATAAGGAAGCAAAAAAACTGTATCATTTCTTTCTAAAAAGGTGATGGAATAATTGACACCTGTTTCATAGACACGAAAAGAAAGCGGAGGCAGTGCATCATAAAAACCTAATGGCTGCTTATGATAAGCATTTATTTCCATATATAGAGATACGAGCGAGCTGGAAGAAAGTAATTTTTCCATGCGTCCCCAGGCTGTTGCCGGGATAGAAAGCCAGCTTGTATTACCTTCAAAGGATTTTCCAATCATTTGCTGATCCTCATAAACATGGATAAGCTGTTCTAAAATCTGATTACTGTCATCTTCAAAATAAAAATTTGCAGCATTATAGGACTTATTGTCGGTGATAGAAAAATATGCTCCGTCTTTCAATGCTTGTAAAAAAGCAATGATGTCGGTAACTCGCATGCCATCAATTTGAACGGCCATCCGTAATGCCGCTCGTTCCGATTCTTGAGGTATCCGTAAATAAAAATGAATCGGAATAGCTTGTCTTGTTTCAAAATAACCGCGATGGCGGAATTCCTTGTCCGGCTTTCCCGTCAACGGGGAACGATCTGTTTCCGGCTGCTCTGTTTCATGTATGCCGATCAAAACAGCAGCAATATGCTGGCAATCCAATGTATAAGAACCAAGCTTTGGACAGCTGCACGCAATACTTTCTATTTTATGATCCCGATACGTTAAATGAATATGAAAATCATCTGTGGTCCTGACCGTTCCAATAATCTCCTGAGGAAGAAAGGCTAACTGTACACTCCCCTTCTTCCACAGACGTTCTCCATATTTATAGGACAACTCTCCGCATCGTTCTTTTATTTCCTGTTTGGATATCCATACCATTTTCCGCACACCTTTACATTCATTTCTCATACTGCAATGATTAAAGCTTATTTTCTTTATAAAGTGAGGCTTTATTCAATGAAGGTTCTCTTTTTATCTCCCACTGAATGATAGTACCACAAGGGCATGCACCTAAAGGTATGGCCAAAAACCAGTCTCCTAAAGGCCCTTGAACCAATCGGACCGTTACTGGCTAGTTAGATCTCCCACTTAGAATTTTCGACTTCCCTCTATTCTTGCAGCGGGAGTCTTACAGCCAGTTAACTGCGATAAATAAGCATCAATTTCGTTTTTTTACTTCATATCCAGATTTACATTTCACGAAAGAGGTTAACTTGTAGTATGATATATCTATTGTTTATTATAAAGCAACAATGCATGAAGATAAACAATTGATCATTTTAAACATAGCTTCTGATCAGCCGGATGCAAGCTGTAGAGCTGTTTCATATCGATTAGTCTATTTATAGAAAGGATTTCACTATGTCAATTCAAGAAGAAGTACAGAAAAGAAAAACATTTGCGATTATCTCGCATCCCGATGCCGGGAAAACAACTATGACAGAAAAGTTACTATTATACGGCAATCTGATTCGTTCTGCCGGAACTGTAAAAGGGAAAAAATCTGGCAAGTTCGCCACATCTGACTGGATGGAAATTGAAAAACAGCGTGGTATTTCTGTAACATCCAGTGTGATGAACTTTCAATACGAAGGTTTTCATATCAATATTTTAGACACGCCGGGACACGAAGATTTCAGTGAGGATACGTACCGGACCTTAACCGCTGTCGATAGTGTTGTGATGATTATTGATTCCACGAAAGGAATTGAAGCACAGACGATTAAATTGTTCAAGGTGTGCCGTATGCGCGGTATTCCTATCTTTACCTTTATGAATAAGCTGGACCGGGAAGGGAAAGAACCGCTCGCTTTATTAGAGGAACTGGAAGAAGTGTTAGAAATTGATACGTACCCGATGAATTGGCCAGCCGGTATGGGCAAAGGGTTCCTGGGCATTTTTGATCGGGAGAATGAGCAATTTGTGCAGCATCACCCAGGTGCAGAAGAAAGCTATATTCCTTACAAAGAATTAGAAAGCCATCCGGAATTAACGGAAAATGCAACCTATCAAGATGCTGTCAATGAATTAGAACTCGTTGAAGAAGCCGGAAATATGTATTCCGAAGAAGCCATTTTAAACGGAGAATTAACTCCTGTTTTCTTCGGGAGTGCACTCTCTCCATTTGGCGTTCAAACTTTTTTTGATTCCTTTATCCGCTTAGCACCAAGTCCGACATCACGCAAGTCAACCAAAGGCGCAGTCGATCCCGGGGAAGAAGATTTTTCCGGATTTATTTTTAAAATCCAGGCAAACATGAATCCCGCCCACCGTGACCGGATTGCCTTTTTACGTGTATGCTCCGGAAAATTCACACGCGGTATGAGTGTCCAGCTGGCCAGAACTGGAAAAGAGCTAAAGCTGGCGCAGTCCCAGCAGATGGTTGCTTCGTCCAGGGAGACCGTCGAGGAAGCATATGCTGGTGATATTATCGGTATTTATGATCCAAATGCCTACCAAATTGGTGATACATTACTTACAGGAAGAGAAAAATATGAATTTGATGAGCTGCCGCAGTTCCCGCCGGAAATCTTTAAAAAGGTCATGGCGAAAAATGCCTTAAAGTCAAAGCAATTTCGCAAAGGCATTGAACAGCTTGTCCAGGAGGGTGCGATCCAGCTATTCCGGGATAAATTAACAGATTCCTTTATTTTAGGTGCAGTCGGTGAATTACAATATCAGGTCTTCACCTATCGCATGGAAAATGAGTACAATGCAGAGGTCATCATGGAGCCCATCGGTGAACGCATCCCAAGATGGCTGAAGCCGGAGCAAGCTGATCCTTCCTTGTTTGACGCCGGAAATCTGCTGGTTCGGGATCGTCAAGATCAGCCGCTTGTTCTCTTCCGGAATGAATTTGCATTAAACTGGTTTAAAGATAAAAACCCGGATGTTGAGCTGATTGATCTTTTTGAAACGAATAATTATCAATAATAGAAATGGAGGCTGGATTAGATGCAATGCAGCCTCCATTTTTTTAGTTTTCTCATCAGCCGTTCCATATAAAATACCTTTTGAAGAAGGCTGATTTGCATATGGAAACAATTAAAGTTAGGACTATTCCAGATTAGCATGTCTAAAAAACATATCTTCATCTGATTGATTCTTTTTATTTTTTAATGTAACAATCATACTGTCATAAACTAACCAGCTCAATTGTTCAAAAGATGACCCTTTCGGTTGCAATGAAGTTGAACCAAATTCTCCTTCATCTACTTTAGAAGTTACTCCAGGCAAAGTAATATAAGCATCAGCTAAGGAACCGACTGTATTTGCCGGGAAAATAGTCAGAGTCGCAACAGCCGCTCCGACTTCTTTGGCTTTTTTAGCCATTGTTACCAAACTGGCTGTTTCTCCAGAGCCTGATCCAATAATCAACAAATCCTCTCTCTGTATAGAAGGAGTAGTAGGCTCTCCGACGAAATAGGAATGATAACCAAGATGCATGAGCCGATTGGCAAATGCTCTGGCTGCAAAACCGGAACGTCCAGCGCCTGCTATAAAAATTCTATCAGCTTTCTCAATCAAGCGCTCAACATTATCTAATTGTTCCCGGTCGATTTCTTGAGCATTAGCAGCTAATTCTTCTATAATCGCTATTAAATGATTATAACTGGACATATTATCAAGCACTCCCTCTACTGTTAATAACCTCTTTAATATACTTAGCCTCTTTCACTGGATCTTCTGCCTTCGTTATTCCTGTACCAACAATAATAATATCTGGATGCAGTTCTACATATTGATGGATCGTTTTACTATTAATCCCTCCAGCTACCGCTATTTTTGCTTTTTTTGCAAATTTTTTCATCACTTTCAAATCATCAAGCGGTGTTCTTCCTCCAGCTTGTTGATCAGCACCTGTATGAACAGCTAAAACTTGCACACCAATTTCTTCCAACTCATTAATTTTCTGAGGCAAATCTTCCACACAAATCATATCTGCAACAATTTGTTTATTAAATATATCCGCAGCTTTCAAGCATTCCTTTGCTGTTAAAATATCTGTCACTCCTAACACAGTGACATACTCTGCTCCGGCATTAAATGCTAATTCAGATTCAAAATATCCGCCATCCATAATTTTCTCATCAGATAAAATCTCTTTCTCAGGAAACTTTTCTTTAAAACTCCTGACCCCTCTCATACCCTCTGATATAATTAATGGAGTACCAATTTCAATAATGTCAATATACGCTTCTACTTTTTCTACAAATTCTAATGCTTCTTCCAATGGTAATTCATCTAATGCCAGCTGTAATTTCATAAATTTCTCCTCCAACGTATCAATTAATTATTTTATGATCGAATGATTGTTAATCCTGATGTTTTTGCAGGGTATGCTAGTAATTCTTTCAATTCATTATCTAGCTTCATTAAGGATAAAGAGATTCCATTCATATCGAGGGATGTTGCATAATCTCCTATTAAAACCACTTCTACACGATGATTTTGTTTTTTCAACACTTCTTCTATCGCATCGTATAAAACATATAGCTCCATCTTTGGCGTACTTCCTAATCCTGACAATAGTACAGCTATATTTTGTTCCCTATCAAAAGCAAAATCATCCAGTAATGCATCTGTCATCATAGCAGCAATTTCCGCTGCACTTTTTAATTTCTCTACTCGTATGCCCGGCTCACCGTGATGGCCAATTCCAATTTCCATCATTCCTTCTTCTATCTCAAAATTAGGTGTTCCTGCGGCTGGTATTGTACAAGAGCTTAAACCGACACAGATACTCCTGGTGTTATCTGCAGCTTTTTGTGCTACAGCGATTACATCATCCAGCGTCCCACCTAAAGCTGCTTTTGCTCCTCCTGCTTTCCACATATATACACCACCTGCAATACCATGTCTTCGATGCCTTGTTTCTTTTGGAGAAGATGCAATATCATCTTTAGCAGTTACAAATTTTACGTTAACCCCTTCTTCCTCAGCCATCTGAATTGCCATTTTCACGTTCATATTATCTCCGGCATAATTGCCAAAAAGACACGCTACACCCTCCCCGCTGTCAGCTTCTAAAATAGCATCATAAAAAGCTTCTGCGGGCGGAGAAGCAAAAACTTCTCCAACAGCAACTGCATCTACCATATTTTCACCAACATACCCTAAAAAAGCTGGTTCATGCCCGCTTCCTCCTCCAGTTACAATTCCAACTTTCCCTGTTTCCGGAGAATTTTTTCTTTTAACTACTCGATCGTTATTTGCTGATTTTTCAATAAATCCTTTATAAGCTTTTACATATCCTTTGATTAAATCATCAACAATGAATTCTGGATTATTAATAAACCGCTGCATTGCTATCTCCTCCTCAGCTTTCTGCATTCACTATCTTTGTAATAGAACTTGAAAACGCTTTTAATATAAGATAACAAGAAGTTGCACCTGCATCCTGGTGTCCTAATGTCCGATCTCCCAGTCTGCTTCCACGTCCTACTTTCGCGGTCATATTTTTAGTGTTTTCTAATCCTTCTTTGGCTTTAGCCATCATTTCATTTAAGCAGTCAGGTAAGCTATGGTCATTTTTATAATTTATCTTATAAGCAGTTATTGCTGGGCTTAAAACATCAATTAACGTTTTATCTCCTTCTGAAGCATCTGTAATCAGTGTTATATTGGAATATGCTTTTTTTAACATTTCTAAAATAACTGAACTGTCAATCATTTCTTTTTCTTTAGATGCAACACTTAATCCTCTGAAAAAATTTCCATACAACGGTCCCATTGAACCGCCTATTTTGCTTATCAGCGTCTTACTTATCACTAAGAACCCTTCATTCATATTTAAATCTGAACCGGCAATTTCCTTATCAGCCATGTTGAAACCTTTACTCATATTAATTCCATGATCCCCATCACCTACTGCTGCATCAACCTTGCTGAGATAGTCTCTATTTGATACAATTTCTTCGATAATCGCATGTACGACAGTAATACCTTCTTTATTGGAAAAACGCATAACATCCTCCTAAGATATTCACATAAATTTTTGAATTTTTCCTGCTAAACATTGAATTTATCTTTTAACTCCTTGTACTTCTCTTCTATTCTCTGGCACAATGAATTATTTTCCTCCATACCTGTAAATACAGTTATTGCTTTACGAATCCCGTTCCTTTTAATAAATTTCTCTAATTCTACAGCTTCATCATCTGCATCATTACGAAATAAAAATGCAGATGCTATTCCAAGCAGTAAATTTTCATTTTTTAATTGATACGACTCACATTGAATCGCAGGTGCTACTAATCGATCATCCACATGGAGTTTTCGGATTGGCGACCTGCATACCCGATTTATCGTATCCTGGACGCCAGGAGTTTGAAAGCGATGGATTGCAAAATCAATATAAGTTAACAATTCATCTAACTGAAAGTCATATTTCTGCTCTAATAGTTTGGCACATTCTACCATCGTCTCTCTTATTTCATTAACAATCGTTTCATTTTGAAAAACATCCTGAATAATCCTATAGCCATGTACATAGCCTATATATCCTGCCCAAGCATGTCCGCCATTAATAATATATAACTTTTTCTCGATATACTTTTGAAAGTTAGCAGTATAATAAACATTTTCTAAAGGTGGATTAGAAGGTTCTGCTAATTTTTCTTTTTCTACAATAAGCTCAAAATCTTTTCCTATATTAATAACGTTTAAATCATTTCTTGTATCTTCTATTACCATACGATCCACCGTTGTGTTTGGAAAACAAGCAATTTGATTAATTATTTCTTCAGATATGTGGAGATCACTTTCTAAGATAAACCCCTTTAACATATCCGAATTAAACATTGCATTTTCACAAGCCAGTATATTTAGCTTTGGTTTCCCAGCTTGTTGTCTCGCTTTTAATCCCTCTAAAATCAACGGCGCTATCTTTTCCAGATTATTTGCCCAAACAGAAGTGGTCAGGATATCTGCTTGAGAAATTTCCATGATAACTTCTTCTCTATTGTTTACCGAAGAAAGTGCTTGTACATTTGAAATTGTTTTTTTACGATAATTTTCTTCAATCACATATAAATCGTAGCTGTTTGTTTCATTTATCTGTTTTATAATCTGTTCATCTACATCTACAAAAGTCGTTTCGTAGCCAGATTCAAATAATAAATCTCCAATAAAACCTCTGCCTATACTTCCTGCACCAAAATGAACTGCTTTCATTTCATCCCAACTCTCTTTACGCTGATTTATAATATTCCTGTAATCGCACCAATTAGAGCTACTGCGATAATAAGAAGCATGATGACAGCAAAATTTTGATTTTTCTTAAGCAGCCACCAATAAATACCCAGCACTACCGCCAGAGGTAATAAACCTGGAACAATACTATCAAGAACTTCTTGTAATACAAAAGGCTCTGTTTCACTGCCAAAAGAAAATTGTATTGGTGTACTCACTGCGACATAGGTTGAAGAAAGCGCCCCCATCATAAACAAACCTAATGTACTTGCACTTGTAATTAATTGTTTGATCTTACCTGATTGCAATAGGTCTTTTATAGAGGCTTTCCCAGTCTCATAACCAGCTACAGAAAGGTTTAAGCCGATGATAATCTGAATCAGAGGTAACAGCAGTAAAATAAAGGCTCCCAAAATATTTCCAGCAGCAGATAAGCTGGCTCCAAGTCCAAAGATAATCGGCTTAAGGGTAGCCCAGTCAATGGAATCTCCAATTCCGGCTAAAGGCCCCATCAACCCTGTCTTCATCCCCGTAATTCCATTTCCTTCAATCGGCTCTCCTTTGGCTTTTTGTTCTTCCATAGCAATGACAACACCATTAATTGGTGCACCGAAAACTGCTTCTGTATTATAGAAAATCAGGTGTCTTTGCAAGGCCTCTGCAAAGTCTTTTTTATTTGGATATAACTTTCTTAATATCGGAACCATGGAGGTTGTGAACCCCAATGCTTGTAAACGTTCATAAGAAATACCCATCTCAGCAAACAAATAATAATAAAACCAGCTTTTTCTTACATCTTTTCTTGTAATCGGAGTATGTGAAGCTTCTCTTATTAAATCCTGCGCTTCTTTTTCTTTCATGTTACTGAACCCCCATTTTGTTATTTTGATATACATTTAGCAAAATAATGATACAAATTCCGAATATAGCTACCCCCATGATTGGTAATCCGCTAAATTGAACAAGAAAATAACCGATAAAAAACCAAGGCAGCAATTGTTTTTTTCCAATAACAAACATCGTTAAAGCAAATCCAAGAGCCGGTAATAATCCTCCTGCTACACTAAAACCGTGCAATAGCCATTCCGGCACATTATTCATAAAGTTTTCAACAGCATTAGCCCCATAGAGGTTTGCGAAAAAAGGAACTGGAAAACGCATAAAGAAACTGAGTATGGTAGGATATAATATCGCTGAAAGAACCACTTGTTTTGCATTTCCTTCAGCAGCAAATTTATCTGCCATATGAACAAACACGACGTTGACGGTTTTTCTTAATTGATCAATAAATACACCCATGACACCAACCGGAACTGCTATTGCTATCGCTAGTTCTGTACTTAAATTTGCGCTGATAGCAATGGGAATAGCAATCAAACCAGCTAAAGAATCATCAGCCGGCAAATTAGAACCGGCAGCAACTAATCCGATATATAGAATCTGGACACCTGCACCAATAATTAAAGCAGTTTTTAAATCCCCCATGATGATACCTATGGGAATGGCAGAAAATAATGGCTGCCTGATTGCGTGAGTAATGCCATAACCAATATCTGTTTTACAAATCCAATACCATAAACCAGTAAATATAGCAACAGCTAACATATCCATCCCATTTCACCTAGCCTTTACTTTTTCAATTTTTTTACTGCATTATCTAATTTTAATTTAGGTTCTTCAGGTGTTACTTGAAATGTTACATCGGTTCCCTCTCCTTGCATTTCCAACAGCATATCGGCATCATCCTGATCAATCGCTATTCCTTTTACAACAGAAGTTCGTTTATTTCCACTTCCCAATCCTCCAATTTGCAGCGATTCAAAGTGGACTCCTTTTCTATATACATGAAGAACATCTATAATACTCTTAAATAAAACTAAAATTTCCCCATGATCATATTCGCCCGCTTGAGCTTGTCGTACAAAATTTTCTTCAGATATAACCTCTACTTCCATATCTGGCGGAGCAGCCATTACATAGATATCACTCATAAATTCATCTTCGGATAATGCATTATTAACTACGATAATTTTATTTACGGAAACCTTATTTCTCCATTTTGTAATTACTTGACCATGAATAAGCCGAAAATCAACACGCACAAGCTTGATACCCTGCATTAAATACGCTCCCTTTCATTCATAATTTTAGTAATATTTCGTATACCGTCTGAAGCAGAATGTATTATCTTCTGCATTAAATCCGATATTTCCATCTGCGTTCTTGACATCTCTGCCTCGACAATCATTGGTAAATTCACACCAGAGACAGCATAATGATTTTTGGAAAAAGTGGCAGCTATATTAGAAGGAGTACCTCCAAATATATCTGTAAAAATAATGGATCCTCCTGGAGCATCGTTTAGAACTTCATTTATTTGATTTTTAAGTTCTAAAGGATCCATCTCTTCTAATAAAGAAAAACAATAGATATCTTGCATTTGCCCCATAATCATTTCTGCACTTCTTTTCAGTTCCTCTCCAAATTTCCCATGTGTAACGATAAGAATCCATGGTTTTACAACGTCTTCATTGCGCATGAAATCCCTCCTAAACAATTAAATTATTTCTAAAGGCGACAATGCTTATCACTTAGCCTTTAGACTTCCCGCCAGTTACATTTACAATCGTTCCAGTTACATAACCAGCTCTCTCAGAAGCTAAATAGGTTACAAGATCAGCTATTTCTTCTAATTTACCTACCCTGCCTAACGGAATTACTTTTTGATAATCTAAAGAAATATTCTCTGCCTTTACTCCTCTGGTGTATGCTAAATCTTCTACATGTTTAGGGTGTCCCATTGGTGTAGGTTCATTAATTCCTGGAGCTACTCCAACCACTCGGATATTAAAAGTGCCCAATTCTTTCGCCCAAGATAATGTCATGGAATTCACAGCACCTTTCGTAGCAGCATATATACTTTGACCTTTGGAACCTTCTGCACCTGCTTCTGAACTAATATTAATAATTACTCCTGATTCTTGCTTAATCATCACTTTTGAAACAGCTTGGGCACATAAGAAAACCGCTTTTTGATTGACATTGACCATGAAATCAAAGTCTTCTTCCGATAGCTCATGTTTCTCATCTTCATTAAAATAATCTACCAGCAATCTGGCTCGATTCACTCCCGCATTATTAACAAGACAATCTATCTTCCCATATTGAGACATCACTTCATTTACTAATTTTGTAATCTTTTCTTTCTTCGTAACATCGCACTTCATATAGTGAATATTATTATCATGATAGTTTTCAGTAACAGACATGTCTGCAACAATTACCTTCGCACCATTTTGATGAAAGCTCTCAACTAATTTAGCGCCAATCCCAACACAGCCGCCTGTTACAATGACAACTTTACCCTCTAAATCTAACCATGTGTTCAAAATATATCACCTTCCCTTAATTATCATGACATCATGACGTCATGATATAAATTTATCACTATAATTCATTTTTGTAAAGCGCTTTCTTTTAAAATTTTCTAAAATTATTAATTTAGTCACAAAACCTGTAGATTCTAATTTGTTTTACAGCGCTATCAACAATATATATAATAAAGGTGGTAATGACATCATTATAAAATGAGGTGAAAATATTGGAATCAAAAAAATCTGTCATTCTAGATAAAAACAGCGTAATCCCCTTATATCACCAAATCAAAGAAGATATCATTATGAAAATAAATAATAATGAGTATCAATTAAATGAAAAGCTACCTACTGAAAATGAATTAATAAGCAGCTACGGAGTAAGTAGAACAACTATTCGAAAAGCTGTTGAATTACTTGTGAATGAAGGATATTTAAAAGTAAAACGTGGAGTAGGCACTTTCATTGAAAAACCAACATTAAACCTTTGGAACTTAGAAAAGTTAAGAAGTTTTGATGACGAAGTAAACCGCCAAGGACTGCATGGGAAAACAGAAGTACTAAATATACAACGAATAAATTCCAATAAGAAACTTAAAAGTATCTTTGGAAGCAGCTATAAGGAGTATTATAAATTAGATAGATTACGATATATTGAAAATGAACCTTCTATTTTAGTCACAACATATCTCCCAAAAGATTTAACACCTAATCTTGATAATTTCGATTTCGCTGTTTTATCTTTATTTAACGTACTTAGAGAAAATTACCAAATTAAAATTGACTACGCGACCAGAACCTTTGAAGCGATTAATGCAAGTGAAGAGATAGCTAAAATCCTTCATATTGAAAAAAACAGTGCTATTCAGCTGGTAGACACTGTTACGTATGATGATAAGAACAATCCAATTGAGTATTCTATTTCCAGAGACCGAGGAGATATAACCAGGTTCAAAGTTATTTTAAAAATGTAAAAATTATTTATGATTTCAACAGCAGATATATCGCAATTTGATTTAAAACTATAAAATGAAACTTTATTCTGCAAAAGATTTAAGAACGGTTATCCATGATAAACTCATTTAAAGCAACAGAGCCTAACATCATTTCACAATTCTAACTAGTCAAATGGATGTTAGGCTTTTTATATCACTGCTTACTTAAACAATAAAAGCAGATATTCACTATTATTCAATTAGGAAAAGGAGACATAAACAGTTATTTCATTCTTCTCCTCGCTCCACAATCGTCGCATATCTATATTTCTCTTGAGGAACTATCCTTATGAAAGGCGACATCTCCTCTGTATAAAGCACCGTTAAATCATGCATCGCACGCGTACATGCTGTATAAAGCAAATATTTATCAGCAGAATGCGAATACACTTCAGCTGAAGCATCCGCAACAATGACAGCATCAAATTCAATACCTTTAGCTAAATAAACAGGAACAACTGTAACACCCTTTTGATAGTTTTTTGTATCCTCGTTAATCCGTTTTACAGTTATCTCTTGATGCAGCTGCTGATATATTTTATCACAGGCATCTGCCGTCTTCGCTATAATCGCAATCGTTTCATAGCCTTCCTGCTGCTTCTCCTCTATTTTGTAAAGCAACGCATCCTTTTCAGAAATCGACTTTGTCAAACGAATCACTTCCGGAAGGGAACCACTGCGATCAAAGGCTTCTACCGGTTGATTGCTTGGTGAAAAATAAGATGTAAAATCTGCAATCGGTTTTGTGGAACGATAGCTCTTCGTCAATACAATCCGTTCTGTACTTTCTTGCTGTGCGCCCTTTTCTTGAATTGGATTTTCCTCTGACGCATAGGAATAGATTGCCTGATTCACATCGCCAAGCAGTGTAAAACTGGCATATGGATAAAGATGCTTTAAATAGGCGAATTGAAAGGGTGTATAGTCCTGTGCTTCATCCATAACGATTAAATGTACAGGCCGCATAACTTCATGACCAATCATTTCCCCTTTAAAGAAGCTATAAGCTGTTGCCAGTTCCCACGGGAGTTGTTTTTTTCGGAGTTCCCGCAGTGCTTCTGCTTTATATTGCTGGATAGCGCTCGTTCCATTCAGCTCTGCTACAAAATCCATATACATTTTAAAGGTATTGACAAACCGGTTCTGGCGTATCATGTTTTTCAATGGCGCAAATGTTTTACGAATAATTTTCTCTCTTAAAACCTTCTCTTCATCCTGGATACTGCTTTCTTCCAGCTCGCTCTCTACTTCATGATAAGCTTTCATATAGTCATCCTTGCTCAGCAGCTGAATCTGATCCAGAACCCAATCCTTCCCGCTCTCTTCTTTTTGGAATACACGAATACGCTGCAGTAACCAATTTCTTAGCTGCTCCATTTTATTTGGAAGCCGCATATCTTTCTCCAAAGAGGCGAAATAGTTTTCAATCTCTTTCCTATCAATTAGTAATTCATTTCGAAAGCGGATCGACCTGAAAACAAGATTCGTTTGATTTAATTTTTCTAAATACCAATTAATGTTATCCATAAAAGCAACACTAGAAAAATACCGGATCGCTTCGATTTGTGTTTGCTGATTTTCATCCTTTAAGCTCATCAGTTTTTCTATTTGCTGAAAGGGAGTCTCTACATGCAACGCTTTATCCATTCCACTTGAAATAAATTGATGGAAGGTTTGCTGCTGAACCGGCTCCTCTCCCAATTCAGGCAAAACGTTTGCTACATAGCTGGTAAATAAGTCATTAGGTGATAATAACAAAACCTGATTCGCCGTTAAATTAGTCCGGTGGTGATAAAGCAAATATGCAATCCGCTGCAATGCAGCAGAGGTTTTTCCACTTCCTGCCGCACCTTGAACAACCAGCACTTTACTGCCACGATGACGAATAACAGCATTTTGCTCTTGCTGAATGGTAGAAACAATCGATTTCATTTGCGTATCAGCTGCCCCGCTTAAGCTTTCCTGAAGCATCTCATCAATAATTGTTACCGACGTATCAAAGATTCCCTTCATCTTCCCATTACGAATCATATACTGACGTTTTAAATGCATATCGCCATAGACCGTTTCTTTCTCCGTCTGGTATTCTACCGGACCTGGAGCATAATCATAATAAATGCTGGAAATAGGAGCACGCCAATCATAAATAAGAAAATCCTTCTCTTCTTCATCCATTAACGAAGAAGTACCAATATAAATTTGCTCTATATCCTTGCTGTCTTTCTCCTGAAAATCAATTCTTCCGAAATAAGGCTGTTTTTTTAGTCTTTCTAATTGATTCATCCGCTCATAATTTTTCCCATAATGCCGTTCTTTTTGCGCAAGGATGTTGGACTGCTGCTTAATACTTTCCTGCGTTTCAATAATGTCATCCATTTCATCCATGTTAACGGTAATATCATCCCAAAATGTTTTACGTAATTCAACGACATCTTCTTTCACCTTGGAGGCCTGTTCCTTCAAAGCAGTTTGTTTCTTCTCAATAATATCTAATACCTTTTCCAGTCGCTGATATTCAAATTCATGGCTATCATTTTGCTTATCCATCAACTTCCTCCTTTATTTTCAAAAATACCTGTTGACAATATTATAATTATAGTGTAAAATTTTAATATATGCACTTACATGTATAGGTGTATCTTTAACTTTTTTATTTTATCATTATTACATAAATTAATCAATACATATGTAAAAAGCCTGCTTAAATTTAAGCGGGCTTTTTTGGTACAATATCATTTTAAGGATCTATAATAAACACATATATAACATTATTAATGATAACCTAATTATGCAAAGTTAATCTACAAAAAAACCCAGCACTAAATAGCACTAGGATTCTTCCGTTAATTTTAATGTTGTTTCATATAACACTTCCACACCAGCGGCGAGTTCGTGTATCGCTGTCCATTCTTCCGGGCAGTGGCTGAGCCCCTCTTTGCTGGGAACAAAAATCAATCCGACATCTGTAATATCAGAAAGAACCATCGCATCATGACCTGCTCCGCTGTTCATCGTCAAATACGAGATATCTAACTGTTCACAGGAATCCTTCAGCAACGAACGAATTTCCTTATTCAGCTCCTTAGGCTGCATGTACAATGACTGTTCTACGGTAGTCTGAATATTATCCATTTCATAAGAGTTAATAACATCTTTTACCTTTTGCACGACATTTTTTACATGGATTTCTTTACTGGAACGGATATCAACAGAAAAGACGACTTTATCCGGAATCACATTAGCTCCATTTGGAAATACCTCATGTCTTCCTACTGTGGCAACTGTTCCTTCCCCTTCTTCTATAGCAATTTGTGGAAGCTTCGCAATAATATTAGCTGCTGTGACCAGTGCATCTGATCGCCTGTCCATCGGTGTAGTTCCAGCATGCCCAGCCTTACCGGTAATAGTAACCTCCAGCTGTGTCAGCCCGACAATTGATTCCACAACACCAATGGAAATTTGCTCTTCTTCCAAAACAGGCCCCTGTTCAATATGCATTTCTAAAAATGCTTTAATTGTTTCTGGATTACGTTTCATCTCTAAAGACGGATCTAAACCAATCTTTTTCATTGCTTCTGGAACAGAGATACCATCTTTATCCTTCATCTGCTGGATAGCATCTTTTTGGAGGTATCCGGCAATTCCTCTGGAGCCCATTAAACCGCCGCCGAATCTGGAGCCCTCTTCTTCGACCATTGCAATAATCTCTAATGGATATGCAGGCTTAACCCGATTTTCCTGAAATAGTGCCGCTACCTCCAATCCGGCAACGACTCCAGCTGGGCCATCATAATCTCCGCCATTGGGAACACTGTCAAAGTGAGACCCTACGATAACACTCGGCCCATCCTTTTTTTCGCCTTCCAGCCTGCCAAAAATATTGCCGAGACCGTCTTCTCTTACTTCTAATCCGTATGCTTTCATCTGTTCTTTGATATAGGTACGGGCCTGTAAGTCTTCTTCACTATACGTTAATCGTGTGGTTCCCTGATTTGGTGTAGCTGTAAAGTGACTTAAATTTTTAATATGCTTTTCAATTCTTTCCTGATTCGCTTTCACGTTATCCTACCTCCGTTAAATACATGCTTATAAGAAATTAACAAATATACCTGCCAGTATAACAGAAACAATCGTTACGGTCACAAATCCGCCAACTAGCATCGGCGGCAGCATATGACTCGTTAGTGCTTCTCTTTCTTTACTATCCTTTGTCAAGGAGTTGATTACCTCATTGGTAATTACATAATCTGCCGGAAAGCCATAGAAAGCAGTTAATGATATAGCATATGCCATTGCCTTGCTGACCTTAAGCAGCTTTCCAACAATAAAAGAAAAGATATACATGCCAATGACAGCTAAAAGGATACTTCCTACCAACAAGTATACTAGATCAAGCATCATCGTTGGAGTAGCATTTCTTAAACCATCAAGAATATAGAGCATTAACCCCATCATTGCAAAACCAAATCCGTTTGCCTTCTGAAGTGCCTGCTTCTCTAAGAAACCAGCGCTCCTGCCAATTACTCCAAATACAAGACAAAGCACCATAGGGCTTATAGATACTACTGGGTCCAGCCAGGCAGAAACCTGATAAGCAAGAAAACCGGTGACTGCTAATCTAAAAAATATAAAATAGCTTGTATTATATTGTTCAGGGAGATTTTTAAATAATCTTGCGCCCTCATATTCTTCTGCCGCTGCTTTATTTGATGTATCAGCTGCCTTTAATTCACCACTGCGAATTTTATCCAATAATCGTTTCCCTTCTTTTTTCAGCATGACAGATGTTAAAGGATATCCGGCAAAGCCTTGCATGACATAAATAACAATTGCAAAGACGGATAAGCTGACAAGTCCGGCTTCTGCCGCACCTTCCGACATAATCAGTGAGGATACCAGTCCGCCTACTAATGGTGGAACAGCAACAACCATAGCCTGGAACCCAAAGAGCAATGTACCAAAGCCCAGTAAGAAGGAAACCACACCTAAAATACCACCAAGTGCAATTAAAATCGTACGCCATTGCTGTTTCAACTCCTGTAATGATAAGAGTGTCCCCATATTTACAATCAGTAAATACATAAGTGCTGTAGCGACCACAGGCGGTATCCCTGCAATTTCAACAATATCCTGCGGAAAGAAGGTCCAATACCCCGCTAAAAACAGTACTGCACAAACAAAAATCGAGGGTACCCAGGCTTTTGTTCTGGCAGCAATTACATCTCCAATATATAAAATTAATACAATAAGAACTAACGCAAGCATCTGTGCCATGTTTATCTTTCCTCCATAAATTAAATTGTGTTATTCCTGATGTCTATCTACCAAAAAGCATTGAATATTTTCACATTAAAGACCATCAAAAAGGATTAACTGGTTTCGTAAAAAAATTGCATAAATACATATATAGCTTTATTTTCTATTCACATATTTTTCCGACAATTCATCGTATTAAAATGTTGCTTACCGGTTTTTAAGCTTATCATTTAAGCATAAAAAATTAATATCTTAAAATACTTTTTTGAAAAAAATTCATATTTAAAAGTAAAAAAAGACAGTCCAATAAAAGTCAGGCGCTGCTTCCATTTCAAAATATTCTATGAATAATTTGTTTCCAGATAATGCTCTCTACATCGAAGCAAAAAGTAAAGCTTTAATCAGAGATCTTCAAGTCAGGTGCACTGCGATAAATTAGTAAAAAAAGCTACTTTGGTGATAATCGAAATAATATCACCAAACAAGCTGCCCGTCAACAATAATTTAACGCTTTTCCACCTGGACGGATGCAGCTTTCTTCTACCTTATCCAATAAATAGTTATAAGATTAGAATTGGTATCGTTTTCTATATGCTGTTAGTAATTTATTCATATGATAGAAATCTTTATGCCTTTTCATTCCAGGAGGAGTTTGATGCAAAGTTTACTTATAACAAAATAAGAAAAAAGAACAGCTGCTTATTATTAGAATCCTGCACACAGGAATTCCAGTAAAGCACTGTTCTCTTTGTCACATTTGCAGGCAGCAAGACAGGATGGTTTATTATCGTCACAGCTCTGAATTGGGCTGTCTTGCAGATCAAGGCAACGTGGTTTTTGAACATCCTCTAAGACTGCAAATTTTTATTTGTCCTCATTAGATAAATTCAAAGTATCCAATAATCTAAAGAATAAACTGATTAAGATAGCCACAATGGTTGCAAGCCCCATTCCCTTCAGTTCGATTGTTCCCAGCTGAATGCTTGCTCCGCTTACACCAATTGCTAAAACCACACAGGTCAAGATAAGATTTTGTGACTTATTATAGTCAATTTGCTGTTCTACAAGCATGCGTAACCCGCTCACTGCAATAATTCCAAACAGCAATAAGGAAATCCCGCCCATAACAGGTGTTGGAATGGATGAAATTAAGGCAGCCAATTTACCACAGAAGGAAAGAATGATTGCTAATACAGCAGCTCCCCCAATAACCCAAGTAGAATATACTCTGGTAATTGCAAGAACACCTATATTTTCACCATAGGTTGTATTTGGTGTCGAACCGAAAAAGCTGGAAATCATTGTAGAGATACCATTACCAAATAAAGAACGGTCTAAGCCGGGATCCTTCATCATATCCTTTTTTACGATATTCTCTGTAACTACTAAGTGTCCAATATGCTCTGGTACCAGTACAAGTGCTGCCGGTAAAATAATAAAAATATCCGACCAATTAAATTCAATTTGATAATAAGTCGGCATTTGTATCCAGGCTGCCTCACGAACTGGTGCAAAATCAACGATGCCAAACATCGCTGCCAGCACATAGCCAGTCACGATCCCAAGCAGTATTGGAATAATTTTTAAGAACCCTCTCAAGGTTACCCAATAAATAATCGTTACCCCTAATGTCAGCAAAGATACTGTTATAGCTGTCATATCTCTTGGTACATCTGCTGCGGGTAATAAACCAGCCATGCCTGCCGCTGTCGGAACCAGCTCCAGTCCAATTACTGCAACAATTGCCCCCATCGCTGCCGGTGGAAAAATGACATCAATCCAGCTTGTTCCTGCATATTTTACAATCACCCCGACCAGAGTTAAAACAAGACCGACTACGAAGAAACCACCCAGTGCAGCACCATAGCCTCCCCCCTCAGTCAAAACCATTGTAACCGGCGCAATAAATGCAAAGCTCGATCCTAAGTAAGCAGGAATCTTTCCTTTTGTTATAAGGATATATAGCAGTGTCCCAAAGCCATTCATCATTAAAATGGTCGCCGGATCTACATTAAATAAAAGCGGCACTAAAACCGTTGATCCGAACATAGCGAATAAATGCTGCAAGCTTAAAGGAAAGCTCTGCAATAATGGCAGTCGTTCGTGTACCTGAATTTCTCTTGATTTCATGAATACCTGTCCCTTCTGTATACATTTTATATTCCATAGCTGTCCAATCCAAAAACACCTTGCCAGTCTGGAAGGCAAGGTGTTGGGATATACAAAGAAATATTATCTTTTAAAATACATACTCAAAAGCTTAAGAGAGAAACCGAAAAATTTGCAGCGGCGTTATTATTCAACTTTTGAACATCTTCTTCTAAAGGACATATTTATTTTGCTTTATCCAAGCTACCTTACCAGCCTCACAGGACTGGATTAAAGGTTTATAACATAGGTTCACATTATGATATATTATGACAATACATCTTATACCTGTCAATATCATTTGATAAAGGTCAGAATTTTGCTCTGCAACGATAAATAACATGTCCCTGTGAAGAGAACTTTTCCTCATATTCGGTTTTCACATTTGTTTCATCCCCGATTGCATGCAAATCTAAATTCACTTCCATCAGATGCATCCCATATTCAGAAAAACTGACTAACGAATACTCAAATAATCCACGATTATCTGTTTTCAGAACGATTTGACCCGAATCCACTAAAATATTCCGGTATTGCTCTAAAAAGCTCTTATAGGTTAAACGACGCTTTTCATGACGATTTTTCGGCCAGGGATCAGAAAAATTCAAATAAACCTGTTCCACTTCATTTTCTGCAAACAATGCCAGCATATCACTCGCATCCTCATTTAACAGACGAATATTGTCCAATGCTTCTTCATCCACCTTTTGAACAGTGGAGACAATAATACTTTTGGCAACCTCAATGCCAACAAAATTAATGTCGGGATACTGCTTCGCCATTCCTGTAATAAATTGCCCTTTACCAGAGCCAATTTCTACATGTATCGGGTTCTCATTGCCAAAAACTTTTTTCCATTCTCCTTTATGTACGCCGGGATTCTCTAATACAATATGCTTTTTTTCCTTCAAATAATCATCTGCCCAAGGCTTATGTCTTTGTCTCATGTACGCTTTCCTCACTTTTATTGCTTTATTTATGATATGAATAATAATTAATTATCCGTGTAAACTATGCTCAGAAACGAGGTGAATTCAGATGCAATTATCTATACAAAATAAACTGCAATTACTCTGTGATATTTTGGACGAGCATCATTCTAATTCCTCCGTATCCGCTAATGAACATGCTCAACTAGAACGGCTCGCTGCGTCCATATTAGCTCAAAAAGAATTAGCTGGTGAGGATATCCAAAACGTTCTGACAAGTATTCATCAATATGGCAAGGAAGGCATTTCCACATCTGACCTATCCAGGCATATCGATCATCATCAGGATCAATTTTCTCATTGGATTAATACTGTCCAGCAACATCTCTAAGCGCGGATACGCCACCGTTTATGACACGATAAAATCTTTAATGGACCGGTTAATTTCCTGTAATTCCTTTAATCTTTGCTGGACTTTCTCACTCTCCTTGCGGTCAAAGTGCCAGCATAAGAATTGCAGATTATCCTGCAAAAGATACCAGTACATGCGAATAAACCATTGTCTGTCCGGGTTGATTCCGTAATTGATAAGCCACTCTTTCCAATCATCCTTTGGAATATACCACTTTAAGAGCATACCAATATCCGTTGCTGGATCAGCGATGGTTGCATTATCCCAATCAATTAAATAAATGATATTTTCTTTTGTTAAAATTAAATTATTATGATTCATATCACAATGACACACTGCCAGCTTTTGATTCCTCGTATAAGGAAGCATCATCTCCAGCAAACCAATCGCTTCCCGTACTGCTTCCTGCTCACCAGTTAACCCCTTCTCTTCTAACTGTATACATAGCTGTGAGAAACTTTCATCTGAGGTTGTCGGTTTTTTCTCCATTTTCAAGAGCATATGCATTAATTCAGAAGAATGATGTATTTTATACAATAAATCAGCCACAGCCTGCTGCTTCATTTCTTTCTCATTCAAAGAACGCCCTTCCAGCCATTCCTGAGCGGTAATAACATCACCATTTTCTATTCTCTTTGTCCAAATAAGCTTTGGTACAATACCTTCAGCAGAGAGTACCGCTAAGAAGGGCGATGTGTTTCGTTTCAAAAACAATCGCTTCCCATTTTTTTCAGCTATAAATGCCTCGCCAGTTAAACCGCCAGCCGGTCTGACAAGCCACCCTGTACCTAAAGCATGTTCGAGCCAGTTAATCATAATGTCTTCCCATCTTTCAAAATTAGCATTCAAGGATCGTCCGAAAAATCTTTATTTACCCATAGACCATTCTTGCTTTTTATCTGTTTATCATGAATCCTTCTCGCCAGATAGACAAGCAATCCTTCTCTATTTGCGATAAATAATAGTATTCTTTTTAACGTGTTAAGTCTATATTGTATCTAGAAATGATCAAAATTACAATATCTATGTAAGTTATCAATGATATTAAAATAAATTGAAACTTCAATTAATCGAGTACATTGCCGCTTATTCCTCTTCCCATTCCGGTCTTGGGAAAGAATAGGATAAACTGTTTCTTAATAAAGACTCCGCCACATTGAGCTGTCTCTTTTTAAGCGGCAAATGAACCGTTCTTTTTTCTTGAAACCATTCCGGAAAAGTGAGCTTGTCGATGATTTCCGTCTGGTAGGGTGCTGTTGCATAGAGAATATGGTTCGTTCTGGAAATAACGACTTTTTTAATAGGGATATTTATATTCTCTGCTTTTAAAAACCTTTCAATCCATTTTTCCGACCGTTTTAATGAAATTAATGGATTAACAAGACGACCTGGCTCTTCATTTTTTTGAGCAGTAATTGTCCATGTACGCTCATCTCCGGCCATAATCACTTCATTTGTCTCTAATTCCACAAATGACAGTATCTCTATCCCAATTGGTGTAATAAGAATAATATCTGTTTCGACGGCTGCCTGTTTAACAGCAAATATCGGCCGGTACATCACAAGATATGTATCAGGAAAGCGCTGCAGCAAAAATCGTAACAGCGGGTCATTATAATAACTTGAATCAACGACAGAAACCTGAGACACAGTAGATGAGGCCCATTTCAACTGGATTTCCAGTAACCTGTCCAGAAAAACCTGCTTCAACGCTTCTTCTGTCTCAGGGAGCTTAAGTGGTGGTTTATTTCGTTTGACTATCTCCTCATCAGGTGTTAAATCCTCTACAGAAACGGACGACTTGATGAACCGCTCTTTCCATTTTTGCAGAAAAGAATTTTTTGCCTTTGCATCTTCAACCTCTATGTGCTCTTCTATATTTATCTCTTCCTGCTGAGAAGGGGCAAGCCACTCTGAATAGAAGCATTCCCATTGCTCTTTCTTTTGTCTGATATATTGCGTGGGATAGCGATAGGTATCCCACGCATATCTAGAAATATAATCCTGCAGCTTGATTAACTGTGCCATTTACCCTATTCTCTCCTCTTTCCTTTTCATCGGCTAAAAGCGTTTATGCCTTGCGACAGACACCAATACTAAACCTTTTGTCTGTCAAAAAAATTAAAAGCTTTTATCCTTATCCCGCCATTAAAAAATCCTGTAAACTGCTGTTTACCTATTTTCCCTCCAACTTACATACCTTTATTCCTCACCACGCAATGGAAAGCTTTGGATAATCTCATATTTTGGCTTAGACGCAGGATGTACTTTATATAAATGAATAGCATCCACCTGGAATGCTTCATCTAAGAAAGGCATACCAGACAATATGTCATTCCAGCCATTCGCTGTTAACGTTTTCTCCTGCTCAGTCCATTTCTTTCCTATGGTAATATGAGGCGTATACATCCTTTTCTCTTTTCTATAGCCAACCGTTTCACAGGTTTGAACAACTTGCTTTTGTATCTTACTTAATATGGAATTATTCTCAATCCCCAGCCATAACACTCTTGGCTGCTGCTTATTCCCAAAAGTCCCTAATTTTGATTTTTTTAAAGTAAATGGCGCATAGGCTGTTACCGCCTGAAGCCCGTTGCGAAGAGCATCAAGCGACTTTTCATCTATGTTTCCCAAAAAAACCAATGTTATATGAAAATCTAACTTATCCGTCCATTGCTTATATGGAAGGCGATACACCAGCTCTTTCTGCCATTCTGATAATACCTTTGCCCATTCCGGCTTGATCTGAATACCTATAAAATAATGAGACATGGCTAAAACTCCTTATTGTTCAAACGGAAGCAATCATCCATTTCTTGTTCTGTCAGCGGGCGGTAAGCTCCCGGCGGCAGTTGACTGTCCAGAGTTAATGTCCCCATCCGATACCGCTTTAAATAGGTTACTTTACAATCGACCGCCGCAAACATACGCTTAATTTGATGGAATTTTCCTTCTGTTATTTCTATTTGCACTTCAGAACTCCCCTGCTCCTCGTTTGCTGATAGTATATCCAGTTTCGCTGATTTTGTAACATAGCCATCTTCCAGTTTTACACCTGCAGCGAATTGTTGAATAACATTTGCCGGCAGTTCCCCCTTTACCTTTGCCCGATACATTTTCGATACATTTTTGTTAGGCGAGGTAAGTCGATGCGCCAGCTCCCCATCATTTGTAATTAACAATAGCCCTTCTGTATCCTTATCCAGCCTGCCTACCGGAAAAGGCTGAAAATGTCTCTCCTGTTCCGATAATAAGTCAATGACTGTTTTATCCTTGGTATCCACGGTTGCTGACACAACACCGGAAGGCTTATGCAGCATTAAGTAGATAAATTTCTGATAAATAACCGGTTCTCCTTCTACACATATACTGTCCTTGTCCGGATTTACCTGGACGGAGCCATCTTTGACTATTTTCTCATTTAAAGTGACTTTTTTCGCTTTCAGCAGCTGTTTTACTTCTTTCCTGCTTCCGACACCCATATTTGCTAATAATTTATCTAATCGCATATGAAAGAAACTCCTTTTACTTTTATCTTTTCATGCGCTTTAATCGATTTAAGCCTGGTACACTTCCATTAAAAATATGATCCAGCAAAGTGGATTTATACGCTAAAAAGAGATAAGACAACCCGCCAGCAGATATGCCGATTAAGAGCATAATAGTCGTTGCCCAGCGTACTTCCTGATATGGCAGGAAGAGGCCGAAAACAAATTTTAAAACAACAATAACGAAGCACATCATTCCTGTAAAAATCAATATTAAAATTGTTCGTTTAATTGTTTGTTTAAATGAAAAATTCACGGTTCGTTTTAATCGTGCTAAATTGAGTCCAACGGCAATTCCTGCTGCAATCGCCGTACCTAAAATTGCGCCCTTACCGCCGAACAGATGAATAAACTGACTGTTAAATATTACTTTGACTAACAAGCCGGCCAGTAAGCTGACAACCGCATAATTCTGCTGGTTAACCCCCTGCAGCATCCCTGCTGTAACGGTAATCAGCCCAAACAGTAATGCTACTGGAGCATACCATGCCATTAATGATCCGGTAATCTCAATATCTTCCAATGTAAATAAAGAGCCAAAAATTTCATCAGAAAGGATCGCAATCCCCGCAGCTGCCGGAATAACAAAAACCATTATAACCTGAAGTGCCTGATTAATAAGCTTCGTATAAGCAGGCTGATCATTTTGTGTAAAAGCATTCGTTAATGACGGAAGCATTGCCATAGATAATCCCGTAGCAATCGTCATTGGAATAATAATTATTTTATGACCTAAATTATTAATCACAGCTAATTCCGTATCATATGTTGCTCCTCTGCCACTGGCAACCATGGCAGGCTGAAATGTAAACTGATCGACAAGCTGATACAACGGAATTGCTAAGCCGACTAATACAAATGGACCGGCATAGCGGAATAATTCCTTAAATAGATCAACTGTACGAAAGTCATGTGTTGTTGTCTGTTTCGCAATTTGCTTATCAATATATGGTTTTCTCTTTCTCCAATACCAAAATAGAACGAAACATGATGCAATCGCACCAATTAATGCAGCAAATGCAGCAAAGCCGACTGCCAATGTAATCGACCCGTTAAAATAACTTACAATAATATAGGAGCCGACTAAAATAGCGATGATACGTACAATTTGTTCTACAGTCTGTGAGATAGCCGTCGGTCCCATCGATTGATTCCCCTGAAAAAAACCTCGGACAATACTCATTGCCGGAATGACAATTAAAGCAAAACTGACCATCCGAATAACAAAGGCAATATCCTCTGAGGTAATCGGTCCCTCTTCTCCTTGAATCTGGTATGCTCCTATCCAATCTGCCGATAAAAACATCACAAGAAATGCAACAGTACCAGTCCCAAGCATTAATATACTTCCAGCACGAAACATTCGCATCCCAATTTGATAATCGCCTAAAGCGTTATATTTAGACACGAATTTCGATACAGCAGCAGGGATTCCAACTGTAGATAAACTAATAAAAATACTATAAGGTGTATACGCATATACAAACAGCGCACTGCCTGTCGTACCAACGATTGCAAAAAACGGTATAACAAAAATCATTCCTAAAAATCTGGACAGGAACGATGCACCTGATAACAGCATCGTTCCCCTTAGCATATTTGACATTGTAACTTTTTCACCTACAATTAGATTAATAAAATAGATTGCTTTATTTTAGCACTTCCTATTAATTTTAGCATACTTTTCGATTGCTTTCTTTGATTTAATTTGCTAAAAATCGACAAATCCTATAAAAACTCTTGAATGTTATGATTGAATGCTATACATATTGTACATTTCTTTAGAAAATGCTACGATACGCATAAGAAAGAAAGGAATGAGAAAACTCTTGAATTATGATGTTATTGTTATTGGCGGCGGACCTTCCGGATTAATGGCTGCCATTTCAGCTGCTGAGCATGGTGCAAAAACACTGCTTATTGAAAAAGGAAAAAAGCTTGGCAAGAAGCTAGCCATCTCCGGAGGCGGACGCTGTAATGTAACCAACCGTCTGCCCCAGGAGGAAGTGATAAAACATATTCCTGGTAATGGAAAGTTCCTATATAGTGCTTTTTCTGTATTTAATAATTATGACATTATTGATTATTTTGAAGGACTGGGCATTGCACTAAAGGAAGAAGATCACGGCAGAATGTTCCCAAAATCAAATAAAGCGATGGATGTCGTCAATGCACTCATTCATCAATTGAAAGAACAAGGTGTTACAGTAAAGATGAATACAAAGGTAGCTGCGATAGAGTATGGTGAGAATGTGCATACAGTACATCTTGATGAAGAAAATCCCGTAAAAGCTGCGTCCATTGTTATTGCTGCCGGTGGAAAAGCTGTACCTCATACTGGTTCGACAGGAGATGCCTATCCGTGGGCTAAAACTGCCGGTCATACTGTCACCACACTATACCCGACAGAAGTGGCACTTACCTCAAAGGAAGATTTTATTAAGCAAAAGAAGCTCCAAGGCTTGTCTTTAAGAGATATTCGTTTAAGTGTATTAAATAAACGTGGTAAGCCAATCATTACCCATCAAATGGATATGATTTTCACCCATTTCGGAATCTCTGGACCAGCTGTTTTACGCTGTTCCCAATTTGTTGTTAAAGAGCTTATGCGAGGCAGAGATACGGTAGAAATGCATCTGGATATTTTACCGGAAATAGCAAAAGATGATTTATTTAAACAGGTTAAGGATACTCTTGAAAAAAATCCAAAAAAAGCATTTAAAAATGCCGTCAAAGGAATGATCCCGGAACGTCTTCTTGATTACTTGATGGAAAAGCATGGCATTAGTCCTGAACAAAAATGTGCCAATATCTCTAAAAGCTCCTCCCTTCAATTTGTGAAAGATATTAAAAACTTTTCCTTCCAGGTACATGGCAGCCTTCCAATGGAAAAAGCCTTTGTCACTGGCGGAGGTATTTCTATTAAAGAAATTGTTCCAAACACGATGAAATCAAAAATCATGCCTGGATTATATTTCTGTGGAGAAATTTTAGATATACACGGCTATACAGGCGGGTACAATATTACGTCTGCGCTCGTTACCGGAAGAATTGCCGGCATGAATGCAGCCCTTGATACAAAAGCGAATATTGTTAATTAATAACTTTCATAATTTATTTTTCTGCGGAAATAATAAGCTTGTCTGAGCTTAGCCGTCTATAGGTATGGCAGGTTCTAACAACTATCTTTTTCACTTTATCGAAGGGAAGGGCTAGTATGGAAAAGAACTCCATTTGGATTCCTTTGGTTGCCTCTGTCGGTATTGGTGCAGCCACTTTCTATTCTATGACCAATCAACATCAAAATGTAGGTCAAGCACTGCAGCAAGCAGCTCCTTTTTTCAGCTCAAAGCCAAATGCATCCTCAGGAAAAAAGGACTCTGAATCATTAGGACCGTTTGGAATGAGTTAGTATCTCAGACTTGGAAGTATCCTTAGTGATACTTCCTATTTTTTTATAAACCATCAGCTAACCTTTCTCTTTTCTATCCTCTTTAATGTAAACTCTGGCTATCCTTTCAAATTTAAGTTATACTATGTCACGTTACATTTAATTCACAAACTGGATTGGAGAGTTTTTATGCAACGTTTTGGTCTATTATTACGTATTATTATTGCAATTGCTCTTGGTATTGTTATCGGATTAATTGCGAATGATTGGCTTATTCGCTTGTTCGCCACCTTTAATGATATATTTGGCGAATTTTTAAGCTTTATCATCCCACTTATTATTATCGGCTTTATCGCACCCGGTATTGGCTACATGGGCAAAGGGGCCGGGAAATTATTATCCGTTACCGCACTTTTCGCTTATGTATCAACCATTATTGCCGGTATTATTGCTTTTATAGCGGCAAGTAATCTTTATCCAGCCATTTTAAGCGGGCAATCATTAACTATGTTTAATGACCCTAGTAATGCGCTGCTTGAAGGATTTTTGCATTTTGAACTGCATCCTCCTTTTGAAGTAATTACTGCACTTATTCTTGCATTTGTTTTAGGGATTGGCATGGCAGCCTTAAAAAATGATGCATTATTAAATGTTTTCAATGATTTTCGTTCCATTGTGGAATTGGTTATCAGTAAAATAATTATTCCTTTATTACCTATCCATATTTTCGGAATTTTTGCTAACATGACACATGCAGGTCAAGTTGCTTCTATTATAAAGGTATTTGCTGTTGTTTTTGTAATGATTATTCTATTACATGTTTTATACTTGATTTTTCAGTATTCGTTAGCTGGAGTTTTAAGCAAGCAAAACCCTTTTATCATGTTAAAAACCATGCTGCCAGCTTATTTTACAGCACTTGGAACCCAATCTTCTGCTGCTACGATTCCGGTTACTTTGGAACAAGCGAAGAAATTAAAGATGAAAGATAATATTGCTGATTTCACTATCCCTTTACTCGCTAATATACACTTATCAGGAAGCACAATTACGTTACTAAGCTGTGCATCAGCTGTTTTATTTTTACAAGGTGAATCTATTTCATTTGCAGCTGTTTTCCCTTTTCTCCTTGTATTAGGGGTTACGATGATCGCAGCACCTGGGGTTCCGGGGGGCGCAGTAATGGCGTCTATCGGGCTGCTTGAATCAATGTTAGGCTTTGGGCCGACAATGGTTTCTTTGATGATTGCCCTATATCTAGCTCAAGATAGCTTAGGTACGGCATGTAATGTCACTGGAGATGGTGCGATTGCAAGCATGACAGATTCAATGAACAACCGTTGGAATATATCTAAATAATAAAGAAGGACGAGAAGTATCCAGTTTTGGTTTTACTTCTCTTTTTTTATAAAATATTTATCTGAAATTCAATTTCACATGCAGACTCATCGCTGCTTACATCAATTAATTTCAAATATAGAGGCTGTTCTGGCACTCCTTTTTTAATTCACCAAAAACAGAGGGAGGGCATCGCTTATACAATGACGATAACATCATGCGGCTGGAGCGTGTCTTAGCTTTAAAATACATGTTTTTTTATTAGAGCAAATTAAAGATATTTTAGCAAAGTCAACTTCGAACTGGCAGGAATCGTTTCAAGAGCAGCTGCAATGGCTTCAGTTAGTTCATGAAGTATTGCCAATCTATTCAATGGCAGAGGTTATACTGCACCCTTGGCTTCATCTACTTTTGAAGGAAACTACATTAATTTAATTATATGGGGTGTTTTAGGATTTAGTGGTATTATTTTATTTTGAATAGAAAGTAAGGAGAAGAAAGCTAAAAAGGGCTGTCACAATAAATGCAACAGCCCTTTTTGACTTGTCTGGCAACGTCCTACTCTCGCAGGGGGAAACCCCCAACTACCATTGGCGCTGAAGAACTTAACTTCTGCGTTCGGCATGGGAACAGGTGTGACCACTTCGCTATCGCCACCAGACCTACAGGATGTAAACCGTTCAATGTTGTCCACAAATGTATTCGATGGGGCGA
>NZ_VIYG01000008.1 GCF_009389585.1 Oceanobacillus sp. CFH 90083 | reverse complement strand
GTTTTGTATGAGCAATCATTTTCCCATCTCTGAACGAATGCGTCACAACCGCCTGCTTGCGGATTGCATCATACTCATTATTCCAACCATTTCATCCTTTTCAAACCATGCATCACGCTACTATTCTCTTTTCCAAAATAATCATGCAAATCAAGATAGTATTGGTAAAGCTCATCATAAATCTGCACATTTTCTGGTATTGGCGTAAATACTTCTTCTTTTACTTTCGCCATCTTTTCAGCAGCTTCAAAAATGGTATCATAACCGCCATTCTCCTCTCCAGCTGCAATACTCGCATACATGGCTGCTCCAAGCGCAGTGGTTTGACTGGAATCCGGTATTTTAATTTCTCTATTGATTACATCCGCATAGATTTGCATCAGTAATTTATTTCTTTGCGGCAAGCCGCCACTTGCAAAAATTTCATTTACTTCAATACCGGCATGGAGATAACCTTCAATGATTCTTCTTGTTCCAAATGCAGTAGATTCCAATAAGGAGCGATATATTTCTTCTGGTTTGGTGGCTAGTGTCAGACCTGCAATTATCCCAGATAAATGAGCATCGACCAAAACAGAACGATTCCCATTCCACCAATCCAAAGCTATCAGACCGGATTGTCCCGGCCTATAAATTGACGCTTTTTCCTCCAATAATGCATGTACATTCGTTTCCTTTTCCTTTGCCTCTTGTAAAACATAGCTTGGAACTGCATGATCCACATACCAGGCAAACGAATCCCCTACAGCCACCTGACCTGTCTCATAGCTAACGTAACCTGGAATGATTCCATCTTCTACAATCCCGCATACTCCTTCGATTCTTTCCTCTTTATCAGCAATCAACATATGACAAGTAGAAGTTCCCATTGCCATCACAAACTGCCCTGGATGTACCGCACCAACCGCAGCTACGCCGGCATGCGCATCGATAATTCCTACGGCTACAGAAGTTCCCGGGAGGAGACCGACTCTCTCTGCCATTTCTTCTGTCAATACTCCGGCCTTTTCCCCAATGGATTGCACTTCCCCACGCATTTTTGTTTCTAAAATACCTTCCAATCTAGAATCTAGTTTTTTAAAGAAAGAAGCTTCCGGGTACCCATTTTTCTTGCTCCAAAACCCTTTATAACCACATGTATTACTGCTTCGAATAAGCTTTCCTGTTAATTTAGAGGTCACCCAATCACATGCTTCCATAAATAAATCTGTTTTCTCATAGACTTCAGGAGCCTCTTTAACAATTTGCAATATTTTAGGAAATATCCATTCCGAAGAAATTTTTCCGCCATATAAACTTAAGAAATCTTCGCCTTGCTCCTGTGCAAGCTGTGTTATTTCATCTGCTTCCTTTTGCGCCGCATGATGCTTCCATAATTTCACCCAGCTATGCGGGGTACTTTCCCACTCCTGTTGAAAGCATAACGGTTCCCCTGCTTGATCTAATGGTAAGATAGTAGATGATGTGAAGTCTATCCCTACCCCAATAATATCTCTTTTATCGATTTGCGCCTTTTCGATTACTTTCGGTATAGATCGATAGAGCACATCTAAATAATCTCCAGGATGCTGCAACGCCCAGTCCGGCGGAAGCGTTTCCCCATTTGGCAGACTTTCATCTAAAACACCATGTTTATAATGCGTAACATGTGTGGCAATCTCTTCCCCATTCTGTACATCCACTAAGAGAACTCTGCCCGATTCTGTTCCAAAATCAACACCAATGGTATATTTTCGTAACAAGTCTTTCCCCTCCTTCATCACTTCAGCGTTCGCAAACTCAAAATGATTTATCATTATTTATATAATGGTCCATATGTTTGACAAGCGCGATAATCCGCTCCTGTAAAGTCACCACTCCCAAACGCAGTCCAAACACTAGGACGGAAAATACGACTTTCATCTACATTATGCATCGAAACCGGAATTCGAAGCATCGAAGCTAGCGTAATGAAATCATCACCAATATGTCCATAACTTACCGCACAGTGATTGGATCCCCAATTATACATTACAGAATAAACATCTTTAAATGCACCCTCTCCTGTCAATTTAGGAACAAACCAAGTAGTTGGCCAGGTAGAATCCGTTCTTTTATCTAACGTATCATGCACATCCTGTTCTAACTCTACACTGTAACCTTCCGCAAGTTGCAGAACTGGTCCAAGCCCATCAATGATATTGATTCGCGCAATCGTTACAGGCATGCCGCCTTTTGTTGTAAAGTCCGTAGAGAAACCTCCTCCGGGAAAGAAATCAACAGCTTGGCACCATTTCGTGGCATCCAGACATTTATTTACTTCTTCCTCTGAAATTTCCCAAAATGGCTTCATAGCAGGTGAACCATCCTTTTCTTGCTGCCCTGTGCCATCTAAGGAAGCCGGTCCCGAGTTCAGCAAATGAATGATTCCATTCGATGCTGCTCCTGTTAATTCTTTACCCGTTACACGTTTAACGGCCTCAGGGCTCCAATAGGTGCGAACATCAGCAAATATTTGTGCTGCATTTGTCAGCATATGTCCAAACAGCATCGTAATTCCATTTAACGTATCATTTTCAGTAGCCATCATAAAAGGCTCTCTTATCCCATTCCAATCAAATGATGAATTTAAGATAGCTTCCATAAAGTCTCCAGTCGGCATAAAATCTGTCCATGCGCGCTGTCCCTGAAAACCGGCAGCGATGGCATTATGCCCTAATGCAGCTTCTCCAAAGCCCTTCTCGGCTAGTTTTGGATTTCCAATCATAAGGTCTCTTGCAATAAGCGCCATTTTAACAACGGTTTTCCAATCCTCCTCTTTTTGTTCTTCCGTTCGTTGCGCCTCTGGTAAATTTGTATTTTCTCCTTCTTTACAATTTTCCCGTACCCATGTATAAGCTAATTCATATTCTTCTTCATCATAAATTTCATTCTGCAGTCTTCTTATGATTTCACTCATATCTACGTATTCATTTCTCATTCCTAGATATTTCTGGAAAAATTCTTCGATGACAACACTGCTTGCTATCCCCATCGATACCGAACCGATGGAAAGATATGATTTATCACGAATCGTTGTGACTGCAAGCGCAGCTTTGGAAAACTGTACTAATTTCGTTTGTACATCTTCAGGAACGGAAGAATCACTCATTTCTTGTACGTCCTGTCCATAAATATTGAACACTGGTAATCCTTTTTGATTATGTGCAGAAGAAGCAGCCGCTAAATAGACAGCTCCTGGTCTTTCCGTACCATTAAATCCCCATATTGCTTTAATCGTATGAGGATCTTGATCCATTGTTTCTGTTGGATAACACCAGGAGGGAGAGACGGTAATCGTTATGGCAACACCCTCTTTCTTAAACTTTTCTTGTGCTTGAGCTGCTTCCACAACACCGCCAATGGTCGTATCTGCAATGACACATTCTACCGGAGAGCCATCTGGATAGTGTAGCTGCTCCTTTAGCAGACTTGCCACACTTGTTGCCATTTTCATCGTAACCTCTTCTAAGGATTCTCGAATTCCTCCTTGCCGGCCGTCAATGACAGGACGAATCCCGATTTTTGGAAATTCTCCAACCCATCTATTTCCAGCATTTTTTGAAAAATTATCTTTATTTGTTAACATGTTGGTTCCTCCCTCTTTATCATCTTTTTTGAACCTGCTTAATTTAAGAAAATTTCTAAATCACTTAACCTACCAAAATCTTTTTATATCGAAAGATTAAATATTTTAAAAGTTTAAATGCTAATCTTACCGTTACCTATTTTGTATAAAACGCATTCGGTATTCGGAAGTTAAGGATTGAAGTTGTTGTACTTCCAATTTATCCGTAGGTGTAAGTGGTACAAGGCTTGTACGTGTTTTATTTGTCCATGAGAGCCCCTCTAATTGCAAGAAATACTTTGCATTTTCTGGATAATTTTGACGCTCTATCAAAGCTGACATACTCAGGAAATTTTGTAATGTTTCTGCTTTTTGGGGGTCTTGTTTAAATTTTGACATCAACCATACATATAAATCAGGCTGAAAGTTTGCCATTACGCCACTGTATCCAGCCACTCCTGCCTGTAACGTTTCTAATAATGTAGCCGTATTCGCATTATATATTTTTAAATTTGTATTCCTTGCAGCTTTTAGTTTTTCTTCTATTTGTTCTCGATCACAGCAAGTATCTTTTAAGAAATAAAAACGCCCTGTAAATGCAAGCTCTTTCAATAGATTTGGTGAAATTAACCGTTTATACGGTTTGGGACATTCATAAAAACCTAATGGAATATCCGCAGGTACTTGTTCTATTAATTTATAAATATTTTCACGGAATACATCTTCATCCTCATGTTCATCAACAAGTCGATTTGTAATCAAAATTACTGCATCTACTCCAGTAGCAGCCATCTTTTTGATTTGTATTACTTGATCTTCCAGTGCTGACGCAGTATGACCAGAGGCAATAACAGGAACTCTGCCAGCAGCTTTTTCTTTAACAAAAGAAGCAATCTGTATACTTTCTTCCTCAGTTAAAAAAAACATTTCACTAGATTGACAAACTGCAAATAAACCATCAACTCCTTTTTCTATATACCAATTAACTAATTCTTCAAGCGCAGGATAATCAATCTGATTATCTTTCGTAAAGGGGGTAAGCATTACTGGCCATACACCACCTGGAAATTGATTACTCATTCTTCCTATTCCTCCAATTCCTTTTCTTCAAATTGCCAAACAGCAACTCTTTTTCTATTCCATGTATACGATAAATAAATCGTCTGGTCCTTTCTTGTTATCGATGGATAGGAATACTCTCCTTCTCCCTCTTCAAGCGTATAAATGTCCTTCCAAGTATTACCGTTATCTTTTGAAATTGCCAGACGTAAAGGTGACCTCTTTCCCCAGTTTTCTGCTACTGGATTATAGCAAAGCACAAGCGAACCATTTGTCAATTGAACAACATCAATTCCACTGTTATTATTGGGTAACGATGTTGCATAAGCAGAAGACCATGTTTTTCCAAAATCTGCTGAATCAGCTCGATATATTCGACCTTCTGAAGAGCGCATAAGCATATGGACATTCCCTGACTTTGATTCCCATAGCGTTGGTTGGATAATTCCTCTACCATAAAAAGATTGTTCTGAGACTTCAATATCTGTATGTGATACGGTTTTTTCTCCATGATAGGAAATATCGTCCAAAGCAATAGATTCACTTCGTACCCAACTTTTTCCCTCATCAATTGAACGGTCAGTAAAAGTAGTCCACACTCCTTGCTCACTAGAACTGCCAGCCAATAACGAATAATCTGAAAGTGTTAAAACTTTTGTTCTTACTGGTCCTCTTCCTCCTTTATCTCCAGGTACCAGCTCTCTTGGCTCAGTCCACGTCTTTCCTCGATCATCAGAAATACGGATCATTGTTCTCCAAGAATGTATATCTCTTCCAACTTTATAAAAAAGAAGAAGCCTGCCCCCCTTCAATTGATGAAGCACAGGATTCCAATTGGGCTCCTCTTTATCATCAGCAATTACAACACTCTTTTCCCATTCACCTTTTGAAAAGCGGCTAATCCAAATTGCGATATCATTATTTCCTTCACGACTACCAGCAAACCATGTAACCAGCAAGTCATTATTATCTAATGCAAGACAATTCGTTGCATGGCATATCTGAAATGGAACATTATTTTCTTCAAACACATACGATTTCTTTTCTGCCATATCTATCTCACTCCTTCATGAAAAAACTATTCACCTTAATATTTTCTGAAAATAGACTATATTATTTTTTTAATTATTATTTGCTGTTTTCCGATTTTAATTTCAAGATTTAGTACCTTCAAATCTATCTTCTATAATAGGCATCCACCCCATATTCTACCTTTTACAGGTTAAAATGATTGGGTATGGTCGTAGAAATTGCCGGAATAAATATTACTAAAAGCAGAATTACAATCATAACTCCCCAAAGTGGTACTAGTGACCTTATAATCTGCTCTATTGGAATTTTGGCTATACTTTGTGCAGTAAACAATACTACACCTACAGGTGGTGTAATCTGACCGATTGCCATTGTAATGATAAAAATCATTCCAAAGTGAATTGGATCTATCCCAATTTGTAAGATTACTGGAAATAGAATTGGCGCCACTAGCAGAATAATTGGAGTTGGATCAAGAAAAGTTCCAAGTACCAATAATAGTAGAGTAATTAATAGCAGTAGTAAGTACTGGTTATCTGTAATGGTTATCAGAAAATCAACTAGCATTTGCGGAATACGTTCATATGTTAATACTTTACCAAATACAGAAGCACCAATTACCACTATCATAACCGTAGCTGTGATTTTTGCTCCATCTAGAAATATCCCAGGTAAATCCAAAATTTTAATTTTCTTATATACAAACATTCCTAAAAATAAAGCATAAACACATGCGATTGCTCCAGCCTCAGTGGGAGTAAACACTCCACCAACAATTCCAGCAATAATAATTACTACGGTAAACAATGGAATAATAGCTTTAAATAACCTTATAACGACTTGCCCTAATGGGACTCGAGGTTCTGTAGGATATTGTTGTTTAACAGAATAATAGTATGCGTATAATAGCATAGCTACTCCCATTAAAATTCCCGGGATTATCCCTGCTAGAAATAATGATCCTATTGATACATTTGCTGTTAAACCTAAAATAACCATTGGAATACTAGGTGGTAATATTGCACCTAAAGTACCTGAACTCGCTGTTATAGCTGCAGTAAAACCCATATCATATTTTTTTTCTCTCATGGCAGGGATTAAAACAGAACCGATACTTGCAGTATCAGCTACTGAAGATCCCGAAATCCCACTAAACAACATACTACTGAGTACATTGACTAGGGATAATCCTCCTTTAATATGACCAACCACTGCGTTTGCGAAATCCAAAAGCAGTCTAATTATGCCTCCTCGATCCATAATGAGTCCAGCTGTAACAAAAAAAGGAATCGCTAATAATGAACTTGAAGCTGCAGATGTCTGGAGTGATTGGATGATTGTAAACCCGCTATTTCCACTTAATAACATGGATCCAAGTGAAGCGATAATAATAGAGAAGCCTATTGGTACATTGATAAATAACAAGGCAAAAAAGGTGATAAATAAAACTGCTATTACCATCTATAGACCTCCTTTATTCTTAAAAACATTTTTTATTATTAAAAAATAAATCATCACAGAAAAGCCGATAGGGATTGGAGCAAATGACCAAGCCCTTGAAAATGGTAATGACGATAATCTCTGGTCTTTCAGCGCCATTGTTGCCATTACACCCTGTACTACTAGGTAGCAAAAGGTAATAATCGTAATAATAATACCAACATATTTTAATATCATTTGTAACTTAGTTGGTAATTTATTGAAGAAAAAACTAATAGACATATGTTCATTTGTAGAAACAGCTATTGCACTTCCTAAAAATGTTAACCAAACAAAAAGATTAGTATTTAATTCATCAGACCAGAAAATAGGCGAATTAGCAATATATCTTCCTACCACATTAGCAAAGGTGACTGCTAAAATTACCATAAGGATTATAGCTGTTATCCACTCTAAGAGATTATATCGTCTTTTTGAATTCCCTTCCATTTAACTAACTCCTTTATGATAAGACTGAGAATCCCAGTCTTTATAGTGTTTTATCTATTCCTTATGCTTTCAATGAGATCTTGCCCAACACTTTCTGAATGTTTCTCATAAACCGGTTCTACTAATCCTCTGAATGCTTCTACATCTACATCTTCCACTATTTCCAATCCGTCTTCTTCCATTTGTTTTAATAAATCATCTACTACCTCCTCATATAAATCCTTGCCCCATTCTTCTGATTCTTCTGCTGCTTGTAGGATTAAATCTTGATTTTCCTCAGAAAGATTATCCCAACTTTCTAAACTAATCATAAATAATGAAGGTGTTCTAAAATGTTCTGTCTGACTGTAGTAGTTCACAACTTCGTACTGTTTGGAATACCAAATAGCATCTGGAGCATTTTCAGCACCATCTATTACTCCTTGGCTTAAACTATTATAGACTTCTCCCCAAGGCATCGGGGTTGCAGCTCCCCCCATTGCATTAATCGCATCTACCATTATAGGACTTTGAACACCTCTTATTGTCAAGCCGTTTAAATCCTCTGGTACTTTTACTGGAGTGTCAACTGTATAAAAGTTTCTAGTACCTTGATCCAACCAAAATAGACCTTTTACGCCTGCTTTTTCTTCTAGGTCCTGTAGTAAACTCTCTCCAGCTTGACCGTTTAACACCTCGAACATATGCTCTTTATCTTCAAATAAATAAGGTAGATCAAATGCTCCAAATGATTCTACTGTACTTGACATGACTGAAGTAATCGCTTTACCCATATCAACGGAGCCCACTCTCATTCCTTCAAATAATTCATTTTCGTTTCCAAGAGTTGCATTATCATAGACTTCAATTTTGATTTTATCATCTGACAACTCTGCTACTTTGTCAGCAAAATGATGAATAACCTGTCCGTCTGGATAATCTGGCACCTGATTATGACCAGCTCTTAATACGATTTGTTCAACATCTTCACTACCTTGTGCTGTTTCATTATTCTCACCGCATGCACTAAGCACGGTTATAAACAGAACCATTGAAATAGCAAATAATATTTTTTTCATTATGTTTCACCTCTTTAATTTTTGGCTCTCCGCTATCTAGTGTTGAAACAACAAATTACTAGGACTAAACTTTTGCCATTACTTAATGTTACATTAGTTATTGGTCACGAATCGCTCAAAGCTCAGTAGGACAAGGGAATTAGTTCAGTTGCTCGATCAACATTCACCACCTGTTACTCAAATAATTAGCTTCATTGTTGGGGAAGCACAAAAAGTGGAATTAAACACTATATAGCGACGAACCTAATTTTTTGATTATATCTTGACAGGTAATCTAATTATCTGATTAAAAAATCACCTACTAATATTGAATCTATATTTAATCATTAAACCTAATAACAGGTTTAATGCACTTACCACCCTTTGCATCTTCAAATGCGTCAGCAAATTCTTCTTTTTTATATACCTTTGTGATTTTACTGGATGTAAATACATTAGATTTTAATAAATTCATAGCGGTTGATTCATCGTTGGAATTTGTATAAGGATACGACCCTTTCGCTCCAATTACAGTTAGTTCTTTTCTCAAAATGGGGAGTAGATCCAGATTATTTGCAGGACCATGATAAACACTTCCTATTATAATTTGAGCACCTTTTCTGGCTACCTCAAAAGCATCAGATAAAACCATGGATGATCCCGTTGCCTCTACTATAATATCTACTCCTTGTGGACCAACCTCCTCATATATTTCAGAAATCCATTTTTTGTTATTACGATCAATAACTTTATCAAACTTAAGTTCTTGCGCGACCTTTGTTTTTTCAAGGCTTATATCCATTCCAATAACTTTAGATGCGCCTAAATATTTAAAGAGTTCCCCTGCTATGACACCTATAGCTCCTAACCCAATTATCAAAACAGTTTGACCAGTTTTAATTTGTGCACGTTCTACAATCCTTAAAACACAGCTAACAGTTTCATGAAGCGTTCCTGCTATATCGTCTACCTCTTCTGGTAAAGGAGTTAAGAACTGAAAATCATCCGAATGTTCCACTAATGTTTCTTCAGCGAATCCACCCGGTTTAAGGACACTATTTAGACCTTTGCAATAATTTGGATGACCATTTCTACAGTTCCAACACACTCCGCAGGTTTTAATAATTCCACTAGCTACTCTCATTCCCTTGCTTAGACCATGTACATTCTCACCTATTGCTTCGACAACTCCTGTAAACTCATGACCAAAATATAATTCAGTTTTTCTATCTCTAAAACCATTTAATAAGGCGATATCGCTTCCACAAATCCCGCAAGCCTGGACTTTAACCTTCACAAAATTAGGCGGAACTTCGAGTGAAGGACTATCAACTAATTCGAGCTTTTCTTTTTCTAATATTGTTAATTGCTTCATCTTCTTATCAGTCCCTTCCTTTAGTACTAGTTACCAAGCTACTAAGCCTCCATCAATAACTAAATTATGCCCGGTAACATAGGAGGAAGCTTCTGACGCTAAATAAACAGCTGCACCTTTGATTTCTTTTCCTTCTTCTCCAAACCTACCAAGGGGTATCTGTTTACTGTAAGCCTTAACAAAATTTGGATCTTGATTTCTCCAAAACGGGCCTGGACTTATACAATTCACACGTATACCACTTTCAGCTAGGTACCCAGCCATATCTCTAGTCATATTAATAATGGCGGCTTTGGAAGCATGATAGTCAATTGTAGATCCACCAATAGATGTTCCATCATATACACGTCTATCTTTACCGACCATTCCCGTTACCGAACCTAAATTTATAATATTACCAGATTTAGCTGGCTTCATTACTTCAGCTACAACATATTTAGAGCAAAGAAATGCACCCGTTAGATTGATATCAATCGTTCTTTGCCACTCTGAAAGCGGACGATTTTCAAGCGTGCTATTTTCAGGTGTACTAACCACGTTACCTGCATTATTAACAAGGATATCAATGGTTCCAAAATATTCTTTAACTTTTTGAATAGTTGAAATAATCTGCTCCTCATTAGTTACATCTAAGCATACCCCTAATACATCCTGCCCTGTAATTTCCTTAATATCATCTGCACTTTTTTCTGCGTCTTCTAAGTTTCTACTTGTTATAGCTACATTTGCACCAGCTTCTGCAAGTGCCAGTGCCATATCATACCCTAAAGTTTTAGCGCCCCCTGTAATTAATGCAACTTTATTTTTCAGACTAAATAATTCTTGTATATTCATATAACATCCTCCTAATTTTCAATTCTATGTTTACTACTAACAGTAGCCCATTTTCTATTTTCAGCTGACTTATAAAGTGCCTCTAGTAGAAACAAACTCTTTAAACCTTCATATCCATCAATAATTGGTTTATTGTCATTTCTTATTGCATGAATAAAATCCTTATATAAAAATTCATGTCCTTCGGATTCAATTAGGCTAGGTACTGATGAGTCTTGATGTAAATTAACATTTCGTTCATTTTCCACTGAATCGTGAATGACAAGTTTTGTATAACCACGACTTTCTATAAATGTTGCTGAATCTAAACTACCATGAATCGTAAGTCTGGCTGGTTCTTCCAGTGACATGGCAGTGCTAGTAACAAAGTTCCCTAGTAAACCTTCATTAAATAGAATTTGACCAACTGCTAAGTCCTCGACTTCCATCCATTTCCGTAAATTTTGAACTGTACAATTAACTTCCACCACAGGTCCAAACAAATGTAAAGCAAGATCAAGAAAGTGAATAGCCTGAGTCACTAACACCCCACCACCAGCTTTATACTTGTCATTTCTCCAGCTATTGTCAAAATAACTTTTTTCCCTTAGCCATTTTACATCGATATCAACTAAGTTGATCTTACCTAGAGCGCCATCCTTAATAAGTTGTTTCAGTTGTTGAAACTCAGTGACAAATCTATTTTGAAAAATAACGCCTAGTTTTATTCCTGCTTCCTCAGCCTTAGAAATTATGTCTTGACTTTGATCAATAGATAACGCTAAAGGCTTCTCAATTAAAATATGTTTTTTAGCTTTAATAGCACTTAAACAAGCACTGTAATGTAAATGGTGAGGTAAACAAATACTTACAGCATCTATTTTTGGATGTTGGACCAAATCTTCTATACTTTTACTAACGTTAGCAGAAAAACTCTCTGAAACTTCTTTGGCCTTTTTACGATTGCTGTCTGTAACACTAATTAGCTCGGCATTCGGGTTTTTGGTAATAGTTTTCGCATGAATATGACCTATAGGACTACAACCAATTAACCCAAATCTGATTGGATTCATAATTTTACCTCCGTGTTGTTATTTTACTTAGACGCAATCTTATTAATATCATCTAAAACCTTTCTCACACTCGACATGTGACTAAGGTTAATGGACGGAGAACGCCCTGCCATCCAATCCTTTAAAGTTTCCCTTACAAAAATTGGATATAAATCATCGGAATCGGTAACAACAGGTATTTTTTCTACGTTTTCATTAAACACACGTAATTCTAAACAGTTTTCTGACAATGTGTGATATCCATTACGAGTAACTAATTTCCAGCTGTTTTCTCTTTTTTTAGATTCAGACATTGGAAATGCATAACCTGCTTCAATACTTATTGTTGCCCCACTGTCAGTCTCAAGGTGTGTAACTGCATAATCTTCTACAGAGTAATTAAAGTTGTAATGGAAATTTGATGATAGAACTCTAAGACTATTTGAGTTGGTCAGGAATAGTGCTAAATCTAGAAAATGAACTCCGAGATTAGTCATACAGCCTCCGCCAGCAATATCAGAATCCAACATCCATGGTGTGCCATTTTCTATATATCTATCTGGTGGTCCAGCAATAAATTGAAAGGATAAATGGTTGTATTCTTCAGGATTAAATTTTTCCCGCAATTTTGTAACCGCTTCACTAAAACGCCAAACAAAAGGAATTGAACAAAATACACCATTATCGCTAGCATGCTTTTCAATAGTTTTCACTTGTTCAAAATTTAGACCTACAGGTTTCTCCATTGCAAATGCAATATTCATATCAATTAATTTTTTGGCTAAACTCGCCATATCACTATGTTTAGCAAATGCAAAAACAAAGTCTGGTTTTGCTTCTTTCAGGAGTTTGTCTATATCCGTATAAGATACAGAATTGAAAAAAACTGCTAATTCATTCGCAACCTCAGGGGTTTGATCTTGAACTCCACAGACCATACAATCCATATTTTTAATTTCTTCAATGTACAAGGGTACGTGCCAATGACTCGCACCTACTATTGCTACCTTTGGCAAGTTCATAATAACCCTCCTTTTTTAGTTTGAAAAATAAGAAATAATGATTTGCTTTAACTAAAACGTTTTAGCAATAAAGAGATAAATATAGATAGTTATAATCTATCTAAACTGCTATCTCTCTCTACTAAATAAGATTCAAATTTTATCGATTCGGATGTATCTACTTCATGATTGATTATTTTCAAAAGCTGTCTGACACAAGCTTCTGCCATTTCTTCAACTGGTAGATGTACAGTTGATAAAGAAGGGAGTGTAAATTGTGTTGAGCTAATATTATCATGACCGATTATCTCAATATCTTTTGGTATTCGAATATTTTTTTGATGAAATGCTGCCAGTGCTCCCATTGCCATATGATCACTTAAAAAGAAAAGAGCTGTCGGCATTTCTTTATGATGATGTAATAAATGCAGAGCTGCTTCATAGCCACCTTTTTCAGAAAACTCACCAAACCATTCCTGAATATCCGAAACCTCTGATCCTTGACTCCATCTCTCTCTAAAACCTTTTCGACGGAGTTCAATAGCTTCTGATGAAACATTAGGAATAATCATCCCTACATGCTTATGCCCATTAGATATAAATAAAGAAGCTAACTCTTTTCCAGTATTCTCACTATCTACGCAAACAGTTCCATATTTATTAGAATGTCTCTGATAGACAACAACGGGGACACTTAAATCAGCTTTTTCTAAATAAGCCATATCTTTATTTGAAGCATTTGCAACAATAGCACCATTAAACCGTAAACCCGTATGAAGACTCTTAACTTCATTTAATTTATCATTTTCATACGGTTGAATAACTAATTCAAATAAGCCATCTTGATAAAGAGATTTCGTTTGAATTCCTTGCATAAAGCGTGAAATCAACGATGTTCTCGTATCGAGTGTCCAGAGAATCGCAATAACAGGTACTTCTTTTTCTCCTTTTGTTCGCAAACGTCTAGCAGATAAACTGGGGTTATAACCTAGTTTCTTTGCTGTTTCTAAAACCTTTTGCTGTGTTTTTTCAGAAATTCTCATTTGCTCTGCTTTTCCATTTAACACAAAAGAAGCGGTACCTATGGAAACATTTGCCTGTTTTGCTATCTCACGTATTGTTGCCATATAACTCCCCCCTTTCTATTTTTTATCTAAATCTATCGGCTAAAACGTTATAGCAAAGATAACAAAACCGTTTTAATTTGTCAATATATTTTTGTATGCGATTTCAGTTTATATATTTTAATGATGCATCGTTCAAGTGCTGCATATATCTTAGAAGATAAAGAAAAAGCGCACCCGCCAGGCTGCGCTTTTTTTACTTTATCTATTAAAGGTTACTTTCTCTTCCGTATCATTTAACAAAATCGATGCCTCACTCGGTTTTGTATGAGCAATCATTTTCCCATCTCTAAACGAGTGTGTCACAACAGCCTGCTTACGAATCGCATCATACTCATTATCAGCGGACAAGACAATAAAATTCGCCGGCTTACCTGCTTCAATACCGTAATTTTCTTCTATATGCAGTGTTTTCGCACTGTTTTTTGTAATTAAATCGATCGAATTAATAATCTGCTCATAGCCCATTAATTGCGATGCATGAATCCCCATATGCAGCACCTGCAGCATATTGCCCGTTCCCAGCGGATACCACGGGTCAAAAATATCATCATGACCAAAGCAAATATTAAGCCCTGCCTCCTGCAGCTCTTTCACACGGGTCAAGCCGCGGCGTTTTGGATACGTATCGAATCTGCCCTGAAGATGAATATTTACAAGCGGATTAGATACAAAATTGATATTGGACATTTTCAGTAAACGGAAGAGCTTCGATGTATATGCATCATTATAAGAGCCCATTGCTGTCGTATGACTTGCTGTGGTACGCTCTCCCAAACCGCGTTCATACGCCTCTTTCGCGACTACTTCTACAAAGCGGGACTGCTCGTCATCTATTTCATCACAATGAATATCCACTAATTTATCATATTTCTCAGCAAGATCAAACGCGACTCTCATCGAATCTACGCCATATTCTCTTGTAAATTCGAAATGCGGAATACCGCCGACAACATCGGCACCCATTTTCAATGCTTCTTCCAACAGCTCCTTACCATTTGGATAGGAATGAATCCCCTCCTGTGGGAAAGCAACCAGCTGAATATCTACATAAGGAGCCATTTCCTGCTTCACTTCAAGCATTGCTTTTAAAGCTGTCAGGTCTGGATCGGTCACATCTACATGGGTACGGACATTCTGAATACCTTGAGCAATTTGCCACTTCAATGCTGTTTTGGATCTCTTTTTCACATCTTCCATCGTTAATGTCTCTTTACGTTCAGACCAGCGCTGGATACCTTCAAATAGCGTTCCACTTTGATTCCAGGCAGGCTCTCCTGCTGTTAAAGTCGTATCTAAATGAATATGCGGTTCAATAAAAGGCGGGAGAACCAGCGCACCATTTACATCAATTACTTCTTTCGCTTCAGATTGCGGCAACTCCTGCGTTACCGCGTTAAATTTCCCATTTTCTACAACGATATGCCAAAGGCCATCTTTTCCTCTTAGCTTTGCATTTTTAATAATCACTGACTACCTCATCCTTCTCTTTTAATGGTGCTGTGACCGTTTCTTTTTGAGACATTAGTTTCATTCCGGCAACATAAATGATAGACGTTCCTAATAATGCGTTAATCGGCGGGATTCCCGGCACAAAATTAGCAATTGCTACCCCGCCTGCCCAGGCAACGATTGCCACCCAGTTTACAGCTTTAAATGTCATTGTTTTAAAGGGCGCATATTTCCTGCGACGGACCAGATAATAATCCGCTAATATAATCGCTCCAATGGACGGCAGTGCCGATCCCAGAACATTTAAAAATCCTACAAAATTATTGAATAACCACATAGCAGCAATGGTTCCGACAATTCCATTGAACACAACGATTTTTTTCTTTGGTAATTTGGTGATATTAGCAAACCCTAAACCAGAAGCATATAACGCACTATCATTGGTTGTCCAAATGTTTAAGCCTAACACAATAATAGCAGGAATCATCAGCCCTTGTAAAAACATCACATCCGAGATGTCTGCAACACCGAAAGCCATCGCACCCACTGCGCCGAATAAAAACATCAACGAATTACCGAGGAAGAAAGCAATAATATTTGCCCATACTGCTGATTTCGCTGATTTTGCAAAGCGGGCAAAGTCAGGAGTCAGCGTTCCCGCACTGATAAATGATCCTACACAAATGGTTAAAGCCAATCCTACGCTCATTATCTGTGCTGGTTCATAAGCAAATAATCCTTGCAATCCGCCAATTTCCTGTGCTGAATTGGTCATTGAATAGCTTCCAAAGATTGCAATTGCCGGTACTGCAATAAACCCTAATATGGTTAAAGTCTTCATTCCAAAAATTGCTGAAACAGTCATCAATAAACCCAACACGGCGATAAGTATATATACATTCCATCCTGTCGCTGTGGCAACGGGAATAGCAAACATCGCCAGCCCTACTCCAAACCAGCACACCTGTGTAGAAGCAAGCAAAAAGGAAGTTAGATAAGATCCTTTTTCTCCAAATGCGTAACGCGCTAATAAATGTGTAGATAATCCTGTTTTAGAAGCAATGTAAGCAAGCGATCCTGTATAAAGCCCAAGAATCAGGTTACCAGCCAGTACAATCCAGATAAAATTAGAAAAGGTAAGCCCTGTTCCTAACGTTCCTCCAGACATCATACTTGCTGAGAAAAAGCTGAGCGACAGCATGACCGCTAAAATCTTCCAAAACCCGTTTCGATGCGAGCGCGGCACTGCCTGTAATGAAAATTCTTTATCTATTTGTGACATACCAATTCCTCCATTAAGTAGATTATAAGAAACTGGTACCGAAAGACTTCCGTTTTAAAAGAAATGAACAAAAAAAGCTTCCTGTTCAAGTCCTGACAGGAAGCTTTTTCTGTATAATGCACACCTGAATACACCTTTCACACAGAGTATCCACACAGTAGTCATTATATTTGCGCTGTCCTTGTCAGCCTCTCTGGACTGATTTAAAGGTACCAGTATGTTTATCAAAGTATATTATGGCATAAAATTGTTGGGTTGTCATCTTGGGAATTATTGGGATAATGGGATCGTTTTAAGGATTACAAGCTGATTAAATATTGCTTTAATAGGGGTATCTATTGTTTCCCTTTAAATTTATGTTCGGTTTTATCACCATTATATTGGAGGGAAAACTCAACTAATCCAAATTAACTTTATAAAAAGTTTATCGCAGTGTACTGGCTGCACGGCTCATGCTTCAAAAAACAGAAGATTAAACTGTCAGTAACGACCCGCCCCGCTGACACACAAGACCGACAATCTCGTAACCTATTTAATAAACTGCTCATAAACTTTACCCACTCTAAAAAGAAGCTCCTCTCTATAATAGCTTGTAACCATTTGAAACCCGACGGACAGACCATCTTTTTTCATCCCGGATGGGAGTGTCAAAGCCGGATGTCCTGTAAAATTAAAGGGTGATGTGTACTTGACCATATAATCTCCAATAGATTCATATTCTTTCCCGTTAAATACCTGCTCTTCCTCAATGTATGGTGGCAAAATCGGCATAGTCGGCGTGATCATGATATCAACTTCCTCTAAGAGCTTATCCATTTTCAGCTTCCATGCTTCTCTTGTCTTCAGGGCATTCAGATATTCAAACGCAAGAATGTTATTTCCTCTTTCAAAGGTCTGTACCAGCTCCTTACTATACTTCTGTTTATGAAGGTTATATTTATCATTATGTATAACAGTGATTTCTGAAGTCCCTATTGTTCTGGATAATCTTACTGTATCGTTATTCAGAAAGGAAACATCAATCATTTTAATCTGTGCTCCCAGCTTCTCCAAAGTATTTATAACCAGTTCCATCATCGAATCTGTAATATTATCATTAAATGCGTTGAAGTATGCATTAGGAAGACCAATTTTTAAATCAATTAATCCATTTTTATAATCGAATTGGCGGTATTTCACACCGATTAGTGCCTCCGTCAAATATGTCACATCAGCCATATTATTTGCAATTACTCCAACATGATCCAATGTCCAGGAAAGAGGCATGATTCCTTTCATCCCTACCAAACCAACTGTAGGCTTAATTCCTACCACTCCACAGCATGCTGCCGGTATCCGTACTGATCCCGAAGTGTCTGTACCGATAGAACCGATGCATAAATCTGCTGCTACCGCTACAGCAGACCCGCTGCTTGACCCTCCGGCAGTTCTTTTCTTATTTAAGGGATTAAACACGTCTCCAAAGTATTTATTTTTAGAAGTAACATCTGCGGCGTATTCTGACATATTATTTTTCCCTAAGGTGATACAGCCTGCTGTCTCCAATGTATCTACCACTTCCGCATTTCGCTTGGCAATATTCGTTAAATCTATTTGTGATCCGTTCGTTGTAGGGACCCCTGAAATATTAATCGCATCTTTAAATGAAACAGGGATACCGCACAAACTCATTTTTTCGTTATTTACCCAGACTTTTTCATATTTTCCAGCCTGTTCAAGCGCTCTTTTTTCCATCAAAGTAATATAGGAATGAAGTGTCGAATCCCTCTCCTTACATTTACGTAAGTACGCATTAATCATTTCAACAGGAGTAAACTGACGCTTTTGATATCCATTTAATAGCTCGTCTATCGTAAATCCCATAAAAATTCTCCTTCCCGAAACACAATTGTTTACATTTTTAAGCTCCCATCTATATTTCCTATAAACAGGGAGAAAGTACATCTCCTCATGATTAGTAACTCTAATGAATGATGTCAGAAACATTCATTTTGAGCGAAGATGTACTTTCTGTTTCATTCATTTATTCCGTTTTTAGAATTGGAGACCACTTCATTTAAGGCTTCCATGATTACCTTATTGATAACAACAGCAACATAACTGGCGCCCTGTTCAAAAGCTTTCGCTGCCGAAGCCGAGTCAGATGCTACCAATCCCATTTTTATATCATGCTGTTTTGCTTTCTTAAACAGATTCGATATAACGCTCTGCACCTCTGGATGACCGGGATTGTCATACCCCAAATTCACAGCTAAATCTGTTGAACCTATAAAAGCTATGTCAATTTCATTTACAACAATGATTTCTTCAAAGTTTTGTACAGCCTCTTTTGTTTCAATGTGTACAGAAATAAGACTATTTTTGTTCGCCTGATCTAAATAGGATCTTCCACTTAGTGTTCCATATTGTGCTGCCGGAATCGAGTAGGCAACGCCTCGCATTCCGACCGGAGGATACTTCGCTTTGGAAACAACTTCCTCCGCCTGCTCCTGATTATTAATCATTGGTACCTGGACTCCTTCTGCACCATTGTCCAACGCCTTTTGTATGGACGATGGGTCATAAGAGGTACGTACTATGGGTGACATATTAGTCCGTTTCGCAGCCCGTATCATCTCTGTAATTTCGGATTGACTGAATGCTCCATGTTCATTATCAATTACTACAAAGTCATACCCGTTAAATCCGAGCATCTCAACCAGTGAAGGATTATATGCATTTACAAATCCACCTAAGGCTTTTTCATTAGTCAAAATTTTTTCTTTCAAGTTTTTTGTCATACGCTTCAAATACTCCCTTTACGGAAATTTTGCTGTAACCATTCTTTTAACTTACGGGAAACTTCCAGCGGATTATCTAAGCTGCTGAGGTGTCCTGCATCTTTGATTACCGTCAAATGAGAATTAGGAATTTCCCGGACTATTTCATTACTCATTTCAACAGGACAGACACTGTCTTCTTCTCCAACCATTACACTCACAGGGCATCCAATCATTGGTAACACCTCAAATGCATCAGGACGGTGCATCAATGCTGTCATCTGTCTTTCCATGGCAGCCGGTCCGACTTCCTCTGCCATATCAATTACTGTTTGAGTCAGGGGCGTCCCCTGATGAGCCGGTCGAATCAAACCAGGCATCAGATAATCCTTTGTTATACTTATAAAATTACCTTCTTTACTCATCTGGATAAATTGATGCCATGCTTCCATTTGCGCTTTTGCAGGGGGTCTGGGATTGGTATCCAGCAAAGCCAGCTGTGTGACCCGTTCCGGTGCTTGTCTCATCATTTCGATTGCAACCATACCACCCAGTGATAAACCGGCAAGTGCAAAGCGTTCAGGCGCCTTTTTCAACACACTGGACGCCATCCCTTCGATCGTATTGTTCTGTGTTAAATCTCCAACTGTGATAGATGCTATATCTGCTAAATACGCTATCTGATGCTCCCATAATTTTTCGTTACAAAGTGTACCAGGCAGCAATAGAAGTGGAATTTTATTATTTCGCTTCAAATAACTTATCTTTTCCAAGGCTAAATCACCCTTTATAATAATTTACCAGTTGGTCTGCCTGACTTGCACAGGTACATTCAAAATTACTTACCAGTCCGACAGGCTCTCACTCAGAATAAATGGTTACGCTTTTGTTTATTTCTGACCCATTTTTAATTTTTTTGCCATTTCTTCTTCAAGCTGACTAAAATTTTCTGGAGGGATCATTTTACCCTTATCATCTACACGGAAATCATATTCTTCCCCTTTTTTCACTACCTTTGGATCCCAAATTGGATCTGGACGATCAAAGACCTCGTGCTGCTCTAATATAGAAAATAGCCAGGAATCTTCATCGGCAATATTTTCAAATCCTCTATACATGTAAGGAGGTAAAGAAATCATATCCCATGGCTTTAAAATCGTTTCTCCTTCAATTTCATCGGCACTGTTTCCCCAATAAAAACGCCATTCTCCAGTTAAAACAAAAAATGTTTCAATATATTCATGTGTATGATATGCAGGACCGTTGCCTTTAGGAGCCTTTACCATACCAATTTGAAAGCCATGCGGCTCCGTAATTACCGGGTTGTAATTTTCATTTTCACTTGCTGTATCACCGATTAAAGCATAATTAAGCCGGTTATGTCCCGGGATGATACTATCGATAAACATTAGCGGGATAGCTTTATCTTTTATTTCATTAAAACGGACAACCCAATCTCTTTCGATAATTTCTTTTGTGTAATTTGTTTTTTTCGTACTCATTTATTTTTTTCCTCCTTGAATGCTGTATTTTAATAAAATGAATTGGTTTTCTTTAAACCAGCTCTATTGCCGTTTTCTTTTGAACGCGGATAAATGATGTCCTTCTAACCCTTCTATTTCAGACTGCCTGCTTGCATGCCTGGCCAGATAATTCACTCCATCACCTGTTATTTCCTGGAAGGTTGCTACTTTCACGTAACTTCCCACCCACAGACCGCCTGTATATCTTCCACCCCGATTGGTAGGCAGCGTATGGTTGGTTCCTGAGACTTTATCAGAGAAAACAACAGAACTATTTTCACCAATAAACAGAGAACCATAGTTATCTATTTTTCCTGCGATATCTTTACTATTTTTTAAATGTAAATGAAGGTGTTCACCAGCGATTTCATTACAGAAGTCAATTCCTTCGTCAACCGAGTTAACGATAATTACTTCTCCCATCCGCTCCCACGATTCATGAGCAGGAGAGGTTTCATTAAACTGCTCTAACAAGGACGTTACTTCTTCAATCGTCTTTTCCGCTTGTTCCTTTGAGGTACTGATTAGAATAGCTCTGGCATTCGGATCATGCTCTGCTTGTGCCAATAAATCTGCAGCAACTAAATCCGGTTTCGAATCTTCATCAGCAAATACAACTACTTCACTTGGACCGGCAACCAAATCGATACCAACCTCTCCAAATACCTGCCTCTTTGCTTCCGCTACAAATCGATTGCCCGGCCCGGAAATCACATCCACCTGCGGAACAGTTTCTGTACCGTATGCCATCGCTCCAATAGCCTGCGCACCACCAATCGCATAAATCTCACTTACCCCAGATTTCGTTAATCCATATATAACTGCCGGATGAATACTGCCTTTATAGTTAGCCGGACTACAGGCAATTATTTTCTTTACTCCGGCAACTTTAGCTGGAGCTGCCGCCATGGGACCGCTTGAAAGCAATGGGAAGCGCCCGCCAGGGACATACGTTCCAACGGTTTCAACCGGGATGATCTTGTGACCCAGGCGGATTCCTTCTCCAAATTCGTTATCCAATGGTAACAGACAGTCTAATTGCGCCTGCGCAAAACTAGAAACACGCTCTACAACATTGTCTATCAATTGTTTTTCTTCATCTGTTAATGTTTCAATTGCACTTTCAATCTCTTCCTTACTCAACCGAATCGAAGTCCTATCCGACTTGCCAAATTTTTTCTCATACTTCTTTACTGCTTCATCCCCATGTGAACGGATATCTATTAAAATATCCTTTACAGTTTGTTCTGTTTCTTCTGATGTTTCTGTTTTTTTATAATTTGACTTTTTAATGTATTCCACAACACTTCTCCTCTGCACTTGTTTTTTTACAACAATGTGTTTTTGTTACACGATGACTTATTTAATCGCTCCTGCACTCATGCCTTTTACAAATTGTTTACGCACAATAAGCATAAAGATAATCGTAGGAATAACATAGATTATTCCAGCTGCAGCCATCTCATTCCAAATAACTCCATTTTCTCCAACAAAGTAGGATAGAGCTACAGGAAGTGTAACTGCTTCTTGACTTGTAAGAATGAGAGCAAACATAAATTCATTCCATACAACAACAAAACAGAATACAGTAGCTGTTATAATCCCTGGTTTCGCCATTGGCAACACAATATTCCATATAATCCTTAACCTGCTTGCACCATCGATTGCTCCCGCTTCTTCCATATCTTTTGGAATACTATCCATAAATCCTTTAATCAGCCATATCGCATATGGAATGGTATGCCCCAGATTAACAATAATCAGTGCTATTGTCGTATCCAATAGTCCCCAATTCCGAAATGCAGAAAAGAATGGAATGACATTGACAATTAGCGGAATAAATTGGGTTGCTAAGATTGCAAACATGAGCAGTGTTTTTCCTGGTATTTTAAATCTGGATATACTGTATGCTGCTAAAATACTCACTGGTAAGGTGATAATGAGGGTGAAAAATACTACAATTAAGCTGTTCATATAATAGTTTTCAAAATTATAGGCTGAGCTGAATATTCTGCGGAAATTATCTAACGTCGGCTCAAAAATAACACTTATTGAATATACATCCTCCCCAGACTTAAATGCGGTCAACAGAATCCACAGAATTGGAAAAAAGAGAAAAGTAACAACTAATAATACACCTATCAATTCAAAAACAGAGTAAATTACTTTTTTTCTTTTTACGGTATTCATTAGTTCCAATCATCTCCTTTGACCAATTTCCTCATGTATACTAATACAAATGCTACTGTAATAATCGCTAAGATATATCCCAGAGCTGCTCCATAACCCATGTCAAAGTATCTAAAGGAGGTGTTATATACCAAGAAGTTTAATACTTCTGTTGAATTTCCCGGTCCTCCACTGGTCAGTGTGACAATCGGATCAAACTGTTTTAATGCAAACATCGTCATCAATATTGTTGCGATCAGAACGATTGGCTGAATCATTGGTAAGGTTATGCGAAAAAAAGTTTGAAAACCATTCGCACCATCCATTTTCGCTGCTTCATATACTTCTTTTGGCAGCCCCATTATTCCGCTTATAAACATTAAAGACATAAACGGAAGCCAAATCCAGACCGCAACAGAGATAAGCGCAATCATTGCAGTCACCGCGTTACCTAACCAGACAACATCAGCTAATGGAGGAATGAAAAAACCAATTATCGCAGAAAATACTCCATAATCGGGATTTAGCATAAACCTCCAGGAATAACCTACGAGAGCAGGACTTAAAGCAAATGGAATAATCAACACTGCCCGCAAATATGAAATGTAAGGTTTTTCCTTACTTAATAGAAGTGCCACCAAAATAGCACAAACAATTGTCGCCACTACAGTAGCAACAGTAAATATCAATGTTACCCATGCACTATTCCAAAAATTCGCGTCACTGAAGGCTCTCACATAATTATCAAAACCGATAAACGAGCCGATTTCAAGACTTTCTGTCAGGTTCCATTCATGAAGACTGATCCAAAGGGATCTGGCTAATGGAAAAATAGTAATTGCACCCATAATAAGCAACGCAGGAGCTAATAAAATGTATTTGAAAAATCTATTTTCCATCCTTCTCCTCCCACTAATACGCACTTTCCTTCGTATTAAAATCTTTTTAGCTTTTTTATAATTCGTGTTCAAAAAGTCCGATAAAAAGGATCAGTCGGTTAAGAATGCGACGTCCTGGGGTTGGCGATTTCTACGTTGCCCACACGACGTGGGCGTTCTTAGTAGAAGTTCCTTTTCCCGCCGTGTCATTTTTGTTGGGCTTTTTGAACATCCTCTTATATTATTCCTGTAATAATTGTTCTACTTCAGCTGCTGCTGCATCTAATTCGCTTTGCACATCCTCACCAGTAGCCATATTAGATATCGCCCTGCTTAAAATATCTGATATTTGCGGCCACTGCGGTATGGTAGGGAATGTTCTCGCATTCTCAAAGCTGTCTCCGCCAATATTAAATAAACCATCTCCAAGTTCATTTAATTCTTCATCTCTCAGATTTTCCAGCTGTACGATATCTGTAGAAAATTGGTCCGCCGGTACTTCTTCATTCAAAGAGTCCATAACAATACTTTTTTCACTTTCCGGATTGCTGAGCCATTCCATGAATTCCCAGGCAGCCTCTTTGTTTTTCGAGCTTTCCATCATCGCAAGCGGGAATGTAGATACGCTCGCAACTTGTTCCCCGCCTTCCCATGTCGGAACAGTAGTAAAGCCTACATTACCTTGTACTTCCTCTGCTGATGAATCACTTGCATTAAAATCAGAGTACACCCACCACCAGCCAATCCACATTGCTGATCTGCCTTGCTTAAAGTGTGTTCTTGATTCTTGTTCCGCAAAGGACACAGCCCCCTCTGGAGCAAGACCTTCCGTTAACAAACCAATATATTTTTCTGTTGCTTCCACTCCTTCAGAGGTATTAAAAACAGGGTTATTATTTTCATCTAAAATTTCAGCGCCATTTCCCCATAAATAGGTTGCCCATATTGCCAAGTTCTGTCCGTTGTTTCCTGCCTGGTAGTATGGTGTTATAGCTGATTTATCCGTTTCTGCTGTGATTGTTTCGCCCACTTCCTCCAGTTCTTCCCAAGTAGTTGGCGGTTCAAGTCCTAAATCTTCAAATACATCTTCTCGATAAAATAATACTTGTGCATTCGCACGTAATGGCAAGCTATAAATCTTATCATCATAAGTTGATAACTCTACAATCGATTCTGGAAAGCGGTCAAAAAAATCATCATCCGCATAATTATTTAATGGCTCTAAGAACTGAGAAATAGAAGGTCCCATTACATCTAAGTGCGTAACTACATCAAAGGATGCATCCCCGGAGATTCCTTCAGCTGTTATCCGGTCCAGCAAATTATCATATGGAATACCAATAAACTCGACTTCAATTCCAGTTTCCTCGGTAAACTGTTCACTGCGTGCCTCCCATGCATTAAACTGTCCGATGTTTCCTTCCGTAACAGCGACTGTTACTGTCTGATCTTCTAAATCTGCACCACCGTCACTACCATTATTACAAGCTGCGAGCACGGCAATGAATCCAATCAGCATGATTGCCAAAATACTTTTCTTCAAACGAATCACCTCATATGTTTAATGTTGACTATCTTCCGTTTTAAATCATATATGAAACGTTGTTAACTTCTCTGTTCAGGATACACCTGTAAAGTTTCCATCATCATATCCCTGGTTATCATTTTCACTTCCTCCGTCAGCTTCACTAACGGTATAGATTTGACGAAGCACTTCCATCCCGTCAAAAAGCATCCATTCCTCCTGGATTTTTTCATTTCTTACTTTGAAATGATTCATTCCATGGATTTCAATTGGCTTTCCACTTGGAGTACCAAAATATCCAATCCCACTGTGTAAACCTTGAATCCTCCATCGGACAGCAACATCCCAGTCCTTTTCATTATCTCTCTTATTACAGGTTACTCTTTCTAAGATAACCTTAGAGTTCGGAACAGAAGCAAATAGATTAATAAACATCCCCTGTATTTCGTTGTGACCAATCATATCTTTATTACATACATAATGAATGACAGCATTTTCATCATAAAATTCTTTGACTTTATTAATAGAACGTCTATCCCATACTTGATTAAAAAGCATTAACATAAAGTCTCCAATTTCAAATTCTTCATATCTCGGTTTATATGCTTTCGGCTGTAATCCTGCCTCAGCAGATTGCGCAATATTAAATTGAAGAGCCGGAGCAAGTTTGCTCGTTTGTTTTGCCGTTCGTTTGGCAATCTCCACCGGATCGAATCCAAGCTGCTGCACCAGATGATACGTATCCATTACCAGCCATTCTTCATATATTTTATTTTCATGTATCAGACAATCCGCTGTCGTCCGAAAAACCACTTTCTTTCCAGTAGCCGGACCGTATAAGGTATCACCTAAATTTGTCCCTATGGACCTTCCCCGATGTGAGGTAAAAAAGCCTTCCTTATCATTACCTGACCATACAATGCTCCAGCCTAGTCCTGTACGATCCGGGAAGGACTGTAAGGTTTGCAGCGTTCCAGCGACCACCTCATTGACACCATGACTGTTGATAAGCCCACGATGCACCTGAACACCATGACTATACGTATCATAAATTAAACCGATATCTTTCTCTTTCCAAATTTGCCGTGTTATTCTGATAATGTAGTCGATAATATTATGATAGTCCCCAAATCCCTCCATGCTTTGTTTTCTTATATTTTTTGTGTCTATGTTTAAATAGTCATCATCATCCTTTGAGTCGACCATATTTACTTCTGCACTATCTGCATAGTATACAAGCTTGGAAAGGTCATTCTGCTTATTTTCATTCTGATCTCCAGTTACTTTGCCAGGCCTCGATTTTTCCAATGGGGCTGTCGTTTCTTCCTTATTAGTCAATGTATTATTATCTTTTGTATCCTTCATTTAAAATCTTCCTTTCTACAGATAAATTAAAAGAAAATCATTTTGTTGATACACCAATTTGACGTTATACAGGCAGAGTTAATCCAGGTTAATTACTCCCAGCTTTAATTCAGACATTTCATCCATGGAGAATCTGATCCCTTCACGCCCTGTCCCGCTATTTTTCACTCCTCCATATGGCATGTGATCTACTCTGTAAGACGGAATATCATTAATAATGACTCCCCCAACTTCTAACTCGTCCACTGCTTGAAAGGCTTTCTGAAGCGAATCGGTAAATACCCCTGCCTGCAGACCATATTGTGAATCATTTACCAATTGAACCGCCTCTTCCCATGTGTCGTATTTATTGATCACTACTACAGGAGCGAAAGCCTCTTCTTTTGATACAGATAAATCTGAATCTACATTTGTTAAGATGGTAGGTTTAATTACAGAACCTGACCTTTTTCCACCACGATATATATTTTCAACCCTGGCTTCTTTTATCCACTGTTCTACTCTCTCTGCTTCTTTATCATGAATAAGCGCAGAGACAACCGTATCCTCTTCTAATGGATCACCTACTTTAATATTTTCCACCTCTTTAGCAAACGCTTCCAAAAATGAATCATATAAATCCGCTTGGACATAGATTCGCTGGACAGAAATACAAGTTTGACCAGAGTAAGCAAAAGCCCCCTGAACACATTTTGAAGCTGCTGAACGGATGTCGTCTGTGTTATCAATCACTACTGCAGAGTTTGATCCTAATTCCAACGTCACTTTCTTTAGACCTGCTTTTTCTCGTATTCCTTTACCTACAGGCACACTTCCTGTAAAAGTAACCATTTTAATATCTTCATGAGTTACCAGGAAATCCCCAATTATCTTCCCGGATCCAAAAATAAGATTGAGTGCTCCTTTCGGCAGCCCTGCTTCTTCAAAAATTCTTGCTGTCATAATGGCGCTTAAAGGTGTCTGAGAAGCCGGTTTTAGAACAACGGTGTTCCCCATGGCAAATGCAGGACCTAATTTATGGGCTACAAGATTAAATGGAAAATTAAATGGTGTAATTGCTGCAATTACTCCCAAAGGCTCTTTTTTAGTAAATCCAAATCTGCCAGATCCATTTTTAGCAGCATCCATCGGAATAATTTCTCCAGCAATTTTTTTGGCTTCATCTGCTGCAAATTTATAAGTTTCAATTGTTCGTTGAACCTCTCCTCTTGCTGCCTGTATCGGTTTTGCATTTTCCCATGCTACTATCTCAGCACATTCTTCCAGTCTTTCAGTAAAAATAGCAGATACCTTTTCTAAGATATTTGATCTCTCTAACAGTGAAAGTTTTCTCATACTGCCGGCAGCAGCTTTAGCACTCTTAACGGCTTTTTCAGCGATTTCTTCATCAGCCAGAGGTATTTGAGCAATTACACGTTTACTGTAAGGAGCTATCAAATCATAATGCTCCGTTCCTTCTTCCCACTTGCCATCTATAAAGAATTGATATAGTTTAACTTCCATGCCTTTCACCTTCCTCCCTCATAAGCATCCTCATAAATACCAAGAATCTGTTCTACATTCAATCGATAAGGTGTATTCGCCAACAACCTTTTAACCTGTGACGCCTGCTCAGCCAGTTTAGGCAGGTCCGCTTTTCCCACCCCTAATTCCTTCAAAGAAGTCGGTAAATTTAAATCCTTCAGCAGCTGTAGTAAGTAATTGACCACAGCTTCCAGCGCCTGATGTTTAGCGTTTGTAAAATTGCCGATCTCTACGAAGGAAGCAACTCTAACCATATCGTCCGTACATGTTTTTCCAATTACTTTAAAGACAAAAGGCATTAACAACGCATTTGCCACGCCATGCTCGATATGATACGTTCCTCCTAATGGGTAAGCCATTGCATGAACAGCTCCTACACCTGCGTTCGCTAATGAGACACCGCCCAATAGGCTCGCCCAGCTCATACCTGTTCGGGCTTCTACATTATTGCCGTTATGTACAGCATTCGTAATATGCTCTGCAAATAACTTCATGGATTTTTCAGAATAAATCCGTGTCTGCTCTGTCGCATTGATAGATATATACGATTCAATTGCATGTGTAAAAGCATCTACTCCGGAAGCCGCTGTTACTCTTGGCGGACAGGAAACAGTTAGTTCAGGATCTACGATAGCGATATCAGGTAATAAAGCAGGACTGACGATTCCTCTTTTCACCCCTTCTTCTTCGTCTCCAAAAATTGCATTTTTTGTTACTTCTGCACCCGTTCCAGATGTTGTCGGTAAAAGGACACAAGGCACTGTTCGATTTTCGATTGTTTTCTTTCCGCTAAAGTAATTTTCCAGATCATTCTTATCCTGCAAGGCAGCACTCGCCTTTGCGACATCCAATGCACTTCCCCCACCAATCCCAATGACAAAATCAGCTTTAGATTGGTTTAGTGTTTTTATTGTGTCTTCAACGAGCGAAAAGGTCGGCTCTCCTGCAATATCTGTCATTGTCTCTATTGGAATGTCACACGTCTTCAATACTTCCTTCAATTCAGCTACTAATCCAGCTTTTTCGACTCCTTTATCACTGATAATAAATAGTTTGGAAGGATTTTTTGATAGCACCTCGTCCTTTATAGATGCTAAAGCACCTTCCCCGAAGCGAATAACGCCTGGTATTTGAAAATCATTAAAATTGATAATACTTTTTTCACCCTTATTCTTACTTATCACTACTTTCAACCTTCTTTCTGCTTTTTATTGAATCCGCATTCAAAAATTACCAAACAGTCCATCCTCCGTCCACAATCAGTGTTTGACCCGTTACCATATCTGCCGCATTTGATGTCAGAAATACAAATGCACCAAACAAATCTTCTTCTTTTGCTAACCTACCTAAAGGGATACGGCTTAGCACATCTTTTTTAAAATCTTCATCATCCAGCATCTTTCTTGTCATTGGTGTTTCAATAAAAGTTGGTGCTACAGCATTGACATTTATATTATACGGGGCCCACTCAATCGCCAGGGATTTTGTCAATTGAGTGATTGCCCCTTTACTGGAAGCGTAAGCAGATCGTTTATAATATCCTACAAAAGCCATTTGTGAAGAAACATTGATTATTTTTCCCTGCGCAGCAGCTTTCATATATTTTCCTGCAGCCTTGGTGATGAAAAATACGCTTTTTACATTTATATCGATAACCTGATCCCAATCTTCTTCTGTCACTTCTTCAATCGGCTTTGGGATATTCATTCCAGCATTATTAATCAATATATCTATCTTTCCAAAATGCTTATATACCTTCTCGATGACGTTTGGAATTTCATCAATATCTGTTAAATCAACTGCAATCGGCAGAGCTTTCTGACCTAATTTTTCAATCTCTTTGGTAATCTCCATCAATTCCTCTTCATTCCTTGCCATTAAAGCAACATCAGCTCCATTTTGCGCTAATAACAAAGCAATACTTCTTCCAATTCCCTTGCTTGCCCCTGTAACAATTGCTATTTTACCAGATAAATTAAACAGCTCAGATGCTTTATATCCAGCCATCTTTCTACCTCCTGAAATATTCGTATACTATTGATTATTAACACCTGTTGTTTTACGAATAATTAGTTCCGGCTCCAAAGTAATTTTATTCGGCTCATCATTTGAATCATCACTATTAATAAGTGATAATAACTTTTGCAATGTCAGTACAGCCATTTCTCGTTTTCTTTGGGAGATTGTACTCAAGCTAATATAAGGATTACTCGCAATCTCAATGTCATCAAAACCAATAACAGAAACATCAAACGGAATATGCCTTCCACTTCTCGCTGCTGCATCCATGATAGCCAATGCCATTTGGTCCGTCGAAGCAAAAAATGCAGTCGGCCTATCTTCGTCCCTCATTAGATTTAGTGCAAACTGAAATACTTGATCGTAACTTACTTCTCCTTTATAAATAAGCGATTCATCGTACTCCAAGCCATTGTCCTGAACAGCTTCTTTATATCCTTCAAAACGTTGATAAAAAGTAGAATATATGGTAGGCCCCGAAATAAATGCAATTTTTCTATGCTTGTTTTCAACCAGATGATTAACTGCCATTTTAGCTCCTAATTTGTTGTCCACTTCTACATAATGACTTTCTTCAATACCATAAATCCGTCGATTATAAAAAATAATAGGAAATCCTTTGTCATAGAATTCTTTTACCTTCTGATTATCCATCCGGGTAGAGGCAACAATGATTCCATCCACTCTTTTTCCATTAAGTGTGGAAATCGCCCTCTCAAAACTATTTTCATCTGTTTCTGCATCAATAATAATCACTTCATAATCATATTTCTGAGCTTCCCTCAAAATAATATGCGCTGTTTCCGCATAAAACGAGTTAGAAATATCTTCTACAATCAGTCCAATTGTATTTGTTTTCTTGCTCGCCAGACTTCTGGCAATTTCATCTGGTGAAAAACCTAAAGTATTGATCGCATCATGTACTCTTTGTCTCGTTTCTTTTCTTACATGCGGGTAATTATTAAGAACTCTTGAAACGGTACTCTGTGAAACTTTTGCTAATTTTGCTACATCGTAGGCACTCACTCTTCCTTTCAAAATATCATTTCACCTCTTGTGAATGCGGATTCAATTTATTGAAAGCGGATTCATGTAATTTGATTTATTATAATTTATCACATGTTTCTGATTATTGCAACATGTTTTTTTATAATTTATTCTTACTGGAGAATATTAATTTTGCATTTTTCACTATACACAAAATCTGGTGTCCATCCACCTATAGATATCCTATAAGTGCGTGTTCAAAAAGTGCCAAATTAGATCTTGAAGGTCAAGGCAATATGATTTTACGAACGGCCCTTCACAGAAGTTGCCAACACGACATGGACGAACTTAGTAGAAGTTCATTGCCTCGCCGCTTAGCATTTGTGGACTTTTTGAACATCCTCTATAAGATAATTTTTGTTTCGCCAACTACTTCCCCAGCATCACTCCGTACCTTAGAAGATTGTAGCTCATATTTCACTACCTGCTTCACTTTCTATGATACCATTATTTGAAACACTAAAAAAAGAAGCCTTATTACATTTGTTTATTCTGTCCGGCCTTAAAAACGTCAACAAGCCAAAAACATCCTTATCGCCCGGCATCATGCGAGCAATAGGATGTTTTTATTTATTTTGGCGCCAATTCATATGCAGATCGAATTGCTGCAATCATACTTTTTTCATCAGCAATATTTTTCCCTGCAATATCAAACGCTGTACCGTGATCGACAGAGGTACGAACAATACCGCCTTTTAAGCCTACTGTTATATTGACGCCTTCTTCTATTCCCATTACTTTAATCGGAGCATGCCCCTGGTCATGGTAGCAGGCAACAACCATATCAAAATCTCCGCGGCCAGCTCTGAAGAATAATGTATCTGCTGGAAGCGGGCCAGTCACGTCGATTCCCTCTTCTTTTGCACGCTGAATACCTGGCTCCAGCTTTTCTTCCTCTTCTCCATTGCCAAATAACCCATTCTCACCTGCATGTGGATTAATGCCGCATACGGCAATTCGAGGATTCTCCATTCCGGCATTACGCAAAGTATCATATGCCAGTTTGACCACCTTATACGTTCTTTCAGGTGTAATACTTTCAATTGCTTTAATTAATCCCATATGAGTTGTTAAATGAATCACCCGCAAATTAGGCGTTGTCAGCATCATAGAGAAATCCTCTGTCTCTGTTAAATCTGCCAAGATTTCAGTATGACCTGGATACAGATGTCCTCCCTTGTGGAGGGCTTCTTTGTTTAATGGCGCTGTACAAATAGACTGAATGCGTTTTTCTTTTGCAAGTTCAACTGCTTTCGCTAAATATTGATAAGCAGCATCTCCGGCATCTGCTAATACTTTTCCAAAAGGCAGATCAGAGGACAATAAATGTAAATCAATCACATCGATGGTGCCATGCATAAAATTGGCTTGCTCTGGTCCTTCTACACTTTTAATTTTCAGGTTTGATTTAACAATTGGTAAAACTCTTTCAAGAATTTTCTTATCTCCAATTACAACAGGGCGGCAATTCTCATATATTTCTTCATGGTTCAATGCTTTCACAATGATTTCCGGTCCGACGCCCGCAGCATCCCCCATTGTAATTCCAATAATTGGTTTTTGTTTCATTTTTTATGCTCCCTTCAATTTCTTACTGGCATCAATTAAGACATCCTCTTGACCGAATCCACCAGCCTTCGTTATTGCAAATAAGTTTTCTATCCCAATAAAGCTTGAGATGGGTACACCGACCTCCAGCTCATCGTAAAGTGTAAATCCAGTAATATTCCAATGCTCACAAATTTTCTTTGCAGTATCTCCGCCAGTCATAATAATCCCTTGAAACATATTCTCATTTAACAGTTGAGCAGCAACTGCACCAATCATCCTGACAATCTCTCTGCTTGTTTCAGTAAAATTATAACCATTTTTTTCACCAATTTTCCGTGCATAATCAATATCATCACGCTCACCAGAAGAATATAGAACAATGTCGTGTCCAGTTGCCACTTGTTTTTTAACTTCATTATAAACACGTTGCTCTTCTTCTTTTCTCTCGGTCAAAGAAGAAACAGCTTTATACGAATCAATTTTTATCGGATATGCACTCTGATTAACGAGCAGCTTCTTTAACTGATTTCGAGAATGAACGTTGACACTTCCTACGACTGTTAAGATTGGCTTATGTTGATTAACTATCTGATAAGTCTGTTCCTTCGCCTCTAATCCAAAATAAGCAGGTAAATAATTTGCTAATCCTGCTGATCCCACTAAACCGATAGACGCAGATATTTTTTTTACCTCTGATAGAAATAATTGCAGATCTTCCTCTGTTTCGGAATCAACAATAATATACGTAATTCCCTGTGCTTTTAAAGTATATAACTTCTCAATAAACCTTTCCGAAGAGCGTAATTCTGCAAGGCTGATTAACCCAGTCTCTTCGCCAATTTGTTTCTCCAGCAACGCAGGCAGGTAAGATTCTGTAACAGGTGTTACCGGATCAAGTGAAATTTCTGTCTCTCCCAAAAGCTTTCCATTCAAATAATGATAGCCATCAATGACTTTGCGGTTATTTGACGGATATCCGGGAGCAATAAAGATAAAATCGGCTTGAAGCTCCTGCTGCATTCCCGCTAATTCTGCACCAATACTGCCTCTCATGGTTGAATCAATCTTTTTATAAATATTATTCATTCCTTCATCTAATAAGAAACGAGTAACCTTAGCCACTATTTTCTTTGCCTCAGCCGGAGCTATCGCTCTACTATCCGTATCAAATACAATTGCCTCATTACTCTGGATATTATCTTTATCCATTTTAAAAAACACAGATGTTTGCAGACCATATTTCGCCAGTTGAACACCGCTATCATTCGCACCTGTCAAATCATCTGCAATTATTGCTAAATTCATCATACTTCTCCTTCCATCATTAAAAAAGCCATAGATTTATGGCTTTTTTAATTGTTTACATCGTCGGGTTTATCTCTTTAATTGGTTTACCCGTTTTCTTCTCTAAACGTTTTGCCAATACACCGATAAATATTGGTAATAATATCGCTGTTGTCACAACGCTCGCTGCCACTTGAACTGTTGCCAATTCTGCGACAGGCATAAAGGACGCATTCGCAGCTGCAATAGCCATTGGTGTTCCAACGGCATTTCCCGCCGTTGATCCTTCTGAGGCTCCGACAATCGGATTCCAGCCAATCCATTTAAAGATAAGATACCCGATTCCTCCAGTGAGTAATACTGTTATTACCCCTAATAATACACCACTCAATCCGCCTTTAATAATGGCAGTAAAATTAATACTCATACCTAATGAAAAAGCAAAGAATGGAACTAATTTATCGCTTCCTTTATAGAGAAAGTCTCCCATTTCCTTGTCTAGGTTACCAATAGCAATACCTACCGCTAACGGAAGTAATACTGCAATAAAGTCAGTTGGTGAGAACATCCCTTCAGCGAATCCCATCGTTCCAAAAATAGCTAAGGCAACCATGGTTAAGAATGGACCATCACTTAAAGCTAAGAATGGATAGGCTGCCTTATCGTCTTCTTTCCCATATTGACCTGCAAAAGCAATATAAAGCCCTCCATTTGAGTTGGTCATAGCTGCAACAATAGCGATTGGGGCAAGCCCTAAAAATAAACCATTAGAGTCAGCCAAAATAATAGCGATTAAACCGATTACTGCCCCAATTCCCCATTTAAACGTTAATAACGTCACACCTTTTTTAACAGATGTTCCTGCCGTTTTAAACGTAATCTGCGTACCGGCAATTAAGAGAAATAAAGAAATAAGCGCGCTGGAGCTGTCAACAAATAATGCCTCCGTAAAACCGCCAATTCTTAATATATTTGGAAAGAATGTATTGATAGTTGCAGCCAATAATAATGGTACAACCATCATTCCACCAGGAATACGATCTAAGGTTGCTTTAATTTTCATTACTATCTCCCCCACATTTTTATAAAGCGTTTTCAATAATCGCTCTATTACTAGATTAGACGAAATTGATTTATAATGCAACACATAAATATAAATTAAATAAAATAGTTTAATATTGCAACACAATCATTACTATCCCTTCTTTCAATGAAAAAAGCCTATCAATACCTTATATGATGGCATTCATAGACTTCTTACAATCACTCTTTTAATTTTCTCCATAATGTAGCACGATTAATTCCTAATCGTTTTGCCGCTTTCGTTTGATTGTTATCCTCTTCCCGCAAAACCTGTGCAATAATCGTCGCTTCCATTTCTTTCAAGGTTCCATTAATCGGGAATGTCTGAGGTAATTGACTTTGTTCTGATACGGTTGCAAGTGTTTTTTTATGAAGGATGTAGTCCTTTTCATTTAACGTAGCTTGTTTCATTAAATCTCTCAGACTATCTACATGATTTTGATAGGATAATCCTTTTAAATAGGCAAGAGCTTCCTCTGAAATTTTCATCGCAGTAGTTCCGTATTTTTGATGATAGTCAGCTAAAAAGTAAACAGCCAGCTCCTGTAAATCCTCTATCCTTTCAACAAGCTTTGGAAGATGAATCTGGTGAAGCTTTTCATGTTCAACAGTCTCATGCGGCCAGCTATGCTCCGAAGTAATAAACAGCTGTACATTATTCTGTTCACACAGATTTTTTATATCTCTAATCCATCCGAGCATTTCCTGGTCAGGGATCACATTGTACAAAATCAAACATTTTGGTTTCAAGGAAAATAAATCATTTGCTTTTTTCATATTACATAAAGCAGCGTCAATTTCCATTACTAAATCATTTGGTGCGATGTTGATATGAACCTGTGTCGCCAAGAATTTTTTTCCTGTGCCTTTCTCCCCCGTTATTAAAATGGGTTTATTTTTTTTATATAAAGCAATCATCGTTTTCATATGCTTTTTTATTTGTTCAGATTGACTGGCAACAGGCTCCTTCTGCAGTTCTGATTTCAGTCTAATCCCTTGCTCTTGAAGCCTATTTAAAGAGTATTTTTCTAAAAAGTACAGTTTAAATTGCTCTTTCCCCCGATACCCTGTAATACGTATCTGCTCCTCACCATATGGATAATACTTCGTCAATCGATGTTTTTCCGATTGCATAGAGCTGTTCAGCACATACCAATCCTGCTGAGATAACGGATTATCAGCAAAATCTTCAAAATGCTTATATACCACTTCATTAAACTGGTTAAATACAATGATATTCCGATGCTCTGTAACTAGTAATTCTTCAAATAAGGTTTTAAGGTGTGTTTGCTTTTGCAGCTGTTCTGCTAAAAAGGCAGCTTCTTCGATTGCCCGGATGATAGACTCTTTTCCTGATTGCAGCAGCATCCCTCTCAAACCAATCGCTTCAGAAGTCTTAACTGTAATGACATCTCCAAGAATATGGTAATATCCCTCTTCCTTTAAATGCAGTAATAAGGGAGCTACCTCTTCTGATCTGGTGACAGTAAAAACCTTTAATGGTAAGTTCAATAGTTCAATAATAGAGCTGGCACCCGTTGTAATATTAGAAAAACCAACCACGGCTGTTTTCTCTTGAATTTGACTAGCTAATGTTAAAGAGCGTGTTAAGTCATAACCAGATAAGTGGATGTCTACAACAGGAATCGTCACGTGCTCCTTTAAAATTCTAGCCGTTCCTCCCCGGCTGATAAATATATCAACAGCTTCATTTTCTTTTTGTACCGCTGCCTTCACCCCCTCCTGCAAATCTCCAACAGAATAGGTGATGTTAATATCTGAAAACATTTGCTGACATTCTTCTATAATAGGAATCATTGCTTGATAAGGGGCAATAATATGAAAATGTAACATAATCTTCTCCATTCATTAATCAATTCATGTCATTATTGAATCATATTCCGAAGAAAAAAGGTAGTCATATAAACTGCTTCAATAACTATTTGAAGTATATATCCATCGAAAGCTTTTCATCCTTCTGCAATCCTAATTCTTTAAACCGCCGCTTTATAATGGTATTTCTCCCACATTTAAAGACTTCACTGCCAATACCGAATGGATGCACCTTTCAACCCAAAACACTTCTTACCCCTTCCACCTTATCCTTATCAACCCTCTCCTCAAAAGACCGATTCCTTCTAACCCCACTCCCAAAATGATATTCATCCGCTTGAATCACATTATGTAAAGCCCGTATATTATCAACACCCAATCCGCTTCCCGGCAAGATGCCTGGTCCTTGCAATTTATGCTGTAATTGAACAAGCGCCCTTAAAGCATCCACTCCTCCCGCACAATCATCTGCACCGCCAGAAGTTAAAATCCTTTGAATATTTTTCTGGTAAGCCGCTAAAGTATGATAGGCCTCTGTCTGATCCCTAACCTCATCAAAAGCACGATGAAATGTAACATTCAAACGAGGAAATTCCCTGAATAAATCATCGAGAAACACGGTATCTATCGTTTTATTTTCGTTCAATGCCCCAATAACAATCCGATTATGCCCCATTTCATCTAGTAAAGAAATATCCTTCTTCATAACCTCTTTATCATCTGAAGTATATATAAATCCATAATCATGCGGTCTGATCATTACCTGCACAGGTATCTGAACGCTGTCCAATACACTTTTGACCGTTCCATAAGTTGGTGTCAACCCGCCTAATTGGATGGCTGAAACCAATTCTAACCTTGTTACTCCCAGTTTTTCAGCATTCTTTGCATCTTCTGCATTTTGGACAATACATTCAATCATTCCAAAGCTCCTTTCGATGAACAATGAGTTCATAAAGCAAATTTACTTAACATTCACGTCTCCCTATAGGATAATTTTTGTTTCGCCGACTACTTCCCCGGCATCACTCAGTACCTTAGAGGAACGCAATTGGTATAAGTTTGCAATGGTTTGCTTATTTTTATAATTTATTTTCTTTAAAATTTCAGCAACAACTAATGGCCAGAGCAGCTCTGTTCCACTTTGAATTTTTAATGCAATACTGATTTTCTCTTCTTTCAAAGCAAGACAATATACTCCCTGCGCCCCGCCTTTTGCAATAATATTCTCATCCTCCAGCAATACGGTGCAGATAAAATTATGAGATGCGATAATCTCCGGGTGAGCCTGCATGGTGTCAGCAATTCTCTCCAATATCTTCTCTTTTTTCTTATCGTTCATCATTTCCGGCTTCACAAATTTAAGATAAGATAAAGCCATATTTCGCAGCGGGACGCCATATACCGGTACTCCGCAGCCATCTTTTCCTGCACTCATTTTTTCTTTGGGAAATTCACTTAAAGCCTCAATTTCCGCTCTAATTCGTTCCTGAATCGGATGATTAAATTCTCCATAACCTTCCATGCTATGCCCCAGCTCCCTTGAATAAGCCAGGAAACCGAGATGTTTACCTGCACAATTATGCAACAGCTTCCGTTTTTTATGACCCTTACAAATATAATCAATTTTAGGAGATTCATTTAAGGGGTAGCTCTCACCACAGATAAGTGATTCTTCGTTTAAATTTAATTTATTTATTAAAGCGTTTAAGCTTTTCTGATGATAGCTTTCCCCTCGCTGTGATGCACAAAACAATGCCATTTCATCTGCCGCCAGACTATATATTTCTTCAATATCTGTATCGAATACAGGTATCGCCTGGATCGGTTTCATGGCAGATCGGTAAAATACAGGAGTATGATCCACATCTCCTTTTGCATAAATAACTTCTTTTTTTTCATTTAACACGCATATCATTCCATTATGCTTATTCTCTAAGCTTCCGCCCCGGTATTCTTCTGCAATAATTGTACGCATTAAAGATACTCCTCCTCATTCTTCCCTTCTAAACTTAGACTCCCTTTCTGTCACCACCTTATAATGATGCTCCTCATGAATCCTTAAAAGCTTCACCACCTGCACAACATTTGGATATTTCGGTACAGGGTCTGGATATCTAATCCAGTAACACTGTTCTTTCGTAAGAGACGCTACACATAATTTCATCTTTTCTGTCTCTTCCTCCAGTAGATCTCTCAGCTCCGCAAGCGTATATTCCCGCTTCATTTTCGGCTTTAAAATAAAGGGCGCCTTCATCGTCTTCCCACGATATATATTCGGCATATCACTTATATACTTTTTCGCCTTTGGGCGGCGAAGCTTCATATAAAAACGGGCAACCGGTAAATAATAGGCTGATGTAATCCGTGTAAGCTTTAGCAACAAATAACAATGATAAATCGACTCGGCAACACTCCACTTATCAGGCACTGCCCGTCTGTGAAGGGATGACTTGAAAATTTCTGTATGAAAATATTTATCCCGCATTTTCTGGAGTTCTTCAAAAAGAGGGGAAAGATCTCTATGCATAATGATCACCTGACCGTCATTATTTTTTGTTCAGAAAACTGTTACTCCTAACTTTATCATAGAGATGGAGTAGGCGGCTTTGTTTTTTTATAAATCCATTAAAGAAGAAGGGTCCTGTATCGTGATTCGATACGGGAGCCCTTCTTCTTTAATCCTTCTTCATAATATGCATTCCTTATTCTTCACCTTCACTTACCGCTTCACATCCCCTACACTCCCCGACATAGCAGCTAAAATCTCCGCTTCCGTTGCCATCGGCGTATCCCCAACAATCGTACACGCCAGCATACCTGCAACCGCTGCAAATGACACTGTTTTTTCCGGTGCAAATCCCGATAATTCCCCATGCAGAATACCGCTAGTATATGCATCTCCTGCACCAATACGATCATATACAGGGAAGGTTAGCTCGCTCGAAAATACAAATTTATCCTCTTTATACAGATAACCTTCCAAAGAATGTGTATTATCCTCATTAATCTCCCGGTGAGTACCCGCAATCATCGGAATGCTGTACTTTGCTGCTACTTTTGGAATAACATCTTGAAGCTGGTCTTTTCTCTTCGTTTTCTCCGTTTCCACTCCTAGTATATATAGCGCATCTTTTTCATTCATCATAACGATATCTGCGAGTAAAAGCAGCTCTTCATAATACGGTCTCGCTTCCATATAGCCTCTCTCCCATAAGGAAGGGCGATAATTGCAGTCAAAACAAATCAGCCCGCCGTTTTCTTTTACCTTTTTAGCCAGCGCTTTCATACTTGTACGAACATTATCTGTCATCGCCAGGCTGATGCCGCAAAAATGAATAACATCTGTATTCGCTGCAATTAAATCCAGATCATAATCAGAAATATCTGCCGTATTAAATGTACTCTCTAAACGATTGGTATAGGTGACCCGGCTCGCCCGCTGCCCAAAGCCATTTTCTAAAAAATACACTCCAATGTACTTACCGTCTCTTGTAATGAAGTCCCTCTCTATTCCTAAGCGCTGCAGAAAGGCTATTGCTGCATCTCCCAAGGGATTGTCCGGCAACTTTGTGATTAGATAACCGTTGTGTCCAAGCTTTGTCATAGCAGATGCAACATTGACTCCCGTGCCTGAAAAAGAGTACTGCAAATTACTTGCCTGCGAAAGTAATTCATAACCCGGCACCTGCAAGCGCATCATTACTTCGCCAAATGCGACAATGTTCTTAGGCATATGTATCAACCAGCTCTTTACTGATAGTCAGAAGCTTTTTAACATCTTCCGCATTGGTTTTTCCGGTCTCCTTGTTAATAATGGAAGAATACACATGCGGAATCACTTTAGGCACTTTTGCTTCTAAAGCAATCTCTAAAATGGCAGCGAAGTTATCCAGATCAATCCCGCCTGTTGGCTCTAAAGCAAAGTTTTCCTCACCACAGGCTTTGGCAACAGTACGGAATTCTGCTTCTGATTGTAACCCTCTCATCGGAAAGTATTTCAAGGCATTTCCACCCATATCACGGACAAGTGCAATCGCAGCCTTAATGGGAACAATAGCCGCCTCACCAGCTGCTGCACTAACCGGTCCCGTAGAAATATTGACATATCCCGCCCTGCCTGCCGGCGATACCAGTGCGTTAATCCAGCTATCCTGTTCTCCTAAATTTGCCCGTGTTGCCCCTACAGCAGGGAAAACCTGATTAATATGGGAGCCTGGATAATATTTCGCAATGTCTGCAACAACTGCGGCCTGCCTGTTGTCACCTGCACCCAATCCAATCGAAACAGCATCCTCAATCGCTTCTCCATATGCTTTCATGGCTGTAACAGCTGCATCCACTGTTGGATAGTCCTTAGAAAGCACACCCACCAGCACATGTCCCTCTGCTGCATCGAAGACTTCTTTTGCATTTTCAATACTATTCGCTAATACATTTAGCGCGACTCTACTTTTATAAAAACGAGAATGGATCTGCATTATTTGCTTCCCCCCAAAATGGATTTTAATTCCGATTCAATTACATCCATGTCGTCCCTCTGCAATGGGCGGGGATCAATATCAAAAAAGCCCTGACGCACCCCATAATCCCGCGTATAAATGGCTATATCCCCGTGACGAAGCTTGTCATTTACCTCTTTGGCGGTGATTCCTGCCACAACAGAATCAATGTGAATCCGTGCTCTGAAAATTGCACGCCCGGCTTCATCCTGCACGATAGTTACTGTTATACCATCGATGGTATTCAGTGATTGCAGTGCTTCTAAGCTTCTCTTTTCAGCCTCACTATTATCTTCTTTTACAAAATATTCATCCAATGCCTGCAGCAGTCCAAATGTTGTTTCCTTGCCAACCTTCATGCTTCTTCCAATATAATGGAGCTGTGTTTTTACCCACTTCACATAATCCTTTTTCCCTGCCACAATACCAGATGTCGGTCCTTCAATCGCCTTCGATCCACTATAAATCGCTAAATCGGAAATCTTTACATATCTTTTCAAGTCCTCTTCAGCTGCTGCATCAACGATGAATGGAACACGATATGCCCGCGCAACTTCCCAGGCTTCCTCCACAGAAATCATATTTTTTTGGACAGCATGATGCGATTTTACAAATAAAACGGCGGCTGTATTTTCATTGATCGCATCCGCAATATGCTCTTTCCTTCCCTCATTAGCGTAGCCTGTTTCCACAAGCTTTCCTCCGCCAAGAGCAATCATGGTCTCTACTGGCGCACCATACTGCACATTATGGCCCTTCAGCATAACAATTTCATTTTTGGGAATAGCCTCCTGATGCAGTTTTTCACTTTTTCTGCGGTTTCCTTCTGTGACAATCGCTGCAACACAAAGTGCAATACCGCTGGAGGCAGAATTGACAACAGCAGCAGCCTCGGATTGAAGCAGCCCAGCAATATGTTCTCCTGCCTTATCTACTAAATCTGAGATTTCAACATAGCTCTGACCGCCGGATTTCATCGCTTCCATGACGGTATCTGATGGAGCAGAAACACCTAAGATACTCATTCTTCCGCTTGCATTAATCACCCGCTTCAACCCGTACTTAGCATGTATTGTATTCGCCATTAACAACCACTCCTTTGACTGTGATTCTTTGCTCCGCCTGACGTATTTCACCGTCTGAGTCCATTAAATCTATTGTCTCATCTTCTACAGAAAATAGGGTAAGATTGGCAATATCCCCTATCGCAATCCGGCCAAGCTCCGGTTTATTTAACCATGCTGCCGCGTCCACTGTTACTGCATCAATAATTTCTTTTAAGGAATAACCCAGGCACAGAAATTTATTTAATACATTGGCCATGCTGTATACTGGTCCATGCTGCCGGTTTTTTCGATAAATATCTGTGCTGATCGTGTGAAAATGAATCCCGTATTCCTTCGCCTGTTCAGCTGTCTGAAACGAAAAGCTTGCATGACCATGCCCGACATCTAAATGAACACCACGCTCCATTGCTTTTAAAAATGCAGGCAGCGGTTTTCCTTTATCATCAAATAAATTATTCTTCTTTCCATTCAAAAAGTGTGTAATCACATCCCCTTCCTCCAGTAAATCCAACACATCATGAATATCCGGCGGTCCTGAGCCGATATGAACCATTAACGGCAAGTCTGTTTCCTTAGAGAATTTCCGCGCTATTTTTAAAGGCTCAATATCATTCAACCCCACTACGCTGCTGCTGATTCTTGCTTTTAATCCTACGATAAAATCCTTATACTCATGGACAGCTTGCTTTAATACCTCTTTATTTAATAAAGATAAGTCTGATAATTCATCTACCCGCTCTAACCCAACTCTGGAAATATTCAAAAATGCAAATACATTTGTTTTAGACTTTTTGGAGCTGTCAGCTAAATCTTGAATCCGGTCAGCTCCTGTGCTCCCTGCGTCGATAATCGTTGTTACTCCTGCTTTATAGCCGACCTCATCGATATCGTCTCCATATGGATCAAATTCTGGAAAGGCATGTACATGCATATCGATCCAGCCGCTGGAAACATAAGCTTTATTTTGATAATCGATTACTTTTTCACCAGCCGCCGTTCCTGGTAAAGCAATACTAACAATTTTTCGATTCTCTATCACAATATCTACAGAAGTACCATCCAGCATTTTTATATTCTGTAGAACCATATTATCTGCCATTTCCATCATCCTTTGACCGATCTTAGTCATTAAAATAAAAACTTATATGATAACTATCTAAACATATAATCTCGTTTTTGGTTTAACTCTGTTTGGAATAGATTATCATTAATTCCCCATTCAGTCAACATAACATTATAACGTTTTAAAGTAATAGAATACATAATTCATTTTCATTACATAAAAGGGGAAATATGAATACTTCAATCCATATATAATTTCATCCTATATATTATATCTTAACTAAAACACTACGAAGATTCACACAGCTCATTACTGCATCAAATTTATTCCAGGAAATCGCTGCACCTTCCTCATAAAAAAACTGCATCTACTGATACAGTCCATTAACTCTCTCTAATTTCTTTAATCTGTTTATCTATTTTCTTTATTTCATTCTCTTTTTTCTTCTTCTTCATATCCTTTGATTTAATCTCTTCTTTTTTCAATTTCAGACTGTCCACTTGCAAATCCTTATTATTCAGCTCTTCGCCGAGCTTCAGAGCTTCTTTGTGATTATCGAGCTCCAGATAGCTTCTTCCGGCGAGATATTTAGCCCGATCATTATCAGAAATATCATCATAAATATCTATAACACGCTCAAAATCCTCGTTAATCCATGCTTGTTCGATCGTTACCTCTGGGGCATCGGACTCCATCTCAAGAATGGCTTGTTCGGCTTCCTCTCCCTCTATCGATCTTAACTCTTTAACCACTTTAACATGGTAAGAGGGGTCCAATTTGCTGGCCTTGTTCAGGCTGTCAACTGTTCCGAGTTTGATATATTGCTCTATTAAGGCGTGCTGTGCCTCTTCATCTAGCTTCTCTACACCTTCAAAGCCGGCAATGGCTTCTTCTACCTGGCCAGTTACTGCCAGATAATAACTATCGATTATTTTATCATTTTCCGCAATTTCCGCTTCTAATGCCTCTTTTAATTCCGTGAGCTCTTCCTGTTGATCTGCATCTGCAGTAGAAGCTTCTGTCATTGGTACAACCTTAATGACATAAAGCAGAAGCATACCTAAAACCATCCCCAGCACTAACCCGGCAGGTACAATTATTTTGGACTTGTTATATTTTTGAAAGTTCTTCATTAGTATACCATCAGCCTTGCTGGCATTTGTTGTTGTTGCAAACTGACTAATCACATTTCTTAACTCTTTTATCGTCACAGCCTTCTGTATTTCTCTGATAATCGGCTGTTCTTGCGCCAATTCATCCATATTACTGCTATTTACGTCTTCATAATTCACTGCGCTAAAAAGTCCGATTATAATCGGCTTTACTTCACGTACCACCTGCCGTCTCGTCAGCTCGTCCGTTGATAAAACAAAGCGAATACCACGCTGCGCAAATTGGACATCTCCTTGTTCATTGACATAGATATTATCTGGATGGATAAGTGTAGTATACTGTGTACCAACTAATTTTTCGACAGCCAATATAGTCATAGCTGCTTTAACCTTCACATCATTACTTTTAGGCTTAAAGCTGGATAAAGGCTTATATCCTTGGGGCTTCTGATAATAAATACGGACAACATCACCATCAAGTGAATACCGCTTGAAATCGAAGAAAAGATCATCCTTTCTATTCAGTTCCTCCAATTGCTCTGCATCTATTATATTCGTTTGCGATTTTGGAATTTCATAAATAACTTGATCAGCCATTTCTTTGATAGTGCCGTATTTCTGTTCCTTCATCTTGCTCACCTCCATAACATATTATCTGTTGCGGGAATGAATCAGCTCTTTCATTCGCTCCCGGTAGGGCCTGTTTACTTTGGCAAATGCAGAGATTACCTTCTCAATACTGGTAAAACGTTTATCCGGATTCGTAGCTGTCAGTTTTATGACGATATTGGCAAAAGTCTTGGGAAGCCGATTACGAAGAATAATCTCATGGTCACTCGCATAAATATTCTTGCCATTACTCACTAAATAAAATAAAACCGCACCTAATGAGAATAAATCCGAGCGGAGATCCACTACACCATTCTCGAACTGCTCTGGAGCGGCATAACCAATTGTACCTAATGCATTCACCTGTCCTGCCTGTTCGACAGTAGCGGATATACCAAAATCAACCAGATATACCTGCCGATCCTCAGCAAGCAATATGTTAGATGGCTTAATATCTCTAATAACGATTGCCGGTTTATTCTGATGAAAGGCTTGGATAATGTCAGCCAATTGTTTTGCAATATCCAGGATTTCCTCCCAAGTAAACTTTTTTCCTTTTTCGACTATTTCAGAAAGATCAACAGCCTCTAATTTTTCTATTACGACAGCCTTATAGTATTGATTTACTGTCAATTTATCATATAGCTTCGGGATTCGGTCATGCTTTACTGTAGCAAGGATAGCTGCTTCATTATCAATTTGGTTGTTCAATAAAGTGTCCGGGCTCTTTACCACCTTCAGCAGTGCATGTTCTCCGTGAGTCAGTTTAACTTCATACAACAAAGATGTCCCGCCTTCCGCTGCATAATCAATCATTTCATATTTATGCTGAACCATCTCATGCTTCTTCCACATAGCTATTCCTCAGTTCTTTGATTAAAATTAACCGCTAGAACCGACGCATCATCGGTACGTTTCTTTGCTTTCGTTAATGCATAAAAGTGAGAAATAATCCCTTCCAGTGACTGCTTTTTCTCTATCTGTGCCGCCCACTCCTTATTTAACTCGTTATCTGTAAATAACGTATAAAATCCATCTGTGCACAACAAAAAGGAATCTGAAGCGGTAAAAGTACCGGAAGCAGTGTATGGCTCTACTTCACCTTTCACCCCCATACATTGGGTTAAATAGTGGGCTTTATTATGAGATTTTGCTTCCTGCACTGTCATTAAGCCTTCCTCGACTTGCATAGAAGCAAAGGAATGATCAACCGTTAACTGGAGAAATACCTTCTCTTTATTCAAATCAATCGTATCACCATTTGACTCTTCCAGCTCAATGATATTCTCCCGATAACGATAGATCCGGCTATCACCGACATGGCAGATAAAGTATTGATCCCCGATAAATAAAAGAACACTTAAGGTAGTACCAATATCCGCCTGTTCTAATTTACCGATCTCAATCAAGCGATCATTCATCTCATGAAAAAGGGTAATTAGTTTCTCTTTGCAGGTCGATAGAAAGGATGCTGGTTCTTCATTCATCCAAATAGTGCTGTGCCACCATGTCAACACATAGTCAACAGCAAAACGGCTGGCAGCATCACCTAAAGAGTGACCTCCCATCCCATCTGCAATCACTGTCAGATGTACTTCCTGTCCGGACGACAGTCTATCACTGGAGTAACCAAATGCATCTTGATTCGATCTCTCAAGAGAAGGCGTTAAACTGAATTTTTCCATCTGTATGACCTTGCTCAGCTTTGTATTATTCATTCGGACACCTTGTAAGTATAGACTGTTTTCCCAATTTGAATGCTATCGTCACTTGATAGCTCATAAATTTTATAGGGAATAATTTTTTCATTATTAATATAGGTTCCATTCTTGGCTCCAAGATCCTTAATGCCATAAGTATCCGATAATTTGACCAGCTCCACATGTAAGCGGGAAATACCTACAGCCTTTTCGATCAAGTCAGTTCCCTTTTCTGCACGTCCAATAACAAAGTTATCCTTCTCAAGATGAATTTCTTCCTCTTCCCCATCACGATCAATTACTAAATAGTTTCTGATCTTCTTCCTGCTTTGCTCTGGAATCATTTCCGTTTCATCTAGTAACATTGTTTGGTCATTTATTTCTTCCTGCTTTTCTTCATCGGAGGAAGTTATTGGTTCAAACTCCGTAACGCCCTGGTTCTGCACCTGCTGGTTATTTGTGATTGCCGTAGCTGATATTTCTTCCACAGTTTGTTGCTCTACTACATTTGTTTCTTTATTATTTTTACGGAAAGCCACCTGTTTGGCCGGCTTACTTTTCACTTTGACTTCTTTTTCTGTAATAATCGGTTTGACACCCGGCCTCCAAACAAACCAATACACATACACCCCGGCAATAACGACGAGGGACAAGATAATGGAAACAATCAGCATAGCGGTATTGCCTGCGTCCATATATAACCGCCATACTCCGGCTAACAATAACACACCAATTAAAATAGAGTACGTCTTTATCTTGCTGGCAAGAGGGGGCATTTTTCGTACTTTTTTTATCTTTATGATTTCTTTAGGCTGGGAAGCTTCTCTTTGATAGGCCGCTTCTTCATCCTCCCCCTGGTACCCCTGCTTTTGCAATTGACTCAATAACTGCTTAATACCATGCAGGCTAAAACCCGGGTCTTTGATATAATTCAGGATGGTTTTGAATTGCACACCATTCAGCCCTTTAACCTCACCTGCCATATTTAATAATAATTTCTTCAGGCTCTCATAAAGCGTTGAATTGGTCACTCCCTCTTTTAATGGGATATACATTAAATAAACCTGATGATAGCCGTCACCAATATAGATATACTCTTCATCAAGGACAAAATGGTCTTCACTTAACATATTATTATTTGAATCTTGTAAGGCTTGAATAATATTAATAAACAAAGCATAATAGTTTTGCATTGAAAGTGGACGTTCTTTAGCAAAAGGGCGCAACTTGCGTAATCCCTCTGTTTTATAAAATACAGTGATTTCTTCATTTATTTCTTCCAGACTTATCGGTAATAATCTTGGAATATGATTTGATTGAATCATTTTTAATTGCAGATCTTGAAAATCATCCGCGGTGAAGCCTTTCTCATTTGTTTGTTTCAGCTTCACATAGCCGCCATTCGATTCTAATTGGTCTATATGGTATAGCTCCAATGGATTAGACACGAGCTATTCCTCCTTTGTTTAATACTGTTTCTATTCTTTAAAAGGATGCCTAAAAAGTCATCAACCCTTTTCGGTGGAATGCATCCCCGTTCAGAAACTCCTAAGAATTTAGCCGACTGCTTCTAACTTTATAACTTTTTGAACACGCACCTTAAGCGATATACATATAATAAAATGCAGTAATTACACCAGGTACAACTGCATATATAAACGGAAAACGGTTAGACACATTTTTTTTAAACGACTCTAACGGTGTTAATGACCGCTTCTGGATGCTCTCCTTGATATGTATAAAAGCCAACAGCATGTTAATAAAAATCGTTTTGGTGAATAATAAAATAATAACGCCAATAATACCGGCAAAAACAATCGAATACATCGTAGCATATAAGGTGAACAGCACCCCTGTAATCGCACCAATCGCTGCAAACAGTTTTACATCGCCTGCACCGATTGCTTTAAATATATATAACACAAGCATAATCCCGCCGCCGGCCAGCACTCCGAACACAGATTGCAATAAACCGTCGATTTGATGTATAAATAAGTGATATAAAATACCTGCCAAAATCCCTGTTACATTAAGCCAATTGGGAATCCGCTGTTTACTGATATCGAAATAAGCTACTACGAGCAGAAAGATAATTAATAAAATAAAATTTCCCTGCAATGTTCAGATCACCTTCCTTCCTAATTTCCAACCCAGCCACGCTCCACTGCCACCTTCTTAATTTTGATCTCTTTCTCAAAGAAGGGAAGCACCATTTGCATCGTATTCTCTGCTTCAATCCTGACATCTGCGGCATCCCCGCTTGTCCCATGCGGGAAGGAAGAATTAGTTACACGAATATTCTCCGGGCTGAAAAAGCTTGAAGAGGGCACATTTTCCTGGTACATTCCTTTTACAATATCTTGATACATACTATCAGAGAAATGGTTAAGTGCTTCTCCAGATGTAGGGATGACATCTTTCCCCACCTCACCTAATTTGTTTAAAATATATTCAGCTACTTCATCATTTCCAAGCTTACCAGCAGCATTATCTGTTAATGAATCAACAAATCCATCTGTCTGATTTTGAATTTGGTTTTGAGCCAGCATCGCTAAATAAGAATAGTGTGCTACAGACTGTGCTGTCTCGTTTACAGCTTCTTGTAAGGCCATTTCTGCGATTGATATTTTCACTAATGAAGTCAGAAATAGTATAAAAGTTAGCAAAAGAGGGATGATTAATGCTGCTTCCACTGTAATGCTTCCATTATCTTTTTTTAGAAATCTCAACATAACTCCCTCATTTCATCTTTTAGGACCTGCCTTAGTCAATGTTCACACATCGATCGGGAATCCTGTCATAATTAGCTATTTTTTCTATTTCATATTGATCATTAATTAAAAAGTGCTCCTTGTGATTTCCATCACTTGTTTCAAAAAACGTAATAAATTTCCCTGTAAATCCATCGCTTTTATGATCTATATGTAATGCCTCACAGACCTCTATATGAACGATATCACTTGCTTGATATGCTTCCCCGGAAAAGTTCATGTTCAGCGCCTCTTCTACAATGGCTTCTTTTGCTTTTTCCTGGTCTAAGTCTTCTATATACATTTGCGGCTGACTGTCGCCTTCAGATTTTGTCTCACTATTACCGCATCCGGCAAGTAATAGAAAGCAAGCGCCTAATATCATGAATGATTTTTTCAACCTTAGCAACTCCTATTTTTTTATCAAAATAACCATTGCCATCTGAATATAATGGAGATTATTTGTGAGGAGAAGTGATTTCTCCTCACCTGATTCATCATTTATTTTTCCGGGTTTGGTAATTCAAAAATGACTTCCTGATCTGACATAGCTTCATATTTAAAAGCGAATTTGTCATGATAATCTCTCATTTCAACATACACTACATGACCTTGTACTTCTTCACCAGGTGCCAATTCTTCATCCCCTTCAGGAAAGAACTCATCATAAGACGTATCTCCTCCCTGCTCATCTATACCTGATAAATTTGCAGAGAACATTTGGTGTGGAATATAGGATTCATCGCTAATGTTTTTAATCGTTACATCAACGACTGCCAGCGTATAATCATCATCTTGACTAGTCATGACATCTTCCATTGTTTTTCCATTTACTTCGTCTGCAAAATAAAAGTCATTAACAGTTACCTGATAATCAAATTCATACAAATCACTTGTAATGACTGCTGTTTCACCAATCTGATACACTTTTTTATTTTCGTCCTCTTCCGAAGTGTTTGGATCTGATTCCGTTTCCTCTGTCGTACCGTTAGCTGCTTCTTCATTGTTTTCTGTGGCTTCCCCATCATCACTGCACGCTGCCAGTAACAAAACGGCAAATAATAAAATAAATAGTTTCTTCATTGGTCATTCCTCCCAGTTAATAGTACGTGTTTTGAACATCCTCTAATATGAATATACTTTTCGACTATCAAAGATATAGTAGTTTCCCTCTACTTTACCTGGCAACACCTCGGCTAATTGCGGTATAAACCATAGCTTGATTCTGCCTTCTACATTCCCCTCAATATAAGATGGGCTAGTATCCAGCCTGACATCTGTTTCCCTTGTTATTACGGCTTGTAATCTTCTTATCTTTTCATTATTGTAAGGCTCACTTGTAGACTTCATTGCCATAATAATTCTCAGAAACATTGACATATTCATTGGTATAGCTTTCCCCCCAAACGCTGAAAAAGGATTCCAATCCAGTTTAGAAGTATTGGTGAGTTGTATTAAATCATTGGCTGTAGTTGCTAACGCCGTGCCTAATGCTTTAAAAAAACCTAATGGTCCGGCGAAACCACCTTGTACAGCTTGTCCAATCAGGTTGCCCACAAATAAAATCAATGCAATGTCCTTTAAAAACATAAAATAATTCATGCCAGCTATATTATAACCATAAGTGATATATTGTGCTTTCTTGGTAGAAAATGCATAAGATTCCGCACTAGCTAATTTATAAGGCTCCTTCGATCCATAATTCGCCATTATATATTCATTAATATACAATTCATTACGAACAGAGGTAGGAAAACCTTGCATAAATTCAACAAATTCTTTAAATCGCGTAAATGCGTCTTCAATAAATTGTAAGCGGCTGGGCTCTTCAGCATCTCCACCTTGACCTGTGACTCCGTTATACTCTGTGACAATACTATCTAGCTCGGCATACAATTGATTATCACCTGATATTTGATTTTTAATATCATTGTACTTGTTCAATTCCGCCCATAAACTGCCAAAGCTTTCATCTGCTGCTTCCTCTTCCGCTTTAATATCCACATTCTCCAATGCTTTTTTCACCTTATCATATTTTTGCATTTCGTCTTCTATTTTTTTCACTTGCTTTTTTTCCAGATTACCTAATTTACTTTCTATCGACTGGATGATTGCATCGGCAAGCTCTTTATTGCCGCCTTCTATCGCTACATAAAATGCTAAAAATAATTGACCCACACTGAATGTCCCCAAGTTATCTTGGTTCGGACTTCCTTCTAAAGATTTGTCAAATCGTATATCTTCATAGATTTGACCCTCATTATCCAGGATAGTGGTAAAAAATTCATCGTTTAATGTAAACTCCTCTAACTCTTCTAATGATTCGCTATCTCCCATTAATTCATTAATCTGATCATTATAATCTTTGGCTGTGCCACTTGCCGGATTACTTGTATCTCTATTAGAACCTACTAGATGCTCAGGTATGCCTGTATGATACATTTCTATATCAATCACACTTTTATAGGGTTTTGCTTTTACTCCATCTTCATAGTTTGTTATTTCCTGTTCTTCATCAGAGGTTAATTCTTCTTCACTTTCTTTTTTTTCCTTTAATTCCTGATACCTGTCAAGGTAGAAAACAAGCTGTTGAAACGTTTCGAGGTTTTCAGGTATGGCTTCTTCATCTGAAGTTACTTTCTTACCAATAACCTCTGCTTCGATATCAGCTTTAATCAGTTTATTATAAGGAGTTAACTGTTCAATTGCTTTATCAATTTCTGCATTTCGTTTTTTCATTAAATCCAGAATCTCTTCATAGTTTTTCACTAGTTCTTCTGCTTTTTCCACATCTTCTAACGAAATATCATTATTTGTCAGTAACTCAAATAAATCTGTCCCCATTTGTACCGGCGCCTGGTACTTCATGCTCTCCACAATCTGATGCCTGAAAACATTATAATCAACCAGATTTCTTGACGTATCAAAGCTGGCTGTTGCATTGGTAATCGTTGGTCTGGATAAATTCTGTGTACCACTCAGGTCAGAGGAAGAATAAAACTGATTATTCATATATGTAGTAAAATCAGCTCCCGCATCCTCCCCACCATATGCAAATAAGCCGACACCTGCCAAGTCAGAACTAAACTGTGACATCGTAGAACGTAATGCAGTCTCCATTGCACTATCAATTTGACGTTCAGCACTGAGGATACGCAGCGTATCGATTAGCAGTGCATTCAGCAAAAAAATAGGCAAGATAATCATAATGGCATAAATCGAAACAGATCCATTATCCTTAAAAAACAACCGTTTTATTTTCTTTTTCAAATTATTCACCACCAAAGAACTTCTTAATGGAATTAACTGCATCACCTACTGCTCCGCCTTTGCCAAACTCACTCCATAAATACTTGGCAAAATTAGCTGTCCTAACTAATTCAGGAGTTTCAGTAACCACATGGCTGGATGTTGCCTGGACCTTGCTGCCAATCATATTTTTTAGAAAAGAAGGAATAAATAAGCTAGATTCAGCTTTTACTTCTACCTCACTGTATATTAAAATATTGTTATAATTTACATTGAGAGAAATAGAACCATCGTATACTAGTGACTTATCCATTTTTTTTTCTATTAAACTTTCACCACTAAAACCACTCAAATTAAAAAAACCTAAAATATCGTTGTCAGTTACTCGCCAGTATAAACTGTCTCCAGCATGCTCTCCCTCTAACCCCGTGTACCTGGATTTCTCGAAGTCCCCAGTTTTTATGTCTTTATATGAGTTATTCCATGTATAAGCAAGTTCACTAGAAACCTTATGTGCCATATAACCTGCTGTTCCCATTTGAAAAATAATAATACAGAAGAAAACTCCGATTAGGGTAAAGATTAAAAGAGCCGGAAAAACGAGGGTAGATTCAATCGTAAAGCTTCCCCGCTCTTCCTTGATAAAGGGCTTCATATTAGTTGCTCCCTTCATGCAAATGTTAATCAATGATTAACATTTATTTATTGTATTTCCTTTGCACTGAATTCCCATTCTGCACGAGTGGTAATTTGATCGGATTCAATACCAAATGCCAGATTATAATTATCTGCTTCCTCTATACGAAATACATAATCTCCTGTGATAGAGTCTTCAGGAGCTAATTCTCCTTCAAATAGTTCTATCCCGGAAACGTTTTGAAGAATTTCAGCATCTACAGGCGGTTTATACTCATTAGATCCTTGTACTCCAACGCCCGGTTCAAAAATAGCAGAGGCACTAAAGGATCTATCATCAATATTTTTTACCGTTACATTAGCAATCAGAAATTTGTTGTCGTATGATGGAACATTTCCAAGTTCATCTTGAAATTGTAACTCATTCACTGTCACTTCATACTTATACTTCTCCGATGAGCTTACAACGGTTGCTGTGTCACCGATATTCAATCCAAGCTGATGTTCGATATACGCATCATTACTGGATGATTCATCCTCTTCTTCTGTAGCGGCTTCATCAGCTGATTCTGATTCCGCACCCTCCTCCGAGGTATCTGTTTCGGTTTGCTCTGTATCAGCCGGCTCTGACTCTTCCGTTTGTTCATTGTCATTTGAACAAGCTGCCAGCAGCAAACCTGCGATTAACAATAATAGAACAGATATTCGTTTATTTTTAATCATTATGGGTCGGTCCTCCTCAGAAATTCATATGTAGCTAATTCAAATTTCTTTTCAGCTTATTATTTTCGATGGTAAAATGACTTATCTTTATAGAAAAGTGTCCCCTATGGAAAGCACATAGCTTGATTGAAAAAACTTGTTCAACCAAGCTAGTCTCCACTTAAATTAGTTCATAATTTCAGTATCAATATCGTTAAATAATTTATTTGCCCATTCCATAATTTTATCTTTAAACATAATTGCAATAACAATAAGTACAGATAAAATCAACAGGATTTCGATTGTTTCCAACCCTTCCTCATCATTCCAGAAATTTTTTAAAAATGTTGTTAACTGTTCCATCATAAATCTCTCCTTTTCTTTTTCTTAAAATACTGCTATTGCAGGATATATAACAATCAGAAGAACTGCGGCAAATATAAAAATAATTGGAAATACCAGCTTAGATGATGCTTCCTCACCTTTTATCCTTGTAACAGTTTTTCGTTTGTCCCATAGTGATACAGATAATTCATTTAATGATTGCACCAGCAGTGCTCCGCCTTTACGGTAATTCATCATCACGGTCGTCGTAAAAATTGACACTTCCTGAATACCACAGCGGTAATTGAGATCCTTCATAACCTCCTGGAAAGAGGTGTTTGCAGACATCTTATTCACAGCCTCATTCAGCTCAAAATATAATGGAGAATCATAAATCTGATTCTTCTTCTGATCGACACTTTTCTTCATCGCTCCCTGAACCGTTTCACCCGCATTTACCAGTAGGATAATTTTATTGACGAATTCCGGGAGTTCAATAATAATCGAATCCTTCCTTTGCTTCACTTTTTTATCCAAATCCTTCACCAGAAAGACGCTTACTACTATCATCAAGAGGAATCCATAAATCAGATTGCTGTTTCCCTCATCACTGATCTCTACTAAAACAAAGGTAAAAAAGAGCATCAGGTTAATTAAGGTAATCATCTTTGCTAAATAAATCTTCGTGAAATCTCCGGATAGTTTACTTCCCCGCAGAATAATCATTTTCTGGTGGATAGCATTGATTAATTTCGGCATCCGCTTATATAGGTTCAATCGATCAATAATTCCAAAAGCAAACGGCGCTAAGACTGGTAAAGTAATTTCATCTTTATATTGCTCAATAAAAGCAGAGTAGACCCTTTTGTTCCTTATTACGCCAAATAGCGTCACTACTACAATGACGAGAATAATGATTTTCAATGTCATAATCGCTGCTCCTTCCTTATCTGCTTACCGCTAAACCTTAATATCCATGATTTTCTGGCTGATTAACAAACTGCAGCCTACACAGATCAATACGACAGTCATAATAACAGGACCAGGTGTACCGAATTCATATAGAGGGGCTACAAAATCTGGCGATGACATTTTCAGAAATAAGGTAATACCCAAGGGGGCAACCGCCATTATTTTCGATTCAAACTTCTTCTGAGAAACCAAAACTTTGATATCCTGCTGTATCTCAATTTTATCGGTAATGATATCAGCCGTTCGTTTAATAATCTCTACTAAGTCGCCCCCTGTACGTTTACAAGTGATAAATACGTCAGAGAAATTTTTAATATCATCAACGTCTGAACGATTGGCAAAATCTGCAATAGCCCGTTCGACAATCTCTCCATTTTCTATTCTCCGATTAATCAGCTGAAATTCCTTAATGATGTAAGTATTTTCATCTGGATAAAGGAGCTTCAAGTCCCTTAATACATCACGGAAGGCATTCTCAATCGACTGCCCTGCCGCTAAAGAGGAGGCGAGAGAAGAAATAGCCTCTTTAAATTGCAAGCTGAGTTCATCCTTACGTTTATTTCTTAAATCCTTTTTCTTAAATCTCGGATAAAATATCCCGAAACACGCCGCTATGAACGAAATAATGAGATGATCATAGAAAAGATAAGAAATACCGAAAATCACAATACCCGCGATAAGGGAATACTTCACCTTCTCTTGAAAATTCATCTCATAAACAGCATAGTCAACCAGTGTCTCTCCACCGATATTTCGCTTCCGAATCGCTGCTATACTCTTCTCTCTTATTTCTCCTTCTTTCTTCTCCAGTTCCCTTTCCAGCTGTCTGGTCTTTCTCCCTTTGATTACACGACGTCCCACTAAGACACCTATCAGGATAACAATTACAACAGAGCCAATTATTTGTTCAATATTCATCCTTTGACCCACTTTCCATTACGCTTTGGCAAACTGCTCCACCACGTCATTCTTGCCTGCTAACTTCAATTTGTTGACAGACTGCAAAGCATGCTCTGTCTTTTTCAGTTTACCGATAATTTTACCGCGGTAGTCTTCACCTTCCTCTTCAAACACGTAAAGGGGGGCGGTAATAATTTCACCATTCTCCATCCCTAACACTTCCGAGATCTGTACGACTCTTCTGGAATGATCACGAAACCTTGTTAAGTGCACCATGATATCAATCGCAGAACTGATTTGTTTCCGAATCACATCAATCGGTAATTCGGCACCACTAAGTACCATTGTCTCTAAGCGGCTTAACATATCATTAATTGAGTTTGCATGACCAGTGGATAAGGACCCATCGTGACCAGTGTTCATAGCCTGCAGCATGTCCAACGCCTCTGCACCGCGAACCTCACCGACAATGATACGTGACGGCCTCATCCGCAATGACGCCTTGATTAAGTCACGAATCGTAACTTCTCCTTTTCCTTCCGTGTTTTTATTCCTTGTCTCCAAACTAACAAGATTGGGAATATTGACAATTTGCAATTCAGCGGAATCTTCAATAGAAATCAACCGCTCATCTTTCGGGATGAAATTTGATAAAACATTCAAGAAGGTTGTTTTTCCTGAACCAGTTCCTCCGCCAATGAAAATATTGTACCTGGCTTCCACTAACTGTTGCAGAAAATCGGCAACCTCTTCATCAAGGGCACCAAATCGGATCAAATCCTCAATCATTAATGGACGTTCCGGGAACTTACGGATTGTCATAGCCGGCCCTTTCAATGCAATCGGGGGCAGGACGACATTTACACGAGAGCCGTCCTCCAGCCTTGCATCTACAATAGGGCTTGACTCATTTACCACCCGGTTTACCTTTGATACAATGGTCTGAATCGTATCCTCCAGCTTCTGCCGGCTTTCAAATTTGACATTTGCATTGGAAACTTGACCATCCCGCTCAATAAAAATTTCCTCATGATTATTGATCATAATCTCTGTAATCGTGGGATCATCCAGGATGGGCTGTAACACGCCCAGCCCGCGAAAAGCATGATACATCCTATCGACAATACGCTTGATCATTTGCGAAGTCATCTGATGCTCCTTCGCATACTCTATGACGGTATCTTCCACCATTTCCAAAAGCTCTTCATTCGTGGTGGAATGCATAAAGTCTAAAACCTCACGCAATTTTTCAATCAATAAAGCAGTTATTTCATCCTCTGTCTGTGCAGCCTTCTCTTCTATTTGTTGATTATTCTGCTGCTCTTGATTACTAACCTTCAACGAGAGACACCTCCATATCGATGTCCATCTCCCCTGCAACGGATTGGAATAACTTCTCACCGATAATGGTATCTTCCAACATCTTGGTCTGTTCATTTTCCAACAGCCAGTGCGAATGAAATGGAATATGTATTTCAATACTGAAGTTATAGCTATTAAATCCGGCAAATGGGCTCGATCCAACTTTATTCAACACAAAATGAAGCCTATTGTTATCAATATGCTTGTCCAGGATATTTTGATTCAATTTATATTGTGATCTGGCAAAGCTATTCTGATCAGAGCTTAATAACCACACAATCTCATCACTGATCCGCATGGCAGCCTGGTTCCTCTCATGTAAAGAATCGTCCAGATCAACAATGATATAGTCATAACTTTGCGAATCCTTTAGGGCTTGAATGAGTAATTCTACTTCCTCACCCGTGATATGGTCCATTTCCTCCGGTAAGACCGGTAAGGAAAAATAATCAATGTTTGTTAAGCTGTCGGTAGATTTTAATGATTCAACTTTTGCTACTAATTTATTCATATTATTTTTCAGATAATAGAATACTTCCACAGAAGACTCCTTCTCTTCCTGAAAAAATAAATAAGTGCTATGTATTTGTTCTAAATTAAGATAGAAGGTTCGTTTACCCTGCTGTGTCAAATATTTTGCCAGACAAAGAGAAGTTAGTGTCTTGCCTGATCCAGCACTCCCGCTATAGAAGCTGATCACTTTCTCTTTTTGTTTCTTATTCATTAATGTACGAATCTTGCCATTTGCTTCGAGATATATCGCCAGCACCTGAGACAATGATTCCTTTAATGGCTGATATTTAAAAATACTTGTCTCGCCTTGAGTCGCCTCCTGACCATCCGATAGACGAATAACCATATCAAAATTGGCGCCGTCCTCCTCCGTCACCCGCATATCTGTTAACAAAATATGTTGCTTTTGGTTACGGATATGCCTACGAAACGCCTCAGAATCTGTATATATTTTCGCCGAAAATCTCATCCCGTTCTCAGGGTTTCTAACATAACTGGAAAAATATTCAGCATAAGATTGATCGGAAGTATACAGTACGAGATTAATTTTAAGCATCTTGCTCACCTTTTCTCTGCTTACTTTATTTTTTATTAAGAATACTAAATATCTTATATATTGTTAACCTTTTAAGAGAAAAACAGTTAATTGCTCCTATTTTTGGAATGTGCATTTATTTTGAATACAGGATACCTACTTCCGGCTCTCTTAAATAGCTTTTCATACGAACATTGTTAAAAATAAACGATAAGAATTAAACCCATTTTGAAGAAGCTTGATATAGTGGTTTTTGTTAAGAAAATGGTAGATCTACGAAGGAATGAAGGATCAAAAAATACGAAAAAGTAGTTCAAAAAGCAGAGCAAAAATGACAGTTTCGGAAAAACTGTTCCTACTGAAACGGTCTTGCTCTTTTGATAACCTTTATTAAAAAACAGTATATATAGGTACAAAACATGTCAAACCACAAGGGTGTTTAGCACGGTTAAATACCCACTTATTATTGGATTTATATTCCAATTAATCTATATAATAGATTTAAAATCGTACTAGAATTCATTGCTTCTGCTTTTCCAGTAAAAAATATGGCAGGTTAACGAATCTATGTTGACTTTCACCACAGGCATAAGTGCAACGCTTTCCATGGGGTGAATAATCGCAACCCCAGTCCCAATCCCGACTATACTTCTGTCTGTTCCTGCCTGCTTTCCAGTCAGCAAGTTTTCTTTATCACAGGGCACTCACACGTTATAGTTTTGGGCACTCAGGTTTTTGCTCTATACACAGTTATCCACATGTTAATATCTCACGAAAATCCTTTTATACCCAACCTAAGAAGCCAGCTCTTCCTGCAAATACAGTAAAAACTGGCTATCCTCACATCTAATAATCTATCTTCCTATTAAATTTGATACACATTCAAAACTGCTTTTGTTAAAATATCCACTCCTGTGACAAGTGCATCTTTATCAAAGGTCATCTCAGGGTGATGTAATCCAGGTCCTAAATCACAGCCCAACCCCAGCATGGTGGCTTTTAATCCCGGCTTTTTTACCGTATAAAAATGAAAGTCATCTCCACCAGGCGTCAAGAGAGGCTCTACAATATTCTCTTCACCAAGTACCTCTGTCACCGCTGTACGCATAAAGCTTGTTGCTTCCTCATTTGTTTCCGCAGCCGGTACGCCATGAAAGTCAATCACATCAATGTCCACATCATAAAGGTTTCGCACAGACTCCAGAATACCATCTACTTTTTTCACCAGAAGCCCCATCACTTCATTGGATTGCGCACGTAAATCCAAACTGAAGGATGCATTGCCCGGGATAATATTCGAGCTTTTCGCTCCTGCCTGGAATTTCGTCATTTTTGCTGAGTGGGGTACTCTCGGGTCCATATGAATTTGCCCCAGCATATTGACAATTTGCATGCCAATCTCGATTGCATTGTCATTCAAATGCGGACGTGCACCATGTGCATCCTCTCCTTTAATGATAGCCTCATATGTTGTGGTTGCACCATGGACAATAACTGGAGCGGCTTGCCCTGCCGCTACTTCCTGCTTCGGTCTGAGATGGACGCCAAACAGATAATCGACATCTTCTACAGCATGCTCTTCTACCATTTTCAGCGCACCGCTGCCTTCTTCCTCCGCCGGCTGATAAATAAACTTAATCGCTACTTTATCTTGTATTTCCGGCATTTGCTGTAATGTCCACAGCACACCTAATACCATGGACATATGCGCATCATGTCCGCAGGAATGGTTTGGCTGAAATTTACCATTCACTTCCTGCCAGAGTGCATCCATGTCTGCACGGACACCAACTACCGGCAGCCCTTTATCAAAGCTTCCAAGCTTTCCAATCACACCAGTGTGATCCGGAAATGTGATTGTTTCACAGCCTGCTGCTTCTAATTGTTCTTTTATATATTTCGTAGTCTCTACTTCTTCCCAGCTGATTTCTGCATGTGTATGTAAATGCCCGAAAGTTTCCAGTACACTTTTTTCTATATTTTTCCCCATTTGTCTTTCCCATCCTTTATTGAATAAGCCCTGTATTTTTTATCAGAAACATGACCAATTTCCTCATAAAATAGCTGATTATCTAATCTACTGATGCTCTGTTTTTACCTCTAGCCACCTTTCTTCTTACATATTATTTCCCTGCCAAAAACCAAGGAAATAGTTTACATTTTTTTAAGTATTCTTATTATTTCATATTGATTTGAAGTATAAACTCTTATATAATCAATTTCAAGTTTAAGATTTTCAAAGAAAGAAGGATTCTATGCCACAAGAAGAAAGAACTAGGCAAAAAAAGAAATTTCAACTTCCTGATGCATATGTGATCTTATTTATCATTTTATTACTTGCAGCAATTCTTACATATATCATTCCCGCAGGTAGTTACGAAAGAGAAGCAACGGAAGATGGAATTGATGTCATTGTCCCGGACAGCTATAGTCAAATAGATCAGCAACCGGTCAACTTTATTGATTTATTCAGCTCAATTCAAGAAGGACTGATTGGCGGTGCAGGGCTAATTTTTCTCGTACTGACTATCGGAGGAACTTTCGCTGTTATTGAAAAAACAGGTGCAATTGATAACCTTATTCTCAAAACAATTAAGCGTACACAAAATCGAGAATGGCTCTTAATTTTAATGGTCGCTGGTCTCTTTTCAATTTTTGGCGGACTCGGAATTATCGCCAACGCTTCCATTGCATTTATCCCAATTGGAATTATTCTAGCAAGAGCGATGAAGATGGATGCTATTGTCGGCGTCTCAATTATTTATTTAGGAGCATACTCTGGTTTTGCAATCGGATTCTTAGACCCGCAAACAACAGGTTTTGCACAGCAAATTGCACAGCTCCCACTATTTTCAGGGCTCGCCTTAAGAATTATTCTGTATGTCATTGTTGTCGGTGCAACCATTGCCTATATTATCTGGTATGCCAACCGTGTTAAAAATGACCCGCAAAAAAGTATTCTGAGCGGGAATCCCTTTCCGAGAATTGAGGAAAATTCCATGGATGACGCTGATGGAAAGTTAACGCCGACACATCTCGCTGTATTACTCGTACTGATAGCTGGTATTGCTATTTATGTTTATGGCGTTTTCGAATGGGGTTGGGATATCAATCAAATGGCTGGTATTTTTGTTGCATTGGCAGTTGTTACCTCACTTATTGCCAAAATAGGTGCTAACCAGATGGTGGAAGAGTTTATGAACGGTGCAAAAAGAGTACTGTATGGCGCTTTAATTATCGGTATGGCCCGTTCGATTGTTGTCATTCTGGAAAATGGACAGGTGCTTGATACCGTTGTACATGGAATGGCTATTGCTTTAGAACCTTTTTCCAGTGTAATGGGGGCAATTGCGATGTTTATTGGGAATGGTCTATTTAACCTCGTCGTTACTTCTGGAAGCGGTCAGGCGGCCATTGTTATGCCAATTATGACGCCGCTTGCTGATCTAATGGATATTCCGCGTCAGGTTGCTGTACAGGCTTATACACTTGGGGACGGATTTACGAATATTATTACGCCGCTGTCCGGTGTATTAATGGCGAATCTGGCAATCGCCGGGATTCCTTGGGCGAAGTGGTTGAAGTTTGCACTGCCGCTTGTGGGGATTTGGTATATTATTGGTATTATCTTTATAGTGATTACGGTTCTGATTAATTGGGGACCAATGTGATTAAGTGGAGATTTTTTAAATAAATAATATGTAAAGCGAGGAGATCTGCTGAAGTATAGCTCTCCTCGCTTTATTTTTGTAAAACATGAGGGTATCTTCATTTGCTATGTCTTCTATTAAAAAGGATGCACTTTAGAAAAAAATTTTTCAATCATTTAGAAATCCATATAGCAAGGGAGACATAGTGAAAATTATATTGACAACAGTATATTATATTGATAAATTAATTTTATGAATCACGGACAAAGAAACAGTTCCAAACATAAAACGTTCGGATTTCACGAATAAGTAAGTGCACCAAGAGAGGAGTTTATCGGTTGAAAGGCAAAATGACAGAAAAATTATTTAAATTAGATGCTAATCAAACAAATGTCCGTACAGAGTTTATAGCAGGACTAACTGTGTTTATGACAATGTTGTACGTATTGATTATAGTACCAGGAATGTTAGAGGAAGCAGGAATGCCAAAAGGTCCTGTGACGGTTTCCGTTATTCTGATGACTGGTATCATTACAATAATAATGGGGCTCTACAGTAACAGACCTTTTGCACTTGCGCCAGGTCTCGGGTCTGTAGCCTTTCTCGCTATAACCCTGGCTGCTGCAGAAGGAATTCCATGGCAAGTGGGCATGGGAATGGTTTTTATTTCTGGGGTGATATTTGTTCTATTTACAGTATTAGGGCTGCGACAGCTTATTGTAAAATTAATGCCTCCTGCAATTAAACTATCCATTGGTGCAGGTGTAGGTTTATTTATTGCCTTAATCGGATTTCGTAATGCTGGCCTTGTTGTAGCAAGCGAAGATGCCAATGCACTTCAGCTTGGGGATATTGGATCACCAAATGCGATTTTAGCCTTAATCGGATTTTTAATTATGAGTGTGCTGCTGGCACGGAACGTTCGCGGCCATTTATTAATTGGTATGGTCATTGTCACAATTATTGGTATACCGATGGGAGTTACAACGATCCCGGATAAGATTTTTTCTTTACCGGAAAGTGTCGCTCCAATTGCGTTTGAACTAGATATTATGGGAGCATTAAAATGGGCATACTTTCCATTAATCCTGGCTTTTTTTATACCGGATTTTTTCTCCAGCTTAGGTACAATGCTGGGTGTTGGCAGTAAAGGAAACATGCTGGATAAGAACGGAAATCTCCCAAATATTGATAAACCTTTTTCTGTCGATGCTGGTGGTACGGTGCTTGGTTCTCTGTTCTCTGTACCAGTCATGACAACGTATGTTGAATCAGCGGCTGGAGTAGAAGCAGGTGGACGAACTGGATTAACTTCAGTTACTACAGGAATCTTATTCTTATTAACGTTATTTATTACGCCAATTATTATGATTATACCTACAGAAGCTACTGCTCCAGCCTTAATATTAGTTGGCTTGACAATGCTGTCCGCTGTACGCAATATAGATTTCAGTGATATAACGGAATCTTTGCCGGCATTTATGACGATCGTTATAACTATCTTTACCTTTAACTTCGGAAATGGAATTGCTGCCGGAATTATCATCTTTGTTATACTTAAACTTCTTTCCGGAAGACACAGAGAATTACATTGGGGTTTATATATTTTATTGATACCGTTAGTTTTATATTTCATATCGTTAGCAAATTAATCTATTATTTTGGGAGGTTATCGTTTGTTTACAAGAGAACAAATTGTATCTGCAGCAAGAGGCGATACAAATATGGATATAGTCATACGTGAAGCAAATCTGGTGAATGTATTTACTGCAGAAATATACAAAGCAGACATTGGTGTGAAAGAAAACCGCTTTGCAGCTGTAGCACCGTATAAGGATAATAAGCCTTCTTTCCAGATAAACGGAGATAAGGAATTTGATGCGAAAGGGAAATATGCGATTCCGGGATTAATCGATTGTCACGTTCATATTGAAAGTACAATGATTACGCCAGACATGTTTGCCCGGGCAGTCCTCAGACATGGGACAACCGTCGCTGTCATTGATCCACATGAAATCGGAAATGTAATGGGTATAGAAGGGGTAAAATACATGATAGATGCGAGTAAGGATTTACCTGTAGATATTCTTACTACTATTCCGTCTTGTGTACCTGCAGTTCCTGATTTAGAAACAGCGGGAGCTGAGTTTCACCCGGAGGATATTGAAGAAATGCTGCATTTACCTAATGTCGTCGGCATTGCTGAATTAATGGACTATGTTGGTGTCATCAAGCAGCACCCAAGAATGGCCGGGATTGTTCAAAAAGGATTAGAAGCAGGCGTGCGAAATGAAGGTCACCTGCCAAGAGTATATGGCAGTGACCTTGCTGCTTACTTAGCAGCCGGAGTGGATTCTGACCATGAAAGCCGGGCAACCGATGAAATTTTAGAAAAGCTGCGAGCTGGAATGCTTATTTATATCCGGGAATCGAGCATCAGCCAATTTGCTGATATTGCGGCAGAAGCCTGGAAAGAAGTACCTTATGTCAGCAATATCGCCATGTGTACGGATGATGTAGAACCAAATGATATGTTAAAAAATGGTCAAATGAACCGTGTTGTCAGACGTTGTATCGAAGAAGGCATCCCGGCACCTTTAGCAATTCGTTATGCATCATTGAACGGTGCAATACGCTATGGGTTAAGAGACCGCGGAGCAATTGCTGCCGGATATCGCGCTGATTTTTCGCTAGTTGATTCTATAGAAAAGATGGATGTCACAGATGTGTTTGTAGAAGGAAAGCAAATGGTGGCAAATGGAGAACTGACGGAGAAAATTACAAGCAGTGTACCTCCATTACTAAGAAATACCGTACAAATTCCAGCGTTAACAGAGGAAGATTTATGGATTAAGGCACCTTTTGAAACAGGCTCTGCAACCTTAAATACCATGGAGATGCAGCTTAATGGGACAACCGCAAAAGGAACCGTAGATGTTGACGTGGTAAACGGCATGATTCAGGAATTGCCTGATAATTATGCATTTGTAAGTGTCATCGGCAGACACGGTCAAAATAAAAAACCATTTGTAGGGGTCATTAAAAATTCCGGGCTTCGTCATGGAGCATATGCAACAACGATTGCTCATGACAGTCATAACTTAGTGGTAGCCGGCACAAATGCAAAGGATATGCTAATTGCTGTCAAACAACTTGAGAAGTCCGGCGGAGGACTCTGTCTTGTAAAGGATACAGAAGTACAGGCACAACTAGACCTTCCATTAGCAGGCTTGATGTCACCGGAACCGGTAGAGGAAATCGCTGTAAAAGTAGATCATTTTAATGAGATGGCGAAATCCATGGGAGTAAAAGTAGGAAGACGCTCTCCTGCAATGGCCTTTTCATCGCTCACACTAACTGTAATACCTGAAATTCGTATATCTGATGTAGGTTTAGTTGATGTGTATCATCAGGAGTTGCTTCCTTTGTTTGTAAAGGGGTAACTAGTGTCTAATTAAATTGCTAAGATAATTCAAGCTAGAAACTGCATTTATATAGCCCTTCAAAAAGTTTGATGCAAAGCTTTTTGAAGGGCTATATTCTGATCACAGAAATTCTATAAACAACCATTCACTGCTTAATTTATATAAATACCTCCATTAACATTAATCGTTTCTCCCGTAATAAAATCAGACATGGATGAGCCAAGTACAAACACAAAAGCTGAATAAATTTTGGAGCAAGTAATTAAAAGCTCTCTATACAGCAGATAGTTGTTCCTGGAATCCTATCTTCCATATAAAGAGCTTTATTCATTAAATTTTCACTTCTTAATTCTTTTTAAAAGTAGACGTGCCCAATGCTATTAGCTCCTGCTCTGTATTCTTCACCTGACATTCTATAATGCACGTACTCTTTTGCTCATATTTTATTTTAGAAATTGTCGTAATTACCCCTGACTGAACGGGTTTAATAAATCTTACTTCAAGCTGAATTGTCGATACTTTTTCTGCTTCAATACTTCTTGCAGCTATTCCCATAGGTGTATCAACTAATGATATGATAGCACCACCATGAAAAATTTTGGACATTTTCAAACTCTCAACGCATATCTAACTGAATAGCAGCAATCCTTGTTCCTCCTGCTATTAATATTAGCAGACTAATTCCAACCACTATTTAATTAACAAGATAGAAGCTATATTAATTTTTTTGCTGCATGACAGATTTAAATTCACATAGAAAATAGTTATTCACGTTATGAAACCTAAAAATAGCATTCTCAATCAATTAATAGCACTTTTTCTTTGCTATAATCCCGGCGCACTTGTTCCGGAATTTCATCCGAGATCAGATAACTAATATTTTCAATAGAGCTTACTATATGTTTACTTACTGTTCCAAACTTATCTTTCGTTAACATCGATAATACTTCTGTAGAAACGTCAATCATGCAACTCTTAATTTCTGCCTCTTGCATAGTCGGCACACTTACACCAGACTCAATATCTATATTATAAATTCCCATTATATACAGATCTGCCCGCATTTTACTTAATGATTGATAAGTTTCCACACCAACATTAATCATCGATTGTTTATAGAAAATCCCTCCCAGATTAATTACTTCAATATTTCGATGTTGAGATAAGGCAACTGCTATCGGAGGGCTATTTGTAATAATTGTTGCTCTAAAATCCTGAGGAATTTTGTTCACTAAAGTTAAGTTTGTCGTACTTCCATCAATAATAATTACCGATTCCTCTTTAAGGAAAGGCCAGGGTATCTACTATCCTTTAGGAATGCAACAAACCTTAGAAGCTGGTAAATCTATTTATTTCATGGTAGCTTCTAATCCCGGTCCTGGTCTTGGGTTGCTGTTGGCTTTCACGCTGTTCGGTGCCAAAACAGCAAGACGTACTGCTCCTGGAGCAATCATTATTCACTTCTTCGGCGGTATTCATGAATTGTACTTCCCTTATGTGCTCATGAGACCATTAACAATTATAGCTATGATTCTGGGCGGTGTATCTGGTATTATTACATTCCAGCTTTTTGATGCTGGCTTAGTAGCAGGACCAAGTCCCGGTTCTATTATTTCCTATCTGGCATTGACACCAAGAGGGAACTTCATTGGGGTAATCGCCGGTGTATTAGTTGCTACGATCGTATCATTCTTAGTAACTTCTTTCATCTTAAAATCAAGTAAATCAGAAAATGATGATGATAAACTGCAAGCATCTGTTGAGAAGTCGAAAGCAATGAAATCAGAAGGAAAAAATCTTCTAAATCAAAAAGAGGATACTTTAGAATCTGATAATGAAAACGCCAACACTTTTTCACCATTTAAGAAAATTTCGTTTGCATGTGATGCCGGTATGGGCAGCAGCGCCATGGGAGCAACAACATTCAAGCGTAAATTACAAAAAGCCGGAATTACAGATGTAGAAGTGAAAAACTATCGCATTGAGGACGCTCCTCAAGATAGTGAAGTAATTGTTGTTCATAAAGATTTAGTAGAAAGAACAAAAAATGCTCATCCAAATATACAAATTATATCATTAAACAGCTATCTTCAAGATCCTGTTCTCGATGAATTAATAGAGGAAGTTATCAAAAGAAATAGTTAATCAAACAACAGGGGCTGTTACACAATCGGGGAATCGATTGTGTAACAGCCCCTTTGTTATTTTAAGAGGTTATGCAAACCCTTTTCGGCAAATCGCAGCTCATGCCTGCTCTGTTCAAGCCCCTATACATCTTTATACTACTGCAACCTTATCTCTTAAAATTCCCTGCTATTTTCTCCACAAAATAATCCCCAACTTCAGAAGTACGATGCTTTCCGCCAAGGTCTGGCGTAAGTACCTTCTTTTCATCAATGATTTCTTTTATCGTATCGACAAGCCGCCTTCCCCATTCTGCCTCCCCAAAATGCTCCAGCATTTGTGCCACAGACCATATCGCCGCAATCGGGTTGGCAATTCCTTGACCGGCAATATCCGGTGCGGAGCCGTGGACTGGTTCAAACATAGAAGGATATTCCCTTTCCGGATTCACATTCGCTCCTGTTGCAAGCCCCATTCCACCAGTAATGGCAGCACCAATATCCGTTAAAATATCTCCAAATAAATTAGAGGTTACCACGATTTCAAAGCGTTCCGGATGCATCACAAAAAACATGCTCGCAGCATCGACTAAATAGGACTCTGTTCTCACATCCGGATATTCTTTTCCTACTTCCTCAAATACTTCATCCCAGAAAACCATCGAGTAATTGAGCGCATTTGCCTTACTGATGCTGGTCAATGATTTCTTCTGCTTACGCGCCTCCTCAAAAGCATACCGGATAATCCGCTCTGTTCCTTTACGGGAAAAAACACCGGTTTGCAAAACAACCTCTTCTTTCTTTCCTTTAAACAGCCAATCGCCAGCTCCGGCATACTCCCCTTCACTATTCTCCCGGATAACCAGAAAATCAATATCCTCTTCCGTTTTGTTTTTAATCGGGGACAGCTCTTGATTTAATAAACGGACTGGACGTAAATTCACATATTGATCAAAGCCTTTGCGAATTTTCAATAATAAATCCCAAAGTGAGATATGATCGGGAACACCAGGATATCCGACTGCCCCAAGATAAATCGCATCAAAATTCTTCAATTGTTCTATCCCGTCATCGGCCATCATCTTTTGGTGTTCTAAGTAATACTCACAGCCCCAGGGGAAACTTTCAAATTGAAAGGAAAGTCTGTCATCCAGCCTTTCTATTGTCTGTAATACCTTGACACCTTCTGCAACTACTTCCGGACCTATTCCGTCTCCCGGAACAAGTGCTACCTTCCATTCTTTCATTAATACTCCTCCACTCTATCGTTGATCAGTAAATTATGTAACTTTCATTTAACATATAGTTTGTCGATGAAAAAAGAGCTTAACTCATTTTTACTTTTTATTTCAGCTTGATATATTAGTATATTGTTTCGGGAAGGCGTTTACACAAAAGTACAATCGCTTACCTTTTATTGAGAGCAGGCAAGAATATTATTCTATGATACAAGAAGCAATATTTATAAACCTCAGCTGCTTTACTAAATAGAACTCAAAGCAGCTTCTCCATCTTTACTAATTATAAAGAATAGTTTGGTTATTCAAGTCTATCCGTAGTATAACATAAAAAATAAAGATAAGAAGAAAGCTTGTCACAAAAGCTGCAAGCTTTCTATTCCTATTCTTTCATTATTTTCTCTTTTACCTCCTAATAGATTATTTCGATTTGTCAATGCCTATACTTCATCACAAAAATAAAACAACCAAAATCAAAGTTGTGATGAACCAGCACGTATGGCGAAATATTCTGTCTTATAATGAGGTTGTGCACAAATGGGAGGTGGCGGAATGAAGCACTCAGAGAAACAAATTATAAGTGACCTGTTAAAAGAAAATCATCTCAACATCCAGCAGCTTTTAACTTCTTATAATTTAACCTATGAAGAATTGGAGCAGTTGAAAAGAGAAATCAATTCACAGTTCCACCAAGACATTATTTTTAGTAACGATGAAATTATCTATATTCCCCACAAACATAGTAAAAATATTGCCAGTCATTATCATATTCCCATTGATGAAATGACTCCAATATTCAAACCAGAGGTAAGGAGAGATATAGCGTTTTTAAAGATAGCGCTGGATGACAGTGAATATTTATCTTTATTAGAGCTCTCAGATCATTGCCTGGCCAGCAAAAACACGCTAACCAACGACATCAAAGCGATCAACAGCGAGATAAAATCTGATGGAATTTCTATTCAATACACGAGGAAAGACGGATTTTATTTAGCGGGAGATGAGGTCAGGATCAGAGCTGAGCTGATTAATATCATAGACAGGTTATTTTTATATCCGAATGGAAGAAATCTTTTAGAAGATAAAGCCATTTATGCCAGAGGAGAGTATTTCCTGCTTACAGAAAGAATCAGAAGGCTCGAAAGAAAGATAAACATTACACTCAGTGACGAATATCTTTCAAAGCTGCCCTATATTATTCTCATCATGATTAAACGGGCGAACGTTATGAAAGATGAATGGAACCTGTCTATCAAGTATCAGGAATTAAATCAGACAAGTGAATTTAAGCAGATTCAAGAATTATTTTGGGAGTATCCAGATCTATCAATACAGGACCTGACCTATTTGTCTCTCATTTTCCTGGGAGCTAATCGGATTGACCTGGATTCCAGCTTAACAAGTGAAACAGAAGTAGAAGAATTTGTCTCCTTTATTATAAAAAAATTAGAGGATAAGCTGGCTTTCAACTTCCGAGACAACCAATTTAAGAAAAAACTAATGCAGCACCTGAGTCCTGCTTTAATCCGAAAACGATTGGGTTTAACACTTGAAAATCCTATCCAAAGAGATTTTATCAATCGGTATTATCCAGTCTATGAGGTAATTAAGGAAATTGTAGGAGAATATGAAAAAATAACCCTCAGTGAAGCTGAAATCGTTTACCTTTCTATGATTGTGCTTGGGCATATGTATCAGGTCAACAATGATGCTTATCAAAATAATAAAGAGGTCACAGCAATTGTCGTATGCCAGAGCGGTAACTCCATATCGGAATTAATGAATGTCCAGCTGAAGGATATGTTCCCGAATATTAATTTCCTGGGGACTTATAGCGAGCGGCAATTTTATCAGGAAAATCCAGATATCGATATTGTTTTTACGACCGCTCCGCTTCAGACGGATAAGAAAATTTTTGTGATGGTTAATCTTTTCGATGAAAAAAAGCGAAAAGAATTTATCAACAAGGTAGAAAACCATATTGTTGCCAATCCAAGTATTAAAACAAAACAATTAATGAATTTTCTACGGGATGTCATACCCGAAGAAAAATTTGAGGATATCAAGGAGAAAGCACATCGTTTTTTTCAGGATGATAGAGAAAATACGGACATAAGCCATTCTATTTTAAGACCAGAACAAATCAGCTTTGTTCATGTGAATCATATTTTTGAAATGGCACAAATCGGCCTGGAAAAAATGCAGGAGCGAAAATCTATCGCACCAGCGTATTCAGAGGCAGCCTTGCACATATTCAAAGAAAAATATGAATCCATGCTGATTGGTCCAGAGGTCTATTTACCTCATGCACATTATAACGATGGTGTATATTGTGAAGATTTTCAGCTTGTTGTCAGTCCAACGATAAGGTCATGTGTTTTATGTTTATCTCCTAATAAAGATAATTCTCATGTAAAAAAATTATTACAGCTAAACAGTCTTTTTATGGATATTGAATTTATGGATGCACTATATAATTCTACCGGTGAAGACGCATTTAAGCTCATCGAAAGGAGATACAAAGATGGAATTCAAGAGCTTATTTAGCTCCAAATTAATGAAATTGAATCACCCTTCCCAAAGCAGGAAGGAACTCTTTGCAGAAGTAGCTGAGGAATTAGTATCACTGAGATATGTAAATGCTTCTTATCAGGAAGCCCTGATTGAAAGAGAACACAGCTTTCCCACAGGTTTAAGGACAAGTTATTGCAATATTGCTATTCCGCACACGGATGCAGTTCATGTGAGAACACCTTTTATTTATCTTGTTCAGCTGCAGGATGAACTGAAATTTCAAAATATGGGGAACTCGAGCGAGGAATTAAGTGTAAAGCTTATTTTCTTCCTTGGTATTACAGAGCCAAAGAATCAAACGATATTGCTCTCCACCCTTATGGAGCATTTCCAAACGGAGGATTTCTCCAGAATAATTTTCGAGGAAAAAGATACAAAACAGCTTGAGAATAAACTAAATCATTATTTAATGGGAGGAAATTAGAATGAAAAATGTAATCGTAGCTTGTGGAAGTGGTGTAGCAACAAGTCAGACAGTGGCTTCAAAGGTAAAGAGAATTTTAGATGACAATAAAATCAAAGCAAATGTAGAGGCAGTAGATATTAAATCCTTAGACAGCTATATTAAATCGGCGGATGTCTACATTTCTATTACAAAAGGCGGTAAAGAATATGATATTCCGATGTTAAACGGGATTGCTTTCCTTACGGGCATGGGATTGCAGGAAGAAACAGAAAAACTGATTCAAATTCTTAAAAATTAAACCGTAAAGGAAGGAGAAGACAGATGGATTTTTTGCAAAATATTGTTGAGTATATTTTAGACATGGGTGCTCCAGTGTTTGTCCCTTTAATTATGTTAGTTATTGGACTTATTGCACGGATGAAATTTAAAGATGCATTAAGTGCAGCAATCATATTTGGGGTAGCCTTTTCCGGTATGTCATTAGTTGTTGATTTTATGCTGGCTTCTATCAGTCCCGCTGCACAATCATTTGCTGAAAATACAGGGATTAATTTAAATGCTGTGGACGGCGGATGGACAACTGCTGCAGCAATTACATGGTCCTGGCCTTTGGCATTTCTTATGTTCCCAATTACTGTCGGGATTAATATTGTGATGCTGGCTTTCAAGCTGACCAAAACACTTAATGTAGACATGTGGAATGTATGGGGAAAAATATTCACTGCCATTTTGGTTATGTTTCTTTCCGGCAGTGTGATTTTAGGATTTATTGTTGCCAGTATTCAGGTTGTTATTGAGCTGAAGATCGGTGACATTTGGGGAAAAGAAATAGAGGATTTAACTGGAATACCGGGGGTTACTGTACCACATCATATGACAATTATTGCTTCCTTGCTTTATCCAATTGATAAATTAATGGACAAAGTACCTTTCTTAAACAAAAAAATGGATGCCGAGGCATTAAGAGATAAGCTTGGTGTGTTTGCAGAAAACCATATTATGGGCGGTCTCATTGGTTTCTTATTGGGACTGGCTGCTAACTATGGTTTACAAGATTCACTTGTTCTAGGAATACAAGCAGCCACAGCTTTAACTCTGTTCCCTATGGTTTCTAAGTTATTTATGCAAGCGTTATCACCTATTTCCGATGCAATTTCTGAGTTTATGAAAAAACGTTTTGGTGATAGAGAGATATTTATTGGTTTAGATTGGCCGATCTTAGCTGGCAGAAATGAAATTTGGGTATCTGCGATTGTTATCATCCCCGTATTACTGCTGTTTTCTGTCATCTTACCGGGAAATGCAGTATTACCGTTTGGAGGAATCGTCAATCTTTCTGTCTGTGTCGCAGTAGTCTTACTAACTAGAGGAAACCTTGTCAGATCCATTATATACGGTGTTATTACCGCACCTGTTTTCTTATATATCTCCACATACTTTGCTCCTTATATAACAAGATTGGCAAATGAGACTGGAGCAGTAAATGTAGAAGCAGGCAGTATGCTGACATGGAGCACAATTGAAAATGGGGAATTTAAATTAGTGTTTGCCAATGCAATGGCCGGAGAATGGTGGGGAATCCTTGGTGTCATCGTATGGATTGGGCTGTTCATTATATTCTACTTTGGAAGAAAAAGAGATAATGAAAAATATTTTAGTGAGGCAGAAAAATAATATAAACATGAAAGAGTGAGACCTTTGAATTTTATTTTAAAATCAAAACTATTTTGGTACTTTATGGTTGTCTTAGCATTTCTGCTAATGGTAATTGGTTTTTTCACGAAAGATGTAAGCATGTGGTTTATGGCTTTTATTATTAGCATTCTAGTGAAGCTATATGCAGAGGATATTTTATTTTCTGCATATAAAAATAGATTAGGAAAGATGAGAGAAAAACTATCACGGAAGGAGGGATAATTTGATTTACACAATTACACCCAATCCAGCGATAGACAGGATTGTTTATCTTGAAGGTGATTTGACCCCTGAAAAAAACAATATAATCAGAGAAAAATATGTTGATCTTGGCGGGAAGCCAACGCATGTATCGGCTATTTTAGAGCAGCTTGGTGGTACGCCTAATAAAGCAACCGGATTTTCCGGAGAGTTAAATAAAGCAGAGCTGGTATCCATCTTTGATAAGTACCACATGAATCATGAATTTATCGACATACCTGATCAACGGACCAGGGAAAGTATCATTGTGATTAATAGCAGCGGCGGCAGTTATATGATAACGGAAAGAGGACTAAAAGTTTCAGATAACGATAAAGAAAAAATGTATTCATATATCAAAGAAAACATTCGTCCTGACGATATTGCTGTCGTCGGAAAGCCGGCACAAGGATTTTCCGTTGAAGATTTCAGATATCTTATTCGTCTGTTGAAGGAACAAAACGCTTACGTTGCATGTGATGTTGCAGAGGAATATTTACATGTAGCTATAGAAGAGAAGATAGACTTTGTGAAACCGAATAAGCACGAGATTAATGATTTATTTCCTGGAGATGAGCCTATTCATCAAAAGTTTAATCGAATTTGTGAAAAAGTGCCAAATGCGGTATGCAGCTTGGGTTCTGAAGGTGCGCTATATAAGGTGGAGAACAGATTCTATCAGGCTGTCCCTCCTGAAGTGAATGTTCAGAGTGATACAGGGGCAGGGGATGCTTTTGTGGCCGGTTATATTTATGGTGTCGCAAATGGATTTGATATCTCAGACAGGGTCCGGTGGGGCATCCTCTGCTCTGCCAGCAAAGTACAGCATTACAGCAGCTGTCAAATTAATAAGGATGACTTTGAGTTTATTGAAAATAATTTAAAAATACATGAGGTGATATAATGCTATATTCTGAAGAAAGAAAAACTATGTGTGAAATCGTAAAGACCATGTTTGATAGATTCCAAACGAATGCAGCCGGTGGAAATCTCAGTTTAAAGGTTAGTGATGAGCATTTTATTATGACGCCTACTTTAATGTCTCAAAACTACCGTTGTGATTTAAGCCCATTTCAAATTTTAGTAGTAGATAAAGACTTAAATATTATCGAGGGGGAAGGAAGACTAACAAGAGAAATCAATATGCATATGGCTTGTTATGAAGAGAATCCTGCCATTAACTGTGTCATTCATGCTCACGCAAAAGAATCTATGGTTTGGGCAAGTATGGGGAAAGATATGCCAAATATTACAGAAGCTACTCAAAAAATCGGCGATATCCCTTGTCTGGATTATCGGCCGGCAACCTCTCCGGAACTAGCGGCTTTAGTAAGGGAAACGATTGCAGAACGGGATGCTGATAAAATACCGGCCGGACTATTATTGGAAAGACATGGTCTGGTAGTGGCAGATAAGTCGCTGGAGAAAGCATACGATATGGTTGAAAGAATAGAATACAACGCTTATGTTGCTTACAAAATGTATCTTCTTTCAAAAGTTGGCGAGAATATCGATTTTCAGAAAGATTATCATTATAATTTGGATGAATAGAATAGCAATGAGCTTTTATACGAATACTCCACCACGCATGCTTGATAATTAAATTGATAACTCCTTCACATTTAAAACAAGGCTTTAAGCAGTGATTTTTCACGGTTAAACTTATATATACAAAAACAGCTGTGTCTGATACTTTGAAAGAAGTACGACACAGCTGTTTGCAGCATAAAGTGCAGATATTATTTTACAAAATCAAAACCAGATTTATTTCTGAAGCTGCTGATCAATCTCCTCAATAACCCCAGGCAACTCTCCCAGCGTCCGAATCGTAAAATCAGCCCCATGCTCTGTAAAAGTTTTTTCTACCCGAACAATCAATTCCTCCTGCTCGGCTTCAGATAACGCATGAAATTCTTCTTCACTCAATCCCATTTCCGAGCTGCCAATAATCACTGCAACAGACCAGACTCCGGCGTTTAATGCCTCATCTATATCCGGAACAGTATCCCCTACTTTAACCACATGGCGGGCTGCTGTTAATTTCAAGGCTTCCATATTCCGATAAAGCATATATGGATATGGCCTGCCTAATCCGCCTGTTCCGTCAGCTGTCATATAAAAGTCCGGCCGATACCCTTTTTTCTCCGCTTCCGGAGCAACCACTTCCATCATCTTTTGCGTGTAGCCTGAGCTGGAGCCAATCTTTAAGCCTTGATTTCTCAACTGCTCTATCGTTTCCAGCACCTCCGGCTTCGGGTCCGTATATGCTGCCAGCGTTTCCAGGAGAGCAGATTCAAAGTCAGCATTCAAACTCTCTACATCCTGCTCCGTGAACTCCCGTCCGTACGCCTCTTTCCATAAAGCTGAAACTCTCGGCATAGAAAGCATTGTCCGGATATGATCGATCTTCGTCAGCCCCATTGGCTCTCTTGCTTCTTCTATCGTTACTTCCATTCCTGCTTTTTTAAAAACTGTTACAAACGCATGTACCGGGGCAAAACAGCCAAAATCAATAGTTGTTCCAGCCCAATCAAATATAACGCCTTCTACCTTTTTCATTTTACCACCACTCCCATGTATTCTTGGATTACATTGCACAATCTTTCTATATCTTCTTCATAGACTTCTCCAATATTGCCAATCCGGAATGTATTGATTTCTGTCAGCTTGCCCGGATACAGAACAAAGCCTCTTTCCTTCACATAATGATAAAAATCTTCAAATGCAAATTTGTCATCCGGGAACAGGAATGTCGTAATAATCGGCGACTGCCTTTTCCCCTTTATATAAGCCCGGAATCCAAGCTTTTCCAAGCCCTCCCGCAGCTGCATATTATTACGCTGATAACGCCGCGATCTTGCTGGAATTCCTCCTTCTGCGATTAATTCATCGATTGCTTTAGAAAATGCTGCTACAACATGCGTCGGTGAAGTATAACGCCATTTTCCATCCTGATTCATTGTCTTCCACTGATCATATAAATCTAAAGATAAGCTGGCGGCATTTCCCTCACAAGCCTGCAATTTATCCAGCTTTGCAATAACAAAACCGAATCCCGGCACACCCTGGATGCATTTGTTTGCACTGCTGATTAAATAGTCGATACCCAGGTCCGGGATATCCATTTCGATACCGCCAAAACTGCTCATGGCATCAATTATTAGGGTCTTGTGATACTCCTTAGCAAGCTTTGAAACGATTTCCACCGGGTTCAATATGCCGGTTGTTGTTTCACAATGCACCATCACCAGATGCGTAATCGTAGAATCGTGCTCTAAAATATACTTCAGCTCCATTTCATCCGGATAAGCATTATAAGCAACATTATAATGCTTATAATGTAAACCGGTATAATCAGCCATCTGCACAATTCTTTCCCCATAGGTACCATTCGTGATAATCAATGCTTTATCCTTCTTATTCATTGCAGTTGTCATCACAGATTCAACTGTAAATGTCCCGCTCCCCTGCATCAGTACAGTTGTATAATCCTCCGGGGAAGCATTTGCCAAATCAAGCAGCTGCATGCGGATTTTCTGGGTGATGTCCTTGTAATCCTGATCCCATGTACAGCGGTCAAAGAGCATTTCCTCTTTCACTGTATTTGTTGTTGTTAAAGGGCCTGGTGTTAATAGTTTATATTGTTCCAAAATATATCGCTCCTTTTTACTGAATAGGAAATTTTAAAGATTTCCATTTATTAATAACCACATCCAGCCCCCTATTTTGCAGAATTAAAGAATTCCTGATGCTGTTCCAACAGCTCCACGTTTAATGGCTGGTCAAATGTCATAGAATGCGCCGGTTTATGTGTCTCGTCAACGGTTTCTCCTTCATAGAGAGCTACAGGGTAGTAGGTTAATAGCTCTTCTCTTGCATCTGTGGAGATAACCTCTGCCATATCCATTGCCTTTTGCGTTTTTTCATCATTATCCTTTTTTACTACTGCCACTGCTTCCGTCAGTGAGAAGTTCCCTTCTGTCGGATCAACAAAGTCAATTGGTGCTCCTGATTCCTTCGCTACAACCGCCTGATGCCTCAGTCCAAAGCCGGCAGCCACTTCGCCTGCCTGCACCTTGCTGATTGGACCGGAGCCGGAGCTCTCCAGATGCGGTCCAACATTCGTAATCAGATTTTGAAAAATTTCTTTTCCTTCTTCTTCTCCGTACTCGCTGATTACTGCCTGCACCATCAGCCATGCTGTCGAAGAATCATCAATATTGGGAATCGAAACAAGTCCTTCGTATTCAGGCTTTGCTAAATCAGCAATACTGTCCGGAGCCTCTAAGCCATGCTGCTTCAGTACCTCGGTATTGACAAAGATGGCACCTGTGTTTCCTAAAATCGGCGCATAATAAGCCGGAGGTTCTTCGAGTGCACTTGTTTCATAGGTTAAATCTGCAAACATCTCATTCTGTTCCTGCGCGCTGTCCAGGAAATAAGAGCTCATTGTTACCACATCTGCTTCAATTTGGTCCCCTTCTGCCAGCAGCTTGCCTCCCAATTCAGATGTCCCCTGGGACTGCAAAATATATTCCCCTTCATAGCCTGCATCATCCAACGCCGTCTCCATCGCCGCCGTTGCTTCTTCGTCTGCATTGGTATAAATCACGACATCATCACTGCTTTGTGCACCGCACCCTGCTAAAACAAATGCCAAGCCGATTCCTGCTCCTGCGATAGACTTCTTCATTGATTTCAACATGTTTTTCCCTCACTTTTTATAGATTGCCGCTCTTTTTTGAAAAATGTCACACACGGCTCTAACCACTAGGTTGGTCAAGAAAATAAGTACAGATAAAACAAATATTTCATTGAACTTTGCAAAATGCTGCAGTTCATTAATTTTGCTTGCTACGACGGTCGTCTGGGCGGATACCAGGAAGATAACACCGCTGATGGTTACCATCGCATTGATGAAATAGTAGCTGCACATCTCTAAAACGGTAGATACAGAGTTCGGTAAAATAACGCGATATACCGTTTTAATCCAGTTATCTCCCAGCAATTCTCCTGACGTTTCCCAGTCCGGATTCATCTTTGTCAGTGCATTTTTCGCCATTAAATATGGTGTTGTAAAGTAATGCATCATGTTACATAAAACAATAATGATAAAGGTTCCTTTTAAACTGCTGTCATTGAAGAGCAGTAAATAGGACAGCCCCAGCACCATGCCGGGCACTGTATTGGTAATCATAGAAAAAATATCTACGGTTTGTTTTCCTTTGATCGGTGTCCGCGCATTAAGAAGCGCTGATCCGTATGCGATAATCGTTCCTAAAAAAGCTGTTAAAACTGCCACAATAAGTGAATTTCTGTAAACCGAAACGAGATCATTCGACCCGAAAACATCCATTATATGATCCCATGTAAAGCTCAGATCATAAGGAAAAGCCGTCACAAATGGTGCAATAAACATTACGGCAAATACAGAAAACATTGCCAGCAGAATAACGAGAGATAAAATGCCATAGAAGCTGTCCCGGAACTTACCCGGTGTTAATTCTGTTTCACTGAACTTATCATAATGAAAATTGAATCTTTCCAGATAGTTTAATAGAATAACACCTGCCACTGCTGGAAATAACATCAGTACAGCAATCACAGCACCCTGACCGAAATCCGGAATCGACCCGAGCATCGCCTGATAAAGCTGCGTTGCAACAACATCATACGTCCCGCCTACAGATGCCGGTATCCCAAAATCTGTGAAGCTGAGGATAAAGGATAAAACAAATGCCCCGCCCAATGCTCCTAATAATGGTCGAACGACTGTGTTCAGAAAGCTTCTTAATGTTCTGTCGCCCATCAGCTTGGACACAATGATAAATTTCTTATCAATATATTTGAAAGAATTATGGATTAACAGGAAAGCTGCCGGCAGTGTATAGATAACATATCCAATCAGCAGTCCATTAAATCCATAGATTTCAAACAAATTTCTGCCGAAAAGCTTTGTCAATAACCCTTGATTTCCAAAGGTGTACATAATTGCAAACCCGTAAGTAATCGTAGGAATCAGCATCGGGATGAGAATTCCGACTTTCACCGCACTCTTTAGAGGCTGACAGATTCTTGTACAATTCACCGCATACGCTAACGCAAATGCCAGCGCCGTTGTGATAATGGCTGTCACACCTGAAACCTTGATGCTGTTGCCGATTGCACTGATTAATGTACTATTTGACAAAGAAGCCATATAATTTGAAAGTCCCGCTCCCCCGTCATCCGTGACAAATGAGCGGAAAAATAAAACAAGCAGCGGTGCTATCAGAAAAGCAACGAATAATAATAAGATAATGATAAAGATAACCCGCATTTCCGGTTTTGCATTACGCATACTTTTCACCAAACAGGTTAAATATATTTTGCCGTTTAATCTGCAGCTGCCTTAAAATAAATTCCTTCACAAAATCATTTTGCGGCTGATTAATAATTTCAAAGGGTGTCCCAAACTGCGAAATATTTCCCTGGTTAATAATTAAAATCTTATCGGATATCGTTAAAGCTTCTTCCGGGTCATGCGTTACAATAATGGTTGTCAGATTAAACTCCTTGGCAATCGACTTAATTCTTTCTTTAATCGACTCCTTGATCACACCATCTAATGCACTTAACGGCTCATCCAAAAGCAGCAGCTTCGGCTTGGTAACAAGGGTTCTTGCTAAGGCCACCCGCTGCTTTTGTCCGCCCGACAGCTCACCAATTTTCTTTTTCAAATGCGGCTTCAGCTCCAGGAAATCGATATATTCCCTGACCTCCTCCGCTGATGCCGTGTCTTTTTTATTACGCAATCCATATACAATATTTTCATAGGCGTTTAAATGCGGGAATAACGCATAATCCTGAAATACAATATTAAATCCACGATTTTTCATATCTACATAGCTTAAGTCCTTATCATTAAAAATAACTTTTCCCTGATCAATTCCGGTCAATCCCAGGATAATATTCAAAAGGGTTGTTTTTCCGCTTCCGCTGGGCCCAAGCAGCGATACAATTTCGCCGCTGTTGATTTTAAGATTAATATTTTCTAAAACTGTTTTTTGATCGAATTGTTTGCTTATATTTTGTAGTTCCAACAAAACGAACCACCTCCTCTGAGTTACCTCCATCATATAAAACGAATATTAAGATAAATCACTTATCGTGTTAAGAATATGTAAATCATTAATAAATTAAGCATAATTCATGCATATTTTATATGCAAAAAATCCTCCACTTTTACATATTTGATTCTAAATTTTATGTAAACAGGTTGATTAAGCTGCAAAGTACCCGTAAACTGTTTATATAGCATAATCCAATCAAAACGTTCATGAGGAGGATAAAATGCTTCCAGTTGAGAGACAACAGAAGATGATTGATTTATTAATGATAAAGAAAGTGATGAAGATGCCTGAGCTTCAGAAAGAGCTGGAAATCTCAATAGATACACTGCGCAGAGATATAAATGCCCTTGCCGAGCAAGGAAAGCTGAAAAAGATATACGGCGGCGTCAAATTGGTGGAGCCAAAGTTTGGCGAAGCTTCCATGGAAGAGCGGATGATCAGCCATCTGGACGAAAAAACAGCCATTGCCAAAAGATGTAATGCATTTATTGAAGACGGGGACTGCATTTATTTGGACAGCGGTTCTACAACTTATCAAATTGCAAAATATATTAAGGAAAAAAGAAATCTGACAGTCATTACAAACTCGGTTCCTGTCATCCTGGAATTAATGAACAGTGCTGTTGAGCTCATTGTTATTGGCGGGAAGGTCAGAAAAAATGAACAATCTGTCGTTACCTATGATTACTTATTTAACTTTCATCAATTAAACATACAGAAAGCATTTATCTGTGCCAGCGGAATTACGATGGATAAGGGAATTTCCGATTATAATGTGGAGGAAGCGCTCGCCCGCAAGAAGATTATTGAGCTTTCTCATGAGGTCTATGTTGCTGCAGATAGCTCTAAATTCGGGAAGAATGTCACAGTGAATATTGCCGGGTTGGATGAGATTGATTATATTGTGACCGATGAGAGGGTGGATAAAGGCGTTGTGGAGCAGTTTGGTGAGGTGGAGACAAAGCTGATTGTTGCAGAGGATTAGACAGCAGGATACTTCTATTTCCAGAACCACTTAAAAAGCAGCAATAATCTATCATTTAGATAATTAGCGCTGCTTTTTATTTTGAACATTTTCTAGACTCTCTTTACTACTTATTTTGAAACAATGATTCTTCCTGCAGGCTCACTTTGAATGTCTCCATCCTGCATCACTATTGAGCCTCTGACAATCGTACAAACAGGAATTCCTTTTAAACTCATACCGCCGAAGCCGCTCACTTTACTCTTACTATGAAGCTTCTCTTTGTTAATGGTTCCTTCCTTGTTCATATCTACGATGGTAAAATCGGCATCTGTTCCAACCTGGAGAGATCCTTTTTGAGGATAGACTCCAAATTGCTTCGCCGGATTTGTGGAAAGCAGGGAAACCAGCTGCTGTATGGTAATCTTCTTATCTGAAACGGCTTTAAGCATTAACGGCGCCAGTGTCTCAACACCGCACATCCCGGCAGGTGCATCCCATAAATCAGCCTGTTTTTCCTCCGGTGTATGGGGAGCATGGTCTGAGCAAACGATAGAAAGAACCCCTTCTCTGACACCTTCCCATAATCTCTCCTGATCTTTTTTATATTTTATCAGCGGATAAACCTTCATTTCCGGTCCAATTTTTTCATAATCTTCATTTGTCAGAAATAAGAAATGCGGACAAGTTTCCGCAGTAATCGGATATCCTTCGTCCTGGGCACGTTTAATTAATTCCACCCCTTCTGCACTGCTGACATGAAGAATATGCAATCTTGCGCCTGTCTGTTTAGCCATTGCAATTCCGGTTTGTATCGTTAACTCTTCTGCCAGGCTCGGTCTGGAAGCCAGCAGGGTATCATAGTCACTCCTCCCCGTTTTCTTCATCTCTTCTGTTAAATGATTGATTAACTCACTGTTTTCCGCATGAATAGCAAACGTCTTCCCTGTCTTTGCTACCTTTTCGAACATCCGATAAACCTCTCCATCATCAGCAGGAGGAATGACATTTTTCATTCCTTCATTATAATTATAGATCAGCCCAAAGGTCTGCTTATCGATGGCATATCCCCAAAAATATTTAAATCCAATAACTCCCGACTCATTTAAACCTTCCAGTTCATTAATATTTAAATCCCCGAGGCATATTCCCCATAATCCAAAATCAACATGTGCTTTTGCTGTTAAATTTTCCTGCTGTTTATGAAAGTTTTCAGCGTTGTTTACTGGCGGATTTGTATTGGGCATTTCAAATATAGTTGTAATCCCGCCAGCAGCTGCTGCCTGGGTGGAATGATAAAAATCTTCTTTATGCGTGGCTCCCCCATCTCTGGAGTGAACATGCGTATCAATAAGGCCGGGCAACACATACTGTCCTGCTGCATTCACGGTTTCCAACGCATCTCCATCCAGTTTTTCTTTGGAGATAGAGCTGATTATTCCATCCTTTACGTATACATTTGCTTCATACGATTCGTGCTCTGTTACAACTGTTCCGCCTTCAATCACTAAATCCCATTTCATTTTTTACTCCTCCTCCATCCAAACGATTAAATGCTTTCTACTTGATTATGCTTTATATTCACTTTTCCAACAAGTTCATTGATATCCTTCACGCCATTAGCAGTCATATATTCTTTGAGACCTTCCAATATGTCCGGCAGCGCAGTTGGATTAATAAAGCTGGCCGTTCCCACCTGCACAGCATTCGCTCCCACCAGCAGCATTTCAACGACATCCTCCCAGGTCATCACTCCTCCACAGCCTATAATCGGGAGGTTTGTTACCTTTCTGACCTGGTAAATCATTCTGACAATCAGCGGCTTTATTGCCGGACCAGAGATGCCTCCTAATACATTTCCGATTTTTGGCTCCCTGGTATAAATATCCACAGCCATTGCTAAGAAGGTATTAGCAACATTTAATGCGTCTGCCCCTCCTTTTTCACAAGCAAGAGCAATTTCCTGAATACTTGTCACATTCGGTGTCAGCTTAGCAATAATTGGTTTATCGGTTACATCCTTCACTTTTTTTACAACGTTATAGGAAAGTGCAGCATCCATCCCGAACGCTTTTCCATTCCCTTTTAAATTAGGGCAGGAAATATTTAATTCTATACCGGAAACAATGCTTTCTCTACTGATTATTTCTGCCATTTCTGCAAATTCCTCCACAGAGTCTGCAGAAATACTGGAAATAAGCGGTGTATCATATCTTTCATAATGAGGTAAAATTTCCTTCACGTAGTAATCTACACCCTTGCTTTGAATGCCGATAGAATTAATCATCCCTCCGTTCACTTCACACACTCTGGGAGTGGCATTTCCACCGCGCGGATGCTTTGTTATACTCTTAGGCACAATGGCACCCAGGTTATTAAAGTCTATCAGTGTTTCCATTTCAAAACCAAATGCACCAGAGGCTGGCATAATGGGATTCTTTAAATACAGATGACCGATTTTCACACCAAGCTGCAAATGATCCATTACTTCAACACCACCTTGTTCAAATCAAAAACAGGACCTTCTCTGCAGACTCTTACGGAATGGGTATCATCATTCTCCTGAATATCACAGACACAGGCATAGCAGACCCCCATTGCACATCCCATATGTTCTTCCAATGCAATTTGAGCCGGGAGGTGTACCATTTTTGCCATTCTCTGCAGCAGTTTTGACAGGCGTTTAGATCCGCAAGTAAAAGCCGCTTGTATCCTGTTGGCCTTCAACAGGTTTTCAATCAGCTTCTCTACAGCTTCCACATCACTTGTTCCATCTTCTTCTGTTACTTTATAAACCTCGACGCCCAAACGCTCAAGCATTTCTGTAGAAAGCAAATCGTTATTGGTTCTGGCACTTAACACAGCTATGCATGTTACTTGATTTGCAGCAGCCTCCTGAGCCAGGGCAGCCAGCGTTGCAATACCTACTCCTCTGGCAAGCAGTAATACTGTATTCCATTCTTTTTTTAACTCAAATCCATTCCCAAGCGGTCCAAAAATATTCAGGTATTCCCCTGGAGCTGCTTCCGTTAAATGGACAGTGCCATTCCCCTTTACAAGGTAAAGAAATTCGATTGTCTTTTCCTCTTTGTTGATTCGATAAATACTGAACGGCCTTCTTAAAAAAGCTAAATCCGCACATTTGATGTTAAAAAACTGTCCTGGACGAATAGAATCTGCAATAGGACGCGCATCTAATTTCAAGTGCCAGTATCGTTCACTTACCCGGACATTGGAAATTATCTTTAAATCGTATGGTTTCATTATATCTGCCCCGTTGTACTACTCGTAACTTTCGCCCATTTCAATACTTCCTTTTTCAGCACAGTTGCTCCTAATGCAATTTGCTCCATCGAGCTATACTCTTCCGGATTATGACTCAGACCATTTTTAGATGGTATAAACAATAACCCCACAGGACACAGCTTTGCCATATTCATTGCATCATGCCCGGCACCACTGGACATCATATGATACGAATACTGACTTTCTTCACAGGTATTGCTTAGCTCCCGGATGACATCTTGATTTAAAAGGACTGGAGCCTGATCACCTATTTTTGTATGCTGAACCATTAACATGCGTTTTTCTTCGATAGCTTTTATCGACCGAAACAGCTCCTGAATGACGATCTGCTTCGATTTTTCTGAAATTCCGCGAATGTCTACACTCATTTCCACCGCTCCAGGGATAACGTTCATTGCACCCGGCTTCACATTACAAACGCCCACGGTTGCTACTGTTCCAATAGAATTTTCAGATTGGGCAGCCTTTTCGATTGCAAGAGCAATTTCAGCAGCTCCAAGAAAAGCATCCTTACGATAATCCATTGGAGTTGTTCCAGAATGTGATGCAACACCTGTTATATTTAACTGAAATCTTGTCGCACCAGCTATCCCTGTCGCAATGCCTATTTGTTTATTTTCTTTTTCCAAAATAGGGCCTTGTTCAACATGGAGCTCAAAGAAAGCTTTATACGCTCCCTCTCTCTGCTTCGCTTCCCCCAGCTTATCCAAATCAAGCCCACATTTTTTGAAAGCATCCTGCAAAAGGATACCGTCCTTATCCTGTAACTCAGCAATAGCTTCTTTTTTCACCAGCCCGGCTATTGCTTTACTGCCAAGCGTCGAAAATCCAAATCTTGCTGACTCCTCGCACGCAAAAACAATTAATTCCAAGGGATGCTCTGTTTGTATGTTTTCTTCATGAAGGCTGCGTATGAGTTCCAGTCCAGCCGCAACTCCAACTGTGCCATCATATCCGCCTGCTTCATAAACACTATCAATATGTGACCCAAAAGCCACAGCTGGTAAACTCGCATTTACCCCTTCTTTCCTTACTATCAGATTTCCGGCTGAATCAAACCTGGCTGCCAGGCCTTCGTTCTCACAAAGAGAAGCAATGTCCTTAACAGCCTGCTGTTCAATTGCTGTATAGGCCAGCCTATTGATGCCTTCACCAGCATCACTATATGAATTGATTTTTTTTAGCGTCTGCTCTAATCTTTGAAAATCCAACCAAACTCCCCCCTGTTCCTTTGACATTAGCTTTTATTATATATCCTTCATTTAACCATCTAGACTCACATATTCTGAATATGTTCGAGATAAGCAGTTCCTCACATTTTTATAAGTGCTGCTTTAAAGCTCAACAACACCTACATGGTTTTCAATTTGTATCTTTGTTTGATACGGCTTGGACAAGCTTTGCAGATTCATCAGAATAGCGTCATTTTGAGATCGTGACGGCCAGCCCCGCTGATACCTTTCCTTCTTATATCCTAATTCGATTGGATATATTTTCAACTCCGTCAGCCTGCCGTCTCTCATCTTCCATATTGGAATAACAGATTCCCAAACAAGCGGGTTTGTGCCCAGCCCTATCGTATTATTTCTGCTTCTTTGATCCATAGCATCTGCAACATTGCTGTCCGGTGATAAATGATACTTCTCATAAAAGTCTGCAGGCAGAGATTCGACCGTATCATTTTGAAAAATAAAGTTGCCCAAGCTGTAGAAAATAGGTCTATTTTTATAGATTTCTATGCCGCGTACAATATGAGGGCCATGACCTAAAATCGCATGCGCGCCTTCATCAATAAATAATCTTGAAATTTGTTCCACAAATTCAGCGGGAAGCTGTTTATTCTCTCCCTGCATCTCATGTGAATGGATACTCACAATAACATAATCTGCCTGTCGTTTGGCCTCGTTTATCGCATCTATGACTCTATGAACGTCTTTATTATCAGGTATCCTCTTCCACCCGGGCTCGTCACTTTCCATGAACCGATGCCCTCCAAATACAACTTCTTCCGGACTATCCTCTAACAAAAAACCTTCCATAATATCTAAATTCCTTTGCGCATTTATCCCTGTCTGTTCAGCTATTTCTTTGAGACATCTTAGCTTCTCCGGCGTAGTATAAAATTGATTTGTACATCTCAACCCATTAACCCCTGGGCGTCCATTCCCATCTCTTCTTTGCTCGCCTGCCATCCAGGTTTCATGGAATGTTGTCGTTAAAGCAATTAAAGCTGCTCTCCCCTGAGGGAGTTCTATATATTTCGGGGTACTCGCTTCCGCTAAATTGCTTCCTGCCCCAGCATGAACCAATTCCGCTTTTTCCAAATAATGTTTTGTTTGCAGCAAGCCGCTGTATAAATAATCTAATGTATGGTTGTTTGCCCATGCCACACAGTTAAAGCCGTAAGATTTAAGATCATTAATCACACTTGGATGAGCATTTGCCCATGTGCCGCCGCTTATAGCAGACGGCATCTTACCCTTTCCAGGGGTGGTCATTTCAAAATTGGTAAACCGAAAGTCACCTTGATTAATCAGGTCGCGTAGTTCCGTAAATGCTTCTAAATGCGTATCTGGTAAGCGTCGCGTGATAAAGCTGTCGCCAACAGCTGCAAAAGTAACCTCTTTGCTCAAATTGCGCACCTCTTTTCCTAAATCGCTTATTTAGAACCTGCACCTTAATGCAATTCCACTCCCTTTGTCTCAGGAATCAGAAAGATAAAGCTCAGGGCAGAAAGAACATAAATGAAAGAAAGAAGCCCTAACGCGTAACTGAGAGAATAATTTAATGAAATATAACCAATAATCAGCGGAGCAAATCCTGCGATTCCTCTTCCAACGTTAAAAATAACATTTTCAGCAGTAGACCTTGCCTCTGTTTCATAATGCTCGGCAAGCAATGCTCCGTATCCACCCATCATTCCATTTACAAAAAAGCCTAGTAATCCTCCTAATACGATAAGCATCGTGGTAGAGGTTTGCTGGAAATAAATCCAAATCATTGCAGCCGCTGCAAACAGGAAAATCAAATAGGATGGCTTCCGGCCAATTTTATCGGCCATGATTCCGAAAATTAAAATACCAACCAGCATTCCAGCGATAGTAACCACGGTCCACACCGTCGTAGAATTGAATGAATACCCCATTTCAACAGCCAGCATTGTCGGCATCCAGGTCATAATTCCATAGAAGCCAAAATTCTGCACACTTGTTGCTATCGTCAAACCAATCGTAACCTTCGTCTTCTTAAAGGAAGAAAAAAGGTGACCTAATGCAATTTTATTTTTATTTTCATCTTTAAGCTGCTTCCAAATTTCGGGCTCTTCTAAATTCCGGCGTGACCAGAAAGCTAAAATAGCCGGGAGAACCCCTGCCAGAAACACACCCTGCCATCCAAACTTTGGAGCAATAAATAAAGTCGCCAAGGTAGCTAAAATAATCCCAAACTGGAAGCCTGTCGCAACAATAGATGTTGCTCTGGAACGATATTTTTTGGGCCATGCTTCACTAACAAGCGTCATGCCAATTCCAAATTCGCCTCCCAGTCCCAGTCCTGCCATAAACCGGAAGAAAGCAAAGGTCTGTTCATTTGGAGCAAATGCACAAAGACCTGTAAACACAGAAAAAATTAATATGGTCCAGGTAAATACCCTGACCCGTCCATACTTATCCGCTAATATACCGAAAAGAATTCCCCCCAGTACAGACCCGAGCAAAGTAATGGTTGAAAGACTGCCGCCTTCGACCTGGTTAAGTCCATAATAAGCCATAATTAACGGTAAAGTATAAGCAAGGATCATCATATCTAATCCATCCATAGCATAACCAATTGTGGATGCCCATAATGTTTTCCATTGATAGCCCGTGAATTTCTTTGGACCATCAGGGCCATTCCCTGCACTTGTCTGATTTTGAACGCCATTATCCTTTTCCATAAAACTCCCCCTTATCTGACTATCAGGAATAATTTACTGCTTTCAACATTGTATAAACAAATAATACAGAAATTTTCAAAAAAATAAAATATAAAAAATCAACTATTTTTAGTTGATTTTTTTGTCTGAAACAACAAATTAATGTTTATTTAGATAATACAGATCGTATATTTTCAAACCAATAAACAGCTTTAATTTCTCATCGGAATTTTTTAAATGATGATCTGTTATCTCCCCTATTTTATTCAGACGATATTTTAATGTATTCACATGAATAAATAAGCTGTCTGCCACAGTCTTTAATTTTTCATTATGATCAAAATAACTTTGAAGCGTTGTTAATAATTCACCTTTGGAATCATATTCTATTAACCTGCCTATCGTTTCATCATAAAATTCATGGAGCTCATTACTATCTCTCATTTGATTGATTAACCGGTACACGCCCAAATCTTTATAATGAACGATGTTTTTGTCCAGTCCAGATTTCTCATGTAAAGATAGCGCCTGCTCAGCTTGTCTATAGCTCAGCTGGATCCCCCGGGGACCCTGACCCGCTCTTCCAACACCTATGATAAGTCTGCAAGCAGATCCAATATATCTGCTAATCTCATCGTACATGTTTTCGATCATATCATTGTTGTTACTTATAACAGAAAAAATCACACAAACTTCATTGCCAATATATCCGCTTAACGAACCGGAAAGAAATGTTTTAATCATTGGAATGATTTTGGCATCCTTTAATTTCTGCTGCTCTATCGAATCAGCCTGCTCCCCTTCTATCCGAAGCAGCATGCAGCAATACATTGTATCTTTTGTAATTTTATACTTTCTTCCCCACTCGATAACGTTCTTTTCTTTCATACTGTTACTAAATAACAATTCTCGGATAAAGTCATTTTTATACTGCTGTTCCACATCGTATTTCACCTTGTGTCTTAAGAATTCGAGTGATAATAAAGCAGAAGCTTTTTCCAGAATAACCATATCCGTTGATAAATGATCGCTGTCTATTCCCCAGCAAGTCAGGTTCCCACAATACTTTCCGTCCATTATAATCGGAGAGACAATACACGATATAAATGTATTATTCATTTTACGCTTTAATCTGGCCGCTTTTTTAGTGAAGGAAAGATCACAAATTTGCTCCTGCGTTAATGGCGACATGTTTTTTGGGAATTTAGGAATGGTAATATAGGACAGCTCGCTTTCAATCGTTACCAGATTCCTTGTAAGATTACTTACATTTTGTAAAAAAGCTTCTACTCCTTGCTCATCGGGAGATATTGCCTGTAATATTCTTGTTGCCTGCTCTAAATCCTCTTCCAATACTATTTTCTGATTAAAAATATAGTGCATCAATGGAGATAAAATATCTAAATATCTGATATCATGTGGAATCTTAATAATTGGAAAAGCAAGTTTATTACCGCTGCTGATGATTCCATCAGGGATTTCGCCAATAAAATGAGACGGCTTAATAGCAAGTCCAGAAACTCCTGCATTATGGAGCTTCTGGACTAATAGGTTCTGTGCATCAAAGTCATCTTTTATTACATACAGCGTGGTCAGGATCAGTTCTTTGCCTTTTAGCCATGGCACGATTTCGGGAACTTCCATTACGGTAACGTTTTCAACAATTCTTCTCATTCCTTTATGCCCGGCAACTACCTCACACTCATTAAATCTTCCCAGCTTCATTGCATTACTGATCGATAGACCCATATTCATATCCCTCCATTTTGTGCTGAAAGGTTCTCGTTTATTCCGATCACTAAATTTACTTTTAGTATTTAATAAGTTTATTGCAGCTATAAAACAAATCGTACTTTTTAACACACACTATAAAGGGAATCTGTCCTGATAGAAAATATAGGCGTCTAAATCAGACATAGCCGGACACCTTAAAGTATCCGGCCTTTATTTTCCATCCATAGTAGCAGAGTATTCAAATGCATTGTTCTCGCTATTTCCAAAGAAATTCTTTTTCCTGCCAGAAAAGTCCGCTCTCTCTATCCTAAAACTCCATCTCTTTTAGAAAATCTTCGTAACTAATCTCTAAAACATTACAGCACTGTTCCACTTCTTTAAAGAAATCAAAATCATCTTCCGCCGGCATATCCCTGTATTCAGAATAATATATGATAAGGTTATGCAATTTTACAAAAGCAGCTAATTTCGGTTCTTTTTCCATTTCAACACATCCTATCCGTAATTTTAAACGATAAAACCTAAACAGAGATATATTCAACTAATTTTGTTTATCCAATAAATAATTATTTCTCAAAAGGAATATATTTTTTCAATCTCCGTTAAACCGCACTCTAAACACCATACTGTATTGCTTTTCTCACTCTGTTAAGTAAGGATATTTTAACAAAAATCCGCTCTTTTAACAATAGCAAATACATCAAATTTTCAAATAAATGGAAATTAATAACCAATGCTATCGATTATCTTTCTATTTTTCCCATTAAAACTTCAACTGCTCCAATTACATTTTAAAAATCATTGAAAGCCAAACATAAACAATGGGGCAAAACTGTGCCTATACCAAATGAAGATAATAAACACACTGCCAATCATTCCAGAGAATTACTGTCCCCATCCCTAATGGATACAGTACAAGCACATGACTACTAAAGTTTGTCTATTTCTCCGTCAAAGCTCATTCAGCTCATCAAATGTTACCTCCGCTTCAAATACCCCATAAGCATATGGTCCAAGCACATAATGCTCATAATGAAAAACAATTGAGTCCTCTGTTAAGATAAAATGATTGAAATTATCCCATTCTGGTTTCAGTACTTCTTCCAGCATATCTTCTTCCAAATGCTCACTTGGCAGCTTTTCATATATTAAATCACTCAGATTGCTAAGCTGCGATTCGTTTTTCACAAAATCCTGAATCGTTAATTTCCGATTATTGTTTACATCGTAATTAAAGGGATGCTGTGAAGTATGGGGATGTGGACCACCTAAAAATCTAAAATCTATAAACATAAAGGATACATATTCGTCTGTCACAACAGGTTCCCAAAAATAAAGCCGTTCCTCTCCCTCTTGCGACGTTTGAGCATTGATTTCTTCGTTTTCCGCAAACTCCGCTTCAAATTTTTCAAAAAAACTTTCAGCTTCCCGTGCAATCAGCTGATCCATGTCACCCATACCAAACACTGGATATTCTGCAGAAATCTCGATCCATTCACCTGCCTTTTCTATTTTTTCTATATCATATTCTGTTGATGTTGGAGACAAAAACGCAGCGTCCTTCTGATCCTCGTCACCTGCTACAGCTTCTTCTGCCTCCATCTCCTCTTCGGCTTCCTGCTCAGCCTCCTTTGACTCTTCTTCCATTGGGACAACCCCAGGCTCTCCGTCTTTATCACCCGATATATTCTCCTCTGATTCTTCCTCTCCCTGATTTTCATTCACCGATACAGATGCCTCTGTTTCGGTTTCCTCATCTGCTGCCTGTGAATGTAAATCGCTTGCTACTTCTTGCTCCCCATTGCTCATATCATCACTGTTGCTGCTACATCCAACCAGGCCTAAAACAAGCATAGCAAGCCCCAGAATAATATAATTTATGCGCATTCCCATCTCTCCCTGAATGATGTATTTATAACAGCTGAACCTACTATTCTTTCTTATCTCATAATCCCTTTTATTTTACCATAACGATACAGATCTTTAAGTGAATCATGGAAATACATGCCAATAAAGGGTTTTATAGCTGCAATATTTGTAGAAGATAGACTTAATGTAAAGTAAACCTTCTATCACAAAAAATCTCACAGCCAATTCATGGTAGATAAAAACAGGTAATCAGATAATGCAATAAGCAATATGAGCGTATCCACCCATATTGCTTATGTGATATAACCTATTTCAATTCCGGCCAGAATGCTTTATTCGCCTCAATCAAATCATCTAAAATATCCTTCGCAACCTTGGCACTCGGCACGGTTTTAGATAAGGTGATTGCCTGCCATAATTTCTGGTAAGAACCCTCTTCAAATGCTTCTACTACTAATTTTTCCACACCAACCTGCTGCTCCATCAGGCTCTTTTGGAATCTTGGAATTTCACCGACTACCAGCTTTTCCGGTCCATTGCTGCCAACGATACAAGGAACCTCTACCATTGCTGTCGGGTCAAAATTAACGATGGCTCCATTATTTTCTACAATCATCAGCATCCGTTCTTTTGTGTTGAAGGCAATTGCTTTTGCTAAATCAACGATGTAGGAGGCATGCTCGTCAATAGCTAATTCCGTTTCCTGCGCCGTACCTTTATCGATAATCGCCTGACATTCTCCAAACACAAATTTTTCACGACCTGCCATTACTTCATTAGCACGCGTATATTCTTTATTGGCATGCGCCACTTCATAATCCGGGTATAGATAATATTTCAAATACGTGTTTGGAACAGTTGCAGGATCAAGCACCTGTACATCTTTTGCTTTTTTAAGCGTACTGTTCCAGCTTGCCTGCTGCTCCAACTCAGAAGAGCCATCTGTCGCATAACCATGCTGACTTACATGCTCCGTCACCTTTGACATGAGACTGTTGCCCTCTTTATCCCGAATATCTGTCCACCAGCCAAAGTGATTCAGACCATAATAGTCTACTTCCATTTCTTTACGTGAGGATAATCCCAGGTTTTTCGCAATCAATTCTTCAATCCCGATCGGCATATCGCAAATGTTTAAAATCTTAGAATTAGGTCTCAGCTTCCGTGTTGCCTCTGCAACAATAGCTGCCGGATTAGAATAGTTTAACATCCAGGCTTCCGGTGAATATTTTTCCATATAATCTACCAGCTCCAATACACCCGGAATCGAACGCATTCCATAAGCAATTCCGCCAGGTCCGCATGTTTCCTGCCCTATAACCCCATGCTTTAATGGGATTTTCTCATCCAGTTCACGCATCGCATATTTACCAACACGAATATGTGCCATCACAAAATCTACATTCGTAAATGCTTCTTCCGGATTCGTACTTGCCAGTAAAGTCACTTCCGGTGCACGTTCTTTCAATAAAATCTCACAAGCATCGGCAATCGTCTGTTGTCTGTCTCCATCATTATCATAGAGTTTAATCGTATCAATCGGAAACTCATCCAGATAGTCCAGCAGCATCAAAATAATCCCCGGTGTAAATGTACTCCCGCCTCCAGCAATGGTAATGTTAAATTTTTTCATCGTAAAACGCCTCCTAGTATATTTTTAAAGTTTCGCTTCAAAGTAATCTCTCACTTGCGGTACACTCAAGCCCACAATAACCTGTATGCTCTGACCGCTTTTAGCTAGGCCATGAGCCATCTGATTTTTAGTAAAGTAATCATTATCTTTGACCAGGTCAGGGTCTTTGACTGTGACACGCAGACGTGTTGCACAGTTTGTAACATCTTTAATATTTTCTTTGCCGCCAAGCCCTTCTAAATAATAGACCGCCTTCTCTTCATATTCAGAATCATATTTAGGAGCTTCCTCTTCCTGGCCGCCACCTTGTTTCGCATTCTGATAATCTTTTTTCGTATATAATTTGACCTCTTCCTCCTTTTTCCGGCCTGGCAATGGAATATCAAACTTCTCAATAATCCATTTAAAGATGACAAAGTATAATGCTACAAAGATAAACCCGACAATAGCCTGGGCTATATAAATCCCTCCATGATTGGAAGAGAGCGGAATCCAGTTCAATGCTGCTATCTCAATAAAACCTGCACCCATCATACCGACAACACCAAACATGTTCATGATTGTAACCATCGTTGCCCCGAGAAGTGCATGGATGACAAAGAGATATGGTGCAATAAATAAGAATGTAAATTCAAGCGGTTCGGTAATTCCTGCAAATACCGCTGTTAACGTCGCAGGCAGTACCAGTGCAAGTACTTTCTTTCTATTTTCTTTTGGTGTTGAGAAGTACATAGCAAGCGCGATACCTAAACAGCCAAACATCTTAATATTTCCCTGCATTAAGAATCCATATGGGTATAGATCTTTTAATGCTGCAGTCGAGCTTGCAAAATCATTTAAATTGGAAATCCAATACGGCTTTAAGCCTTCATTGACAGCAGCCGGACCAAATTCAAATGGTGTATAGATAAAATGATGCAGCCCCGTTGGAATTAAGACACGTTCCAGAAAATGAAACAGCCAGACACCGATATATCCTGCCTGTGAAATGAATCCTTGTAATGAAGCAATACCTGCCTGAACATATGGCCACACAAATGCAATCAGGAAAGCAAAAGGAATCATCACAAAAAAGCCGATTATGGTAACGAATACAAGACCTTGGAAAATACCGAGCATTTCAGGTAATTTCTTATCGTAAAAACGATTATGAATCCAAATAACAATACTGGATATGGCAATTGCACCAATAATATTTGTATCCAGCGTAGGAATACCCGCAATCTCTTTCACACCTGTTAAATTTTCAACACCCTGGGATAAATCAACGCCAAAAGTAGATGGCCAAAGTGTCAAAATAGCATTGATATAATTATTAAACACAAGATAAACCATCAATGCTGCAAGTGTGGCACGTGCCTGTGCTTTCTTTGCAAGTGATATCGGTAACCCGATCACAAAAGCCAATTCCATATGATTAAAGATTGTCCATCCGCCGCTTTCAATCAGCGACCAAATGTTATACCACAACGTACCTTCTTCTGCGATGCTTCCCATAATAGCCTCATTTTTAAATAATGTTGCCAGACCTACAACAATACCGAAAAACGCAAACAAAAGTACAGGAACAATCATCGCACTGCCAAACCGCTTGATTGCATTCATAAATAAAAACTCCTTTGTTTTAATCTATAATTCCAATATATAGGTAGCGCTTTCAAATTCCAACAGGTTTGACGTGTTTAGAAATAACGTAGTAACATTAGATTATATTTTCATAGAGCGAAAATATTTTCAGCGTAAGAGAGGAATGAGATAGATGATCCTAGATAAACTGATAAATCAATACTTTGATGATTTAAATGAGAATGATTTACATATCATAAAAACAATCCATGATCACATCGATGAAATGAAAACGATGAAAATTCAAGATTTGGCAACACACGCTCATACCTCCATCTCCTCCATCCACCGATTAACGAGAAAGCTGGGATTAGATGGTTACAGCGACTTGAAATCCTATATTAAATTAAATAACTATACAGAAGAGACAACTCAAGATCTGATAGAGCTGCTCAACCAGGATATCCAACAGACCATGAAATACATGGAGCAGTTACATTTTGACAAATTAAATCAGCTGATGGATCGTGCACCTTATATCTATATATACGGTACAGGAACAGCTCAGCTGGATTTAGCCAATGATGTGCAAAGACAGCTATGGTCATTGCACAAGAAATCTATGGTCATGCGGAATGAACAGGACTTTAAAAATGGCATTGAAGAAATTGGCGGGGACGATCTGTTATTTATTATTTCCCTATCCGGCGAATCAAAAAATCTGGACGAAATCATCCAGATGATTAAAACAAGAAATATTAAATATGTCAGCGTAACCACGTTGAGAAATAATTTGCTGGCACAAAATGCGATGTTTAATATCTATGTGAACAGTACACCGTTTTATTTATATAATAAAGTGGACAACTCCAGCTTTCTGCCGTTTTATATTGTTTTTGATATGATTGTAAGGAAGTTTAGTGAGTGGAAGGTGAAGCAGAAAGATAGGTTTTGAATTTGTTTATGTTTAACATGTGAAATATATATTTTAAGTATAGCGAGGAGGGGTTTGATTGAATGCACTAGCGAAACTGGGTACCCCGATGAGATCGTACACGATAGCCAATGGCGATAATCATTTCGAGATTATAATGTTTTGTTTTATAATTTTTACCATCCTTTGCAGTTGTCAAGTAAAACTTGACAACTGAACTTTCATCTAATTCCTCTTCTTCAAATATATTTTTTATATGAAGACTTATATTTTGTTTTGTTGATTGATACAGCTCAGCAATGGCTTTCTGCGTCATCCAGACCGTTTCATTTTCTAATCTGACATTTATTTTTGTATTTCCTTCTTCTGTTTGGTAGATTAGGATGTTTGTATCATTTATATTCACTAATGTCACTCCTTTAATACTAATTGCAATTCATGTACACAAAATACTCATATATTACTTTTTAATATTATCCGTCTAATGCTATCCTTTATTTTAACATCTTTCTTTATTCTTAAGTATAGAAAGCTCAATCGTTCTATTTGTTATTGGAAGTAATTTATGTATGTCTTTCAGAGAATCGCAGCATAGTGGATTAACATTTATGGAGAATATCATTTTTTAACTGGCAGAAAAAAGAAGACCAGCCTAAAGTAAGGGCTCGTCCCGGTTTCTCCACGTCATTTCGTCAGTGATTCATTCTCTTTATCTTCTACATTTTCTCTTTTCTCCCTCAGCTGCTCCTGACGCTTCCGCTGACGATAACCATATGTTGCATTCAGCACAACATCCTCGTCCTCTAATGCTGTACCAAGCGCCCCAATGACCGTAGCAACACTGGCAGCAATCCAGGCAATATAGAAATAATTGCTTAATCCCGGAGTTCCCGTAAGCTGATCCTCGAGCATTCCCATTGGAATAAAAACAAATACACCGACAAGAAATAAACAAAACAGCATGACATAGTAAATACAAACGGTAATAAGCAAAGTAAGAAATGTCGTAGCGTTATATAGCTTTCGTGTATAATTATTATTCTGATCCCGCTTCCTCTCCCATAATCGATGAATCAAAATAATCCATATCGTCATCGCTATGATGGAGAAAACGGTAAGCAGACACATTCTGAAAATCGTATAATGCTCACTCAATAGCCATAGCGTTGGAAAAACAAGAGCATAGGAGCCAGTGGCAAAAGCAATAATAAGAATTTTCATAAATGCCGGAAACAAAGACCAGGGCCGGTTCGCCCGTACCATTCCCGCCAATAAACGAATAGAGATACTCCCTCTTCGTGCCACTGTAAAACGAACATCTATATATCCCTCTACCTCATCTTTTGGCGTCTCCCGTTTAAGCGGAGACAGCCAGCCAAAGAATCTGTTTGTCATCAGATTTTTGGAATCATTCACATCTATCCCTTTATGTTTGCTCCGTTTTGATTCGATACGCAATGCAGAACGCTCCCGGCTCTCCTCTGAGCTTCCATAGTACATTTCATTTACCAGCTGCATAATGGATTCCCGTAAACGCCTGATCATTAAGGTTGAGCCAAAGCTTGGCATACTGATTAACGCAATATCTTCCTCTTCATTTGCCTCGGCAACAATCATTCGATTCCCTATAAATAAAGGGATGTCCGTTAAGCAGACAGCATAATCCCATTCCTTATCTTCCTTCTTTTTCTTTGTGGCTTCCAGTACTTCTTTTGAATTTGCTCCCCCGCCAAGTAAGGGATCTTCCAAATAATCTATTTTCCAGTCTATTTCTTCCTTTACATAATAGTCCAGCAGCGAGGGCAATTCATTTTGCAATCTCGCTCCTATTTCATTTGGATAACCAGGAGCGGTTATCAGACCGATATATCTTGTGGTATCACTCAAATTAGGTTCACCTCAATTTTTATCTGTTATCTCCAGTATGACTATGTTTCTTTAACCGAAAAACGGAAGGGTTAAACACTTCACCTGCGGAATTCAAATTAAACAAACGTTTATATAAATTTGTTCATTATGTAATAAGTATGAATTATTTTTTAGATAATACCTCTTTTTTGCAAAAGAATGAAACATACACCAAGCTTCATTTTTCCCAGTCATTCTGCCCCCACCTCCTTCTTAACTAATGCTTTTTATAATAATGAGTTAATATTATTTTTTCTGAAAATTACTTGTTATCTCTCATTATTTATAATAAGGTTTTAAAAAGTTTAAACTTCATTTTATATAAAATAAAGGGAGGACTTCTTTTGGAAGGTACCCAGACGATTAAAGACCTGATTGAATTGCATTATAATAATCTGTCCAAGAAGCAGCAAAAGGTCGCAAATTTTGTGTTAAATAATCCAACCTTTGTCGGCACACATTCCGCAGCTGAAGTTGGAAAAAAGGCTGAAACAAGTGAGACTACGGTTATCCGTTTTTGTTATACACTCGGGCTGAAAGGTTACGCACAGCTGCAAAAAGAAATCACTTTATTTGTATTTAACCAAAATACAGCAAGTACGCTTGGTAATTATTTTTCAGCCAAAAAGAAGCTTTTCAACGACCAGCAGCTGATCGAAAAAGCAATGGAAAAAGATATAGCGAAAATTAACAGAATTGCTGAACAAATAGATAAGGAATCATTTAATAAAGCAGCACATCAATTACATGAAGCAAAAAATATCTATATTATCGGGAGTGGCGCATCACAGTTCCCTGCCCAATGGCTGCATTTCACATTAAATATTCTCAGACCGAATGTATCGATTATTCATACAGATACACCACAGCTCATCCGGACCATGCAGGAAATCGATGAAAGCTCTGTGGTCATAGTGATTTCCCTGCACCGCTACTTTAAAGAACCGATTCAAATTGCCGAAGACCTTCATAAACGAGGAATAACCATACTGGCAATAACCGATTCCAAGCTGGCACCAATTCAAAAGCATTGTTCCCATGCTTTCACATTGGAACAAACAGAAAAATCAACCATTGACCTGATGCCATCACTTATTTCCTTTCTCAATCTGGTAGTAACGGGAATGATGACCTTTGATCCGGAATATTATGATAAGCAGCGTGTGAACTACGATGATTTTAATAATAGTTTTATTTCTGATAAATGGAGTTGAGAAAAATGACAAACCAACCATTAGCAGCGCAATTAGAGCCAATCTTTGAGCATTTACACAACAACTCGGAAATAAGCTGGAAGGAGACAGAAACAACAGCGTATCTCGTTAATCTTCTGCGTAAAGAGGGCTTAGAGCCGCAAACTTTTGATAATATGACAGGATTATATGTAGACATTGGAAAAGGAACGCCGACGGTCGGATTCAGAACCGATATAGACGCCCTATGGCAAGAGGTCGATGGAGAATTCCAGGCGAACCATTCATGCGGACATGATGGTCATATGACTGTAGCGCTCGGCGTCATTTTTTTATTAAAAGAGCTGGAGCCGACATTATCAGGGGCTGTTCGTATCCTTTTTCAGCCGGCCGAGGAAAAGGCTCAGGGAGCAAAAGCTTTTGTTGAGCAAGGTGTTGTCGACCCGCTTCAATTTTTATTTGGAGCACATGTCCGCCCGCTTATAGAATTAGAAGACGGAACCTATGCCCCAGCGCTGTATCACGGTGCGGCAAAGCTTTTCACCGGAGAGATTCACGGTATAGAGGCGCACGGCGCCAGACCGGAACAGGGAGCAAATGCGATTGAAGCTGCAGCTGCGCTGATTGATGGACTCAAACGAATTTGGATCAGCCCTGCTGAGTCTGCCTCTATCAAAATGACACAAATAAAGGCAGGCGGAACTTCAACAAATATTATTCCGGGCAGTGCTTCATTCAGTATCGATGCTCGTGCACAAACAAACGAAACAATGGACGTTTTGACAGCAGGCTTTGAAAAAGCTGTAGAAGCAGTCAGCACCCTATATGATGTTTCTATAGATTATCAAGTAGATGCCCATATTGTTGCAGCCCAAGTGGATGACACGGCAAAATCCCTTTTACAGCAGGCAATTATCAATGTGGCCGGAGAAGAAAATTGCGCACCGGAGGTTATTACACCAGGCGGAGAGGATTTTCATTTTTATACGTATTCCAAACCGCAGCTGCAAACAACGATGCTGGGTCTTGGATGCGGCGTCACTCCAGGACTTCATCATCCAAATATGACATTTAATCAAAAGCGCCTGCCAACCGGAGCAGAAATTATTACACAGGCACTTGTCCTGGCATTACAACAGACAAAGAAAGAAGCGATACAAAATGATTCAATATAAAGAACTGAAAACAATGGCAGAAATGGAACAAATGCAGGAGCTTGAAGGCAGGGTTTGGGGAATGGCTACCATCCCCACCCACCAGACGCTTACTGCCACCAAAAATGGCGGTATTATGGTCGGTGCTTATGCTGACGATGATTTAGTCGGCTTCAGCTACGGATTTGCGGGCTTCGATAACGGCAAAAGCTATTTATGCTCCCATATGCTTGGCATTGATCAGGAATACCGTTCCCGGGGCATCGGAGAAATGCTGAAGCAAAAACAGCGGGAGCTTGCTATAGAAAAGGGCTATGACATGATGAAATGGACATACGATCCTTTAGAAACCCGTAATGCCTACCTTAATCTGACAAAGCTGAACGGCATTTGTGATACCTATATTGAAAATTGCTATGGCAATATGCAGGACGGTTTTAATAAAGGACTTCCTTCAGATCGCTTTGAAATCCATTGGCACCTGAAAAGTCCATACGTGGTTGAGAAGCAATCCATAAATACAGAAAAACCGACAGCTCTTAACACACTAAGTTTTAACCAGGAAGGTTTACCAGTCTTTACGAAAGAGGTAGAACCCCCTCAATTGACTGAATATTCCTATTCCATCAGTGTTCCAAAGGATTTCCAAGGCTTAAAGGCAGCAAGCCAGGAGCTGGCGCTGGATTGGAGATTGAAAACACGGGAGCTGTTCCAGAAGCTCTTTCAAGCAGGTTATGCCGCTGTACGGCTGAAAACCTATGAAGACTACGGAAAATATATTTTTATAAGAAAAGATATCTTAGACCTTGGAGGACAACAATCATGAAAATTACAGAAATCACTATCCGTCATTTACAAATGAAGTTAAAAGCACCCTTTACAACTAGCTTTGGCACATTTACGAACAGAGACTTTTTATTACTGGAAGCAAAGGATGAAGACGGTACTGTCGGCTGGGGAGAATCCGTTGCATTCCATGCACCATGGTATAACGAAGAAACGTTGCAGACCAACTGGCACATGCTGGAGGATTTTTTAATTCCGCTTATTTTAAATAAAGAATTAAAGCACCCTGATGAAGTAAATGAAATCTTTTCTGCCATCCGCAAAAATAATATGGCAAAATCTACACTCGAAGGAGCTGTCTGGGATATTTACGCACAGCAGACCAATCAGCCCCTCGCAAAAGCATTAGGCGGAGCAAAAGAAAAAATTGAAGTCGGCATCAGTATCGGCATTCAAAAGTCCATTGAGGATCTCGTTGCTTTAGTAGATGGCTATATTAAAGAAGGCTATAAGCGCATGAAAGTAAAAATTAAGCCGGGCTGGGATGTAGATGTGATGCGTACTTTACGTGAAAAGTTCCCGGACACAGCCATTATGGCAGATGCCAACTCTGCTTATCGTTTAGAGGATATTGACCTGTTAAAGCAGTTAGATGACTTTGACCTGACCATGATTGAACAGCCTTTAGCATCCGACGATATTATTGATCATGCCCAATTGCAAACAGAACTGAAAACGCCAATCTGCCTGGATGAAAGCATTCATTCGCTGGAGGATGCACGTAAAGCTGTCGAACTGGGAAGCACAAAAATTATTAATATTAAAATCGGCCGTGTCGGCGGATTAACCGAAGCGAAGAAAATCCACGATTACTGCGCAGAAAATGGTATTCCGGTATGGTGCGGCGGCATGCTGGAATCTGGAATCGGCCGGTCTCATAATGTTGCTTTAACCACCTTGCCGAACTTTATCCTGCCTGGTGATACTGCCGGCTCCAGCCGCTATTGGGAAAAGGATATTATTGCACCGGAAGTAGTTGCAGAAAATGGGTATATCACCGTTCCAGCAACAGCTGGGATTGGTTATGAAATAGACCGGGAAGCTGTAGAAGCCTATACCGTAGCAAAGAAAGATTATAAATAAGGGAGATAAACCAATGAAAAAGAGTTTTCAAATAGGAAGTGCTTTTGTCGGTCTTATTGTCGGGGCAGGATTTGCTTCCGGACAGGAAGTGATGCAATACTTCACCAGCTTTGGTATCTGGGGTACGGTCGGTGGAATTGTCGCCACCCTCCTCTTCGTCTTTTTAGGTTACACCTTTGCCCAGCTGGGAACAGACCTGCAGGCAGCCTCCCATAAAGGCGTTATTTATCATATTGGCGGACGCTATATCGGGGCGATACTGGACATTTTAATTACCTTCTTCCTCTTCGGTGTGGCTGTCGTTATGTTTGCAGGCTCCGGGTCTACCTTTGAGCAGATGTTTGGCATCAACACCATGGCAGGAAGCATTATCATGGTCACATTGACCATCCTGACATTACTATTAAACACACAAAAGATTATTGGCATCATCGCAGCGATTACGCCTTACTTAATCGCCATCATCTTTATCATTTTAATCTATTCCATTTTCACAATGGATTTATCCTTTGCTGAAGCAGATGCCATAGCGAAAGAACAGGCTTCTGCAGCACCTAACTGGCTGTTAAGTGCCTTCCTCTACGTATCTTACAATCTGGCAGCAGGAGCAGCGCTGCTCATCGTTATGAGCGGCGGGGAGAAAGATCGTAAAGTTGCCGGTCTCGGAGGTATTTTAGGAGGAGTTATGCTTGGCGGATTGATTATCCTTATTCATATCGGAATGTTCGTAAAGATAGATGTGGTTGCAGGAATGGACATGCCAACTCTGGCATTGGCAGAACAAATTCACCCGATTGTCGGTGTCCTGATGGCGATTGCACTGCTTGGAATGATGTATAATACAGCAGTCGGCATGTTCTACTCCTTTACCGTACGATTTATTGCACCTGATAGTAAAGCCTATAAGCCTGCTGTAGTAATAATTGGATTAATAGGATTTGCAGCAAGCTTTGCCGGATTTACAACACTTGTCGGTAAGGTATATTCTACAATGGGTTATCTGGGATTTGCTTTGATTATTGCAGCGATTATTGCCTGGTTTAGGAGAGGTAAGCTAGCAGGGTAGTCAAAATTAAAATAAGATATGGCTGCAATTATTGACCATATCTTATTTTATTCTGTACTCATCATTTTAGAAATAAAGGTTTGAACTTTATCAAATTAACTCAAATTAAATAATAACCATTTTTAACCTTAACATAATTGTAACTTTAAAATAATATATACCCGCTGATTATAATTTTAGTTCTCACTATTTCCCTCTTTATTAATTTTAAAATATTCAAACAGAAACTCATTATACTCTTGTAGATTAGAGTAATAGTACCTATCATGAACTTCTAATTTTTCTTTTATCTTTGTCTTGTTACTCTTACAATATGGGCATATGATTGACTCTTTAATTTCTTTAAACACGTCCACTGTACAGTCATTAATTAATAAATCTTTAGAACAATCATTACACTTAACTTTATATGCAAAAAAAGTTTTTCCCTCATTAGATTTATGGTTAGGAACCTCATTGGAAAATATAATATTAACCATCAACCGAATAGCTTCCTTTATTGCCGATAAATTTTTCTCAAGCTTAATATCCAAATCCTTAAAGCAATACCATCCTTCTTGTTGTATACTTACTCCTTGAGTTGGCAGAGGATCTATTGGAGCAACTGTAAATTTAGCCCCTAAAGATCTTCTATGAACAAATTCATTCCTTAAATCGATAATCTCCTTAACTTCCTCACAAAAGTATAACTCTAATAATGCCTTAATATTTGTATTTGAAGAATATTTTTTCTTCATTGCTTTCACAAAAGAATTACTTTTTTTCTTAGTAGATATTTTTAATAATTTATGCTCTTTTTTTAATGTAGGTTCTATCTCTTTAATTTTCTTTTCTGGCAAACGTTTTATTACAGTTTTATAGCCATTTCCTGTCTCCACAAAATTAATATTATGACATTTCGCTTCTATAATTAGGTTCCTCATATCATTCCCTACAATTAAATCTGTTTGAAAAAAATGATTTAGAATAACAAATAAATACTCCCAAGCATTACAAATTCTAAACAAGGCATTTTCAGCATAGTATGCATGCGTTCTGAGATTGAAATCTGTATCTCTTGCTGCTGCAACACTAGTAGCAACTGATATACACAAATCATTATTATAATAGTGCTTTAACTCTTCAATCAATGGGAATGTACTAAAAAGCATCCCTAAGTCAGAGGTATAATTTCCCTCTAGTATTTCTGGTTCAAATTCATCTCTATAACTTTTAAGTAACTTCTCCATTCTATTCTTTATTTCTTCTTCAAAAATAAATTCGTTTACATCAAATTTTTTATGGGTAGAATAATCATTTTTTCTCTTATTTTTGTTCCATGAAAATTTTAATTTCAATAGTTTTCACTCCATAAATAAATTATATATTTTTTAATCTAACTGCTACTCTATTTAATATTATTTTCGTAGTATCATAAGTTCTATTTTATATCATATAACAAAACCTTTAAACCATCTGTTAGTGTAAGTTAATACATGGGGTCTTTATCAATCAATGTTTTGCCTCAAAATTTTTCGAACTGACGATAGAAATATATTCATTTTAATCCTCAAAAGTGAGTCTCATAAGGATTATTCTATCAATAATATTTTCAAGTCTTATTGTCTTTATCACTTCATTGTGGTAAGTTCTATTCATAATCAAAAATAAATAGCACCCCGTATATTCCCGGTAATATGGTCCGGGAGTCTCTACAGAGTAACCAAAAATTACTCTACTATGGACGGTTATTACAATAGAATAAACTGACAGAACAAGTACACGCAGAAGGGTGCTGTTTTTGTTGTTGATTCCAGTTAACCTAGTCGTCTATCAAAATAGGCGGCTTTTTCTATTTGCAGCTGATCAGGTCAAGCCTTTCATGTGTATTCTATTGTAATTGCCAGGATAACCAGCCTCTATTTACATCAACTCAAATATACGGGTGCAAATGGAGGAAATACATGGATATTTTAAAAGATATTTTGGCAGCATTAAGCGGCGTGCTGAATGGACTGCCTCAAGGTCTGCTGGCACTGGCATTCGGATTTGCTTCTGTCCCTACCGCTTTTGCATTTATTGTCGGTGCTGCAGGAAACGCCTTTACCGGGACAGTAGCAGTCATTTCCTTTCAAGCGGAGTCTATTACCGTTGCCGGTACGCTGGGAAAAAATATGAAAGAAAGGCTGTCCATGCTTTTCTTCGGAGCTTGTCTCATGGTGATCATCGGTGCTTTTGGCTTGCTGGAACGCATCGTTGAATGGATTGGTCCAGTTGTTACCACCGGGATGATGGCAGGCGTCGGTCTCATGCTGACCAAGGTGGCCTGGGATATGGCTAAGAAAGATAAACTGGCTGGAATTATTTCTTTTGCCAGTGCACTGGTTACGTATATCGCAACGCAGGATTTAGTTTATACCATTGCCGTTTCCGTGATTCTTTCCAGTATCATTTACTACTTTGTTCATAAAAATGATTCCACGGACACAGCCCCATCTCTGCCTAAGGAAAAGATAGCATTACAGTCCTTTGTCTTTAATCCGGCCGTTATTCGCGGCGCATTGGCTTTGGCCTGCTTAAACATTGGAGCAAATATCGCCTTTGGTAATATTAACGGTGCGATTGCTGAAAAAGGGGTCAATCTGGATGTTCTTACTGTTATCAGTGGTGTAGCTTCTATGGCCTCCGCTTTATTCGGCGGCGGACCCGTTGAGGTCGTTATTTCAGCGACAGCCAGCGCTCCTCATGCTGTTTGGTCGGGTGTCTTAATGATGGTTATTATGGCCGTCATCCTTCTCTTCGGTATTCTGCCGAAAATAGGAAAATACATACCAACCGCATCAATTGCAGGCTTCCTATTTGTGTTAGGGGCAGTCGTTACATTACCGGGTAATGCTATGGAAGCTTTAACGACAGATAGTTCCGGCGGCATTGTTGGAGCAACAACGATTGTGATAACATCCATCACTGACCCCTTTATCGGTATGGTAGCAGGTGTTGTGATGCAATTCTTAATTAATTTATTTGGATTCTAAAAAAGATGAGGTGAACAGAATGAAAACATTTAAGATTGATATACAAGGCTTAAAGAGGGTACTGCCCATCGTTGCTGTGGCAGAGGATTTAAACATTGCCAGCTTTGATATTTTAGGGGACACAGAATTAGTCACCTATCTTGCACCACTGCTGGCGGAAAAGCTGCCGGAAATTGACTATATTGTAACAGCTGAAGCAAAAGGTATCCCGCTGATTCATGAAATATCAAAAGTGCTGAAAATGGATAAATATATTGTTGCACGAAAAAGTATTAAACCATATATGCAGAACCCGCTGGTTAAGAAGGTAACCTCCATTACCACGCAAAAAGAACAGACATTATGCCTTGACGGTAAAGATGCAGCGTTACTTAAAGGACAGCGCGTTGCTATTATTGATGATGTGATTAGTACAGGTGAATCTGTACGTGCGCTGGAAGAGCTTTTAGAAGAAGCAGGGGCAAATGTATTGGCGAAAGCTGCTCTTTTGGCTGAAGGAAGTGCTGTTGAAAGGACGGATATTATCTTTTTGGAGGAATTGCCTTTGTTTTAGATTTATCGGTAAGGACCAATAGCCTGAAACATTGGGAAGCTTTCGTTTTAGGCTAATCTTATTTTTGCTTTTTTACTCTTGATATTAGAAGCGGGTATTTCTAGAATGTATTCTTCTTCAAGTGTCTTTCCAGCTATTCTTCTATATTCATTACTTCTTATCATTCCTTCTTATACTTGTTTTCAAATTCTCGTAAATTTTTTTAATCTTTATCAGAAATCTGATCTAAATAGGTAGACTTTCTAGAAATAATTTCTCCAGCATCAGGATCATATGAATCTAATCGTTTTCCATTAGATAAATGAACTTCATGGTGAAGATAAATATCAGTTTCTTTAGTTGTCTTATTAAACCGCCTTCCTCTTACCATCGGCGGATGAATTCTGCAATATGCACTGGCTTCGTGTAACCTTGCCTTGGGAGTCTTCCACACCTTTTTCAAAGAGATACTCCAAATCAACCTCTTTATACAGATTTTTATTCGAGTTATAAGTCTTTTTCATGCTGAAAGAGATCTTGAATGTTCTAACATTCAAGATCTCCAGTGATATTTCTTATCCCTAAATACAACTATTATTAAAAAAGGATTTAACCCCAGAAATCTTTGATTATAGTTGATTTGATTTCTCAAACATTTGAAAAGCTTCTTTTAATAATGCTCTCCGTTTATCATAATTTTATAAAAGTCAGCACTCTAATTCCATATTTTCATTCAATAAGTTATCTGGAGTAACTGTCACAATCCATCTGAACTAAACCATCAAATTCAACTATCCTTTAGTTAAGTTATCAACTTACTCATGTATTTCATTCATTAGTTTTTTCCTTGCATCCTTCCATTTTAATACAATATCTTTTAGCTTTAATGTATCTATATGAATAATTGGATATAGTTCATTATCATCAATTATTCCTTCAAACATATCCGATATTGTAGACTGATCTTTTCTTATTTCTAAAAGACTTCTTTCATTACCAATTTCTTCAAAGTCACTTTTTTCTTCCTCAACAATTTTTATTTTTTCCAGAATATCATCAATAGTAATTAAAGAGTTATCAACATTTAATAAATCTTCTAAACCGATATACTTTTTATCTTCAAAGTTAATAACTGGTCTTTTTTTAAATCCTTTTCTATCAAAAATTTCATAATTAATATTCATTACGCTCTCCTTTATCTATGGATATGTTGGAAATGCTGAAATTATTTGATTATTTTTATCAATATACATTGTAATTTCCATTCCATTCGATGCTCTTCCTACATAAGTATTTCCCCTGATCAATATTTTATTAGAAAATGCATGATTAATCTCATCAACAATTATTTGTGCATCCCATTCTTTTGGGAAAAATGAAGATTTTCCACTATTTCCGACTTTGGGTATTCCATTTATTTCCACATTAGCCTCATATACACCGTACTTATTAATTTCTGATTCAGTACCTGAAACGACTCTACCAGACGAATTTGGAGTGGATTCCGAATGAAATCCAACAGCTTGTCCTTTGCGATTTAGTTCACCCTCAAAAATATGTCCTAAACTACCTTTCCTGAAATTATCGGTATTTTGCAAATTATCTATTCTAGTAACTTTTCTTTCATATTCGCCAGTTCTTTTCCATTCTAATCTAGATTTAGGCGTTTCTCCCCTGCTTTCTTTTATACTAACATAAGTACGATATTTCCCTTCTACTAAAGGATCAGCAAATTTCCCATCTGAATCAAGCCCATTATTTTTCGCAGCTACAGAAGCATCCTCACTTGTATTTTTTCTATCTTGATTCTTTTTGGATGCATCCTGTGAATGATTTTTATTTGAACTTCTCCTTGTTAATCCTAGACCCGTAAAAGCGGCGAGAGAAGACCTCTGAAAAGTGGTAACATGTGCACCTGATTGCGCAATAACTTTATCTTTTCCTTCATATTCAATATCTGCTAAATAACTTTTTCCTTTTTTGTGAGCTTCCACATCTTTTTCAAGGAGATACTCCAAATCAACCTCTATATACAAATTTTCATCGAAGGCATCACCATATCTTTTGAGATAAGCTTGTAGTTCATCATCAAACACTCGATCGCCATTTTTTTCAATAAACCATCTATCCGTTGACCCTGACTTCCATAAACGCAGATCATAGGCGCTTAATTCTTCTATCATTTGAATATGATGTGCTTCTTCTGCTTCCAGTTTTTCTTGTAGTATTGTTTCCTCTCTGGTTTCCCATTTCGCTTCAATACCTTTTGTCCATGCTAAATCATTCACAGGTGGAATGTTAAAACGGCCACTTGCTGCACTCCAGGAAGTTTCTGCTTGTTGTACTCCACAATTAACAATGCCCTCCAGTTCCTTGATTTCCGAAAAAAACTGAGGAGAACGTTGATGAAAATCTATCAACCTATGCAGCTTTTCTTCTAAATATCTTTTAGAATCCATTAAGTTTTCCATTACCCTATCATTTACCCAGGATGAAGCGTTTTTAAAGACTCCGGAAATATCCGTTGCTTCCACCATATCCTGAAGCTCTTCTAAGTGCAGGATACGATTTTCTATTCGCTGAATTTGTGCTTCCAATTCAGCTGAATGTAAATCTCCACTATCCACTGTCGCCAGATATTGGTTAGGAAATTTCTGACATGCTTTACTGACTGCCTCAGATAATAAAATACCTGCTTTTGCCAACGGAATTAATACCTGTCCGTAAAATGCTTTGGCATTAGAATAGGTTTTTGATTTAAGCTGTGTGTCGGATGTGAATGCTTCTAAGGCATGAATAAGGCTTTGATACGCTTCTTGTTCCCGCTGACAAACCACAGCTACACTTTCCCCTTGTTCTTGTGCTGCTGCAACATACATAGCAATACTCATAAGGCGTCCTCATTCAGATACATTCGACGTTTTTGATGTGCCAGATCATCTTCCTCTTGATATAGCTGTCGTCTCTTATATAATAAAGATTCCTTCTCTTCATCAAGGCGGCTAAAAATGGCTTGTTCACTCTGTCGCAGACGATCCTGCTGCATTTGAAAAAATTCCCGCATCTCACTGTGCTGTTCTAAATCCCTATACATCTTCGTAATACGATGAAATAGCTCTTGATACCTCTCATCTATGTAGTCTACCCGTTTTCTTGATCTTTCCAGGTTATCAAACTTTTCTTCCAATTGATAGAATTGCTGTTTTATTTTTTGCAGTTCATCTTTTGGTTCCATCACTATTTCCCCTCCAGCGAGAGCGGGGATGAATCTATAAGGTCACGAATTTCTCGATCAGCTGCTTCAAATTCCTCCGCAACACGTTGAAGATTCTCACATGAATGGCGAACCACTTCAACAATTTGTTCCCGGCCATTTAATGCGAATTCGATTGCTTCCTGCGCTAATTGATTTCCAGCTACGGTTGTTCCTGTATCACGTATTACGGTACCTGCACTGGCAAGGTTATCTAATGAGATTATAATGTTCGTCGCAATTTGTTTCGCTGTTCCAGTATTACTTTGGATCACCCAAGTCATAAGAAATCCTTCCTTCCATATATATTAGTACCTAAATAATTAATACTATTCTACCATAAAAGGAAATGAAATTATAAAATAATTATGTTAAATAAAAAACCTGGATAAACAATTAGCTTGTCCATCCAGGTTCTATCCGTTTATGTAACGGCACCATTCTATTTTTCTTCTTACTTCAAATTCTCAATTCCCGTTTCCAACATTTCCATTTGCAACAGCGTCTGCTCATCCGTAATGGTTTTATCCTTCCCATTTATAACAGCTTCGTATACATCATCATATACTCTACCGTAATCACCATCTACAGATTTCACTTTTTCCTCATGCACCGTACCTTCTTCATCCACATATGTCAGTACACCATAATGATTGATTGTATCGATACCAAAATCCTTATTGTCAGGCATATAAAATAACTTCAGGTGTTCTTCCTGACGATCTTTTGTTTCTTTGATAAAACACCCCTTTTTGCCATGAACGACAAAGCTCGGTCTTTCTTTCACTCTAAAATAACTGGATTTCACAGATACTTTTAACCCGTCATAATACAAATCTAAATCGAAATAGTCATTCATTCGTCCCTGCCCCAGCAATTGTTTGACATCATAATGGATATCATCCGGCTTGCCAAAATAGCTGATTACCTGATCCAGTGTATGACAGCCGTGCCCATATAAAAAGGATTCATTCGGATCAAAAGAATCGGCAGACTCCGGTACTTCGGGACGGTAATAGTCATAGTGCATCTCCACTTCCAGCAAGTCGCCGAGTTTCCCTTCCTCGATCACTTTTTGAACGGTTAAAAAATCACTATCGAAACGTCTGTTTTGATACGTTTGTACAATTAGCCCTTTCTCCCTTGCCAGCGCAAATATTTCTTTTGCCTGTTCTGAAGTTTCCATAAAAGGCTTTTCAACTAGACAGTGCTTATTATGTTCCAAAACGCGTTTTGCGTATTCATAATGGCTGTCATGTTTTGTGCAAAGCACGATCAGTTGAATGTCCTCATCCTGTAATAATTCATCTAAATCAGAAGTATAATGCACTCCTTTAATCTTATCCCAGCTATCGCGGTCAGGATTTCTCCGATAAATTGTTTTTACCTTTATATTTTCTCTTTGCAGGACGAATGGCAGATGATATCTGTTCGTGCTTTTTCCGTTTCCAATATAACCAATTGTAAGCATAGATAGCAGCCTCCTAAAATAGATTTATATGCAGTTTCTTCTATTATTACGTATTATTTATATCAGGTCAAAGGCTTCCTTAATAATTGCGAACATATTTTCTCATTTAACAATAAACTAATACTTAAAAAAAGTATTAGAGTCATATAACCTCTTTTCCTTCCACCTGCCATCAAAAATTTCCTATAATCAACACAATAGTTCTACTATAGTAATAATAACTAAAAATACACAGAGACAGGAATAACGAGAACAGCGATGGATACGTTGAATTCAATTTTTTGATTATATTTTAGCCCGTACTCTTTACAAATAAGGCTATAGCTAAAGTAAACTCTTCACAATGACAAAAACACTCAGAAAGGTTTTCAATCAATCTAAGTGCCTCTATCATTTATTTATCTATTTATTCTCAGCCATATAATCTAACACCGCTGTACCCAGCACCTTAGCTGCAAGAAGCAGTCCTTTTTCATCAATATCAAATTTAGGATGGTGATGCGGGTACGATGGTTTGCCGGTAACCTCTGCACCTGTAAAGAAAAATGTACCCTTCACATGCTGGAGATAATAAGAAAAATCTTCTCCGCCCATGATTTTCCTTGATTCTGCTACCTCTTCAACTCCAGGCACATCCTTCGCCAGTTCAGCCACAAACGCTGTTTCCTCTGCGTGATTGACCAGAGCCGGATAGCCTCTCTGGTAATTTAAAACACCCTCTGCATCAGATAATGCACAAGTAGAAGAAACGATCGTCTGCATCTCATTTTCAATCAAATCTCTTACCTCTTCATCAAACGTACGGACTGTCCCTTTTAACAGTGCTGTATCAGCAATCACATTATTCGCATTCTTTGCTTCAAAGGACCCTACAGAAACAACGGCCAGATCTAAAGGATCTACCTTTCTGCTGACTATTTGCTGCAAATTCGTGACCAGCTGGCTTCCTATTAAAATGCTATCCTTTGTCTGATGAGGCGATGCCCCATGTCCGCCTTTTCCCTGAATATGAATATCAAAGAAATCTGCTGCTGCCTGAAGAGGACCTACCCGGTAACGAATTTCGCCAACGGGCACTTCAGCTTGTAAGTGCGTACCAAATATCACGTCCACTCCGTCCAAACAGCCATCCTCAATCATTGGTTTTGCACCACCCGGGATCACTTCTTCCGCATGCTGATGAATGAATACAACTGTTCCTGCCAAACCTTCTTTTATTCCATTTAAGACTTTTGCCAGACCCAGCAGTGTTGCTGTATGCCCATCATGTCCACACGCATGCATTACCCCTGGATTTTCAGACTGAAAAGGAAGATCTGTTTCCTCCTGTATTGGCAGAGCATCAAAATCAGCCCGTAACGCTATCGTCGGTCCTGGATTTGCTCCCTCTAAATAGGCTACCACTCCATTTCCGCCTACATTCTTTCGTACCCGATGCCCTAACTTTTCATGGTATGCCGCAATATATTCCGGTGTCTTTACCTCTTGAAAGGACAATTCCGGATACTGATGCAGATGCCTTCTAATAGCTACCATTTCTTCATAAGTATTATCTAATTTTTCATATAAAACTTCCTTTTTACTCATGCTTCCTGCCTCCGAAAATTTAAATTTATAACATAGATACTATTCTAACAAATTAATGATTTTAAGTCTCCTGGATAGTACGTAAGCATTTACACCGGCTTTCGTGTACTTTTGGATAAACGATGTGCTAAGTTTCCCCAACCAAAAACCGTATAAAATCAATATATAACCCCTTGATTTCATACGGCTTCCAAGTTCTAATCATGTTTCTACTCCATCACAATTCCTTTTCTCACATTTAAATGAAATGCATCTGCCAGTGCAATTATCTGATCCTCTGTCATACATTGCTTCCTTTTCCCGTCTGTCACAACATACACACGTGCCGCTTTTTCAATGGTTTCAATTAATCCCAATGCTTGATCCACGGATTGCCCTGCGGCGAGAATGCCATGATGCGGCCAGATAACAATTCTGAATTCTTTCATTTTCCCAGCTGTCTCCATACCAATTTCTCCATTGCCACAGACCATCCAAGGGAGTAGCCCCAGCCCTTCCGGAAATACAAGAACACATTCCGAATTTAGCGACCACATTGTTTTTGTAAAAGCGTTTTGATCCAGTTCATGCATAAATGTCATCGCAATGGTGTAGTCAGGGTGACAATGCAGCACAATGCGATGCTGATCATCTGCTTCCAGCCGCTCACTGTGGCAAAGCAGATGTGTCGGCAGTTCACTGGTAGGACGCTTATTCCCGCGGAAACCCCAAATGATATCAAATCCACTGCCATCCTCATTAATTTGAATAATACCGAGGTGCTTATCCGGCTCCTTTATGATATTTTTAAACGGGCTTCCGGCTGCTGTTACTAAAAAATACTTGTTGCTTAAATTCGGACAAGGCACCTCCAGCTTCCTTGATGAGATCACTTTCTTATCTGTGCCGATATATGCTTCTATTTCTTCCTCTGTCAGTAGATAGCTCAGATTTCCAGCATGGTTTTCAGCCCAGCCGGCTTGATAAATCTGGCTGCATGTATCGATAATACTTGTCATAAAAGGAGTATTTAAAAAATCGGTTGCCATCAAATATTACCTCCATCTATTCATTTTGTTGTGAAATATACGTATGCATCGCTTCAAACATCAGAAATACGGTCGTCGCTCCAGCATCCTGTACCCCTATGGAACGCTCGTAAACAAACTTTGCTCTGCCAAATTTAGCAGGATACTCCTTTGTTTTTTCCACACCATTCTCCGCAGCTAGCATTGCTTTTCCTGTCGCTTCCTCCAGAGAGCCGCTGCTTTCCTGCTCTAATTCAAGAACCGCCGGCTCCAATGCATCAATCATGGTTTTATCTCCAAGCTGCGCTTTCCCTGTTGCCTTAATCTTTTCCAGTCCCTTGCGCATGACTTGTGCCAGTATTTCTGAGGTAAGCTTTTCTTCCTCAGGAATAGCAGCAGCTCCTAAAAACAATTGTGAAAAAATAACTCCGGAAGCACCACCCATCGAATGCAGCATCGTCATCCCGGAAGCTTTAAATAATTCATTAATCGTGGCATAAGTATTCTCCTCAAGCATTGCTTTCACGGCCTTAAATCCTCTTTCAATGCCAAAGCCATGATCTCCATCGCCCACTTTGCCATCAATTTCACACAGGAGTTCTTTACTTGCCATCAATCTTTCCGCCATAAAGAGCAGCATATTCTGTGTCTCTTGTATATTTAATTGTTTCAAGTCTGCTCACCTCTTTTATAAAAATAAGGTGTATATGCCGGTGCATTGTACAAACGCTTTAACTCCGCATCAAGTCTTAACATCGAAATCGATACCCCTGCCATTTCCAGGGATGTACAGTGCGAGCCGATGATGGAATCATAAATAACGACTCCTTTATTTTCCATCAGCTTCCCAACCTGGCGATGAACAATATTCAATTCTAATAGACTGGTTGCGCCGGTACCATTTACGAGAACCACAACCTCATCTGCCTCTTGCAGTTCCAGATCATCCGCAATGACCGTGACCATCTCCTCAACGATCTTATCAGCTGCTTGCAGCTTCTTCTTTTGAATCCCGGGTTCACCATGGATACCCATTCCAAACTCATAAGCATCCTCTTCAATGGTAAAATTCGCTTTGCTTCCCGGAAGAGAACAAGGGGTAAGCGCAACACTCAGGGAACGGATATTTTCGTTTGCTTTCTCCGCCACTTGCTTCGTTTCAGTAAGCGTGTACCCTTCCTGCGCAGCCGCTCCTGTCACCTTTGTAACCAGAAGTAAGCCGGCAATTCCTCTCCGCTCCTCTTCCTGTCCTTTGGGGGCAGATGCCACATCATCGGTTACAAGGGCTGTTGCTACATTTATTCCTTCCAGCTCCGCCAATTCCGAGGCGACACCAAAGTTCATCGTATCTCCTGCATAGTTGATAACAAGGCATAGAACTCCTTCATCTGTATTGGCTCCCTTAATAACTTCTAATATCGTGTGCGGATCTGGAGAAGCAAATACACTTCCCAGGGCTGCACCGTCTGCCATTCCTTCCCCTGTTAAGCCGATGAACACCGGCTCATGACCACTGCCGCCTCCCGTAATAACACTTACTTTTTTCTTGTTTATATCATTTACGACTAACCCGTTCACACCAGCTACCTGTTGATGCGTTCTGCGGTTTGCCATTAGAAATCCTTCTAAGCTTTCTGCAACAACATCCTCTACATTATTAATTAATTTCTTCATGGTACCCCTCCGTTCATTCAAACTTCATGCTCGGCTCTTGGCAGCGCACGCTTTTCTTTCAGCTCTTTCCGTACTTCCTTCATACTGTAACGAGAAGGTAAACCTGCCTCATCCAGATAACGTGTTAATCCTAATGCAATGACAAACGAGCAGGCTCCTAATAACATATTCCAGCTTAAAATGCTGACAATTAAAAAGATGATGCTCAATCCTAAAAAAAAGAAAAAAATCGCTTTTTTTAGCCACATATTCATTCCTCCATTATCACATTATCAATCTTCAATACCCATTTCCTTCTTGATTTGCAAATCTTCCTTCTTGATTCCTTTAAAATAATAGATTGAAAGACCTACAGTCACGATAAACAAAGCAATCCCAATTGGTGTAAACAACGAAAATTCAGCAACAATATATCGCAGTTCCGATATATCCATTCCAAACCATGCCAGCATCTGCCCCTGAGGTACCTCTACTCCGCCGGTAGCATTAGCCAGTGCCGTGAAGTGCGGTGCAAAATAGGAAGCAACGTACAATTGCATGGGAATCCCTATAATTGTACCAATCGCCATTTTTGGCAGATTACCCATTGTCAGATAAAAGAGCGGAACGACCATACATATGTTCATTAAGCCTCCAAATGGAAGCACAAGATTCCCAGGCAAAATTAAAGAGTAAACTAAAATAATAGGAATGGTTAAAATCATAATTAACCAGTGCTCCGAGCGCCCTGCCATAATCGGCCAGTCTAAACCAATCGTAAAAGCACGGTTGCTAAAACGCTTCTTCATATAAGCCGTCGCTGATTCGCTGATCGGAGTAAGTGCTGTAGTAAACAGCTTTGCAACTAATGGAAACAGCATTAAGGCTGCTCCAGCTTGAACGCCAAGTGTCAGCACGGATCTGATATCGTAGCCGCCAAATATTCCAATTAAGCAGCCAATTAAAAATCCCATTACATGCGTTTCTCCAAATATTCCAATCTTATCGCGCAGTTTTTGGGCATCAAAATTCACGGTGCTGGGAAGAATCTTATCCATGATTTTGACAAATGGATAAAACCAAATACCAGACAAGAACATCGGATGCGGCATCGATACCCCGGGAATTCCCGTAAGCTTTTGCAGGCGGTAGCGCGTATAGTCAGCATTCTTTAATTCAAGTATAGATTGAAGTGTCGCAAATAATAGACCTAACCAGGCATGTCCGGATACATAAGCAACAAGAAATGCCGTACATACTTTATTTCCTACATTCCACATATCCACGTTGACACAGGATGTCCAGCGGAAAGATAGCATCAGAATATTAACCAGGATTTGAATAGGGAACATTAAAAATGCGAATTCCCATGTCCATGCAAGCCCTAATGCCGGCGGCCAGCCCATATCCAGCGCTCCGAGCTGTATACCGGTTATTTCTACAAATGACCGGGAAGCTTCACCGACATTGGTAATCATAAAATCTACAACAATATTGATCCCGACCAGTGCTACGCCCAATGTTAAACCTGCTGAAAAAGCGCGGCTGAATTTCATTCGAAAAATAAGGCCGAGAGCAGTCAGGATAATCGTCAGAAATACTGGTGCTCCCATATCAATTAAACCTTGGAAAAAAACCTCAACATAGCCCATACTTATCCCCCTTTATATTCAAGCATTCCATCTATTTTTATCGTTCTCAGGTATTTACGATATCGATAATTTTCTCCAGCTCTTCTTCCACACCTATCCCTGTCAGAAACGGAATACCGCTGAATACAGGAATATCATACTTTCCTTCCGGCTCTTGTGTAATGGAAACATAGATATCCGAGCTTTTAATGTATGTCGGAATCGAATTAATATTAATCGCTTCAATGCTGGCTTTATGTCCCAGACCTTTTTCCTTCAATAAATTCTCTAATTTTACTGCTACCGTTTGTGAAGTAGCAATTCCTCCGCCACAAGCCACAATAATTTTTTTCATTTTATTCTTCCTCCTCTAATTTTTAGTTATCATATTGTCTCCCATTGCCTGAATAGCCTTGAGAACCGTATCTAATAACTCGTTTTTATTACTTGCTTTCTGTAAATCCTGCATAACCTCTTCCTGTGAAAATAGGCTGATTAACTTTTGAATCACTTTCAGATGATCCTGACTTCCATTCAGTGCAAGCATAAAGACTAAATTCACTGCAACCTCGCTGTTGTTATTCCCCATTTCCCGAAATTGCACCGGTTCTTTCAGCTTAGCTATGCTGATACACGATTGATGGACATGTTCTACATCTGTGTGAGGCAGTGCTATTTTTATCACTTTTGTAGGTAATCCTGTCGGAAATTTATGTTCACGCTCAATAATAGCCCGTTTGTAGCTATCCTTTACTAAATTCTTTTTTTCAAGCCGATTCGCCATTTTTTCCAACAGCTCTTCACTGGATGCTGCCTCGCAATCAAAATGAACGAGCTGTTCATCGAATAAATCTAATAAATTCACTTTCCACCATCTCCCACATCATGTCTTCATGTTTAATATCCATGCCTTTGTTCAGTTATAAACGATACAATTTTTAATAACCTCACCCCTGGCATGCTCCAGTATCGCCTGCTCCGTCTGCTCAATGGTATACTCCTTCTCAACGAAATCACTCGCTTCAATCGCTTTCATTTTTAATAGCTCAAAAGCAGCTTTAACATGAATTGGTGTCGTGTGAAATACACCCTTTACAGTAATTTGCTCGTAATGAAGCTTTGTGCAATCAAAGGTTACCTCCGTACCCGTTTTCGTTCCGCCAAAGCACAGCACCGTTCCACCGGGACGAACCATATCAAAAGCCATATTCCATACAGCTGGAACTCCTGCCGCTTCAATGGCAATATCTACTCCCCGCTCATCCTCTGTCAATTGACGAACTTCCTGAACCTGATCCACCCCTTCACCTACTTTAACGGTTTCCCATGCTCCAAGCTTTCTTGCTTTTTCCAGGCGATTGTCCTTCATATCACAGGCAATAACACGTGCCCCGCGCAAGTAACACAAGCGGATAAACATAAGCCCAATTGGTCCGCAGCCATTGACAACAACAGTATCTCCCAACTCAATCGGAACCTGAGATGTACCATACACAGCACAAGCAAGCGGTTCCATTAAGGCGGCTTGCTTATATTCCATATCATCCGGCAGCTGGAACATCGTTTCTTCCACAATATTCTTTGGAATAAGCTGATACTCGGCATAACTTCCCAAGTTAGAAGGCAGATCCTCACACATGGAATGCTGTCCCTTCTTACAGTAATAACATTTATGACATGGTGCAGTGTTATGAGCAACTACCCGGTCACCTATCTTAAATTTAGTTACCCCTTCTCCCACAGCATGTACTATCCCTGCTGCCTCATGGCCAATAAGATGAGGCGGTGTGTAACGATATCCTCTCATATACATCTTTGCATCAGTTCCACAGGTTAATGTAACCAGATTCTTAATAACTACTTCTCCATAGCTTGGCACAGGTATTTCTGTTTCCTCCAACCGCAAATCTTGAATTCCATGATAAACAATTCTTTTCATTTTCTCGTCCTCCTTGTAATGGAAAGGCAATCATTATAGTTGCAGTTTTTCTTGATAGGAGTAGCCCTCCAGACAGCTGTAAATATCCTCAACACTTGTTGCTTTCAGCATTTCTTCAATTTCTTCCTTCAGCTCTGAAAGCTTTGAGATTTCTAATAAGGCGCGTAAATGCTTCTTTTTATCGACAGGCGCAATGATAATTACCAGTCTGATAGATTGATTCGATGATACCTGCACACCGTGATTCAGCTTCAGCATACTTATTCCCAGTTCATTTACACCATCTTCAGGCATTGCATGCGGTATAGCAATGTCTGTTCCATAAACGATGTAAGGCCGCTCCACATCATGCAGCAAAATCATTTTATCAACGTACCGCTGTTCAATGATCCCTTTGGCTAGTAATGGCGCTGCAGCAGCTTCCATCGCTTCTCTCCAAGAATTCACTTCTGACTGCATAACGATATGATCCGGAGTCAGTAAATCAATGAGTTTAGGCTGTTCCTCTTCGTATATCGCTGCTTCCTTTAATTGCCCTCCTCTTAAATACGTATTTAACGCTTGCTTTAACTTAGGTCCATTTTGAATACTCGTATAGCTTTCAACAATATGAATGACTTCTTCGATATCTATGATTTTCGGGGTAAAGCCATAGACCATTTGCATAACCTGATTTCGCAGCTGTTTCTTCATTTCATTCGGTATAAACGGCTGCACAATAAATAGCTTTTTATCTGTATGAAGATACGTTGGGGAAAATACAATATCATAATCTATATCAAATTCATGAAATTCCCTTATCGACAGCGCTTCCATAAATACAAACTCTGGAAATAAATGATTTAACGTACTTTTCATTAATTTAGAGACTGATACACCATTCGGACAGACGACGATAGCTTTGATACGATGGCGGAGAGAATCTCCTTGGCGTTCCATCCAGCCTCCTATTAAAATAGTGAAATACATGCTTTCCGACTCCGGTATCGAACAGCCAATTACCTTCTCTAATACCGGAATCGATTTTTTTACTAAATAATGCAATTCTTTATATTCTTCCTGAAATATTTGATCAAAGGATTGCTCATCCATATGATTATTTTGTGTTAATCCAAACTTAATTCTGTAATATGCAGGCTTTAAATGCAGCCATAATTTCTTTAACAGCTCCTCTTTATCCAGCAGAACCGTACACGATATTTGTTCAAATTTCTGAACCATCTGCTGTAAGCCTCTCCGCATTGCAGTATCTGTGGATAGATCTGGTTCCGTGGAAAACGTAAGATTTGCTGTAAGGATTTGCAATGCTAAAAAGGACAAGTCTGCTTTTGAGATCTGTTTTTCCATTCCAGGCAAGTCGGCTATGATGTGATAAACATGCTCTCCAGAGAAATCGATGTCGCCTTCAAGCAGCGTCCTCCCCTGCTGAATTCTTCTCACAACACCAGCAAATACATAAGGGAGCACTTGATGCTTTTCATCCGTAAATCGAATATTCATTTCATCCTCACAGCATTCAATCATATCTTTCATGCGATTCATTTCTTCTTTTGTGAAATGACCGTATAACTCTAACCACTGGGATCCATTAAATATTCGTTGAATTCTGTCAATGACTTCCAGTAATAGGCGGCGTATATTCCACTCTTCCCCTTTGATATCGTATCCTTCCATTCTGGAGTAATTGATATGAAGGGAATGACTGCTTACTAATTCCTGCGCCTTCTTTAAATCTGCAAGCACTGTATTCTTGCTCACCTTCAGCTCTGATGTCAGATGGATAAGTGAAAATTCCTCTGTTTTTGTCAGTAGCATAAAACAAATGAGAAGTGCCCGTTCTTCAGAAGAGAAAATATAATCTGAATTTAACGTATTTCCCTTCTCCATAAACAACACTTGATGCTTTGCATCTCCCACAAAAATTCCTCTGGAATCCTTTTTAATCAAAGGAAATCCATTGTCCTTCAGCCAATCGTTTATTTTTTTAAAGCTATAATCGATTTGTCCCCGGCTTAACCCATATTTCCTAGATAGATCCTGGACTTTCAGGCCAGAGTTAACAAATACTTCTTGAATTAACGCCTTACTGCGATCGTCTAGGTGCATATGTTCTTTCACTCCTTTCTATGTTTCTATCCTATCACGAAGATAAGCACAAAAGAATGCGCTTTCATCCCAGCTTTTTTGAACGAATATGAAAAAAACTGTGCTTAAGATGATTCATAGAAGCATCTATATCATTTACTGCCTTTCTACGAGTTATTTATATAATCAAATGGGAAAGGGATTCAAGTCAGGAAAGAGGGATGCACTGTAATCTTTCATCAGGAAGCAAATGACGAGGTTGACTATATAAAGGTAATAACTATCACATCAAATTTCATCTCTTTTTTCAATAGAAATTTTTTCCTTGTCCTTTTGTTGCGCACAGATCTCTTTTTTTCGACTTGGGATTAGGAAGACGGCATAACAGGATTAATGTAATGGCTATATAAAAAGGAATTACAGGGAGCCTCTATTGCCTTCCCTGTAATTCCTTTATAAAATCGTACTTATGGGTTTATTAAGTACTGTTAGAAATCTTTTCAAAACGTACTTTCCAAAATCAAACAGTGTCCTTAAGTCCAAAATACTCAACTACATTATTGTAACAAATATCCTGCACGATTTGCCCCCACCGATCCATGTCATCAGGAAGCTGTCCCTCATTTATCCATGTTCCGATAATATTACACAAAATCCTTCTGAAATAATCATGTCTGGGGTAAGATAGAAAGCTCCTGGAGTCGGTCAACATGCCGATAAAATTACTTAACAGACCTACACTCGCCAAATCTGTAAGTTGTTTTTTCATACCGTCAATATGATCGTTAAACCACCATGCTGAACCAAATTGAATCTTTCCTTTAACACCGCTCTCTGTAAAATTACCGATCATGGAAGCTAAAATATAATTATCATTTGGATTTACACTATACAAAATGGTCTTAGGCAGAGATTCTTTTTTATCCAACGCATCCAATAATTTAGATGTCGCATAAGCCATTTTCTGATCCCCTATGGAGTCAAACCCTGTATTAGGACCAATTTTTTGAAGCATTCGGCTATTATTATTTCTCATAACACCAATATGCAGTTGCATAACCCATCCTAATCTAGCATATTCTTTCCCTAACCATGTCATCAAATATGTTTTATATTTCAATATTTCCAGCTTTGACAGTTCCATATTATTTAAACCTTTGTGAAAGATATTTTCGACCTCAGCACTATCCGCTTCCTCATAAGGCACTTCTGTCATATCATGGTCAGAAGCACGACAACCATGATCATGAAAATATTGTACTCTTTCCTTTAAAGATTCCAGAAAAGCTTCAAACGTAGAAATCGTTCCGTTTGTTACAGCTGCTAGGTTACCTACCCAATCAGCAAACGAATTATCTTCAATTTTTATGGCTCCATCAGGCCGGAAAGTCGGAATCACTTTTATCTGGAATGATTCATCTTCCTTTAACTTTTTATGATAGATTAAACTATCTGTCGGATCGTCGGTAGTACCAACCGCTTTAACATTGGAACGTTCAATAAGCGCTCTTGGCGTAAAATCTTCCTGTCGCAATTGCTGATTACACTCTTCCCAGATTTGTTTTCCATTTGTCTCGTTTAGATGATCATGGATGTTAAAATAATTCTTTAACTCCATATGTGTCCAATGATACAAAGGATTTCCGATTGTTTGGGGGACTGTCTCAGCCCAGGCAAGGAATTTTTCTTCATCTGGTGCATTTCCTGTAATATAATCTTCCTTCACCCCGTTTAATCTCATTGCTCTCCATTTATAATGATCACCTCCAAGCCATGCTTGAGTAATATTCGCAAAAGTTTTATTTTCCCATATCTCCTTTGGGCTCAGATGACAATGATAATCGAAAATCGGCATCTCTTTTGCATAATTAAAATATAATTCTTGAGCATGCTTATTACTTAAAAGAAAACTCTCTGTAAGAAAGCTCATTATATCTTCCTCTCTATATAATTAAAATGTCTTCATATTAAGATTTTTAGAAAAGAAACCTGCTAAATTTCCCCATTAATTAACTTCAATACCTTAACCACACTTATATTCCAATATTTATCATTTTATTTTCTATAACAGGTTCAAAAATTTAGGTATAACCAGACTAATTGAAGGAATATAAACAACTAAAAATAATGCAGCAATGAGTGCCACAAAGAAAAAGCTCAGCGGTTTTATAACCTCTTCAATAGAAACCTTACCTACACTACAACCCACAAATAAAACACTGCCTACCGGCGGGGTCATAGATCCTATTGCCAGGTTAAACACAAGCATAATTCCGAAATGGACAGGATCAATCCCCATTTCTACAGCAATCGGCAGGAAAATTGGTGTAAAAATAAGTACTGCAGGTGTGAGATCCATAAAGGTGCCAACTACCAATAGAATCAACATCATAATTAACAGCATAATATTAGGATTTTCTGAAATACTTAACAGACCGTTACTAATAGCTGCCGGCATACCTGTTACCGCCATTGCCCAAGACATGATAGAAGATGTAGCAACTAAAAACAAAACAATTCCAGTCATTACAATAGTTTCCTTAAATATTTTGGGTATGTGAGCCCAGGTTAAAGAACGGTAGATCAATGAAAGAACTAATGAATATAGAATTGCAATTGCGGCGCCTTCTGTTGCAGTGAATACTCCAGCTACAATCCCTCCAATAACAATAACAATTAATAGTAAACTGGGAATTGCTTGCAAAACAACTTTGCTTGCCTCTTTCAAGCTTACTTTTTCAGAAATAGTATAATTATTCCTTTTAGCAATAATGAAGGCAACCAGCATTACAGATAAACCCATTAAAATACCTGGCAAGTACCCGGCCATAAATAATGCGGAAACCGACGTCCCTCCGCTGACTAATGAATATAGAATTAAGACTCCACTGGGAGGGATGAGGATTCCTACCGGTGAAGAAGCAATATTTACAGCTGCGGAAAACGCTTTATTGTAACCTTCTTTCTCCTGCAAGGGAGACATAACACTCCCTATTGCCGCAGCTGAAGCTACTGCAGATCCGGATATAGACCCGAAAAGCATATTTCCAACTACGTTTGTATGTGCCAAAGAGCCAGGTAATCTTCCTGCAATTAACTTAGCTAAGTTAATTAACCGTAATGCTATCCCTCCATTATTCATAATGCTGCCTGACATAATAAAAAAGACAACAGCTAATAGCGCAAAACTGTTCATGCCAGAGAATAAACGTTGCGCGCCAGTATAGAGTACAACGTCTAACGGCATAGCTACTATAACAGACACAATAGATGACAGACCGATACTTACTGATATCGGAACACCTAATATAAGAAGCAGAAAAAATGTTCCAAATAGTAATAAAACTGATAATACTGCTATATCCATTTACATATACCCCCTAATCTTTCCCGGTTTGTGGAGGGACAGAAGTATCTATCTGCTGTTCAGAAAATTTATCCTGTCCCCGCTTTTCCAATATGTTTATTAATTGATAGATTATTATTAACACTCCTGTTATAGGAAGAATCGCATAAACATAGCCCATTGGAATACCGAGAATAGGGGACGTTTGACTTATTGTATTAGAGGCAAGATGGATGCCTCCCTTAATCAAAACGGATCCTGCAAAAATGATAATAATAACGTCAATAAAAATCTCAACTGATTTTTTCTTTAAACCACTTAATTTAGATTTCAAAAAAACAATTGCTAATTGTTCTTTTGAACCGAATGCATAGGCGGCTCCCAGCATTGCTGCCCATATTAGAAGAAAACGTGATGCCTCTTCTGTAATAATGCTGGGAGAACCTAACACATACCTGCTAAATACCTGCCATAATGCACAACAAACTAAGATAACGGTTAGGATAGAGGCAATGGTCATAATCAAACGATTTAATAAAGTCTTTATACTTTTGACTGTTGAAAGCATTTGAATCCCCACTTCTTATAAATTTTTAGCGTATTTCATTAAAAGCGTCCAGCAGTTCCGCAATTCTTTCGTCTTTACGATATTCCTCGTATAATGGACTTGCAGCTTCGCGGAAAGGTTCTGTTTCTGGGTAGTAAAATTCAACCCCCATGTTTTCAGCTTCCTCCTTCGCCACGTCTATAGCTTCAGCCCAGATCTCTTTTTGGTATTCCGTCGATTCCTCAGCAGCATCTGTTAATATTTGCTGCTGTTCTTCCGTCAAATTGTTCCACACGCTGCTGCTAATAACCACAACATCTGGAATACGAGTATGTTCATCAACAGAGAATGCTTTTGCTACCTCACCGTGCTTTCCAGTTGTTAGTGCAGTAGGATTACTTTCAGCCCCATCTATCACTCCCGATTGTATGGCAGTATAAATATCTCCGTACGGCATCGGTGTAGGTGTACCGCCTAATGCTTTCATCATTTCAATTTGTGTTCGACTATCCATTACCCGAATCTTTAGTCCGTCCAAATCATCTGGATGCATAATAGGTTTATCTTCTGTGTAAAAGTTACGTGAACCTGAATCATACCAGGTTAATCCTAAAAATCCCTGATCTTCCGTTGAGGCAAATAAATCACCTACTGCTTCCGATTCCATTGATTGAAAGAAGTGTTCTTCATCATCAAACACATACGGCAAGCTGAACACGGAATATTGTGAAGCAAAACTTTCAAGTGAAGCTGCACTTACTTTTGTAATATCTATTCCCCCGCCTTGTATTTGCTCCAGCATTTCACGTTCATTTCCCAGTACTCCGTTAGAAAAAATTTCAATCTTAATTTGGCCTTCTGAGCTTTCTTCAACTGTTTCAGCAAATTTTATTAACGCCAAATGAACCGGATGATCTTCACCTAAATCGTGAGCTAATTTTAGTATCTCGCTGTCACCTTTTGTATTCGTTGCTCCTGAAGATACCTCCGTTTCCCCACATGCAGCTAATAATACTAGTAGACTACCAATCATTATACTAAAGATAATTTTTCTCAATGACGTTCCTCCTTAGCTGTCATTATTGGAGTATTATGTAGCCCCAATATCGTAAACCCTTACATTTTATTTATAATTAATCAACACTATTAAACTCCAGAATAAGCAAAAAATCCTACTCTACCGGAACAATAATACCCGTTACAGAGCCAGACATACTGTTATCGATTAATCAGGTTAATGTTCCTAATAAATCTTTTCAGATCGCTCTGTCAAGTTCTCTCGCCATCGCACCGCTTCCGCCTGTAATTACGGCAACTTTTCCGTTTAGATTTTCATTTATTGATAACAACTCTTCTCACCACCGCTATTGAAATATTTGTACTTATTTCGAAGTAACGCTATCTGCGGTCTCCACTTGTATTGCCATATTCTGTGCATCAATACATAATTCAGCAGCTTTAAAAGCATGCTCCTGTGTCATAGCATTTTCTGTTCCGTTTAAACAGTCCAGAATAAATTCCCCAAAAAATGGGTATCCAATTTCTCCCTGACACTCGTAATGCTTTTCACCTTCATGATTTACTAAATAGACATGATCTCCACTACCACTTTGGGCAATATCAATATATTTACGTACTTCAATATAACCATCTGTTCCCAAAATAGTGACACGTCCATCTCCCCAGGTTCCCAGCCCACCAGGAGTCAGCCAGTCTACCCGAAAGTAAAAGGTGGCACCGTTATCAGCAACAAGCGTGGCATCACCAAAATCTTCAAATTTAGGATGATCTTTAAAATTATAATTTGCTACTTTACTATGAAGCACTTTTGCATCTTTTGCTCCGGTATAATGGAGAAACTGTTCAATTTGATGACTGCCAATATCACATAAAATTCCTCCAACATAATCCCGGTCAAAAAACCAGTCAGGTCTGGCTGATGGACTTGCACGGTGTGGACCTGTTCCAATCACCTGTACTACCCTGCCAATAGCTCCTTCTTCTATTAACTGCCCCGCAAAGACAGCACCTTCTACATGAAGGCGTTCACTGTAATAAATTCCCCATCGCAAACCAGTCTCTTCCGTCTTCTTTTTAGCCTTTTCCAGCTGTTCTTTTGTTGTAAATGCAGGTTTATCTACAAAATAGTGCTTTCCATGATCTAAAACTCTTAATCCTAAATCGCAGCGCATAGATGGAATACTTGCACCCGCAACAAGTTTTATAGAAGGATCCGATAATATTTCTTCTTCTGAATCAGCTATTTTGGTATCAGGAAATTTCTCAACAAATGCTTTTACCTTTTCCGGGTCAGAATCATAAACAGCTGCTAACTCTCCACCCGCTTCTAATAATCCATTACACATTGCATAAATATGTCCATGATCTAAACCAATTGCTGCAAAGGAAAATTCTCCCTCTTCTACTACACGGTTGGGCTTCCCCTTTGGAGCATAATTCATTCCATCATTTTTATTCATTTCTAACTCCTCCATTTAACATTAAATTATTTCTGCAAATACAACTGTTTTACATTCAAATTGTCTAAAGCTACTCGTATTTCCCGCCCGTTGTAATATCGTTCACCTGGAAATTCTCGATACTGGCTTTTTTCTCATAAAAATGGGTCGCGTTCTCAATAACTCCTTCTCTTGAATAAAATGGACTTGTTTCGTCCAAAGGAAGTTTTACTGTTTTCCCCAGACTTGCCGATTCGAAAATGGCAGTAATCAATTCGAGCGTTTCCCTTCCATCATTTCCATCTACTAATACATCCTTTTTCCCTTCAATTGCTTGCAATACATCTTCTATTTGTCCGGCATGACCTTCATACTGTAAATTTTCTTGAGAATCATACGCTTTCTGCAGCTTGTTCTCCAGCTCTTCATCCTCTTCAGGAAATCCATTACCGAGTGATTTAGATGCTTTCAGCTTCCACGGCACGGAAACACGCGCGTTTTTCCCTTGAAAAATAAGCTGTTGTTCCTCTCCATGGTGGACAACGGAGCTTGTAATCTGTGCCAGACTTCCATTTTCATAGCGTCCAATCGCAATAGATACATCTTCTACCTCGGCATTATCATGGGCAACATTACTCATTACCGCTGTTATTTCTGAAGGCATCCCGTTCATCCAGCGGAAAATATCGATATGGTGAACTGCATGATTTAATGTACAGCCTCCGCCTTCTTTTTCCCAGGTTCCTCTCCACCATAAATCGTAATAACTGTGACCTCTCCACCAAAAGGAGTCTACTTGCGTATGTACAATGGGTCCCATTAATTTCGTATCTAATACATGTTTTAATTTCATCATTGGTGAAGTAAATCGGTTTTGTGCAACAACTGACAAGATTTTTCCAGACCTTTCAGCAGCCTCATTCATAGCGTCACATTCTTTTAAAGATGAAGCCATTGGTTTTTCTACAATGACATGCTTTCCTTGGTTTAAAGCTTCAATTGTAATATCTGCATGCGTATAAGGCGGTGTGCAAACAGATACAAGGTCAACGTTCTCCTGTTGAAGCAATTCTTTATAATCACTATAAATAGCTGCGTCTAAATCAAATTCTTTTGCTTGCATCTCTGCTTTTTCCGGATAAATATCGCATAAAGCAGTAATTTTACACCTGTCTTGAAATTCTAAATACCCTTCGATATGGGATGGACATATTGCTCCCGTACCTATAATTGCAACGTTAATCATCTCTATCTACCCTTTCTTTGTTTGGTCTAAATAATTTATCATAAAAACTATTATTCTATTATCTTTTCACCCAAGGTTGTTTGTTTTAATGTATCTCAGATTGCCTATAAACACATCATTCCTAAAGCACGATCATAGAGGCCTTAATCAGGTCTGTATTTTTCATATCAAATATGTCTTCCATGACCAGACACCTTGAATTTGTTTTATGCGCCTAAGGAAACGCTATCATTTTCATATCCAAACCACCGAAATACCATTCACTTAAATACCTCCAGCCGGCAGCAATCTTCGGCAGCGCTTTCAAATACTTTCAAACCAGAAAATGCTAATTAAAGTATTCCGGATTTTTAGCCTTTAATTCTTTCAATTCAACAAATACCAGTTTCATATGCTTTTCCATAATTGATTCTGCTTTATCTGGATTTCTTTCAGATATATTTTTAAAGATTTCTCTATGCTGACCTACAACAACTTCAAAATCATGATTTTCCGCAAGTCTCAGCATTCTTAATCTATCAAAATGACTATTCATTCTTCTGACATTATTCCAGGTTCTTTTCTTATTACAAATTTCAAATAATAGCTGATGAAACTCTTCATCTAATTGAAATAATCGATTATGCGAGCCTTTTTCTAAGCACAGCTCCTGCATTGTAAGATTCGTTTCTAATTGAAATAACTGATTATCATTAACTTTTGTACAGACCTCTCTGACAACTGCTTTTTCAATATGCTCTCTTACAAATCTGCCTTCTTCAACTAGGTTCAAATCTATCTTGGAAACAATGGTTCCTCTCTGCGGAATTATAATTAAGAGCTCCTCTTGTGCTAGTTGTAAAAAAGCTTCTCTGACAGGTGTACGACTTACGTTAAGGCTTTGAGAGACTTCTTTTTCGGATATTTTTGTCCCTGGTTTCAGATCCCAATTTATAATTTGTTCCTTAAGATGATTGTATGCAAAATCTCGTGTTGATCCTTTTATTTCAAAATTAATACTAATATGAATCACCTCCTGTATTCTATTTATACTAGTATGGTAGTTATGCAAGTATTGTACGATTGTTTTATTATTTTTGTCAAGGGACTATCGAAAACGAAAGACAGATATTGATTAAGAAAGAACATAACAGGAACAACTGACTGGTAATAAATAAAAGGAATCACAGGAAAATCTCTTGCCTTCCCTGTAATTCCTTTCATGAAACGGCGCTTATCAGTTCTGTCAGCACCGTTTCAACCATCCGAAAACCTTTATTTTCTTCCTCAGATAAGTGATATTCCTGCAAATTAACTAAAGCTTAAACCGCCTTACCAATCCATTTAATTCCTCCGCAAGCTTCGATAATTGCTCGGAGCTTCCTGCTACCTCATCCATGGCGCCGCTTGTCTGCTGGGTTGAAGCAGAAGTCTGCTCAACTCCTGCAGCTGCTTCCTCGGAAATGGAAGCTATTTCTGCAATCGATTCATTCATTTCCCGGGTGTTCGCTGCAATATCAGCTAAGTTACCGGATACCACATTAATATTCTCTGCCATGTTAGATATGGATTCGTTAATTTCATTAAAGGTTTTTCCAGTCGTCCTGATTTGATTCGTTCCCTGTTCGACCTCTGTATAACCACCTTTTAATGATTCTACGACATCACTTGTTTCGCTCTGAATATTTAGTACGATATCTGTAATGTCCGTAACGGAAACAGCTACCTGTTCTGCAAGCTTCTTCACCTCATCTGCCACAACAGCAAAGCCTTTTCCATGCTCTCCGGCTCTTGCTGCTTCAATTGCGGCATTTAATGCAAGCAGATTCGTCTGGTCAGCGATATCTTTAATCATAGAAACAAGGTTTGATATTTGTTGAGACTGTTCATCCAATCCCTCTACCTTTGCAACGGTTCCTTGAACAATCCGGTCAATTTTGGACATTTGCTCGGTAGTGGCTGCCATGGCCTCGCTACCTTTATTAGTCATTCCCAGCACTTCATTTGAATACTCCTGGACACGATCGCCATTATCATTGACTTCCTGCACTTTAGCGGCAAAGGTTCCCATGATCGATGCTAAGTCACTGGCACTATTCGCTTGTGCTTCGGACCCTGTAGCCAATTCCTGCATGGTGATAGCAACCTGATCCGAACCAGATTTCACTTCATTTGCTGCCTGTGTTAATTCTTCACTTTGATTGGTGACTGTTTCAGACACAGTATTGATTTGTTTTAATAAATCACGTGTATTGGCTGCCATTTCATTGGAAGCGTCCACCAGCTGTCCAACTTCATCTCTGGCATGCGTTTGTAAGTCATCCTGGCTTAAATCACCACTTGCAATCAGCTTCATTCGCTCCATCACTGTTTTGATCGGTTTGGAGATGATTCCCGCCGTAATCAGTGCTGCTGCGATGCTAAGAATAATAATCAAAATCGATACAACAATAACAACGGTCAATGTTTGCTCTCCATTGGCAATAATCTCTTCGCCATGCTGGTTCATCGCTGCTTCCGAATCTGCTGCCAGCTCCTCATATCCAGCCATGATTTCCCGGACGACCGGGGTCAATTCATTGAGATTCTCTATGGCTGTATCCTGATCACCGCTCTCATATACCGCAAATACATCATCAGCAACTGTTGTCCGCCATTCAACGGTTTGATTAATCAAATCGTCAAATTCTTCCGTAACGCCGACACTCCTTGCCAATGCTTCAAATTCGATTCCCTGTTCCGTATATGCTGCAAAACGATCCTTCATACTGCTGTCTCCACTTAATATGTAACCGCGGGCTGTTGAAATCCGGTTGGCCATCGTTGTTTCCATACCCTTGTTTGCGATTAATTGCTGAAGGTCATTTTCAATGATATTTGTTGTATCCTGATTCATCTGCTTAATAGCTGTGTAATTGTATATACCTAATGCAATTACTAATAAAATAACCACTGAAAATGCAGTTATAATCTTGCTCTTGATGCTTTTAAAATTAAATATCCTTCTCATCACTTTCTCCTTCTCCGTATAAAAGATTTAACACTATGCTGCTATATTCATGCCGTACACTGGAGATTTTATCTATTTTCTGTGGGTAAGGGCAATTTCATTTTTAAAATTGCTATGTCAGAATTTATTAATCTGTCTCGTGCGAAGATGAATAGTTTTCATATATTCATAGCATGGAGGCTATGATTGTACTTTAACCATAAGTGGAATAGTGCCTGTATTTTATATCGGCTTCTTCAGTTATTTTTAAAGGGAAAAGTTGATAAAATTTGGAATAAAGATACAGGAGAGGCTTGATGGCAGTTGAATGCTTCTTTGTTTGCTTTATATCCAGCTAAAGCTTTCCCGCTCCAGATTTAGCAGTCTGCTTATAGATGTATTAATAAATACGCTATCTGCTTTTCTTTTTACAGTGCTTTTACATACATGAAAAGCCGGGCATTTATAGAAAGCTTTCTAAAAAATGTCCGGCCTTTATTTAGGTATACGATTTTACAGCAATAATAGGTTTATTTACTGTTCTTTACTAACGGGTGATAATATCTTAACATTTACCTTTTAATTTTTCATTCCTCCACGCTACAACACCATCAAATTCCACTGTACCTAAAAATTTCTCCAACTCCGCTTTCCATGGCATACCGCTCTGAGCTCCCACCTTTAACGTACTTAAAGCGGCAGCAGCATTTGCAAACTTTATCGCCTCCAGAATTTCATACTTCCCAGCCAGTGCCACCGCCAACGCCCCATTAAACGTATCTCCTGCGCCTGTGGTATCTGCTGGATTGACAGGATAAGCAGGAATATCGTGTACGTGACCGTCTTTCTGATAAGATACCCCTTCCTTCCCCATCGTAACTATTATTTTGGAATCTAGCTTTGATTGAAAATCACTTAAGATTTGCTTATATTCAATTTCATTCGGTGTGATATACGCAGCCTTCAACCAATATTCTTCAGGCAGCGTAAGAGCCGGCGCTGGATTAATGATAATTGGTATCCCATTTTCATAACAAAAATCAATACAATATCGAATCACCTTTAGCGGAATCTCGAATTGCACTAAAACAATATCACTTTTTAAAATCCGGCCTTTATACTGTTCAATATAAGATGGAGATAGAGATTCGTTAGCGCCTGGAACAACGATAATGCGATTATCATTGTCAGCTAAAGTAATTGTTGCTGTGCCGGTATTCGTATTTCCATGTATATCTATCATCGAAGTATCTATGTTTTCCCTATCCAGCATACGGATCAGTTCTAATCCAAATGCATCATTGCCCACTTGTCCAATCATTCGAACTTCTGCACCCAGCCGGGCAGCTGCTACCGCCTGGTTCGCTCCTTTCCCTCCCGGGTTCGTTTGATAATTCTCACCTAAGATGGTCTCGCCTTTTTTCGGAAGTGTCTTGGTAGTGGTAATCATATCCATATTGATACTTCCAATAACTGTAACAATTGGTTTTCCCATGAAATTCCTCCAGTCATTTTGTCGTCTGCCTCACTATTAATTCTGTTGGCAGCTTAAAAAACAGTTGGTCCAGGGGCTGGTTCTCAATTTGTTTAATAAGTAAATCAACAGATAAGGCTCCCATTTCATAAATTGGCTGCTTCATTGTCGTTAATGCAGGAGATAGCATTTCCCCAATTGGAATTCCATCAAACCCAATAATTTGAACATCTTGGGGAATCTGATAGCCTAAATGAGTAACAGCTTTGATTGCTCCTGCTGATACAACATCACTGCTGGCAAATATGCCATCAATTTGAGGATATTCCTTAAACAGTTTATAAGTAGCCCTTTCCGCTTCATGTGTGTCAAATGATGTTTCGATCATCGCCGATTGCAGATTGGTTTGCCTGATTGTATCGAAAAAGCCTTTGGCTCGATCATCTGATGTTTTCACACCCTTTGGTCCTCTTAAATGAGCTATAAAATGACATCCTGCCTGTATTAAATAGGCTGTTGCCTGAACAGCTCCTTCTAAATTATCTGAAACAACGGTTGGAATACCATCTTTAATCGGTCTGTCCAGAGCAACCATTGGCGATGCAATAGATTGATACATCCCATTCTGCTGATTGATCGTTACTATTAATCCGTCAATATACTTGTGTTCCAGCACTTCCAAATAGCTTTTTTCTTTTAGTGAGCTTCCGCCAGTATTGCAAAATAAAACCGTATATCCATGATCAAAAGCTGTTTCTTCTACTGCTTTAGCTAACTCCGGGAAGAATGGATTGGTAATATCCGGCATAATTAAGCCGATCATTTTCGAACTTTTACTGTATAATGTACGGGCTACATCATTAGGAACATAATCAAGAGACTTGATTGCATCATTCACTTTCTTCTTCGCTTCCTCACTGATATACCCTTTTTTATTTATTACTCTGGATACTGTCGCTACAGATACATTTGCGTATTTCGCAACATCTTTAATGGTTGTCATATTATTCACCTAAATATCTATTTTTAGCTTCATGGATAGCGTGAAAGATTTTACCAAAGCTGCTTCACGCCATCCATTACTATTTTTTAGAATTATCCTTGTTAAGAAATTGATTTAAAAATACGGCGCCAATCAATACAAATCCCAGGATAGCTAATTGCCAAATGGAATTCACATTCGCCATTTGCAGCCCGGAGGAAAGGATGGTAATCGTTAATACAGCCATCATCACTCCTCCTAAGTGTCCCAGACCGCCAAAAATATGAATTCCGCCCAGTACTGCTACGGTTATTGCTTCCAGCTCCATTCCAAATCCAGCATCTGCCCGGGCAGTCATCAGCCAGGATGTCATGATGATAGAGGCTATGCCTGCCATTAACCCTGATAGAGAAAACACAATAAAACGTGTCTTTTTCACATTAATATTGGCATACCTGGCTGCGGTTTGATTCGAGCCAATTAAGTAAATACTTCTGCCAAACGTTGTTTTATAAACAAGAAAGCAAATAAGAAGAAAAACAGGAATGACAATCAAAATAATTTGCGAAGGGATACCTGCTACAAGCCCTTGTCCTATAAAACTAAACTCTTGCGGAAATCCGCTGATCGGATTTCCTCCTGTTAAAACCAGTGCAAGTGATCCATACAAATACATTGCTCCTAATGTTGCGATAAAAGGAGGCATATTTACAATAGAAATAACAAAAGCATTGATCATCCCCAGCAATAACCCTCCTAAAATACCAATGAAAGCTGCAATCCAAATATTCAATCCAGCAGACATGGCTAATCCGATAAAAACACCAGATAAGCTGACCATAGACCCCACCGATAAGTCGATGCCGCCATTTCCGCTGATGATAACAAGTGATTGTCCAATAGCAATTAAAGCTAGTACAGCACCAAATTGTGTCACACCTAACAGATTATTAATGGATAAAAAGCTGGGATTCAGCATGGACATAATGACAATGATAATAACCAGCAATATCGCTAATAATGAACTTCTGCTTCTTAAAAGTTGCATCGCTAAACTAGTAATAATAACGCACCCCGCTTTAAACAGTCATTAATTTCTTTTTCTCCACGCGCTTTTGCATAACAATATCAAATGTTAATGATAGTAAAATCAATGTTCCGATGATCGAATTTTCCCAGAGAGAAGGAATACCCATAATGACAATTCCATTCTTCATGATGGTGATGAAGAATACACCGGCTAATGTTCCAACCAGAGAGCCTCTCCCTCCCGTGATAGCTGTTCCGCCAATAATTACTGCTGCAATCACCTGAAGCGGCAAATCATGTCCAACTGTCATCTCAACACTGCCCATGCGGGCGATGTACATAACAGCTGCAATACCCACGAGACCGCCTAAAATGGAATGCGTTGCGATTTGAATCATTTTATGATTAATGCCGGCTAATTTTGCAGATTCAGGATTCGTACCAACCGCATATACATGCCTGCCAAACGGTCTGTACGTGAAGATATAATAAAACACAGCATACATAAACAAGACAATATAAAACACAACTGGAAGACCGAGTATTTTATATGTGGTCAGACCATTGAAAACGGGCGGCAGTCCTGTTAACCATGCACCGCCTAATAGCATAAAAACGAGTGCCTTCCCAATATTCATCGTAGCGAGCGTAACAATAATTGCCGGAATTCGCAGCCAGGCTACAATCGCTCCATTCACAAATCCCAATACAAGACCTGATAAGATGGCAATGAACACAATGAGTATCGGATTAAGCCCGAGTAAAATAGCATTTCCGACAATCACTGCAACCACACCTAAAATCGATCCGACAGATAAGTCAATTCCTCCGGCTATAATAACTAAAGTCATGCCAATACAGATAATCGCCAGCTCAGCTGAGTTTTGTATGATTTGCGTTAAATTACTTGCCGTCAGAAAATTGTCTGCAAACAAGCTGAAAAATATAATCTCTACTCCAACTAATAAGATAGTGAAGTATTCTCGCCTTCCCGGCTTTGGCACATAGGATTTAAACAAATGCTCACGCCCTTTCGTAACCACACCAATTTAGAATTGCCATGGCTAGTGCTTTGGTCGCCCTGATAAGCTCGTCTATTGGAATATACTCATCCACCTGATGGGCAATTCTAGGTTCACCCGGTCCGAAATTAATCGTTGGCATCCCTACATTTACAAACCAGCCCATATCTGTATGGGCACAAATCCCTTCCAGCATTGGATATTCATTTATCTCCCTTAAGGATGCCGCCATATTTCTTACAAATGGATGATTTTTATTTGTTTCGGCACAATCCGCATCGACCAGCCATTCAATGACAGGAGGATGTTCGGCAAGCCAGGGGTCAAGCTTAGCTACCTGACTGACAAAATCGCTGATCTCCTGCTTTACCTTTCCACCCATCCGTAATTCATCTCTTTCGTGAGGTAAATATTGTGCATTAAAAATGATTTCACCGTGGTTCGCAAAAGAAGTCGGGTACTCGCCTGCATTCACTTGTGCTATATTGATCTGACATGGAATCGGCAGCAGGGAATGCACTTTTTTCACAGCCCAGTCCGCATTTAAGCGTTTGAATTGATCCAGGTAGAGATGCATCTTATCAATCGCATCGACAGCACCGCCTGTTCTCCAATCCCCTTGAGGCATTTCGATGTGACCGCTTCTGCCTTCAATAATCAGCCTTCCCCAAAGAATCCCTCTGCTGATTGGAGCAATATTTAAAGAAGTCGCTTCGGTTAATATACAGGCATCTGCCAGGAGATCATTCTCTTTTAAGAAATCAGCTAACGCCAATGTCCCCATTCCGCCTGCTTCTTCATCGGCAACCGTTCCGATGAATACATCCCCGTCTAATTTCACATCTGCTGCTTGAATCGCCTGCACCGCCATAATCATTGCGGCAATACCGCCTTTCATATCAGCGGCTCCCCTGCCATAAATCTTTCCATCCTCTACTTCTCCGCCAAAAGGCGCTTTAGTCCAGCCTTCCCCGGCTTTAACAACATCAACATGTCCTGTAAGAAGAACTGAATTGCCTGTTCCATTTCCTTTGATGGTTCCTAACAGGTTCGGCCGATCGGTAAAATCTCTCCCGGCATAATAACCAGCTCTGCCCTCGTATTTCGCCAGTTTTGCTGCATCCGGCTCCCATAGCTGTGTCTCAAAGCCCATATTCTCCAGATAATTTTTTAGATACGCTTGAATGTTCTTTTCTTTGGTCGGATACGTGTCATCCTCAAACCATGGATTCACACTGGCTATTTGCAGCATATCCTGTAAAAGCGTTATTACCTTATCCTCATTTTCATCAATCCAATTCAAAACTTTATCTTTCTGCCTCATGCTATCCCTCCCTTGATTCAAGACGCTAAGCCTAATGCCAATCTGAGAATTTTCTCTTCCGTCATTTCGTCTCTTGAAAGAAGACCTGTTTTCTCTCCTTTATGCATTACCAAAATATTGTCTGATAACCGCATCACCTCGGGCAGTTCGGAAGAGATTAAAATGACAGATACTCCTTTTTCAGCCAGCGACAGGACTAATTCATGAATTTCCGTTTTCGTCCGCATATCAATGCCGCGGGTCGGTTCATCTAAAATCAATAATTTAGGCTGATGAACAAGCCATCGGGTCAGAAGCACCTTCTGCTGGCTCCCTCCGCTTAAACTGGTGATCAAGCTTTCTTGAGAATGTGTTTTTATGCTGTATTTCTTAATATTTTCTTGCACGACCTGTCTTTCTTTCGATTTATTTAATATTCCAAACCGATGTGACAGCAGTGGTAAGAATACGGCACTCAAATTCCATTTCACCGAATGACTGGAGAAGTTCCCTTGAGTCCCTCTATCCTCCGGGACATAATAGATCCCTTTTTTCACAGCGTCATTCATTTGGTGATGCTGTAAATGATTCCTTTCAAATTCAATTTGCCCTTCTTCAATAGGTAGCTCTCCAAAAATCGTTCTTGCCACTTCCGACCTACCGGAGCCAATCAAGCCATACACACCCAAAATTTCTCCTGGTTTCACGTGAAACGATATATTTTGAAATAACTTTTTATTCCCCAAATGACTGACTTTTATCAACGGTTCCTTGTCCGCATAATTTCTTGGCCTGTAAATGTTTAAATTAATCTCCCTGCCAGACATTGCAGAGATTATTTTCCCCTCTGACGCCGTCTTGGGATCAAGATATTCTGTTACCTTGCCATCACGAAGCACCACAATATCATCGGAAATACGTAAAATCTCAGGGATGCGATGGCTGATGTATAAAATACTGACTCCTTTTGCCTTTACCTGATCAATCAGTTCAAACAGCTTCTCTGACTCTGCCTGGCTTAGAATCGATGTTGGCTCATCTAAAATCAGCAGCTGAGATTTTTTATAAATCCCTTTGGCAATTAAAATTAACTGCTGTGTACCAATCGACAGTTCCTCCATATGGCGATTTAGAATATCAGGAGATAAATCGACCATTTTTAATGCTGCACTGGCTTCCTTGTACATACGCTCCCAGGCAATGTTTCCGAGCTTTGACTTTATTTCCTCACCCATATACATGTTCTCTAATACAGTCTGTTCAGAAAAAAGATTCGGCTCCTGATAGACAATCGAAATCCCTTTACCCGCTGCATCCTTTGCCGAATGAAACGCCACCCGCTCTCCATTAATAAGCAGCTCTCCTTTATTCGGCTGGATCACTCCGGCAATAATCTTCATTAACGTTGATTTGCCAGCTCCATTTTCCCCAACAACGGATAACACTTCCCCTTTTTTCACAGATAAACTGACATCCTCTAAAGCTGTAACCCCGCCAAATGTTTTTGTAATATTACTTAGACCGAGTAATTCTTCTGTCTCCATGAGCACACTCCTTTCTATGTCCGAACCTGCCCGGCAAAATAACTTTACCGGGCAGGCCAGCTTATCATTTAAAAGTCAAAATCATCTACATTATCTTCATTAATTAACAACGGCGGACCTAGCAGTAATACACCCTCTTCTTCGATATACCGGACAGGATTTTCTAAGCCGGGAACATCATTTTCCTCTTCAAATTCATTCCCTTCCGCTAACTGTACACCTGCCCAAACGACTAAATAGCCCAAATCAAAAGCATCCCAAAGAATCGATTCCTTCATAACGCCGCTTTCTATAAATGGTTTCACGGTCTCCGGTGATCCGTAACCGATTACAGCTACCTCCCCGGCTTTTCCAGCCTGCTGTACCGCCTGCGCAACACCTGGAATGGTTGTAGAAGAAACAGCAACCAAACCGTCAACATCCTGATGTCTGGTCATTAAATCCTGTGCCTCTGTCAATGCTGACTCACTGCTGCCGCCTTGAGAATATCTAATATCGACAATCTCAATATCGGGATATTCCGCCTCTAATCTCTCCTCCATGTATTCAATCCACGTATTTAAATTCGTAACCGTTGATTCTCCAGAAATAATGCCAATTTTTCCTTCGTTATCAATCTGTGCAGCTAAGCGATCAATAAGCTCATACCCCAAATCTTTATCCAGTGCTTGTGCAACATAAATATCTCTCTCACTGTCCGGACTGTCACTATCTGCTGTAAATACACTTAACCCGGCTTCCTTCGCCTGACTGATCATCGGGTTCGTAGATGAACTATCCAGCACAGATAAAGAAATAGCATCTACATTTCTTCTGATCAGGCTGTCCATAATTTGCGCCTGCTCTGCAGCACTGGTACTGGTAGGACCATTAAAGATAAATTGTGCACCAAGTTCCTCTGCCGCCTTTTCCCCGCCCTCTTCCATCGCTGTAAAGTATGGTATACCGACAACCTGCGGAATAAAAGCAACCGTTGTCTGGTCTTCATTTACTTCTATGTCCTCTGCATCTTCCGCAGCATCCGAGTTATCCGAAGAATCACTGCAAGCTGCCATTAAAAAGAAAAGAAAACTAATCAGTACAAACAGGATAGCTTTTTGGTTCTTATCCTTGATAAGCATGGTAAAGCCCCTCTCCAATTTTTAGATAAAAAGCGATATGATCTCACTACTTTCCTTTGCTCACTTGTTCAAGTAACCGTTTCCACAAAGGACCGTATTCATCCCATTCCATAAATTCCTTGGAGCCCCAATGCGGCGCACAGTCACTAGCAAAAGCAGCTGTTTTTCCCTTCCCATATGCACCGATTACTAAAAACGGATCTTCGTCTACTTGAACAAGTGTCTCCGCATCCTTTTTCGCAACAAAACGGTTATACCCTAAAAATATCGGCCAATTGGTTATATTTTTTGTGATCAAGTGCTCTTCCACTGTCCTCGGATGCACCCCCTCCGGCTTCTCAACTCTGTCATCCCCATCCAGCAAGGTAACAGGTAATACATCCGCCAATACTGTATTTTTATAATTCGCTTTCCCTTCCATGCCCATAAACGATAAGTAGCCGCCTATCATTAATAATCCTCCGCCATTTTCCACATATGTCCGAATAAGCTCTAAGGCGTTAGGCAAGGTTTGCCCATTATAAAAAGTATTGTTTGGCAGTAAAAAGGAATTGCTACCAATATCACTAATGACAATAGCATCATAAACATCCAGCGATTCTATTATCGTTGGAAACCGGACTTGAACCTCATGTGCAGGCATATAATCAACCTCTACATCATGTTCATTCAGCTTTTCCAGTAAGTAAGTTGCCCCCTCTTCATATTTTGTTGACTCAAATGTGTCATATCCTTTGGCATGAATCATATGAATTGTCCATGATTCACCGATAAATAATATTTTCATCTCCATTCTCCTCCCGCATGTAAAGGGTTACATGTTGTTTTAAAAAATAAGATGTACTCTGTAAATCCTTCATCTGTTTTAACCTCTAACCATTAATACTTTACGTATCTTTTTATTCACCACCTGTCTCTACATTTATTGAAAAAACAGCAAACCAGTTAAATTGTTTGAATATACTGTTTTTCTATTATTCATAATAATAACGTAAATATAATCTATGTCAATAATTTTGTAATTTATTTACGTCATAATTTTGTTTTTTTACTGATTCTCTACATTTTATAAGCCTTATAATAGGTTTAACAGGGGGTGCAGTATGGAGATTGGAAAAAGAATTCGAAATCTCAGATTATCAAAAGATTTAAGCGTTAATGGTTTGGCTAAAAAAGCATATATTTCACGATCTTATTTAAGTGACATTGAAAATGGAAGAACTGCTCCTTCTCTTGATAAACTGACTGTGATTTGTGATGTATTGGATATTTCATTGAGTGAATTTTTTGGAGATGTACCAGCATTGCCTGCGGAGATTATTAAATTGATTGAGAGTGCGCGGAAGTTAACGGATGAGGAGATTAAGTTGTTGACTGATTTTTTGGAGGTTATTGGGGAGAGGAATAAGGGGATGTAGTTACTTAGGGATTCTGTCCATGTAGGTTTTTGCGGGTAATAAATAATTGGATGAATTCTCTCTCATTTATTCATTGGTTCGTTTTAATTTTTATTAGAATAAAGGGTTTTATTTAGGCTGGATATAAATTAGATTGCTTTTATGGAGTGACGCTTCACATCAAGTTAATGGTAAAGGTCTATATGAAAAGGGACAATCTCTGATAATCGTGATAACTAGAGGTTGTCCCTTTTATCTTATATATTAGATTATTATCATTACAACTGAGTATTTATTTTATTATGTTGCCCTATTTTATGTCTATCCTCTTTAAATTTGACCTTACTTATCCCTAGGGTTGAATGATTTACTGAATTGTTCCTATTCTTTTGTAATGACTTGTTTCATCCGTAATAACTGGTCTGGTATAATAATACTTAATATACGATAACTAGGAGTGAATAAAATGAAGCAAAAAAATATACATGTGGTAGGCGCAGTCATAGTAAAAAACGATAAGATTTTATGTGCTCAGCGTGGTGAATCGAAAAATTTATCTTATAAATGGGAGTTTCCAGGTGGAAAAATAGAAGCAGGTGAAACACCTCAAGAAGCTCTAACTCGTGAAATTCAAGAGGAAATGAAGTGTGACATTAGTGTTGGAGAAAAAATTGACCACACAGTGTATGAGTATGACTTTGGAATCGTTCATTTAACCACTTTTTATTGCACCTTAGAAAAAGGAAGCCCTGTTTTAACAGAACATCATAATATTAAATGGCTATTTAAGAATGAACTTCCAGCATTAGATTGGGCTCCTGCCGATATTCCAACTGTTGAAAAGCTAGAAAACATGTAAAGCATACTTTAATGAAAGGAAGGAAAATATGGATAATTTTCTCCGAGATCTAAAGGATTCTTTATATAAAGGCTTTATTAATCAAAATAGCGAAAAAATAGATAGTTATAAACCAAGATTATTAGTAAATAACGCAATACGTAATGAAAATGTCTTATCCTCCTTACTTGAAGAGTTAGATAAATGTAAGTCGTTTATATTCTCTGTAGCTTTTATTACAGAAAGTGGATTAGCTACTCTTAAATCTCATCTATACGACTTGAAAAAGAAAGGGATAAAAGGTCGGATATTAACATCTACGTTTTTACAGTTTAACCATCCTAAAACCTTTAAAGAGTTATTAAAAGTCACAAATGTAGAGGTTAGGCTAACTAATTTAAAAGGATTTCATTCAAAAGGATACATATTTGATCATGATAATTACTATTCTTTAATTGTTGGAAGCTCTAATTTAACTGCTCCAGCTTTAAAAGAAAATTATGAGTGGAATGTACATTTAACTTCCCATGAAAATGGATCAGTCATTCGACATTTTAAAGAGCAATTTGAAGATGTCTGGGCGGATGCTGTTACTTTAACAGAAGACTGGATTAGATCCTATGAACAAAGCTATAAACCAATAGATATGCAGGCAGCAACTAAGATCATAGAGTTACCTGAAGTATATGAAACAAATCCATTAGAAGAAGCATTAATAATTACACCAAATAAAATGCAGCAGAATGCTTTAGAACAAATAGAGGCTTTAAGACAAGAGGAGCATGATAAAGGTTTAGTGATTTCGGCAACAGGAACAGGAAAAACATTTCTTTCTGCATTTGATGTCCGTAACGTTGCTCCAAAACGAATGTTATTTATTGTCCATCGCGAACAAATCTTGCGTAAGGCTAAATCCGACTTTCAACGTGTCTTAGGGGGATTAGAAAATGACTTTGGGATATTATCTGGATCAAGTAAAGAAACAAATGCAAGATACCTCTTTACAACAATTCAAACTATATCGAAACAAGAAACATTAAGTACATTTGATCCGGAATTATTTGATTATATCCTTATAGATGAAGTACATAAAGCTGGTGCTAGCTCTTATCAGCGCGTGATTGAATATTTTAAACCAAAATTTCTTTTAGGTATGACAGCAACCCCTGAAAGAACCGATGATTTCAATATCTATGAGCTTTTTGATTATAATATCGCTTATGAAATCCGTCTTCAAGAAGCCTTAGAAGAAGATATGCTTTGCCCCTTTCATTATTTTGGAGTAACAGATATAGAATACGATGGGAAATTAGTAGACGATACGACCATTGTATCTAATTTAGTTACAGAAGAGCGTGTTAATCATATTCTGGAAAAAATCGATTACTATAGCTATTCCGGTGATTGTGTAAAGGGCTTAATATTCTGTAGTAGAAAAGAGGAGGCAAAGGAGCTATCCGAAGCTCTAAATAAGAAAGGATTTCGTACAGTACCTTTAATGGGGGCAGATTCTCAGGATTTTCGTCTACATCAAGTAGATCGGTTAGAAAATGGAGCGCTTGATTACATTATTACGGTTGATATTTTTAACGAAGGTATTGATATACCTAGCGTCAATCAAGTTGTAATGCTAAGACAAACACAATCAAGTATTATTTTCATCCAACAGCTTGGAAGAGGACTACGTAAACATCCATCTAAAGAATTTGTGACAATTATTGATTTTATAGGAAACTATAAAAATAATTATCTTATCCCAGTTGCCCTATCCGGCGATAAATCACAAAATAAGGATAATATTCGTCGTCGTACTTCGGAAACAAGCTATATCAAAGGTGTATCTAGTATTAATTTTGAAGAAATTGCGAGAAAACAAATTTTTAAATCAATTAGCTCCAGCAACTTAACTACTCAAAAAGTATTAAGAGATGCTTATATTGAGCTGAAAAATCGATTAGGGCGTATCCCTTACCTAGAAGACTTTATTCATAATCATTCCATCGATCCAACAGTTATTCTTGGAAAATATAATACCTACTATGCTTTTCTTATAAAAATGAAAGAAAAAATCCCTATACTTCATGACTATGAACAGCGTGTATTAACTATGTTTTCCAAAGAGTTACTAGATGGGAAGAGGCAACATGAACTTTTATTATTACAGTTACTTTTAGAGCAAGGAAAAGTGAATAAAAAAGAATATATAAGGTCGTTAGAGGATAACAATTGCCTTGCCAATGAAAGCATCCTTCAATCCGTAGAAAATGTGATGAATCTGTCCTTCTTTACACAAGCAGACCAAAAAAAGTACGGAGAAAAATCAATCATTACTCTTTCAGCAGATAACGAGTATACTTTTAATAAAGAAGTACGCCAAAGCTTAGAAACAAATAAATACTATAAAAAACTAGTATACGATATTGTCATAACTGGAATGGAACGAAGTAAAAAATATAAATCAAACAGCTTATTTACTTTAAAAGAAAAATATACGAGAAAAGACGCATGTAAGCTTTTAAATTGGAATAAAGATGAAAGCTCTACAATGTACGGATACAAGCCAAAGCATCAAACTTGCCCAATTTTTGTTACCTACCATAAAGACAACGAGGTAGAATCCAGTGTCGATTACGGGGATGAATTTATCAATCCAAATGTTTTCAAATGGTATACTCGAAGCAACCGAACTTTGAAATCAGAAGAAGTTCAAAAGATCATTTATGCAGAAACAAAAGGGATAGATATTCACCTTTTTATCAAGAAGGATGATGATGAAGGAAGCGACTTCTATTATCTTGGACAAGCCTTACCCAACCAACAAACCGTGGAACAGGATAACATGCTAGATAAAAATAATAAGGAAATTCCTGTTGTCCATATGAATATGATTTTGAATGATTCTGTGGATCATGATTTGTATCAATATATTACTTCGGGGGATGAGTGAAAGGATCGTTCTATTAGAAAAATTAGTGATTAGCAACTTAAACCTATAAAAAGGATTTCCGTATGCTGCTGAATGAATCAGGATACGGAAATCCTTTTTATTGTTTTGACTAGAATAAGTCAGTAACTCAAATCCGGCATAGTCAGTTCGTTATGTCTCCAATACTCTCTAACGCTACCATTTATAAGGGCCCTTATCTTCAGCTACAAATGAATTTGAATTAAAAAATCCTTCAGAACCATAATCAATGACCTTTTCAATCCTATCCTTTAAATAGTTTGCCAATGCTGTATCTGTACAGTAAACAAAACAACCTTTTTGTCCTCGGGTTAATAATGTCCTGTACGTATTTCTTATTATCGTATCAGCTAGTTTTTCTGCTTCTTCAGGCTTTTCTTTTATCATTTTTTTAATACCAAATAGAGAACGATCTGATTTAGCACGCTTGGTATAATCCGTACAGACTTTTCCATCTTTAAACAAAAGGTCGTCCCCAATAATTACACCTACATAATCAAATTCTAATCCTTGTGAGGTATGGATGCAGCCAGCTTCATTTACAGAACTATCATCGATAGCCCATGTGAGTGTATTATCTAAGTTCCAGCTAATACCAAAGTCTTTTTCTGGAATTACTATGTCCGGAATATCGGATTTAGTTCGCGATTCCTTTGGCCACTCCCAACAATAACCAGCCAACATCCGTGCTTTATTATTATTTTTATTCCAATTTCTAATACTCTCTAACAATTTGTTAGGATCATCAAACACACGGAAATCATAATCTTTACCTATAAAATTTGAATTAGCTGTTTCTCTAATTTGTAGCACGTTATCAATCCATGCTAAATATCCATCAGATCCATTACATCGGAATTGAGACTCCAGCTCTAGTTTATGAATTACTCCATTATATTCATTCGTATATTTCTTGATTAAATCGACACTTCCTATATCTTTTAAAGTTACTCTTTGATGCTCATCTATAAAAAATATTGTCATATTACTCGCATGAATTAATTCTTTTACTTGATTTTCACCTAAGTTCTGAAACATTCCTGATTTTTCATTTAAGCGGTGTGCTTCATCTACTATCAAGACATCAAATTCATTATTGGGTGCATCAACATAACTACCAGACCCTTTAAATAAATTATCAATTTGTGTCTTTTTAAAATCTTGTTTAAGCTTTGTCGCATAGATATTTCTAGGAGCTGAGTTTTTCGTTACATATTGAGCTACCAGACTCTTTCTAGTTAATTCAACTAATAGATTAACTGCTAGAACAGACTTTCCTGTTCCAGGTCCACCTTCTACAATAAGAACTTGTTTAGTATTTGTCCGTTTCGCTTCACTAGCAAGTCTTAAAGCTTCTTCAAATACAACCTTCTGTTCATCAATCATAATAAATTCTTCATTTCCCTGCAGCATTGAATTTAGTGCATCTTGTAATGATTTGGATGGTCGTATTCTTCCTTTTTCTATCTTATATAACGTCTCTTTATTGTCTCCGTACTTTATGTATTTCTTTATAAATTCCCTTAGCCTTTTCGCATCTCCTTTTGCGTAAACAGGTGCTTGATCTAAATAGTATTGATATACATTATCTGTTAAAGGATCAGAGTCTTTGTTTACTATATAATTATGCAGATATGTACAAGGATGAATATTTATATCATCTTGCTGTACAGTTGCATTATAATCTTTAATCAATGATGCATAGGACCAAGCTTGATAGGAAGGATGTGTAGTCTCCACAAGACCATTACTAAAGTTAGTCTTAACAATTGCTTCTTTACCTTCCACTTTTTCAACCTTATCCCATTGTTTCAATTCAACTATGACAACAGACTCTTTATTATCTCTCTTTCCAGTTATTAAAAAATCAACTCTTTTTGATGAGTATGGAATTCTATATTCAATTGCTACTCCAGCGTCTTTGGGTATATCATTATCTCCTAACACTCTATACATATACTGCATTGAATTATCCCATGATCGAACTTCACTTTTATTTACTGAGCCTATTTTTTCTTGGAAATTGTTAATAATGTTGTTCGTTAACTCGTCGTTAAAAACATCATCTAAAAATTCGGATTTTGTGGCTTCGTATACTAACATAGGGATCCCTCAATCTACTTATAAATTGACTAGAATATTGTTTACGATCAGTATAAAATACTATTTTATCAAGTTATTATATAGCGAGCTATTTACTTTAACATTGAAAGTATTTTTTAAGGATATACGCACTGCTTCTAAATAAAAGAATATATATCTGAAAGTTTTATAATGAATTCATTATAATTCTATATCGCATGCCAAGATTTCATAAAAAAGCTAAGTCAATGTTAGTAATTATAAATTAGAAATAATACAACTAATTAATGAATACATACCACCATTTGTCATTCCTTCGAGTGTAGAGGGAGTTGTTCGTATCAAACCAGGGTGGTGTATATTTGAGTTTAGAAAATCTCGAGAACTAATGCTTTTCACACTATTAAAAGCTCTTTTCATTTGTTGATCAGGCAAAACAATTGTAATATTATCTTTTACATAATGTTCAATATTTTTCAATGTAGGCATGCCTCTACATTGCTGGTTTATTTTGCTCCATTCTGCAGTCTTTTTCAACTGTAAGATAAGAGCTTGCTCGTATGCAGTTCTAAGTAACATACCAGCACTTACTGGAAAACTATAATAAGCTTTTTCAAAAGTCTTAGTTGACTTAACTCTTTTTTTAGACATTTTATGTAGTTCATCCAAAGCAACAATTAAACCTACGTGATCATTATTGCTAGGCTTAAGTTTACCATGCCATGTTATATGTTCAAAGAAATTGCCTGGAGAATCACCTCTTGGAATTGAACCATTGGATTTTGATCCACCTTCAAAACTTTCTTCTGATACCTGTGAACCTTTCTTTGATTCCATGGTATCCTTTCCTTCTGGAAGTTGTCCGCTCACTATCGATTCTATAGAGTCTTTCTCTCTTATCTCTTGTTCATTTTCTTTTAACCCTTGGGAATCCTTTTCTTTTGTCCCTGATAAATTTTCTCCGATTCCTAGAAACTTTTTTTCTCCTGATTCTAATGGTAAAGTTTCTTCCCCTTCTGCCTTTTTATCTTTACTTTGATTATATTTTTCCAGATACTCATTATTGAAGTAAATACTCAGTGTATTCCTTGCTGCAACGTCTATGTTAAATGTTAGTAATGTAACGATTTTATAAACCATTTCATATAATGCTCTATAAGGGGTTTTATCATAAAAATGAGATCTTTCTTTAGAAATCTCTAATTCTTCCTCACTCTCTATAAAATGGTTAAAAGAGATATATCCAATAGTATTATTGGGTTTCACTCCGCTGTTTTTTACATTCGCTGTCAAATAAGAAAGATTTAGCCAATCTTTTTCGCGTTCCAAGTAATTATATAAACCAAATCCATTTACATATAATCTTATTGCAGGGCCAAACTCCCTAATTTGCTGATATCCCTTAGCTCCTTCTCGTATATAAAAAACACCTTCAAAGTCACATACAGTATCTGCTTCATATGGTAAAAATATAAAATCTTCACTTTTTTGGATTTTTTTAATATTATAATGTTCTTTTAAAATATCTTCTATATTAATATGTTTATCAAATTTTATAGTAATTGGTTTAGGGTTAATAATAGAGTTATTTTTCCTTGTATATTTATAAGTAAGTTCCATTTTGTCTTTACTATATTTAAATTCGACTTTAGAAGTAAACTTTGCTATATCTTTATAATACAAATCGTCAATAAAAGGGGAATTTAAGTCTTGTGAGATACCATTTATTTTTACATCTAAAGAAAATAAATTATATTCTCTTTTATAATTATTCAGAGAAATGTGCTTCATTTTATCTTGTTTAATGTCTTCTATTAAAACTTTTATATCTGATTCATTCACATTATAAAGTGAGATTCTTGTCCCTTTATCTATTACGCCTTGACTTCTTTCATATTTAATTTCATTTCTACTAGCGTATATAACGAATTCATCTTCTTCATTTTTAGACACTATTTTAAAATTATCTGCTATTGAAAAAACTGAAAATAATCCTATTCCCATACTACCTGCAAACACTTTGTTGTGTTGATTCAGTATGTGATTATTTCTTTTTTTATAAGATTCTCCTGGTCTAGCAAGTAATTTTATTGACTCTTCTGTAAACCCCTCCCCATCATCAATAATTTCAATTACATTGTCTTTGGTGTCAATACTTACAGTAATTCGTTTAGCAAATTCATCAAATGCATTTTTTATTAACTCTGTTACAACTACTAGAGGACTAGCAACTTCACTAATTACATCCATTTGTTTTTCGTAAGGTATCTCAATATCCATCACCTGCATAATTATCCCCCTTATAATAATTAACGGTTTTTTTGAACTATTAGAATATATTCCTGTAACATTGTCTGTATTTCTTCATTTCTTAATATTGTAGAATTTATACTATGAGGTAAACGTTTAAACGAATAATCTCTGCTTAAAGATGTAATATTAACATAACCTAAATTACTAAACCATTCTGAAAGAATCCTCTCAAAATTTATATTAATATCTCCCATAACTGTTCTATGACCAACAATCCAAGCTTGAATACCACTTTCATTCAGTACCTCATCTGTTTTTAATACTACATCATATAAATCTTCGAAAAAATGCATAACTTCTCTTTTTCTTTTTTCATAAGATAAAATCTTTCTTCTTATTGTTTCTATCACTCTAGGAATATTTTCAATAACCATTTTATAGGTTTTATAAAACTGTTTCTTGTTTCCTCTTTCTAAAAATTTCATTTTTTCTAATGCTTGGTATTTGGATAATTCTTTTACTTTTTTATCACTTATATTTCCTTTTTCTTTTAACTTTCTAAATATAGTTAATCGAAGTCTCTCCGTAACTAATCCCCATAATAAGTGATTATTACTAAAACTACGAATTAAAGTAGCACTTGCTTTATATTTATTATTAGACTTTAACTCTTTTAGAGATGTTAATGCTTCTCTATATCTTCCTTTTTCATATTCAACTTTTTTATTCATAACATCATAAAGAGAACTTAATGTACTGGATTCTTCCAAGACTTTGGAGCTAGAGCTGTTTGTTATAGAACTTCCCCCACCTAATAACACTTCATCACAATTATCCGTCATGATAGGAATATTTAAATATTTTTCTATTAAATCACCTAACCATTGTATTGATAATCTTGAGTATTGACCATAAGCAACTGTACTTTTAGAATCCCCATATGGAGGAGAAGTTAAAATCAAATCCGCTTTTCGATTTTTCATATAATCTAATTTTTTAGCATTACTAAAGTACACTTCAGCTTTGGATTCTGTTTGCTGATTAAATTTTATCTTTTGAAGCATATCTAAAATAACTTCTACATTCTCTTTAAATTCTTTTTTTGAATCTATATTATGTTCTTTTATTTTTATTGGTGACATTCTATATAATTTGAATTCATCATTTCTTGAAAGGGAACTTTTTCTAATAGTAGCACTAAGAGCGGTCAAAAGAATAAGGGCAAACTGTTCTCTATCCTTTTTTTTCCTTGCTGATAAAAAAATATCTATCTTTTTTTTAACTATTGATATCTGTTGTATATTTTTTTTCTTAAACCAGTAATCTATTTTGTCAAAATTTGGTATATCATCCTCAGATATTAGTGAAGCACTTAATTCTTCATCTAGAAATCTTTCTATTTCTTTAATAGTATAATCTGTATTATTTACTGTTAAAACTTTGGTCCTTGCCAATAATATTGAAAGAGGATTTAGATCTGATCCAATAAAATCCAGGCCTGCATACTTGGCTTCAAGACCAATAGTACCGCTACCCACAAACGGATCTAGCACAGTGTTTATATTATATTGTGACTGTATTAGCTGCAATATTGCATTTACCATTTTAGGAAATGCTTTTGCTGGATATCCATGGAAACTTCCATTCGTTCTGAAGAATGAAGAATAATCATTCTCTCCTGTATAATTCAAGTCAATATCCCAAATGTTTTCCATATCTATCACTCATCCTTCTCTATCTAGCAATAATGTCCTCTTTAAAAGAAATTTTTACAATTACATTATACATGAATATGTCTTATAATTCCATGTACCACAATGTATTCATATTTTAAAATGAATATAGCATTCAATATATACCAGAATTGCATTTTTTTGTATCACCAAATGTTGAAATGTTTACCAGCTTTTACGAAAAGCATTACTGCTGAAAAATAAGCACCTATCAACCGCAATATTCATATCTACATAAAGAGCTGGGAAAGAAGTGTTTCTGTGCCAAAGATAGAAAATAGCAGTGGCGCTAAGAAATTGATACGGTTCTTGATTGGCACTCCAAAGATGCGGTATTACTTACATCGATGGAGCGGGGAGCATATTATGAAATTATTTGGAAGATGGAAAGCAAATAGGTACAATAAGCAACGGATATTTTAGATATAAATACCCTGATCTTCAAATTACTTTTTAAAGTATTACGGCAGATAATGGTTCGAAGTTCCATGAGCTGACTGAATCTGAATAAGAAGAAGAGAAAGGTATAGACATTTATTTTGCTCACTCTTACTCATCTTAGGGAAGAGGAACAATCTAGCTATATAACAGACTGTTCAGTATCTTCACCAAAGAAAGCATGTGATAAACAGTTATTCAAATAAGTATACTAGACAGGTCGAAAATGAACTAAATACAACTTCCGTAAAAAATATTAAGCTACCAGATCTCGTCGGTGGCGTTCGCAGAATTTAAGCTTTATATAGTGATTTTACGAAAAGTGTGGTTTGTTAAATAAAGTGTTATAATTACTATTACAATTTAAGTTTAGTTCACCTTTAAAAATTTATTCAATTTAGTGTTGCCATACCACACTGTCTCATCCGTTGTTTAATATTGGATTAATAGGAAACAAGCTCCCAAACTCCTCTTGGTGAGTTTTCAGCATCTTTCATTATTCCTTTGCGTCTCAATTCGTTTGCTGCCCATCTAATATCATATTGCCATGTATAAAACAAATTACCTGATTCTTTTAATTCTTTTTCGTAATGATTCCATATATATTCAGAAACTTTAACTATATTTGCAGATCCATTAGCTGACTCTAAAGCTTCTTTTACCAAACATTGAAGTTCATCTTTATGCATCATGAGTTCTACTCCCCTTTTTCTAGAATAATAGATAACATGAATAAATAGCTTTTGTTAAGTTTTACTCACTCCGATTCACTGTCGAATCTATACAATCAGGAAGCCTTATTAGAAGAATACTCTCTAGCTTAAATCAGTAATTTTTTCATAACCAATATTTTTAAACCAATCATTTAAAATGTTTTTCATATTTATATTGACTTTCCTAACACTGTTCTATGACCAACTATCCATGCCTGAACACTCTCACCATTAATTGATTTATCAATAGCTATTACAACTTGCTATAAAATTTTAAAGGAAATAATCTGTCTTTTCAGTACTGAGCCTCTTTATTGTATTTTCTGTGTAATGCAAAATAAAAGTACACAACTTTGCAAGGTTGCATTCAAAGAATTGCAAAGAAAAATACATAATGAAATCATCACTGTTTGACGTGGAGAGACAAGCATTGTACCTTCTATGGAAAAGCCGGATTCTTTGTGCTGTCTGGCTCCATGGCTCTTGACTCATGATTCAGAAGCTCCGTATCAAATAAAAAATAACCTATATATTAGGGCTTTGCAATTCTATGTGAAATTGTTTTGCGAAATACATATTTTCTATAAAAGTCTACCTTACTCTTTCCCTTAACAAAGCAAATATTGTTTTAAATTTGTTCTAGAATGAAAACACTCCATTTTTTCAAACTATTCCGTGTATTGATTTTGAGTTGAAAAATGATGCATAATTATTTTCTCCTGTATAGTTTAATTCACCCCAAAATAATTCATCTTTTTTATTATTGCATTTCATTAAATTCACCTTATTATCAAAAGACTATTAAAAACAGGTAAAACCACGTGTTCTATCACGCAATAATATAATTTATTTTAATTAAAAAACACTCTTTTATACACAATAATTATGTTTAAGAAAAATGGCTATGCAAAAATAACTCTTACTTTATTACGTTCTATTATCTAAATGGCATTTTTTCAAGACCAATTCTACTTAAATTAGACATATTATGCTGCACAACTTTCAAAGTGGTTTCTTTATTTAATCTACCAATTCTTTTTATAGCAAAGCTTAAGTTATCAGTATTCATCTTTATACCATATTTCAATCCTGCTAAAACAGGCAATAATTTAGACTTTTCCACTTGGCCCTTATAAATTGAACTATCCATATAAGAATCTAAAGTTAATACCTCTTCAACCCAAATTTTTAGAGTTTCATCAATATATTTTATTGTATGATAATTCTTATATGTTTTAGAAAAATCAATACCACTTAGTTCTAAAGCAGCTATCCCTTCTGAATTTAAAGTACATAAATCTAATAACTTACCCTCTAATGTGATAAATTGATTAAGTGGGGTTAAAATACAATCATCATAATCTCCGTTTTTAATAGGCCACAAAAAGTTTTCATTAGCTTTCAAATTTTTAATATCTTTAATCTTATTTTCGATCTCATCTTTTTCATAGAGACAAAGAACTAATGAGCTCTCGTTTCTAGCTATACCATCACTAGTTACTCTGGGGAACCTCAATGGTAAGTCACAATTCGCAGAGATTAACACAGCATATTTTATGTATGATTCTCCATTTAATGTTAATTCAAACAAATCTCCTGTATATAGGTTTTCATAAAGATGATTTATACTGTAATCAATTAAATTATATTCGGCAATACCTGAATAAGTTTTGTCTGTTATTTTACTTTCGAGTTCTTTTTTGCTGAAATTAGCAATATTTTGTCCGTTTAATTTTTTTAGTAAAATCTTATCTTTGGCACTAGCTACTTTCATTATATTTTTTATTATATTCTTATAATTACTTTCTTCCTTTATATCTTCCAATTCAATTTTATTAAGAATACTTTTGTGTGTCCTATTTAAAATGTCTAGAAATTTTTCTCCCTCAACAAATGAGTCTTGTAATAATAGTTCCATTTTCTTTTCAGGAAGGTTTAAAAGCTCTATTGTAGCTCTATTTGTTAATAACATTTTCGATTCAAGATAATCATGTAAAGAGTAACCCAAAGCAGCTTTTTCAATAGTTGTTAGTAACTCTTCTGCCAGCATTTTCTGTTCTTCTGTTTTATTTATACCCCATAGCTGATAGGCAAATAAATGCTTAAATTCTAATCTGCTCATATCAGAATCATCTTTTAAAATATCTGGATCTTTCTCCAAATACTCCTCAATATACTCAATTTTTGTTTGTTGTTGTTTGTATCTGTGTAAATCATCGTGTGAGTAAACAATTGCTAAATCAAATAATCCTTTCCGCCGACTCTTTAATGTAGTAATGGTATCGATTACTACATCTTTAGATAATCCTATTTTTTTCATATTCATATCAAGTAAAAATAGAATTCTCCCGCTGATTTGTTCAATTCCTTCAAAGCTAAGTTGGCTGAACATTTGAAATTGTATATCTGTGCCTTCACAAACTTTTTCCATAACATCTTTTAGGATTTCTAAAGGTTTTATTATTTTTTGACCAGCAAAAACCTCTAAGAAAATTTGTTTGACATTATCTAAATTATTACCCTCATCTAATTGTAATATATCCTCTACATTGGTTAAACCTTGATTATCAATTTCAAAGAATTCATCTTCGGTCACATTAAGAGCAAAATTACTAATAAAGTCATCAATATCATCATTTAAATAATCATCAATTCTATTCTCATGAGTTGTTTTATTCTGCAGTATAGACCATTCGTCGTCAAAGGATATCACATGCGAAATACCTAAGTTTCCAAGCCACTCTTTAAACGCAATAATATTTTGAGTAATTTCTTCACCTTTAGCTGAGCTCAGTGTTGTCAATTTTCTCACTCCTTGTTAAAGAAAAATTCCAATTTTAATTTATAAAAATTCCCCAATAAATTTTTATCTTTTTTTACAACTTCTATCTTTCCATTTAGAGATCGTAATAGTTCGCCGACAATGTATAATCCTAACCCCCTACCCTCAGGCTTCATACTCTCGTAGGGTTCAAACATTTTATTTACTATATCTTTATGAAATCCCGGACCAGAATCATAAACAACAACTGTATTTTGTATTACATCTAATTCAAATATTATAAATAACTCATTAGAATTATTCTTATGCGCCCAATATAAAGAATTAAGAAAAATATTATCAAATATTGTAACCAAGATTCCTTTATTAGATTTCAATAAGATATCGTCTCCTATTATTTCAACAGTTATATTATTTTTTTTCGCTTTTTGTGCCATTGGTCCATTACCAAGATAAAGTTCTCTTAGAAGTGATTTCAGTGACATTTCTGATAAAATGTTTCTATTTTTCCGATATGTGGGTTCGAGATGCTTTAACTGCATCTGAAGAAAGGTTATTTCATGTAAGATAGCATCTTGAAACCGATTTATTTTTTGTTTTTGCATGTCTTCTATATACTTACTTTGTAGTTCTTTTTTACTCTCACGTGCATATGCAGCAATACTACTTTCTATCTTGTGAAGTTCATGGGTAAGAGATTCCACAATAATGCCCTGGCCCGCTAACCCTATTAACGATTTAAGCTGATTAATTTCTTGTTCATAACGAAACTTCTCTTGTTTATTAAATTTTTCTTCTTTTTGAGTAGTGTCTTTTAAGGTTTTTAGTTGTTTTGAAATTTTTACCACATGACCAGAATTTTCATTATCGACTAATGACTTTAATGTGTTTGCCTCTGTCTCTATTTTTTGAAATATTTCGTTCTTTTCTTCAGGATTCATTTTTATTCGCCTAAATATTACATGACCATCTATCGATTTTAAACTCGTAATATTAGAATCCAATTTTTCTACATTAGTTTCATATCTCAGCTTTACATCTTCACGAAATATAAGGTTTGCGATAACATCTTGTATAATCACAAGGAAATTATTCCCATATTCATCTTCAATTAGACCTTGACGATTCGTTTGCTCTTGTAAGCCCTCACTAGTTTGACCATCTAAATCTACATAACCGGATACGTTGTACCCTTTAAAGATAGTATTCTTTACTCTTTGCGAATAATAGGTAAATTTAAACCAGTCTTTTTCCGGACCATATGGTAAAATACGAAAGTCATTTCTAAATAAATAAATCCCTTGTGATGCTTTTAATATGGATTTTATCTCATTATTGGTACTAAACGCATGCCCGTTTTCATTAAGTATCAATTTATCCTCAGTTAAAGCATTAGCAGATTGATCAGAAGCATATAGTTTCCCTTTAAAATTTCCTGGATATGCTTTTATTTTCCTGTTTAATTGAATATCAATACAATGGTGAAAAAAAATATCATTTAAAAATGGGTACTCTGTTTGAAAATTCGATTCTAAATTAATTTGATGAAAAATCTCCTTATCATCATAATTTCTTAAGGTTTCATGCTCAAAACCATTATTTATCATCTTTTTGATTGTTTCAGACATCAAGCGTTCACTATACTTTTTTTTGATTAAGATCTTTAAATTTAAAATCCACTTCTCTACAGAAAATTCTACTTCAACATCGCTAATTAATGATAGAAAACTTTCTTCTATATCATCATTTGTAATTTTTTTATCATCTATTTCTAGAGTTACCTTAAATCGACTTTCTGTATTCTGTAAAAAAGGATTAACCATTCCAAAAATTTCTGTTTTAATTTTTGTCTCCGTTTTTTTATTTAAATCCCAAAATCCTAAATTTCTTATACCTTCAATAATTAAAGTAGTGCCTAGTTTAGGTTTTTCATTATTTTTCAATTCGACTGATGCCTTTACATTAGAAAGGTCCTTGTCTTCATTATCTCCTCTAAAATCAAGCCAATTAATAGTAACATTATATTCATTGAAATTTTTATAAATTTCAAAATCTTCTTCTTTAGCTATTTTACTCAATCTTTCAATCCTAGGGGAAGTAGATACAGTAACATGATTACCTAGTCTTTGAATCGAAAGTCTTCCCAACCCTTTATTCCCTAACGTTCTTCTGTTAAAAAATGGTGAAAACTTCTCAACCTTTTTAAAGTGACTAGAAATTCTTAAAAAAGAATTCTTAATTGTAGACGGAACCATACCATTCCCGTTATCACTAATAGTAATTCTACCTTGACCAAAAGGGGTAACTGCCTTAGTATCAACCTTTATAACAACTTTTCTACAATCAGCATCGTATGAGTTTTTGATTAATTCTCCTAAAGCTACGAATTCATCCGAAATCAATTCTTCCCCTAATTGATAGATAACCCTTGCAGAAATACTCATTGGCACTTCATAGCTATTCTCAAGTGTGGGTTGTAAATCTTCACTCACTATTTTCACACCCTCTTTTATAAAATTTAAACTCTTTCCACGTCAATCTAAATTATACCAAAATTACTATTTTATTAGTATAACTTTTTCATTCCTATCCATTAATTACTAAATCAAAATTAATTCTTCGCTGTGTCTAAACTACCTGCTTTTTTGTTTATATATGCCTAACAAAACAGATAAAGGATACATTACCGAAATATAACGTTCTATACAGTTAACTGAAAGACCCATAAGTGCTCTACTAGGACCTTTTAAGTAAACATCGTTGCATCTTCAGCATCAAATTATAAAAATAATATGATATCTATCATAAATTCGGTCGTTTAAAATCCACTTCATCACCAGTTTGCAAAGGTTGGTATTACTTCTGCCTGGTTTCTCTCTTTTTCAATATATAGCATCTTATTTTTAAAAATTTAGTGTCTTGACAAAGGGCCCACTTTATATAAATCTTTACACAAAGTAAGTTAAAACATATAGAAGTGTAATAATCGTTACTTCAAACATATCTATAACTATTTACAAATCAGAGTTACTATTCCTAATTAAATCAATATTCATTCGGTAAAAATTTATCCTTCATGGTTACATTTTCATTAGATCACTTCAATACCTTACAGATATTTCAAACATGATTTTTTAATAAAACTTTTGGTATAACTGGTATGCCGTACCACTCAGCAATATTGTTATACTTTTGACCTAAATCTTGTGCTATGGAGAATCCATGTTTAATCTCCCCTCTTATTAATTTCGAAATAGAACTATCAGGATTGATAATTTCTTCAAGAAACCTTCTAATCTTATTTAAATACTCTGATTCAATCAATTCTTCTTTTGTTTGTACTTTATCTAGTTTTTCAAGATTACCGTTTATTTTTTCAATTTTGTCGGTACTTTCAGGACCTTTTGTTCCTAACTCTTCTTTTACCTCATTTAAGCATCCCTGCAATTCATTACTCACTTATGATATGACTAACCGTACATCCTTCAACAACACCAACTGCTTCACCTGATGAAAAAACGTCACCTTAGAAAAAGACAAAGACTGACTACTCCACTTCTGCACATCCTCACTAATCACAAGCGATCCGTCAATCACAAAAACACCCTGATAAACCTATGCAAGAATACGCTCTCATTCCTTACCTTTTCCTCGTCATCTCCGGCGCTTTTCATATTTCTCATACCCTGCTTCAAGTATTTCTCCTCCAACTTCCCGACAGTGACAAGCATTATATTCATTGAAACCTTGTTTTATACTAAAATAATATTTCCCATTATAATACCCTTCTATTTTACCATATCTACCAGTAAAATCTACCATTTAACCTATACACACCTATATCCAGATCCAAAAATGTATTTCTTCCCTCTCCACCCCCGATAATCAACCTCTTTTCACTTCTTTAAATAAATTCAAGATATACACAGCATGAAAAATTATTACCTTTAATAAACAAAACCTGGCACAATAAAGTATGCTTAGCGTACTTTATTGTGCCAGGTTTTGGGATATACTTCCCCTTGATGTTATTTATCTGTTAATAAACGACAGAGTTCGAAGACATAACTTTTAAATAGAGCTTAGACCTTGCAACCCAGCAGCTTCCTTCCCTCTCTCTATTCACTTTTATGAAGTATCACCTACCAAATGCACCTAATCCATTTCATGATAGTTACTTATTATTAAGCACCCAAACACCAGCCTCCGCAACTTGAACATCATGAGGAACGCTACTTCCACTGACTCCTACCGCCCCCACCACTTTTCCATCATTAACAAGAGGGATTCCACCACCAAAAACGACAAGTCGTCCATTGTTAGTTGTATTCAATCCATAAAGCTCCGCTGCAGGGACTGTAGCTTCAGCCAGGTTAGCAGAAGGCATTTTTAAAGCAACAGATGTCCAAGCTTTATTTTGTGCAATATCAACGCTCGCTATCCAGGCATCATCCATCCGGTGGATTGCAATCAAATTTCCACCCTCATCCACTACGGAAATAACCATAGACACACCAATTTTTCTCGCTTCTTCCTCTGCACCTGCAATAATTTCTTTGGCTAATTCTAATGATACTTTACTCATAGTAATAACCTCCAAGTTTTGATAATTGTATAGTCAATAGATTATTTATTGATTAAAGCTGCTCCAGATATACCCGGATTGGTCATTTCGTAAGGATCTAATATTTGGTTTAATTCTTCTTCAGATAACACACTATATTGCTTGCAGAGATCACGTACAGGCTTCCCTGTAGTGATAGCCTCACGGGCAATTTTTGCTGCTGTTTCATACCCGATATGCGGGTTAATAGCTGTAATCGTTCCGACACTTGTTTCTACATAATGCCTCATTTGCTCTTCATTTGCTTTTATACCTGAAACGCAGTAGTTGGTAAAAACCGCAAAGCCATTATTCATAATACTAATGGACTGAAGCAGATTAAAAACAAGAACGGGCTTCATTACATTTAACTCAAGCTGACCTGCTTCTGATGCCAGGCAAATGGTATTATCGTTCCCAATCACTTGAAAGGCAATCTGATTAATCACTTCGGCCATTACAGGGTTAACTTTTCCCGGCATGATGGAAGAGCCCGGCTGGTGGGGCGGCAAATCAATTTCATCTAAGCCTGATCGCGGACCGGAAGCCATTAATCTTAAATCTGAGGAAATTTTAGACATATTCATCATGCATACTTTTAATGATGCAGATACCTCTATGTAGATATCTGTGTTTTGTGTTGCATCTATCAGATTCTCTATTCCCACCTTTAGTTAAAAAATATTTAGAACCTACAATTCCTTATAACCTATATATTTATCGCCAATAAAATCCTTATACTCTACACTATCCACCTCACCCGACGATGAATAATAGAATACAAGCTCCTCATTAACCATTTCCGTTAAAAAAGTTGTTTTTGATGCATTATGATTGACTGGCAAAATTTTAAATTTATATAACACCCCGTACATTTTAGCAACTGTTAAATAGACTTCACCATTCTTTAAAGTGATGTCCAAAATTTTGCTCTCATCATTTTCAACAATATATTTCCCCGCAATAAGTTCTGTGTCCGTAAAGTTGATTGGTTGAATAGAAGGCGGCAGAGATACCTCTTCATCAAAAATTACCTTTGCCATCTCCTGCATTAAATGTGTTACAGGCGTAACGTTCATATTGCTTAAAAAGATTATCGTAACCTGTTCATCGACAAATCTGAAAAAATTGCTGCAAAAACCACTGATATCTCCAAAATGGTGCATGCATTTTCTTCCTAATATCTCAGATACCACCCATCCTGAAGCGTATGAACTAAAATTGGGAGTAAACATTTTTTCCATCAGTTCTTTGCTAAGGAGCTGAGGTGATTTTAATGCCTGATCCCAAAGGAATAAATCCTCTGTTGTAGAATATAAACCATAGGCTCCTAAAGGAAAGGATAAATCTGCGTATGCTGCGTGAATTGGTTTTTCCCAGAATGAATAGCCTGAAGCTAAGTCTGGAACTATATCCGTCCCGTTATCACAGCCTGTATTTTTCATACCTAGAGGAAGACATATTTTTGCTTGTATGTATTCTGCAAAGGACATACTTGAAACCTTTTCTAAAATAGCTGTCAGTAATGCATATCCTGAGTTTGAATATTCAAGCTTACTGCCCGGCTCGAAGTTCAATTCAAGATGTTTAAATGAATCAATCAGTTGGTTTAAAGTCATCGGGAGTCTCATTGTTTTAGACCAGAAATCGGGAAAGCCTGTGTAATTAGGAATCCCTGACGTGTTTGTTAAACAATGATAGATTGTAATTTTATCACCATGCGGAAAGTCAGGAAGATGCTTCTCTATACAATCATCTATATTTAATTTCCCTTCTTCATGTAATTGATATATACCCATGGATGTAAAAGCCTTCGTGAGTGAGCCGATGCGAAATTTAGTTGCAGGTTTATTGAGTACAGAATGCTCCCAATTTGCCATACCAAAACCTTTGTTTAAAAGCATATTTCCGTTAGAAGCTATTAAAATGGAACCACTTATATAGCCGTTTTCTTCGTACCTTTTTATCCATTTGCTTATCCGTTCTTCTGCTCTCATATAATCCCCCTTTGCCGCTAAATAATCCTAAATTAATTCCCTCCTCAATTCAGCTAAAAACACCTCATTTACTTCCGATTTTCCATCTATACCTTATAATCAATTAATCCCTATCTAAATTCCGCAGTAAGACTTCCATTCATTTTTTTCCATTAAACTTTTGGCAATGGATAACCCAAGCCCTGTTCCTTTTCTTGCTTGGTTTGCTTTAGAGAGTCTAATGTGCTTACAAATAGATTATAACCTTAGTCCTGTAAAATTTTCATTCATCATGGATTGATATGCCTTATTATTACGCTTAACGTAGAAAACGGAGCCATGTCCTCTTGGCTTGGTTGTGGAATACCTAACGGATGTGTATGTTCAACAAGTACGGAAACAGTATCGCTTAATATTGATGGTTTAATAACCTCTCTTTGATGGCAAACGCTAGAGTTAATGCCACCTATATGTAATACATTTACTGACATTGGCCGGGCTTTAGTATCTAAACAGACAACAACAAAGCACTCACAACTACTTCAAATAGCGGAATACTGCCAATTCTTATTGACAATCCACACACAAATCGTTAGAATTTATTTAACAATTAAAAAGATTCGAGTGATAGTTATGTTAAAGCATACATCCCGACAATTAAATCATTTCTTTTTTAGCTATTTTTAGATAGCGTCTATATGCCATCTTAGATATAGATGCCCTATATCTAAGATGGCTGATTGGCATGTAAAAATGTTTAACCAGTCACAGGAGAAATCGAAGTGGCTGGTTTTTTATATTTTCTGGACCATTTTCGTTTCTCTCCTTTTTCAGAGGCTGAAGCATAAATGGTCTTTTTTTCATCGTTAGAGGAGTTGAGTATATTGTTAATTGGTTATCAAGGTGTGGAAGGCAGTTACAGTACAGTCGCATGCCGAAAGTTCAGCGGAGAAAATAATTATCAGACGAAAGGGTTTCTTACTTTTCCATTATTAGTGGATGCATTGCTTCATGACGAGGTCGACTATATTGCGCTGCCAGTAGAAAATTCAACCAGCGGTCCTATTACAAGAACGATCGATTTAATAAAGTATTCAGATGTAACAGCTGTGGATGAAATCTATGTAAAAATTGATCATGCACTTATTACAAAGCATCCAATGGAGCTGTCGGAAATCACAAAAGTATATTCACATCCGGAAGCACTGGAACAATGCTATACATATTTAAGCCAGTACCCGCATATCGAGGTCCACGAATATATGGATACAGCTGGCGCAGTGGAAATGGTGAAGCATGCAGAGGATTATACCCTTGCCGCTATAGCAGGCAGCCATACTGCAGAATTGTACGGCATGACCGTGATTCAGGAAAATATCAGCGACAATCCATTCAATACAACACGTTTCTTATTTTTTAAAAAGAAAGAGGCTCTAGTGAATCACGGACAAGATAAAACATCTATTTATGTCGAAGCCAATCACAGCACCGGCTCACTAAGCGATATTTTAAATATTTTTAAAAAATATGATACTAATTTGCTCTACCTAATGTCCCGGCCAATTCAAACGAAACCGTTCGTATATGGATTCTTTATTGACATTGACAACGGTCTTGGTAACGAAGCGCTCCATATGGCATTAAAAGAGTTAAAAGATATCTGCACATATATCAATATTTTAGGCAGTTACCAAAAAGGTAAAATCCCAATATACAAAGGAGTCTTACAAAATGAAACAACTTTTAACAGCTAAAAAATACTTATTCACCCGAATTGCGATTGGATTCGGACTCGGAATCCTGTTTGGTATACTTTTACCCGAGATCTCTATTCAAACAAAATTCATCGGCGATATTTACTTAAATTTAATTCAGATGATGATTATTCCCATTATTTTTGTAGCCGTCTCCACTGGTATTATTAATATTGGCAGCTCCAGTGATCTCGGGCGAATCGGCTTTAAGAGTATCTTTGTCTTTGTCGCCATGTTTATTACCACAGCAGCCATTAGTTTAGCCATTTCCTACCTGATTCGTCCTGGTCAGAGCATTAATATTGATGCTGTCGGATATGACGGTGAAGTTACCGAACCGAGTATTGCAGATTTCTTTATGAATATCGTACCTAGTAATCTATTCCAAGCGATTTCGGAAGGGGATATTCTTGCAACGATTTTATTCACGCTTATTTTCTCTGTAGCCATTGTTGTCGTTGGAAAAGAGGCGGATCCAGTCAGAACTTTTATCAACAGCTTGTCCAAGGTCATCTTTAAAATTCTTGATTTCATCATGGAACTGACACCGATCGGAATTATTTCGCTGATGGCATTCGCTGTTGCCGAATATGGTGCCGGTATTTTCTCTGCACTTGGATTGTACATTTTCACAGCATATTTTGCATGTATTATCGTATTTATCCTGGTTATGTTACTTCCAGCCTGGTTATATAGTAAGCTCAGTCCGATTGATTTTATTAAAGGTATTTATAAGGTGTGGCTTGTATCTCTATCCACCACAAGCTCTGCTGTAACGATGCCGACAACCATGCGAGTAACCAGAAATGATTTTAAAGTTTCCGAATCCATTACGAACTTTGTTGTACCATTGGGAACGACTATTAATATGGCCGGCGGAGCAGTATCGTTTAGTTTACTTGCTGTCTTTGTATCCGACTTTTACGATATTCCGCTCGGTGTCGGGCAGATTATTTACCTCGTTATTATTGCTACGATTTTAAATATGGCAGCACCTGGTATTCCAGGTGGCGGAATTGTACTCGGGGCATCCTTCCTGACACTTCTTAATCTGCCGATTGAATTGATGGGTCCTATCGCAGCCATCTATCGATTACTTGATATGGCTTATACGACCATGAATGTTACCGGCGATGCCGCAGCGGCAGTTCTTATTGATAAATCGGAGGAAAAACGGGGCTTAAAATTAAAAGCTCGGAAAACTTAAAATATGTAGAGGCCAGGACATAGCCAGCCACAAATAAAGAAAGAGGAATTTCGCACCCGAGTTGATGTGAAATCCCTCTTTTTTTAATGTATTTACTAATCATTTCTGCTGACAGCTTTTTGGCTTCACTCTTTTTTACTTTCTTCCTTCAGCCCCGTTTCCCAACATTCTTCAATAGCATTCATTAGTTCCTCCGCAGAACAATCCAAATTCTTAAAGGGAATATTAACTTGAGATGGCAATAGCCCTTTGTTTAATCGGTTAAATACTCTCTTCATTCCGCTTGATCGGTTGATAATCAATTCACGATCATATGTAAAAATGCCAAGAAATATCTGACCTGAAAAGTTCAAAAATTCAATTGTTTCAATTTCCTCCCATTTGACGAGGCCTGCTCGAATATAACTAGAATTATCTATAATTCCTTCTTTAGTAATAATAACGGCGGGCTCCCTTTCGACAAGTGCTTTAACATAATACAGGAAACAAAGTCCGAATACTAAAATGGCAAGAACCCCTATCACCATGGGTAATATTCGTTCATTAGACGGGACTAATAAAATAAATATGCCCAGCGCAACAAACACGAGAGACAAAATAGTCAGCATGACCATCCTGCCCTTTTTTGCCATTACAATAAAATGATCATTCATTTAATTACCTCCTATGGTTACAAAATGGTTGTTTCATATGCTCTCAAATATAAGATCTCTTTTTCTTATGGTACATTTATTGCTATTAAAAATTTCTCATCTTTTCTTCCATAATCTCAACAAACCTTTCCGCAGCTCTATTTAAAGGAGCATTTTTTAAATAACATATACCGATACTTCTTTTAGGTATAGGTTCCTCTAAGATTACTTCATGAAGCAGGCTTTTTCTCAAAAACTGTTCCGAGAATTCTTTGGTAACACAAGCAACACCAAGATTAATCTTTGCAAATTCTAACAGCAATTCATGTGAGCCTAACTCAAATTCCGGCTGGATTTTAATTCCTTTGGTAAGAAAAAATTCTTCAACATATCTCCGGGAATTGGAATTGTCCAATAAAATAAGCGGAAACTTAACCAATTCTTCCAGTTTGATTGGCTTAGATAATTCTTTTCGGTATTTTTCGCCATATACAAAGGTATCCTGAATTTCCAATAAAGGCTTTACTTCTAATGACTTGTCATCAATGGGAAGATTACAGATAGCGATGTTCACTTCTCCTGCTTTTAAGGCAGCGATGATTTCCCACGTTGTCCCATTGACTATTTTGAATTTGAGATTTGGATATCGATTATGAAATGTTTCTAAATAGGGAAGCAAAAAAAATCGCGAAATGGTATCACTGACCCCTATTTTAAACTCACCAATGATTAAATTTTTAAATTCTAAAAGCTTTTCTTCACCAGCCTGTATAAATTGAAGTGCTGAACTGACATATTCAAACAATAAATCTCCTTCATCCGTTAGCGTTACACCTTTAGACAGCCGATTAAAAAGCTTTGTATCTAATTCCTTCTCTAATTGTGCCATGGATTGACTTATGGCCGGCTGTGACATATATAGCTCTTTTGCCGCTTTGGAAAAGCTTTTATTTTTACCAACTGTATAAAAAAGATAATATAAATCCAATTTGCCTACCATATAATCCATCCTTATACCCTATATTAGATATATTAACTTTACTTATATCATTAAAAGCCGTATATTACAAGAGGAGACTGTTTGGATTGTTAGTGTATTAGGATGAAACTTTGTAAAAAAGTGAACCTTTGAATAAATATAGCCAGATTGCAAAGAAGGAGCGAATGATTATGGAAAGAGTTGTAGGAACTATTGCCAGGGGACTGCGTTGTCCCATCATCAATACGGGGGATCGCATTGAAGAAATCGTTGTTGATAGTGTATTAAAAGCAGCAGAAGTTGAAGGCTTTACCATTCAGGATAAAGATGTTGTGACCGTTACGGAGTCGGTTGTGGCACGTGCACAAGGCAACTATGCCACCATTGACCATATTGCCAAAGATGTTCAAACCAAATTTGGGGATGATACCATCGGTGTGATTTTCCCGATCCTTAGCCGTAACCGCTTTTCTGTTTGTCTTAACGGAATCGCAAAAGGAGCCAAGAAAATCGTGTTAATGCTAAGCTATCCTGCCGATGAAGTAGGCAATCATTTAGTAGATTTAGATACACTTGATGAAAAAGGAATAAACCCTTGGACAGATGTTCTGACAGAAAAGCAATTTCGGGAGCATTTTGGCTACAACAAACATACCTTCACAGGCGTAGATTATATCGATTATTACAAGTCCCTGGTTGAGGAATATGGGGTAGAATGCGAAGTAATCTTTTCAAATGATTCAAAAACGATTTTGGAATACACAAAGAGCGTACTTTGCTGTGATATTCATTCACGGGAGAGAACGAAAAGAATTTTAACAGCTAATGGCGGTGAAAAAATTTATAGTCTCGATAATATTCTTTCTGATTCCATTGACGGAAGCGGTTTTAATGAGGCTTATGGCTTACTGGGCTCCAATAAAGCAACAGAGGATAGTGTAAAGCTATTCCCGCACAATTGTCAGCCTGTCGTTGATAACATTCAAGAAATCCTAAAAGAAAAGACAGGTAAAACGGTTGAGGTCATGGTTTATGGTGATGGAGCATTTAAAGATCCTGTAGGAAAGATATGGGAGCTGGCAGATCCGGTTGTTTCCCCTGCTTACACAGCTGGATTAGAAGGAACACCGAATGAAATTAAATTAAAGTACTTGGCTGATAATCAATTTGCTAACTTAAAAGGGGAAGAACTAAAAAAAGCCATCTCTAAATACATTGATGAGAAACAGGATGACTTAGTCGGAGCGATGGAAGCGCAAGGAACTACTCCACGGAGACTGACGGACCTTATTGGTTCATTGTCTGATTTAACTTCAGGCAGCGGGGATAAAGGGACGCCGATTGTGTTTATTCAGGGGTATTTTGATAATTATACGAAATAGGTGTTGGTAGGACACTCAGCAAAAACTTATAGGACGAGGGAGGGTGACTCCTTTGTCCTGTGTTCTATAGGGTGGTGGGTGTTCGAAAGAGAGCGTGCTTATATAATGGTATGTTCTCTTTTTGACTCGTTAGGAAAACTTCACTTTTTATCTAAAACCTCGTTTACCATCTAGTAAGGTTCTCCTCACCTTACTAGATGGTAAACTCTTATTAGAAGAAAACCAGAAGGTTATATTCTTCAAATCCTTTCAGTTCTCATCCATTTACCTATGATAAGCCTGACACATATAATAAAGATAATAATCATCACTATTTCTCTTTTTAGAAAAATAGATAAATACATTAGTGGAAATTCCGTTATGATAAGGATCGGGATATCTACATTTGTCCGAATGGAGAAGAATTGCCATATAAAACAACGACACGAGACGGCTACAGAGAATTTAAATCAGACCTGAAAAAGTGTATATCCTGCCCACTTTTAGAACAGTGCACCCGCTCGAAAAACCATCAGAAAGTAATCACCCGGCATGTTTGGGAAGAACATAAAGAACAAGTACGATCTAATCGGTTATCCGTTTCCGGGAAAAAGCTATACAAATTTAGAAAAGAAAAAATAGAGCAAAGTTTTGCAGACTCTAAAGAACTGCATGGTCTTCGCTACTGCAGGTTGAGAGGATTGCAGAATGCGGGAGAGCAAGTATTACTCACTGCAGCCTGCCAGAACATGAAGAAGATTGCCATCTACCTGTCCAAGCAAGGATAGGTAGATGGGAGTTTGTTTTCATGATTATCTTATTTTTTTCTTTGTTATTTTAATCATATAAAAAAGCTTGTAGAGAAAATACCATACTTTCTCTACAAGCTGAGCCTGGATTAATTTCCAGGCTTTTTATTTTTCTTGGATTTGTTAATAATAGTCATGATAAAAATATTTATAATGGAAGCTGTAAAAGCATTAAAACTCATATATGCCAGGCCTATTCCTTCCCAGCCACCAATGAGAATGCTTATGATAAACGCCACGATACTGATAAGAATGATAGTAAGAGGCGGGACGATTCTCTTTTCTTTAAAAAGCATACTCAGCAGGAATATAACAACCCCAAAAACAAGAATATAGAATAATGTCTCCATAATTCCTTCGGCTATGAGTTCCTCCTCCTTCGTTTAATAACAATCACTTTAACATTCTCCCCATTATGCAATTTATAGAAAAGAATTTAAAGCGTTTATAAGATTGTTTATTATGGTTGAGGATTAATTGTTGCTCCTAGTACCATAACAATAAATATATATACAAGGGTAGAAGCATTCAATGCAACTCCCCATAGTCCATAGTTTTTACTTTGTTTGTTGAAAACACCTATTATACCCGCAAGAAGGCCAATACCTTGCGGGATAAAGTTTAATAAAAACGTGTTATTGTACAATATACTTATATTTATCATAAGCAAACTAACTAGCCCCATGGCAACCGAAAGCAAGCTTACTATATTGAAAATACGATATTTTGTTAGCATTTAATACTCCTCCTATTTATTCCAGTTCCAAAATTCCGTTTCACCAATGTAAATTCCCTCTATTTCAGCCTGCTGTTCCATTTCTAAAATTTCTTTTGATGGTCCTGTTACAACAATTCCATAGATTCCTACGCCATTCTCTTCTAGATAAATTAAACGTTCCTGTGCAGCTATAGAGATATCTTTTCGGATGCTGTCTGTCAATTTCTTATGCTTATTCAAGTATTGTAGTTGTTCCATAAAAAGCTCTTGATTATTTTCAGCTTCAAATGAAGAGTTAGCTGGCAATTCATTATTCTCTGGGTAGCCAATTGGCGTAACAAAACGCCCTTCTTCGTCTACCATTTCTTTTTCAACTCCCGTATCAACTGCGTTCCAAACTAAATCAACATCATAATCAGATATAATTTCCTCAATTTCTTCTGATGTGTAAGACCTATCTAAAGATAAGAATGCTTCAGTCACTGTTCCTTCCGATACATTTTGAAGCTGCTCCCATCCTTGATTTAAATACTCTGGTAAGGGAGTATCATTATCTGGATAATGGAAAACGAACTCTTTGTCCATCGTATTCATTGGTACATCATTAATTAATAAATTCTCAGATACATTTTGGTTATTTCCGGGTGTTATTTTCGTTTGATAATCGCCTGTATTGAATATTTCTTTTCCAACCTGTTTGTATAGTGGCGCAGATAGATGTAATCCAAAGAAAGGTGTAATTTCGGATTTCATTTCCAAATCTCCAATTTGAAGATTTGGCCTAGTGAGTGAATACATTGTTTCTGTAGCAGTAATTTCATCATTTGCTTTATTCGTTACACTGTAATAAGTGACAGTCAAAAAATATGTTACCGGAATAATGAGTAAGATAATTGTTAAACTCGTTAGAATCGTATTCCACCTTGCTTTTAATTTAGATGCCTTAATAATATCCATTTGTTTACTTTCCGTTAGTTTCTCATCTGAAAATCGGCTCATAAAGCTCACTCCTTATACTCCAATCTAATGGTCTTTCTTGCCCGATGAACAAGGGTCTTAAAGTTAGATGATTTGATTTCCATAATCTCTGCCCCTTCCTCATAGGTTAGTCCTCTAAAATCCTTTAAAATGATTGCTTTTCGTTGATTTAGAGGAAGTTTATTTATAATTTCAGCAATATGGTCAACGATATCATTAGTAACTACAATATCCTCTAGCGCGAACTGCATCCCGTTATCATCTTTAAATATGTCAGAACTTACTACTATTCGTTTATTTTTTCTAAAATCATCTATAAAGGTATTTCTGGCAATAGTAAACAGCCAAGCCTTTATATTTCCTCCTGTGTAAGCATCCATATTGATGAATGCTTTGTAAAATGTATCTTGAAGGAGGTCTTCTGCTGCATGTTCATCTTTTGTCATTGTTAAAAGAAATCTGTAAACATCGTTCGCGTATAATTTGAATAAATCCTCAATTGAATTCATGTTCCCCCTCTTTCTTTTCCCTATAAACGGATGAACAGATAAAACCGTTTCAAGTTTTTAATAAAAAATTATTTATTTTGATATTCTACCAAAAAAATCTCTTTAGATAATAACAGGTTTTAACCTGAAAAATAATTAAGGGAGATGTAGATATGAATTTTTTAAACGGTAAATACCTGGAAGGTCAGGAATTGGTTGAAGTTAAGAAAAGAATGTTAGAGAAAGAAAAAGTAAAAACTCTTTTCAATGAGCTTTCCCAGGGGCTAGATGTAACGCTTAATGATCTCGCTGTTCAATCTTACGCTTATGATTTTGCAGGCACTGGAAATGAAATTTTCATTGCAAAAACTACTAAATTATTTATTGAAGATCATTTAAATATTGTGGTTACAGAGGGTGTCTATGACGATTCAACAATTGAGGTTGTAGTCGGTGACAAGTTAGCTGAGGAAGAAGGAGAAGTCGTTTTTAAAGAATATGAGTTTATTGAAAACGAAGTTGTTCTGGTTGAAGAAACAGCTTATACTGAACAGCTGCAAAAAGAAATCGCAGAAGCTGCTGCAGAGGATGGATTATTGCCAAATGAAGCATCATATGTCCCTGGAGAAACTGCAGTACAAATTCAGCCACAAGGTGTATTTGATTTTTGTTTACCAGGCGGATACAAATGGTGTGGTAAAGGATGTGGCTACCAAACAGGGGGCGGAACTCCAGCAAACGGCGTAGATAGGTGCTGCAAAACGCATGATGATTGTTATAGAAAAAATAAATCAAGTCGTTGCTCTAAATGCGATAGACCTTTAATTAATTGCGTTAAGAAACAAAAAGGTAATAATATAGCTAAGAGTTCTATTTACGCTTTCTTCACTGCTAAATGTAACTTTATTATTGTATAATATGGTTTATACTACTTCAAATGAATAACTAGATGATAAAGAAGCCCGATGAGCTCATTTTAAAACTGGATATTACCGGGCTTCTTTTTATATTTCATAAATAAATTATATAATTTTTGATTTTTTCTATTGTCGTATCTCTTATATATATTAATGTTTTTAAAAGGGGAGTATTTTATTTGAAAAGTATAATGGTTTATGGAGCAAAATGGTGTTCTTATTGTAAGCTATTAGAGAAATGGTTAGTTGAGAATGCTTATAATTATGAATTTAAAGATATAGATAACGATCTAAACGATCAGGAACTAGGGATCTATGGAGTACAAGGTATTCCATTCATAATTATCAAAGACAACGAAACGAAACACACCATTGAAGGTTTTGATCCTGAACAAATAAAAAATGTCATAGGTAGTTGATTTAATAATTCAAATGATTACTAGAAAAAGAGGCTGGGACAAAACCCGGTAAAAACAGAA
>NZ_VIYG01000007.1 GCF_009389585.1 Oceanobacillus sp. CFH 90083 | reverse complement strand
ATCAGTATGTAGATGATATCCCGGAAGCACGGGTAGAAGAGCCAGAGGAAGAAAAAGGATTTATAGATAAAGCTTTTGATGGAGTGAAGCAGGGTGCAAAAACAGGTTTAGACGCAGCGAAAGCAACGGTAGACTTTTTGTGGTTAGATGATGCAAGGACAGTTATGGATGGAAGTGCACCGATTACAGAGAGGCTTCTATCAGGAGTTTCGTTTATTCCTGCTGGGAAGATATTTACGAGTATTAGGAATGGTTATAAGCTTGGTAAGGGTAAGATTGATAAGACATATAGCCGACCGTCTGGTTATAGGAAAGGCGTTAGGGATGAGGCTTGGGAAAAAGCTAAAGGTGCAGACGGTAAAGTGAGAGACCCAGGAAATGGAAAGATAATGAATAAAGAAGAACCATGGGATATGGGGCATAAACCAGGATACGAATTTAGAAAGCATCAAAAAAGTGCACAAGAAAGAGGCGTTTCAAGAAAACAGTTTCTAGATGAACACAATAATTCAGACCACTATCGACCTGAGTTACCTTCTACTAATAGAAGTCATAAAGGTGAAGACTTGACTGACAATTATTTTGGAGATTAAGATTGTAATGAGGTATTAGGAGGGGTATTATGAGTATTTCAAGTGAAAATAAAATAATTGCAAAGTCAGCTTTACAAGCTTTTGGGGGTAAACCACAAGTTTCAAAATACTGGGATGAAGGTAATGTAAGTAATATTGATATGCTTTCAACCGCTGATAGACCTTATGAAGGTATTACATCATACTCAACAATTGGGCTCTCCGACTATTCAATTGAATATACTGTTGATGGAACTCCTTTACGAATAGAAATTGTTGGAACTAGTGCATCAGAGTATAAACATTTTCCGAATGTGTTGGCAACCTGTGCTTTTTGTGTTATAAATTCAAACTTTTTAGTATCCCATGGTAAAGTTCTTCGAGATATGTTAAAGATGTATTACCCTAATAGCGAAATGAAACATGTTCTATTTGTATCACCATTTTTGTGGGAAGATTTAAAGACGCTTGATTTTCTAAACAAGAAGGTAGCCTGGTTACTCGCTGTTCCAATTTCTGAGAATGAGTATATATTTGCCCAAGAAAAAGGAACAGATTCATTAGAGGAATTATTTGAAGAGAAAGAGATCGATATATTTGATTTGGAACGAAAATCTATATTGTGATTTTCTGTATGTTAACCTTGATTGGCTAAATGTCTTTCAAGGTTTTTATTTTAATTTATATTAAATCAGCTGATATTTGAGCAAGAAAATGATTAGTTAGAGAGTTAAGAGCTCATTTCTTTTATTAGAAAAAATTGAAGGAAATAACACCTGAAAAAATAAAAATGATCCATTTTTTATGGAACAAGGAAGTGATAAAAATGACACTGCCAAAAGGAATCTATATTATCACAGGTATGATGGCGTCTGGAAAATCGACCGTAGCGCAATTGTTGGCAGAGCAATTGGATAATAGTGTCCATGTTCACGGTGATATCTACCGCAAGATGATCGTAAACGGACGAAAAGAAATGACAGCAGAGCCTTCTGAAGAGGCGTTGGCGCAATTAAGGCTGCGTTATCATCTTACTGCCAATACTGTAAAAGCATATTATGAAGCAGGTTTCTCTGTAGTGGTTCAGGATAATTATTTAGGAAAAGAAACAAACACTTTTCTTCAAGAGTTCCAATCTCAATCCATTTATTTCATCACACTGAATCCGAGTATGGATGTTATTGTTGAACGGGAAATGCAGCGTAATAAAACCGGTTATCATTCGTGGCAGGTAGAGCCGCTTTATCAAGTATTCGTAGAAGAAAATCCACAAATCGGATTATGGATTGACTCGTCAGTACTGACACCGGAAGAAACCGTTGCTGAAATTTTAAAGCGGGTAGAAACGGAAGGGAGAATTGGTATCTGATTCCTTGACAGAATTCTGCCAGTTATTTTTTATCGCAGTATAATTGGCTGGGACTGGGACTGCGATTACTCGCCCCACCGAAAACCTTTTGCGATTACTCGTCCCATCGAAGAGCTTTTGTAAGACTCTCACCTTAAGGAATGGGCTGAGTATGGTTTAGTGAGAAGGCAGGAGTGTTTTAAAATTCATTAAAAATAGGGCTATTTCTTTCTTATTTTCGTTATCAACACCAGATTAATTATGGTAACAACAAGAGCTAATAATGAGATAACAAGAGCTATTAATCCCATATCAATAGACTCCTCCTTGTTTTTAATGTATAAATCAGCTATAATAAAAGTATAATATGAATGGTGAAGGAGAAATATTTCTCCTTCACCTGTGGTGACAACAGGCTATCGCTTTGCCGAGCGATGGTCTTTTTTCTTACTATTTTCTTTTGACGAACGGATCTGATCAATAGAAATAATAAGATTAACAACCGCTGTCGTCAAGCTCACCATGCTAGTAAGCAAGACCACAAATTCCATATTATACACCCCCTTTCTATAGGGGCATCTTTATTATAGCACATATGTTTTGTTATTTCTTTTAATTCACTGCAATAATTCGCATAAATTTTTTTAAAAATTTATTATCCCAGACTACGCCCTGACCCCACGCCAAAACACCTTCCACATCGACTCTCCATGCTTTTCAATAATATCCATACCATAATAGCTTGTTTCATAAGATAAACCATCCAATAAACCATAAAAAGCACGTGCAGCTTCCTCCGGGGAAACTTCCTCCGTAACAGCTCCTGTCTCTTGGGCCTTTGTAATTTCTTCTTTAAATACAGCTCTTGCCTGCTCTTCACTCTCACGCAATAATGCCAAAACTTTATTCTCAAAGCCTTTTGGGGGATACGAGGAGAAGCGATTATAAAATTCAATGCTACTGTCATGATTTGCCAAGTCCTTTACATGTGCCTGAAAAGAGAGATGAAGCTTTTCCTCCGTTGTTTGTCCTTCATTTTCAAAGGTTGACTTTACGAAATGCACATAATCAGAAGCAATCTTGGTAGTCACATCAAAAAATAATTCTTCTTTACTGTTGTAATGTGCATATAGAGAAGATTTCTGCAGACCAACTCGATCAGCAATTTTTGTCATGGAAGTCCCGTTATAGCCAAGGGTTGCAAAAAGCTCCATTCCTTCGAGTAATATTTTTTCTTTTGTATGCATGATGATTCTCCTTTGACAAAGTAGTTATTGTAAGGTAAAATTCTTCTGGAAACGAACGGTCGGTAGGGATTGTTATTTCTTAATTATAAAGCATGTTTTCCTGCATGTCATGTAAAAATAAAATAAATGCAGCGTTTGTTTCATCAATAAAAAGTTCGGAGGAAAGATAATATGGGAGCACAGCCCTTATTTCAAAATCGTACATTTGTGTTGCTGTTTGTTGCTGGGATTTTCGGTGTGGTCAGCTTCAGTATGTTTTTAACAACAACAACATGGTTTGTTATCAGTGAGAGCGGATCAGCCAGCTCGTTAGGACTGGTATTAATTGCTGCGACAGTTCCGAGAATCTCGATGATGATTTTTGGAGGTGTAGTGGCTGATCGTTATAAAAAAACAACGATTATGTTTTTAGCAAATTTTGTGCAGGCGGTTCTTTTGCTTGTTTTATATATTCTTATTAAAAACGATGGATTATCGTTGACGCTGCTGCTATTGATTGCTGCCGGGTTTGGGATGCTGGACGCTTTCTTTGGTCCGGCAAGCTCCTCGATGATCCCAAAAATTGTTGAGAAAAGCCAGCTGCAGCGTGCCAATGCGCTATTCCAGGGTGTTGACCAAATTTCATTTGTAGCAGGTCCAATTGTTGCAGGTGTGCTGATGGAGTCAATAGGTGTCAGCGGCAGTTATTTTGTGGCAATGATTTTAGCATTGCTTTCTGCGGTCATTATTTACCCGCGCTTTATCAATGAAGGTCCCGTTGCATTGCAGGAGAAGCAGAAGCCAATAAGGGAAATTAGGGAAGGTTTAGCCTATATTAGGAATTCAAGCTTTCTAATGACAGGCTTAGTCGTTTTAATTACCTTGAACTTCTTTGTATTTGGAACCTTGCATATTGCGATTCCATTCTTAGTGGAAAGCTATGGAGGATCACCGCTTAATCTAAGCTATATGGAAGCCAGTCTTGGTATCGGACTGGTGGCTGGTACAGGTGTGCTGAGCACCGTATTAGTGAAAAAGAAAGGGAGGACCTCTTTATTTGGATTATTGGGAGCGTTAATTGCATACGTTATTTTTGCGCTCGTTCCTAATTTAACGATGCTGACGATGGTTGTATTTTTTATCGGATTTTCCATGTCCTTTGTATTTATTCCATTCTTTACAGCTGCCCAGGAGCAAGCGGAAGATTATATTATGGGAAGGGTTATGAGTATCATATTCCTGGCTATGAATGGATTTGATCCGATTTCTTATGCGCTTGTTTCCGGATTATCCGCTGCTGATATCCCGATTCAGGCCATCTTGCTAAGCTTTGGTGCGATTGGCCTGATCATTACAGCGGTGTTATTTACAAAAGCAAAAACCTATCAAAGCATGTAACACTGCATCAAAACCTCTTATGCGGCATCACGTCACATAAGAGGTTTTTTACACTTTAAGAAAATATAAAGAATTTAAGGAAAAAAGTATAAGTGCAACTAAGGCAACCCTATGCCTTTTCAAGGCTTGACTTGCCAAGTTTTCTTTATATGGTCATCTCTGATTGGTTTCTGCGCCATTTTCCAAGAAAAAGGATGCAGATTGTTAAGAGGTTAAGAAAGATAAGCTGACCATATTTCAGAGAAGCAAAAAGCTGCTGTATAAAGGCTTCCTCCAGCATCATCTTGCCTGCTGTCCATGCAAGCAGACCTGCACCAATATAAATAATGATAGGAAAGCGCTGAATCAGTTTCAGGATAAATTCACTGGCGGTTAAAATAATCGGGATGCTTAAAATAATGCCGGCGATGATTAAAAGTAAATCACTATCTGCAATAGCAGCAATGGCCAGAACATTATCCAGGCTCATAATCACATCCGCAAAAATAATAATCGTGATTGCCTCCCGTAAGGAGCTGCCGCTCTTCATCTGGCTGTGGTCTTGTTTGTCCACTAATAATTTATATGCGACATACAGCAGGAGACAGCCGCCGATGAATTGGATAAAGGGCAGTTTTAATAGATAAATCATAATAAAGACAAAGAGAATGCGGAGTGCAATTGCTCCAAACGTTCCCCAGCGAATAGCTCTTTTCTGAAGATGTTCAGGAAGGTTTCGGCTTGCCATTGCGATAACAATGGCATTATCTCCGCTTAATAAAATGTTGATAAGGAGAATTTGCCCGACTGTCTGTATAAATTCCAACCTATCTCTCCTTTCTCCAGCAGGTCATTGGTTAAGTATATGAGCTTGTACGAAGAATCAGAACAGGAGTGAGAAAATAATGAAATGGCTGGAATATATTGGAGGCCTATGGAATTTATCCATACAGAAAACCTCTTATCACAAAGGCGCTTTGTAATAAGAGGCATGAATTGGTATCCTGCTATTCCATTAGTCTGCTTTCTTCGCTGCAATACCCCGTTCATAGTCCTTTTGGATATCAATGAACAGCTCTGTGTCCTGAAGCAGGCGATACCCCGTAGCAGCTAAGGCTTTTGCACCGGTAATCAATGCCTGATTGCCTTGTTCTGATTTTGCTGCTTCTCTAAATTCCACTGTATGTCCGATTAAAGATTCCGGACCAATTTTAATGTGACCGTGAGAGGTAGGCACTTCATAGCTGATATTCCCGGCGTCTGTGGATCCTTTTGCTTTCCGTTTTTCGGTATGGACATCTTCGCCTAATGCTTCTAATTCTTCTTTTAAAATAGCATCTAAAGAGGTATTGATGACAAAATCTTTTACTTCATTTTGAAAACGTCCTACTTTTACTGCTGTACCTGTTGCTAAGGCAGCACCTTCTGCCACTGCCCTTACCTTTGCTGATGTTTCTTCTGTCTTCTCCCAGGATTCTGCACGGATATAGAATCGGGCAGCAGTGTAATCTGGAATAACATTGGGTGCATCACCGCCATGTGTAATAATGCCGTGGATACGAATATCGTCTGGCAGCTGCTGGCGTAACAAGCCGATGCCGCTAAAGAATTGAATGATTGCATCTAAGGCATTGACGCCTTTTTCAGGTGCTCCGGAAGCATGTGCCGGCTTTCCATAAAACTGAAATTCAAGGGGATCAACTGCTAAAGAATCATTACTGAGACTGGTTTTTGCACCAGGATGAATCATTAATGCAGCATCGACATTTTTTAAATAACCATGTTTAACAAAGCTCCCTTTGGCACTGCCATTAGGTCCTCCTTCTTCAGCCGGTGTACCGAGAACGATAATTTTTCCGCCTGTTTCGGGAAGTACTTCTGCTAGTGCAATTCCTGCTGCAACACTCGTTGTTCCGATGATATTATGACCGCAAGCATGCCCAATCCCGGCTAAAGCATCGTATTCCGCTAAGAATGCAATCGTTGGCCCTTCTTTGCCGCTGTCTTTTTCTGCGTAAAAAGCAGTTTCATGTCCAGCCACACCTGTGTCTACTTTAAAACCAGCATCCTGCAAGGTGTTGACATGCAATTCACTTGCGAAAAATTCTTCGTTTCCGATTTCCGGGCGTGCATGAATAGCCTGACTGATTTCGATATATTTTTCCTTGTTTGCCTCAATGGATTGAAAGATCGTATCCTTTTTCTGTGCAACTATGCTCATCATTTCATTCCTCCCTGAATCACTTGGTTTGTAATGGATTTTCTTTTATTCCGCTTTTAATGCTTCAAAAGCTTTATCTAATTCTTCTTGAGTCAATTTGACCAAGAAGGAGCCTCCGTTTGTATCGTCATCAATGGCCTGCTCAATATCTTCTTCCTGGTAAAGTTCAACAATACGCTGGTAAACCTCGTTATTTTTGTCTTCTTCCCGTGCAGCGATGATGTTGACATAAGGATGTGTTGCTTCTCCATCTGCGCTTTCAATATAAATCGGGTCTTCTCCAGGGGACAGACCAGCCTGGCCGGCAACACCATTATTAATAATAGATGCAGTAACATCCGGTAATACATGAACGGTTTGCTGTGCAACCATTGGAACAATATCCAGATTTAAAGGATTTTCTTCAATTTGCGATGGATCTCCAAACATTCCGAAGCTGTCACTGAGTGTAATTAAATCTGCACTTTCTAATAAGCGCAATGCACGTGCCTGATTAGACGGGTCATCCGGGATAGCAATGGCTGCTCCTTCTTCAATTTCGGAGACATCATCAATTTCCTCCGAGTATAATCCGATCGGTGCCAGAACTGTAGAGCCAATAGGAACAAGTTCATTTCCGCTTTCTACGACGTATTGTCCAAGGAATGCAATATGCTGATAGGCGTTGATATCAATATCTCCTTGAGCCAAAGCGTCGTTAGGCAGGGTGTAGTCTGCAAATTCAATCAGCTCAATTTCAATTCCTTCTGCTGCTGCTTTTTCCTGAAGAATCGGCCACTGCACACCGTCAGCACCATTGACACCAATTTTTACATGCGTGGTTTCTCCGTTGTCAGTTGCATCTGCATCGCTGCTTCCGCAAGCTGCCAGGGTTATCAAAATAAGTGAAACAAAAGCAATCAATAATTTCTTGTTCATAAAAAACTCCTCCTTGTTGGTAAAAAATTTAGCGGCGCATAATTTTTTTTGAAATCGTATTTCCCAGCCATTGTGCAATTTGTACCATCACGATTAAGATAAGAACGGTGACAATCATTACACTGGCGTCAAAGCGTTGATAACCATAGGTCATCGCAATATGCCCTAATCCGCCGCCGCCGACTGTGCCGGCAACTGCTGAAAAGTCGATTAAAGCAATGGAAACAAAGGTAAGTCCTAAAATAAGCGGGCCCAATGCTTCAGGGATCAATACCGTAAAGATAATTCGCAAAGGACTTGCTCCCATAGCCTTCGCTGCTTCAATAACTCCCGGGTCAATGCTGACCAAATTATTTTCCACCACTCTGGCAATCGTGAAGCTGGCCACAATGGTCATCGGGAAAATGGCAGCAGCTGTACCAATGGTGGTACCCATCACAAGCCGGGTCAGCTGTGAGATGGCTACCAGGAAAATAATAAAAGGAATCGGACGGATAATATTAATTAAAAAGTTCAGCAGCTGAAAGACAACCTTATTTTCCAAAATATTATTTTCGCGAGTAACAAAAAGTAATAACCCAATAACAATCCCGAAGATAGAGCCAAAAATTAATGTTGCGATGACCATAATAAGTGTTTCTCCTGTGGCCTCCAAGATACGGGGCCAAAATGTACTCCAATCTACTGCCATGATGCATATACCTCCTTAATATCCACTATTTTTTCAAGCTCTTGAATGACTTGATTTGTTTTATCACTATCTCCAATAAAGGAGATGATCAAGTTTCCAAATAATCTTTCTTCCAGTTCCCTGACAGAACCATAAACAATATTAAAGTCAATATCATACTTTCTTGCTGTGGTGGACAGAATTGGATCGATGGCTGAGTCGCCTTTGAATAAAATCCGATATAGTGTGCCACCGCCGCTTTCTGTCCATTCTTTTAAGACTTGTTCTGATGGTAAATCTTGTTGAACAGATTGGATGAAGCGTTGCGTTGTTTCGTGCTGCGGGTCTGTAAAGGTATCAAATACCCTTCCTTTTTCGATTACCTCCCCATTCTCCATAATGGCTACTTTGTTACAGATGGACTGAATGACGCCCATTTCATGTGTGATTAATAGAATCGTAATTCCTAAATCAGAGTTCACCTTTTTCAGCAATCTGAGAATGTCCGCAGTTGTATTAGGGTCCAGTGCTGAGGTTGCCTCATCACAAATTAAGATATCGGGTGAGCTGGCTAATGCTCTGGCAATACCGACACGCTGCTTTTGACCGCCGGACAGTTGTTCCGGGTAATGCTTGGCTTTATCCTCTAAACCGACAAATTGTAAGAGTTCATTCACACGAGACTGAATCTTTGCTTTAGAAATACCGGCCAGCTTTAATGGATAAGCAATGTTCCCGGCAACCGTTCGGGATTGGAACAGGTTAAAGTTTTGAAATATCATGCCTATATTTTGCCTCTGAGTCCGCAGCTTTTTAGCGGGAAGCTTTCCGACGTCTGTTCCTTGAATATGTACAGTGCCATTTGTTGGGCGCTCCAGCATGTTTACGAGCCGGAGAAGTGTGCTTTTTCCAGCCCCGCTAAATCCGATAATTCCGTAAATATCTCCTTTATCAATTTGCAAGGAAACATTTTTAACAGCTGCTACTTCATTTTTACCGACTTTAAATGTCTTGGTAACATTTCGAAATTCAATCATGTTGTACCTCCATGTCGCTTAAGTTAGGTGAATTTTAGGGAATAAAAAAATCCCTCTTTTCTTGAAAGTCAAGAAAAGAGGGATTCCAGCTATATGTATATATGTGCTTAGAAGCCTGTCTTTTCTTATCTTTCAAATACATGTTGTATTTGCAGGAATTGGCACAGTGTTCTAACGATATAGAATCCGTTGCCGAGATGTCATAGGGCCTGATCCCTCAATCTCTCTGGATAAGAAAATAAAATATGAAATTTTTAATATGTTTGAATGTCATATTAGAGGGGAACTCCTAAAAAGTCAATAGGATTTTTAAAATAAAATAATTCTGATAAGTTCTATATCCTGATAAAACTTAGGTGGTCCCCCGGACTGGAAGGTTTTAAAACATGCAAAAATATGTAAATAAATTAAGAATGAAAATATTACCAAATATTTATAAGGAATTAACTATCATAACGAAGACGTGCATAAATACCGTTTCGTCGATCTAAATCCAGTTTTAGGCCTGCATATGGATCAGCATGAAGATTTTCTTTAATCCATTTTCTTAATGCGGTAATAATTTGTTTCGTAATTAATTCCTGTTTTCCGGATGGCGTAATGATTTCTGCTGAAAACCCTGTATAATCATCATAAAATAACTCCACCTGAACCTCATTTGTATTTATATTTTGCTCCTCAGCAATGTACATACATATAGCAAGCACAATATCCTCTTCAGGAATAATAAGCTTTTGCATACCTCAAATTCCTCCTGCATATGGTTGGAAGGCTTATATTCATTGTCAGCCTCTAGTAATAGATAATGCCGATTCTATTCTATCTTACTATAAACTCCCTATTTGCATGAAGCGGGAAGTAGTTATAGGGGCATAATCTTTCTATGAACGTTGTTAAACAGGAAGTGTGTCATGAATAGTATAGCACACGCTGTCTTTCTTGATTTCATAATTTTTCTCATAAGAAAAACAGCTGTTCTTAATCCGTAACAGCTGCTTCTATTATCGCAAAGGATGCTTGATGACAATCGATTTGAGCTAATCGTCCATATGGAATAGGTGTTTTGGGCTCGGTATGACCAAAAGAAATTCCATATAGAACGGGGAGCTCTGTCAGTCCGTTTTCTGCTAAAACAGACAGGATTGTTTCCTTGTAAGCATCGTAATGTGTCTCGCCATATGGTTTTGCAAAAATGATTCCGTTGGTTTGCTGGAGTATCCCCTGGGCTGCATAGTTTCTGAGCCAGCGCTGCACCTGTTCCGGATTCGGCTGTTCCTCTGATGTTTCAAAAAAGAGAATGCTGTTTTGCCATGCTTTCTGCTGCGGCCAGATTGCTGTCCCCTTAGCGAATTCAAGCACTTCAATACAGCCGCCGATAAGCCTTCCTTTTACGATACCATTTCCCTGCAGCAGTTCATAACCACGGTTAGGGTACATAGTTCTGGCAATCGATTTGTTGGAGATATTCCATTCCAGAAATTCACTTGTCCACTTTTCCGGTGCGGGAATGTCACCGGCTGCTTCCGCCTGAAAAATCATATTTTTAATGGTTTTCACGGTATAATCATCCATCGCAACATTTTCCGCAAAATCCGTCATAATTGCCGGACCGTAAAACGAGGACAGGCCTGCATGGAAGCAGAATAAATGAGCAATCGTTGTATCGGAAAAACCCATAAAAACCTTTGGATTCTGCCGGATAATCTCAAAATCAATATAAGGAAGCAGACGGATGCTGTCATCACCGCCAATATTAGAAATGATCCCTTTGATTTCAGGATCCTGAAAAGCAGTCATTAGATCTTCAGCCCGTGCCTCAGGATGCTCTGCTAAATAAGCTTGTCCTTTTAAGCTGTTGGGCATTGGAACAACTTCAAGGCCGAAGATGGACTTTAAGCGTCCCACCCCCTGTTGATAGCGCCAGTGCAGAGATGGCTCGCCTGCTCCGCCCCAGGAGAGGCTGACGGTTGCTACTTTATCGTCGGGGGATAGTTTTGGTGGCTGGATAAGCATAAGAGTTGCTCCTTTCTAAGCGGGTTATATATACCTATTCGATATGTATTTGTAAATTCCTGCTTTACGCTTACAAATCCTTATGTTAATCTATAGCTGATAAACTAAATACGTAATTGATCCACTAGGGGTGCTTATAAAGCTGAGAGAGGCATATGGTCTTGACCCTTATCAACCTGATCTAGTTCGTACTAGCGGAGGGAAGTGGGCGGGACATGCCTATAGGCAAATGAACAAAACTTTTCTGCCACTTTCTATATCAGGAGGTGGCTTTTTTGCGCGTTAGGAAAGGATAAAATTTTAGCTCGGAAGTAATTCGACGTAGTAAAAATTTTTAGGTACCAAGTATAAGCGCAACTAAGGCAATCCTGCGCCTTTCAGGCGTGGCTTGCCAAGTTTTCTTTACGTACTTGGAAGCAGAGGGAGTTTTTTGTATGGATAAATTGATTGAGGATGTTTGGAATCGGGAGGGGGAATTAATCGAGCTTCTCAGCGATTTGATTCGCTTCGAAACACCGGCGCCCCCTGCACGAAATACAGAGGGGATTCAAGCCTATATTTCAAAGTATCTGAAGGAAATGAATTTTGAAACAGAACAGTGGGATGTTTACCCGGGAGATCCCAATGTCGTTGGCCGTTTGCGTGGAACTGCTTCTGATACATATAACAGTTTAATTCTTAATGGACATGTGGACGTTGCTTCCATTGAGGAGGGGGAAAACTGGCAGCATGCGCCATTTCAGCCGGCAGTAGAAGGCCGTACTTTATATGGGCGCGGAGCAGCGGATATGAAAGGCGGTCTGGCTGCGTGTTTATTTGCGATGCGGATTTTACATGACCACCAGATGCAGCTGGGCGGAGATGTTATTCTTCAATCAGTCATTGGTGAAGAGGTTGGTGAAGCAGGAACAAAGCAATGCGGCGAGCGTGGCTATACAGCAGATTATGCTATTGTCGCAGATACAAGTCATTGTGAGATTCATGGACAGGGCGGTGTGATTACCGGCTGGGTTACAGTGAAAAGCCCGACCACGCATCATGATGGCACGCGCCGGCAGCTCATACATGCTGGCGGTGGTATGCATGGAGCGAGTGCGATTGAAAAGATGAATAAGCTGATTACTGCCCTGCAGGAGTTGGAGCGCCATTGGGCAGTGACCAAATCCTATCCAGGTTTTCCGCCGGGTACAAATACGATTAACCCGGCAGTAATTGAGGGAGGCAGACATGCTGCATTTATTGCCGATGAATGTCGTCTGTGGATTACGGTGCATTATTATCCCAATGAGACAGCTGATCAGGTTGCAACAGAAATAGAGTCGCATTTACGCAAAGCGGCTGAAGCAGATGTTTGGCTGCGGGATAATCCGCCGACCTTTGAGTGGGGCGGAGAGTCGATGATTGTGGACCGTGGTGAAATTTTCCCGTCTTTTTCTGTAGATGAGGAGCATCCAGCTTTTGAAATGTTACAGGATAGTCATCATGCGGAATTTGGAAAGGAAGCCGTTACCCGAATGTCTGAAACCGTAACAGATGGCGGCTGGCTGGCAGCATACGGTATTCCGACTGTCTGCTATGGACCGGGCGAATTAAAGCATGCCCATGCAGTGGATGAGCAAATAGATATAGATGAGTTATTAAATTATACAGCATCCTTACTGCGGTTTATCTTGAAATGGTGTCATACAGAAAAACAGAAATGATTAATTATTTACCATAAATTTTATATAGAAAAGGAGCGTCTATAACATGAAATTTTCAGAACGTATTCGCAAGTCAGCAGATTCTATTTGGGAGAAAAGCCATCAGCATCCATTTGTACAGGGAATTGGTGATGGAACACTCGATATCGAGGCATTTAAATTCTATATGTGCCAGGATTACAAGTATTTAATAGAATATGCTAAAGTAATCGCAATGGGAGCAGTGCTTGCGAAAGATTTAGATACGATGTCAGGATTTGCTAAATCATTGGATGAGACGTTAAATTTTGAAATGGATCTGCATCGTCAATATGCAGCACGTCTTGGCATTTCACGAGAGGAATTGGAGGCTACTGTTCCAGGCCCTGTAACGCTCGCCTACAGCAGTAATATGCTGGCAGAAGCACAGAAAGGCTCCTTGGCAGCATTGATTGCAGCCATCCTGCCCTGTGCTTGGAGTTATTACGAAATTGGCTTGGAGCTGGCGAAGAAGCCGGGTGCACTGGAGCATGAACAGTATGGAGAGTGGGTGAAAATGTACAGCTCAGATGAATTCGGTTCCATCAGCAAGTGGCTGATGGAAAAATTAGATGAGCTTGCGGAAGGCTGTACGGAAGCAGAGCTCACAGATTTGGAAGCTATCTTTCTGAATACCAGCCGCTATGAATATATGTTTTGGGATATGGCGTATAAGCGTGAAGGCTGGCCGGTTTAAAGACTGCTGCCTTCATATAAGACATCCAGAGTGGAACCTCATCCCGTGGGGAATTTTACGGACGTGTTCCTATGATAATATTCAAAAAAGTAGAATAGTTGGATAGACAGTAGGCGGATTCATGGTAAAATAAAGAAAACGGATACGAAAGATGGTGAAACAGATGAAGCTTTGGTGGAGAAGAATAGCAGTCATATTTATTACAATCTTAACATTAGGAATTTATACACCGACGAATCTTTTGGAAATAGATGCCGATAAACAGGAGGACAGCAGTGTATCTTCTTCACCAGATATAGAAGTAACATCTGTTCTTAAAGAGCCAACCTCATCATATATTGTCAAGGATGCAAGAGAGGCTTACCTGGAGCATCTTCATGAAGAGGCAAAAGAATTAAGCTTAGAAAAGTTTGGACCAAGGATTGCAGAAAAGCTGGAGAATGAATTTACTGCAGTGATTTTGCCACAGATTGAAGCAGTCTTGAACGATTTTGTAGGGCATTCTCAAGATTATAAGGATATAGCAATTACAGAAAAACCTTCGAGCGGGTATGGAGAGCGAATTTTTAATATTTCTAATCACAGCACGAATGAAACACTGGCAAAGTTTCATGTCCGCCGTGAAAATCGTCCCTTGGAAGGATATTATTTTAATTTTCATTATCATTTAAAGGAAGATGGCTTTCAAAAGCATTACAAAATAGGGGATATCTACTGGGATAAAAATACACCGCCAAAATGGATGGCATAAGGTCTAAACCTCCCGCTGATTGAAGTTTCGTTTTATACAGTGAAAGGCAAGGAGACGTTAAACGCTTCCTTGCCTTTCCGTTTTATAATAGTTTATTTGTTTCGTCTAAATAAGCCCCAATCTTCCGGTCAAAAACAACTAAATCTGCATAATTGTCTAACGGTGTTTTCTCTTGATTGACAATGACGAGCTTTGCACCATTCTGTTTTGCGATTTCCGGAAATTGATTGGCTGGAGTTACAGATAAAGAGGAACCCAGTACGATAAATAAATCGGCTTTTTTTGCATGTTCAAAAGCAGCGGAAAAAGCATCCTCAGGGAGCATTTCTCCAAATAATACAATAGAAGGTCTGAGTATCCCGCCGCAGGAACAATGGTAATCTGCATCTAAATAGGCGGAGCTGTCATAAATTTTCCCGCAGCTTTGACAATGCAGCTCCTGCAGGGTTCCATGCAGCTCATGAACGTGTTTACTTCCCGCAGCCTGATGGAAGCCATCAACATTTTGTGTAATGATCGACTGAACCAGGCCATTATTCTCCCAATCGGCAAGAATTTGATGACCTTTATGTGGACCGAATTCTTTTACTCCAAGAACGCGCTCCCGATAAAATTCGATAAAATCCTCTACGTGATGATTTAAAGCATTGACACTTGCGATTTTACTCGGGTCCTTCTTTCTCCAAATTCCTCGATTTGTTGAGCGAAAATCAGGTAGCCCACTCTCTGTGGACATTCCTGCACCGGTGAAAATAACGGTATGTTTGGAATCTTGTAACCATTCATGAAGCATCGAGACCCCTCCTCTTCTTATATATTCTATTATACAGGTTGTTGCGATGATATGCGACTAATATTGACAGGTAAAAAAGAATATGGTATTACATGTATAGAGGTTAGCACTCTTCGTAAGAGAGTGCTAAAACAGAAAAAAGGAGAGGAAATACCATGGCAAAGCGCAAGTTTAAAGCAGAATCACAGAAATTATTAGATATGGTGATTAATTCAATTTACTCACAGCGGGAGATTTTTTTACGTGAATTAATTTCCAATGCAAGTGATGCGATTGACAAAATTTATTATAAAGCATTGACAGATGATGCTTTAACATTTGATCAAAGCAGCTATTATATTAAATTAATCCCGAATAAAGATAAACGTACGTTGACGGTTATGGATACAGGAATTGGGATGACAAAAGAAGAACTGGAAAATAACCTTGGTATTATCGCCAAAAGTGGCTCGCATACCTTTAAATCTGAAAATGAAATTAAAGATGGCCATGATATTATTGGTCAATTTGGGGTTGGCTTCTATGCAGCATTTATGGTTGCAGATAAAGTAACCGTACTTACCAGATCCATTGATAGTGAAGAAGGCTATAAATGGGTTTCTAAAGGGTCTGATGGCTATACGATTACACCAATTGAACGTACAGAGGTTGGAACAGAAATTATCCTCGAATTAAAAGAAAATCAGGAAGAAGACAATTATGATGAATTTTTAGAGGACTTTACGTTAAAACAAATTGTGAAAAAATACTCTGATTTTATCCGTTATCCAATCAAAATGGATGTTACGGAAAGCAAATTGAAGGAAGGAACAGAAGATGAGTATGAGGATGTCATTGAAGAACAGACGCTGAATACGATGGTTCCAATCTGGAAGAAAAATAAGAGTGAATTAACGGACGAGGATTACAAGAACTTCTACCAGGAGAAGCATTACGGATTTGACCAGCCGTTACGTCATATCCATATCAATGTCGATGGAACTGTCCGCTATAATGCTATTCTGTTTGTTCCAGAGCAGGCGCCGTTTAATTACTACTCCAGAGAATATGAAAAAGGGCTGGAGCTTTATTCAAACGGTGTATTAATTATGGAAAAATGTGCCGATTTACTGCCGGATTATTTCAGCTTTGTGAAAGGGATGGTGGACTCGGAGGATTTATCTTTAAATATTTCCAGAGAAATGCTCCAGCATGACCGCCAGCTAAAGATTATTGCCAAAAATATTCATAAGAAAATAAAGCAGCAGCTGCTCAGCCTGCTTCGTGATGAGCGTGAAAAATATGAAACCTTCTTTAAAGCATTTGGTCAGCAGATTAAATATGGCGTCTACAGTGACTTTGGACAGCATAAAGAAGAATTGAAGGACTTGCTTCTATTCTACTCTTCTACGGAGAAAAAGCTGGTAACGTTAGAGGAATATGTATCACGGATGCCGGAAGATCAGAAATACATTTATTATGCTTCCGGGGATTCCAACGAGCGGATTGAAAAGCTGCCGCAGACGGAAATCGTTGCCGATAAGGGCTATGAAATCCTTTATTTCACAGATGAAATCGATGAATTCGCCATTAAAATGCTGATGCAATATCAGGAGAAGGAATTCCGTTCGGTTTCCAGTGGTGATCTTGGGATTGAAGCAGATGAGAAAGAGGAAGATAAGACAGAAACCGAAAGTCATAACGAGCTGTTCCAGGCGATGAAAGAGGTCCTTGGCGATAAAGTAAAGGATGTACGGGCATCGAAGCGTCTAAAATCACATCCGGTTGTTCTGTCGGCGGATGGTGAAATTTCTTTGGAAATGGAGAAAATTATCAATGCGATGCCGGATGACCAGCAGATTAAGGCGGATAAAGTGCTGGAAATCAATGTGGATCACAGTATTTTTAAAGCACTGGAAGCAGCGCAGGGAAATGATCAGGATAAATTAGAATTATATACCAACCTGCTTTACAATCAGGCGTTGTTGATTGAAGGACTGCCGATTGAAGATCCAGTGGCGTTTACGAATGATATGAGTAAAATTATGGTTTGATAGGATTATAAAATAGACTTTTTGAGCATCGTATAGTGGGATTATCCTTCTATACGATGCTTTTATTTACAAACTTTTTTGATTATCTGTTTATTTTACGAATTCATAATGTTACAATTAAATTAACATATTTTCTTTTATTTAACAATTAATAGGGGGATTTTATGCATAAAAGTTTAATCAAAGATGAAATCAAAAAACAGGTAGTAAACTATTTATCGCTTTATCCTAAGGAAAAAGAACGATTAACACCACTTATTGATCAGCTGCAAGAAAATAACACAGACATTTTTTCAAGAAATTCACTACCAGGGCATATCACCGCAAGTGCAATTATCGTAAAAAGATCCAATCCTGATTATATGTTAATGATATTTCATCAAAACTTGAAAAAATGGTTACAGCCAGGTGGTCATGTAGATCCAGGCGAAAGACCAATTGAATCGGCTGTTAGAGAGTTGAAGGAAGAAACGGGGATGGATGGTAAAGTGGATGCAGTGGATTCTCTTATCCCATTAGATATTGATATTCATGGAATCCCTGCTAATTATAAAAAAGAGGAAGGAGACCATCAGCATTACGACTTTAGGTACATAGTGACCGTGGACACGGAACTCATACCAGAAAACATAGAGAATAATAGAGTTGCTTGGATTAATATAAAAAATATTGATAATCCAAATCTAGAAGGTGTTATAAAAAAATTATATCATTGTAAAGCAGGTGGGGAATAATGATTGAATCAACTGTTGAAGTCAAAGATAAACGTTCTTTTTTCAATGAAATATTAAGTAACATTGAATTGGTTAAGGTTGAAAAGCTCATCATTGTCAGTCACTTAGTAACAGGAATTGATGATTATCTATTAGAACTAAAATTCAATTGATTATTATGATTTCCATTACTTTTCTTTCTGCAATCAGAATTATTTTTTAAAAGATTATTTATTTGAGAGTTAGTTTATTAGGTAACCATTGGTCGTAGATTGTTTTTAATCAGTTATTAGGAATTAGAATAATGAATAGGAGGTGAGTCACTTATTTAAAAAAGTGCTCACCTTTTATATATAGTCTCTTACTTCCGATACATCTTAAACTGCAAAAACAGCTCATTATAAAACGCCAGGTTTTCCTTACCGAGATTTTCGTACACCTCAAGCTTATCGGTTAAGGCGGCATCCGGATAGAAGCGTTCATCATTCACCATTTCCTCAGGCATATATTTCAATGCTTCTTTATTAGGAGTGGAGTAGCTGACATATTCTGTGTTCTGTGCAGAAATTTCCGGGTCGAGCATAAAGTTAATAAATTCATGTGCGCCCTCGATATTTTTAGCTGTTTTGGGAATTACAAAATTATCAAACCAAAGATTAGAGCCCTCCTCAGGAACAACATAATCCATTGCTTCATTTTCCCACATAATATCAGCAGCATCTCCGGACCAGCCGACTGCAACCATCGCTTCGTTACCCACCATCAGCATTTTATTCTCATCACCGACAATGGCACGAATATTTGGAGTCAGCTTTTCCAGATGATCCAACGTTTCATATAGATGCTCAGGATTTGTATCATTCAAAGAATAGCCAAGTGAATTTAACCCCATCCCCATAATCTCTCTGGCTCCGTCAACAAGGAGAATCTGATTCTCTAAGCGCGGGTCCCATAAATCATGCCAGCCTGTTATTTCCATCCCCTCTGGAAGCAGCTCCGGATTGAAAATAATTCCTACCGTTCCCCAGAAATAAGGAATGGAGTAGCGATTCCCTTCATCAAAAGGCAGATTTAAGAAGCGCTCATCAATATATTGCAGATTCGGGATTTTACTGTGATCCAGCTCATAGAGTAAATCCTCTTCTACCATTTTTTCAATGGTATATTCAGAAGGGACGGCGATATCATATGTTGTGCCGCCCTGTTGAATTTTGGTCATCATCGCCTCATTGGAATCAAAGGTTTCGTAAATAACGGTGATGCCTGTCTCCTCCTCGAATTGCTTAATAACATCCTGATCAATATAGTCGCCCCAGTTATACACGGTAAGCGTATTGTCGCCGGAAAAGCCTTGTGAAGCATTCAGTCGGTTGATAGTAATTAATAAGGCAATGGATATAACGAGAATTACCAGAAACGAACGGTTTAAAGCTTTCATCGTCTAAGATTCGCCCCCTTTGTTCCTGAGCGGGTTGCCAGGTAGTAATAGACAACAACAAAAATGACAGTAATAACGAACATCAGTGTTGATAAAGCATTAATGTTTAAAGAAACACCTCTTCTTGCCAGGGAATAGATTTCTACCGATAATGTTGAAAATCCATTTCCTGTTACAAAGAAGGTCACTGCAAAATCATCTAAAGAGTATGTCAGTGCCATAAAGAAGCCTGCAAAAATCCCGGGTGCTATATAAGGCAGGGTTACTTTCGTCAATACATTCCAATTGCTTGCTCCTAAATCGCGTGCTGCATCCTCTAAAGAAGGCGACATCTCCATCAGCTTTGGCAAAACCATCAGCACAACAATCGGTATGCTGAAGGCAATATGGGATAAAAGAACGGAATAAAATCCGAGCTGAATGCCTGCCATCGTAAAGAGAATTAAAAAGCTTGCCCCGATAATAACGTCAGGACTGACAATCAGCACATTATTTAAAGAGAGCAGTGTGTTTCTGGTCTGCCTCCGTTTATAGGAGCGTATCCCAATGGCGCCGAGCACACCTGTCACGGTAGCGATAAGTGCAGATAATAAGGCAATTACTAATGTGTTCAGGACGATAATTAACAATCTTGTATCCTGTAATAATTCCCGGTACCAATCAAGTGTAAATCCTTCAAAATGGCTCATCGTACCGCCGCTGTTAAAGGAATAGAAAATCAGATAGAAGATTGGTGCATATAAAATAACAAAAATAAACAGCAAAAATAGATTGGCAAACGAAGAAGATTTTTTCTCCATCCTACACACCTCTCCTTCTGATCGAAGTCAGCGCCATAAAGCCAACCATAATGATAATTAAAAATACAGCAATGGTCGCGCCCATCCCCCAGTTCTGTGTCACGAGGAATTGCTGCTCAATCGCTGTTCCAAGCGTAATCACCCGGTTTCCGGCGATCAGACGCGTAAGCATAAACAGGGATAATGCCGGAATAAAAACAACCTGACAGCCGGATTTGACACCATCTAATGTCAACGGAAAAATGACTCTCCGGAATGTTGTCCATTTAGATGCACCTAAATCACTTGCTGCATAAAGCAGGCTGGGATTTAATTTATCCAGGGCATTAAAAATAGGTAAAATCATAAACGGAATAAAAATATACACAGCAACAAATACAAAGCTGAAATCTGTAAATAACAGCTGTCTGGAGCCAATGCCGACCCACTCTAAAAATTGGTTGGCAGCCCCGTGTGTGCCGAAAATGCCAATAAACGCGTAGGCTTTTAACAATAAATTTATCCAGGAAGGGACAATAATCAGTAAAAGCCAGAGCTGCTTATGCCTGGTACGTGTCAAAATATAAGCTGTCGGGTAGGCAACAAGCAGGGAAATAACAGTGATTAAAAAGGCGTACCAAAAGGAATTCAGGGTCATCTGCAAATACGTAGCAGTAAAAAAGTTTTTATAATTTGTTAAAGAGAAATTTCCATGAATATCAAAAAAGGAAAAGTACACAACCAAAAGAATCGGTGCAATAACAAATAGAATAATCCATAGTGCATAAGGGAGCATAAACAAATGACGGAACGTTTTATTTTGCATCATTCTCACCCTCATCATAAGCGTCGAGGCGGCGGTCAAAGTCCTCCTCGGATTCATTTAATCGCATGACGTGAATATCCTCAGGTGTAAAGCGAAGTCCGATTTCCTCACCGATGTTTGCTTTTTTCGTGGATTGGACAAGCCATTCATTGCCTGCCTCATCTGTACAGGTAATTTCATAATGCACACCGCGGAATAATTGAGCCTGAACGGTTACACGGATACTTCCTTTTTCTACGGTAGTAATTTCCATATCCTCTGGACGAATCACAATTTCTACTGTTTCATTTGGATTCATCCCCTGATCTACACATGCAAATTGCTTTCCGGCAAATTCCACCAGAAAATCCTGAATCATCGTTGCCCTGACAATATTTGATTCTCCAATAAAGTCCGCAACAAAACGGTTGATCGGCTCATCATAGATATCGTTCGGCGTTCCGCTTTGCTGGATTTTCCCTTTGTTTAATACAAAAATCTCATCCGACATGGCAAGCGCTTCTTCCTGATCGTGTGTTACGAAAATAAAGGTAATCCCAAGGCGACTCTGCAGCTCTCTTAATTCATACTGCATTTGATAACGAAGCTTCAGGTCCAGGGCGGAGAGCGGTTCATCCAATAAGATAATAGCCGGTTCATTAACAATGGCGCGGGCAATCGCTACCCGCTGCTTTTGACCGCCGGACATCCCTGTAATTTCCCGGTTTTCATAGCCTTTTAAATTGACAAAGCTGAGTGCTTCTTTGACTTTGGCATCCATCTCTGCTTTTTTTACCTTCTTAATCCGTAATCCAAAAGCAACATTTTCATAGACATTGAGATGAGGGAATAAGGCATAATCTTGAAAAACCGTATTAATGGGACGTTTATTGGCCGGTACATGGTTAATCTTTTTTCCTTCAAAGAGAATATCGCCTGATGTTGCTTCGGTAAACCCGGCGATTAAACGGAGAATCGTTGTTTTCCCGCAACCTGAAGGACCGAGCAGCGTATAGAATTTACCTTTTTCTATTTCAAAATTGACGTGATCCAAAACGGGGGCATCATCATCAAATTGTTTCATTACATTATTGAATTGGATAATTGGTTTTTTTGCCATTTCAGACTCCTTTTTACATAAAGATATCTAATAAAAATTCCCGCACTGCTTTTCGTAACTAAATCATTACAGGATCCATTTTAATACCTGCTCAAACTTGAAGGAGCACGTTCATTCTTATCAGATTCGAAATAATTATACACGAAAATAAATCATTTGAAATCAATTTTTTTAGCATAGGTAGAAAATTTTAGGGATTATCTTAAATGGGAAGCTAATCATAAACAGGTGACGAGAAAGATTAGCAAAAGCTTTAAAAATTCCCGGTTTTATCCATCATTTCAGGTTATAAATTGTACAGAGAGGGAATAGGATGATGAAGTCGGAGTTCAAATAAGGATTTCTCATTATCGGGCGTTTACTAAACAGACAAATCGTGAATAATGCTTGAGAGGATAAAGCCTGTTTGTCATATAATAGTCACATTCTATAAAAAAGTGACACAGTGTCATGAAAATGATTGACTTATGACACCGTGTCACTTAATATAGAATTATAGAACATGACATTGTGTCACATTAGGTTTTGGAGGAGCAAGCATATGCCTACATCAACATTTTTTAATTTACATGACTCCAAACGGGTCAAATTATTGCAAGCAGCTGAAAAGGAGTTTGCAAGAGCTCCATTATCGCAAGCCTCCATTGCGAATATTGTCAAGCTTGCAGGGGTTTCAAGAGGAAGCTTTTATCAATATTTTGAAGGTAAGGAAGATGCTTTTTATTACTTATTAAAGCTCCATACCGATAAGCGCCGTGCCTATTTTTTAAAGAAGCTGCAAGAAGCAGATGGAGATTTGATGGCTGCGATGGATCAGGTTTTTCAGACAATGCTTGTGGAGCTGTCTGAGGAGGAGCATTTGCAGTTTTTGAAAAATGCCATCTTAAATGTCACACATGAAATTGAAGATTCATTTACCGAGCTGTTTTTAGGGAAGCAGCATGAAGTAGATGCCATGAACAAAGTAAAGGATTTAGTTGATTTTAAAAAGATAAATGTTGATAGTAAACAGGAGTTCTTCCATGTTATGCAAATTTTAACGTCTGTCACGTTTCGAAATATTGTCGATCAGTTATCAAGAAACCTTTCACGCGAAGAAGCTACCGAAAATTTTCGTATCGAAATGGATCTGTTAAGAAAAGGGTTATCAAAATAAGGTAGTTTTAAGAAAAGAAACTATATATAAATGGGGTATGATTAATGACAGTAACAATTTATGGTGCAGCATGTTCATCAACAAGGAAAGCAAAACAATGGTTTACGAAAAACGGAATTGAATATACAGAACGTAATGTAATTAGAGAGCCTCTGACAGTAAATGAATTACAAAATATTCTTCGGATGACCGTAGAAGGAACAGATGAGATCATCTCGACACGATCTAAGATTTATAAAGATTTAGACCTTGATATTGAAGCATTGCCGTTACAGGAGCTGTTAGAAATTATTCAGGAATACCCGCGTCTGTTACGCAGCCCGATTATGGTAGATGCCAAACGATTGCAGGTAGGCTATCATGAAGAGGATATCCGGCAATTTTTACCACGTAAAACGAGAGAAAATCAATGGCTGCAATGGAGAAGAAATCATTTGCGTGTTGCGGAAAACTAATGGATAAGAAAATGTTCAAAAGCGCATCTTACCGCTCTTTGGAACATGAAGTTTAAAACTAACGGAGGGGACAATGCAATTTATTGCCAAACAACCGTATGTAAAAGTAGTCCGTCAAGTAAGTGCATTGGAGCAAAAAGATATAGAAGAACAACGTTATATGTATCTTTATGAAGACAAAATTGTCACGCGATACAGGGAATTTCCGATTGAAAATGTCATGGATATTTCGTTTCGTCTTACTGGAAAAAAGACAAAAGGAATGCTTTATTTACACACGCTTAAAGGAGTTTACGCCTACATTATAAAATCTTCACCAGAACAATTTATTGATGCATTTAAAGCTCGGACACATAGTACTACCCATCGAGATTAAGAAAACCATAGAAACATAAAGAACAGCTCGAAGTTTTGTGAGATACTTTCTTCGGGTTGATTTTTCCGCTCTTAAAAATCTTAGCTCATTTTCCACAAAGCTAAATAATATCCATATTCCATGTGTAGAAAAAGGAAAGCCTGAGTGAATATCGCTCAGGCTTTTAAGTAGCTGATATGCAGTTTTAGAATTAGTGTGTTTATTTATCAGAGTAAAGAAAAATTATTACACGATGGATAAAGCTATTACGCAAATTATTCGTTTTGGAAATCAAGTCCTTATTATTTACCCTAAAGCAGTGATTCCAGTGTTTATTAAGTATTTAGATGATAAAAAAATTATATGAAGAGTAATCAATACAGAAGAAATAAAAAAGTTTTACGTTTTAAAATCAACAGAAGTGAGCAGATTTAAACGCTTATTTTTATTTGTTTAATCACCCCATCATATCAAATTAGGCGAATAACCAAAATTCGTCCTATTTTTTTCTTTGTGCATAAGCTGATGTTAGAGGTGATGGAAATGGTCTATCTGAACCGGCAAAAGCGCATTTATGCAGAGGATATAAAAGGTGCTTCTTCTAATCAGGAAATGTTTGTTTATGCACATGCAAGTGAGAGAGAACAGAAGCAGCTGGAAATGCAGAGAGCGTCTGCGGAAGTATTGGAGCAGCTTCAACGGGATACCTTTGCAAAAAATCAGCAGCTGGAGCGTATTGCGAGAAGATTAAAGGAAATGGACAAAAATAAAAAGCATCAGCAGCAGGTGCAAGAGAAGGTATTAAATCGATTGAATGTACTTGATGAAAATATAAAGGGTGAAAGCAGACAGCTTGATCAAGTGCTTGCCATTCAGGAGAGCGCAAAGGCAGAGGGGAATAAAATCAAGGCAGATCAGACAGCGATTCATGCAAAGCTTGAAAAAATAGATGAGGTCAATAAAACCATTACGAAAAAAGTGGCGGAACAAGGAAATAAATTGGATGAAATGTATCATCAAAGGGAAGAAGCATTCACCGTGCTTCATGAAAGGCTTGACACGCAGGAGGCACTGCTTGAAAAATTAATGCGGCAGGTCCATAATTTACGGGGAATTATTTATGAGAGAGCAGATGAAGTCATCAAGAAGATTGAAAACAGCATTCAGTTATTTGGGAACAAATGGAATGTTGTTCGTCGAAACGATACAGAATCCTCTAAAGAAACGTTAAAGAAGTGAGCTGTTTCATGAAGAAGCAGCTCACTTCTTTCAATAGCCGTATCTACCCAACCGAGAATGGAAATGGTAAAATGAGAATGATATATCATAGTAAATGGAAACATATCCAGTGAAGATAAGAACGATCAAGTTAGACAAGGTGGGAATCACATGATAACAACCAGTTTTCGTGATACTTGGGCAGAAGTATCTTTGCAAGCTTTAGCTTATAATGTCAAGCAGTTTAAACAGCATATCCGTAAAGAGGCACGATTTATGGCAGTGGTGAAGGCAGATGGATATGGTCATGGGGCTGTACCGATTGCACAGGAGGCGCTGGTTCACGGGGCTGACTATATCGGTGTTGCCTTCCTGGATGAAGCGCTGTCTTTGAGAGAAGCAGGAATTACTGCACCGATTTTATTATTGGGCTATACGCCTGCTCCTGCCGTTCATAAAGCAGTAGAACAAGATATTACCCTGACCATCTATTCAGAAGAGACCATCGAAGCCATTAGCCGGGCAGCAAAAATCATGCAGAAAAAAGCAAAAGTCCATATCAAAGTGGATACAGGAATGACTCGGATTGGTATCCGTACAGTGGAAGAGGCTTTGGTTTTATGTCAGGCTTTAAATCAGGAAGAAATAGAACTGGAAGGGATTTTTACGCATTTTGCAGAAGCGGATAATGGGGAGTCAAGTGACTATACGTATCAGCAATTTGAAAGCTTCCAAAAGATTTATCAGGCAGTAGAAGCGAAAGGCTATCCGATTCCGATTAAGCATTGCTGTAACAGTGCCGGTACGATTGCCTATCCGGAAATGCATCTGGATATGGTGCGTGTCGGGGTAAGTCTGTACGGTCTTTATCCGGAACCGCATCTTAAGACAATCCTGCCGTTAAAACAGGTGATGAGCTTAAAAACAAAGCCTGTACTCATTAAGACGGTTCCGGCTGGACAATCTATCAGCTACGGCAGAACCTATACAGCAACGGAAGAAATAAAGGTTGCTACGCTGCCAATCGGGTATGCAGACGGATTCTCACGTCTTTTGTCGAATCAGGGACATGTGACAGTCCGCGGGAAGGAATGTCTGATTGTCGGACGTATTTGTATGGATCAGACCATGGTGGATGTTTCCGGTGTTGAGGGTGTTAATGAGAATGATATTGTCACCATTTTTGGTGAGCCGAGTGAAGGATATATTTCACTGGACATTGTCGCAGAACAAATGCAAACCATTCACTATGAAACCGTTTGTTTAATTGGTAAACGGGTGCCGAGAAAATATGTGAATTAATATGGGATAGGAATGATGAAGGATGACACCTTTTACACAAGAAGTTATCAAAATCATAAAGCAGATACCCTCTGGAAAGGTGATGACGTATGGACAAATAGCGAGAGAAGCTGGTAATCCTAGAGCGGCGAGACAGGTTGTCCGGGTGCTCCATTCTATGAGCAGCAAGCATAGCCTGCCATGGCATCGTGTAATCAATGCGAAAGGTCAGCTGGCTATTCCGAATGAGGAGGCAAATTGGGAGCAGCGTCATCGCTTAGAAGCAGAAGGTATACAGGTAAGCTCCAGCGGATACATAGATTTAAAGAAATTTCAATGGCATATGGACTGAGCCTGCCCGCAAGCATCTAACTGTATTTCTGTTTGTTAACTAGGTATAATACAGATAAATCATTGCTTTGAGAAACGTTCTCATTCTTAAATGTTTCCATTCTGACGGCTATACTAGTATGGAAGAAGGCTGATTGTTAAAAAGTCTATTTTAATATACGTGGGCAAATAAGTAACTAGGTATTCATAAATGTGCATAAACGGATGGAGAATTAAATAAAGCTTTCCTAATACAGAATGGAGTCATAATACAGGGGGGATGCTCCGTGAAAATAGTTGGCATTTCTGGTTCAACAGTCGGCTCGAAAACAAGAGTTGCTGTGGATCATGCCTTGCAATATATAGAGAAAGAGCATACAGGGGTAGAGGTAGAGCTGTTAGATTTGAAGGACTATGATGTGGTATTCAGTGATGGTCGTCCATATAAAGATTATACAGGCGATACGAAAATATTATTGGAAAAAATTATGCAGGCTGATGGAATTTTGCTTGGCATGCCTGTCTTTCAAGCATCCATCCCGGGAACCTTAAAAAATATTTTTGATCTGCTGCCAGTGGATGCATTTCGGAATAAAATGGTCGCCATTACGGCAACAGCCGGAACAACGAAGCATTATTTAGTCCCGGAGCAGCATTTGAAGCCAATTCTGCACTATATGCATGCATGGGTAATCCCCAAATATGTATTTGTGGAAGAAAAGGACTATACCAATTATGTGATTACGAATCAAAATGTGATTGACCGTTTAAATAAATTATCAGAAGATCTGATTCATTATGTGGATATTTTAAAGAATCATCCGGAGATAACGTCATTTTTATAAACATATGAAAAGCCCTTTTATGAAAAATTTTTTGTAAGAGGGCTTTTGTAAATGGAGGTTACCAAGCCATTCCCTTTTGCGTGGGGTCAACTGTAAACAAACTGTGGGCGATAAGAAATTGTGCACTGTAATAAGTGAGCATAATGACTTCATGTGCACCTGTAAAGCTGGTTATAAACATATTCCAGGCAAGGATACTGTCAGAAATGATAAATAGAAGACTGCCGAGAATAGCCCAGCGGTTTCCGGTCATAATTGCTGTAAAAGCCATCAGCATGATTATGCCAATGTAGGCGATTACGGGAACGATAAAAGCTGCTTCGCCATCTGCTTGGAGGCTGCTCACAAGCTGATAGCCAAACCAAACAGCAAAAAGAAGAAGCGGTATGGCAGAGAGTCCTCTTGATAAAGAAAAGCGCCACTCTTTTAGAAAACCAATCGTGTAGAATACGTGTCCAACAAAAAAGGCAGCCAGACCGATGAGAAACCAATGAAGTGTAGCATCACCGATTAAACAGAAGGCGATACCGCCAATAATCCAATAATGTACGGCTTTTCGTTTGGGCAAAGACTTTTCAAAGGCATAAATCAAAATAAGCACCATTGGAATAACTTTAAAGAAAATACTGAATGCTAATGGTTCGGATGGTGAAATAAATATATAGACAATTCCTGTAGTGAAAATCAATATGGGCAGACGATAGAGTATCAAAATGGAAACATTCCCTTCATTCATTGAGATGAAAATTTTCAGATACCTTTAGTTTATCATAGTAAAAAAATGCTTATATCACAAATTCTAGATATGTCGGTGGATTTTTAGAATAAAGTATACTTATAACTGCTGTAATGAGATAAGTAATCGCAATAATTTTCGGTGGGATGAGACATCGCAGCCCTTTTTGAGCTGGGTAGCCTCAGACCTTACGAAGGTACTTATCCAGAAGTCTGGTACAGGTATATGTTAAATGATGGATGAGACTGATCAAATAAAAAAACACCTCTAGAATTAGATTTTCGGTCTAACTCTAGAGGTGCATACCACTATAAGGGGACAAGGGAAGATTTTTTATTGCTCAATAGAAACATCTTTTAAATTTAACAGCTGTGTCGGAGATTGTGTCAGTCCTTTTACACGATCATCGACACCTAATAGATATTGCTGATGATGAATATAAACCATCGGTGTAATTTCAGCCAGTAATTTCTGTGTCTGGCGATAAAGCTCTAAGCGTTCATCTGGATCGCCTTCCTGACGGGCTTGATCTAATAATTCGTCGAGCTCGGAATCAACAGTGAATGTACGATTTCCTGATTCTCCTAGATTATCAGAGTGGAATAAAGGGTACAAGCCGTTATCTGCATCACCAGTAACTGTTGTCCAGCCAAAGACAAACATATCATGTTCCCCGTTAGCTGTCTGTTCAAGCATTGCGCCCCATTCCACCGTTCTTACTTCTGCATTAATACCAATTTCTTTCAACTGTGCCTGGATGTTCGTTGCTGTATCGATTCGTTGACGGTCATCATTTGTCCAAATCGTTGTAGAAAATCCATTTTCATAGCCTGCTTCAGCAAGTAAATCTTTTGCTTCTTTCACATCGTATTCATGATCACTTACATCCTCACTATAACCAAATACACTAGGAGCAATCGGTGTATGTGCAGGGATACCAACATTATCATAGATACCGGAAAGAATGTTTTCTTTATTGATAGCTTTTGCGATTGCCTGGCGTACACGTTTGTCATCAAACGGTTCTTTCTCCATATTAAAGCCTAAGTAGGATACTGCCAGGCTATCTTGAGACTGGACAGATAAATGATCAGAACTTTCAATTTGCGCTACATCAGATGGACTGAGCGCATTAGCGACATGGGAATCACCTGTTTCCAGTTCCGCAACACGAGTCAAATCTTCTGTAACTACTTTGAATGTTACCGAATCGAGCAAAGCTGGTTCCCCCCAATAATCATCATTTTTGACTAAACGAACTTGCTGACCAGGCTGCCATTCATCGTATTTAAAAGGTCCGGTGCCCTGTGGATTTGCGCTGATCACAAATCCTGCTTCTTCTCCATTTTCCATGGCAGCATAGTCTTCTTCAATCTGATTTTTTGAAATCATCACGCCGCCTGGGTGAGCAAGGTGAGCCGGTAATGCCGCAAAAGGATATTCTGTTTTAAAATGAACGGTATACTCATCGATAACCTCTACTTCGGAAATCATGTTATACATAATTGCCCGTGGAGATCCTACTTCTGCATCCAGTGTACGGTCAATGTTCGCCTTTACAACTTCCGCATTAAATGGAGAGCCATCATGAAATGTAACGTCATGACGTAATTTGAATTCCCAGGTAGTATCATCAATTTGTTCCCATTCTTCTGCAAGTAAAGGCTGATTTTCCATGTTTTCATCCTGCGTAACAAGTGTTTCAAAGATATTTCTTTGCACATCACTGGATGGCGTATCATTCGATGCTGCCGGATCAAGGGATACCGCATCGGATGGTGTTGTGATAATTAAATCGCCGCCTTGTGCTTCTGCGCCCTTATCATTGCTGTCAGATGCGTTCTCATTTGGCTCACTGGCGCAAGCGGCGAGAACCAAGCTTAGCAGAGTAGTAAATACAAGCGCATATATTTTTTTCTGTATTCTCATGGATTGTTCTCCTTTTTTTCTATTGTTGACTGTAATAGCCTGTTTAAAATGAGGCTAAATGAAAGCCTGATTATATTGAGTATAATCAGGCTCAGGATTATCTGGAAGTATGCAATTTACCAGCTCGGAACAACAGAACCATCAAAGGTTTCTTCAATAAATTCCTTTACTTCGTCTGTATGGTAAAGATCAATAAATTGCTGCACCACTTCGTCATCTTGATTTTCTGTACGCGTTGCAATCAAGTTAACGAATGTAGAATCTTGCTCGATAAAGAGAGAATCATCATTAGGTGAAAGGCCAGCTTCGATTGCGAAGTTGGAATTAATTGCTGCTGCATCTACTTCGCCAAGCTGCCTCGGAATTTGTGCAGAATCTAATTCAAGTAATTCCAGATTTTTAGGGTTATCAATAACGTCATTAACTGTTGCGTTAACTCCTAAGCCCTCTTCTAATGTGATAAGCCCGGCTTGTTCAAATAACAATAAAGCACGTCCGCTGTTGGTAGGATCGCCAGGAAGACCTAATGTTGCACCGTCTGGCAGGTCGTCAAGGGAATCAACAGATTCTGAGTAAACACCCATTGGGAAAGTTACAGTATCTGCCACCTTCATAATATCTAAATTTCTCTCTTCAATCATCGCATCCATAAATGGCTCTGTCTGGAAGCTGCTGATGTCAATTTCACCTTCATCCAGCGAAACGTTCGGCATAACATAATCACTAAAAACTACTGTTTCAATTTCTAATCCGTCTTCTGCTGCAATTTCAGCCACTTTTTCAACAATTTCTTCATGTGGACCAGCTGTGACACCTACTGTCAATACACCATCTTCAAGCAGATCTGAACCGCTGCCCTCCTCATTCTCATCTCCGCCGCAGGCAGCAAGGAAAAGGAGCAATAGAGCTGTTATACTAAGTAAATATTTCTTTTTCATGATTGATTTTCCTACTTTCTTTTTATTAGTTAGTAAAATTTTCAAGCTGTAAAAATGCTTCAATAACTGTATTTACATTGATTTCTTCTTTCATCAAATGAATGGACTCTTCTGTGCGGGTGACTTTTGCTGCAATGATCTCCAGCAGCTCCCGATCATCCGTATATATGGAGAAGTCCGCTAAACTGGTTGGAAAGCCCCATATCTCGTAATAGCCTAATAGCTTGCGGAGCTCCTCTGTATCCTGTTCGATGGCCAGCTGAGCCAAAATGCCATAGGATACAATTTCACCGTGAAGTGAATGAGCGGTTTGCGGAGCAGCTGTTAAGCCATTGTGAATAGAATGTGCACCAGCAATCCGTCCAGCTTTACCACCAAAGCCGCCAACCATACCGCCAGTCGCAATAATAGCTTCAATAACACGAATGAGTGCATCGGTTACCTGGTCATTTTCGCAAGCTTGGATTGCTGCTTCACTGTCATCCAGCAAAATATCTTTGCAGGCGCGGGCGGCAAATTGCGAAATCTGCAACCAGACCGGAAGTGTACCAGCAGGGTAAAAGGCTTCGACTAAGGAGCGGGCTTCGTAGAATTTTGCCAATGTATCGCCAATACCCGCTTTTAAGTATTTTACCGGCGCTTCTGCAATAATGGCCGGTTCCACGACAACCAGCGTATTTGATTCAGGAAACTCTGTATAATGAGAATGAGCTCCGTCTTCCTGGTAAAAAACACTTAATGGTGTCCACGCTGCACAGGTTGCGGCAATTGTTGGAATGAGGATGCTTTTTAATTGTGCATTAGCAGCTGCTGCTTTAGTAATATCTAAAGCTGTTCCGCCGCCAATACCAATGACAGCATCTATTTGCTTTTCTTGATAAATTCTCGCAAGTTTGTCGGTTCGCTCAACGGTACAATGCCCGTCTGCAAAATGTATATCTTTTTCTCCGACCTTGTCGATAAATGCGGCAGGAAGGTATGGCTTTGCTTTTTCCCAAGCTGTCCGCCCGGCAACAACGGCAATCCGTTCCACATGCAGATCATTCAGATTTTCCGCAAGGTGTTTTAGAGCACCTTCGCCAATTTGATAATGGCTGGGCGATCCTTTTACAGTAGCTATTTGCATGATAAGATATCCCCTTTTAAATATGTCGAAATTCTTAAAAGGCTACATAAAAAACCTCTCTATTTCGTGCTAGAGAGGTTGAAAAGATTCATTTACGAAATGTCCTCTCTTATTTTCCAAAGTAGATTGTACACTTTGCAGGATTTAGCACCTTTTTTAGAATCTTTTCTAGAAAGGTTGCCGGGCTTCATCGGGCCAGTCCCTCTGCCGCTCTCAATAAGAGTTCTTATGTAACTGTCGCTATATTTTAATATGAAATATAGGAAAAGTCAATCTTTTTCGGAATGAGTTGAAATGAATACTCCCGCCCCTTCATTTTTAATAAAAATTTGGAGAGGGGGTTTTTAATGTATCGAAGAATGAACGCTTCACGTTAGCTCAGTTGTCACAGCGATGTGCTGCCAACAATGAATCTCCTCTGTTCTTACTTTTGTGCCTCTAGGATTCTTTTCAGCCTATCTGGATTCACTATGATTGGGAGCCCTCTCGCTTAATTATGTTAAAATTAGAGAAGCCCAAATGTATTTCATGCGGAATCATCATTTGGACTTCTCTAAGACTTACATTCATTTACTTCTATCTATTCTTTATCATCCACTATAATATCTTTCTTTTCCTTCTTTAAATAATAGGCACTCATCAGCGAAGCAATAGGAATAACCAAGGCAATCCCGACACCGGAAATAAGAATTGTCAGCATTTCATCATTAAATACTTTTGCGTTGATAATATCGCCTATCGAGTATTCTAAATCTTTAAACCAAATTAACAGCCCCATATAACCGCCAAAAAATGCGAAGAATAATGTATTGGTACTGGTACCTAAAATATCTCTGCCGATGCGGATGCCGGCTAAAAATAAATCTTTTCTGGAAAGCTCCGGATTCTGTTCATGGATTTCCCGCATTGGGGAGGTAATAGAAATAGCCGTATCCACAATCGCTCCAATGGTGCTCATAATAATAACAGCTGTAGCGATTTGGACAAAATTAAGCCCGATATGCACATTGAATGTTGTTATTTCCCCGGATTCCTCTTCTCCAAGTCCATAAATCATCGATTGCTCGGTTAAAATAATAATGAAAGAGATGAGGATAACCATGGTTGCAATTGTTGCTAAAAAAGCGAGCATGGTTTTATTATTTACCCGATTAATAAAGAACAGGCTGACTGCGCTGATAAAACCACAGGCGATAAGTGCAATAATCATTGGATTTCCAGACGGATCATTCATGACAAATACAGCCATCAGTACAATGATAAAGTTGATAAAGAGTGCAATAAAAGAGCGTACACCCTTCATCCCGCCGATCCAAGCCATAAGTATAAATAAGATGATTGCCAGTAATACAAGTACATTCATAATCTCGCCTGCTTTCTGCGGATAAAGAATATAGATAGGTAAATCGCAATTGGAATAGTCAGGACAATACCAATTCCGCCGACCAACGCACGTGTCAGTTCCAGAGATAGATTCATGGATACGGTAAAGCCAAATGGAGCCGCATTTTTAAAATAAATCAACAGCATCGGAATCGAACCGCTGACATAGGCAAAAAATAAAATATTTGTCATCGTACCCATAATATCCTTGCCAATTTCATATCCAGCCTTTTTTAATGTTGCCAGGCTTATATGGTTATTTTTCTCATACATCTCAAACATAGAAGCAGATAAAGTAATCGCAACATCCATTACAGCTCCGAGAGAACCAATCAGGAGCCCGGCCATAAAGATCGTTTGCGGATTCCGGGTTAAGAAAGCCATTTCTTCGTAGCGCAGCCCCTGTTCACCTGTAAATTGAAGCGCGGCATAAGCAATTACCAGGGATAGCCCTGTTCCCAGCAGTGTTGTGAGAATTGCAGTATACGTTTTCTCATTAAAGCCTGTTGCCATCAGTAAAGACAATATTGTAAAAATGATAATACTGATAAGTGTAATAAGCGATAAGCTGATACTTGGGTTTTGGATATAGATGTCTAATGCAAATGATAAAATCACGGCGTTGACGAGCAGGCTCAGTGCAGATAAAGCTCCTCTGGATTTACCGACAGCTAATAAGATCATTAAAAATATCCATGCTACAAATACAAAATACTTATCCCGCTTTATATCTCCTGTTGCTTCACCATCCTGAGCAAGGAAAATCTCATCTCCTGCAGATAACTCATAATCTATTGCCAGGGACTGGGTATATTCATTATGAAAAGTAGTGATTTCCCCTCTATCTGGTCCATTCTTTATTTCTCCTTCGATCTGCTGTATGACACGCTCATCTTCATTACCATGTGTATCTGTTTGTGTCTCCCTGCTTATTTCCTGTATATCGGTTATATGGACAATGGTCCGATCATATAATTCATAATTATTATTGATAAAAATCATCGATGCGATAAAGCCGGTTAATAAAAGACAAACGGTAATTATTTGTGCCTTTGTCCGCTTTTTCAACCATGTCTTCAATATCATCACTCCTAAAGGAAACTTGGCAAGCCGAGCCTGAAGAGCGCAGGATTGCCTTCGTTGGGGCTGGAAGTGGGACTGCGATTACTTGCCCCATCAAAACCCGTTGTACGTATACTAGGTACTTTAAAATTTTTACTAGGCAGAATTACTTCAAAAGCTGAAATTTTATCCTTTCCTAGCGTGCAAAATAGAATGTGCCTATTTGTATTTCTGAAAACATATACTATGATACCACTTTTAAGAGGAAGGAGACACGTATAGCTCCGGAAAATTTTTGGATGTAGTGCACGATACAAGAGAGTAGAATTTGTCTCATCCTTCTCCCGCTAGTATGCACTAAAAAGGAATAAGATATCTTATTTTGTCAAAAAGTTTGGACATTTTGTGAGGGGATATGCTACAATTTTGTCAAAAAGATTTGACATAAAGGAGCTTAGAAAATGAAAAATCTGATAAAAGTATTAAGAAAACAATCGAATATAACGCAGGAAAAACTATCTAAGCTTTGCGGTGTCTCCAGACAAACGATTAACTGTGTAGAAAATGACAAATATGATCCAACCTTAGAGCTTGCTTTTAAAATATCGAGAGCACTCGATAAAAATCTGGAAGAGGTGTTTATTTATGACGAAATTTCATAGAGGGTACCGGATTACAATGAAGGATATAAAAAAAGAGGGAGCTTCTATTTTAAGAAAACGGTTGAATCCTGTCAGCATGCCAGTTTCAGAGGAAACCAAAACAGAGCTGGAGTGTATGCTGACGTATTTAAAAAACAGCCAGGATCCGGAAATGGCAAGAAAATATAAACTAAGACCGGGTTCCGGGCTTTCAGCAAATCAAGTCGGTATCAATAAAAGGATGTTTGCCGCACTATACCAGACAGAAAAGGGCGAGACAATCGAATTAAAGCTGATTAATCCTAAGCTGCTCAGCCATTCCGCAAATACGATTTACCTTCCGGAGGGGGAAGGGTGTCTGTCAGTAAATAGAGAAATACATGGACATGTGCCGCGTTATGAAAGAATAAAGGTGCAGGCTTTTGATATAGAGGGAGAAAAGCGCACTTATACCTTCAAAGGATATAGTGCCATTCTGGTTCAGCATGAAATGGATCATCTGGATGGGATTATGTTTTTTGACCGTATTGATAAAGAAAGGATCTTTTTGAACTTGCAATAGGACTCAAACTTTTCTGAAAAGAGGTATCGAAATGAATAAATGGAATACAATGCTACAGGCAGAATACGGTATTGAACCGATTCAAATCCAGTCAAAACAGGGTGGATGGGCATCGCTTGCCTTTGAAATAAAAGCAAGGGATGCTATTTATTTTTTGAAAGTATATGAAAAGCACCGGGCTTCCACATCAAAATTAACAGCATTGATCGACCAATATGTACCCATTGTCGTCTGGCTGGAAAATAATAGTGATTTAAAAAGAAAGATTTCTGTTCCGTTACAAACAAAGGAGGGGAATTACAAATGGGAAGATGAGGAAAATATTTATTTGCTGTATCCTTTTATTGATGGGGAAACAATTGGTGAACGGGATTTAACAAAACAGCAGGTAGATGAATTGGCACATATCATTGCTGCACTCCACGCATTTGGTAAGGAAATCCCTTTTCCAACGGGAGCTCTGACAGAAAACTTTGTGGTATCCTTTTTAGAAGAATTGGAGGAGGTGCTTCATGACAAAGCGGAGCATGTTCCGGGAGAGTTATCTTTATTTCTGCGTGAGCATCGGGAAAGAATAGCCAGATGGATCAGAAGCATAAAAGAGCTATCAGAAAAGCTGCAATCGGCTTCTATGAGCAAGGTGCTATGTCATACAGACCTCCATCATTGGAATTTGATGCAGTCGGAAAATCTGTTGTTAATTGATTGGGAAGGTTTAAAATTGGCTCCTGCTGAAGCGGATATAATGTCTCTCGTAGATAAGCCTTATTTTAAGCGTTTTATGGAAGTCTATCGGCAATATCATGAAAATTATCAAATAAATGAAGATGCTCTTGCTTTTTATCAATTGAGGCGGAGACTGGAGGATATTTGGGAGTTTACGGAGCAGCTGTTATATGAAGAGCTTGATACACAAGAAAAAGCTAAAATTATCGGTTACCTGACAGAATTAACAAACGACAATAACTAAAGTGAAGCTTCATTCAATAGGGGCTCGACGCACAAATGTTTCCGGTGGAATTGCGATAAAATTTTGTGACACAAAGTTAAAAATGTGCTGAAAAGGAAATAAGCAAAGGTATTTGTAAAGAAGATAAAGGGAAGTGAAGTCATGTTTTTAGCTTGGAATGAAATAAAGAATAACAAGCTGCGTTTTTTATTGGTTACTGGTGTTTTGGTGCTTATTTCTTATCTTGTTTTCTTTTTATCTGGTCTGGCCAATGGGTTGGAGCAACTAAATCGGGAAGCTGTAGATAAATGGGAAGCGGATGGAATTATTCTGACAGAAGAAGCGGATTTGCGTTTGCAGCAGTCCATCCTGTCTGCAGATGATTTTGATGGCAATGGAGTTGATGAATATACGGAGTTAACGCAATTAAGTGCGATTGCGAGTAACGGAACTGAAAAAGAAAATGTATACATCTTTGCAGTAAAAGAAGATTCCTTTATCATGCCAGCCGTTACAGAAGGAAATGTTTTTATGGATGCAGGCGAGGTGATTGCTGATGATACCTTAAAAGAAAATGGCTTTGCAATAGGGGATGAGCTTTCTTTATCTTCCACTGATGAAACGTTAGAAATTGTCGGATTTACGGACAAAGCACGATTTAATGCAGCGCCTGTACTGTTCACAGACCGGAATACACTGGAGACACTTCAATATGGGGAAACGGTGGAAGAAGCAGACGATGCAGTGAATGCCTTTGTTATTCGTACAGATAACTTAGGCAGGGTAGAGACAGATGAAGCTTTACAGGTTGTCGATACAGAAATATTTATCAAGAATTTACCGGGCTATACGGAACAAAATTTGACACTGACATGGATGATATATTTTCTATTTATTATTTCTGCCGTGGTACTGGCAATTTTTCTCTATGTGCTTACCATTCAAAAGATAAGTATTTTTGGAGTGATGAAGGCGCAGGGTATATCATCCGGATACTTGGCGCGTTCTGTGATAGGGCAAACGTTTTTACTTTCTTTAGCTGGTGTATGGATTGGAGTGGTTCTTGCAGTAGTGACGGGATTATTCCTGCCGGCAGCCGTTCCGGTGGCCTTTAATTATATCGAAATGTTGATTTATGGAATTGTTTTGATTGCTGTTTCGGTAATTGGAGCATTTATCTCTGTACAGACCATCGTAAGAATTGATCCGTTAAAGGCAATAGGAGGTTAAGGAAGCATGTCTATTCTGGAATTAAAAAAAGTGCAGAAAATCTTTGGTTCTGGCAGAACAAAAGTGGAAGCTATGAAAAAAACGGATTTTGAAGCTGAGAAAGGGGAATTAATTGCTGTAATTGGTCCCTCTGGCTCGGGAAAAAGTACATTTTTAAGTCTTGCCGGCGGATTGCAGACACCAACGAGTGGAGAAGTGATGATTAATGGTACAGCTTTGGCGGATTTGGCAGAGAAAAAACGTGCGAAATTAAGATTGAAGGAGATCGGCTTTGTTTTACAAGCATCTAATCTGGTTCCTTATTTAAATGTCGGTCAGCAGATGCAGCTGCTAAATAAGGTAAAGAAAGGAAATATGCGGAAAGAGGAAGCAGAAACCCTTTATCAAACCTTGGGAATTGAGCATCTGCTCCACCATTTCCCGAAGGATTTATCCGGCGGGGAAAAACAGCGGGTTGCAATTGCCAAAGCACTTTACACCAATCCAAGTATTATTTTAGCGGATGAACCGACTGCTTCCCTTGATTCTGATCGTGCATTTGAAGTAATGAATATGCTGAAAGAAATTACAAAAGAAAAGCAGAAGGCAACCATTGTTGTGACACATGATACACGGCTGATCGATGATTGTGATAAAGTATATAAGATGATAGATGGTAAGCTGGAATTGCAGGAAAAAATACATCATATGATATAATGACCACAGAAAAAGTGCTGCGATTTCCAGTTTTCTAAAAAACGCAGCACTTTTTACATATTTCACTTTATATTTTTGAAGCTTTACGAATAATAATTCGCCAATGAGGGCCTGTTTCAACATGATACGCATTAGCAAAGGAGCCCTGGTTGATAGCTACTCCTAAATTATCTAATGAATTCACATATAATAATGGCTCGCCAAGCCGGATTTCGGCAAAGGAATGTCTGTATGTCATAATATTTTTGTATATTTGCTGGCGGTTGGTGGCGATAGTGACTTCAAAAGCATCCCCGTGCGCAACATTAATTTCCTGGAATAATTCTCTGCTGATATTCGTCCATAGATTACCAAAGCGAATATCTAATATATCGATGTTACCGTGGATAATCTCATCTTCTATATATGCTTCCGGTTTGGTTAATTCAACAATATCGTCTACATCCATAGCAGGTCCGACTTCTTCAAAGGTAATGGTGTTTGAGGCCAGTCTGGCTCCAGTGTACGCATAAATATCACGGCCATGAAAAGTATAAGATTCTCCTGATTTGGGTAAGCGATTCGTTTTTTCATCAATAATTCTTGCTTCCTTAATTCCGATATCCTTTTTAATATGTGTAAGTGTCCCATTATCTGGTGTCACAACATATTGATTATCAACCGTTTTTACGACAACACTTAATCTGGAGGTTCCAACTCCAGGGTCGACAACAGAGATAAAAACAGTCTCTTCCGCCCAATACGGTAAAGTTTGATATAAACGATAAGACCCCTCCCAAATATTGTATTGCGGAATATCATGTGTCAGATCGAATACCCGAAGCGAGGAATCAACGGAAAGTGCCACTCCATACATTGCACTGACTGCTCCATCACTAATACCAAAGTCTGTTTGAATTACTAAATTTCTGCCCATTTAAATCCTCCTAATTTACGCTAGTCTGCTTTTTTGGCGATGAGTGGCTGCTTCTTTAGAAACTAAAAAAAACACGTCCATATCGAAATAACGATAAGGACGTGGTTGGAATTTACGTGGTACCACCTTATTTTACCATATGCTCACACATACAGCCTCATCAAGTACGAAAGCATAAAGCTTTTATACTGTGGTATGGATAACGAGTACCAAATCTCGTCGGAACCTACTCATATCTATAGATACTTTCAGTACGAAGCTCAGAGGCCATTGTTCAGATTCTTATTTTTACTTCTTTTCAGCTGCCGAAGTTCTCTGTGAAAAAATAGATGAACCTTACTTTTCCTCTTCAATGCCTTTTCATAAATAACAAAATGCGAATTATTGTCATTATAAGTAATGTAAATCTAAAAAGCAAGCGCTTTTTAGAAAAATGATAAAAGTCGAAATAGCTGGTTTGTTTTATCTATTATATATCAAGATACTTCTGAGGTTTGTGGATTTGAATGATAAATGAAATATCTGTGCATAGGATAGTTAAGAGAAGTAAATAGCTCTTTCATTCATTAAATAGGACAAGCATTAAAAGGAATAAGTCCCCCATGATGAAGGATGAGTACCGAATAAGTTATTCTAATTCCCTAATAGCCCCTAAAAATAATTTACATACTCTTTACATTAACAACAAACTATATTAATAATTCTTCTCTATACTTCAAAGTAAGGACAGAGAAGAAATGTCCAGTAAATCATACTAATTAATGCAGATAATTTTAAGGGGGATCCTTTGATGAGCTTTAAACGTTTTACTTTATTCTTTTTTGTTTCTACTTTAATTTTCTTAGCAGCATGCGGCGGTTCAGATGATGCAGATAGTGCAGGGGATTCTGAATCTGGTGGAAGTGAAGAGTTATCTGGCAGTGTTGCAATTGACGGTTCAGGTACTGTATACCCGTTAATGGCGCGTTTAGCTGAAGAGTATATGATAAATGAGCAGCAAGGTGTTTCCGTGGAAGTAAGTCGTGCCGGGACAAGCGCAGGCTTTGAAAAATTCCTGATCGAAAATGGGACAGACTTTAATGATGCATCAAGAGAAATAAAAGAGGAAGAACAAGCAAAAGCGGATGAATTAGGTATTGAAGTTCAGGAGCTAAAGGTTGCTCTGGATGGTTTAACTATTGTAACGCATCCAGGTAATGACTGGGCGACAGAGTTAACACCAGAGCAGGTGCAGGGGATCTTCCTTGGTGAATATAAACAGTGGTCAGATATTGACGATTCCTGGCCAAGCGAAGATATTAAGACGTATGGTCCAAATGAAAATCATGGGACATATGAATTCTTTTACGAAGAAATTTTAGAAGAGCAAGACCTGGCAGAAGGGATTGACCTTCAACAGGATTATTCAACATTAGTAACACTGATTTCTGAAGATGAGAATGCGATTGGATTCTTCGGGTTTGGTTACTACCAAAGCAATCAGGATACGATTAATGCAGTATCTATTGATTTTGGAGAGGGAGCAGTTGAACCTTCTCTGGATACCATTGCAGAAGATGGACCTTATGCAGATTATACGCGCCCGGTGTTCACTTACTTGAATGTAAATCATGCCCAGGAGAAACCGGAAGTGCTTGATTATGCAAAATATGTTTTAGAAAACACAAATAATTTTGCTGGTGAGACTGGATTTGCACCGATTCCTGATGAGGAAGCAGCGTCTCAGCTGGAAGCTTTAGAAGGAATTGAATAAAAAAGGAGATAGATGAGGGGTTTGTGATTAAAGCCCTCATCTTCCTCTTATTTAAAGAAATGGAAGGTGGCTGTCGTATCATGGCTACAAGTAATAAGAACCGTATGTCGGTTAGTGAAATGATTGAACAACAAAAAAAGAAGCGTAAATTCTTTAATCAATTGGAACGGTTGATACCAAGCCTGTTATTAATTATTGCTTCGATATCGGTTCTTACAACAATTGGGATTGTTTATACTTTATTTGCTGAATCGGTTGCGTTTTTCCGGAATGTGCCTATTCTTGATTTTTTTACAGGAACGATATTAAAGCCGTTAAGTCAAAATCCGGAATTTGGTGTACTTCCTTTGCTGAATGGAACCATTATCTCGACCGTTATTGCCATGCTGGTAGCTGGACCGATCGGGATGATGTCGGCAATTTATTTAAGTGAGTATGCTCCTGATAATGTACGAAGAGTGTTAAAGCCATTGTTGGAAATTTTAGCCGGCGTGCCAACGATTGTTTATGGTTTTTTTGCATTTACATTTGTAACACCTTTACTAAGAATGATCTTTCCTTCTATTGAAGCGACAAATATTCTTAGTCCGGGAATCATCATGGGTGTGATGATTATTCCAATGATTGCTTCGCTGTCAGAGGATGCGATGTCCTCTGTTCCGAATTCTATCAGAGAAGGAGCCTTAGCACTTGGATCGACGAAGCTTGAGACAACCTTTAAGGTCGTTATTCCAGCAGCGTTGTCAGGAATTATCGCCTCCTTTGTGCTTGGTATTTCCCGGGCAATAGGAGAAACGATGATTGTAGCTATTGCAAGCGGAAGCTCTAAGAATTTCACCTTTGATATTACACAGTCTATGCAGACAATGACTGCTTATATTGTAGAGGTAGCCGGCGGGGAAGCGGCAGCAGGAACAACGATTTATTACAGTCTTTATGCCGTTGCTTTCACACTATTTGTTTTCACGCTAATCATGAATTTATTGGCAAAGTATATTTCACGTAAGTTTAGGGAGGAATACTAAGATGACAACGAAATATATGGATGCACAGCTTGTTGAAAAGCGTATGTCATCACGCGTGAGAAAAAATACAGGCTGGAAGGGGCTTTTCTTCGCCTCCACATTATTTGGCCTGGTGGTACTGGCAATATTACTCGTTCGTATTTTTACACAGGGAATGGAATACATCAATATTGATTTTTTGATGAATCATTTATCCACTGATGCAAGCAGAGCAGGGATTATGGGAGCTATTTTAGGAACAGCATGGCTGATGGTGGTTGTTATTCCCGTAACCATGATCATTGGTGTAGGCACAGCAATTTATCTGGAGCTTTATGCAAAGAAAGGCAAGCTTCAATCCTTTATTGCTACAAATATTTCAAACCTAGCGGGTGTTCCATCGATTGTATATGGATTATTAGGCTTGACATTATTTGTCCGTGCTTTAGAGTTTGGCAATGTTATCCTGGCAGGTGGATTAACACTATCTTTACTTGTCCTGCCAATTGTTATTGTGGCAGCACAAGAAGCATTACGCGCTGTGCCGGGACAGCTTAGTGAGGCATCCTATGGCATGGGAGCAACAAAGTGGCAGACAGTACGCCGCATCATTCTTCCAGCAGCTTTACCCGGAATTTTAACAGGAGCGATTTTAGCTTTATCGCGTGCGATTGGGGAAACAGCTCCATTAACCGTTCTTGGTATACCAGCTTTATTAATTCCGTTTCCATCGGGTATTTTTGATACATTTACAGCATTACCGATGCAAATTTATTACTGGACGATTGATTCATCTCTTGTAGCAGAATATGCAAATTTAGCAGCAGCAACGATCATTGTGCTATTGATTTTACTGTTCTTGCTAAACTCGATTGCTATCCTGATTCGAAATAAATTTCAGCAGCGTTACTAAACAAAGAGGATGATACGGAATCTGATTGGTTAAAAAAGAGAGGAGACTATTTTATGAGTACGGTAATGGAGAAAAAAATAAATCTAAAGCTTGTAAGAAATCCAAATGAAAACAACGAACCGGAAGCAGAAAAAGAAGTGGTTTACGATACAAAAGGTTTAAACTTATGGTATGGAGAAACACATGCTTTAAAAAATATTAATATGGAAATTAAGGAAAAAGAAGTGACCGCAATTATTGGACCATCCGGATGTGGAAAGTCGACGTATTTGAAGACGTTGAACCGCATGGTTGAATTGGTGCCGATTGTAAAAACATCCGGTCAGATCACATATAAAGGGAAAAATATTTTAGATAAATCATTTCGTGTAGAAGATTTGCGAACGCAGGTAGGTATGGTTTTTCAAAAAGCAAATCCATTTCCGAAATCCATTTATGAAAATATTGCTTATGGCCCTAAAATCCATGGCATTAAAAATAAAAAAATTCTTGATGAGATTGTTGAAAAAAGCTTACGCGGTGCATTTATCTGGGATGAGTTAAAGGATCGTCTTAATGATAATGCCTACGGGTTATCCGGTGGACAGCAGCAGCGTTTATGTATTGCCCGCTGTTTAGCAGTTGAGCCGAATGTTATTTTAATGGATGAGCCGACATCAGCATTAGATCCAAAATCAACCTTACGCATTGAGGAGCTTGTACAGGAATTGAAGAAGGATTATGCTATTGTTATCGTAACGCATAATATGCAGCAGGCAGCGCGTATTTCGGATAAGACAGCATTCTTCTTAAACGGGGAAATTATTGAATATGATAATACCGACCATATTTTTAATAACCCGACAGATGAGCGTACTGGAGATTACATTTCCGGACGTTTTGGATAAGTGAATAGAATAAAGACTGCTTAAGAATGGCTTTTATGGGTCATTCTTTTTTGTTTTATAAATGTAAGCGGATTCTTTTCCGTTTCATACAACTTCTTATATACTGAAAGAAAGGATAAGAAAAGTGGGGAGGGTGACAAGGAATGAAGGTTCATTATTTGGAAATTAAACAATTAGATAAACAGTCTCTAAAAGCACTCTATGCAGATGTCGGCTGGTCTGCTTATACAAAGGATCCCGATAAGCTGCAGCAATCCGTAGCGAATTCACTCTATGTTTCAACTGCCTGGCATGAAGAGGAATTAATTGGCTTGCTGCGAGCAGTAGGAGATGGGCTATCTATTCTTTATATTCAAGATATTCTTGTGAAAAAAGCATACCAAAATCAAGGAATTGGATCGAATTTAATGCGGGGTGTGCTGAAAAGATATGCAAATGTGCGTCAGACCGTGTTATTAACAGAGGAAGCCCCTAATACAAGACGTTATTATGAAAAGAATGGTTTCCAGTCATGTGATCAGGGGGACGCGGTCGCCTTTGCAAAGCTTAATACTTAATGTGCAACATGAGGTGACGGCAATGGTACGAAAAGAAGAACAGAAAAAAGAGCTGGAAGCAAAAAATACGTATCAAAAAGGCTTTGATTTAATCGCCGGAGAAGATTCGGAAAGTAACGCTGTCGGGAAAATCTAAATGCTTATGCAGGCGCTCTGTTTAGGGGCGTCTTTTTTCCATTTTAATAATATGGAGCTGAAAAAAGTATATTTTTGATAGCGAGAAAAAAGAAAGGAATGATGCTCAACCAGAAAGAAAATATAAAAATTGGTTATTTTTACAGTGATGATCCAGATATGGAAAAAATCGCAGAACTATATTGTATGACTTTTTTAACAGAGGAATATTCCCTTGCGGATAAGAAATATGCTATGAAAAATATTAGAAAGCATGCCGCTTATGAAGGCTTTATCGGATTGAAATCCAAAGATGAACAAGGGAGCATAATCGGTTTTGCATATGGCTATACAAGCTTGTCAAAACAGTTTTATAGAGAAAAAATTGCCGGTCAGCTCTCAGAAAATAAAATAGATAGCTGGCTATCTGACTGCTTTGAATTTGTTGAGCTGGCAGTAAATGATTCCTATAAACGCCTCGGTGTTGCAAGTAAACTGCACGATGCGTTATTGGTGAAAACAAATTGCAAAACTGCTGTATTAACAACTGGTATGAAGAATAAGCCTGCGATGAATCTGTATTCAAAGAAAGGCTGGGAATGTATTAAAAAGGATGCTCCAGTTATTTCACAGGATAACCTGCAAGTAATCATGGGGAAAAGATTAACTGGAATTAACTTCTGATTTTTTAAGAACTATCAATTTGTAACGCAAACCTAGCCTATTCAGAAAAATATACATAAATTAATTGCCCGTAACAGAATATTTTTCTGAACAAACGCTCATCTATCTTTCTGTAAAATAAATAAAAAAGCCTGAAACTACGTGTATTGGCTGGACAGGAGTAGAATTCCGCAAAAAAATAAAAAAAATTCAAATTACCTATTGCATTATTATACATAATGATGCATAATAATTCGATAATAGCACATTTATCGAGAGGGGATTTTTTAAGTGGCAAAAGACAAGATCGTTTTAGCTTATTCTGGAGGATTAGATACATCTGTGGCGGTGAAGTGGCTACAGGATAAATATAATTATGATGTCATTGCAGTAGCATTAGATGTAGGAGAAGGAAAAGATTTAGAGTTCGTGAAGCAAAAAGCGCTGGACGTTGGTGCTATTAAATCATATGTGATTGATGCGAAAAAACTTTATTCGGAGGAATATGTACTGCCGGCATTGCAGGCCAATCTGCTTTATGAAGGAAAATATCCTTTAATCTCCGCATTATCCCGTCCGTTGATCGCAAAAATACTGGTGGATATTGCAGCAGAAGAAGGAGCAGTCGCTGTAGCACATGGCTGTACTGGAAAAGGTAATGATCAGGTTCGTTTTGATGTTGCCTTTACTGCATTAAACCCTGAGTTAAAAATTGTTGCACCGGTTCGTGAGTGGGCAATGTCAAGGGAAGAAGAAATTGAATATGCGAAAGAACATGGTATTCCGGTTCCGATTAAAAAGGACAGCCCATATAGTATTGACCAAAACCTGTGGGGAAGAAGTAATGAATGTGGTATTTTAGAGGATCCATGGGAAGAAGCACCAAAGGATGCATATGATTTAACACAGGATCCAGTGGATGCACCAGATGAACCGCAAACGGTACAAATTACATTTGAACAAGGGAAGCCTGTTTCATTAGATGGAAAGAAATTAGATTTAGATGAACTAATTCTTACATTGAATGAGATTGCCGGAAAACATGGTGTTGGAAGAATTGACCATGTGGAAAACCGTTTAGTAGGAATTAAATCAAGAGAAATTTATGAGGCACCAGCTGCGATGACATTAATCAATGCACATCAGGAGCTGGAAGCATTGACATTGCCTCGTGAAGTAGCGGAATTTAAGCCGATTGTTGAACAAAAGCTGTCGCAGGCTGTTTATTACGGCTTATGGTATTCTCCATTGACAGAAGCATTAAAAGCCTTTATTGACAAGACACAGGAGCATGTTTCTGGTACAGTAAAAGTAAAGCTGTATAAAGGTCATGCACAGGTTGTCGGCAGAGAGTCAGAAAACTCTTTATATGACTTTGACTTAGCAACTTACAATAAAGCTGATGCGTTTGATCATGATGCAGCATTAGGATTTGTTAAGCTATGGGGACTGCCGACACAGGTACACGCATCTGTAAATGGACCTCAAGAAAATAACTCGATTGAGAAAGTAAAACTTGAAGTAAAGGAAGCTGTTAAACCGTGAAATTATGGGGTGGAAGATTTACAAAACCAACGAATGAACTAGTCGACGAGTATACCTCGTCGATTCGTTTTGACCAGAAGTTAGCAAAATATGATATTAAAGGAAGTCTGGCTCATGTAGCGATGCTGAAGAAATGTGATATTATTCCAGCAGCTGATGCAGAGCAAATCACAGAAGGCTTAAAAAAGGTTCTGAGCAAGATTGAAGCAGGAGAAGCTGTGCTGTCTGAAGCAGATGAAGACATTCATATGAATGTGGAGAGACTGCTGATTGAAGAGATTGGTCCTGTGGGAGGTAAGCTTCATACTGGACGCAGTAGAAATGATCAGGTAGCTTTGGATATGCGTCTGTATGCACGAGAGGCAATTTCAGAGTTAATTGTGCTGTTAAAGTCTGTTCAGCAGGCGCTTATCGGTCAGGCTAAGACAAACATTGATACGATTATGCCGGGATATACGCACCTGCAGCGTGCGCAGCCGGTCTTATTTGCGCATCATATGATGGCATATGTATTTATGTTTCAGCGTGATGTAGAGCGCCTGGAGGATAGCTTGAAGCGTGTTAATAAATCGCCGTTAGGTGCCGGAGCATTGGCAGGGACAACATTCCCGATTGATCGCAGCTTTGTAGCGGATCAGCTTGATTTTGATGGAATTTGCGAAAACAGTCTGGATGCAGTCAGTGATCGTGATTTTGTAGTGGAATTTCTCTCCAATGGCTCTTTAATTGGTACACATTTATCACGTCTCTGTGAAGAATTGGTACAGTGGTCAAGCGCCGAATTTAATTTTGTCGAGCTGGATGATTCCTATACGACAGGAAGCAGTATGATGCCGCAAAAGAAAAACCCGGATGTAGCAGAGCTTGTCCGCGGAAAAACAGGACGCCTCTATGGCAATCTGCTTGGGATGCTGACGACGTTAAAAGGCTTGCCGCTCGCATATAATAAAGATATGCAAGAGGATAAAGAAGGTATGTTTGATTCTCATGAGACATTGAAAGGTGCATTGCAGCTCTTCGCCGGAATGATTGAATCCATGGCAGTAAAGAAAGAAAGCATGTACAAGGCAGTTTCAAATGATTATTCTAATGCCACAGATTTAGCAGATTATCTGGTGAATAAAGGGCTGACCTTCCGTGAGTCTCATGCTGTTGTCGGACAGGTTGTTTTAAACTGTATTCAAGCAGGTAAGTATCTGCTCGATTTGAGCCTGGCGGAATTCAAACAATATTCGGATGTTGTTGAAGAGGATATTTTTGAAGCGCTGAAGCCGGAAACAGTAGTTAATGCAAGAGCAGCTGCCGGCGGTACGGCAAAACAGAGTGTATTAGATCAAATCGAAAAGGCAGAGCAATTATTGGAATCATCTGGTGCAGATAAGGTATAGTGAATATGAAAAGTAAAATGAATGGAACTCATAAAAATAACGGATGAGTTCCTTTGTTTTACGTTAAAATGCTACGAATCTAAGTTTTTCTAATGTCGAAAAGGCGGTTATGTATAATGAAATTAATTGCATCAGATATGGATGGAACCTTACTGAATGAAAATGGTGTAATCAGTGAGGCGAATGCGCAAGCAGTGAAAAAAGCAATGGAGCAAGGAATTGAGTTTATTGTAGCGACAGGCAGGTCTTATCCGGCTGCCAATATTCCACTGCAAGCAGTCGGAATTACTTGTCCGATAATCAGCTTAAATGGGGCAGTTACGTATCAGGAAAATGGAAAAGTAATCAATAGTATCCCTATGGATAAGCAGGTAGCTGCACGAATTGCTGATACATGCACGAAGCTGGGGATGTATGTAGAATTGTTTACCGATAAAGGTATCTTCTCAGAAAGCAGGGAGCATTTTTTAGATGTGCTTATTGATTTGCTGCATTTATCCCATCCAAATATGTCAGAGCAGGAAATTCGTGAAATGGTGGAGCAGCGATTTCAATTAGAAGAAGTTTCTTTTGTGGAAGATTTACAGTTAGTATCTAGCGATAAGGATATAGAAATTTATAAAATTCTTACCTTTGCTTTTGAAGAGAAGCAGCTGGAGGAAGCAAAAAGAAAGCTTCGCGATGAGACTGGAGCAGTGATTACTTCCTCTGGAGAGATGAATCTGGAATTTAATCATCCGAAAGCTCAAAAGGGACTGGCTATTCAAAATTATATTGAGGATAGCGGCTGGTCTATGCAGGATGTGATGACAATGGGTGATAACTGGAATGATGTGAGTATGCTGGAAATGGCTGGCCGTGGAGTAGCGATGGGCAATGCTTCGGATCAAATAAAGAATCTATGTCAATATGAAACGGCGACAAACCATCAAGATGGTGTAGCGAAAGCCATTGAAGAAATGCTGGAGCAATTAAATAAATAAGAAAAATGCCGGGCAGGAACAGAAGCCGCTCGGCATTTTTACACGTCAGGAAAATACTTGGAAATAATTGGACCCGGTAAAAATTAATGACGTTTGCTTAACCACAGTACACCAGATTTTGCGAGTCTCGGCAACAAACCTGTCATTGGTTTTTTAGCCATATTTCCAAAGCCGTCTGATTTACCAAGGGAGCCCAGGGTTCCTTTTAATTTTAGCGGTTTTGGCTTCTTCGGCTGTTTTTCGTTTAAAACAGCGAGAAGAACCTCTGCGATTTGCTCGCCCTGCAGTCCGGCAAGCTGCGCACTTGGTGAATATTCACTGGATGCACAATCTCCCAGAACATATACCGAGGGGTCCTCTGGAACCTGATAAAAATCATTAACAACAATTTTTCCATGTATATCTTTTCTATATGGAAGTGCGCGTACAAGCCAGTTGGGCTGTACGCCTGCTGTCCAGATAGTTACATCATTTAAATAGCATACGCCATTATTGCATACACCATCCTGTTCTACATATTCTACGGTTGAATTATGGATCACATCCACATTATTTTCGGCCAGCCATTTTTCTACATAGGACTGAATTTTGCTGTCCAGCGTTTTTAAAACGGTATTTCCCCGGTCAAGAAGGCGGATATTTAAGTCTGGCCGGCTTTCCCGAATTTCCGAAGCAACCTCAATTCCGCTTAGTCCTGCACCAATCACGGAAACTTTTCCATAAGCCTTTAAATTTCCTACTGCAACGCCTGCTTTACGAGCTTTTGCAAAGGTTTGGACACTCTCTGTGAATTCTTCTGCCCCTGTGATTCCATGATAATTGTCCTCGCAGCCCAGTCCGATAACTAAATAATCATAAGGAACAATGGAATCTTCATCTTGAATCATGATCTGTTTATTTTCTACATCAATTTTTGTGATTTCCCGAAAGATATATTTCACGCGGGAATCTTCGGGGAAGTCAACACGAACATCATGATCTGCTGAGGTCCCGGCTGCAATTGCATAGAACTCAGTTTTTAGTGAACGAAACGGATTACGGTCAATAACAGTTATGTGTATATCATCGGACAATGTTTGGCTTAGAAGGCCAAGCAGCGTTTTGACACCGCCGTATCCACCTCCAACAAGAACAACTTTTTTCATTATGTACACCCCTTATTCATATAAAACACATTCTTTTTCCAATACTAGCGTAACAAATTATGAAGGCGATGTCATCAGGAATAAGACAGTAGTTCTCAAATGATAAAAGGATAATTTATTCAGAAAAATTGATTTATTTTTAAACGTTAGGAATGTATAAAATTTTAGCAATGGTTTTGAGGGGGCGAGTAACGGCAAAAGCGCTTCGGTGGGACGAGTAATCACAGTCTTGGTCTCAAACCTGACTAGGATTGTCACCCTGAGAGCTTGGTGACAACTAAGCTTTCTTTAGCATCATGCTCTTAAAATGGAGCATATATGATAAAATAATTTCATAGAAAAAGAAAAGAATAACTTGCTAGAAATTTAGATATAATGGTACGATGAAGAGTATGCTTTAATTCATAAAATAATTTTAATAGATACAGAATAGAAAAGGAGTTGCCTATGGCAGGAATGAAATCAATCCCATTTACCGTAGCAAAAAACGAGCAATTTTTTGATCGTCTGGGAGATTATATCGGCGATGTTTTTTATGATATTTTACCGGAACAAGGCTTTGAGCTGCGTGATGAACAAATTTATATGGCATTTCAGCTGGAGCAGGCTTTTAAACATAAAAAGACCATTTTTGCAGAGGCTGGTGTTGGCACGGGGAAAACCATTGTCTATCTCTTATATGCCATTTGTTATGCCCGTTATCTGAGAAAGCCTGTCATTATTTCCTGTGCCGATGAAACGTTGATTGAACAGCTGGTTAAAGAAGGCGGAGATATTGATAAGCTTGAAAAAGCACTGGACTTAAAGGTAGATGTCCGTTTGGCGAAAGCGCGTGAAAACTATTTGTGTATGAAGAAGCTGGACCCGTTGTCCGAATATACAGAGGATGAAGAAATTTTAGATGTATATGACGCTGTTCCGGATTTTGTTTTTGATCAGGGTATCTCCATGCAGTCTTTTTATCCTTATGGAGATCGGAAGGATTATCCTTGGCTTTCTGATAAACAATGGGAACAAATTGGCTGGGATCCATTGAGACAATGCACAACCTGTGACTTTAGACATCGCAGCGCCCAGACATTGCATCGTGATTACTATCGCCATGCACAGGATCTGATTATTTGTTCGCATGACTTTTATATGGAGCATGTTTGGACGAAGGAATCACGAATCAGGGAAGGTCAGCTGCCATTGCTTCCAGAAGCAAGTGCTGTTGTGTTTGATGAAGGGCATTTATTAGAGTTCTCCGCACAAAAAGGGTTGACCTACCGCTTTAACTATCAAAATATCACAAATGTCTTAACGGGGTATCAGGGGCAGGATGTCCGGGAAGAGTCTCTGCAATTGGCAGAAGATATTATGGCACTCCATGATGACTGGTTTGATTATATAGCAGAGGCAGCTGTTCGTGTAGAAGGATCGAATCGACTCGAAATCCCAAGAGATACAAAAATGAAAGAAATGGCTGTTCAATTGGAGAAAATGGTCCAGGAATTATTAGAACAGCTTGTCTTTGATGCGGAGCTATTTACAATGGACGCATATCACACAAAGATTATTGAGGAGTATCTGGAATTTTTCACGTATGGTTTATCGATTTTCTTGAAGGACGATGAAGGAGTTTACTGGTTAGAGGAAGACGGTGATGAAAGCAGTCTGGTCATCATGCCGAGATTGGTTGAGGATGTTCTTCGGGAAGAAGTATTCCAGAAAAATATTCCGTTTATATTTTCTTCAGCAACCCTTTCACAAGATGGAGACTTTTCTTATATTGCCAAGAGTTTAGGGGTGGATGCGTATGAGTCGTTTTCTGTCGAATCCCCATTTGCTTATGAGGAAGTCCGTACGATAAAAGAACATACCTTTACGGATGAAGCAGAAAAATATCAGGGTATTGCCAAACAGCTTCAGGATAACGGAGGGCACAGCCTGATTTTATTCCGTTCCGAAGAAGAGATGCAGGCATTCCGAAAATGGGCAGAGGTGGGAAGCTGGTCCTTTGACTTATTGTTTGAAGGGGACAAAGAAATCAGTGAAATTGTGCGTGATTTTCAGCTAAATGAGCCATCTACCCTTTGTGCCTATCATTTATGGGAAGGGCTGGATATACCGGGAGAAGCATTAACGCAGGTTATCATCGCTTCTCTGCCATATCCTCCCGATGATCCGGTGTTTAAAGCAAAACGTAAGCATGTAAAAAATGCATATGAAGACATTGATTTACCTTATATGCAGCTTCGTTTAAAGCAAGGCATCGGCCGGTTAATTCGTACAGAGCATGACAAAGGAATTGTTCATATTTGGAAAGAAGCATAGGAATGAAAAGCTCTATTCAGCAATGTATAGCTGAGTAGAGCTTTTTATTGTGGATAAAACAAATAAAGCGTGCTGACAAGGCTCAGGAGCTTTTCCTTTTTGATAATATTCATTTTAATAACTGCTGTTAAATTCGTATTAGCGGTCCTTTTCCGTTTTGATCAAGCTGATAAAGTGCGTTAAAATCTTAGCGGTCAGCCCCCAGATTGTTTTGTCATTATAGCGGTAGAAAAGCTCTTCCAGGGCTCTGACTCGCCATTCATAGTCCTCTCCGCCAACTATAAGGTGGTAAGGAAAGTTATCCTCAGGCTGTATCTCCAGATGCACCTTATATCTCTCTGGGTCATTCTCTAAAAAGAAGGAGATGGGAACGGTAAAAATATGATCCACTTCATCAGGGTTGGGTGTAATGCTTTCTATGTTCTGAAGCTTTCCGATAAAAGGGTAAATAATCCTCCCTAAATCATTCACAATATAATCCAGAGGGATCGGTTCGGATATATCCTGTTCCGTAATGCCCAGTTCTTCAGCCGTTTCCCGGATAGCAGTATCATTTGGGCTTTTATCTTCCGGATCTACACGCCCTCCAGGAAAACAAACATCTCCTGGCTGGTTTCTTAACGTCATGGAGCGCACTTCAAAGAGTATATGTGTTTCCCCGCTTATTTCAACCAAAGGAATTAGAACAGAAGATCGTTTAAAGTGCTGATGTCCCATTAGTGCAGGAGTACGATCTTTTAATTCGTTTAGAATATTTTCTATCTGCATGCCGTATCCTCCCTTATAATCGTTCGTAACAAATGCTAATTCCATTCTAGTATGCTTTTGTCTTACTGTCATGTATATCGGCTGGAATCTATCATATATATATGTGTGCCAGTTGACACCTGTTCTGATACATAAGATGATAAAATGAAGAATAAAAAGAAAGGTGTGTATAAAAATGAAGCATGCTATTTATCAAATGGATATTATTCCTGGTGATCCGGAAAGTAATCGCAGGCGGATAAAGGAATGGCTGAAAAAGCAGGTGAAGGAAGACAAACCTGATATGATTGTTCTCCCGGAGATGTGGACGACATCCTACACCTTGGATCAATTAGATCAAATTGCCGATTTGAACGGAGAACCTACGAGAGGTTTTTTGAAAGAGTTGGCTAAAACCTATCATGTGCATATTATTGGCGGTTCATTTGCTAATAAAGTAGATGGTGCCATCTATAATACAGCACTGGTTGTTAATAACGAGGGGGAAGAGGTCTATGCGTATGATAAAATTCATCTGGTCCCCATGTTAAATGAACCGGCGTATTTAACAGGAGGAAAAGAGCAGGCGCGTGTCTTTGAAATAGATGGTATCAAAATGGGATTGTTTATTTGCTATGATCTGCGTTTCCCGGAGATAGCCCGGGAATTAGCTCTGGCCGGAGCAGAAGTGATTTACATTGTGGCAGAATGGCCTTCAGCACGTAAGGATCATTGGAAGGCACTTCAATTGGCGAGAGCGATTGAAAATCAATGCTACGTGATATCCAGTAATCGGGTAGGAGCTTATGATGGGGTGGAATTTTGCGGTACATCGTTAGTTGTTGATCCATGGGGAACAATTGTCAAAGAAGGATCAGAAAAGCAGGAAGAAACACTTGTTGAGACAATAACCACTTCAAACGTAGCACGCATACGCAAGGACGTTCCTGTATTTACAACCAGGGTGCCGGAAATGTATCGGGGCTGGAAATAAATAAGAAAACGTACAAGTCAAGTCTGAAAGGGGCGGATTGATTAACTTCATTAGGACTGGGACTGCGATTACTCGTCCCACCAAAGAGCTTTTGCGATTACTCGTCCCGCTGGAAATCATTGCGCTTATCCTTTTTAATGAAAAAAAGACTCCATTGTCAGTGTTACCCTCGAAAAGCCGATTTTCTTGCGGTTTTTCGAAGGGGCACCGTCGCAGGGAGTCTATTTTTTAATGAAGGGACTTATTAATATTTGGCGGTTCTTTTAATTCACCTGTACAAACATTTTCTGTAATATGCACTTGGGAAGTCTTTCCTTTGCTGTTAATAAATTTGAATACCCCATTATTAAAATCTGTACCAATTTCTTTGTAGAAAATTCCCTCGTACAGATTATGCTTGGATCGGGTGAATTTCAAACGATATTGTCCAGGTACTTCGCTGTCTTCTTGAATAAATGCACGTACTCCTTTTTCATAAATCGTATCATCTGCACTTTTCAATGTTCGATCAACGGAAACAATGTGAAGATCGATAAATGAAATCTCGCGCAGAAGTACGTTGACAAAAGAGCCTTTTGTAATCTCTTCCCAGCGATTTTGTGCACTTTGTCCGATAATGATTTGTGTAATATTATGCGTATGTGCTACTTCTTTAATAGCTTTTACAGAGCGTTTCTCATTATCACGAATAATAAATTCCTCTACATCTAATTCTTCACATAGCTCCTTCCAATGTTCGACAAAACCTGATTTATCTGCATCAAATTCATCATAAGGAAGGGCATCAACTGTTAAAACATATAATGGGCAATCCATGATTTGTGCTAATTTATGACCACGACGGATAAGGCGTTCACCGTTAGGGCCATAATAAACACATACTAAAATACTTTCGTCCATGCGACCTCTGATTTTTTTCATCGTATCTACCGCACCTTTCTTTTATAATCATTTACTTTTTATTCCACTTTTGAAGTATCTATAATTTATCCGAGTAGAAACCGAATTGTTTTTATTCTTAATCTAACCTAGAAGCAGGGAGGATAAACCTTCCTGCAACAGTTTTTTAGATAGTCATATCCTTTAAACCGTATCATTTTAACATGTATTTATAGATTCGTATAGTGCTAAATGAAAAATATTTAATATCATTATGAATGTACTAAAAAATGAATCTGTAAAGACCTTTATACTAGTATTTGTGAAAAGTTGCAAGTAAATATAGGGATTATATTTTTATTTGCTAAAAAGGCATGAGAATACTTCAAAATAAAATTTTATCAGGGTATCGCAACGTCATACATGCAAACGAAGATAAATTCTTGTATAATATCTATGTGTGATTATGTAGACTTCATGCTTTAGTGTGTGTGTTCCAATAAGATTTTTTAAGATACCCAGATGAAAGATGATGTAGCGCTGTGTTGTTTTTCAGACTCTTTGAATAACCATTTTAACACCTCATTACGCCTTTATTTTTTACTACAGGAAAGGCTTATCATTTTACCACGATTTACCGCAGTGTAACTGGCTGTAAGACTCCTGCTTCAAGAATAGTGGGAAATCGAAATTTCTAAGTGGGAGATATAAACAGCCAGTAACGGCCCGATTGGTTTAGGCCTGCAGGATGTAGTTTCACTTTATCACAGCATGAGTGTCCGTAAATTCCCCTATTTGGGTAAAGAAAGGCTTATAGATACGCTGAGGAAAAACGGTCACTGTATTTCCTGATTGCCTAAGGCTGGATTTAGTGGAGAAAAGTACCTCGCTAAATGAAGCTACGATTTATCAAAATAAGTTTATCCCTTTTTAATTGTATTGGTTCCACCATGTTACCGTCTTTGATTCGGTACAGTAATAATATACTGAAGGCGTTTTTCGTACATATGGATGTTACGACGAAAAAGCGTAGATAAGTGATTTTTACCAAAGTTTCTTAATAATAGTATGTTCTCTATTAATTAGATTAGCATTTTACGGACAAAATAACCATTGTATTTGCTGTAAATTTACAAATTATATCTGCGTTTTTTTATTCATCATAAGGGGTAGTTAGTAAATAACATACTTACCTGAAATAGAATATGTGCGAATTTTTTAGCATAATCACCAAAAAAGAAAATTAATGAAATGATAGGAGGTTCTCGTTTGTCGACTTTAGTACTTGCTATTTTTATCCCATTTTTAGCTGCTGCACTTATACCCTTCTTATATAAGTATTTGAAAAACATCCATGTTGGCTGGTTTGTCATCCTGGTGCCGACTGGTTTATTTATTTATCTTGCTTCACTTATTCCAACGATTTCCAGCGGTGAAGCTATTGTACAGACAATGAATTGGATTCCCAGCTATGGAATCGATATAACAGCTTATTTGGATGGACTCAGTTTGACATTTGCATTATTAATTTCCGGGGTTGGGGCACTTGTCATTCTTTATTCTATCTACTACCTTTCATCCAAAGAGCCAATAGGTACGTTCTATACATACCTGATGCTTTTTATGGGAGCAATGTTAGGTGTTGTGATGTCCGACAACATGCTTGTTTTGTATGTTTTTTGGGAATTGACAAGTATTTCTTCCTTCTTGTTAATCGCGTTTTGGTATCAAAGAAAACGCTCCAGAGAAGGGGCAAAGAAGTCATTGATTATTACCGTTTCCGGTGGTATCTCGATGCTGGTTGGTTTTATCATGGTTGGTACGATGGCAAACACATGGAGCATTCGTGAAGTAATTGCTAATGTAAGTGCGATTAGTGAGCACGCATTATTTATACCGGCAATGCTGCTTGTCCTGCTTGGGGCTTTTACGAAATCAGCACAATTTCCGTTTCATATCTGGCTTCCGGATGCAATGGAAGCACCAACGCCGGTCAGTGCTTATCTGCACTCAGCAACCATGGTAAAAGCGGGTATTTACCTGGTTGCCCGCTTTACACCTGTTTTTGGCGGTGAAGCGGTCTGGTTCTGGGCTGTCACAGGTGTTGGGATATTTACGCTCTTCTGGGGCTCCTTTAATGCTGTCCGTCAAACGGATTTAAAAGCATTGCTGGCTTATTCTACGATTAGTCAGCTTGGAATGATTATGAGTATGTTTGGGATGGGATCTGCTGCGCTTCACCTGGGATATTCCAATGAATCAATGGTATATACAGGGGCAACCTTTGCAGCATTATTCCATTTAGTGAATCATTCGACGTTTAAAGGCGCTTTGTTTATGGTTGTTGGTGTGGTGGATCACAGTGTAGGGACACGGGATATTCGCCGGCTGGGTGGATTAATTACCCTGATGCCGATTACGTTTACGATTGGCACAATTGGCAGTATGTCTATGGCCGGACTACCGCCATTTAATGGTTTCTTAAGTAAAGAAATGTTTTTTGTATCCACTTTAGAGATTACAGAAGCAAGTTTCTTTGGTCTGGGAACATGGGGAATTATCATTCCGATTATTGCTTGGGTAGCAAGTGTCTTTACATTTGTTTATTCAACAATATTTGTTGTGAAAACATTCCTTGGACCGTATAAAGAGGAGAAATTAGAGCATCCGGCACATGAACCAAAACCGGGCATGCTTGTTTCCCCGATTGTATTAGGCTTACTTGTTATTGCATTTTTCTTTATGCCGAATGTAGTTGGAAATCATTTGATTACGCCTGCTATGAGCGGAATTTTTCCTACATTCGCTGCGGGAGGCGCAGATTTTGGGACGTACATTCATGCCTGGCATGGTTTTGAGCCTGAATTATTTATGACCATCGGTGTTGTTCTGTTTGGGGTCTTCTTGTACTTTACAAGAAAATACTGGTCAGGTGTATATAATCTGTTTCCCGAGAAACGATCTATTAATGTATTTTATGGCTTTGTATTGGATCAGATTGAAGATAAATCAACCGTTGTTACAAATAAATATATGACACGTTATTTACGTGATTATATGGTGTACATTTTTGCTTTCTTTATTTTAGTAATCGGCGGGACTTTTATTCTTACAGGAGCGTATCGATTTACATTGCCGGAGAATGCACCTGTTTCCGGATTTGAATGGTTTGTTGTACTGGCTATGGCAGTAGCTGCGATAACGATTTTATTTGCAAAATCAAGGCTGACAGCAATTGTATTAAATAGTATTTTGGGCTTTGGTATTGTGATTCTGTTTGTTCTGTTCCGTGCGCCGGATTTGGCGTTAACACAAACAATTATTGAAGCAGTAACAACGGTCTTATTCCTTGTTGCTTATTATTTCCTGCCTGAGATGGAAAAAGAAGATGCACCGAAGAAACAGAAAAGTGTTAACCTGCTTATCGCGATTGGTGTAGGTGTCGTGTTTACTGCTGTAGCATTAGGAGTTCAGGGGAATAAAGTATTTGATACCATATCCACTTTCTTTGAAAATTCCTATGAACTTGCTGGAGGAAAAAATATGGTTAACGCTATCTTAGGTGATTTCCGGGCATTTGATACGATGCTGGAGGTTGTTGTTCTGTTAATTGCGGGTATTGGTGTCTACACGATGATTCGGGTGAAAGCGAAGAAGGAGAGTGATCAGGTTGAAGATAAATAATGTCATTCTTCGTACAGTAGCTAAGCTTGTTTTCTTTATCATTCTGACCCTGGCGGTATATTTATTCTTTGCAGGTCATAATAGTCCGGGCGGTGGATTCAGCGGCGGCCTGGTACTTGCATCTGCTCTGGTATTATTGTTTATTGTATTTGATATTGAAACCATACAAAAGGGGATACCTATTGATTTTAAATTAGTGGCTGCTTTTGGAGCATTTTTATCAGTAGGTACAGGGTTTGGAGCATTAGTATTTGGAGAAAACTTTTTAACACAAGCCTTTGATTACTTTAATCTACCCTTTTTTGGAGAAATAGAACTGACAACTGTGACGATCTTTGAAGCGGGCGTTGCCTTAGTCGTTGTCGGTGTTGTTGTAACAATCTTATTAAGTATTAGTGAGGATGAGTAATTATGGAAACGTTAGTAACCATCCTGGCAGGTGTATTAGTAACCGTAGCAACGTACCTTTTACTGTCAAAAAACTTAATTCGGGTTATTATTGGTACTGCAATTTTAACTCACGCTGCGCATCTTATCATTATGGTAGTTTCCGGATTAAAGACGGGGTCTGTACCGATTGTTGGTGAAGGAGATCCGGTAGATCCACTTCCGCAGGCGTTGATTTTAACTTCTATCGTTATCGGTTTTGCAGTAACTGCAGTTTCCCTCGTTCTTGCTTATCGAACGTATCAAGAAGTCGGGACAGATAAATTAGATGAGTTACGGGGGGATCCAGATGAATAATTTAATTGTTATGCCAATGGCACTCCCGGTCTTAATGGGGATCATCCTTTTATTTTTAAGGCCTTATGTGAAAGTGCAGCGGTCACTTTCATTACTGGTGTTCGTTGCAAATATTGGTATCAGTGTCTACCTGCTGCACTTGATTCAGCAAAATGGTGTGATACGTCTTGATTTTGGCGGTTGGGAGCCTCCGTTTGGAATCCTGTTTGTTGCAGATAGTTTTTCGATGCTGCTTGTGCTGGCTTCCAGTATCGTTGCTGCCGCATGTTTAATCTATTCCTTTTCTTCTGTGGAACCATCTTTTGAAAAGAACTTTTACTATTCCTTCGTACTGTTACTTATAGCAGGAGTAAATGGTTCCTTTCTGACCGGGGATATTTTTAACCTGTTTGTCTGTTTTGAAATTATGCTTCTTTCATCTTATGTGTTAATTACCTTTGGCGGAAAGAAGGGGCAGCTTCGTGAGTCCATAAAGTATGTGATTGTTAATGTTGTTTCTTCCTGGATTTTTCTTGTAGCTATCGCTTATTTATATGGAACAGTCGGTACTTTAAATATGGCACATATAGCAGATCGTATTGCAGAAAGTGGCCAGACACCGACATTGACCGTTATCAGTGTGGTATTTCTAACTGTATTTGCCTTAAAAGCAGGTCTGTTTTTATATTTCTGGCTGCCGGGCTCTTATTCTGTTCCGGTTACCCCGGTTGCAGCTATGTTTGGAGCGTTGCTGACAAAGGTCGGAATTTATGCGATGTTCCGCGTATTTACGTTAATGTTCTATCATGAACAACAAATCACGCATACGATTATTGGAATCTTGGCGGGCTTGACTTTAATTGGCGGAAGTATCGGAGCAGTTGCTTATAAGGATTTGAGAATGGTCGCTGCTTATAACGTAGTGATTGCAGTCGGTTTTATTCTGGTCGGTTTGGCTGTTGCGACACCAGCTGCTATAGAAGGGTCCATTTACTATTTGATTCACGATATTATTATAAAAGCATTACTCTTTTTACTTGCGGGTACAATGATTGCTGTGACTGGGCAAACGAAAATGGATGAAATAAGCGGACTTATTAAAAACCACCCGCTGCTTGGCTGGCTCTTTTTCTTAACAACATTGTCTTTAGCAGGGATACCGCCGCTAAGCGGTTTTATCGGCAAGGTGCTTATCGGTGAAGGGGCTGTAGGATCTGGATCTTATGTTTTATTAGCTCTTGCATTTATTTCCAGTATCTTTGTTCTTTACTCTCTCATGCGTATTTTCCTTACAAGCTTCTGGGGAGAAACGATTATCAGTAAGGATGAAGAAATACCAGCGAAGAAAGGCTGGATCGTTTCGACTTGTATTTTGGCTTTAGGAACAATTGCATTAGGGTTAGGTGCGGAGCCTATGTCTGTTTATATTCAGGATGCAGCAGAAACACTATTAAATCCGCAAATTTATATTGATGCAGTATTTGGAGATAATTAATCTGCTGTTTCATCGATATCATATTTTCGGCTTGTATAATCCAATAATATAAGTATCTTGCTTGAGGCGATTTTTCTAAGAAACAAAAGTAAGCATAAATTTCTAAAGTTTGGCACTGGACACGGCTATTCCTGAATAAGCTTGAATTCATGAAACTTTTTAAAACTTGCTTATCTAATAACAAGGTGGTGAACGCAGAATGCCGGCGCAGTTTTTATTAAATGTTTTTATTGCTGTATTATGGACGCTGATTAGCGATGAATCAGAACTTCGATTTACAACATTTGTAGCAGGTTATCTTGTTGGTATCGGTATCGTATTTTTAATGCATCGATTTTTTGGAGAACGTTTTTATTTATCACGCTTTTTTGCGTTAATAAAGCTTATCTTTATTTTTACAAGAGAGCTTATTTTATCTTCAAAGCTCGTTCTGGGGCAAATTTTAAAACCAAAGCTTAGTATTAAGCCGGGACTGTTTAAATACGAAACAGTGCTGCAGGGAGATTGGGAAATTACAGCATTAGCAATTTTATTAACATTGACTCCAGGTTCTGTTGTTATTGAAGTGACAGATGACGGAGATGCTTTTTACATTCATGCGATGGATGTGGAAGAGTCAAAAGATGTCCTGTTAAAGTCAATTGATACTTTTGAAAGAGCGATTATGGAGGTGACGCGCTAATGATTCAGGGAATGCTGACAGCCGCTTTAGTATTATATGGTATATCAATTTGTATCAGTGTTTTTCGGATTATTATTGGTCCAAGTCTGCCTGATCGCATTGTTGCATTAGATATGGTTGGTGTAATGCTTGTTTCTTCTATAGCTATTGTATCTGTTATGTTGACAACAACGGCATTTTTAGAGGTTATCTTGATTTTGGCTATTTTGGCTTTTATTAGTACGATTGCCTTCTCGAAATATATTGAGAGGGGGACTATTCTTGAGTATCGACGCGACGATTGAGTTTATTGCTGCTTTATTTATGCTTGGCGGAGCAATGATGGCGTTCATCAGTGCGATAGGAATCATTCGTCTGCCGGATGTTTTTACGCGATCTCACGCAGGTACGAAGAGTTCTACCCTTGCTGTTTTATTAACCCTTATGGGAGCATTTATTTATTTCGCTGCTAATCAGGGTTTCTACAGTGTCAGGCTGCTGCTCGGAATTGCTTTTGTATTCCTGACTGCTCCGGTTGCAGGACATGTGATTATACGTGCTGCTTACCGTGCAAATGTGAAAATGGCAGATACAACGGTGGAGGATGAACTAAAAGATGTAATGGACAAAGTCAGAGAAGAAGCGAAAAAAGAGCGCAGTGAATCTGGTGAAGTCATTATAGAAGATGAGAAAGTATCAGACAAAGAGCATTCTTAAATGAGAGTGCTCTTTGTTTTAGCATATAATAGGGTTAGATAGGTTTTTAAGTATGTCTTGAAGGGTATGATAGAGAAGTACATAGGGGGTTAGAAAATGGTAAAACCAATTGTACAAGATAAAGGAATAGATCATACAATAGATTTTTTAAGAGAGGGTTATTTTTATTTTTCGAAGCGAATGGATGAATACCATGAAGATATTGTCAGATCCCGTATATTCGGACGAAAGCTGGTGATGTTACGAGGGGATGAAGCATTAGATTTAGTAAAGGATACAGCAATGTTTCAAACTGAAAAGTATATTCCTGAACTGTCTACCAGTTTACTGGCGAAGGAAAATGGTGTATCTTATCTGGCTGATATAGATTATTTTCACAGGAAAGAGTGGTTTGCACAGACCTTCAACGCTGAAAAAAGAGAAGAATTAGAGTTGATTATCAGGCAGCGGTGGGAAGAAAGGATAGAGGCGTGGAAAACAAATCCTTCCATTCATTTTGTGGCTGAAATAGAAGAGATATGGGTTATTGTGGTCTGTAACTGGTTGGGAATACCGATTCGTGCGAGTAATCTGAAGCAGCGTACAACGGATATTCATGAATTTGTTCAATTATTTTCAAAGTATGGATTCAATCGCTGGAAAAGGAACCAGGCGAGAAATCGAATCGAGAAGTGGCTTGTATTTCTAATTCGCCAATTGAGAGCAGGGAGAGTGCAGGTTGATGAAGAGAAAATACTCTATAAGCTGTCTTGGCATGAGGATAAATCTGGCCAAATTTTACCGATTAAAACAGTAGTTCAGGAGTTATTATTACTCATCCGGACTTTTGTGGCATCGGGCAGATGGGTCGTCTTCAGCCAGTTAGCACTGCTGGAGAATCCAGAGTTAAAAGAACGGCTGCAAGCTGACCAGACATATGTCCATTGCTTTATTCTTGAGGTTATTCGTTATTATTCTATAATACCTTTTTCCATTGCAAAGACACAACAGCAATTTTTTTGGAAGGATATGCTCTTTGACAAGAATCAGCTTGTTTTGTTTGATATACATGGAACGAACCATCATTCTGAAAAGTGGACTCAGCCCGCATTATTTCAGCCTGATCGATTTTTGGATAGTATATATCAGTCCAAGAAAGCAATAGCGTCTGACTCTGTGATGCTGCAATTAATAAAGGTGAGTTTATCTTATCTTTTACGGACGGATTGGATTGTGCCAAAACAGGAACTGAGCTGTCCGGTTACGGAAATTCCTGCAAGACCAAAGAAGGGGATCCGCCTGGAGTTTTACCATGAAGATTTTCTTAAGGATATATAAAAGCATTCGCATGGATGAGGGGATTTGAAATATATAGAGACTCCTTAAGAGATTATTCTATTTCTTAAGGAGACTCTGTTCACTTATCTATTCACTCATTAATTCACCTACAATAGAGTAGGAGCGTAATCTTGCTTTGATATCATATATTTGTGAGGTGATAATAATCTCATCCGCATCTGTTTCTTTACGGAATGCTTCTAAACCTTTACGGACCGTTTCTTTAGTGCCGATAATCGTTGTTTTTGGATCTAAAGACTCTTGAACAGCAGCTTTTTCTGCTGGTGACCAGATAGCATCCATGCTGTCCACAGGCGGCTGCAGCTTGGACTCTTTACCTTTACGCAGATTTAAAAATTGCATCTGATGAGAGGTGGCCAGTCGAGTCGCTTCTTCATCCGTATCTGCGGCAATAACGTTGACTGCAACCATCGCATATGGTTTATCGAGTGCCTCAGATGGCTGGAAGCGGTCACGGTAGAGTTTCAGTGCCGGCACTGTATATGCAGGTGCAAAATGACTGGCAAATGAAAATGGCAAGCCTTTTTCAGCTGCTAATCGTGTACTGAAGTCGCTGGAGCCAAGCAGCCAAATCGGGATATCGAGTCCTTGACCAGGCACAGCTTTCACACGGGATACAGGGTTAGTTGAAAAGTAGTCCTGTAATTCATTGACCTGCATTGGAAATTCCTCCGGGCCGGCGTGCAGTGTGCGACGCAGAGCAAAAGCAGTTGCCTGATCGCTCCCTGGTGCACGGCCTAATCCTAAATCGATCCGATTGGGATATAGAGACTCCAGTGTACCGAATTGTTCTGCGATAACCAGGCTGGCATGGTTGGGCAGCATAATTCCGCCTGAACCTACACGGATCGAATTGGTATGCCCGGCAATATGTCCGATTAATAAAGAAGTGGCTGAGCTTGAGATTCCTTTCATATTATGGTGTTCTGCAAACCAATAACGGTGAAATCCCAGTTTCTCAACATGCTGTGCCAAGCGGACACTTTCCTGAAATGCCTGTCTGGCATCTCCGCCTTCAATGATTGGTGCGAGATCGAGAACAGATAAAGGTATATTTTGAAATGTTTTATATGATTGTGTAACCATTCAATCCCTCCTTCACTTAATGAAAATGATAAAGGTTTCTTACGATAGCGTCCAATGTTTGACCTTGTGATCTAAAAAAGAAGGTTAACCAGCTATTTAGGTGAATAGCTAAAAAAACTATGTGAAAACTATTTGCTAACCTTGCCTGAATCAAGTAATATAGGGAAAGTAGAAAACATGGAAATGAGGGTATATTGATGAGTCATTCATCTATCTACGGATTAACATATGAACAATTGAAGTTGTGGTTAATGGAACATGGTGAAAAACGATTTCGCGCTGATCAAGTGTGGAATTGGTTATATAAAAAGCGAATTGACCGCTTTGAAGATATGAATAATGTCAATCAGTCAACCATCAATCTGTTGAAGGAAAACTTTGTCCTGCATACAATGGGTGAAGAGATTCGCCAGGAATCAAAAGATGGCACAATTAAATTTTTATTCAAGCTGGCGGATGGTAATGTGATTGAAACAGTTCTTATGCGCTTTAATTACGGGCTGTCCGTCTGTGTTACGACACAAGTGGGATGTAACATCGGCTGTTCTTTTTGTGCGAGTGGACTATTGCGTAAAAGTCGTGATTTAAACAGTGGTGAAATCGTTGAGCAGATTATGAACGTACAAAAGCATTTGGACGAGCGCGGGGAAGAGGATCGCGTCAGCCATATTGTTGTTATGGGGATCGGTGAGCCTTTAGATAACTATAAGAACTTAATGGATTTCTTATACATCGTTAATGATGATGGCGGACTAAATATTGGCGCACGTCATATTACGGTTTCAACAAGTGGATTAGCACATAAAATGTATGAATTTGCTGATGAACCAATCCAGGTGAATCTTGCTATTTCTTTACATGCGCCGAATAATGAATTACGCACACAAATTATGAAGATTAATCGTGCCTTCCCAATTGAAAAACTGATGAAGGCTGTAGATTATTATTTAGAGAAAAAGAATCGCCGTATTACGTACGAATACATCATGCTTCATGATGTCAATGATCATAAGAAGGAAGCGCGTGAACTGGCTAAATTAATCAGTAATCACCGTCATTTAGCTTATGTGAACCTGATTCCTTATAATACGGTAGATGAGCATATTGCCTACCGCCGCAGCAGCTCAGAAAACATTCAAGCCTTCTATGAAACCTTAAAAGCAGAAGGTATTCAATGTGGTGTCCGCTGGGAAAACGGTGCAGATATCGATGCAGCCTGCGGTCAACTGCGCAGTAAGCAAATCAAAAAGGAAAAAGCAGTTTAATTTAAGCGATAAAAGGGGCTTGCTCAGGAATGAGTTAGCTTCTTTCTTTAGATAAGGGAGGGGTTTTTGTTGCATAAATCTGTCGTCATCAGAGAAATGGAAGCAAAGGATGATAAGGTAATAGAAGCCATCATTAAGCGTTCATTAGAAAAGCATCATTTAAATCATGAGGGAACAGCCTATACAGATCCCCAGCTCGCACAGCTTAGTACATACTATAACGGGCGGCCAAAGGATAAATATTGGGTTATCGAGATGAATGGAGAAGTAGTTGGTGGAATCGGTATAGGAGTGTATGACGAAAAGCACTCAATTTGTGAGCTGCAGAAGCTCTATTTAGCGCAAAAAGCACAAGGAAAGGGTTTATCCAGGGAATTGATGAAAACAGCTCTGGACTATGCTTCTATGCATTTTAAGCAGTGCTATTTAGAAACAAGACATGAATTGGAAGCAGCAGCGTACTTATATGAAGAATATGGCTTCCGTTTATTGGATAAACCATTGGAAGGAAGCGGACATACTGCGATGGACCGTTGGTATATGAAAGATTTGTCGAAGCAGCTGACATAGGATGGAATTCTAAAGCTTCATTTTGATAGTGGAATATAAAAAGAAAACTACGAATTCATAGATGATTTTAATGAATTCGTAGTTTTTTAGTATGCACCGTATATAAATAGCGATGCTTTACTGGTTATCCAGACTGCTATTGAATGAGATGATTTTATTCTTTCCGTCATGTTTCGCCTGCAGCAGCAATTCATCAGCTTTTAAATAAGCACCTTTAAGGTCTATTTGATTATTGTGATGAATATAGTACATTCCAAATGAAACGGTGTAGGGGATACTAACTGCTTTAGAACGAAATTCCGTTTGGACAGGATTATCCAGGATAGTATCTCTTAAGTTATCCATAAAATGTTGACATTCTTCATAGGCTTTGTTTCTCAGAATCATAGTAAATTCCTCTCCGCCAGTGCGGAATACGTAATCACTTGAATCTATATTTTCCTGCAGGAGCTGGGCAAATTGTTTAATCACATGATCACCGATAACATGATTAAATGTATCATTGATCGATTTAAAAGAATCAATATCGCCAATGATTAATGCAATATCTTCCCTATTCTGATTTAACTCCTGCATTACCTTATTCATATAGGTCCTATTATTAATATTTGTTAAAAAATCTGTATAGGCCATTTTTTTAAAGCGTTCACTCTCTTGCTTTTGCAATAAGAGCCTTGTGTGAAATAAACCTGCACGTCCAACGATATAGCTCAATAGAAAGATAGCGATAACTGCTTCCCATTGACCCATAGAGATAAAAATGAAAAGTAAGCCGTTTGTTAAAGCTGTTTTTAGTAGATCAAGAATACTTCTTCCAGTTATAAATTCAATGGCTTCCTGCTTTGAATTTATATTTTTAGTGATGAGCATGATGAATAGCAAAAAGCAGGATGAAATAGCATCCATAAAAATAATCAGGAAGAAAATGAGTAACCAGAGAGCGAAAGGCAGCTCTGCAATCATAGGATATATAAATTGAAAACAAAAGAATCCGATAGAATTGTAGAGGGTAGGGCTGCCAATGTTATAAAAAGTATGTAATAGCTCGTCTTCGTCTGCCGTCCCAGTCATTTTCCGATGGAAGAAAACATAAAATCGACTGACTATTTCAATAAGAAATAAACCCAATGGTCCTGTCAGTAAAACAAAGGAGAAACTATAAGAAATACTATAATCAATATTCATTGTTCCCGTTCTGACAAGTGTTCGTAAGTGTATAAACAGGATAGAAAAGAGTAAGTATAGTGAAAAAATCATGATATAAGTGTTTACATCAACAAGTAATGTCCCATATTTAATTGCTAACACAGCAGCTGCGGTAAAAATTAATAGGATAACTAAACGCAGGTATACCCGGACCATAAATAAGAACCTCCCCATTTTGAGAAACAATAACTAGAGCTTGCCATCTTCTATAAGTTTGAGTGAGAAGAACCTGATTCATTAGACCTAATGTCTGGCAAGTAAAATATAGCTGAACTGTCTATTTTAGTTTAGCAGTCACAGCCTTTTAGCAGAAAGTATATACATTTTAACTTTATAAGTACAGAAGTTTTATGGATCTGGCATAGGTATTGAAACCAAAAATTAACAAATTATAAGTTAGTAAGATATATATTTCAATCATAGTCTAAAGGAAGCTGTGGTATTTAACAAATATTTATTCTATACAAATTATGTATAAATGTAGTTTCCAGAAATATAAAGGTATATTTCATCATTCTGTGTCTTTTTTGGGTGAAATAGGGAGTTGTAATAATATGTCGGAAAAAGAAAATACCTGTTATGTACACAAGAAAACAATTATGTTTACAATAAACACATAATTGTTTTCTTGTGTACAAATACGTATAAACACTGTTAAATTAGTGTTTTTTAAAGTATACAAAAAAACAAACATGTAAACATTTTGTTGAAAGACTTGAGAAAATAAGTAAATACGTTTATTCTAGAAACATAGATTTTTTTATAATATATGCATTCTGTTAGAGATAGTTTGATAGAATGTTCATATTCGTGTCCTGTACTTTTAGGTGACACATGATAAGATCTTGATTTCGAAAGGAGTATGAAAATGACAAAGTCGAGAATTGCAGCAATTGATGTTGGAAATGATGCCTTAAAAGGTAATTTTGGTAAATTAGAAAATGAATACTACATACCTAATGTAGTAGCACCGGATTTAGAGGATAGACCTGTAATTGGAATTGAGGAGTTAGATACCAAGGAAGTGCTGGATAATATCCATATCCGTATCCACTCCCCTGCCCTATCTGAAAATAACATTATATATAGAGTAGGAAATCTGGCCACAAAAACAACAAACTCCCAGGAACTGGATCCGGGAAGCAGTAAATCAGAAGAGGACCAGACATTAGTGATGTTATTCGCTGCTTTAGCATTAGATACTGTATCGAGTGACGCATTCAAAGAGAAGAACGGCGTTTATGATGCGCTTTATACATTAGGAACCGGATTACCGCTCAGAGAAGTAAAAGAAGGAAAAGATGTAGGCTATCGTTCCAGGTTATTAGGATCTGTACATCAGGTAGAATTTTTAGTTACACCAAAACACCAGGGTAAGAAAGTAAATATAAAATTTGATGAGGTAAAAATATACCCGGAAGGATTTGCCGCTTACGTCAATTTAATTATGGATAATGACTTAAAAGTTATCAACAAGGAATTAATTGACAAACAAATTTTAATTCAGGATATTGGCGGATTATCCACAGATATTGCTGTTATCCGCAATAGAAATGTGGATGACGATAAGGCACAGGGATTTAATATCGGTGTTTCCGAATCATTGGAACAAATTCGTGAGGAAATAAGATCAAAGCATGGCGTAGAGCTGGACAGCAGAAGAGATGTCGTGGATATTATCACAAGAAAAAATGACCGTAATCACATTATGGTAAAAGGAAGCCGTACCAATGTCCATGATATAACAGATCATATTCTATTAGAGCTCGCCAAGAAAGAATACCGCTACTTGCGAAATGTGTGGAGCAGAAATTCACAGACAGAAATTTGCTATTTTGTCGGCGGGGGTTCTGCAGTTCTGAAGGATTATATCAAAGCTCTAAACAATAAATTAGACGGCTACAATATTGAATTCTTTGAGGATGAGAGTGAAAGCATCTGGATGATGGCCAATGCATATTATAAATTGATTACTGATTTTGTACAGAAGAATGAAAAGGCTGAGAAGAAGGAAGAGAAGACTACGAAAGCAAAGTAAGGTGATCCTATGGGAAAGAATATCGAAAGAGGACAAACAATTACATTTCGAATTCCTTCAGATACTCCTGAATACTTAATGAGACAGCTGCAGCAATTGAAGGATACCGAACGGAGGAACTTTTCAAGTAAAATTGCAAGTTTCGTGTTAAAAGGTGTCAATGATATGAGTGTGAAAGAAAGGGAAACTGTTACAATCCCTTTGCCCAGGCCACTTACAAAGGAACAAAAGAGCTGGTTGAAGCATGAGCACTCTGAAGCCCTGATTGGAACGATTTTATATCAATTATTAACTGATCCAATGCGTGCAACCGCACTTTTAACTTCCATGAATAACAGTACAGCTAATATATTCAAAGACATGGAAGAACCGAACAGCTATGCCTTAAAGCAAGAGCAGGAAGCCTCTCAAGATAATTGGAATATGGATGATTTAAATGCAGATGAACTGAACATTCATGGTTCCGCCGAAGATGATGAAGACGAGGAAGAGCTTGATCCACTAGGTGATTTCTTCTCAAGTATGAATAAATAATAAAAGAAAAGCAGCTCCAAGCGTTTCATTGGAGCTGCTTTTCTTTTATGATGAAATTATGGGAGTTTGTATTAATGTATTTGGGGATAATTCTGTGGAAATGTATTGAATAACTTTTTAATTATCCACGCAATATCCACAAGGATAATTGTGGATAAAAAAAGCTATTAAAAATCGTTTCTAAATACTTTTATTTCTATTAAATTAAGCTATAATGAGAACTTGAGTTGAAAAAAACAGAATGAAATTTTTCTTTCTTAAAATATAGTTAACCTGAATGATGGAATCTTCCTTCTATGCAAGTTTGTTCCATAGTATTAATCGCTGCAGTCAGCATATTGCATTTTGGAGCAGGTATTGGAAGATGCAATCTTTATTTCAACAACAATAAGTAAGATGTTTAAAAAGTGCCGAAATACTAAGCAGTGAATGAATCTTTATTAAAAACATCTACGTCGTGTGAGCAACACTGAAGTCCCCACAGCACGTGAAAGTCTTGTTGATGCAATTTTGGACACGTACGATAAAGTTAAATGTGTGAAAATAACCCCATTTTTTCATTCGGCCTGGATATAGTTAAAACAGACTATCTTGAATTTAAAATCTTGCGTAGTTGAATAATCTATGATAGTGTTTAATACAAGATATGGGCGAAAGTGAAAACTTGTAATACTACATATGGTGTCTTACCGAGGTAATATCATAATCGCTGAAATGGTGAAACCCAGTATGAATCTGGTGTGTTCCACCAACTGATTGTATATGAAATGGAGTAATCTACTACATATAGTATGGAGAGTAGATTTTAATATAATTCAGCCGGTTTGCCTTGCAGGACGCTTATTATTTTTGGGAAATGAGCAATAAAACCATGTGAATACAGGTATTTATATTAACTATTTATAAATGATTGATCTTATGAAGTTATAGATATATTTATTACAGGAGGCTTAAAAATGACCATTATTATTAATCCGACATCTATTCAAGAGAAAATTAATAATGCATCCAAAGGCTTGAAAGTAGATGCTGATGCTTGGTTTCAAAAAGCAGAGAAGCAGACACAGGGTGTTATTTCCAGCAAAAAGGTGAATGACACTATTATTCAGACAGCTCTGGAAAATATAGATGAGGCAAATCCAGATTGGACGTATGCAGCTGCACGGGTTTACGTGGAGAATTTATATAAAGAAGCTGCGGCAAATCGCGGCTACGACGAAAGTGAAAAATATGGCTCTTTTTATTATTTAATTAAAGCACTGACAGATGAAGGAATCTATACACCATCCTTTTTGGAAAAGTATACGAAAGAAGAAATTAACCAAATTGGCAGCCTGATTGTACCGGAAAGAGACTTATTATTTAATTATTTAGGTATTTATACAGTTGCAACGCGTTATTTAGCAACAGATCATCAGAAGCGTGTATTTGAGCTTCCTCAGGAACGCTGGTTAATTATTGCCATGCACTTAATGCAGGATGAACCAAAAAACAAACGAGTGGAATATATTCAAGAAGCATATTGGGCTTTAAGTAATTTATATATGACTGTGGCAACACCGACATTGACCAATGCCGGGAAAACACATGGCCAGCTTTCCAGCTGCTTTATCGATACGGTGGATGACAGCCTGCAGGCAATTTATGATAGTAATACCGATATTGCCAAATTGTCTAAAAATGGCGGCGGAATCGGTGTTTATATGGGCAAGATCCGTGCCAGAGGAAGCTCTATTAAAGGATTTAAAGGGATGTCCAGCGGGGTTGTCCCATGGATTAAGCAATTAAATAATACAGCGGTCAGTGTGGATCAGCTTGGTACTCGTAAAGGTGCGATCGCAATCTATTTAGATGTATGGCATCGTGATATTGAATCATTCCTGGATTTAAAGCTTAATAATGGGGATGACCGCATGCGTGCGCATGATATCTTTACGGGTGTATGTTTACCTGATTACTTTATGGAGCAGGTTGAAAATCGCGGGGACTGGTATTTATTCGATCCGCATGAAGTGCGTCAGGTAATGGGCTATTCGTTAGAGGATTTTTATGATGAAGAAAAAGGTAATGGGACATGGCGTCAGAAATATGAAGAGTGTGTAGCCAACGAAGACTTAACAAAAGAAACAGTCCCGGCAATTGAAATTATGAAGCGTCTGATGCGTTCACAATTGGAATCTGGAACACCATTCATGTTCTATCGTGATGAAGTAAACCGTCAAAATGCAAATTCACATGAAGGTATTATCTATTGCTCTAACTTATGTACTGAAATCACACAAAATCAGTCGCCAACTGCTTTTGTGGAAGAGTTTTTAGAAAGTGAAAATACCATTGTTAGAAAATATCAGGCCGGAGATTATGTGGTTTGTAATTTAAGCTCGATTAATCTTGGCAGAGCTGTTCCGAATGATGTATTAGAACGCCTTATCCCAATTCAGGTCAGAATGCTGGATAACGTGATTGACATTAACACATTGCCAATCATGCAAGCATCTCTGACAAACCAAAAATATCGTGCAATTGGACTCGGAACATTTGGATGGCATCATCTTTTAGCATTAAAAGGCATCAGCTGGGAGACAGAAGAGGCGGTGCAATATGCTGATGAGCTTTATGAAAAAGTTGCTTATTTAACGATTAAAAGCAGTATGGAGTTAAGTAAGGAAAAAGGATCTTATCCCGTTTACGAAGGCAGTAAATGGAGTACAGGAGCTTATTTCGATCAAAAGGGCTATACCGGTCCGGAGTGGACGGTATTAAAAGAAGAAGTGAAAGAGAATGGAATCCGTAATGGCTATTTAATGGCTGTTGCACCTAACTCTACAACAGCAATGATTGCCGGGTCTACAGCAAGTATCGACCCAATCTTCCAGGTATTTTATCATGAAGAGAAGAAAGACTTTAAAATACCTGTAACAGCTCCGGCATTGGATCATAATACGTATAATGTATATCGTCGTTCTGCGTATATTGTAGATCAGCGTTATTCTGTCAGCCAGAACGCAAAACGTCAGCGTCATATTGACCAGAGCTTATCATTTAACCTTTATGTTCCAAATACGATTCGCGCATCTGTATTACTGGACTTACACTTACAGGCATGGAGAGAAGGATTAAAGACAACATATTATGTCCGTTCCACTTCCAATGATGTCGAAGAGTGTGAGTGGTGTCAGAGTTGAGGGTACTCATCGCATATTTGAGTTATAGCGGTAATACAGAAGAAGTCGCTGCGTATATTGGAGACTATTTCAATAGAGAAGGGATAACTGTTGAGTGGCATCGTATCGGGATCGATGCCCTTAACGACCCTGCATATTACGATCTTATCTTTTTAGGAACATTCACTTGGGAGAGAGGATCTACACCAGATGAAGTAAAGGATTTTGTTTTAGAGGTAGGGTATAAGCCTGAAAATATGGCTATTTTCGGAACTGGTGACACACAATTTGGCGGAGATGATTTATTTTGCAGGGCTGCTGATAAATTAGCTAAATTTTACGGGAGCAGCTATCCAGTTCTTAAAATTGAACAGTCCCCACGAGGGTCACAGGAGAGTAAGATTGAACAGTGGCTAGAAGGAGTGCTAGATAATGCAAAAAGTTATGCTTGAACGGGCTAAAACATTAGAGCCGCGTTTTCCAAATAAATCAACAGGCCTTTTCGGAGGCAAATCCAGTGGAATTCTAAATTGGAATGATATTGCTTATCCACATTGGCATAAAATGTATAAAAGACTTGTCGGAAACTACTGGCAGGCAGATGAAATAAACATGTCCAGCGATGTAAAGCAATTCGCCTCACTAAGCAAAGAGGAGCAGGATGCTTATTTGAAGATAATTGGATTGTTATCCACATTGGATGCGCCGCAAACAAGAACAGCATTGTTAATTTCACTCTATGCAACAGATCCTTCTGTTCAATCTATTATGGCAGTTATTGCCCAGCAGGAAGCAGTGCATAATGAAAGCTATTCTTATGTATTGTCTTCTGTTGTTTCTTGGAATGAACAGAATAAATCCTTCCAATTAGGCAGAACAGATGAACTGTTGATGAAACGGAATGAACTGCTGACAGAGCAATACAATGCGTTTGTAGAAAATCCAACTATGGAAAACATTCTTAAAACGTTAGTATATACCTCTTTATTAGAAGGAATGTTTTTCTATTCTGGATTTGCTTTCTTCTATCATTTGGCCAGACAGAATAAAATGGTGGGAACATCAACTATGATCAGCTATATTAACCGTGATGAACTGGAGCATGGCCGTTTTATTACAGAACTGTTCCGGGCTGCACTGGCCGAGAATCCAGAATACAATAATAAAGAATTCATTCAGTGGATTTACGACCATTTCCGTCAGTCTGTTGATTTGGAAATAGAATGGTCACATTATGTTCTTGCAGGCATTGATGGGATTGATATGGAAGAGCTGGACGGATATGTTAAATACCGTGCCAATAAAATGCTGCGCATGATGGGATTAGAAGAACTTTATCCAGAACATGTGGATAATCCAATGAAATGGATTCGTGCCTATGTGGATAATGTGGATGGAACTAAAACAGATTTCTTTGAACAGAGATCACGTCAATATACGAAAACAAGTGATTTGAATGGTTTTGATGACTTGTAAAAGAAAAAAGCGCAGCTCGCGCTTTTTTTCTTTGTTTAAAGAATAAGAAAGTATAAAAAATGCTGGAGATAGCCGCTCCAACGGTTTTCATGGGGTGAGTAATCGCAACCCCAGAAATACACTCCGCTTTCCGTGGGCCCCGAGCTCATCTCCTCGAAAAAAAGAAGTGCACTTTTTTTCTGTNCCAACGGTTTTCATGGGGTGAGTAATCGCAACCCCAGAAATACACTCCGCTTTCCGTGGGCCCCGAGCTCATCTCCTCGAAAAAAAGAAGTGCACTTTTTTTCTGTGGAGGCATACAGGATGTATGTCAGTTCGGTGTTGCGACAGGACGTCGCGAACTTAACCGAACTTCCTTTTCGATTTTGCGCATTCCCACAGGAGTCTCCGTGTATTTCTTCTGGGACTGCGATTACTCGCCCCATCAAAAAGAGTCGCTAGAATTAGCTTCATATCTTTGTATAGAAAGCAAAAGAAACATATTTCTTCTAAGATGGGAGCGGATGTTGTCGACTCCTACGGGAAAAGCAACAGGTAGACCTGAGCAGGAAGTGGTCTTCTTCCGAGGAGGCTGAGGCGTTGCCCGTGGAAAGCGACTTCTCGTAGCGGACATCCCCTTGGCAAGAACGTTTAAGGTTTTAAAGACTAAGTGCTCTTCTTAGTTTTTCTTATATACATGTCATAGTTAATCTGAAATAATAGGATTCTTTGTGGATAAAGATAGCATTCACATATAAAATGCATAATTAATGTGGACGAGTTACCAGTTTATGCACAAGATTAACCATCTAATGTGGATAACTCCCCAGTGACAGCATCAACAGCATAAGCACCGCTCGTTACTTTTCCGTGTAGCTGATACATTTTCGTTTGCTGATCATAAACATACACAGGCTCTAATTCAATATATTCGTATAAACGCTCAGCGGCCGTTTCTGCATCTATTTTCACTGCTTCAGCCTCTGCAAAGAAATCAAAAGCTTCTAATAACGTTGTCTGATCCATATAATTATCAACCTTTAATGTCTCTGCGTGAATCCACAATATCAAGGATGGATAAAGAACCTTTGGTGTAGCTTTCGCAGGATCTAATTTTGCGACTAGATAGTCTTTCTCACGTTTTATAGCAGTTAAACGCCAAAGACCGCTGTCATTTGGGAACTCCCTCTGCAGCATATTCGTAATTTCTGCTACAGCCTGCTCTACTACATCATTCGAGATAGGCTTGTTATTATCCCATGTCACCCTGTTTTCAAAAACCTCTTTTTCTGTAAACGTAAATTGTAAATCAAGCTCCTTCTTCTTAAATTTCTCTGTAGAAGGCTTCTCCCAGGTTATAATAGTATCAAGAGACTGATAAGAAAGATTATTTTCTGCTTCATCGAAATAGATAATAGAATCGGGGTGTTGATTTGGAACAAGAAAGCTGGAGATGACATAATAGGGCTTCCAGGACTCAGTTGCTTCATCAGGCACTTCAATGACTTTACAATGCTGTTTTGCCAATGGATGTATAACTTCATCTACTAAATTAAAAGGCTCCCATTGAATTTGTGATTCATCAGCAAATTGCCCATGCGCAAAAAATCCTGCTAATCGCCCTTCTTTATTAAAAGAAATCGAGATCGCTCCCCCAGGAAAGAGCTTGATATTATCCACTGCTGCGTGAAAGATTATTTTTTCTTTTGTTTCGCTTACAAGCTTGAACTGTCTGCCGTATTCTAGTTGTATCTGATCCTCAATCCAATCAATAATGTCTTCCATGTTATCCACTTGTGGAAATAAATCAGCAGGTAGTTCATTTTTTTCATCTATAAAGATCAGATGGCTTAATTTTTTGTTATCGATATCCACGGCTATATCTACTGTCCCGGCTGGGAGTACATCATTATTTTTCATGGTTTCGTTCGGAAGCCAAGTCATATTTAAGTGAATCTGATTCTCATTGTGTGGAACTAAATCATAGCTTTCTAAATAAAAATTGTTGAGTTGAAATTTTTCACGTGTTATTTCCACTATTTCTTCTATCGTCGGATGCATGTCCATACCTCGCTTTTAACCTAAAGAATGATTAAAGTATAACATGTCGTATAATCTTTCTAAAGAAATGAAGTGTCTCCTCATTTCTGGTTCTTTTAAGTTTAAAAAGAAAAAAAGCTTCGTGTATGGTCCGAAGCTTTTTTTCTTTCATATTAATTACTTAAGTGATTAATAAGTCCATTAGTAATTGCACGGGCAACACTAGATTGATAGTCAGCTGTTTGTACGACCGTCAGATCATGCGGGTTTGTAATGTATCCAAGCTCGATCAATACAGATGGAGCATTTGTTTCCGCCAGCACTTTATATCCTGCCGGTTGTGTGCCTCTTGACGGCAAGGAAACGGTAGAAGACAGTGTGCTGTTAAGTGAGCCCGCCAAAGCAGCGTCTGCATTAGAATTATAATAAGTAGTCACACCGCTCACTGGTACAGCAGAGAAGCTGTCATAATGTAAACTGATAAAAGCATCTGTATTATAGCTATTACTAATTCGTACTCTTTCTTCTAATGAAACAAAATAATCTCCACTTCTAGTCATGATAACATTTGCTCCAGCTTCTTCCAGCTGTTGGACAACATAATTTGCTGTTGAGGTCACAACATCTTTTTCATAGACGTTATTTAATCCGATTGCTCCTGGATCTTTACCGCCGTGACCAGGATCAATGACGATATTGTATCCGGATAAAGAGCCGGAACTGCTGGATTGTGTTTGGGCAGCCTCTACAGTTGGAGCTGAATCCTCTGTAGTTTCTGCTGCATTGGCATTCCCATCCGTAGTCAGCCAAGCTGCAATCCAGCCTGTTCCTCCATCGCTTAAGGAAATTTTAAGCCAATCTCCGGAAGTAGAGACGACATCGAAGGAATCCCCTTTATATGCATAAGATACAATGGTGTCTTCTGTACTTGGACCGGAACGGACGTAGATGCTGTCGGCGGAAACAGTCACTGACCCGGAAGCCTCTCCAGCTGATTCCGCCGCTGGTGCTTCTGCTTGATTCGAATCCCCAGTTGGAATAAGATGATGCTTCGCTACCCAAACAGGTTCTCCGCCATAATAAGTCTGAACCCAACCATACTGTTCATTAAAAACACTCACTTTATCTCCTTTGGTAAACTGGCCGACAAGGGAAGCACTATTAGATGGTTCGCTCCGAATGTTTAAGACGGAAGAACTTACCTCATAGCTGTCACCATTTGCCAAGCTTACATTTGGCGAGAGAATAGTAATTATAAATAAAAGTGCTGCCAATAGACAAATCTTTTTTGTATTCTTCTCCATCAAATCCTCCTCTAGATGACTAAAATTAATTACATGACTGGATATTAATAGAATAGCCTAAATATAGAAGAGTTTAAACCTTGGACGGAAAAAATAATCAAAAAAGACTAGCATTTTTTAATTCTTTCAGGATAAACTAGTTATTTTGGGAAAATAGCAATAATTCTTGAACTTAGAATAATTTTAGAAATTAAATGCATTTTCTTTCTGACATATTATGAAGATGGTGCAACCATTAATCCTCTGGAGAAAGTAATGTCGAAGCGGATTTAAAAGCTCTCCTGTCATTTAATATATCTCCTGGTTTACTGGCTTTTCCAATAACATAGCCTGCAAAATGCATTTTATAAAAATCACATATATATTGAAATTGTTGAATAAGCGGGAGCCCTTTAATAAAGGGGTTATCACCGCCAACAATAATGACATATACTTTTTTTTGAGATAACTGTTCTCTGAAATCAGGATAATTCGAATCTCTTAAGACTTGCGACCAGCGATCAATAAACAGCTTCATGCGTGCAGACATACTATACCAATAAATAGGTGTAGCAAAAACAATCGTATCATGCGCTAAAAGCAGATCGATCAATGCTGTATGATCGTCGTTTACTGGCGTGAATCCATTTATGTCATGTCTTTGGTCGATGATTGGATGAATGGTATAGTCACGTAAATAAATGTGCGTGCCCTGATTTTTAGGCACAGCTTCATAGGTCAGCATTTCTGTGTTACTATTTTTGCGTGTTGATCCATGAAAAACAATAATGCTCATAAACATCCTCCTTCTATCATGAAGAAACGGGTGAGAGGGAATAAAAATAGCGGCTTGCGTCTGTCTAACATCTGCTCTAATTGAAAAATCAATATGATAAAGGATATGTACGCTGTTGGTCATGTATGCATGAACGTGAGCTGCTTACCACTTCGGTATACTTGGATTGAGCGAAGAAAAAGGGTAGAAACAAGTTGCTCTGTCTCTACCCCCGGTTCAAATTTATATACGAATCCATTTCCAAATTTCTTTCGGTGTTGCGTTTTTTCCATATAATAAAATGCCTACTTTAAAAATCTTTCCGGCAATCTTCATGAATATAAAGATACTTAGAACAATGACGACAAGTGAAATAACAATCTCTAACCATGGCCAGCTGTCTAAGAGGCTCAGCCGCATGAGCAATACAGAAGGTGCTGTAAATGGAATATATGTGCTCACAGTAGCGATAACTCCATCTGGATTGCTGATGACCGGTCCGGCAATGACGAATGGCACAAATGGAAGCATCATGACAAATCCTTGCAGATTACCGGCACTGGAAACATCAGACATGGTTGCCCCCACCCCTACGAAAATTGCTGCAAACATCAGATAACTCAACAGCGCGATAAATACGAACAAAATGGTTCTTGGAACAAACAGATATTCTAAGATCGGGATATCTGTCTGCCAAATAATAAAAGGCAGTAAGATAGTGACAAAGACAGCAACTTGAATCAGGCCTAACACAAAATAACCAATAATTTTTCCTTGCATCAGCTCGGAGGGGGTTAAAGAAGATAGAATAATTTCAGCAATTTTATCTTTTTTCTCCTGGGAAGCACTTTGAAAAATAGCCATCCCTGTAAAGGTGATGGAAAGTAAAATCACACCGGCGAAAATGCCTGGCAACAAGCTTTCCCAAGAATTTTCCAAAGCAGTAACCGTATTGTCTTCGCCTACAGCAGCTCCCTGATTCGTACCTTCCACAAAAACAATTGGCTCCATTAGCTGATTGATTTCATGTTCATTGAGACCAGAGCCTTTAGCTTTCAGCATTTGCAGGGGAGCAGTTAATGCCTGCAATTGCCCGGGAAATAATGGGTCTGATTCATCACTCGTGTAAGTGGCAATTCGATTCTCTTCCAAGGATTGTTCATTAATAAACAGGTAGGCTGTATAAGCTTCATTTACTTCTGTTACTTCGGTTTTTAGCACATCTGTAGAATGAAGGTCCCAGCCAAAGTCATATTCCGCGTTCAGCGCTTCAATTTCTTCAAATATTCCTAAGTCTTCATTTATATAGACAGTCATATTTTCCGTATCATCTGAATCTGACGAAAATAAGGAACTTAGAAAGAAAAACAAAATAAATAAAGCTGGTGTAATAAATAACCCGATCACAAAGGTTTTGTTTTTTAAATTACGTTTCATTTCCCATTTTGCTACCTTCAAGGAATTCTGCATCCTGTGAGCCTCCTTTCTGAGAAATAAGATGCTTATCCGTGGCAATATCAATAAAAATCTCATGAAGAGAGATACGGTTAATATGTAGCTCCTGTACATCTAATTCATCAGGCAGTTGCTTTAACCAATAATGCGGGATAACTCCTTTTGGCAGGTGGAGAATCGAGCGTGTTCCATTATATTCAATCCGGTCAACGTCAGGAATTTTTCTTAACAGAGCAGGTGGATTCTGGCCATGCAGAATGCACTTAAAGCTGGCATATTGCTTCTTTACATCATCCAATGTGCCATAAATTACTTTTTGACCATGCTGTATCATAAAAAGACGGTCACACATCTGTTCCACAAGATTCATTTGGTGTGACGAAAGCAGAATGGCAGTTCCGTTGGCTGCTAGAGAAGAGATCTCTTCTTTAAAAATTTCTTGACTGACCGGATCCAGGCCAGAAAAAGGCTCATCAAGAATAAGGAGCTCCGGTTCATGGAGGATAGCACCGATAAATTGAACTTTTTGGCTCATTCCTTTGGAGAGTTCTTCTACAGAGGTATTTTCCTTTCCTTCTAAATCAAACTTCTTTAAGTACATGAAGATACGTCGCTTTGCTTTATCTAAGGGATAATTTTTTAAGTCAGCCAGGTATAAAAGGATATCCATCACCTTTACATCTTTATAGAGGCCTCTTTCTTCGGGGAGATAACCAATTTTAGATTTGGGAATGCCTTCTCCTGACTGTTGATGAAAATGAACTTCCCCGCTGTCTGGATACATAATTCCCATAATATTGCGGATGGTCGTTGATTTTCCTGCTCCATTCGGCCCCAGGATAGCCATGATTTCCCCCCGGTATACTTCAAAGGAAATTCCTTTTAAAGCTTCTTTATCCTTAAAAGACTTCTTAAGGTTCTGAACCGTTAATAAAGTTTTCACGTAAACAGCTCCTTCATCATTCCATTAAAAACGGAAAATTCTTCTTATTTTATTGTACGAAAATACCGTTTATATGGTTTCAAAAAGTTTGATATATAAATTGAATTAAAGACTTAAAGCTACCGCATCAACGGTTTTTCATAGAGTGAGTAATCTTCGGCTCCGGAAAACGACGCTTTCCAACGGCCCTGACCCATCTCCTCGAAAAAAAGAAGTTCGCTTTTTTTCTGCGGGATCTTCTCACTGGGACTGGAGCTTCGATTACTCGTCTGCCAAAAAACGTCGCTAGTTACTGCATACAATCATCATTTAATCATTTTTATAATGATTAATAAGAAAATGTAATTTATTATTTCAACTTATATAAATCAATAAAATATGCTAAAGCTTTCAAAAAAGCTTTAGCAATCATACTAGCGCTCTATATTTCACAGTATCCAGTTATTCCCTTCAAACTTTGTTCAGGTTTTGTGAAATAATTCACAAAATATATTTACATATAATGATATGAATGGTATTATAAAAGTGTAATAAAGGATATCCTATATAAATAAATGTGAAATACTGAACAAATATTAAATAAATATATTAAATAAAGGAGAGATTAACATGATGAACTTTTTAAGAACGAACAAATACATTGCGGGGCTTTGGGTAATCCTTCGACTGTATCTTGGGTTTAGATGGTTAACATCTGGCTGGGGCAAAGTTGTAGGTGGAGAATTTGATGCAGGTGGTTATTTACAAGGCGCTATTGCACAAGCATCTGGGGAAAACCCGGCTGTACAAGGCTGGTGGGCAGCATTTCTGGAAGCTGTAGCAATTCCGAATGCCGGACTATTCTCAATTGTTGTGATGTGGGGAGAGGTACTTGTTGGACTTGGACTTATTTTAGGCATTTTTACAAATCTTGCTGCACTGATGGGTGTTGTGATGAACTTCTCTTTCTTACTAAGTGGAACATTCTCTACCAATCCCCAGATGGCTATTTTAGGAATTTTCCTTGCTATCGCAGGTGCGAATGCTGGAAGATACGGTTTAGACCGCTGGGTAATGCCTTACCTTAAAGAAACCTGGAACCAGCGTGTAAGAAAAGGAAAACAGAAAGCATCTATGGCTGCCTGAAACAGCTATTAAATATTTAGATAAAAAACAGGAGAGCGAAATAACCAGTTCTCCTGTTTCTTTGAATCATTGCCAGAAGTGTCTTATTCCGCCGTTTTATTCTTTGAACATCCTCTTTTACAAACAACCCTTCTAAATCCTTTTCATGTTATTTACTGAAAAACTCCTGTATAATAGCTTAGGAATGACAAAATGAAAGAAGGATGTATATTATGTCCGTTCAAGTACAGACAGAATCGCGGAATGATAAGATTTTTTCGCGAGATTTTCTATATATTTGGGTAGCAAACTTTTTTATCTTCTTAGGCTTTCAAATGACTATCCCTACAATACCGCTATTTGTGAAAGATCTCGGTGGCAGTGATCAAATGGTTGGAGTGATTGTAGGAATTTTTACTTTTTCCGCTCTGCTGATACGACCTTACGCCGGTCATGCCTTAGAAAGTAAGGGAAGGGGATTTGTTTATTTAATTGGATTAGGAATTTTTGTCCTCTCTGTAGGGGCATTTGCATTTACAGCAAGTATTTTATTTTTAATTATTATCCGAATTATTCAAGGTGTTGGCTGGGGATTCTCAACCACAGCCGGAGGAACTATAGCAACAGATTTAATTCCGCCCAGAAAAAGAGGAGAGGGGATGGGCTATTTCGGTTTATCCGGAAATATCGCCTTATCCTTTGGTCCGAGCTTGGGTTTAACCCTCGTTGTACTTATTTCTTATCAGCAGCTGTTCCTATTGAGTGCACTATGTGGTGTGCTGGCATTTCTTTTTGCCATGCGCATACGCTATAAAAAAGTAGATCCGGCGCATCAAACGAGAGTAGCACGCTTTGATGTATTGGAAAAAAGTGCATTGCAGCCATCGATTTTACTATTTTTTATTACGTTTGCTTTTGGAGGAATATCTACTTTTCTGCCCCTGCACGCCATTGAAAGGGGCGTAGAGGGCATTCAGCTCTATTTCTTTATTTTTGCCGTATTTATTATGGTTTCCCGGCTGTTTTCGGGCAGACTGTATGATAGAAAAGGTCATAAATTGATTTTCCTGCCGGCTGTTTCGCTTGTATTAATCTCGATGATTCTGTTAGCGTGGCTGCCAAACATGACCGTTTTGTTAACGGCGGCAGCTTTGTTTGGGCTCGGATTTGGAGCTGTCCAGCCGGCATTACAGGCTTGGGCTGTTAATCGGGCACCAGCTGACCGTAAAGGGATGGCGAATGCTACATTTTTTTCCAGCTTTGACCTGGGAGTTGGTATTGGTGCAATTCTGTTTGGGCAAATTGCAGCCGCACTTAACTATACATCGATTTATTTAACAGCAGCAGTGTCCATCGCTATTTCGATGCTGATTTATGTATTTACTATCCTTGGAAAATCATCTGACAACGTAAAGGTGGGTTAACAGGTTTGAAGCAAATAAAGGATATCAATATTAAAAATGCGTTTCCTGATAATTTTTATCGTCGTGGTTTAACTTATTTTAAAAATAATAAAGTACATGATCTGATGTATGATTATAATCATGTAACGTGGTCGGCAACCGTACAAGGAACAGAGGATTATTTAGTAGAAGTAAATACAAAGGATTTGCAGCAAGGTTCTATTGATACCCATTGTGATTGTCCTGCATTTGAGGTGTATGGTTATTGCAAACATATTGTAGCGACCTTGCTGGCGATTCAAAGCTATGAAAAGCAGGATGTACAGCCTAAGGTCAATCATTATCGTCTGAACCGGTTTATGGAAGCTATTCGGGGGACGAGAAATGTAATGGAAAATCCTGCTTACCAGCAGCCGGTAAAAGTAGAGTATATTTTAAGCTGGTCTTATTTGAAGTATCTGCAAATAGAACTAAAAGTTGGCGAGAAGCATTGTTATGTTGTCAAAAATGCAACGGAATTCTTAGAAAATTATTTTAGAAAACGAGATCATTATTTCTCTAAAAAATTTATGTTTCAAGCGGAGAAGCATGTTATAGATGAAGCAGATCAGGAGATTTTGGAGTTATTGTATCAAGTAAGCAAAAGTGCGGAGATGTATGATTCCTATAGTTACGCGGGAAAGAACAGTGACAGATATCTTCTGATTCCGCCAGTACTTGCCAAAAATTTATTATATAAATTAATGAAGCGGGAGATCTCTGTGAAAACAGGTCGTGAGGAATACAATGCGGTACAAATTGTGGAGGGGGAGCTGCCTTTTCAATTTGACGTTATGAAAAATGAACAGCACATTTCCCTCAGCCTGCAGCAGGGAAATGTAATGACTTTCTTCCCAAACTATGATTTATTGTTTTTAGATGGTGTTTTTTACTTTCCTGGAAAAGAACAAATTCCCGTTTTAAAGGAATTAGAAATGTTTCGTTTAGAGAATATTTACTTTGATGTTCCTGTGGAGCAGACAGATACTTTTCTCTCTGAGATTATGCCTGCACTGGAAACAGTTGGTGAGGTGCAGCTGGATGAACGTATTGCTGAGGAAATTATTAAGGAGCCTTTAAAAGCAAGATGTTACTTGGAACTACGGGAAGACCTGATCATTGGGCGTTTGGAATATCATTATGGGACGCATGTAATTGATCCATTTCAAGGGAAAAAGGGTTCTGATGGAATGCTGATTCGTGATGTGGATAAGGAGCGTCTTATTATGCAGCATATCGAAGAAGCAAACTTCCGCTATAATGGCAGAGAACTTTATATGTCTGTGGATGAAGAGGATTTATATTATTTCCTCTATAAGATTTTACCTTCCTTGGATCAGGATGTGGAATTGTTTTTATCTACGGAGTTTAAGCGGCTGTTTTTTGATTACGAACCGCAGCCAAGCACTAGTGTGCGGATGGAAGGACAAAATAATTTATTAGAGATTGGTTTTTCTATTGATGGCGTAGATGATAATGAAATTAATCGAGTACTTCAGGCAGTGATTGAAAAAAAACGTTATTTCCGCTTGAATTCCGGACAGATGATGAATTTGGATACAGAAGAATTTGCTTCTATTCAAAGGTTTTTTGATGGATTAGGAATGGATAAGGATGCCGTACAGGATGGGCAGGTGCAAATGCCGGTATACCGCGGTGCCCAGCTGGATGAGCTGCTTGATACGAAAAAACAGTATGATTCGAATTTCAGGGATTTATTAAGTCACTTGAAGTCACCGGAGGAACAGGTATATGAGCTTCCTGATCGACTCCAAGCATCTCTTCGTACGTATCAAAAGGTCGGTTATCAATGGTTTAAATCATTAAGTCAGTATCAGCTTGGCGGTATTTTGGCAGATGATATGGGGCTGGGAAAGACATTACAAGCAATAGCTTATATTACTTCTGAATCGGAAGGTAATCCAGTTGGACCGCATCTGATCATTGTGCCGTCGTCTGTTGTGTATAATTGGAAAAGTGAGCTGGAGAAATTTGCACCTCATTTAACTGCTGTTATTTTAACGGGACAGCCGGCTGAGCGACATGAGCGTATGAAGGATTCCTTGAATAAGGATGTCTGGATTACCTCTTATACTACCATGCGTCAGGATATTGACTATTATCAGGATATAACGTTTCAAACATTATTATTAGATGAGGCGCAATATATCAAGAACTACCAGACAAAAACATCGAAAGCCATTCGCATGCTCCAGGCTACACGCCGATTTGCTTTAAGCGGCACACCGATTGAAAATTCTATTGAAGAACTATGGTCTATTTTTCAGGTCGTTTTGCCTGGTCTGATGCCGGATCAGAAAACATTTAAACAGCTTGATTCAGGAAAGGTGGCGGCTATTACAAAACCATTCATTTTACGGCGTCTGAAGCGGGATGTGTTAAAAGAGCTTCCAGATAAAATTGAGTCTGTGCATATTTCTGAATTAACGAGTGACCAGAAAGATTTATATGTCGGTTATCTCAGAAGGCTGCAGGAGGAAGCAGCTATATCTATGCAAGAAGATGCTTTCCAGCAAAATAGAATGAAAATTTTAGCCGGCTTGACAAGGCTGCGTCAGATTTGCTGTCATCCTTCAACATTTGTGGAGAACTATGAAGGGAAATCCGGTAAACTGGAGCAATTGATGGAAACAGTAGAAGCTGCTATCAATAATGGAAAGAGACTGCTTATTTTTTCCCAGTTCACCAGTATGTTAGAAATCATTCGCAAGCGATTAGAGTCAGCTGATTATGAGTATTTTTACTTGCATGGAGAAACGCCTTCCAAAAGTCGTGTTGAAATGAGCGAGCGATTTAATCATGGAGAAAAAGGAATATTCCTTATTTCTTTAAAAGCCGGAGGGACTGGTCTCAATCTGACTGGAGCAGATACCGTTATTTTATATGATTTATGGTGGAACCCGGCTGTAGAAGATCAGGCTGCCGGAAGAGCACATCGATTTGGTCAAAAAAATGTTGTACAGGTGATCCGTCTGGTAACAGAAGGAACGATTGAAGAAAAAATATACGAGCTGCAGCAGAAGAAGAGAGAATTAATTGATCAGGTTATTCAGCCGGGTGAAACAATGCTTTCTTCGTTAAGTGAGGAAGATATTAAAGAATTGTTGAGCCTGTAGAATACAGCTTACGCCTAATAAAAAGACGGTTCTATTCCGTCTTTTTATTAGGCGTTTTTACTGGTTTTCCAAACGGGAAAGCGCACTTTTTTAGAGGTGGGAGTTGTCACTGATTTAAAATAAACAGCTTTCTGGGTCTCCCTTTGGAATAGGGACTTTCCTTCCCCGAAACTTTAATAATATCGCCAGACAGCAATTTTTTCACCGTCCGCTCGGCACTGCGCTTGCTGACCTGATAAAAGTTAGCTATATCATTCGATGAAAACGGCTCATTATTTCGCTCGATGATAAATTGAATAAAAAGATAAGATAATTCATTGTTCAGACGAGCTTGATGAACAAGGGTATGAAACAATTTATTCGTGTCAATATTTTTACGCTGACCGAGGGGGCCAATTTTTTCTTGACATTCATTAACCAGATAGCTGAGGCTGTTTTGATTACTTCGACAAGCTTCCAGGGCTATATAAGCATTGTTTTGGGAGGAAAGCGGATTCAGGCCAAGTCCAAATGCCAGACCAACCGGGCCGCCGGCAAGCTCTTCTACCTCACGAAGAAGTGGAAAGTCACGATAGGATGATTGAATGGCTTTCATCAGCTTGCTTGTTCCAATGATAAAATAATGATTATCTTTACTTGGCAAAAGAATGGCATCATATTTTTGACAAAAATCACTTAAATATTTTCTGATTTCTGTATGTATTTGATGATGTATATGGATAGGAAGGCTTTCCTTTAAAAATAAAATGCCTGTGACGACAGGATTCGTTGAATAATTCTTTACTTCCAGTGTTTGTACAGCTTTTTTTAATGCCTGGAAAATGCACTTATCCGAAATTGAAATACAATGGACGGGTAATCCTTCCTGTAAGAGTTTATGATAAACATATCTTCTGGAAGTTAAAATCAAATCTGTTTTTTTCTCAAAAAAATTTCTCTTATGAAAATCAATCAGCTTCTGTACGTCTATAGGCTCTTGCTGGTTATAGCTGGTTGAAATCAATGCGTATTCTGTCACCGCTATGTCATGTGTGAAATCAGCCTGCTTCAGAGCTTCCGGATAATCAATGGAGATGCATTTTTTCTTAGACAGCTTTGCGTTGTGTAGAATAGATGATAGCATACTGTATTCATCATATTCGATATAAACCATCGTTTGTCTGTACTTTTGCTTTAAAGCTTCCTGATAAGAACAATGATCGGTAAAAAGGAGTACATCACACATCATAGCTCCCTCTATTCGCTCGACTGCATTGTATGGCTCAGGCAATATAAAAGGGAGAAATTCGATAGATGGGAACTGTTTGGCTATTTCTTGTACGCGGTGAACGATTGTTTTTTCTCCTAAAACTCCTAATTTAATATTCATTTGTTTCCCCCTTGCCCAACTGATCTGAAATAAAAGTACGTTGTTTTATTCTTTTAAATATTGATAGATACGGGCCCCCGCTGCCTGATGAAATTGCTGTCCTTCTCCATTATTCGTCCAGCCTTCTGTAAGCATAACAGCTTTGAGCAGCTTGTCAGCTGTTTGAAATATAGCAGCATCATGCTCCGCTCCAGTCAGTTCCCCTGTTTTATGAAACGTCCTGATAGTGGAGTCATAGGCAGAAAAGGCAGTCAGTTTACTGTTAAATTGCTGGTTTTCCAGGATAGTTAGAATCTGGTCTTGACGATACGTCGGCAGAATGTTATTTTGTTCTGTAAATAAATTAAGCAGAAGCATCACATCGTAGCAGGTTGTCCTGTTTTCCAGCCCAAGCTTCATTGCTTCTTCATCCATCAGCTTTCTCTCTAATTTCGTATTGTTACAATGAATCTTTTGAATAAATGCATGAATGTTATCCAGGCCAATGAAATCAATAAGTTCGTTTGTTGCCGTATTATCAGAGACAATAATCATTAATTCAAGCAGCTGTTGATATGTGTACGTCTGCTTACCGGACAAATAGGCGATCACTCCGGCACCGCCTGCTATATTGGAAGAAGGGATACATATCTGCTTTGACAAATCAAGATTTCCTCTCTCTTCCTCATAATAGGCAGCTGCGAGAATAAATAGTTTTATAATGCTGGCAGAACGAAGCTGTTCCTGTTCATTAAAAGCAATCTGATTTTCCCCGGATTGAATAAGGTAACAAACCTTGACTGGCGGTAATGGTTTTATGGAATACATCGCCTGCTTTAGAGGTTTTAGTGACAACGTTTCATCACCTCGCTTAAAAGTGGATTATCCTAATCTTATGGAATATTCAAAAAGTAGTCAAGTAATACTATAGATAATGAAAGTTGGCATAAAAATGAGAATATCGTATGTTTTTATATTGTCTGACATACAGTTATAAAAGGAGTGTTAAAATAACTGAATTTTTATATATTTAAAAATGTAATCGCTGCCTATATTGTGAATAATTTGACGCTTTTGCCAATAATATTGTAAACTTAACTTCAAGAACGATACTTTTTTGGAAAAAGGGGGACTTTTAGATGAAAAAGAAATGGTTAAGCCCACTGGCACTTATTTTGGCATTATTGTTACTATTGGCAGCCTGTGGGGGAGACGATAACGGTGGAGATGCTGGCGGCGATACCAGTACGGATCCGGAGATGATTCAGATTGCTACTGGTGGAACAAGTGGAACGTACTATCCGCTTGGAGGAGAGATGGCATCTATTATATCGGCAAATACAGATGTGTCAGCTGATGCAATATCCTCTAACGCTTCAGCAGAAAATGTGATGTCTATTGAAAATGGTGATATAGATGTTGCTTTTGTACAAACAGATGTAGTGGCACATGCCGTAGAAGGAATTAATGCTTTTGATGAGCCTGTTGAACATGTTTTAGCATTAGGCTCTTTATACCCTGAGACAGTTCAAATCGTAACGACAGAGGGCTCCGGGATTGAGTCTGTAGAAGATCTTGAAGGACGAACGGTTTCAGTTGGTGCTCCTGGTTCAGGGACATATATTAACGCAGAACAAATTTTGGAAGTCCATGGCATGACGATGGATGATATTAATGCTCAAAACCTGGATTTCGGTGAATCTACCGGTGGTATTCAAGATGGTAATATTGATGCAGCATTTATAACAGCGGGAACACCAACAGGTGCTGTAGAAGGCCTGTCTGCAACGGTGGATGTTGCTATTGTGCCGATTACTCAAGATAAGATTGATGAGCTTGTTGAGGCGTATCCTTACTATGCCTCTGACACGGTGGAGGAAGGTACCTATGGATTGAGTGAAGATGTAGAAACGGTTGCTGTCTTAGCAATGCTGGCAGTGAGCGATTCCTTATCTGAAGACCTTGTCTACGATATGACTAAGGCTCTTTATGAAAATGCAGAAGGAATGGCACATGAAAAAGCTTCCTTTATTAGGTTGGAAAATGCTTTAGATGGTATCGGAATTGATTTACATCCAGGTGCAGAAAAGTATTTTAATGAAGAAGGAATTGAATTGGAGAATTAATCTGAATAAGCCGGCTCCACTCTGGTATACAGGGATAGGCTGCCGGCTTTTTTTACACTGTAAGAAAATATAAAGAATGGAAGGAATAAAGTAGGGCGGACACGATATTCCAGTATCGACGCCCGCCACTTGACGTGACCGTACTTCGTCGATGAAAGTGTAACGAAGGCAATCCTGCGCCTTTCAGGCTCGGCTTGCCAAATTTTCTTTAGAAAAGGATATTGATAGAAGATGAGCGACGGGGAAAGAGATACATATCTTTTATTAATATTTGTTAATTGGGTGATACCGTGATGAAAAGGAAGAAGAGAATGGTTCTCTGCTTATTAATTATTATTGTATTAGTAGGGATTGGTGTGAATTATCCGATTCAGACAGCTTTAATTTTTCATGATGGTGAATCTGGAGAGTTAACGGCTTTTTTACCTTTAAATAAAAATGATTCCTTTTCGATCACCTTCACGCATTCCATTCATTTATCGGATGTTGTGGAGAAATATAGAGTGACAGATGATTTACAGATTGAGCAATACGAGATTATTTATGAGGAATTTGGAATCGGTATGCCCCATAATGCTTTAGAGAATGAAGAATTTATCTATGAGGATGGTAAATATCATATTAGAAATATGGAGCATCAGTTTGGATCATTAAATATACGTAATGGAGAAGTTGTGTCCAATCATCGCTTGGCCTGGGATAATATCGACAGTGCTCAGACATACTGTGAAGTGCCCTTTAACGATTACTTTGAGCCTGGTACCTGGTATAAAGTAGAAGTAGATTGGATCACATTACTAGATTATTGGGAAGGGGAGAGGATTCATGAGTGAGAAAAATAATGAAAATCTCTCAGAAAAAGAGCAACAGGAGCTATTAGAAAAATATGATACAGAATCGAAAACAAGAAATTTAAAAGGGATTATTGCGGGCGTTGTCTTTCTCCTGCTCATTGCGTTTTCGATCTTTCAATTGTATACCGGTATTTTTGGACAATTTACAGCTTATATTCAGCGTACCGTGCACTTAGGCTTTGCGCTTGCTCTGATATTTTTATTATTTCCGGCTGCACGCGGAATAAAAAAAGATACAGTTCCATGGTATGATTATGTATTAATGGTGCTGGCAATTGCTGTCTGTGGCTACTGGCCGGTATATTATGATACACTTGTACAGCAATTTGGCGGGATTTCACCGATGCAAATGGTTATTGGCGGGTTAGCTATTTTGCTTGTACTTGAAGCAGCCAGGCGGGCGGTTGGACTTCCAATCATAATTATCGCACTGTTGTTTCTCGGCTATGCGCTGTTCGGACCATATATGCCCGGAGCATTTGCACACAGAGGGTTATCACTTGAGCAGTTAATTCAATCGATGTTCTTTACAACAGAAGGGATATTGGGAACACCATTACAAGTATCGTCAACAATTATCTTCTTGTTCCTTTTATTTGGTGCTTTCTTAGTGCAGACGGGTATTGGAAATTATTTTAATGATTTAGCCATCTCCATTGCGGGAAAAAGAGTCGGTGGACCTGCAAAGGTAGCTATCTTCTCCAGTGCTTTAAATGGAACGATTTCCGGAAGCTCTGTGGCGAATACGGTAACAACTGGATCATATACGATTCCGATGATGAAAAAGCTCGGTTATCGAAAGAACTTTGCCGGTGCTGTTGAGGCAGCCGCTTCAACTGGCGGGCAGATCATGCCGCCGATTATGGGTGCAGCCGCCTTTTTAATGATTGAGTTTGCCGGGGAAAGCTATTGGAATATTGCCAAGGCCGCTATTATTCCTGCCATTCTCTACTTTTCCGGGATTTGGATCATGACACACTTTGAAGCAAAACGGACCGGTTTAATTGGATTGCCGGATGAAGAAATACCTAGTAAACGTGCCGTAATGAAAAAAATCCATTTATTATTACCAATCCTGGCAATCGTTTATTTCTTATTTGCCGGAATGAGTGTAGAGCGTGCTGCTGTGTACGGTATCTTGTCTATTGTTCTTGTCAGTCTATTTCGAAAGGATACCAGGATTACACCAACAAAGTTTCTTGTAGCATTGGAGCAAGGAGCCAGAACTGCACTTGGGGTTGCGGCAGCGACAGCCTGTGCCGGGATTATTGTCGGCGTAGTTACGAAAACGGGGCTTGGATTGAAGCTTGGTAACAGCTTGGTCTCTATTGCAGGTACCATTGCAAGCTCACCTGAAATTCAGTTAATGCTGACACTTGTGTTTACCATGATTACATCAATTATTCTGGGTATGGGCTCTCCAACAACAGCGAATTATATTATTACATCTACTATTGCTTTGCCGGCTATTGTTGCACTTAATGGTCAGTTAGATGTAGCTATACCAATCCTGGCTGCACACATGTTTGTGTTCTACTTCGGTATTGTTGCCGATATTACACCGCCAGTAGCATTAGCTGCCTTTGCAGCAAGCGGTATATCCGGCGGGGAACCGATTCGTACAGGAGCAAATGCAACCAGGCTGGCCATCGCTGCATTTATCATTCCATATATGTTTGTGTTAAACCCGACATTGTTAATGATTGATTCGACTGCTTTTGAAGTCATTATTTCATTGATTACAGCGATGCTGGGGATGATTGCAATTGGTGCCGGAATGATTGGCTATTGGTATCGACATGTGAAGTGGTATGAACGGATTATAGCAATTATTGCCGGACTGCTATTAATCTATCCAGAAGGGTATTCTGATACAATCGGCTTTGTTATATTTGCTATTATGTTTGTTATCCAGTATATGTCGAGGGATAAAACGGATCGAAACAGTAGAATGCAAGCGAGCTGATAAAGAATTTTCCGAAAGGAGCACTTATTATGTCACTTGATAATGAGCGCTTCTTTCTTTTTTTGTGCCTTTCCCGTTATAATAAAATAATGAGCTAAGAAAAGAGCAGGAGTGCAAATAAATGGCTAAGAAATATGATTTTACAAAAGGCAGTATTGGGAAAAGTCTTTTTTATTTTTCAGGTCCCATTCTTCTGGCGAACCTGCTGCAAACATCGTATCAATTTGTAGACAGCTTGTGGGTCGGAAACCTGCTTGGTGCAAATGCTTTGGGTGCAGTCGCCATTTCCGGGAGCATCTTATTTGTGGTGCTCTCGTTTATTATCGGCTTAAATAATGCTGCCTTAACGATTTTGTCCCAGCAAAAAGGGAAGCAGAATGAAGAGGGGTTAAAGCGTTATTTGAATGCGTTTGTTGTCCTGATGACATGTATCGCATTACTTCTTGGAATTTCAGGTTATATGTTTGCCGAGGTGCTGTTGCATTTACTCGGAACGCCCGAAGCGATGGTGGCAGATGCGGCTATTTACTTACGGATTAACTTTATGGGGATTCTATTATTATTTGGTTATAATTTTATCAGTACAGTGCTGCGTTCGATTGGAGATAGTAAAACACCGCTTTATTTTGTGACAACAGCAGTTCTATTAAATGCTGTTCTGGATCCATTATTTATTGATGTTTTTGAATGGGGCATTACTGGTGCAGGGTATGCTACTGTAGTATCACAGGGTTTTTCCTTTTTTATCGGCTTCTTTTATATTTTGAAAAAGGATTTAGCTCCATTTACCATACCCAGTCTGCCTAAATGGCAGGAAATTAAATTAATTCTGCATATCGGTATCCCATCCAGCCTGCAAATGGCGGTTATCTCTGCTGGGGCAGCTGCCATTATTGGTGTTGTAGCCACGCAGGGAGAAGCAGTTGTTTCGGGATATAGTGCGGCACAGCGTTTAGACAGTTTATTGATGCTTCCTGCACATGCTTTAAGTATTGCTGTATCCAGTATGGCCGGTCAGAATATTGGTGCAGGGGATTGGGACAGGGTCAGGGCTGTTGCGAAATATGGTGTGATTTATAATTTTGTTATTATGTTTCTGATCGGTGTGATTGTCGCCATTTTTGCTGAATATGGTGTCAGATTATTTATTCAAGATGAAGCATCTGTCCGATTTGGAACGGTATATCTCCAGATTGTTGCACTTTGCTATCCATTTTTGGGGATTAATTTTATCTTGAATGGTGTTGTCCGTGCAGCAGGGGCGATGTATCCAATTCTTGTATTGAATATCATTTCCTTCTGGGTTCTGCGATATCCGCTGGCAGCATTGTTTTCCCGTCTGCTTGGTGAAATCGGTATTGCAGTTGGTGTAGGAGCAAGCTTCATCTTAAGCAGCGCTGTTGCTATTATGTATTATCGCTATGGAAAATGGCGGGAGAAGAAATTATTTGCAGATGCTTAGGATAGGGAGGATAGTAGATGCTGTTGCTGGTTGGTTTACTGTCAGGCTTTGTACTCGGAGGATTCTTCTATTTTTTTCAACAATGGACAGAAATACCTGTCTATACATTGCTGATGAATGTTGATTATTTTCCTGTGCTGGGTAGCATGTATTTACCGGGCTGGGTGGAATTTTCTTTGCATTTGCTTGTTTCAATAGGCATTGTATGGATTCTGTACCTTCTCCTCCAAAAGAAAAGTATGGAACAGAAGCTTATTCCTTACTTATTTTGCAATAGCCTCATTGGGCTGGTTATTTTTCCTGTTACAATGTTATCGGAGCGGACACCGGAAATAGACAATTCATGGGCGTGGCTTATCTGGCTGTCAGGGCATATGGTATATGGATTTTCGGTATGGGGGATGCTGAGGATAGGTGAAGGGATAAAGGAGAAAACATCATGAAACGAAAGACATGGAGACAGCTGAAAGATTTACTGAAATATTTAATCATTATTGGGGTAATATTTTTCTTTGGTTTAGCCTTCCTTTCCCTGGTAGTCAATTATATTGCCGAGGGGCCCGGGCAGGAATTTGAAGAGTCCACTCATGTTCCGGCGCTAAGCGAGCAAATCTGGGAATATAAGCCGCTTGTTGAAAAGTATGCAAAACAGCACGGGATAGAAGAGCAAACGAATACTATTCTGGCAATGATGATGCAGGAGTCTGGGGGACGCGGTCCGGACCCGATGCAATCCTCTGAAAGTCTGTGTGGGGAAAGGGGCTGTATTGATAATCCGGAGCATTCGATTGAGCAGGGGGTATCCTTTTTTGCACAGATTTATGAACAAGCGGAAGGAGATATAGATTTAGCTGTCCAGGCTTATAATTTTGGACCTGGCTTTATTGCCTATATACAGGAAACAGAAAAAAGATATTCGGAAGAGGCTGCCATTGCCTACTCACAATATATGTATGAACAGGCAGGAAAAGAAGATTCAATTTATGCCTGCCGGAGAGAAGAAGCGGAAGAATTAGATGCGTGTTATGGTGATATTTATTATGTATCCTCTGTCATGTCTTATAAGGAAGCAATAGAAATAGAGCTGGAAAACTGATATGATAACAGTATATGAATGAAATGCTCTTGATGAAGAGCAATTTCTGCATACTATGCTGTTGTCATATCTTTCTATGTCCGAAAGAGGCTTTTTTCTCCTGCAGTTTTTCGGAGAATTAACAGATGATTATGATAACATTATGTATTTAAAAATCAAGGTGGAGGATGATATTTTATGAAAGCAATTCAAACAAACAATGCACCAGCAGCAATTGGACCATATTCTCAAGCGATCGAGGCAGGAGATTTCCTGTACATTTCCGGACAAATTCCGATTGATCCGGCAACAGGTGAAGTGGTGGAAGGAATTGAAGCACAAACTAAACAAGTGTTGGCAAATTTACAAGCTATTTTAGAGGAAGCAGGTTTGAGCTTCGCAAATGCAGTAAAATTTACCATTTTTTTAAATTCCATGGAGGATTTTGCAACAGTCAATGAAATTTATGGTGCTGCATTGGAAGAGCCATATCCGGCACGTGCTTGTGTGGAAGTAAGCCGCTTACCGAAGGATGTGCTTGTGGAAATGGATATTGTTGCATACCGTAAAGGATAAGGAGGTATAATATGGAGAATTTTATCTTTCACAATCCAACGAAGCTCATATTTGGAAAAGGGCAAATCGAAAAGCTGTCTGGTGAAATTCAGCCTTATGGAAGCCGTATCCTGATTGTATATGGTGGAGGAAGTATTAAACGAAATGGCATTTACGATCGTGTACTGGAGGAATTGCAAAAAATCAATGCCGAGGTTTTTGAGCTTTCTGGAGTAGAGCCTAATCCACGCGTCTCTACAGTACGGGAGGGTGTCCGTATGTGCCGTGAGCAGAAAATTGATTTTATCTTAGCTGTAGGCGGAGGCAGTACGATTGATTGTACGAAAGCAATCGCTGTCGGTGCGGTAACGGATGCAGATATGTGGGATGTTGTGACGAAAAAGGAAAAGCCTGCAGGTGCACTGCCATTTGGGACTATACTTACTTTAGCTGCTACGGGTTCTGAGATGAATTCGGGCTCTGTGATTACCAACTGGGAAACGAATGAAAAGCATGGATGGGGTTCACCATTTACCTATCCAAAATTTTCTATCTTAGATCCTGTGCATACTTTTTCCGTTCCGCGCGACCAGACGATTTATGGACTGGTAGATATGATGTCGCATGTGCTGGAGCATTATTTTCATCATGAAGAAAATACACCGATCCAGGACAGATGGTGTGAAGGTATTCTGTTAACATTAATGGATGTGGGACCAAAGCTGTTAGCAGATCCTGAAAACTATGCATACAGGTCTACCGCAATGCTTGGTGGGACACTTGCCTTAAATAATATGTTAAATTTAGGGTATCGCGGCGACTGGGCAACACATAATTTGGAGCATGCTGTATCGGCTGTTCATGATATTCCGCATGGCGGCGGTTTAGCTATTTTGTTTCCTAACTGGATGAGGCATGTGTTGGATGAGAGCAATGTACATCGCTTTAAACAGTTGGCTGTCCGTGTCTTTGGAGTGGATACAAGAGGAAAATCAGATAAAGTCGTTGCCTTAGAAGGAATTGATCGCCTGCGCGAATTTTGGAATGAAATTGGAGCACCTTCCCGGCTGGCAGATTATGATATAGATAGATCCACTATGGAAGAAATGGCGGAGAAAACGGTTGTAGCGAATGCCACATTTGGTAATTATCGCACCTTAACTAAGAAAGACTCGCTGGAGATTTTTGAAGCAAGCTTATAATTTCCCGGGAAATATTGTCGGAATATGTAGAAGAGCTTGCAGTTATTCATAAACTGCAAGCTCTTCTTTAATTTGTAAACGTATTTTATCCAGACATTCTTCCGGTGTCTTTCCAAATACACGTTTGTTATTTACTAAGGCATATGGACGAACAGCACATAGCCCACAGAATGACAAGCATTCATTCATCAGAACCGCAACCTCAGGAAATTCTTTCTCCAGAATGGATTCTATATCTATTGTAGTGATGGCGTTTCCGTCACATATTTCTACGATGACAATACCCATTGCAATCACTTTCTTTCTATCAATGTTTGATACGTTAGCCCCCAACTTCAAATTTTTATTCGAAAATGAAGTGAAGGAAGTATTCATATCGATTTTTTATTTAATCTATAGCAAACTATCCTTGCTTCGTTAGTTTTAGCATAATTATCAAAACAAATCAATATTTTTACCTGAATCAGAAAGTATGTGAATGCGAATGTTTTGTGTTGGGCTCATGTTCATATCGTAGCCAGGTAATAAGCATCACAAAGCCGCAAAGAATGAGCAGCAGGCCTGTTGTTAAAAAGACTGCGGAGAATCCCCAGGTTGCTGCAATGGTACCGCCGAGCATTGGTCCGACAATATTGCCGAAAAAGCGTAAGCTGGTATCATAGCCAAGCACTTCCCCCTGGGTAGACAGAGGTGCTTCTTGGCGAATATAAGCAACACGAATTGGAATAATCCCGCCTAGAAATAGACCAAGTAAGAATCGTAAAATGACCAATTGCCAAATATCTGTAATGAACATACCCGGCAAGTATACCAAGCCGGATGCAAACAGCATGACAATCAATACTTTGGTATAGCCATGATTATCTCCAATGATTCCCCAGCGCCTGGTCATTAACAGGTTTCCAACTCCGGTCGCTGAAAAGGCTATCCCTGCAAAGAATGCGAGATTGACGGGTCCATGAATTTCTTCTACAAATAATGATAAAATTGGCTGGACACTGAAGTGTGCAATCTGTACAAGAGCAGACATCAATAAAACTATTAATAAGATTGGCTTATTTAGAATATATTGCAGCACTTCTTTTCTGGTGTAATTTTTGGTGTCTTCTTCTTTTGAAAATTTAACCTGCATTTCTTTTACACCAAATATAACAAGCAGTCCGGATATAAGGATCGTTACAGCAACCCATTTGAAGGTGCTGGAATAACCAAATGCATCTGCCAGCGCCCCTCCCAGCAGCGGTCCCATCAGTGAACCGGTAATCGTTCCGGTTTGCAGAGTCCCTAATACCTTTCCTGCAACTTCTTTAGGTGTCTGCGTTGCAATAAATGCTTGCGACATCGGGATAAAGCCTGTTACAATCCCCATTAAAAAGCGCAAAAGAAATAATTGCCATACGGTCGTGGCAAAGCCCATTAAAAATACGGAAATGCCAATCCCTAAGGCTGACATAACCATCAGACGTTTTCTTCCAAAGCGATCGCCGACTCTTCCCCAAATCGGTGCAAAAATAAATGCACTGATGAAAGTAACGGCAAAGGTTAACCCTGACCATGTTTGCACATAAGCTTCAGAGAAATTCCCCATTGACTGAATGTACAAGGAAATAAAAGGCACAACCATTGTCATGCTTCCGCTAATAAAGAAATTAGCCAGCCACATAATCACTAAGTTACGTTTTACTCCTGGATGTGTATGAATAACACTCAAACCTTCTTTCCATTTATTAAAAAAACTGCAGATTAAACTATTCATTTTTTATGGTATAAGCGCGCTCTGTTCATATGAAAAAGGCATAAGTTCCAATGACCCATACCTTCTCTACAACAATCTGCAGCCGTCCGTTTAGTTTCATGAATTTGTCGCACTATAACCATTTGTAAAATTCCTGTGATGGAGAGAAACAAAGTTGTCAGAACCCTTTTAGATTCTCCTGTTGTTTATTTCGCTACTCCAAATATACACAAACACGAACTAAATGAAAAGTTATTTGCTCAAGATCATTACATTTAAAAGAAGTGTTTCAAATGCGAAAATTTAATCTTTTTCGTCTTACCTTTTCTGTTAATTCTCGGTATACTAATTGATACAGGGAGGAACAGAGATGAAGTGGTCGTTAGAGAGAAAGTTTCCTTATTTATGGTTGTATACTTGTAACCGTTATCATGTTGATGGTTATGATCCTCTATATTATTTTTGAACGAGAGCAAACGAAACAGTTAATAGGGCAGCAAGCATTAACCACTGCAATCGCTGTGTCAGAAATTCCGGAGGTGCAGGCGGTTATCGCTGAAAAAGGCGATGCTCATGATCTTTGGGAATTGATTGAGCGGATACGACATCAATCAGGAGCCGAATTTATCGTAATTGGAGACAACGACTCTATTCGTTATACACATCCAGATCCAGATAAGATCGGTATGGAGATGGTTGGTGAAGATAATGAACAGGCATTAGTTCACGGTGAAAACTATGTTTCGGTTGCACAGGGAAGTTTAGGAGTTTCTGTTCGCGGTAAGTCGCCAATATTCAATGATAATGGTGAAATTATTGGCGTTGTCTCTGTAGGATTTATGGTTTCTTCTATTGATTCATTATTTGCACAGGGATTTATCGGATTCTTAATATGGTTGTCTTTAATTTTTATCATTGGCGTTGTTGGCAGCTATTTTCTGGCACGCAGTATTCGAAAAGATACCTTTGGCTTAGAGCCGTATCAGATTGCCCGTATGTATAAAGAACGGGGTGCCATTCTGGAATCAATAAACGAGGGGCTGATTGCAACAGATCAGTATGGACATATTACATTAATCAACCAATCTGCAAAGAATATTCTGCATATGCAGCAGAATGTGATTGGGAAATCGGTAAAAAAAGTATTGCCGCATACGGAGCTTGCCCATGTTTTGAGCGAAGAAAAGGCTGAAGGGTCATATGAGACAACCATTCATCAGCAAGTACTCTTGGTTCATTACAAACTTATTGATGATGATGGTCAGTATCGGGGGAAAGTCGCCAGTTTCCAAGTACGTTCAAATTTACAAGAGTTGATTCATACTTTGTCAGAGGTGCAGCAATATTCCCAGGATCTCCGTGCGCAGACACATGAGTATACGAACAAGCTTTATGCTATCTCAGGCTGGCTCCAGCTTGGTCATACAGAGAAGGCCCGAAAATTTATTCATGAAGAGATCGGTCAGCAACAGAGCTATGAGAAAGTGCTTTTTGATCAAGGAGCTGACCCTACTATTCAGGCTGTATTAATCGGAAAGCTCTCGAAGGCATCAGAGAAAAAGGTAGATTTTACATTAAATGAAGAGAGTTACGTGACCTATCGATGGCCGACACATTTGACTGCACATCTGGTGACAATCATTGGGAATATTATTGATAATGCCTTTGATGCAGTGGCTTTATCGGAAAAACCGAGAATAGATATTTTTTTGACCGATATGGGCAAGGACTTAGTCATTGAAGTTGCTGACAACGGCGAAGGTATTCAGCCGGATGATTATGATCGAATAATGGAGCAGGGATTCACTACAAAAGAAGGAGTACACCGCGGCTTTGGCTTGGCACTAGTACAAGCAGCATTAAAGGAAATGGGAGGTTCCTTTGAAATCGCATCGAATGATCCACAGGGAACGATATTTACCATTTATATTCCAAAAGAAGGAGGAATAGAATCATGAATATACTTGTTGCAGAGGATGATTATCGTGTGGCGGATATACATTGTCAATACTTAGAGGAATCCTTAGGAGTCAACCATATTGAACGGACTGCCAATGCAAAGGAAACGCTCGAAAAATTGAGAGAACGTCCATTTGATCTATTGTTATTAGATGTGTACTTACCAGATGAGCTTGGAACGAATATGATTGAAGTTTATAAGAAGGAAAATCCATCGTTACAAATCATTTTAATTACAGCAGCAACCGATAAGAAGATTTTGGAAAAAGCATATTTGTCTGGTGTTATAGATTATTTAGTTAAACCAATTGCATTAGAACGATTAGCCGAAGCTGTAAAAAATGCAATAGATAATATCAATTTGATTCAATCCAGTGAAGAAATTACCCAGCAGCTTGCTGATCAGTTGTTTCAATCCAAGCATAAGGGAAATGGAAAACAGCAGGAATACCCTAAAGGAATTGATGAATTGACATTGAAAAAGGTAAAAGATGTATTACAAAAATCATCGGAGGGAATGACTGCTGAAAAGGTAGGAAAAAAACTTGGTGTCTCCCGGACAACGGCAAGACGTTATCTGGAATATTTAATATCTGTAGAATATGTACGGGCAGAATTGGAATATGGTGTCGGACGACCAGAAAGAAAATATGTCATTTAAGTCATTCATTGAAAATGTCGACTGAGAAGAATGAGGGGATTATTCCTCTCTTTTTTTGATGAAAATGTTTTTTTAGCCAGATTTTGTTGAAGAATAGACAAGGTAGCTTATAATGCAGTCGGATAACAGAAAATCCCGTGAACAAAATGAACAAAACGAATAGAAGTTTTTTAATAAACATTAATTTGAAAACGGTTACAACAACTGAAAAATTAACTAAAATGAAAAAGTAATAAAAGAGGATGTTCAAAAAGTCCAATAAAAGTGACATGGCGTGAAAAGGAACTTCTACTAAGAACACCAACATCATGTGGGCAACGTGGCAATCACCATATTCTGCGGGAGTCCGTACGAAAAAATTTCGTCGCCTTGAACTTCTTGGTCCTTTTTATCGATTTTTTGAACAGGCACTAAAAAGGAGGCGTTTTCATTGTTAAAAAGAATTATATTGATCCTGATTTTACCTCTTTTTCTAATTGCGGGATGTTCCATGCCTGTGCAAAGCGGTTCGATCAATGAACAGGGGCAGTGGGTTCCTGACCGGTCTATTGAAATTATCGCTCCAGCTGCAGCAGGGGGAGGCTGGGATACAACTGCCCGTATGCTGGCAAGAACAATTGATGAAGAGGGATTAGCTGATCAAAGCTTTGGTGTTGTAAATAAGCCAGGTGGTGGTGGTGCGGTGGCATGGTCGTATATACATAAAAGAAATGATCCGCACAATATTTTTATAAGCTCTCCACCATTACATTTTGTGTATTTAAACGGACAATCTCCATTCGGTTATGAAGACTTTACACCAATAGCCAATTTGATTGCCGATTACGGAGCCTTTGCAGTTCGTGAGGATGCAGAGTGGAATTCGTTAGAAGATTTATTTACAGATATGCGGGAGGATCCAGAGAGTATCACAGTAGTTGGTGCGTCTTCTCCAGGAAGTATGGATCATATCCAGTTTATGATGTTTGCAGATAAAGCCGGAGTAGATATTACGAAGATTCGTTATATCTCTGATCAGGATAGTGGAGGAATGACCTCTGTTCTTAATGGGAGTGTCGATGTCATTTCTACAGGAGTAATGGATGCAGCAGATCAGGCACGTGCTGGAAAATTGAAAATTCTAGGTATTACAGCTCCAGAAAGGCTGGAGGGGGATGAATACTTAAGCACGCTTCCAACGGCAAAAGAACAAGGAATTGATGCGGAGTTCATCGTATGGCGAGGAATGTTTGGACCACCAGATATGACAGAAGAACAGCTTGCCTATTATGAGGATATATATAAAGAAGTATCTGAATCAGATGCCTTTGCAGAGGTTCGGGATATGTATGGCTGGGATGAACAGTTTATGGGCAGTGATGAGTTCAGGGAATTCTTAGATGAGCAATCTGATGATCTGGAGAACATATTAATAGAACTTGGTTTTATCGAGGAGGATGAAGATGAAAATATCGGTCAATAAAGGGTTGTCTATTGTATTAATAATAATTGCTGCCGGCTATTTAATCATGGCCTACCAGCTGCCGGAATACATTTTTGTCCCGGTCGATGCGGACTTGGTTCCTAAGCTGCTGGGATACGCACTGCTTATTCTATCTATTTTCTTCTTTTTTAGTAAAGATATTGACACGGACGAACAAAAAGCGAAAAGAGTCATTCCCAAGAATGATTTCTTCATACTGCTTGGGATTTTAGCAATGATATTACTGTATATAACCGTTTTGGAGGTCATTGGTTTTGTTATTATGACAGCTTTATTTATTATCGCCAGCTCCCGATTTTTAGGATACAAAAATTGGACTGTGTTACTTTTGACAAGTTTGCTGTTTGCTGGAAGTGCATACAGCTTATTCAATTATGGATTAGCCATTCGATTACCGGCAGGAATTCTGCCGTTTTAGGATACGGAAGGAGTGACAAATAGATGTTTGATGGAATTTTACAAGGTTTTCAAGTAGCTTTCAGCTGGGAAGCAATTATGTTTGTTTTTCTGGGAGTGTTGTTGGGAACAATCATTGGCATGATTCCGGGGTTAGGGCCGATCAGTGCGATAGCAATCATGATTCCAATAACCTATGGAATGGATCCGACAATTGCCCTAGTAATGATGGCAGGGGTGTATTATGGTTCCATGTATGGAGGGTCGACCTCTTCTATTTTGTTAAATGCACCAGGTGTAGCTGGAACAGTAGCAGCTTCCTTTGACGGTTACCCAATGGCACAGCAGGGGAAAGCTGGAAAAGCCTTGGCAATTTCGGCAATTGCTTCCTTTGTCGGCGGAACGGTTAGTGTTATTTTATTAATGTTATTTGCTCCGATGCTGGCCAGCGTTGCTATTCTGTTTGGACCACCAGAATATTTTGCATTAATGCTATTAGGATTGACTGCCATTGCCAGTTTATCCGAGGGTTCAACGATTAAGGCGCTTATATCTGCGGTATTAGGATTTATGATCGTTACGATAGGAATTGATTCACAAACTGGAACAAGCCGTTTTACCTTTGGGAGTGTAAATTTATTAGATGGCATTGATTTCTTAATTATAGCACTTGGAGTATTTGCGCTTGCAGAAGTATGCTTCTTAATTTTAAATCGAAAGCAAAAAATGAAAGGACTATCAAATATCGGAAGTCTGAAACTGTCTAAACAGGATATTAAGGAAATGAAAGGGCCATTAACCCGGCAATCCTTTCTTGGGTTCATTTTAGGGGTACTTCCGGGAGCAGGAGCAACGATATCTTCATTTGTGGCATATATTAGTGAAAAGAAACTTGCAAAAAATCCAGATGAATTTGGTAAAGGCTCTATCAAAGGACTGACCGGACCGGAAACAGCAAATAATGCAGCGACAAGTGGTGCATTTGTGCCTCTACTCAGCTTAGGTATTCCCGGGTCAGGTACTACAGCGGTTATGCTGGGGGCTTTTCTTGTTTTAGGTGTTCAGCCGGGCCCGTTACTGATGACAGAAAACCCTACTGTATTTTGGGGGGTTATCGCTAGTATGTATATAGGGAATATTTTCCTGTTAATTTTGAACCTTCCGTTAATTCCCTACTTTGTTAAAATACTAAAGGTACCACGTCCATTACTAATCTCATTAGTTATTGTTTCAAGCTTAGTGGGGGTATATGCGGTCAGCTTCAGCACCTTTGATTTATATTTACTCGTGATCTTTGGCATTTTGGGATATCTGATGCGGATCTTTGCGTTCCCGGCAGCACCTTTTATTCTGGCATTTATCCTGGGAGGAATGATGGAGCAGGCATTACGTCAATCTTTAACTATTTCCGGCGGCTCCTGGAGCATTTTTTATACGAGTCCGTTAACGATGTTCCTATTCATTATCATGATAATCGCATTAGTTGTACCTGCTTGGAGAGATCGTATACGACGTAAGAAAGAGGAGGCAAAAGTAAAGAAATACTAATCATTTTTCTACTTAAACATTTTTATAAGAGCAGTCCTGTTTATCTGAAAAGAAATCCGGGGAATAGCCGGCTCTAAAGAAAGAAAAAGATTTTCGTTTCGAAGCAAAAGAGATACGGAGGTCTTTTTTTTCATGCCAAGATTATAAATTAATTGTTTAAAAACATGTAATCATTTTTTCTTCAGGTTATAATAGATGACGATAGTTGCTCATCACAAATATCAAAAGTAAGAGGAGAGCTCTTGCGAAGAAAAGGAGTAAACAAAATGAATAAGAAGTTAGTATCCATGTTGAAATACGTTGCACTAAGCTGCATATTATTTTTCAGTATCTTATTGCCAGTTTCAGCAGCTTCTAATACAACGATTATCTATGGGGAAAAACTTAGTGACAGCCAGCGGGCAGAAGTCAAGGAGATGCTGGAGATATCAGATGATGACACATATGAGGAACATGATGTGACAGGACAGGACTACGCTGATTTTATAAATGGAAATCCAAATGCCAATATGTACTCCTCCGCAGGGATTACATTAGAGTCAAGTGGAACAGGACTGGACGTGAATATTTTAACACCGGATAATATAACGGAAGTAACACGGGAGATGTATATGAACGCTCTATTAACAGCAGGAGCGGAAAATGCAACAGTAGATGTTGTTTCCCCCGTCAAGGTATCGGGTCATTCTGCATTAACAGGAATTTATAAAGCCTATGATGTGGAAGGAGTAGAATTAGATCAGGACCGAATGGAATTAGCTAACGATGAGTTAGAACTGGCAACAGATTTAGCTGATAATGAAAATATTAGCGATGAAGATGTAAGTACGCTTTTAACAGAAATCAAAAAAATGATTGCTGAACAGAATCCAGTGACAAGAGAAGAAGTAGAGCAAATCGTTAATGAGCAACTAAACAATCTGGATATTCAGCTTAATGATGCTGATCGGCAAATGCTGATTGATTTAGTAAACAGAATGAGGGATTTAGAAATTGATTTTGGATCGATGAGAGATCAATTAGAGGATATTACAAACAACCTTGTCGAAAGAGCGGAAGATTTAGGCTTGGACAGAGGATTTTGGGAGAGAGTAGCGAATTTCTTTAGTGATATATTCCGTTCCATTGCAAACTTTTTTAGCAGCTAATTGAATACTGGCAAGCATTTGACAAAGGGTTCTCTATCAAAGAGAGCTCTTTTTTTATTATTACAAAGCCTCTTATTTGACGTTGATTTGTCATAAAACATGGACGACACCTCTCTACTATAACAATCATGTTACAAATGTAATAGTAGCTGAATGATATGTAATCATTGTAATTTACACTTAACTGTCCTGTAACTGTATTCTCTGGGATCCTGTGATAGGATAGTCATTGTGAAAAACAAAGGAGGTTATCAGATGAGAAAACTAGTAGCAGCATTATCTGCTGGATTTATTATTACCGGTGCAGCTGCAACAACAGTTTCCGCTGACGCAAATGAACACAAGGTCGAATTAGGAGAGAGCTTATGGGAGATTGCAGCCCAACATGATACAAGCGTACAAAACTTACTTGATATAAATAATCTTAAAACAACGGTAATCCATCCGAAAGATATTATTTTGGTAAGTGAACCTAATGAAAATGGTGAAGAAACACGATATACAATAGAAAAAGGTGACACCTTATCAGAGATAGCTAAGAAATTCGGTGTATCTATAAATGATATTAAAGAATGGAATAACCTTTCTTCTGATACAATCGTTATCGGATACCAATTATCAATAAATGGTGCAGCAGCTGAGCCTGCAGCAGAAACAGTAACAGAAGAACCAGCTGAAGAAGCAACAGAAGAGCAAGCAGAAGAAAGTGCTCCAGTTGAAGAGGAAAGCGAGCCCGCACAAGAAGAAGCTCCTGCAGAGCAAACTTCAAATGAAGAAGCATCTGCTTCTGAACCAGCAGAACAATCTTCAAACAACGATTCTCCACAAGGGGAAACAATTTCCGTAGAAGCAACTGCATATACAGCAGGATGTGATGGATGCTCCGGAGTTACTGCAACAGGTGTAGATTTAAATGCAAATCCTAATGCAAAAGTAATTGCAGTAGATCCTAGCGTTATTCCATTGGGAAGTAAAGTATACGTTGAGGGTTATGGCTATGCAACTGCTGCCGATACCGGCGGTGCAATCAATGGAAACAAAATCGACCTGCATGTACCAACTAAACAAGAAGCATTAAACTTTGGAAGACAACAAGTTAACGTAACAATCGTAGAGTAAATTTATAAAGATAGCTTAAGAGTCAATGAAACTCTTAAGCTATTTTTCTGCGCTTTAAAAAAGTACAAAGAATCTAAAGAAAAACTTGTTTTCTTTACAGATTTTCCGAACTAGAAAGCCCACTGCTTTAAATGTAGGAGTTGTCAAAATAAAAAAGGCACCATACTTCTAAAAAATAAGCATGAAACCTTATCAAACGATGCTATCTGGCTGTTTAACATTGTAGTTATGACGCAAAATGGTTCTTAAACATCTGCGTTTTATCTATAATCAATAATAAGCTGATTTTTCCTTCACATTTTTCAAAAAGACGAATAATAAATGATTATTTTATCTTTAACGGACTTTTTGAATATCCTTTTTAATTCTGAAATTCGGTAGTCGTGGAAGCCGGGCTTTGTTCAATTTCTTCATTATTATCGTTATGAGCACTTGAATAGCCTAAAGCTCCTACTGCGGCAATGACAAAAATGAACAAAGTAAGTAGAACTTTTCGCATGTTTCTTTTCAACCCTCCATTTTATTCTTCAATAATATTCAACTCTCTAAGTATAGGACATTGTAAGCCGCTTGGCTAGCAGGAAAAACAATAAATTTTCTTATATATTCGCTAATTCTGTAAATGACTGATATGGAAAATTTCTGTGTTATAATTGTAAGGGATTTCATAGATGACTATTTCAGGGAGGATGATATGTATGACAAGCCGAAATTTAGATCAGTTTTTAGAATCGAATATCGCTGATTTAAAGGAAAATGGTCTGTATAACGAAATTGATATCGTAGAAGGTGCGAATGGACCGGAGATTATGATTGAAGGGAAAAAGTTAATCAATCTTTCTTCCAACAACTATTTAGGTCTTGCAACGCACCCGGAACTAAAAGATGCGGCAAAACAAGCCATTGATTCTCATGGTGTTGGAGCCGGTGCCGTTCGTACGATTAATGGTACACTTGATTTGCATATGGAACTGGAAAAAAGAATTGCTGCATTTAAAGGCACCGAAGCAGCTATCGCTTACCAATCTGGATTTAACTGTAATATGGCAGCTATTTCAGCTGTAATGGATAAAAATGATGCTATTTTATCGGATGCGTTAAACCATGCCTCCATTATTGACGGCTGCCGTCTGTCAAAAGCGAAAATTATCCGGTTTGCGCATTCAGATATGGATGATTTACGTGCAAAAGCAAAAGAAGCGGCAGAGTCAGGCGAATATAACAAAATTATGGTTATTACTGATGGTGTGTTTTCAATGGATGGAGATATCGCCAAGCTGCCGGAGATTGTAAAAGTTGCCGAAGAATTTGATTTAATAACCTATGTAGATGATGCACATGGTTCTGGTGTAACGGGAGATGGGGCAGGTACGGTAAAACATTTTGGATTACAGGACAAAGTAGATTTTCAAATGGGTACGCTATCAAAAGCAATTGGTGTGATCGGTGGATATGTTGCCGGGAAACAAGCGCTGATTGATTGGCTGAAGGTCCGTTCCCGTCCATTCCTGTTTTCTACAGCTGTATCCCCGGCAGATGCGATAGCAAGTACAAGAGCTATTGAAATGTTAATGGAGAGTACCGAGCTGAATGAGAAGCTCTGGGAGAATGGCGATTACTTGAAAAAAGGGTTAAAAGATCTGGGCTTTGATATCGGAGAGAGTGAGACACCGATTACCCCTTGTATTATCGACGATGAAAAGCAGGCACAGACGTTCAGCAAAAGGTTGTATGAGGAAGGCGTTTATGCAAAAGCAATTGTGTTTCCAACTGTCCCAAGGGGTACTGGGCGTGTTCGGAATATGCCGACAGCAGCTCATACGAAAGAAATGCTGGATCATGCTATCCGTATCTATGAAAAAATTGGTAAAGAAATGAACTTGATTTAAAAAAGGAAGGGTTCATGTTCAAAAGGGTTGATAAAAATTCAAAATGTTATTTTTAGCGGACTTTTTGAACAGCCTTTAAGGGGTGTTTTCCGAGATGAAAAAAATTTTAGTGACCGGTGCATTAGGACAAATCGGGTCAGAATTAACGGAGAAGCTTCGTAGTACATACGGTGAGGAGAATATCATTGCTTCTGATATCCGGAGACCTGAGAGTCCGACAGGAATATTTGAAGAGATCGATGTGACGAAAGAAAAGGATATTTATGAGATTGCTAAAAAATATAATGTGGATACCATTATCCATTTAGCCGCGCTCTTATCAGCGAAGGCAGAGGCTTTTCCAAAAGTGGCATGGGAAATTAATATGGGCGGGCTGGTAAATGCTTTAGAAGCAGCGAAGGAGTTAAAATTAAAATTTTTTACACCCAGCTCGATTGGTGCATTTGGACCAAGTACACCAAAAGACAATACACCTCAGGATACACTGCAGCGGCCGACAACGATGTATGGGGTAAATAAAGTAGCAGGAGAATTACTATGTGATTACTATTATTCCAGATTTGGAGTCGATACCAGAGGGGTTCGCTTCCCCGGTTTAATTTCTTATGTAACAGCTCCGGGAGGCGGTACAACAGACTACGCAGTAGAAGTGTATTACGAAGCAATTCGAAAAGGAAGGTATACTTCCTATATTGCCCAGGGTACGCATATGGATATGATGTATATGCCGGATGCTTTAAATGCGATTATTCAGCTGATGGAAGCAGACCCTGATCGATTAAAGCACCGCAATGCCTTCAATATTACCGCAATGTCTGCAGCGCCGGAGCATTTTGCAGAAGCGATCGGCAGGCAGATTCCGGATTTTGAAATGAATTATCAGGTGGACCCTGTCAGACAGGGGATTGCAGAGAGCTGGCCAGATTCTATTAATGCAGACGCTGCGAAAGAAGAATGGGGTTTTGAGGCAGCACATGATATTGACAGTATGACAATAGATATGCTGGAAAAGATTCGGGAAAAAATAAAGCGAGATAGCGCTTGATAAATTGGAGAAAAAAGGCTTGGCAAGTCAGGCCTTAAAAGCACAGGTTCCTTTCGTTGGGGGTGAGATTACTCGCCCCATGAAAATCGTTGCACTTATATTATTGTCTTAAGGCTTTATAGGAAAGAAAGAGACTCTGATAAAGGATATACTTATCAGAGTCTCTATTTTATAGCCGGTAAGTCTGTATTATGCTGTTGTATACATTTCCTTCACTTGCTTTTGCAGCTTTTTATCCTGAACATATTCATCATAAGAGATTTCTTTATCAACAATACCGTTTGGCGTGATTTCGATAATGCGGTTCGCAATACTGTTGATAAATTCATGGTCATGTGATGTGAAGACAATCGATCCTTTGAATTTAACCAGACCATTATTTAATGCCTGAATTGATTCCAGGTCCAGATGGTTGGTGGGCTCGTCTAAAATAAGGACATTCGATTTGGAAAGCATCATTTTAGAAAGCATACAGCGGACCTTTTCTCCACCGGACAGGACATTTGCTTTTTTCTTCGCTTCTTCTCCGGAGAATAACATTCTTCCTAAGAAACCGCGTAAGAAGGTTTCTGTTTCATCCTCAGGGGAGTATTGACGCAGCCATTCCACCAAGGATAAGTCCACACCATCAAAGAACTCGGAATTATCTTTCGGGAAATAGGACTGTGATGTTGTAATTCCCCATTTATAAGAGCCTTCGTCCGGCTCTAATTCACCGGCCAGAATTTGCAATAAAGTAGTATTGGCAATATCATCTTTGCCGACCAATGCCACTTTATCATTCGAATTTAGTGTGAAGTTCACCTTATCCAATACTTTCACACCATTAATGGTTTTCGATAAATCCTTCACCTGTAATAAATCATTTCCAATTTCACGTTCAGGCGTAAAGGCGATATACGGATATTTTCTGGATGATGGCTTAATATCATCCAACGTAATGTTATCCAGCATTTTCTTACGCGACGTTGCCTGTTTGGACTTTGAAGCATTTGCGCTAAAACGGGCGATAAAGTCTTTTAACTCTTTAATTTTCTCTTCTTTTTTCTTATTCGATTCTTGAGCCATCCGGGAAGCAAGCTGACTGGACTCATACCAGAAATCATAGTTTCCGACATAGAGCTGAATTTTTCCGTAGTCGACATCCGCAATTTGCGTACAAACTTTATTTAAAAAGTGACGGTCATGGGATACAACGATAACGGTATTTTCAAATTGAATAAGGAATTCCTCCAGCCATTGAATTGCCTGAATATCCAATCCGTTTGTCGGCTCATCGAGAAGAAGAATATCCGGATTGCCGAATAATGCCTGGGCAAGTAATACTTTTACCTTCTGCTCTTCAGGAATCTCTGCCATTTTTAAATCATGAACAGATTCGTCCACGCCAAGCCCTTTAAGAAGTACAGCAGCGTCAGATTCTGCTTCCCAGCCATTCATCTCTGCGAATTCCCCTTCAAGCTCTGCAGCGCGGATTCCGTCTTCTTCGTTAAAGTCTGCCTTCATATAAATCGCGTCTTTTTCCTGTTTGACTTTGTATAAACGTTCATGACCCATTAATACAGTCTCCAGCACTGGATGCTCTTCATAAGCATAGTGATCCTGTTTTAAAACAGTCAGACGCTGTCCCGGTGTCAGGGACACATTGCCGGATTGCGGTTCGATTTCACCAGAAAGAATTTTCAGGAACGTAGATTTCCCTGCACCATTTGCGCCAATCACTCCGTAGCAGTTTCCCGGTGTAAATTTTAAGTTGACATCTTCAAAAAGCTTCTTATCACCATATCGTAAACTAACATTAGTTACTGTTAACATTTTATTAATTGCCTCCAATAAATCGTTATCAAAGTAAGCTTACGTTATTTGTGGCAACAATGCAAGATAAGACCGCTATATCTCTAAAAATATCTCGTCATCCAGGGAATTATCAGATTGTTTGCTTGTGGATAACTATTTGTAGCTAAACGGCCGCTTTGCGCTTTTGGTTCTTTCCAGTTCTATAAAGCTATAGACCGGAAGGCTTAGTTGAAAATATGACGCTGGGTTATTACGAATGAATAAACTAACCGCTAGAATAAAAGTAGCTTAAAAATAAAGCTGAAAAGAGCATGCTTCCTTATTATTTAATTTCTGAATCCAGCTATGAAGGAGGAATGTAAATGACACTAAAAATCTTTCCGCATATGAAGGATACCATTTCAGATAATGTTCATATAATGATAAATAAGAACGAGCTGAAGAAACGCTATGCTATGACAGTTTACTATATAAAGAAAAGCGAACAGGAAAAAGAAGAGATAAGAAAGTTAATGAAGATACAAGCTAAGCTTGGGGAAATATATCAGCAGGGGTATATAAATGCGCAAGAAAATGCAGAAATGCAATTTACACAAATGAAAATAGCTGAGCAGAAGTCGGAAAAAGAGGCATATGATTTTTCATATAGAGCGTACAAGGTATTTAAAAACCGGATGCAGAAAATGCAAATTTTAATGGAAGAAGCTTTGAAACAGCTGGGCTCATTGAAAAAGGTCTACCAGAATATGACCGATCAGTTACAGAAAATGCAAAGCATTCTGAACAAGCAGTTACACGATAATAAAAATAATGACAAATTAGAGGATACATTGAAACTTTTTGTCATTTAATACGTAAATAAATGGTATAACTGGACGAGATGGACCACCATTATCATACCCTTTTTAAGATAGAAGTGGAGCAGTGAAAAGGCAGTAAGGAATACAACTATCTATTTTTGCACCAGCTATTGTATATTAAAATACTTTTGTATATATTAATAAAAAAGGGTATGTCCGAAGAGGGGGAACAAGTAGATGAAAAGCAAGACGGTTTATTTGCTGTTTACTGATACAGGAAGCTATCTTTCACGATTGATTCATCTGTATACTCAGGAGCCTTTAAACCATGTTTCTATTGCTTTAGATAGAGAATTAACAGAAGTTTATAGCTTTGGGAGGAAACAGCCTAATAATCCATTTATTGGTGGGTTTGTAAAAGAGGATATTTTTTCGCCATACTTAAATCACTCTATGTGTGAAATTTATGCACTGAAAGTGACTGAAAAAGAATATGAATATATTAAATCCTTTATTCAAAATATAGAAATTGACAAAGAAAAATACCGTTATAACTTTATTGGGCTATTTGGAGTCATGATGAAAATCAAAATTACACGGCAGACAGCCTTTTTCTGTTCACAGTTTGTGGCAACCATTTTACAGGATGTAACGAGTCTTTCTTTAACAAAGGACCCTTACTTTACAACACCGGAGGATATTCGAACTGCTCCGGATTTAAAGCTTGTTTATGAAGGAGTATTGTTACATTATAAAGATGCAGATTCTTTATCAGCAGCAGAACAGCCATCATTATCTTATATTTCTAACGTATAAATGCTGGGGTGAAAATCTAATAATCTAAAATGGCATACTAATACAAGGTTTAAAATTTTTATTGAAAAAGCACAGAGCTTCGGACGAGGCTCTGTGCTTTTTGACAGGTTATTCAAATAGACTCTGCATTGCTTCCCGGGAGAGATCTTGAATTCCCAGTGTTTCATATGGTACAACGAGCTTCATGGTGATATTATTTGCTTCTAAATCCATATGCTGTACAGCCACATCAAAGTTTCCTTGTAAATTCATATCAGTCACAGCTACATAAATCTCTTGGCTGTCCGGGTCGATAGTCACCCAGTCAGGCATTGGCAGAAATCGATCCATATATTCCATGATTTTTTTGTTCGGCAGCTCTAGCAGCCCAACGGAGATTGACTTTTGCTGTAAAATAAGATCGCCATTAGCCTGTTCAATCGGTTCAAACCGGACGGATAGAGGCACGGTAGATGAGAAGACAGGCAGCTCTCCCATCAAATGCACATCATCCTCAAGTAAAATACGATAATGATGATCTGTTCCCTCAAGTAATTTTTCAACATATGCATTGATTAAATTATTTAAGTTTTGCTTGGTTGTCTGAATATAAAACTCAGAGCTTTCCTGTTCATTTATCACAGCGTTTTGAGGGAATGCATTATCAGAAACCGGCCAAAAAATCAATGCCAGCAAAAGGAGCAGAATTATCCCATTCAAAATAAGGAGACCAATAAAACCGGCTTTCCATTTATTATTTATTTTTAGTTGTCTGTTCTTTACTCTCATTATCGTTTTCATCCCAACTTAATTAAAATATTCCAGAATACGTTCAGCCATTAAATAGTATCCATCATAATTAGGATGGAAGTTATCTTCTGCAAATAAATTTACCGTTGTATCATTAAATAAATCATCAATAGGTACAAACGTGCTGTTTTCGTTTTGATGAACAACTTCTCTTCCTGTATCATTCCAATTATGGATAATTTGATCTAATTCTGGAATGTCTTCAAAATAATTTTTAAAAGGATTAAATACACCTAGTAGATAAATAGAAGCATCCGTATTTATAGAACGGATTTTATCAAATATCTCATGCAATCTTGCTTCATAAGAAGATTGTTCATCATTGAAATAGCTAATTTCTAAATCCATTATATTTTCCTTCAGCACCTGCATAATATCGTTTGCGCCGATGGTAATAATAATAATATCTGCTTCTTCTAAAGCCGCAGCTATTTCCGGCTCTTCATTCAGCCGATTAAGCAGCTGATCAGAGCGATTTCCCCGTTTTCCAAAATTATCAAAGTGGAAATTAGTATCAAGAATTTGAAGTGTTCTGTCCAATATCCCGACATAGCCTCCCTGGTTTGTATCATCCCCCACACCTTGAGTCAGTGAGTCACCGAGTGCTACAATATTTACGTCGTCCTCCGGGGTAAATTCAAACGTGTTTTCCAGTGTTTCGTTAACAGCCAAAGGTTCATTTTCCTGCTCCTCCGCATCACCCATGACCTCTTCGCTCTCATGATCTTCTGTATCTTCCTCATTCTCACCTGCTTTAGGCGTAATTTGTTCTCTCAGCGCTTCTTCTCTTTCCCGTTGTTCAGAGCTTAACTGAAAATAGGGCAGTTGTAAAATCGAAAAAACGGCTACAACGATAATAAGAAGGAAGCTAATGAGAATAAGCCATCTCTTTTTTGTCATCTTCATCACACCTACGTGTTCTTTTCTTCTAGTTTATGTTGGAACAAATAAAATTACCTAAGGATACGAAAGGAAATATTATTTGCTGCATTTATTTTTGTAAAATACACTGGTTCATTTTCATAGATAAATGTTTTTCTTTATAATCTTATTTTAATCAAGGTTAATACATAATAAACCAAGGATAATAAATAGTAAACAAATTAAATGAAAAACGTCTCCTAAATTTGTGTTAGAAGACGTAACAGACCTTTATTATATCATAAATGTACCCGTTTTTCTTTTCATAAAACATCAAATGTGCGATCAAAAGAAAAACGGGTCTGGGATTCTATTTTACAACGGGCGTTCAGAACTCCGCAGCTCAAGAGCATGCTCTGCTGGATGAAGGCCTGAAAGAATAAATACTTCAGAGGTTACCTCAGGATCTGTCTTTGTGAATAAAATGGTCCCTTGATAAGCAGTATTCTCTTCCGGTATCGGCTTCCCTTCCTGCAGCCAAACGGCATCAGCTCCTGTTAATAGATCTGTTGTAAGCTCATCTGTATCTGCTGTTGGAATAACCTCATAGCCTAATTTATACAGGGGAGCAATCGCTTCATCTGCAATGCCGACAGTGACAATCCGTTTTTTACGGACACCTTCACGGCGGTCAAATGGAGATTGCAGTAAGTTTCTTACCGCTATTTCTTCAGCGGATTTCTGATTGCTCTGTGATTTTCCAGTCGCCTGATAAATCGCCTGCTCCAAATCAGCCACAATATCATCAAATGCCTCCAGCCCGACAGATAAGCGAATCAATTCTTCTGTCGTTCCGCTTGTTGCTAATTCCTCAGCAGTTAATTGCTGATGGGTTGTCGAAGCAGGATGGATAATGAGTGATTTTGCATCCCCAACGTTGGCAACATGCGACCAAAGCTTTACATTATCAATTAATGTGCGCCCTGCCTCGCGTCCACCTTCAATACCAAACGTAATAACAGAGCCAAAACCACCTTTTAAGTATTTCTTAGCAAGTTGGTGGGGCGGATGTGACGCTAAGCCGGGATAATTAATCCATTCTACAGCAGGATGCTTTTCTAAATAAGCAGCCAGTTTTTCGGCATTTTCACTATGCTTCCTGATGCGTAAATGCAGGGTTTCCAAGCCCTGAAGTAATAGAAAGGCATTTTGTGGACTAAGAGCCGGCCCGATATCACGTAATAATTGGACGCGCAGCTTTGTAATAAAAGCAGCTGGGCCTAAGTCAGCATATTTTAAGCCGTTATAGCTTACATCCGGCTCAATAAAATCAGGGAATTTCGCGTTATTCCAGTCAAATCTTCCACTGTCAACAACAACACCGCCAATGGTTGTCCCATGTCCGCCAATCCATTTTGTGGCAGAATGAACAACAATATCCGCACCCCACGTCAGCGGTTTGGCAACATAAGGGGTAGCAAATGTATTATCAATAATTAAAGGGATGCCATGATTATGGGCAATATCAGCAACCGTTTCTACATCAAAAACATACAGGCTCGGATTCGTGATAATCTCACCAAAGATGGCTTTTGTTTTATCTGTAATCGCAGCTTCAATTGCTTTTGGATCTGTTCCGTCTACAAATTTCACATTAATTCCATAGCGGGGGAGTGTGTTGGCAAATAGATTATACGTACCGCCATATAAATTGCTGTCTGCGACAATTTCATCACCGGCGCGTGTAATATTTAAAATTGCCATAGTAATCGCAGCCATTCCTGATGATACACCTAAAGCACCAATACCATCTTCTAATTGCGCAATCCGCTGTTCAAACGTATCTACCGTGGGATTCATTATTCGTGTATAAATGTTTCCCGGCTCTGCCAGGCCGAATAAGTTTTGTGCATGCTCTGTGTCCCGGAATACATAAGAGGTAGTTTGATAGATTGGAACTGCACGTGATCCTGTTGCCGGATCTGGAGCCTGACCTCCGTGTAATAAGATCGTCTCGTCTTGCTGAACTGGATAATTTGACATTTTATTTCCTCCCTTTTTTTAAACACTCTCTTATCAAAAAGAGCTCCCTTCTTAAAAGAAGAGAGCCCTTATGACTGACCTGGAACTCTCTCTTATCTTTCAGATGATGTATCTGTAGGATTTAGCACCTGCATTTGCAGGTTGCCGGGCTTCGCAGGGCCTATTCCCTCCACCGCTCTTAATAAGAGATGCTGCTAAATATTTTGAAATTACTTGAGATTATAAAGTTATAGAGGTTAAAAGTCAAGTGTTTTACTGGGGATTGTCAAAGGAATAATTATTTGGGGTGGAGCGGGTGCTTTAAAGTATATTGTCTTAGTTTGATTATGCGCATAGAGAACAAAAAGCGGATATATTACATAGTGACATATCATTCAGGTGTTATCTAACATAATAATTGAACAACATGCTAATGTAGTAAAAATAAAAAATTCGCAAGTTACAACTCCACTTTCTAGTAAAACAATTGATTTAGTCTGCACTTATAAAATGGTCAGCAGAGACGCTATCAGAGAGATAATCTAAAATACCAGCCCTGATAGCGTCAAACTGCTGACTGTTTGATAACTTTAACCAATAAAATGGTTATAAGCTATGTTGCTATATTTTTTCTTCTCTTTCTCCGCGGTGTATCCCGATAAATACTAGCCATATAGATCACAAGAGCTATCCAGATTAATGCAAAAGTAATCATATGGTGCACCGTAAATGTCTCATTATATAAGAACACACCCAGGAAAAACATAATGGTCGGTGCGACATACTGTAAGAACCCAACCATTGCCAATGGAATCCGTTTGGCACCTGCAGCGAATAGCAGTAAAGGTACAGCAGTAACGACCCCGCTGCCAATCAGTAAAAGATTATCCGGTACAAATAAAGGAGAAAAAGTAAATGATTGTTCTGCCGGGACAAAGATTAGATATAAGAGTGCAACGGGTGCAATCACCAGCGTTTCAATCGTCAGTCCATACATGGCATGCAGGTTGAGTGTTTTTTTGATAAGTCCATAAAAACCGAAGCTCATCGCCAGTAAAAGAGAAATCCATGGAAACACGCCATAGCTCAGCGTTAAATAAAGCACACCGAAACCAGCGAGAATAAAGGATAAGATCTGTCCTTTGCTTGTCTTTTCTTTCAATACAAAGACCGCCAATAAAATGCTGATTAAAGGATTGATATAATATCCTAGGCTGGCCTGGAGCACATGCCCATGCTGTACCGAGAAAATAAACAAAAACCAGTTGATCGATATGACAATAGAAGCCGTAACCACAGCCAACGTTTTCTTTCTATCTTTCTTCAGTAAATGAACGGTCTCGATTAAATGCCGCCAATTGCCTGTAACCAATACTAAAACTATCATAAAGATTAAGCTCCAGACAATTCGATGAGCAAGGACTTCACCAGCCGGGATGTGTTCAAGAAGCTTCCAGTATATCGGAAATATCCCCCATAATAAATAAGCAATAAAGGTAATGACTGCCCCTTGCTGTATAGATTTATCCTCCATTTTTCATTCCTGCTTTCTGAAAATTAAACTAATAGTGTGTGTTCAAATCGCCACTTATCATATAGTGATTTTTTCGAACATCCTCTAATATTAAAACTTTATCAGAAAGGAAGCAATGGTTTTTCAAATTAATTAAAGTGCGTGTTAAAAAAGTTCGATGAAAAGGACTAAGAAGTTCAAGGCGGCGCAGCTTTGAGGGACGAGCTTCCACAGAGGGTGGTGATTTCTGTGTTTTCCCATACGGACGTGGACGGTCTTAATAGAAGTTCCTGTTCTCGATGTGTCACTTTTATTGGAACTTTTGAACATTCTCTTAAACAGAAACATTTCCAACAGCCCAGGAATACTTTATCATAGGGGTATAGACTCATCATAATTTATTAAAGATGGGAGAGGTATAAATGGGGAAAAAGTTTAAGCATATAGAAACCGAATTGATTCATAAGGGGTACGATTCGAAAGAATTGCTTGGCAGTTTAACACCGCCAATTTTTCAAACGACTACATTCACCTTTGAGACAGCGGAGCAGGGAGCGGCCCGTTTTGCTGGAGAAGAAGAGGGGCATGTCTATACCCGCATCAGCAACCCGACTGTGCAAGTTCTGGAGCAGAAGCTGGCGGCATTGGAAAAGGCGGAAAAGGGACTCGCATTTGCTTCAGGAATGGCGGCAATATCTGCCGTTTTAATTGCACTTACCAAAGCAAATGACCATATTATCTGCTCTTCCGGGTTATATGGCTGCACCTTTGGACTGTTGTCTATGATGGATGAAAAATATAATATCCAAACAGACTATGTAGCAATGACCGATGCTAAAAATATAGAGGATAAAATCAGGCCGGAAACAAAGGTTTTTTATATTGAAACACCGATTAATCCAACTATGGAAGTGATTGATCTTGAGCTGGTGAGCAGTATTGCTAAGAAGCATAATATTTTAGTTGTGGTAGATAATACATTTTCAACACCATATTTACAGCGACCGCTGGAACTGGGAGCGGATGTTGTTGTGCATAGTGCGACAAAATATTTAGGCGGGCATGGTGATGTGATTGCTGGAATAGCAGCGGGCAAAAAAGAATTAATGGAGCAAATCGCAGCAACCACGCAGAAGGATATTGGTGGTATTTTATCGCCCTTTGATGCCTGGCTTGTGATTCGTGGAATGAAGACATTACCGCTCAGAATGGATAAACATTCTGAAAATGCCTTACAGATTGCAGAAAAACTAAAACAGCATCCAAAGGTGAAGCACATATTCTATCCAGGAGATCCAGATGCTGGCGGGTATTCTATTATGAAAAAACAAATGAAATCTGGCGGAGGTACGCTTTCTTTTGAAATCGATGGAGGGAAGGAAGAGGTCCAGGAATTTCTAAATAAACTGCAATTCATAAAAATTGCTGTCAGCCTTGGTGATACTGAAACCTTGATTCAACATCCAGCTACTATGACACATGCAGTAGTTCCGTATGAACAGCGTCAAAAAATGGGAATAACAGACGCTTTGATCCGCTTATCTGTTGGGATAGAAGCATGGCAGGATATTTGGGAGGATTTGAATCAGGCTTTGGATCGTTTCAAATAGTTTCATCTGAGGGCTTTTTGAATATCCCCTGTAAAGTAGAACGGTTTTAATAGACCGGGTAATCGCAACGCTTTTGATGGGGCGAGTAGTCCCAGTTCCGGCGATGTGGTCAGATAAATATGATCGATACAATGGGAGTTGATGAGGAGGAATAATCATAACTCCAGTTAAGGCATTCAGTATCTTTTCAGACCTGGCTTGCTGCAATTGCTTTCAACATGCTGTGGTGAAACGAAACTCCATTCGTCTCCGCTGAATGAAGTTTCGTTTTGTGCTATGATAAAATCATAACTTCCTTTTTAGTGGAGAAGAACTGATAGGAGCAGGATATATGGGCATATATTCAATTATTATTGGATTAATTTTTGTTATAAATATTGCATTGGCTATATCGATTATTTTTCTGGAGCGGAAAGATCCGACTTCTTCCTGGGCATGGGTAATGGTTCTGTTGTTTATTCCTGTTTTAGGATTTATTCTTTATTTAATTTTTGGACGGCCTATCAGCAATCGCCGGATATTCAAATGGGATCAGCGGAGCAGAATGGATGTGCAAAAGGCTGTACAACAGCAGATAAATGCTATAGAGGATGACACATTCCAATTAAATCATGAGGACTTAAAAAAGCATCAGGATTTAGTTTATCTCCATCTGCGTAATGACGATTCCATTTATTCACAGAATAATGGCGTAGATATTTTTACGGACGGGCATAAGAAATTTGATGCACTTTTAGAAGACATCAGCCGGGCGAAACATCATATTCATGTGCAATATTATATTATGCGGAGTGACGGACTGGGAACCAGACTTGCCAACGCACTGATAAAAAAAGCAAGAGAAGGTGTATGTGTCAGGCTCTTGTATGATGATATGGGCTCCAGATCACTTAAGAAAAGCTACATAAAAAAATTAAAAGAAGCGGGCGTTTTTGTCGAAGCATTTTTCCCGTCGAATTTTATCATAAATTTTAAAATTAATTACCGGAACCATCGAAAGCTAGCGATTATTGATGGAGAAATTGGTTATATTGGCGGTTTCAATGTTGGAGATGAATATTTGGGGATGAAAAGTAAATTCGGTTATTGGCGTGATACGCATCTGCGGATAATTGGAGATGCTGTGCAAAGCATGCAGACACGCTTTGTATTGGACTGGAATCAAGCTTCTAAGCTGAAGATTTCTTATGAAGAGGAGCATTTCAAAACGATTTCTGGAGGTAATATAGGAATGCAGATTGTTTCCAGCGGTCCAGATTCAGAGTATGAGCAAATCAAAAATGGATACATTAAAATGATTATGGAAGCTGAAGAGTACATCTATATTCAGACACCCTATTTTATACCGGATGAAAGCTTGCGTGATGCCTTGCGTATTGCTGTGTTATCAGGAGTAGATGTAAAAATAATGATTCCTAATAAACCGGACCATCCCTTTGTTTATTGGGCGACCATGTATTATTGCGGTGACTTGCTGGGTGCCGGTGCAGAGATTTTTATTTACCAAAATGGCTTCTTGCATGCAAAAACAATTATTGTTGATGGAAGAATAGCTTCCGTTGGTACGGCAAATATTGATGTGAGAAGCTTCCGGCTTAATTTTGAGGTCAATGCCTTCTTATACGATATTGATGTGGTCGGCCGATTAATAGAAAAGTTCAGTCAGGATTTAATCCACTCTACGCAAATGACCAAAAAGCTCTATGATAAGCGTTCTATCGGAATTCGTTTAAAGGAGTCTGTTTCACGTTTAATTTCACCAGTTTTGTAATGGATGAACAAGTACCTAAAAGTAAACATACCAGGAGGAAATAAAGATGAATGCAAAACCTTGTTCCGCATCATTAGCTTTAAAAACAACACATGTACTTCCGCCAGATACCAATCATTATGGAACCTTATTTGGGGGACAATTGATGGCGCATCTTGATGATATTGGCGGCATTGCAGCAGTAAAGCATGCAAATAGCCCGGTTGTTACGGCATCAACGGATTCCGTTGATTTTTTAGCTCCTGTAAAAGTTGGGCAATATATTTCGATTGAAGCCTTTGTAACCTGGACACGCCATACCTCTATGGAGGTATTTATCCGGGCTATTACAGAAGATCTCCGGACGGGAGAAAGAACAGCATGTACCACAGCATTTATGACCTTTGTAGCGGTGGATGAAAACGGCAGACCAGTTGAAGTGCCGCCTGTTTATCCAGAGACAGAGGATGAAAAAATGCTTCATGAAAGTGCGCCGCTCCGTGCTAACCGCCGTGCAGAGCGGAGAAAGCAGTCTAAGCAGCTGGCAGAAACTTTTGGAACAGTCTATCGGACAGAAAAATAAGGCTATATTATATTAAAAAACCAGTTAAAATCGAAACAGTCGATTTTAACTGGTTTTTTAGGCAGATAAGGAAGTATAAAACGAAACTTCATTCAGTGGGAGTTTTTGACGCACAAATGTTTCCAGTGGAGCGAGTAATCGCAGTCCCATTCCCGGCCAGTTACACTGCGATAAATTTATTTTTACGCTTTATTTTGAGGCGGGAGTTTCACGGACAGTTCTCCGTGATAAATATATTTGCATCTAGATAGTAGGATTTATCTTATCATTTGTATTAGATTTCTATTTTATCCTTTATACCAAACTTGTAAAATTCCATAAAATATGAATTAGAATTGGACCATATAATGAGTCTGTTTTTTTATAAACGAAGCATGTGATAATACTTACCATAAATATAAAAAGTCTCTGCGGCAGAGGAACATTATGCATTAAAGCGAAAATTAGTGAAGTAATCATCATTCCCAGCCAAAACGGAAGATAAATGCGTGAAAAATCCAAAATGACTCGTTTCATGAATAACTCCTCCCAAACGGGAACAAATATACCAGTTGCTATTATAAACAAGATGATAATCGGTATAGAAGTGATCTGTACGGTTTCTACCTCATAATCCTGACTGTTGACAGGAAGATATGAAACTGCCCCCGACGAAACAGCTACGAGTAAATAACCCACAAAGACATAAATATAATTCTTTATACTTCGAAAAAAATCAAATCTCAGTTTCTCAGAAAAGAAAGCACGGTTTTGTTTTAATGATAAGAATATAATGATAAAGAAAAAACCGATGACGACTGAATCCCCAATATAATCGAGGATAATAGAATCAAATAAAGCTTGAAAAATAATAAATAGGAAAATAATGATAGTTAATAGCAAAGTACAAAAAATAAGACTCCACTGTTGTCTTTTCTCCATAGGCAGTTTAATCCCTTTCAATATATTAAAAATAAACATGGAACTATTATACCTCCATTTAGTAAGTTAGTCTATTAGCATCTGATTCTTTTGGCACATAAAATTAACATTTTTATATAGAAATAAATAATTAGACGTGGTATTGTTTGATTATAAGTTTTTCCTGATTTTACACATTACTTAAAAGGAGGTGAATACAATGTATAAAAAAATGACAGTACTTAATCTTCCAATCTTATTACTTTTAATTATTTTATTATTTAGCTTTTCAACAAACGTTTCCGCTGAAGAAAGCAATCAGAATACTTATGAAATTGAAGTGATTGATGAAAGCGTCCAACAAAATGAAAGTAATGAAGGCCCTAGCATAGCATGTGCTTCATGTAATCAATATAAGAGTAGCATAGTTTCTCAAACATTAATTTCAAGAAAATATACAGGCACAGTCACACTTTCAAGAAGCACAACTCTATCTATGAAACTTGAATTTAAGTATAAAGGTATTAACATTTCATTTGGTGGTAAGACGGTTAGCTCCTCTAGTAAAAAGTTTAAGGAATACAAAGTAACTAAAAATTATAAAATCCGAGTAAAAACTTATAACCCTATGGGGCGATTACTTTCAAATGAAGTGGTAACTAAAAAGATTACATCTACTGAAAGAGTTCCAATATAAAGTAAACATATAAAAACTCTGATTAAATGGCTTTTACGCTATATTTAATCAGAGTTTTTATGATGCCATAATTAGATGAAAGATTCTTTTTTCTATATCACCTTTCACCAAGTACCATTAATGGGTCATATCTCTCCCATTCCGCTTTCTAATGGTTTATGTCAGAGGAAGTTTTCTCCTGATAGGAATACCAGTCGGCAATGTAATAACTATCCATTGTACGAAGCTCCTTGATCACAAAATGCCGGCCACTGCCTTTATTTAAAATAGCGATATCCAGGGTAGCAAGGGACTGCTTTCGATGAAGCGGATGTTGTTTTTGTTGCAAAGCTTGAACTCTGCGATGCTGAATGATAGCTGTATCCTTGCTGAATATTCGTGCCTGAACAATTATTTGCTGTTCATCAATAATATATCCGGCTGATTTAAATGCGGTAAATCCTATAATTCCTGCAGCCAGCATAATAATGGCAGGTATCCAGATATAGGATAAAAAGAAGGTTCCCACCGCAATAACAGCCAGCAATGGAATACTCATAGAACGCCATAGGTAGTACGGTAATGCTTTTTTGGGTGGATGAACCAGGCTTTCTGTATGATAATTATACTCTGGCAGGAATTCGCCCAGAAAAGCTGTAAATTCTTTCTTACGCAATAGCGGGAAAATAATTGTATTTACTTCCTGGCTATTATTTGTCTCGCCACTGGCAATTTCAACATAAGGTCGGGCAAAGCCGAAAAGCTGATGAACAGGAGATTCCTTGATCCCGACTGCTTGTATTCTTTTTAGCGGAATGGTTGTTTGTTTTTTCTCCAATAAACCCCTTGTAATAAACAATTCCTTTTCATAACGTGTAATCGTGAAATTCCAATCCCTGATTACGGTGTAAAGAATACTAAATAACCATAAAAATAGGACAACGATTATTGCTAAAGCAATGATAATTTGCATCCCGAGAGATAGAATCCATCGGGTTGCATCATCGTAAAATTGATCCGGAATCAATGTTTCTACCTGTGAGAAGGCAACACCGAAAAGCCCAATTAAAATTCCGAAGCTTGCTGAAGTAGAGCCGGTAATTAGAAGAGCTTGAATCGTTATTTTCCGCTTAGGGACACTGCCTTCATCCGGTTCATCCCGTTCTGTGTTTGCTGCTTCTGCTGCTTCCAATTGCTCTGCTTCGGGCAGTTGTTTTTTATATTTCAATTCATCATGAAGCATGGTTCCATCCTGCATGATGACAGCAGACAATGCTGCATCCGTAGAGGAGTCATTTCCAGCTGTTTCAATAGCTACTTTAGTTAGACCAAAGATGCGGTGAATAACGTTCTGTGATAAATCAATCGATTGAATCCGATGCTTGGATAGGGTGCGTTTTTTTCGAATGAGAATACCCCGCTCAATCCGTAATTGGTCTTCTTCTAATTGATAGGTGAAACGAAACCATGATAAAAAACTGAATAAAAGAATCAATCCAATAATAATGGGGACAGCAATCATCACAATATAACCGAGACCACCGCTAATCAAAGCAATAGCAGCAGGTAAGATCCCGAGAATGGACTGCTTTAATGTCTGAATAATGTCAAATATAATTGCAGCAGGGTGTAATCGCTTCGGTTTAGACATCATCTTGTTCCACCCTCGCTAATTCAGAGATTTGGTCACGTAAATCGGATGCATCCTCTTCGGGTAGAGCAGGTATCTGATGGGTAGTTGCTGCAGTTGATATTTCCAGGGTTGCCAGCTTATATTTTTTCAAGATGGGACCCTGCTGTGTATCGACATGCTGGACACGAATCATTGGAACAATCGTCCGTGTTACAATCAGTATCCCATGCTGTATGTATATTTCCTGATCATACACCTGATAACGCCATCTGCGCCATCTTAATTTTGGAATAATAAAAGCTGTAATAATCCATTCTAACATGGTAAGGCCAGCTGCTATAAAAACAATCCAAATCGGCAGAAAATCGAAAATAATATAAGCTACAAATGCACCAATTGTAATAAGTAAAAAGATAAGACCATAAATATGTGCTGTGAGCTGCCACGCTTTGATCGCATCTGTGGCAATTTTGACATTAGGCTGTTCCCGCATGTATTTTCTCTCCTTGCATTTAACGGTAGCTCTATTATACAAAAATAGAGGAAGTTTAGAAAAGATTTAAGAAAATCCAAATATATCAGCAAGCCTAATATCCATATTTCATTATTCTTCTGAAGTATATATTAGGGTTTTACCATACATTTGGATTTTTCATCATGTCAAAGCTATCTTATTTCAGATGAAAGAGCGGGTTACTCTGCTTCTTTGCCATGGATGTCATCTGCTATGACATATTCTTCCGCCCAGCGCTGAATATCTTTAATAACAGGTTCAAGTGCTTTTCCTTTTTCTGATAATGTATACTCAATCCGAACTGGAAATTCCGAATAGATATTTCGCTCGACAATTCCTTCTTTTTCCAAAAGCTTCAAACGATCAGAAAGCAAGCGGCCGCTAATTGGGAGGTCTGCTTCCATCTCTGAAAAACGTTTTGCTCCCTTTAATAATTCAAATAAAATTAGACCGACCCAGCGTGTACTTAATAAGACCATTGCTTTTTCAAAGCGTGGACATAATTGATTCATGTTGCTACCTCCGTAGAATTAACCGTTATATTTGACGTGTGTAATATATGCATTAGTTACAAAAAGTAATCTAATTATAGCGTATCATAAATAGGGGGAGTAGTAAATGAACGCAAGGAGGATGGAAATGATAAAAAATTTTTTGGCAGTTAAGACAGCTTTCTTACTGCATAAGTGTAACGAAGGCGATTAATCCTGTGCCTTTCTGACTTGGCTTGCCAAGTTTTCTTTAGAAATATTTCGGGGAATATGGAATAATAATAAGGTGTGATACAAAGAACATTTAAATTTGTGAATATGGAGGTATACATCTATGGTTCAAATACAGGTACAAGAAAAGTATGCTGAATTAACACTGAAAAAAGGGGTAAATTTACAAAAAGGGCAAGCGCTAATGATTAATGCACCAATTGAAGGAGCAGAATTTACACGTATTGTAGCGCGTAAAGCCTACGAAATGGGGGCAAAGGATGTTCATATTAACTGGGTAGACGATGAGCTGACTTTGCTAAAATATGAGCATGCACCGGACGAGGTAATTGCAAGCTATCCGGAATGGAAAGTGAAATTACATGATACATTTGCCGAGGATGGAGCAGCAGTTGTAAACATTCGTTCCACAAATCCAGATTTGTTAAAAGATATTGCCCCATCGCGTGTAGCAAAAGCAAATAAAGCAGCTGCAGAAGCAATGGTGAATTTTCGTAAATATACGATGAATGACCGCATTCCCTGGACGATTATTTCTATCCCGTCAAAGGACTGGGCAAAAAAAATCTTCCCTGATAAATCCGAAGAGGATGCTGTTTCCAGCCTATGGGAAGCTATTTTAAAAATTGTCCGTGTTGACCAGGATGATCCTGTTGCGGCATGGGATAAACATAATGAAACGCTCAAAACAGCTAGAGAAGTGTTAAATAAGAAAAGCTATAAAAAGTTAATTTTCAAAGCACCTGGCACAGATTTGGAAATGGAGCTGCCGGAAGGACATATTTGGAAGGGGGGATCGGCAGTAGCAGAAACCGGTGTTACGTTTAATCCGAATATGCCGACAGAAGAAGTTTTCTCTGTACCGCATAAATATGGCATCAATGGAACGGTATCCAGTACAAAACCATTGAATTATGGAGGTAGCCTGATTGATAATTTCTCCTTAACCTTTGAAGATGGAAAGGTAGTTGATTTTCAGGCAGAGCAGGGAGAAGAGGTTTTAAAGCATTTACTTGATTCGGATGAAGGTGCCCGCCGCCTGGGAGAAATAGCTCTGGTACCAGATGAGTCTCCCGTATCACAATCAGGGCTTATTTTCTACAACACATTATTTGATGAGAATGCTTCCTGTCATATTGCCTTAGGGAAGGCTTATCCAACAAATTTAGAAGGTGGAGCTTCCATGGATTTAGACGAACTGAATAAACATGGTGTAAATGACAGCTTGGTTCATGTTGATTTTATGATCGGATCTGACAAAATGGATATTGACGGTATTACTGCAGATGGTAAATCAGAGCCGGTTTTCCGTAACGGAACGTGGGCACTGGATGTAAAGTGAAACTTAATGAATTGAGGGTTTTACAGCAAGTTATACTGATAAAGTGAACGATTTTAAAAAAACGGCAGCGAGACTATCTATGTCTTGCTGCCGTTTTTTTTATTTTTGAGGCAGGAACACATTTTTAGTCCGTGTTCTTGTTGAACATTCTTTCTATGAACTTTCCCTAACCACAAATTTATCATTTTTAACAAGCACAGCTTTAATTTTTCGATAGGTGTAGTCTTCCGGCAAAGCCTCTTTCAGCTCTTTTAATCCAGTTGCATCTGTTTCCTCATGCTTTGATAAAATGACATCCTCTTCCTGGCTATTAAAGAATAAGCTCCAATTAAGTGTATATCCTTTTTGGGAGGCCTGGAAGATATGTGCTTCGATCGTCTGCTCTTTTAAATCGCGGATAGAGGCAATTTCCCGAATCGTTTTCCCTTTTTGCAGAAGCTCATACGATTTTTGGTAAGATGGCCGGTCATCTGTATCTTTAGCTTTAGCTGATTTTTGATAATGAATAGCTGTAGGTGCTTTGTAATCCGGATTTTGTTCTTTCCATTCGGCAATAGCTTCCAGAAATGGTTCTCCATATAAATCATATTTCTTTTGTCCTATCCCTTTTAAGCGTAAGAATTCGTCCTTATCTTCCGGAAGGTAACGGGCCATTTCCTTTAATGTCATGTCTGAAAATAGCACATAAGGCGGCAGTCCCAGCTCTTGCGACATGGATCTTCTTAACTGTCGCAGTACTTCAAACAAATCTGTACTGTAGTCCGTTTCCTGAACGGTAGGGACATCCTGAATGAACATCGTTACATGTTCTTTCCCTGTCAGGATATCCATCGATTTTCGATTTAACTTTAAAGTAGGAAATTGCCCTTCTTCTGTTGATAGACAGGCTTCAGCAATTAAGAAGTAGATTCTTTCTGTAATTTCTTTCTCGGTATATTTTGACAGAATCCCGTAAGTCGATAATTTTGTTAAACCGAATTGAATCAGCTTTTTATCTTTTGAGCCTTTTAAGACTTTGGCTGTCATGGAAACACCAAAGCGTTCACGCATCCGCTTCACACAGGATAAAATCATCTGTGCTTCCTCAGTAATATCCTCCAATTCTCCCTGCTTCAGGCAATTACTACAACGACCGCAGGATGCAGAGGCAGATCCCATCTGAAAGTAGTTCAGAATATAACTGTTTAAGCAGCTCTGAGTACGGCAATAATTCACCATTTTATTTAATTTTTGATACTCACGCTGTACCCCTTCCTCATCCATCTCTGATTTCTCAATCAAGAACTTTTGTGTATGAATATCTTGAGGGGAAAATAGTAAAACGCAATTGCTCGGTTCGCCATCCCGGCCGGCTCTTCCAGCTTCCTGATAATATGATTCCATATTCATCGGGATCGCGTAATGGATAATAAAGCGGACATTTGATTTATCAATTCCCATTCCAAACGCAGTAGTAGCAACCATTAATTCTGTCTGATCAAAAATAAATGCTGTTTGTGCGGCTTGTCTTTCCTGCTCCGATAATCCGCCATGATATTTGGAGACAGCATAGCCTTTCTCTTTTAGGACATCATAGATATGCTCGACCTGTTTCCGTGTAGCTGCATAAATAATACCGACTTCTCCTCGATGCTTTTTTAAATAGGAAAAAATATAGTCTAATTTATTTACGCCTTTTTCGATAAAAAAGGATAGATTTTTTCGCTCAAAGCCTGTATGCACGGTATGTGCAGGAGTAATATGCAGAAGCTCCTGAATATCTTCAATTACTTCGGGGGTAGCTGTAGCCGTAAGTCCCATAATAATTGGATTGCCGCCAATCTCCTGCAGAATAGGAACAATTGAGCGGTAGCTGGGACGAAAATCATGCCCCCATTGGGAAATGCAATGCGCTTCATCAAAGGCAATCAATGAAATATTCGTTTGCTGTAAGGCATGAATAAAAGAACCCGATTCAAATCGCTCCGGAGCAACATAAACAAATTGATACCGGTTTTGCTGCATTGCTATCAGCCGCTGGCGCTGTTCAGCTGCAGAAATAGAGCTGTTAATACAGGTTGCAGCCACCCCAAGTGCGTGTAATCCGTCAACTTGATCCTTCATCAATGAAATAAGCGGTGAAATAATAATTGCTGTTCCATTCAATGCAAGTCCAGGAACTTGATAGCAGAGCGATTTTCCGCCACCGGTCGGCATGACAGCAAGGGCATTTTTACCTTGATCAATATGATTAATAACCTCAGCCTGTCCAGGACGGAAGCTGGCATAGCCGAAGTAATTCTGTAAAATATGTAAATGACTTTCCATAGATAAATCTCCCTTTTAGCAGTTGGTTGGAGCTGGAACGGCGCTTACTTAGCCTTTGTTCTTAGTCAGCGGGGGCTGAAAAGAAAAACCCTGCTGAATGAAGTTTCACTTTATATCCTAGAACGTTTTATCTGAAAAGTAAAGGGAAGGAAAATGAGAATTGATAACTGAAAATACCGGGAAAAAGCAAATATTGTATAGAGAAAGGTAATTTTTTCAGCAGATAACATCATATGAATTTACATTTTCCTGTTTCATCTATAAAATGTGCTATATCTTTTAGAAAAGGGGGAGGTATAGATGGTTCCTTCTTTGTTATTTGAATTAATGTTAATTGGTTTGTTAGGAGTCGCATCTCAATGGATTGCCTGGCGCTTTCGTATGCCGGCTATCGTTGTAATGGCGGCCACCGGACTGATGATTGGCCCTATTTTCGGATTAATTAACCCAGAACAGGATTTTGGGGACTTGTACAGCCCGCTTATCTCTGTTGCTGTAGCAATTATATTATTTGAAGGAAGTTTAAATTTAAGCTTTAAAGAATTACGTGGTGTCGGGAAGCCTATTTTTCGGATATCTACAGCAGGTGCATTGATTGCCTGGATTTTGGGGTCGCTGACAGCTCATTATATTGCCGGATTATCGTGGGCAGTTGCCTTTGTAATTGGCGGTTTATTTGTTGTGACAGGACCGACAGTGATTATGCCCCTCCTCCGTCAGGCCAAGTTAAAAGCACGGCCGGCGAAGGTTTTAAAATGGGAAGGAATTATTGTGGACCCTATCGGGGCATTGCTTGCTGTTTTTGCTTTTGAGATTATCACTTTTATGACAGCATCTGACCCGGAAGTAAGCCAGATTTTATTATTCTTTGCAGGCTCTATTTTTGCCGTTTTTTTAGGCTGGATTTTAGGACGCGGACTTGGGTGGATGTTCGAGATGGGGCATGTACCTGAATTTTTAAAATCTCCGACAGTTGTCGTTGTTGTCTTATTCTGCTTTACCATAGCAGATGTAGTCATGCATGAGACGGGTCTTTTATCTGTAACAGCAATGGGAATTACCCTGGCAAATATGGGGATTCGCTCTGTATCGGATATGCGTCATTTTAAGGAAAACATTTCCGTACTATTGATTTCAACGATTTTTATTATGCTGACTGCCTCGCTTGATGTGACAACAATTATGCAGATCTTTAATCCGCATATTATTGGCTATGTATTACTGATGATGTTTGCTGTCCGTCCGTTATCCATTTTCTTATCAACGATTGGAACCGGACTAAGTCTTAATGAAAAGGTGCTGATTGGCTGGATTGCACCGCGGGGAATTGTTGCATTAACCGTTTCTGGTTATTTTGCAGGGGTCTTAACAGATGCAGGTTATGAAGATGCTTCGATTTTAACCGCATTGACCTTTGCGTTGGTTATTTTTACTGTCATTGCGCACGGTTTTTCTATCGGCTGGCTTTCTAAAAAACTGAATCTGTCGAATAAAGGAAACCCTGGAGCGCTCATTGTCGGCAGCAATCCTTTTACGGTTCAATTAGCAAAGTCATTAAAAGAAGCAAATTATCCGTCTATACTTGTTGATTCTTCATGGGAAAATCTTGCTTTAGCCAGAAGAGAAGGACTGGAATCCTATCATGGAAGTATGTTGTCTGAACAAACGGAGCATCATTTGGATACCATTCCATATGAATATTTATTGTCATTAACACATGATAAGGCTTATAATTCACTGCTTTGCACAACATTCCTCCCTGAATATGGAAGAACAAATGTGTTTAAGGTCAGCCCCTATACCGTATTCAAGGATAATGGCTATTCAACAGGTATGGTATCGCAGGTTGGCGGACGTATTTTATTTGATAAAAAGTTCTCTTTGGAAGATTTAATTGATAAAGTGGAGAATGGTTTTACTGTTCGCCAGACAACACTGACAGATCAATTTACATTTGAAGATTATAAGCAGACAAAGGACCCGGAGACAGTGTTTTTATTCTTGATTAAACCTTCTGGACAGCTGAAATTTTTCTCTGAGGAGATGCGCACCATACCAGCGGCAGGAGACAAAATTGTCAGTTTAACCAGAGAAAAAGAAGCGGAGAGGGGTTCCTCTGAAGCTTTATTCCGTTAAGGGGTTCTTATCATCATCCCCCACGGACTATCAGGTGCACTGCGACTGCTGTAAATAATAAAAGAAAAAGCTGACTCATTGTGAGTCAGCTTTTAAAATCGCTAATTATATTGCTCCAATTCTTTTCTTACCTCAGCAATTTCCCCTTCCAAACGGATAAGCTGCTCTTCCGCAGAGGAGACACGTCCTTTAACGAACTCAAGCTTATCTAAATCACCTTGAATACGGACATAATCAGACTTTAATTCATCTAATTTTTGTTCCAATTCTGCTTTGGTTGCCAAGAAAATCCCTCCTAAATTAATGCATCATCCTTGTTTTTTCTGGAATCCACAAAGGTTTGATAAAAGTGGATAACAATGGTCCGAATTACTGCATACACAGGAATAGCGAATAAAATTCCTAAAAATCCGGCAATGCTTCCTGCAGCGAGAATAACAGTAATAACGGTTAATGGATGCAGACTCAGTGCCTGTCCCATGACATTTGGAGAAATAAAGGTACTTTCCAGCTGCTGTGCAGCAAACATGATAATTGCAACCCAGATGAGGTTCATCGGATCCTGGAATCCGCCAACCAACAGGGCCGGGGCTACAGCAATATAAGGCCCTAAGAACGGGATAACGTTCATCATCATACCGAATAATGCAAGTACAAAAGCATATTCCAAGCCTATAATTAAATAACCAATTAATAATAAGATACCGACAGCAAAGCTGACTAACAGCTGTCCCTGGATAAAGGAGGACAATACATTATCAATTTTACTTAAAAGGCTGTGAAGGTTGTCCGCTTTCTTTTTGCTGAAAAATTGCAGGATGAAAGGAATCAGCCTGTCTCCATCCTTTAGCATAAAGAAAAGGAAGAATGGAATTAATACAATTCCGGCTATAATACTCACCAGCTGACCAATAAAGCTTCCTAAAAATCCAAAAACATTATTCAGTACACTTTCAATATGTCCAGGAATATCATTGGCAAAATTATTGATTGCATCAATCACCTGGTCTGGAACTAAAGCAATATTTTCCTGCCAGTAATGAATAAAATCATCCACCATCTGAACCATTCCAGGAATGCTGTCCATTAACCGGTCAAACTGATCGCGGGCGATCGGCCAAATAAATACGATAAATAATGTTATTACACCGATAAGAACCAGAAATACAATAATAATCGCCAAAATCCGCGGTACTTTATATTTGACGAGCAGATTCATCAGCGGTCTGGTTAAATAATAAAGAATGCCTGCACCGATAATTGGAAGAGCCACCGCACCAATTAACTGCAAAACCGGTGTAAAGATAAAATGTGTTATCGAAATGAGAAAAATTAATGCAAATAGACAGATAAAAAAGATAAAAAATTGGAACCAGCGTTTCTGCGTCATTTAATCACACTACTTTCTTTCTATGGGTATGATATAATTTATTTTACATTAACCTAAGAGATAAAGCCATTAACTTCCTGAAAGATTTCAAAATCTGCTTTCCTATGCTTGTATCGCATAAAAAAATGAATAAATATTAAGTTATTGTAAAAGATATTGACAAAGGTCATAAAAAAGGTTTTAATAAGTAGTACTTAAATAAATGATTAATAAGGACATGCAGAAAAAATTGCTGCAGTCGCACATCATCATATTATAAAATTTAAATGAACATTTATTCCTAAAGGGGAGTAGCTGTACACGTAAAGTCGTCATTACGGGATAATCCTTATCTCCGGCTTTATGTGGCAACCAGAAAAGTTGTTAGCGAGACCTTTACCGATTGCAGGTAAAGGTCTATTTTTATGACCTTTTCTGCAAAATATATGTAGAAAAGGAGAAATCATCATGGGAACAGAGTTACTACTGGAGTATTTATGGGTCGTACTTGTGTTGGTTGCATTAGAGGGTTTGCTGGCAGCCGATAATGCACTTGTACTGGCTATCATGGTAAGACATCTTCCTGAAAAACAACGGAAGAGAGCATTATTTTATGGGTTAGCAGGAGCGTTTGTGATGCGCTTTGCCTCCTTATTTGTTATTTCGTTCTTAGTCGATTTTTGGATCGTACAGGCACTTGGAGCCGCATATCTTTTATTTATATCAGGTAAGAATTTGTACGACAGGATGAAGAAAAAAGAGCCGGATAAATCAGAAGATCCGGAGAGGATGGAGCAAACAGCTGGTGCGATAAGCAATCAGGAGCCTGAAGAAGTTTCGAAAAAGGATTTTTGGCTGACAGTTTTAAAGGTAGAATTTGCTGATTTAGCCTTTGCTGTAGATTCCATTTTAGCAGCTGTTGCCTTGGCAGTAGCGCTGCCTCCAACCGGTTTGGGGCAGATTGGAAGTCTGGATGCCGGTCAATTTGCAGTTGTGTTTGCCGGAGGAATGATTGGTATCATTATTATGCGATTTGCTGCTAATATATTTGTAGATCTCCTGCACAAACGCCCAACATTGGAAATTGCCGCATTTCTGATTGTCGGCTGGGTAGGGGTAAAACTGGCAGTAATGGTATTAGCAAATCCGGATTTAGCCGTTCTTCCAGAGCACTTCCCGCATTCCACAGCATGGAAGGCTTCCTTCTATATCATCCTTGTAGGTATTGCGGTTGCCGGCTGGTTTGCGTCTAGTCCGAAACTAAAAAGAAATAAAGAACAAGTAAGATAGACCGAAGTTTGATGTAATAACGGGATCTTGTAAAAATCGTGCTGATTTGAAAATAGTTAGCACGATTTTTCTAATGGAAAGACTTTATAATGCTATTTTTTGTAAAATGCTTTTCTATACGTCATAATTATGAGAAAAGAATATGGTAAGGAGTGATTTGAGTGGCATTACACCATTTTCATTTAGAAGCAGAATGGCCAGGCGGACGTAATAGTGAAGGGTATATAAGTGCAGGAAATTTACAAACAAAAATATCGATCCCGCCGGAAATGGATGGACCTGGGGTTGGTACGAATCCGGATGAAATGCTGCTTGGAGCAGCTGCAACATGCTATATTATTTCATTGGCAGCCATGTTTGAACGTGCAGAGCTTCCAGTTGCCAGGATAAGCATGACCTCAGAAGGAATGGTAGATGTAACGGAAGGAATTTTCACATACAAAAAAATCATCCATCGTCCGAATGTGGTATTAAAAAAAGAGGCAACAGATCAACAAATTCGTTTAACCGGCAAGCTGATTGAAAAGGCAGAGAAAACATGCATGATTTCAAAAGCAATCAGAGGAAATGTTGAATTAGGACTGGAACCAGCTTTACAAATAGCAGAATAAGAGTGAATAGCAGTCATATGAACAAGGAGAGTCTAAGCTTAAATTGTTTTCATATGACTTTTTAGTAATTATATTACATTTTTTCGGCTAACTAACAAATTGATTACAAAACGATAAAAATTCGGTTTTTTGCGAGATTTTTTTAATATAAGTAGGTAAAGTAGAATATGCGACTTTTAAATAAAGTGTATAAGAGGGATGAGCTATGGAGCGAAATGCATTTTTTGATAATGCGAAAGTATTTTTAATTTTTCTTGTTGTTTTCGGTCATATGATTCAGCCTTTTATCAGTGATTCGAAACCGACGGAAGCAATTTACATGTGGATATATACCTTCCATATGCCGGCATTTATTTTATTAGCCGGTTTTTTTGCAAAAGGTTCTGGAAACAAAAAATATATATGGAACTTAATGAAAAAGTTAATTATTCCTTATTTTATTTTTCAAACACTATATACGATGTATTATTTTTTTATAGGAAAAGCAGATTGGCAGACAGGAGTTTTCCATCCGCAATGGTCATTATGGTTTCTGTTCAGTTTGTTCAGCTGGCATATTCTGCTCGTATTATTTAAAAGAATACCAGCAGGCTGGAGTATTGCGTTATCTATATTTATAGGTGTCTTTGTAGGTTATTTTGGAGAAATTGGACATTCCTTCAGCTTATCGAGAACATTTGTATTCTTTCCATTCTTTTTAATTGGCTACTGGTTAACCGTAGATCAAATAATGCTGGTGAAAACGCGAAAAGTAAAGGCGGCATCTATTGCTGTGATGGTAACCTTGTTTGCATTAGCGTATACACTGCCCGCAGTGGATACTGGCTGGCTGCTCGCTTCACAGTCTTACAGTAATTTAGGTGTGGAGAGCTTTGGCGGCATTGTGCGGCTTCTTGTTTATGTGGTTGCAGCTGTAATGACAGTCAGTATATTAGCCTGGATTCCTAAAAGAAATCTGGGTTGGATATCGAAGCTTGGCACAAGAACATTATATGTTTATCTGTTACATGGTTTTATTGTGCAGTTCCTGCGCCAATTTGATTTATTATCCGTTAACCACTGGTTTGATGTAGTCGGGATTGCCGGACTGTCAGCGCTGATTGTCATTGTATTATCCAGTAAGCCGATTTTAACCATATCACAACCATTAATTGAAGGGCGTTTGGCAAAGGTTCCTTCTTTATTTAATCATCACCATAAAGGAACATCTTCTTAAAAGATGTTTAGACTTTCACCATAGTCATAAGTGCGGCGGTTTTGATGGGGCGAGTAATCGCAAAAGCTCTTCGGTGGGGCGAGTAATCGCAGTCCCAGTCCCAACTTTAGCTCTGTTTGCACTTGCTTGGCTTGCCAATCACTAAGTCATCTTTATCGTAGGGCGTGACGTGAAATCTCTAGAGCTTGGCGCTGGACGTAGCTGTTATTCTATAAATAGTTATCTCAACGCAAACAATTTGATAATTTCCTGACCATAAAAAATGGCGGAGCTCCTGAGAAGGGACTCCGCCATTTTTTACTGTAAGAAAGTATAAAGAATTTAAGGAAAAAGGTTAAAGTGCAACGCTTTACTTTGGGGTGAGTAATTGCAAAAGCACTTCGATGTAGCGAGTAATCACAGCCCCAGTCTCCAACTCAGGCAATCCTGCGCCCTTCAGGCTTGGATTGCCGGGTTTTCTTTAAAATAATATATGGGCAATGATAGTGATAATCGGTAGTGTAATAACAGTACGCAGTAAAAAGATAATAACTAAATGACGGAAGGATACCGGAATTTTCGTACCTAGAATCAGACCGCCGACCTCGGACATGAAAATAAGCTGTGTCACAGATAAAGCAGCAATAATAAAGCGTGTTATTTCTGCTTCTACACCAGTAATTAAAATAGCTGGCAGGAACATATCGGCGAAACCAATTAGCAATGTTTCAGAAGCTTCCTGGGCAAACGGGATTTGCATCAGCTCTAAAATAGGGACGAATGGCATCCCGAGCCATTGGAATAAAGGTGTGTATTCTGCAATAATGACAGCAGTTGTCCCAAACCCCATGACGACAGGTGTTACAGCGAACCACATATCAAGGATATTTTTTCCGCCATCTATAAAAAATGTACGGAAGCTGGTTTCTTTTTCAGCACGTTTTAAGGCATTTTTAAAACCATAGGTTAATGCATTTTCAGAATCAGGGATGACTTCAACATCCGCTCTTTCCTCTCCATTAACATAGGTGTCTGCCATTCTGGAAAGCGGAGGGATACGCGGCATAATGAAAGCGGCAGCCCCTCCCGCGATAAGAATGGTCAGGTAAAAAGGTAAAAACATATGCTCTAAATTTACTTGCTGTAAAATAACTAATGTGAATGTAATCGAAACGACGGAAAAGGTGGTACTGATGATAGCTGCTTCCCGTTTCGTATAATAGCCTTCTTCATATTGCTTATTTGTCAGCAGTACCCCAATAGTAGCATCTCCAACCCAGGAAGCTAAGCTATCAACAGAAGCTCTGCCGGGCAGCCGGAATAGCGGGCGCATCACATTTCTCATAATACCCCCAAAAAACTCCAGCAGACCAAAGTTTGTTAAGAAAGGTAAGAAGAGACCCGCAAACAGGAAGACAACAAACAATGTATGCAATAAGCTGTCAAGCAGCATTCCGCCTGTTTCTTCGTTATAAACAAATTCCGGTCCAATTTGAAAATAAACCATCACTGCAAAAACAGCTGCTAAAATACGGGTGATTGTCCAAAACCATGATGTATAAAATAATTGATGCAGAAAAGGAAATCTGCCAAAGACTGATTTATCAGCTATTCTGGCAAAAGTGGTAAAGATGGCAGTCAATGTAATAATCAGCATCATAATCAGAGATAGATTGCTTTCCATTGCATCTTGCAGTAATCCTGCTAAAAAAGCAATTGGGATGGTGAATCCTTCCTCTGTTGGTAATGGGTATAAGAACAGGAATAAACCTAATAAAGACGGGATAATAAATTTAATAATATTGCCTAAGGAATAAGGGCGCATTTATTTTCCTCCTAATCATAGACTAAAAAATGCAACTGTATGATTATACAATTAAATGGAATTTTATTCAATAGATAACCAGAAATAATGATTAATTATAGTATCTTGCGGGAATATAAAAATATAGCGGTTAAAATTGGCGCCAAAATGATTTACGTGACAGCAGGATATTTTATATAATAATATTGTAGAAAGCTTTATTTTATTCTCTCTACCCAAAAAATGTATAGCATAATCCTGTTTCACGTATTGTAAGGATGACAGGCTGCAAGGGTGAGGTTCATCCAATTTTAAACGAACCATCATACAGACTTACTATAGGAGGAAAAATGATGAGTGAATATTTACGTAAAGGATTTTTACTGGGGCTGGGTGCTGCAGTAAGCGGAAAAGAGAAATTTGAACAAAAAGTGAAGGAATTAGTGGAAAAGAATGAGTTGACACAGGAGCAGGCAAAAACTGTTTTAGATAATTTTATTGAAAAAGGCAGCAGTAAAAAAGATGAGTGGGATGAGAAAAGTAGAGAGAGAAAGAAAGACTGGGCCAGAGAATCTGGGCTGGCAACGACAGATGACATCGATGAGCTGCGTGCGAGAATAACTGTATTGGAAGAGAAATTAGGTGTCTCCTTAGAGGCAGAAGCTGAAGAGGAAACAGCAGAAGAAAATCAGGACTAATATTTAAGAGCAAGATACTTTCGATCGGATGAAGGTGTGTTGCTCTTTTTTTGCAGGAAGTAAAACAAGAGGAGAATGAAAAAAATGGTGACAGTTTACGGACCAGTTATTGATAACCAAACAAGGTGTAAGCATTATAAAACGCAAAAAGATATTATTGCGATTAAATTTAAATGCTGTCATAAATATTATCCATGCTATCGGTGTCATGAGGAATGTGAAGATCATCCAATCTCCGTGTGGGGAAAAGATGAATTTGATAAATTAGCAATTCTATGCGGTGTTTGCAAAACAGAACATACCATTAATCAATACTTGAATACGGATCAGTGTCTGAATTGCAGATCAGCATTTAATGAAGGCTGTCAAAAGCATTATCACCTATATTTTGATTATGCAGCTGTTTGTAAAAGGTCATAGTATTTCACTTTATTTTCATAAACACCTTGTAATTTACTGTTGTTTCTATTAGTATCTTATATAAGTATCAGGTACTAAAAACGAGAAAAGGAAGAGAACAACATGTATTATTTTGCTGCATACGCATTAAAGGTGATATTAAGTTTATTTGGGCGTGTAAAAGTATTTCAAAAAGAAAAACTGCCAGAATCAGGTGGATATATTATTGCATGTACACATACAGGGTGGGTTGATATTTTGTGGCTGGGCGTCAGCTTATTGCCCACGAAAATTCACTATATGGCAAAGAAGGAATTATTTCAATCTGGTCCTTTAAGATGGCTGATGAAAAACCTGAATGCCTTTCCTGTTGACAGAGATAATCCAGGTCCCAGCACGATTAAAGTACCTCGTAAGCTGTTAAAAGAAGAAAAGGTTATTGGTATTTTTCCTAGCGGCACAAGAACAACCAATCAGGTTCCATTAAAAAGAGGGGCTGTTACGATTGCTGCTTATAGCAAAGCGCCTATTGTTCCGGCAGCTTATATAGGACCTAATAATTTTAAGGAGCTCCTCAAGTTTAAAAAGCCGAAAATTATCTTTGGTGATCCTATCTATTTGCCGGAGAATACTTCCCGAAAAGAGGCAATGGATGAGATGATGAAAGTAATGAATGAGGAATTATATGCATTACAGTCAGCAATAGAAGAAAAATAAGCAATATCTGAATAAGAAAAAAGGATTTTCCTTGTATTTTTGAACATCCTCTTTTTAGGAATAAAGTACGACGGCACGAGGTCCCGGTAGCAACGTCTGCTACAATGTGACATGAAAGCTTAACTAAGGCAATCCGCCCCTTACAGGCAAGGATTGCCAAGTTTTCTTTAGCTTATCCAACAAGATAGATGAAAATCTATGTCGGGAAAAAATTTCATCGTGGTGAAATTTGCTGTAATAAATTAAATGATTGTTTTCTTTATTGAACAGAAAATTGAAAAATTCTCCTATTGAAGATAAAAATAGACAGTGCTATAATATTTTTATGTTTCAGTACACAGTATAGGGGGAGTTTTCGAGAATGAAAAGCTTTTTTCATCTATATCATCAAACTTCAACACAATTGGGAAGAGAACTGGAAGAATCTGAGGTTACGCTTTTGAAATGGATGTATGAGCGCTATACGGTGGAGGAAATATCTAGAAGAAAACTAAGTAAAAAGTATATATTACGTTAAAGAGCAGCGAGACGATACCGTCTAAAGCTCTTTTTTTATGCACTTGTTACGACTGGTTTATAGAGGATGTTCAAAATCGTCCCGTCCCAAACTGTTGCCTACTTTATGAACATCCTCTTATAGGAGTGATTTCTATGCTATAATGCATAGGGAATGTTATATAAAGGAGGGGTTACATGGCTGTAAGTAATGAGATCATCATCAATAAAATGATACGTGAGCTGGAAGAAGCCAAAAGAAAAGCCCATCAGCAAGAGCAAGTAAAAAAACATATGGAAAATATTCATTTATTAAGTGAGCTGTTTATCTCGGCAAGTCCCGATATAAATACAACTTTCGCTAATCAGGTGCAAGGGAATATAGAAGATACAGAAGAGCGTATTTCAGAAGCAGAGATGAAAGCGATGCTGGGCAAGCAGACCAGTGTCAAAGTAATTAATCCGGGGCAGAAAAAGCTAAATGACGAAGATGCTAATGGAGACTCTATTTTTGAATTTTAAGGATATATGGTCAGGGAGATTTTACCCGTTTTTAAATATGATTTTATATAAGGGTTAAGGATTGGAGTTGGAAAAGATGAAACTATTTTTAATAATTGGAGCTGTCCTTGGATTTTTTGCAGTCGCCCTGGGGGCATTTGGAGCACATGGGCTGGAAGGAAGATTATCGGAAAGAGCCCTGACAAATTGGGGGAAGGCAGTAGATTATCAGATGTTCCATACAGTAGCCATTGTTGCAGTAGCTCTGCTTTTAGGAAAGTTTGAAGGAAGTAATCTCTTTGCATCAAGCGGCTGGCTGTTTTTAGCTGGCATTATTTTGTTTTCAGGAAGTTTATATCTCTATGCTCTAACAGGTGTCAAAACACTTGCCATGATTACCCCGTTTGGTGGATTATCCTTTTTAGCTGGATGGGTATTGTTAGGTATTGGTGCGATGAAATTATTGTAAAAAGATACGTTTTAGCCTTTTGTATTTTGAAGGTTAAAACGTTTTTTTATTAAAGGTAAAAGAAAAGCGAAGTAAGGAATAAAAACAATAAAGCGGCCCGGATAACTTGTTTCAACGCCTCAGATGCTCTGCGTGTATGCAATAAAACCAAAGCATTGCAAATCAGGCTAAATATAAAAAGGTAGCAAGCAAAGAATAAAAAGAGCATCCAGCCTGATATCCAGGCAACGATTCCAATAAATAACCCGATTATGATTAAGAGCATTTCCATACGTATAAATTTTTCCAGAGGATGCCTCATTTTTAATCTCCTCACCATACAGTTATTCGTTGAAGTATGGAAAAGCGTAGACATCACTTCTGTCTACGCTTTATTCCGTGCTGAAAATTGCTTATCTGGGGTTGTAGGTGGATAACTGCTCCTGACTATCAAATGGATAAGAATAATTAATTCGCTCGTCAAATAATACATAATCTAAATAAACCATTAATAATAAGAAACGCCGTTCGGAGTCTTCCTCGCGAATTAAAATATGATCCCGTCCAGCCTCCTCAATATAGCCGCGAAATGACGTTGGCTGCTGACCTTCAAATGTCAGATAAAAGGTACCTAGCTTTCCACGGTTCAAGCGTAAAATGTTCTCGATATAGGATTGCTGGACAGGTAATTGACCGCCATTTCCGTTACTTGGCTGTGCGAACTGCCGATAGGAATAAGCTGGATAAAAGCTGCTGGCCGCTGAAGGATAATAATAGTATGGGTTAGCGTAAGAAACGGGATGATGTGCCATTGGCTGATTTTGATTCATTTGATCACTCATAATTTCACTCTCCTTATCGATAAAGAAATAAGCTATACATTAAATAAACATTTTTCTACCGATATACGGCAGGACATACATTTTCAGCTGGAGCGAAAAAGCAATGTGATTTGTATCTTCCTGTATTCCATTGCCCATACCACTGTGCAGGGCAGGGGCCTTCAGGCATAAAAAACCAAAGGGAATTAGAAGCGGGGTGCTGCATTTCACCTTGAAGCGCTCTTCTTGCAAGGCGCTTTTCTGATTCCCTTGCCCGTTGATAAAAGTAGCCTTTCTGCGTTGCTTCAAATCCTCCGGGACTTTGAAAAACCATATTCGATATTGTCCGGATATCTGTGAAATCTAAACAATCTGCAAGTACACGGTTGACCCCTGTATTACCTACCATCAGCATACCGAGATCGCCGTCTCCTTCTGCTTCAGCACGCATTAGCCGGGCGAGTAAATCAACGTCCGCTTCATTATGAGCAACAACTGCCATAGACCGACCTCATTTCTCGAAAAATCTTCAGTGTAAGCTCATTAATGATATGTATGTGGGAAAGTGTCTCTTCATGATAATTTCATGAAAAAAAAAGAGACTCTCAAGTCTCTTTTTAATAACCATGATTATAATGCAAGATAATCAGCCAATTTATCAGGTGCTAAATAATTACCCATGATGAAATCACCGAACTCTGCATATTTTGTTGTTACTTCGTCAAAGCGCATTTCATAAACGATTTTCTTAAATTGCAACGGGTCATGTGCAAATAGTGTTACGCCCCACTCCCATTCGTCAAGTCCAATCGATCCGGTAATGATTTCTTTCACTTTACCAGCGTATTTACGTCCGGTCATGCCGTGCTCATAAAGTAATCTTGTCCGTTCTTCTTTATCAATGGTAAACCAGTTTGCTTCCGGCTCACGGCGTCTTGCCATTGGATAGAAGCATGCATGCTCCCATTTTGGCATAGTTGGTCTTAAGCGTTCTTTGACGTATGGAGAAAGCTCACGGTCATTACCAGCCTTCATTGGATCATGCATCGTCATTTCGATGATAGATACATATGAGTAGGCAGGGATTAAGAAATCACCTAATACCGATTTATTGATAGCTGTTTTAATTTCCTCCAGTTCATCCATTGTTTCACGCAGAAAAATAAACATTAGATCTGCTTTATTTCCGACAACTTTGAATATACTATGACTGCCTTCTTTATTTTCTTCTACTGTTTCCCACTGTTTGATCAGTGCTTCAAACTCTTTGATTGCTTTATTTCGTTCGTCTTCAGAAATTGATTTCCAAGATGTCCAATCAAAATGACGAGTATCATGTAATGCGGACCAGCCATCTACAGTTACTACTGCTTCTGCCATCGTTCATACACTCCTTCATATAAATTAAATACTGATGCAATATTAACTATAGCATAACCAAAGGGCGGGAATCATATAAAAAGGGTACAAAATCATGTCATTTCAAGTATTGTCAAGGCTTTGTCAAAATTGGAAAGTACTGAGAAGCTGCTTGGCTAAAAAATTGCATTTTCCGTTACTGGCAAAAGGAGGGGATATTGCAATGAAAATAAAAACAGATGTAATCCTTTTCATTGATTTTACAGGGTCCAAGGCTTTATTTGTGCGGTTAAATGGTATATCATTAAAGAGAATTTGAAGGTAAAAGGAAGCTTTTTTCGAGCGAAAGTCACAACTATCATTTTCACGTGCTAACGATTTTAGGAGGTTTAATCATGGGTTTATTTGAACAATTAACAGAAAAAGTAAAGGGGAATGGAAAACGTATCGTATTTCCGGAAGGATTAGATGAACGGGTATTAAAAGCAGCAGTCCGCCTGGCTGAAGAAGCTGTTCTTACACCGGTTGTTATCGGTAATAAAGAAGAGGTAGAGAGTAAAGCAGCAGAGCTTGGTGTACAAGTATCTGAACTTGAAATTGTTGACCCTGCAAATTATGAAGGCTTCCAAGACATGGTGGATGCTTTTGTAGAACGAAGAAAAGGGAAGGCAACAGAAGAGGATGCCAAGAAAATTCTTTTAGATGAGAATTATTTTGGTACGATGCTCATTTATTTGAATAAAGCAGATGGCCTTGTAAGTGGTGCTGCTCACTCCACAGCAGATACAGTACGTCCGGCATTACAAATTATTAAAACAAAAGAAGGCGTGAAGAAAACCTCTGGCGTGTTCATTATGGTAAGAGATGAAGAAAAATATGTATTTGCTGATTGTGCAATCAATATTGCTCCGGACAGCAATGACTTAGCGGAAATTGCTGTAGAAAGTGCTAAAACAGGTGCATTATTTGATGTGGATCCGCGTGTTGCAATGCTCAGCTTTTCTACTGCCGGCTCTGCAAAATCTCCAGAAACAGAAAAGGTGACAGATGCTTTAACCATTGCAAAAGAAAAAGATCCTTCTCTTGTTATTGACGGCGAATTTCAATTTGATGCTGCATTCGTTCCAAGTGTTGCAGAGAAAAAAGCGCCTGACTCTGTCATTAAAGGAGATGCAAACGTCTTTGTATTCCCAAGCCTGGAAGCTGGAAATATCGGCTATAAAATTGCACAGCGTTTAGGCGGCTTTGAAGCTGTTGGTCCGATTCTTCAAGGGTTAAACAAACCGGTAAATGATTTATCCAGAGGCTGCAGCACGGAAGATGTGTACAATCTTGCGCTTATTACAGCAGCTCAAGCAGTGGCAGAATAATCGATAATGAAAAACAGCCTGACCATCATTAATCTGGTCAGGCTGTTTTCATGCTGTGTTATGCCATTTATATATTTTCATTCCGTTTTATCATTTGCTGATAACGTTTATCAAAAGTTTCCTGCTCAGAATTCTGAAGCGGAATGGAAATGATTTCCTCTGTTAATTCTTCTAAGGTATCCATAACACGCTGCTTCACCTCTTCAACAGTTAACGAGATCCCTAATAATTCAGAGAGAGAAGCCATGACATCAGGATTTACCTCGGGATAGGTGAAGGCTGTCTCTTCGTCATGTTTCGCAATATGATAAAATTCCCGGATTAAAGAAGCACGTGCTTTACTGTTTCCTTCGATGTCTAAATAAATTTGTACGGAAATACCGCTTTTTACGCGGCGCTGTGAAATACCTGCAAACTTTTTTCTGTTAATACTTAAATCATAATCTCCAGGACAGTAGGAACCGATAATTTCATAGGCTTCAATAGCATCCGTTATATCTGCAAACATTGCCTGAACAAAACGGACCATTGCTTCATAGCAATCATAGATAGATAAATGATTTGCTCCAGGGATAATGAGGGAAATATTCAGAACACCTTCGTCGAGAGCAACGGCAAGCCCGCCGGAATTACGGACAATGCCCTGATAATTCTTTTCTGCAAGAAATGCCATTCCGGCTTCAATATGGGGTAATCGCGAATCCGGGATGCCTAAAACAATGGTATCTGAGTGTACCCATAAACGGATTACAGGAGGAGAGACAGCTTCAATAACAGAAATAGCCAGCGCATCATCAATAGCAAAGGATGCAAGGGCTGTGTTAGGCTTGTCTGCAATCATATTCTCTGTGGAATGGTCTATATAACGAAATGTTTTATGGCGAATAATTTCTTTCCAATTTTTCATCGTGTTTATCCTAAACCTTTCATCAGCTGATTAACTATATTATAATATATTAAAAGCATATGTGGAAAAGAAGTTTACAGCACTTTATTAAAATAAACAGACGGAACCTTTTTTCTGAAAAGTATGCTGAAATTTTTCAGAAAGTACGGATGGAGACAAAGAAATGGCATATAAAGATGAACAATTAATAGAAGAGAAGGTATTTAAAGACCCGGTTCACCGATATATTCATGTCCGTGACCGGGCCGTTTGGGATTTGATTGCTACACCGGAATTTCAGAGACTGCGCCGGATAAAGCAACTGGGGACGACCAATCTGACTTTTCATGGTGCGGAACATAGCCGTTTTAACCATTCCTTAGGAGTTTATGAGATTGTAAGAAGGATTACAAATAATTTTGCAGACCGCGCAAGATGGGATAGAGAACAGCGGCTGCTGTGTCTTTGTGCGGCATTATTGCATGATTTGGGACACGGTCCATTCTCACATTCGTTTGAGAAAGTATTTAAGCTGGATCACGAGCAGTTTACACAAAAAATTATCCTGGGGGATACGAAGGTAAATCAGATTTTGAAGAAAGTCTCTGCCGATTTTCCTGAGAAGGTAGCGGATGTGATTGCCAAAACGTATTCGGACAAGCTTGTTGTCAGTCTGATATCCAGTCAAATTGATGCGGACCGAATGGACTATCTGCAGCGTGATGCTTATTTTACCGGAGTAAGCTACGGTCATTTTGATATGGAGCGTATTTTACGTGTTATGCGGCCGATGGATGATCAGGTTGTGATTAAATCAACCGGTATGCATGCGGTGGAGGACTATATTATGAGCCGTTATCAAATGTACTGGCAGGTTTATTTTCATCCTGTCACACGAAGTGCAGAGGTTATTTTATCCAAAATCTTTCAGCGGGCAAAAATGCTATATGAAGATGATTCGTATCAATTTCAGCTGGAGCCGACACACTTTGTTTCATTTTTTGAAGAGAAAGTAAAGCTGTCAGATTATTTAAAGCTGGATGACATGATTGTATACTATTATTTTCAGCAATGGCAGGAAGAAAAGGATGATATTTTAGCTGATTTAAGCTGCCGGTTTATTAACCGCCATTTATTTAAGTATGTGGAATACAATCCGGATCCGCAGATTAATGCGGGAATGGAGCTGTATCAGCTGTTTAAAGAAGCAGGTATTAATCCGGACTATTATTTAGTAGTGGATTCCTCCTCAGATTTGCCGTACGATTTTTATCGTCCGGGTGAAGAGGAAGAGCGCCTGCCGATACATCTTTTGATGCCCGATGGCGGTTTGAAGGAATTATCCCGTCACTCTGATATTGTTGAGGCAATTTCAGGTAAAAAACGGACCGATCATAAGCTGTATTTTCCTAGGGATCGTATTCAGCGAATAGAAGATCCGGATTTGAAGAAAAGAATTTTAGATATATTGTACGGGAAGGAATGACCATTTGTGCTAGACAACCATGCAAAACTGCTCTATTTTTTCTCTAAAGCCCAGCAAGTGCCTGGAAGAAAGAAATTACAAAAAATGATTTATATTTTACAGCAATGCCATGTTCCTTTTGAAGAAAAATACCAATTCCATTTTTATGGACCATATTCAGAGGAATTAACCTTACGCGTGGAGGAACTTTGTAACCTAAACTTTTTGACTGAAAAAAAAGAAGAGAAAAGTCATTATCATCAATACCGCTACGCCATCACAGAAAAAGGCATCACGTTTCTAAATCAATTTGAAGTAAATATGCCGGATATTGAAGATGGAATCCGTATTTTACAAGACTGCAGTGCCCGCTTTTTAGAGCTTGTTTCTACGGTGTTATATTTTTCTTATTTATCAAGAGAAGAAATAATTGACAAGGTGTATACCGTAAAGGCAAAGCTGAAATATACAGATGAGGAAATAGATGAAGCATTCCGATTTATTGATGAATTGCGGAATAGGTCTTCTCACTAAAAAAGCTTTTTAGAACGTGATAGAATAAGACAAAGGTCAGAATGAAAGCTGGGAGGGGAATACATTGACTGATGGAAATAAAAAGAAGAATACATTTACGATTATAAAAGATGACTCTACAGACGGTCATGGCGGTTATGGAGCAGGAACAATCAGCCTTGAAAATATGTCATCAATTATTGTAGATCCAAATGAAGGTAAAGCATATGTTGATATGGATGCAATGCATGCAAGAAGTGCTGTAGAACGCCGGGTGAAATGGATAAGGGACCGTGATGAAGTACAGGGCGGAAAGCTTTATTGGATTGTCTGGGTAACGGTGGAAAAAGGTGAAAACGGCCCTTACTATGCTGGTGTTGCCGGCAGTGAAATCCGTGTTAACCGGGAAATTAAACGAGCTTATAAATCCATGGCAGAGCATGTGAAGCATATGGAAAAATCATTGAAAGGCCAGATTATTGTGGAGCATATGGATGAGCCTTCCAAGAAATTATTAGGTGACTTCCTGAGAGAATTCAAGCCTGAAATGTGGGAAAATTCATCTTCAGAGCTGAAAGAGCAATTAGGAACCGGAAACTGAACTGTGACAAAAATGTGAATGAATTATGAACATAATTAGAAATTCTTGTACTTTTCTTAAATCCTTTGTAAACTATGAGTACATGGGCTAACTCATGTTTACTAGGACAAAAAAGCAGTCCGTATTGATTCTGTCGATACGGACTGCTTTTTTGTCCTGTTTTTCACCAGGAAAATATAATAATGCTAGCTCATGTCTTTCAGTAGAGTGAGTAAGTGCAGCAGGCTCCAGTCCTGTGAAGTTATTCGACATAGTAAAATGTTAAAGCATCAAGTATAAGAAAAACTGCCGATTCACTTATCCTTTAACGAATCGGCAGTTTTTCCAACTGGTCAAAATGAGCAATAAAATACATACAAATTCAAAATAATTCAGGTTAATTTTCAAAAAGTATTGAAATAGATGTCATATTCCTTTAAAATACACTAAAATGATATGAATTATCAAGTTAGTTTGAAAAGAGAGGATTAAGAATATAAATGGGATCACATGTTATTGATTTACGAATGCTTCAAAATAATTTTAGTACCGACGAAATGCGTCAAGTATGGAATGATGAAAATAGATTACAGAAAATTCTTGATGCAGAAGCTGCACTTGCGCTTTCCCAAAGTGAACTTGGAGTGATTCCTGATAAAGCAGGAAAAACCATAGCGGAAGCTGCAAAAATAGAGCATTTTCATGTAGAAGATATTGCCCAGGAGGCTGTGAAGTTAAAACATTCACTGATGGCTACGGTCAATCACCTGCAAAAGCTGTCTGGCGACTATGGGGAGTATGTTCATTTTGGTGTTACCACACAGGATATTACAGACACAGGAACCATTCTGCAATTAAAAGAGGCGCATCAGATTTTATATAGAGATATGAAAGAAACAGCTCAATTACTGATTAAGCTTTCGGATAAATACAAAGATACACCAATGGCTGCACGGACACACGGCATGCAGGGACTTCCTACAACGTTTGGATTTAAGCTGGCAGTAATCTTAAGTGAATTTGACCGTCACCTGCAGCGTTTGCAGGAAGTGGAATCACGAACATTTACAGGCGTTCTTGCAGGAGGAGTCGGAACATATGCAGCGCTTGGCAGTATTGGACCTGAAGTGGAGGCAAGGGCGCTGGATAAGCTGGGCTTAAATACACCGGATATTTGCTGGCATTCCTCTCGCGACCGTCTTTCCGAATATGGTTCTATTCTTGGACTGGTCAGCGGATCACTAGGTAAGCTGGGGAATGAATTTTATAACTTAATGCGAACAGAGATTGACGAGCTGGAAGAGCCATTTCAAGCCGGAAATGTAGGTTCAACAACCATGCCGCATAAACGGAACCCGGCTTTGTTTGAAGGGATTGCAAGCCTGACAAAACCTGTATTGCACAGTGTGAGCTTGCTCCATGAATCTTTAATTATGGATCATGAGCGGGATGCAAAGAGCTGGAGAAGTGAATGGGTAGCTTTGCCGGAAATTTGTTTATACTTATCTTCCCAGTTAAAAACAACCATTAACGTATTAAAAGGATTAATTGTGAAGCCGGAAAACATGCTTCGTAATCTGAATATGCAAGGCGGGCTGTTGTTATCAGAACGAATTATGTTTGCTTTATCAGAAAAAGTTGGAAAGCAGACAGCACATCATCTGGTATACGAATTAGCAATGAAATCCTATGAGAAAAATATTCCGTTTAAAACAACGCTGATAGAAAACGAAGAAGTAAGCAGCGTATTATCGGAAGAACAAATTGAACAACTACTGGACCCAAGTCAATATACAGGCCTGGCAAGTGCAAAAGTGGAAGAAGTAATTGCGCAATTTAAAAAGGGAGCTTTTTTCAATGAGTAATCTAACATTCTATCAAGCTACCGAGGATAATATATCAGAAATATTGGAGCTTACTTTAAAAGCTTATGCATCGATTCGCGAGCTTGGCATCCATTTTGCTGCTGCAACAGCGGATGAGGCGCTGGTTAAGAAAAATATAAATGAAAATATTTGTTTTTATATGAAAGATGGCGATATAACCGTGGCGACTGCATCGATTCGCATGCCCTGGAGTCCACATCATGGACCATATGAAATTCCGCATATTTGGTGGGTGGCAGTGGATCCGCAATATAAACGAAAAGGGTATGCATCGAAAATACTTGATTTTGTAGAACAAGATTATTTGGCTGATCAATTACATTGTCCATCGGTCAGTCTTGGAACAGCAAAAGAGCATCCCTGGCTGGCAGATATGTATATAAAGCGTGGTTATCAGCCGGTGGGAGAAGCTGATTTAGGAAAGGGTCATCAGACTGTTTATCTGGAAAAATTATTACTAAGCAAAGAATATAAACAAAGGTAGGAAAGCAGGTTATATAAAATGAAAAAGTTAGTATTACTTTTAGGAAGTATTGTTTTATTGACAGCTCTGGCTGCATGCGGAGGAGGGGCTGACGGTTCCACAGAAGAAGCAAATGGTGATAATAGAGTATTGCGGGCAGGATCAACCGCACAAAGCTATCCCAATGGATATGAAGAAGACGGGAAATTAGTTGGATATGATGTGGAAGTATTAGAAAAGGTTGCTGAAAATTTAGGCTATGAGGTCGAATGGGTAACGACGGATTTTTCGGGACTTATGGGTCAATTAGAAACAGGACGAATTGATACGGTTGCGAATTTTGTGGCTGTAACAGAGGAACGATCCGAAGCATATCATTTCTCGGTGCCATATGCCTATGCAGGTGCAACAATTGTGACACATGAGGACAATGATTTTACAGACTTGGAACAGTTTAAAGGAAGAACGGTTTCTGGTGTATTAGGTTCAAATAATATTAAAAATTTGGAAGAATTTGATCCGGAAATTGAAACAAGAACGTATGAAACACGTGATGGTGCGATGAATGATGCTATTAATAACCGTGTCGATGGATATGTGAACTCCAGATCCGCATTAATTGCGGAAATCGAATTAGGTGATTTGCCACTTAAATTTGTTGGAGATCCATTTGTATATGAAGATATTTCATTCCCATTTCAGCAAAATGAAGAAGGGGAAGCATTACGTGATGAATTTAACGAAGAAATAGAAAACCTGCGTGAAGACGGCACATTAAGAGAAATCTCAGAGAAGTACTTTGCCGGAGAAGATATAAGTGTGCAAGAATAACTTTCTTTGCCTGGCATAGAAACACTACCGCAGCAACGGTTTTGATGGGGCGAGTAACCGCAGTCCCAACGATCTTGATGGGGCGAGTAATCGCAGACCCCAACGATCTTGATGGGGCGAGTAATCGCAGTCCCCAACGATCTTGATGGGGCGAGTAATCGCAGTCCCCAACGATCTTGATGGGGCGAGTAATCGCAAGGCTTTTCGGTAAGTTTACTGGAAGGTAAATTTCCGAAACTTCGATTGTTCCCTTCGTTGAAGCTTGTTGCAGCGGCATCTTCTCGGCAATAATTTAGCTATTTTTAAGACCAAGTACTTTCTTGGCTGTTTGACTGGAGGATAACAGATGGATTTGAATATAGACTTTGGTTATTTAATAAGTTTAATTCCAGACTTATTACCGTTTATACCACTAACATTATTTTTAGCAATTGTTACTATGGTGATTGCAGTTGTTCTGGGAATGGGTATTGCCCTAGTATTGCGTTCCGGCTTACCTGTCCTTACACACTTAGCTTTTACCTATGTTTCTTTTTTCAGGGCAATTCCATCGCTGGTTCAGCTTTTTTTAATTTATTATGGATTGCCACAAATCTTTCCTGCTTTAAGTGGAATGACAGCAATTGCTGCTGCTATTCTTGGCTTAAGTTTGAAGCAGGCAGCATATTTAGCAGAGATATTTCGTGCTGCACTCGGCTCTGTTGATAAAGGTCAAATGGAAGCCTGCCTGTCTGTTGGAATGACAAGGGTCCAGGCTTTTCGCAGGGTTATTTTGCCCCAGGCGATCAGAAATGCAATTCCAGCTACAGGGAATCAGTTTATTGGATTGATTAAAGAAACATCTCTGGCATTTACATTAGGGGTTGTGGAGCTGTTCGCACAAGGGAGAATACTTGCCGCTTCCTCCCTGCGCTTTTTCGAGACGTATTTAGCACTGGCGCTCTTATATTGGGCGATGATTATTATTTATACATTTATTCAGCAGGCAATTGAAAAAAAGATCGAACGGCCATATCAGTCATAAGGGGTTACGAAAATGATTACGGTAAAAAACTTAAAGAAGCGATTTGGAGATAATGTCGTATTAGATGGGATTAATCTGGAAGTGAAAGAAGGAGAGGTTCTGGCTATTATAGGACCGTCCGGATCGGGAAAATCAACGTTGCTGCGCTGTTTGAATTTATTAGAGAAACCCGATGAAGGGGAGCTGATTATTGGTGATAAACAGCTGGATGTTCATAAGATGTCCTCAAAGAAGATCTATCAATTAAGACAACAAACAGCGATGGTTTTTCAGCATTATAATCTGTTTAAAAATAAGACTGCATTGGAAAATGTGACAGAAGCACTGATTATTGCGAAGAAAATAAAGAAGCCAGAAGCTGAGAAAATTGCAATGAAGATATTGAATCAAGTTGGTTTAGAAGATAAAGTGCATCAATATCCAGTAACATTGTCCGGGGGGCAGCAGCAGCGTGTAGGAATTGCACGTGCACTTGCCGTTAATCCGTATGCAATTCTATTTGATGAACCGACATCTGCGCTCGACCCGGAATGGGTTTCTGAAGTGCTTCAGGTTATTAAAAAAATTGCAGAGCAGAACTCAACGATGATTATTGTGACACATGAGATGCAATTTGCGGAGGAAGTAGCGGATCGCGTTATTTTTATGGCAGATGGAAATATTGTAGAGGAAAACACACCTAAAGAAATTTTCCATAATCCACAGTCACCAAGAACAAAACAATTTCTAAGAAGAGTAGGGTCAGGTGAAGAAGATGTTTAAAGTAACGGAAGAACTTGTGAATGATTTAATTGAAAAACGCAGATACTTACATCAGAATCCAGAGCTTGCGTTTGAAGAGTTTCATACAACATCTCATTTAAAACAATGGCTGGAGGATAATGAGATTACTATTCTTCCTTTTGATATACAGACAGGTGTAATTGCCGAAGTAAAAGGGGAGCACGATGGTCCGACGATTGCTATCCGCTCAGATATTGATGCTTTGCCGGTTAAAGAAGAGACAGATGTGCCTTTCAAATCCAAAGTGGATGGAAAAATGCATGCATGCGGACATGATTTCCATATGGTTTCTATTCTGGGTGCAGCGATTTTGTTGAATGAACAAAAGCATCAATTACAAGGGACCGTCCGTTTTATTTTTCAACCGGCAGAGGAAATCGCACAAGGCGCAAAATACTTCGTAGAACAAGGTGTCTTAGAAGGTGTTGATGCTATATTCGGCATGCATAATAAGCCTGATCTTCCAGTAGGAACAATTGGCGTAAAATCAGAAGGGCTAATGGCTAGTGTAGATAAGTTTGAAATTACGTTTAAAGGGGTTGGCGGACATGCAGGAATTCCGCATAATGCCATTGATCCAATTGTGATTGCATCGCAGTATGTAACGAATGTACAGTCGATTATTGCCAGAAGAATAGACCTTTTCCATAATGCGGTGATTAGCATTACGAGTATTAATGGAGGCAATACATGGAATGTGATACCGGATCAGGTAAAACTGCAAGGGACAGTCCGGACCTTTCAGCCGGAAGCACGTCAGGCAATCCCTGAATTTATGCAGCATTTAGCAGAAACAACTGCTCAAGGAAATGGCGGCGAAGTAGATTTCAAATGGGAAAGCTACCTGCCTGTAGTGAATAATGCTTCCCGATATGAACAAGTGGTGCGGGAAGCTGCGGCAGAAGCAGGCTATAAAGCTGTCGATGCTATACCAAGCTCTGGCGGAGAAGATTTTGCTTACTATCAAAATTATATTCCGGGATTCTTTGTTTGGGTGGGAGTAGATGGTCCAAAGGAATGGCATCATCCAGAGTTTGATTTGCAGGAGAATGCGATTGAAGTAGCGGCGGCCTTTTTTGCCACATTAGCTGTGAAGGTATTAAGAAATGAATAATATGACAAATGCCCTCGTTCAGAGGGTTTTTTCCGCTCCAAAATGGGAAGCTTTAAAAGCGGATACGAGAGAAAATTTACAAAAAGGCTTATTGGATTATCTCGTCTGCTGCTATACAACGGTTGCGTATGATACACATTTTCACCATGTCTGGAGTGCACGGTTATTTCCGGGTGTGACGGACGGGACTGCTCTGGTTATTGGCAGAAGTGAAAAAGTCCATCCCTATGATGCTTGTTTTTTGAATGGATATGCCGCGCATGCTTTAGATTTAGATGATGTTCATTCTGATATTCGAGGACATCCGTCTGCTGTTATTCTTAGCTTATTAATGGCATTATTGGAGCAAAAACAACATACTGCCCGTTTCTTTGAAGCCTACTTAATTGGTGTGGAAGTGATGACACGTGTTTCCAAAACGTTAGGGAAAGTACATTATGAAAAAGGATTTCATACAACAGCAACAGCAGGTCTGTATGGAGCTGTTGCAGCTGGAGCTTATTATATGACATTCCAGGAAGAGGAATATAATCAGGCGCTTGACTTATGTGTTTCGCAAATCAGCGGTTCCAGAAGTCATTTTGGAACACTTATCAAGCCATTACATGCAGGATTGACAGCGCAAAAAGCTTGGCAGATTTTGCATTTTGTAAAAAATAATGTGGTTGGTAATGCCAATACGCTGGCAGATGATAATGGGCTGTTATCGATGTTTGGAAATGAAGATAGCAGCTTAGAAGGTCTGCTGGATGGCTGGGGCTTGGAATGGGCTGTCGATAAACCGGGATTTTGGTTTAAGCTGTATCCTTGCTGCTCGGCGAATGCACATTCCATTGATGCAGTAAAAGAATTGATAGAAAATGATATGATTGATGCAAAACAGATTGCAGCTATTCAACTATATTTTCCAGAAAACGGAGATGCCGCGCTTATTTACAAAGATCCAATAAATGGAGAGCAGGGGCGCTTCAGTGCAGAATATTGTGTTGCCTTGCTGTTAACTGGCAGGGAGCTCTCCATGGATGCTTTTTTATTGGAAGAGATTCCTGAGGAGATAAAAGAGCTAATGGAAAAAACAACAAGGGTCTATGATGAGAATATTGAATTTGCATCCGTAAGTTATCCCGCAAACAGATATAGTATTGTAGAAATGACAATGCTTAATGGGGATAAAAAGCGAGCCCGCTGTGATATTCCGCACGGCTCGCCAGGTAATCCGTTAAATTGGGAAGACTTGCTGGAAAAAGCAAAAAATCTCTTGCATCAAGACGCTATTCCGCTGATAGAAATCTTTCAGCAAGGCAAAGCTGTTACATTAGAGAAGCTGATCAATCTGCTGGAAGCAGAAGCATAGGAAGTATAAACAGGAAAAGAACAGCTGTCAAAACATTTTTAGAGACCTTGACAGCTGTTCTTTTTTACGTGCTTAGAATAATAAGTCGAACCAACGCTCAAGAATTCCTGTATCCTCAAGGTCATCATCCCGATGGTCTATTTCATCGCTATGACAGTATCCGAGCGGCTCTGTGCCTTTTTCATAAAACATAATTCTGCTTTTTTCGCAGCTGGTATCTGCCCGTAATCCGCTGACAGGATCAATTGGCAGCCCGACAACCCCGGAAGGCATCGGAAAAACATTTTTTCCATCCTCATCAATTTTCTCCATATAATTTGCCCATATCTCCTTTGAAAAAGCTGTCTCGGCTACATTTGTCATTTCCCGATGGTCATCATATCCCACCCAGATACCGGTAGAGATAGCGGGTCTATACCCGATCATCCAGCTGTCAAAGTCTGTTGTACCGGATTTGCCGGCATAAATATCAGACAGTTGATTTTGCAGGCTTGCTCCAGTGACGCTGGTATAACTGTTTAAAGTTTCATCAAACATCCCGGTAAGCAGCTGTGTTAGAATAAAAGCTTTTTTTTCATCCAGAACCTGCTCCTCTTCTTGCGGGTGATGCGAGTATAGCGTTTTCCCATCAGCATCGGTAATTTTTTCAATAAGATACGGAGTGACCGATTTTCCGCTATTGGCAAGACGGGCATAGGCGCTTGTCAGTTCAATGACAGAAACAGAAGAAGTACCGAGTGCCAGCGAAGGGACGTTTTTTAAATCACTTTTAATCCCAAACTTTTCTGCTGTTTCAATGAATCGGTCTCCACCAACATAAAGCGCTGTTTTTACAGCATAAATATTATCTGATAAAGCAATTGCCTCTGCGAGAGTTATTGGCGCATCTGCATAATATCCATTAAAGTTACTTGGCTGGTATGTAGAACCATCTGCAAGCTCAAAGGTGGTTGCTTCACTGGTTAAAGTAGTACTGGCTGTATAACCGTTTTCCAGGGCAGCATAGTATAAGATCGGTTTAAAGGTCGAGCCGGGCATCCGTTTGGCATGGATAGCCCGGTTGTAGCTGCTTGTTTGATAATCGGTTCCACCTATCATTGCTGCTATTTCACCAGTTTGCGGCACAATGGAAATGCCGGCAGTCTCTAAGTCACTCGCTTCATTGATAACTTGGGCAGCTGCAGCCTCCATTTCCTGCTGATAATCCTTGTTTAATGTAGTATGCAGCTGGTAACCGCCGAGCTTGACCTCTTCTACATCCTTATTTAAAATCTGTGCAGCTTCCTTTAATGCCTGATCCTTAAAAAAGGATGCTTCCTCTTCAGTTGGAGCTTGCTGTTCGTAGGTTAACACTTCATTCAGCGCATCGGTATATTCTGTTTCGGTAATCATTTCTTTTTCGAGCATTCTTGTCAGAATAAGCTGTTGTCTATCGGTTGCATTTTCTAAATGATTCAGCGGTGAATAATAGGTTGGCCCCTTAGGAATTCCCGCCAGCATACTCGCTTCAGCCAAGGTCAATTGATGAGCTGATTTTCCAAAAAAATAATTGCTCGCTGCTTCAATACCGTGCGCTCCATGTCCATAATAAATGGTGTTCATATACCCTTCCAGGATTTCTTCCTTGGAATAAAACATTTCTAAACGAATCGCGTAGAAAGCTTCCTGAAGCTTACGCGACCAGGTTTTTTCCGGAGACAGGTAGAGATTTCGGGCATATTGTTGTGTAATAGTACTGGCTCCTTCTTTCAAAGATCCGGAAACAAAATTATTCCACAATGATTTGGCGATACGAAAGAAATCAAGCCCGCTATGATCAAAGAAACGATTGTCTTCAATAACCATAGTTGCCTGAATAGCAGAAGGATCTATATTTTCTAAAGGGACCCATTCATAAGAATCCCCAAACGTATCTTCAATTATTTCTCCTTCCCGATCATAGAAGACGGCAGGGGATTGATTACTGAGACTTGGAGGTCCCATGAGATAAGCCAGTAAATAGATAGCTAATATTCCGGTTATCATCAGCAAAATTATACTGCCAATCAGTTTATGCGTTAAACGCAGCTCTTTAAATGGTTTCATTCTTTATCGTCTCCAAAAAATAAATATGTCGATTCTAAGAGTGGTGCTACTGGAGTGGTTTGTATATCCTTTATATTTATTATGGAAAAAGAACAGTGTTTATAAACGTATAAAGTTTTCTGCTGTTAAGAGTATTGCTTATCATGGGGTTTTATAGATATAATAAATACACTGTAAATATAAATTTGTAAACAAGATTAAAGGAGTGCCTATGCAACAAAATTCCGAGCAGGTCCATATTACATTGAAAACAGTGATTGATGATTTAGATTCAGGCGAGCAGGAGACGCAGGAACAATCCTTTACGGGAGAATGGATGAAGAAAGGCAGCATCGATGTACTCAAATACGAGGAAGTGATGGAAGAAGCCGGAAAGATTCAAAATATCATTATGATTCGTCCAGAGCGTGTTTCCATTAAGCGGACAGGTGCCATCCAAATGAATCAGCAATTTCAATCAGGGCAAAAAACAGAAAACATTTATCAGCATATGCATGGTAATATTCATATGGAAACATATTCTGAATCTATTACCTTTACAGAGGATATAATGCCGCGTGTGCTTGAGATCAATTATACAATGAAGCTGAATGAACAAATGGAACGCAAGCATCAGCTGAAGCTTCAATTTTCAACAAAATAAGCAAGGATTCTCCCACCTTCAAGGAGTGCAAAGCAAGTAAGTGGGGGAGGAATTGCCAAAAGTAAAGCCAAGGCAGGAGGGGCGGAACGTTAGTGGTATCCCCTTCTGGCATGAGAGCAATCCACCTATATTGTCGTGTTCCTTAAACTACCTATGGGGATTGAAACAAGGAGGAAGTAAGAAATGAATGTATTAGCACAAACAGAAGAAACGTTAAAGGAGCAAATTCATACAGCGGTCATTGCTGCTGAACTTGCAACAGAGGATACCATTCCCGATATTATTTTGGAAAAACCGAAAGATAAAGCACATGGCGATTTTGCGACAAATATTGCCATGCAGCTGGCCCGGATTGCCAAAAAAGCCCCGCGTCAAATTGCAGAGGCTATTGCAGCAAAATTAGATAAGCAGAAAGCATCTGTTGAAAAAGTAGATATCGCTGGACCCGGGTTTATTAACTTTTATATGAGGCAGGATTTCTTAGGGGAAGTCATAGAAACGGTACTTGAGGCAGGTGATGCTTATGGAACTTCACAAGACGGTAACGGGGAAAAGGTTCAAGTCGAATTTGTTTCTGTCAATCCAACTGGCGATCTTCACTTAGGTCACGCACGAAATGCTGCATTTGGCGATGTATTATGTAATCTCTTTGCAGCTGCCGGCTATGAAGTGGAGAGAGAATACTATATTAATGATGCAGGCAACCAGATTAACAATCTCGGCTTATCCGTTGAGGCACGTTATTTACAAGAATTAGGGCAGTCTGTAAGCATGCCGGAAGACGGTTATCATGGGCAGGCAATCATTGATATTGCGAAGACACTTGTGAAAGAGGAAGGAGATACCTGGGGAGAAAAATCACATGAAGAACGTCTTGATTATTTTAAAGAATACGGCTTAAAGGCTTCTTTACGTAATATTGAACATGACTTAAAGGATTTTCGAGTCGAATTTGACAGCTGGTTCTCCGAGCGTTCTCTGTTTAAAGACAATCAGATTGATGATGCTTTAAAGGTGCTGGAGGACGGCGGCTATACGTATGAAAAAGACGGAGCTTTATGGTTTAAGACAACCGCATTTGGAGATGATAAGGACCGTGTACTTATCAAACAGGACGGAGCGTATACGTATCTGACACCAGATATTGCTTACCATAAAAATAAATTAGACCGCGGCTTTGACCAGATTATTAATGTATGGGGCGCAGATCACCATGGATATATTCCAAGAATGCGTGCGGCTCTTCAGGCTTTAGGCTATCCAGTTGATAAATTCTCCGTGAAAATAATTCAAATGGTCAATCTGTTTGAAGGCGGCGAAAAGGTGAAAATGAGTAAGCGTACCGGTAAAGCTGTCTCGTTAAGAGAGCTGATGGATGAGGTAGGGATTGATGCGGTGCGGTATTATTTCGTAGCACGTTCCAATGATTCGCAGTTAGACTTTGATATGGACCTTGCCAAATCACAATCCAATGATAACCCGGTTTACTATGTACAGTATGCACACGCGCGTATTTGCACGATGCTCGAACAGGCGAAGAATAAAGGGTTTGCAACAGATGAAGCTTTTGATGCATCTTTATTAAAAGCTGAAAAAGAGCTGGATCTCCTTAAAAAAGTAGGCGAGCTGCCTCAAGTGATTGCGGAAGCGGCAGATAAACAAATGCCGCATAAAGTAACCCAGTATGTATTTGACCTTGCATCGACCCTGCACAGCTTCTACAATGCAGAAAAGGTATTGGATGGAGATGATCTGCAGCGTACCGGCGCACGTATTGCTTTAATGAAAGCAGTGCGTCAAACATTGGCGAATGGCTTAGGTATTTTAGGTGTGGCTGCGCCAGAAAGAATGTAAGATAGGAAATGATATAAAATCCTGCAGAGAGACGGTTTGATCGCTTTGCGGGATTTTTTAATATATAATACTTTCGATCTGCAATGGTTTATTCTAATTGTTTCATTTTTGTTAGAATACAATGATGTGCTGCTTTATAAAGTAAAATGGTATAATACATGTTTTTTGTAGCTAAATTGAATGAAAGATTTAAAGCTGCTCTTACACTTTTGGGATACGCACTATCAGGTTGATTGCAAATATAGAGTACGATTTTTTATTGAGTATGAACATTTGAACAAGTAAAAGCAATGTTGATACACCCCTGAAAATTATTATTTCTCCCAAATTGGTTGACTGAATGCTCATTCATGTTTTAAAGTAGAAGCATAGTTATTTTTAAAATAAATATGAAAACGCTAACAACATATATTATAATAATTAAAGAGGGGGAAGTCGTTTTGGATACATTTCTGATTATTAATTGGATCTTATTTTTAGCTGTGACCGGCTACGCACTGTTTCTATTTGCCAAAGTCATCGCAACAAGGGTGGCCTATATCAAACTGGGGAAAAAATCAGAGTTTGACGGCGAGATAAAGCTGCGAATCCAGCGCATTATAAAGAATGTATTTGGGCAATCAAAGCTGTTAAAGGATAAAAAGTCCGGTACTATTCACGTCATGATGTTTTATGGCTTTATTCTGGTGCAATTTGGAGCAATTGATATGTTTATCAAAGGGCTCTCGCCGGGGAATCACTTGCCATTTGGTATATTCTACCCTGGATTTGTTTTTTTTCAGGAGCTCGTTACATTAATGATTTTAGTAGCTGTTGTATGGGCATTTTATCGCCGTTATATGGAGAAGCTTGTCCGTTTGAAAAGAGGTCTGAAAGCTGGTCTTGTTCTTATTTTTATCGGAACGTTAATGATTTCAGTGCTGTTTGGAAATGGAATGGCTCTTGTCTGGCATGGACATGAATTAACATGGACAGAGCCGGTTGCCAGTGTTTTTGCCGGATTATTTGGCGGCATTTCAGCAAGTGCAGCAATGGTATTATTCTACATTGCGTGGTGGGTACATACCTTAACATTGCTTACTTTCTTAGTGTATGTGCCACAGTCCAAACACGCACATTTAATTGCTGCACCAATCAATGTTTTCTTAACGAAAAAAGTGCCTGGTAAATTAGAAAAGATAGATTTTGAATTAGAAGATATGGACGAAGAAAGTGAAGAAGAAATCGCTTTTGGTGTCGGCAAGGTAGAGGATTTTAAACAGCATCAGATGGTTGATTTCTATGCCTGTGTAGAATGCGGTCGCTGTACGGATGTATGTCCGGCAGCCGGAACCGGAAAAATGCTTTCGCCAATGGATATTATGGTGAAGGTCCGGGACCATCTGACTGAAAAAGGGGCAGCGGTTACCGGCAGGTCTGCGTGGGTTCCTTCTTATGCATTTTCTGGAACTGCCGGCAATCAAGCTTCTGCAAATAAGGAAGCAGCTGCTTCTATTCAAAGTATGAGCTTGATTGGTGATGTGATTACAGAGGAAGAATTATCTGGATGTACAACCTGCCGGAATTGTGAGGATGCCTGCCCGGTAAATAATGAGCATGTCGGTACCATTATTGATATGCGTCGTTATCTGGTCATGACAGAGGGAAAGATGGATTCTGAAATTCAGCGTGCTGTCATGAATATTGAACGTCAGGGGAATCCGTGGGGATTATCAAAGAAGGACCGGATCAAATGGCGTGATGAGGATGAATCTGTTTATATCCCGACAGTGAAAGAGCTGAAGAAGGAGGATAAATCCTTTGAGTATTTATTCTGGGTCAGCTCGATGGGCTCCTTTGACAGCCGCAGCCAAAAAATTGCGCTCAGTTTTGCGAAGTTAATGAATCAGGCTGGCATCAGTTTTGCAATTTTAGGAAATACCGAAGCGAACTCCGGTGATACGGCAAGACGGATTGGAAATGAATTTTTATTCCAGGAAATCGCCGAGAAAAATATCAAGCAATTTACCAAGAATGACGTCACAAAAATTGTCACGATTGATCCGCACGCGTACAATATATTTAAGAATGAATATCCTGACTTTGGGTTCGAGGCAGAGGTATATCACCATACGCAGCTGCTCTATGATCTTGTTATGTCAGGGAAGCTGAAGCCGCAGAAGGCGATTAATGAAAGGTTAACCTATCATGATTCCTGTTATCTGGGAAGGTATAACGGTGTGTATGATCCACCGAGGGAAATTTTGAAGGCTATCCCGGGTCTGGAGCTGGTGGAAATGGATCGCAGCCGCGAGAATGGAATGTGCTGTGGTGCAGGCGGCGGCTTAATGTGGACAGAAGAAACTACCGGAAACCGGATTAATGTTGCGCGTACAGAACAGGCATTACAGGTGCAGCCATCAATGATCTCCAGTGCATGCCCATATTGCTTAACGATGCTGAGTGACGGAACAAAAGCAAAAGAAGTAGAAGAAGATATTAGTACAATGGATGTTGCTGAAATCTTGGCATTATCTGTTCTAGAACAAAATGAGGAAAAAACAGCATAAGCGTATAGAGAGGTAAACTCCCTCTCTATATTTTCTACTGTTCATTGAACGAGCGTTCGTTCAAATTATAAAGGGAGGCTATTATAATGAGGAAGTCTGTTATTGTTTCAGGGGCACGGACCCCATTCGGGAAATTTGGAGGGTCATTAACTCCTTTGACAGCAGTAAATTTGGGAGCAAAAGCGATTAAAGCCGCATTAGAGCGGGCAAACCTTGCCGGTACAGATGTAGATGAAGTAATTATGGGAACTGTTCTGCAAGGCGGTCAAGGACAAATCCCATCAAGGCAGGCAGCAGTAGAAGCTGGTATTCCCTGGGAGGTAAAAACAGAAACCATTAACAAGGTCTGTGCCTCTGGAATGCGCAGTGTTACGCTGGCAGATCAATTAATCCGGCTAGGGGAAGAGGATATTATTGTTGCCGGCGGTATGGAAAGCATGAGCAATGCGCCTTATATCCTTCCTGATGCGAGATGGGGAAATCGTATGGGCGATAAATCAGTTCAGGATTTAATGATTCATGATGGCCTCACCTGTACATTTACAGGCAATCACATGGGGAACTACGGTAATAACACAGCGTATTCCTTTAAAATAACTCGTGAGCGTCAAGATGAATGGGCAGCAAGAAGTCAGAAATTGGCGGTTGATGCAATCGAATCAGGAAGGTTTGCAGATGAGATCGTACCAGTAGAAGTTCAAGTTCGTAAAGGAGATCCAATAGTGGTTAGCCAGGATGAAGCGCCAAGAAAAGGAACATCTGTTGAAAAACTGGCTGCATTACGACCTGCGTTTGATAAGGATGGCACCATTACAGCAGGAAATGCTCCCGGCGTCAATGATGGAGCGAGTGCTGTTGTCGTGATGTCAGATGAAAAAGCGAAGGAACTAAATAAAACACCACTGGCAACGATTTTAGGTCATGCGGAGGTAGCAGTGGAAGCAAAAGATTTCCCGCAAACACCAGGCTTGGTGATTAATCGTCTGCTGGAAAAAACAGGTGTATCGAAGGAAGAAATCGACCTTTATGAAATCAATGAAGCCTTTGCTGTTGTGGCACTGGCAAGCGGACAAATTGCAGACATTGATGAGGAAAAAATAAATGTTAATGGCGGAGCAGTTGCGCTTGGCCATCCAATTGGTGCGAGCGGTAACCGTATTATTCTGACATTAATCCATGAATTAAAACGCCGCGGCGGCGGAAAGGGTATTGCAGCAATTTGCAGCGGTGGAGGTCAAGGAGACGCTATTTTAATTGAAGTACCGGCAAACTAAACGTATGTGTGAAAACAACTTCTCAGGAGGAGCGTGTGATCATGACTGTAAAAGAAGTAATGGTTATCGGGGCAGGACAAATGGGTGCAGGAATTGCGCTCGTTTTTGCCCGTTCCGGCTATCAGGTGAAAATGTACGATGCAGATATAGAGGCGTTGAAACGAGGAAAGCAGTATATTGAAAAGATATTCGAAAGGGATGTTGCTAAAGGTAAAATGGAAGCGGATACAAAAAAAGAGTCGCTAAACCGTCTTCAGCTTGTTGTTGATTTGGAAGCCGATCCAATTACAGCCGATTTTATTATTGAAGCAGTAGTGGAAAGGCTGGAGGTAAAAAAGGAAGTATTCCAAAGGCTGGATGAACTCGCACCGGAGCATACCGTTTTTGCAACCAATACATCCTCACTGCCGATTACGGAAATTGCAGCTGTTACTGGCAGGGCCGGGCAATTTATCGGCATGCATTTTATGAATCCTGTTCCTGTCATGAAGCTGGTGGAGATTATTCGGGGGCTGGAAACAAGTGAAGCGACGTATCAAACAGTAAAAGAACTGACAGAGGCTTTAGGAAAGCAAGATGTTGAAGTGAAAGATTTTCCGGGCTTTGTTTCCAATCGTATTTTGATGCCAATGATTAACGAAGCAGTTTATACCGTCTTTGAAGGGATTGCCAGTATAGAAGATGTGGATCAGGTGATGAAGCTGGGGATGAATCATCCGATGGGCCCGTTGCAGCTTGCCGATTTTATTGGGCTGGATACCTGCTTATCGATTATGGAAATTCTTCATGAAGGTTTTGGAGACAGTAAGTACCGCCCATGCCCGCTTCTGAGGCAATATGTGCAGGCAGGAAGACTGGGCAAGAAGACTGGCAGAGGCTTTTACACATATAGTGAATAAAAAGAAGGCGTATTGAAAGGGGTTAGTACGTTGATTGTTACACAAACGGAAGAACAAAAAATGTTAGTCAAAATGGTTCAAGATTTTGCCCGTGATGAGATTGCAGCAGAAGTCGGGCGAATGGAGGAAGAAGATCGTTTTCCGAAAGAAATTATCAAGAAAATGGGTGAGCTTGGCTTAATGGGTATCCCGATACCGGAAGAATACGGGGGAGCCGGGATGGATTTCAGCTCCTATATCCGGGTTATTCACGAACTGTCAAAGGTCAGTGCAACCATCGGCGTTATTTTATCTGTCCACACTTCGGTCGGCACAAATCCGATTCTATATTTTGGAACAGAGGAGCAGAAAAAGAAATTTATCCCCAAGCTTGCTTCTGGAGAATATTTAGGCGCCTTTGCTTTAACGGAAGCAAATTCAGGGTCGGATGCGAGCGGGTTAAAAACAACTGCCAAACTGGTGGATGATATGTATGTACTGAATGGATCAAAGGTATTTATTACGAACGGGGAGTATGCTGATACCTTTATTACATTTGCCAGAACAAGCGAGGACAAAGACGGAATAAGTGCTTTTATTGTCGAAAAAGACAGTCCCGGTCTGGTGATTGGAAAGAATGAAAAGAAAATGGGATTAAAGGGTTCGAGCACAGTGGAATTAACCTTTGAGCAATGCCGTATTCCTAAGGAGAATCTGCTTGGTCAGGAAGGGCAGGGCTTTAAAATTGCGATGGCTAACTTAAATATCGGAAGAATTGGTATTGCAGCTCAGGGGCTTGGTATTGCAGAGGCGGCGTTAGATTATTCCGTTGCCTATGCGAAGGAAAGGGAGCAATTTGGCAAGCCGATTGCGGCGAATCAGGGAATTTCTTTTAAGCTGGCTGAAATGGCAACGAATGTGGAGGCTGCAAAGCTATTAACCTATCAGGCTGCCAAACGGATCGAAATGAAGCAATCCTGTATAAAGGAAACATCGATGGCTAAGCTGACAGCGACGAAAACAGCGATGCAAAATGCGATTGAGGCTGTCCAGATTTATGGTGGTTATGGCTATACAAAGGAATATCCTGTAGAAAGGCTGTTTCGTGATGCGAAAGTAACAGAAATCTATGAAGGAACGAATGAAATCCAGCATATTGTGATATCCAAAGAGCTTTTGAAGGAGAGATAAGAATGGATTTTAAATTAACGGAAGAACAGGAAATGCTGCGGAAAATGGTCAGAGATTTTGCCGAAAATGAGGTAGAACCGACAGCGGCAGAAAGAGATGAAGAAGAGCGGTTTGACAGAGCAATTTTTGATCAGATGGCAGAGCTGGGGTTAACGGGTATCCCTTGGCCGGAGGAATATGGCGGAATCGGCTCTGATTATGTAAGCTATGTAATTGCGGTTGAGGAATTATCGCGTGTCTGTGCTTCTACGGGAGTGACACTTTCAGCACATCTATCTTTGGCGAGCTGGCCAATTTATAAATATGGAAATGAAGCGCAAAAACAAACCTTTTTACGACGTCTTGCAACCGGAGAAGCATTGGGAGCTTATGCCTTATCCGAGCCGGGGGCGGGAAGTGATGTTGTTTCCATGAAAACAACCGCTAAAAAAGCTGGCTCCGATTATATATTGAATGGAAGTAAGGTGTGGATTACCAATGGCGGTGTGGCAGATATTTATATCGTATTTGCGAAAACAGATACGGACCAAAAACATAAAGGTATTACCGCTTTTATCGTTGAAAAAGGAACAGAAGGCTTCACATTCGGTAAAAAAGAAAAGAAGCTTGGCATTCGTTCATCTCCAACCACTGAGTTAATTTTTGAGAATTGCCGAATCCCGGCAGAAAATGTACTGGGTGAAGAAGGAGAAGGCTTTAAAATTGCCATGACTACTTTAGATGGCGGCAGAAATGGCATTGCTGCACAAGCATTAGGAATAGCGCAAGGCGCACTGGATGCTGCTGCAGCGTATGCAAAGGAAAGAGAACAATTTGGCAAACCGATTGCAGCAAATCAGGGCATCTCCTTCAAACTGGCAGATATGGCAACAGATATTGAAGCAGCCCGTCTGTTAACTTATCAGGCTGCATGGCTGGAATCAGCAGGAAAGCCATACGGAAAAGCGTCTGCTATGTCGAAATTATTCGCTGGTGATGCAGCGATGCGCATTACAGTTGAAGCGGTTCAAATTTTTGGCGGCTATGGATATACAAAGGATTATCCAGTGGAACGCTACATGCGTGATGCCAAAATTACACAAATCTATGAGGGAACCAATGAAATTCAGCGGCTGGTTATCGGCAGAATGGTAACGAAATAAAGAGAGTATTAAAATGCGCACAATCTTTTTTGGAAAAGGAGGCTGACAAATGAGTGAAGACCAGATCCGTTCATCCGTGAAAGATCAAGAGTTAGTGATGCGGCGCAGGAAGCAAATTATTGAAGGAGCCATGCGGCTTTTTAAGGAGAAAGGCTTTCATCGTACAACGACAAGAGAAATTGCGAAAGAATCTGGGTTCAGTATTGGAACGTTATACGAATATATCAGAACCAAAGAAGATGTGCTTTTTCTTGTGTGCGAATTCGTGCATGATCAAGTGCGCGACCAGCTTACAGCAACCATTTCTGTAGAAAATTCGACAGAGGAAAGCCTGCGTCAGGCCATTCGGCAATATCTTTATTTTATGGACACCATACAGCCGGAAATTTTAATGCTGTATCAAGAAACAAAATCATTAAATAAAGAAAAACGCAAATTTGTCCTGGACCAGGAGCAGAAGGTCGTCGGAATGATGGAGGAGCTGTTGACAGTCTGCTTAAAAGAAAGGCTGAGCGCAAAGGAAATATATTTTTTGGCAAATAATATTGTTGTCAGCGGACATATGTGGTGCTTCCGCCGCTGGCTCATCCAAAAAGAATTTACCATTGATGAATACGTAGAATTACAAATGAAACAAGTTGATGTTTGGCTGTGAATATATGAATAATCAGAGGTTTTGTAAATTCAAAAATTTATCGGAATTGGGGGATTAAGCATGACAGAAGAACGTTATTCGCCAAAGCATCCCATCCGTTTTGTGACAGCATCCAGTCTGTTTGACGGGCATGATGCTTCAATAAATATTATGCGGCGTATTTTGCAAGCTAGCGGTGCAGAGGTTGTTCACCTTGGACATAATCGTTCTGTAGAAGAAGTTGTTTATGCAGCCATTCAGGAGGATGCGCAAGGAATTGCCATTTCATCTTATCAGGGCGGGCATGTGGAATATTTTAAATATATGATTGACCTGCTAAAAAGACTGGATGCCGCACATATTCAAGTGTTAGGCGGAGGAGGAGGAACCATTCTTCCTCGGGAAATTAAAGAACTTCATGATTACGGTGTAGCCTGGCTGTTTTCTCCGGAGGATGGGAGAAAATATGGTTTGCAAGGGATGATTGACCGTATGCTGGAAAAATGCGATTTTCTTCCGCCCATCGATCTGGAAAAAGATTTGGAGCGATTAAGAGAAGGAAACAGGTTAGCGGTCGGCAAATTTATCACCTTGATGGAAAATGGAGAAGAAGAAACAAAGAAATACGTGTTAGAAAAAATTTCTGCGCATCAAAAAAAGAAAATTCCCGTTCTTGGCATTACAGGAACAGGTGGAGCAGGGAAAAGCTCGTTGACTGATGAACTGATCCGCAGGTTTTTAAATGAAATTCCAGAGCGGAAGGTAGCTATTTTATCTATTGACCCATCAAAGCGAAAAACGGGCGGTGCTTTACTTGGTGATCGTATCCGCATGAATGCTATTTTTTCGGATCGGGTTTATATGCGTTCTCTGGCTACCAGAAATTCAGGTACAGAGCTTTCTGAATCGATTCAAGATGCGATCGAGGTAGTTCGTGCATCAGGTTATGACCTGATTATTGTGGAGACAAGCGGAATTGGGCAGGGGGATGCAGCGGTTACAGATATTACGGATTTATCCATGTATGTCATGACAGCGGAATATGGTGCACCAACGCAATTAGAAAAAATTGATATGATTGATTTTGCTGATTTTATCGTCATAAATAAATTTGAGCAAAAAGGTTCAGAGGATGCACTGAATCAAGTCAGGAAACAATATGAGCGCAGCCATATGTTATTCCATGAGGATAAAACCAAATTCCCTGTGTTCGGAACGATAGCGAGTCAATTTAATGATGCAGGAACGAATGCTTTATTTGCTTCGTTCATTGATCGGATAAATGAAGATTACCACTGGGAAGAAGAGACGTCATTTGAACGTCATGTCGTTTCCGAAAAGCAAAATCAAATTATTACCAATGAACGCAGGCATTATCTGCGGGAGATCGCTTCCTATGTTCGTAATTATGATAAGCGTGCGGAAAAACAGCGGTTCATTGCTTCAAAGCTCTATCGGTTAAAAGGAGCCAGAGAGGATGTTGGTGAAGAAGCGGCAGCTGCACTGGATCAGGCGGTTAGATTAGCTGAACAGCAATTAGATGGCGATGCCAGACAGCTGCTGGATAATTGGGAGACATTAAAGATGAGCTATCTGGGGGATACATTTACATTTAAAGTGAGAGATAAAGAGATTACGATCGACTTAACGACAGAATCTCTAGCCGGCTTAAAAATTCCGAAAGTGGCTTTGCCGAAATATCAGGATTGGGGAGACCGTCTTTATTGGTTAATGCGGGAAAATGTCCCCGGCTCTTTTCCTTATACAGCAGGTGTGTTTCCGTTTAAAAGAAAAGGGGAGGATCCGACAAGACAATTTGCCGGTGAAGGAACGCCGGAGCGGACGAATCGCCGCTTTCATTATCTATCTAAAGGGGAAGCAGCGAAACGGCTTTCAACGGCATTTGACTCAGTCACTTTATACGGGGAAGACCCTGCTGAACGACCGGATATTTACGGGAAGGTTGGCAACAGCGGTGTAAATATTTGTACATTAGATGATATGAAAAAGCTTTACAGCGGCTTTGATTTAACAGATCCGTTAACCTCTGTTTCGATGACAATTAATGGTCCGGCGCCAATTATTTTAGCGATGTATTTTAATACGGCCATCGACCAGCAGGTAGATAAGTTCACGGAAGAAAATGGACGCCCGCCGACAGGGGAGGAATTCACTCAGATTCAGGCAGATACGGTTTCTGTCATCAGGGGTACCGTGCAGGCGGATATTTTAAAAGAGGATCAGGGGCAGAATACATGCATTTTTTCGACCGAATTTGCCCTGCGTATGATGGGAGATATTCAAGCATATTTTATCGATCATAAAGTACGCAATTATTATTCTGTCTCCATATCCGGCTACCATATTGCAGAAGCAGGGGCGAATCCGATTACCCAGCTTGCGTTTACATTAGCAAACGGATTTACCTATGTAGAATATTATTTAAGCCGGGGCATGGATATTGATAAATTTGCACCGAACCTGTCCTTTTTCTTCTCAAACGGCTTAGATCCGGAGTATACCGTCATTGGCAGAGTAGCCAGAAGGATTTGGGCAATTACCATGAAGGAAAAGTACGGTGCAAATGAACGCAGTCAAAAGCTGAAATATCATGTGCAAACATCCGGCAGGTCCCTGCACGCACAGGAGATTGATTTTAATGATATCCGTACAACATTGCAGGCGTTATTAGCTATTCAGGATAATACTAATTCCTTGCATACCAATGCTTATGATGAGGCGATTACGACACCGACAGAAGAATCTGTCCGCCGGGCAATGGCGATTCAAATGATTATTAATAAAGAATTTGGACTGACGAAAAATGAAAATTCCTTACAGGGAGCCTTCATTGTGGAAGAATTAACAGACCTTGTGCAGGAAGCGGTTTTACAGGAATTTGAACAGATGAATGACCGCGGCGGAGTGCTGGGAGCAATGGAACGTCAATACCAGCGCGGAAAAATTCAGGAGGAGTCCCTTTATTATGAAGGAAAGAAACATTCCGGGGAACTTCCTATTGTCGGCGTGAATACGTATTTAAACCCGAATCCGCCATCAGAGGAAGACATTGATTCGATGGAGCTTGCCCGGGCGACAGAAGAAGAAAAAATGCATCAAATCACAGAACTGCGCCGGTTTCAAGCAGAAAATAAAGATCATGTTGAGGAAGCCCTGCAGCGGTTAAAACAAACAGCTGTAACAGGAGGAAACATCTTTTCAGAATTACTGCACACTGTTCGCCACGCAAGCCTTGGAGAAATCACAAAAGCGCTCTACGAAGTCGGAGGACAATACCGGCGGAATATGTAAATAATTTAAAAATATATCAAGCTATGAAAACCATGCTCACGTTCTTGTTTATCATAATAAAGATGATTAAGTTAGGATTGTATACAGTAGTAACTAGCGTCGGTTTTCGATAGAGACGAGGAACTGTAGCAATGTTGTCAGGTTAGTGTAAATTAAATATAGATGGTAATGAAACTATCTAACGGAGGAAAAACACGGAGACTCCTACGGGAAAGCGCAAAAGCTCTTCGGTGGGGCGAGTAATCGCAGTCCCAGTGGGAAGACCCCGCAGAGAAAAAGCGGTTTTCTTTTTATCGAGGAGGCTGAGCGCAAGCCCGTGGAAAGCGTAGTGTTTTTCCGGAGTGATCGCTATTCAGCTTATTTAAGAAGACAGAACGGTAAACTTTTAGTGGATAATTGCATTCAAATATGTTTATAATGTAAAATAGATTTATTGTGACGAAATAGCAGGTATAATAATCATTTATAGCATAGATAGGTATGATTATATTTTTAAAAGGAGTGCATGAACGTGAGCGTGAAAGAACTGACACAAGAACAAATTGATGATCTATCCATGATTGAATTAGGTTCTATTATTTTAAAGGAAGAAAATAAAGCCATCTCTTTTCAGGATTTGTTTTCTAAAATAGCAGATTTAAAGAACTTCTCTGAAAAACAGAAAGAAGATTTAATTGCGCAATTCTACACAGATATGAATGTTGATGGACGCTACTTAACATTAGGCTCCGGCATGTGGGGATTAAAGAGCTGGTATCCGGTAGAGCAAGCCGAGGAAGAAATCACAGAGGAACCAAAAAAACGTAAGAAAAAGAAGAAAAAAGCAGTATTGGATGAATCAGAAGAAATTGATGATGATTTAGATATAACAGATGAAGACATCGATGATATGCTGGATGATTTCGATGATGTAGAGGATGCCGACTTAGAAGAAATTGAAGATGAAGTCGATGACGTTATCGGAAAAGATGATATGGACGAATTAGACTACGATGATGAGGACGATCGTTAATCATCTGCAAAAAATGTATTCAAAAAAAAGCTGGACCTGGTTGGATAGTAATTCAACCTGCTCCAGCTTTTTTGCACTTTAAGAAATAAGGTAGTATGGCCAGGACGATCCTGCACTTTTCAGGTATGGCTTGCCGGAGCATGACCGTATAATGAAAATATCATCCAAAAGGTGACTTCTACCGTAAAACATTGTAAAATAGTCTTAAAGAGAATGTTCAACACGTAAGGACCATTACATAAAAATAAAAATAGGTGATTTTTAAAAATCGTAAAGGGAAGTTGGTGCAATTCCAACGCGGTCCCGCCACTGTAATTGCGAGCGAGCAGAGCTAGCCACTGTACAAAGCTGTATGGGAAGGATCTGTGAGTGATGACCAAAAGCCAGGATACCTGCCTATTTTTAGCTCAAAGCCAATCTACGAGGATAGTAAGGTGAAGCATTTTTCTGAATCTTTCTGACATCTTCATGTGCGCCGTGGAGATGTTTTTTTAATAGTTTTACAGTGGGCAGAAGAAATCAGGTAAAAACAATCGACGTCTGTTCGTTGTACAAAGCTGTTTGATTCAGCTGGATGAAGTTTCTGTGAAAACAGATTCACTCACCTTCTTTTCTGATGTTTTCCAGGCGGAATGGCTGGGCATGTAAAAAAACAAAATCAAGGGGGAAGTTAAAGTGAAAAAGTTTTTACACGTACTGCTGGTGACATTATTAGCAGGTATCTTAATTGGGTGCAGTAATAATGACAATACCGATGATGCAGCACCAGACGAAGATTCATCAAATGAAGAAGCAGCTTCTGAAGAAACAAATGGAGATGATTCTGTTTATCCGTTAACAATTACAGATGCAATCGACAATGAGGTAACACTGGAGGAAGAGCCCGAGCGTATTGTCTCGTTAATGCCGAGTAACACGGAAATTGCATTTGCTTTAGGACAGGGAGATAAGGTTGTTGGCGTGTCTGAAAATGATACGTATCCAGATGAAGTTTTGGATATTGATACAGTCGGCGGCATGGAATTTAATGTGGAAGTAATTATTAGCCTGGACCCGGATGTGGTTTTAGCCCATGCATCTCAGGTCGCTTCATCACAGGAAGCATTAGAACAGCTGGAGGATGCTGACATTGATGTATTTACCGTGGCCGATGCAACAGATGTTGATACAACATATGAAACAATTGAAAATATTGGACAAGTTGTTGGTGCGGAAGAAGAGGCAGAACAATTAGTTACAGATATGCAAGCTGACTTTGCTGAATTGGAGGAAATAACTTCGGAAGTAGCGGAGGACGAGCGTCAATCCGTTTTCTTTGAAATCTCGCCGTCACCAGATATCTTTACAGTAGGACAGAATACATTCCTTGATGAGTTACTGCAAATTATAAATGCAGATAATGCAGCCGGTGATCAGGAGGGGTGGGTTGAGATAGACCCGGAAGCAATTATCGAGCTGAATCCAGAGGTTATTATTTCGACATATGGCTCTTATGTAGAGGATCCAATTGGTGAAGTGAGTTCCAGAGCTGGTTTTGATGCGGTAGATGCTGTAGCAAATGAGCGGATTTATGATGTTGATTCGGATACAGTCTCCCGCCCGGGCCCGCGTCTTGTTGATGGTGCCAGAGAAATTGCAGAAGCAGTTTATCCGGAGCTTTTTGATGAAGAGTAATCTGGTGAAATATACGCTATCCTTAGCGTTTTTAGTCAGTACCATGCTGATAGCTGTTTCAGTTGGCAGTGTAGCTGTCCCGATACCTGAAATCATTAAAATAATTGGATCAGAATTATTCCGTCTGCCTGTTGCTGCGGATGTTGATTCGATGTATATCAGTATTGTATATGATATTCGCTTGCCACGGGTTATTCTGGCAGGACTTGTGGGGGCCTCTCTTGCGATTGCAGGAGCGGCCTTCCAAGGTTTATTGCGAAATCCTTTAGCTGATCCATATATTCTTGGTGTGTCCTCCGGTGCATCCGTCGGAGCAGTATCTACGCTGTTTTTTAATATATCTATTCCTTTTCTTAGGATGTATACGTTGCCAATTTTAAGTATTATAGCAGCACTGGCAACTATTATGATCGTTCTCTTTTTCGCAAAAAAAGTTGACAAAACGATGCGTGTCGAATCGATTATTCTTACCGGGATTATTTTCAGTTCCTTTTTAGGGTCTATTATTTCTTTAATTATTGCTTTAACAGGGGAAGAACTGCAGCAAATTATGAGCTGGCTTTTAGGAAGTGTATCGATGCGCGGCTGGAGATATGTCGGGATCATTTTACCGTTTTTAATTATCGGCTGTTTCCTTTTGCTGATGAATTCACGGGAATTGAATGCCATGTCTTTTGGAGAAGAGCGGGCGCAGTATTTAGGAGTAAACGTAGAAAAAAGAAAAATGCTTATCCTGGCATCTGGCTCTATTTTAACAGGTGCAGCAGTGGCTGTTTCCGGCACAATTGGCTTTGTCGGCCTCGTTATCCCGCATTTAGCCAGAAAGCTTTGGGGACCGGATCATATGCATCTTTTACCGCTGTCTATGATTACAGGAGCCGGATTTCTGATCTTAACGGATTTATTATCCCGGACGATTATCTCGCCGCAGGTTTTGCCTGTAGGCGTCATTACAGCATTAGTCGGAGCCCCTGTGTTTGCCGTGATTTTAATTAAACAGAAAAGAAAGGCGGCGAGATAAAAAAGATGCTTAACGTAGAAAACGTATCTGGCGGTTATGATGGTGAAAAAATTGTAAAAAACATTCATTTTTCTGTTGGAAAAGGAGAATTTTTCGGTATTCTGGGACCAAATGGAAGCGGGAAAACCACACTGCTCAAGCTGTTGAGCGGTTTATTGGAATTGCAGCAGGGAATGGTGAAGATTAGTAATATAAGCATTACGGATTTAACCAAAAAACAGCTTGCCAAAAAAGTAGCTGTTTTACCACAATTATCACCGCAGGCTTTTCCTTATACTGTAAAGGAAACTGTTTCGCTTGGCAGGTATGCCCATCATCGCGGTTTTTTTCAGACATGGACAGAAGCAGATGAAAAAATTGTACAGGAGGTAATGAAGCAAACAAATATTAGTCAGTTTCAGGATAATTCGGTTATGGAGCATTCCGGCGGGGAACAGCAGAGAATTTTTTTGGCACAGGCATTGGTGCAGCAGCCGGAAATTCTGCTCCTGGATGAACCGACAAATCATCTGGATTTAGCTTATCAAAAGGAATTACTGGATTTACTGAGAACACGTGCCAGACAGGAAGAATTAACAGTTGTTGCTATTTTACATGACTTGAATCTTGCCAGTCTTTATTGTGACCGGATTTTACTGATGGAACAAGGAGAGGCAAGGGCGATTGCAAACCCTGATGATGTGCTGTCAGAAGAGCTGATTAACCGTGTCTATCATACAGAAGTAATCAAACAGCTGCATGCCCAAATTGCAAAACCGCAGCTTCATCTCATGCCGGGGAAAAAGAACGAAAAAGAGGGAGCAAAGGTGAAAATTGATGAAGCCTTGTTGTCGTTTAGTTCAGAGCGCATTGTATTACAGGCAAAGCAGCCATTGAAAACCTTATCCTCCGGTGTGATCGGGGCGGGATTCGGCTGGTATAGCAGCTTTGTAAACAGGCATGTAGATGCCAATTATAATTGTACAAATCACCGTGAGGAAATGCAGGAATATTTAAGCCGGTATGATTTTCCTGTTTCGCAAACAGTTGGAATGATGACAGCTGTTGCGCTGGAGGATCATAGTTACGGTATGTATGAGGGAGATGGCTTTTCTATCATGATTGTTGTAACTGCTGGTGTGGGAAATGCAGTAGACAGTACACGCATGGATTCACCTGTAGCTGGTCCGGTCAAGCCGGGTACGATTAATACCTGGATTTTTATTAATGGGAAGCTGATGGATGAAGCTTATATCCAGGCGATTATTACTGCAACAGAAGCCAAAGCACAGGTGCTGCGTGATTGTAACGTTCGGGATGCTGTTACGAAAAAGCAGGCTACTGGAACATCAACAGACAGCATATTAGTCGCAGCAACACAGCAGGGAAAAGAAATTGATTATGCAGGTACAGCTACGGAGCTTGGTTATTTAATTGGTCGCGGTGTTTATCAGGAAATGAAGCAGTCCATCCAGAATTATTTTAAAAGGAAAGAAATGCATGATCATCTATCACTTAATTAGTATCACACTCGCAGTAATTCTTGATCGTATGATTGGCGACCCGCCGCAATGGCCGCATCCGGTTCGTTGGATGGGAAATTTTATTGCTATGCTTAATCAGCGTTTAAATCACGGGAAGCATCGGAAGCAGAGAGGGGGGCTCCTGCTTTTGCTGGTGGTAATAACAGTTCTTTCAATCAGCCTGCTAATAAGCTGGGGAGCATACCAGCTTCATGCTGCTGCCGGGATTATTGTTGAGGCATGCCTGATTGTGACAACCATTGCGCAAAAGGATTTAGGAGCTGCTGCATTACGTGTTTATGAACCATTGACTGCCGGAGATATAAAGTGTGCCCGTTACCAGGTTTCCATGATTGTCGGCAGAGATACAGATGAGCTGGATGAAAAAGAGGTAACACGTGCTGCTGTAGAAACGGTTGCTGAAAGTATTGGCGATGGAATTACCTCCCCGCTTTTCTGGGCCTTTATTGGCGGTGCTCCGCTGGCAATTTTGTACCGGGCTGTGAACACCTGTGATTCCATGATCGGTCATAAAAATGAACGCTACCGGGATTTTGGCCGGGCAGCTGCAAAGCTTGATGATATGTTGAATTGGATTCCCAGCAGAATAACCAGCTTTTTGATGATGCTGACCAATCGTACGCCGCATTTAAAGAGAAAGGCTGCTTTTTACCGCTGGCTTACCGATGCGAAAAAGCATCCAAGCCCCAACAGTGGTTATTTTGAAGCAGCTATTGCGTTATTCCTTAGTGTTCAGCTCGGCGGGGTTAATTATTACGGAGGCATCAAATCAGAGCGGGCTCATATGGGAATCAATATGCGGGAGCTGGAAAAAAAGGATATTTTACATGCCATTAAAATCATGGAGCGGACAGTCACTGCTTTTGTGATGATGTTATGGATTGGAGGTGGTATCGTTGCAGCTGCCGGAACATGGCTCTAACGCCCATTATGTATATGGGGCATTAAACATGATAATGCCTGAAAAGGTGATTGACTTCAGTGTGAATATTAACCCATTAGGTGCACCGGGCGTTTTACAGGAAAAATGGGGAGGCTGGTTTACAGCGATTAATGATTATCCTGACCCTCATGTCAGTGCACTTATGGCAGAGCTTGCAGCACAGGAAAATATTCCTGCTTCCCATTTACTTGCGGGAAATGGAGCTGCGGAGGTCATCGCTTTGGTTGCCAGATATTTAGCCGGAAGTAAGATAGCCGTGATTCATCCAGCTTTTTCAGAATATGCAGCCGCCTGCAGGAATGAAGGCTGTGAAGTTGTGGAGATGGTACTTGCTGCTCCGGAATGGAATTTAGAGGTACCAGCATTAGCAGATAAGCTTCAAGAAGTAAAAGCAGTCTTTCTGTGTAATCCCAATAATCCTACGGGAGTTCATTACAGTCCGGAAAAGGTGGAAATCCTGATGGAAATATGTAAAAAAACGGATACACTTTGTATTATTGATGAAGCTTTTTATGACTTTTTACCGGAGCCCGTCACCTATATAGAAACAGTACTGCACCAGGAGCATATACTCATCATCCGCTCGCTGACAAAAATGTACAGTATTGCCGGTCTGCGTCTCGGTTTTCTTGCCGGGAGCCCTGCATTGCTTCAAGAGATTGGCAGGACAAAGCCGCATTGGAGTGTAAATGCGCTGGCAATGAAAGCAGGTGTTGCCTGTTTACAGGACCGATCACACGCTGCGAAAACGAGAATGTTTATGGAAGCAGAACGAATGGCAATTTTTCAGGAGCTGAAGAAGCTTGGATTTGAACATAGTTCATCGCAGCTGAATTTTTATTTATTGAGGGATACTGCATTGACAACACAGGAAAAGCTATTTCGTTACCTGCTGAAACAAGGGCTTGTACTGCGTCATACTGAAAATTTCCCGGGGATTGAAGGACAATGGCTTCGTGTTGCTGTAAAGCAGCCGGAAGCGAATAAAAAACTGCTGGAGGCGTTAGCTGTATGGACACAGGAAAATTGATATTTATCACGGGCGGCGTACGCAGCGGCAAAAGTGCTTTTGCAGAACGATTAGCTGTCAAACATGCCCGGGAGGCAGACACCAGCCTTCACTATATTGCCTGTGGTATTCCATCAGATACTGAAATGCAGGAACGGGTTAAACGCCATCAAAGGGACCGGGAAAAATCCGGCTTTACGTGGAGAACCTGGGAGCAGCCAGTTCATCTATCGCATATTGCCCACCAGTTTACAGGGCAGGATGTGATTTTATTAGATTGTGTGACCACACTTTTAAATAACTATCTATTTCAAGAAGAAACAACGGATACAAAGATAGTTGCAGACCTGGTTCAAGAGGACATAACAGCGCTTTGCAGCCGGGCGGACGAGATTATCATTGTTTCCAATGAAGTGCTGCAGGACATCCCTTATGAGGATAAACTTACACTGAATTATCAGAAGGTATTAGGGCATGTGCATCAGAAAATAGTAAAGAGAGCGAATCTGGCAATTTTAGTAGAAAGCGGGATACCGCTCGTGAAGAAGGGAAGATTGGAATGAAGGGAGTTATGCTCCAGGGAACAGCCTCTCATGTCGGAAAAAGTATTCTCGTGACAGCTCTTTGCCGGATGCTCACAAAGCAAGGATTCCAAATTTCCCCCTTCAAAGCGCAGAATATGTCGAGCCATAGTGTTGTACTTGATACGGGCGGCGAGATTGCCGTTTCACAATACGAACAGGCAGAAGCTGCCGGGCGCAACGCAGAGGCCTGGATGAATCCTGTCCTGCTGAAGCCTTTGGAAAATATGCGTACAGAAGTATTTTTAACAGGGAAATCACAGGGAATTATTACAGGTGCATCCTTTAAAGATCTTTATTACCAAAGAGCACTTCAAGCAATAAAAGAAGGTCTGGCGCATGCTGAAAATAGCGGTGATTTTGTGATTATTGAAGGTGCAGGAAGTCCTGTGGAGATGAACCTGAAAGAACGTGACCTGGCAAATATGGGAGTTGCCGGGCTTGCCGATGTCCCTGTGCTTTTAGTAGCTGATATTGAAAGAGGCGGTGTTTTCGCCAGTATTGCCGGCACGCTTGCTTTGCTTACAGAACAAGAACGCTCGCGTGTAAAAGGAATTCTGATTAATAAATTTTCCGGTAATCCTTCGCTTTTTACGGATGGGATAGAGTGGCTGGAAAGCTATACAAAGCTTCCTGTGCTGGGTGTCATTCCCTATATGCCGCATCAGCTTGATGAAGAGGACAGCCTGTATGGAACAAGCTTCCCTTTTCAGCCGGATTCAGCAAGTAAAGAAGCGGATTATGAGAAGCTTGCAGACAATCTTGAGGCAAATATAAATGCAAAAAAACTGATAAATATCATGGAAGGAGTGTCCTGATGCTATACAAGATCCGTTTATTTTTGACAGGAATTCTTGTTAATTTGCAGTTTTTCACGAGTATTCCGATAAATGCATCACTCTCCCTTGATCAAAATCAGTTGAAATATGCGCTCCGGACATTCCCGCTATTAGGGCTGATCCAGGGCGGCATCTATGCAGCTTTTTTATTTGGACTGCAAAGCTTCACACCGCTGACAGATTTAATGATGGCGCTGTTTCTCTGGCTGTTATTGATTATTCTTTCAGGCGGCATTCATCTGGATGGCTGGATAGACACCAGTGATGCTTACTTCTCCTATAAAGATCCTGAAAAAAGATTAGCAATTATGAAGGACCCGAGAGTAGGCGCATTTGGCGTCCTATCGGTAATTGTTTTCTTGTTTACAAGATTTATCGTTCTGTATGAATTAATCCAAGCTGCACATCTTAATGCCCTCCTTTTTATCATATTCATTCCATTTCTGGGGAAAATGCTGCTTGGTGTGTTACTGCAACTGCTTCCTCCTGCCCGGACAGACGGAATGGCAAGCTTTTTTCAGCAAGGTAAAAGCAGCAGCCTTTTCGGGGTATATGCTATTTACCTTGTGCTTATTGGTGCATGCGTTACCTGGCTTCAAATAAGCTGCCTGCCTGCTTATGTCCTATTTATTGGAGTGACACTCATTACTGGTTTTTTTATCGCTAAATTTATTACAAAAAATTTTATTGGCCTTACCGGAGATACATTAGGAGCAAGCTCAGAGGGGATGGAATTATTACTATGGCTGACACTATTGCTGTTACACTCCTGCGCCATGGTATAACAAAGGCGAATCAGGAAAAAAGATATATAGGCTGGACAGATATGCCGCTTGTACCGGAAGAAATAGAAAGATTACAATCCGTGCAGGGCTTTGGCAGACAATTTGACCTGTGTATAACAAGTGATCTATTACGGGCCAGACAAACGGCTGCCCTGCTTTGTCCGCTGCTGGAGCAGATAGAAATCAAAGACTTTCGGGAAATGCATTTCGGAGCATGGGAAATGAAAACGTATGAGGATTTAAAAAAAGACGTGCGTTACCAGGAATGGATTGCTGCACCTGAAAAATTTACACCGCCAGGCGGGGAAAGCTTTCAGGCTATGAAACAGCGGGTGGATGCCAGCTTTCAGAAATTAAGACAGGAAGCATTTGAACGGCAAAGTAAAAATATTTTGCTGGTTGCACATGGAGGAGCTATTCGTTATCTATTAACAAAATTAACAAAAAAACAAAAGACATTATTTGATTGGGAAATATCACATGACGCAGGAATCCGCCTAATTTGGAAAACAGATGATTGGAAGGATGTGCAAAAATGCATTTCGTTACAGGAGGTGCCTTTAACGGCAAAGGAAAATGGGTAAGGCAGCAATATCCAGAGGATACAGCATGGTTTTCAGCCACCGAATATGATACATGGCCTGCTCCAGATGAAGCCCTGAATTCCATTGTGATTTTAGAAGGACTGGAAGCGTGGATACAGAGAGAACTAGATAGATCGTTATCCACTAATATACTTTTAGACAGAAATATGAACAAGGCAGAAGCATGGCTGGAATGGGAGCAAAATAAGGATAACCGCAAGCTTGTCCTAATTGGAACAGATATTTCAAAGGGAATTGTGCCGGTAGAAAAAGAAAGTCGTCTGCAGCGTGATATTACCGGCTGGCTCTACCAAAGATTAGCTGCACATGCAGAACGGGTTGACCTGATTTGGTATGGCATTTCTGAAACATTAAAAAAGTAAAGGAGCGGTTAGAATGAGACTTTATACACGAACAGGTGACAAAGGAGAGACAGCATTAATTGGCGGAAAAGCAAGCAAGGATGACGTACGTGTAGAAGCATATGGCTCAATCGATGAAGTGAATTCCTTTGTCGGGTGGGCAATTTCTTGCCTGAATCAAGAAGGATTTGAAGACATTGTGCAAGATTTGGAGAAAATACAGCATGAGTTATTTGACTGCGGTACAGAGCTTGCAAACGTCTCTAAGAAGGAACGTCCTTATGAGCTGTCGGAAGCTATCGTTACTTATTTAGAAGAGCGTATGGACAGCTTCATCGATGAAGCGCCGGAGCTGGAACGATTTATCCTGCCGGGCGGGTCACAGGTAGCTTCTGCACTCCATGTTGCCAGAACAGTGGCTAGAAGAGCAGAAAGACAAATGGTAACACTTTATCGTGAAGTCGGGAAAATCAACCCCATCCCATTAAAATATATGAACCGCCTTTCCGATTACTTTTTTGCAGCAGCCCGTGTGGTAAATGCACGCCTGGAAGTAGCTGATGTGGAATATGAGCGGAGTGCCAGAGTATTCCGTGGCAGCCACAAGAAAAAGGAGAAGTAACGGATAATGACAAATGCGATTTTATTACCGCTTGAAGCGGAGATGGAGTTGGTGATTACTACCGATAACAGTGGAGCGATTGGGGAAAAGGAAGATGATATGGTGAAAGTCTCTAATCAAATAGTCGGGAAGTTCGCCTGCCGTGTTGTGCTTATGGAAGCTTTGGCAGAATATGCAGAACCGCTTGTTGTAATTATGCAAAACTTTACATCTGATCCAGCCTGGCAAGATTATGAATCGGGAGTTCGTGAAGAGCTTGCTGAAGCAGGATTTGAAGGACTGCCCGTAACAGGCAGTACAGAAAGTAATTTTCAAACCCGGCAATCTGGGCTGGGTTTAACATTGATTGGGAAAAGAAAAAAGAGAAACAAGTATCAGTGGACAGGTCAGGAAAGCTTTGCGGTGATAGGGGCTCCATATGCTGGAAATGCGGTTCTTGAGAATAACGGGCGAATCCCAAGCGTTTCGCTTCTTCATAAATTTGTTCATACAGCTGGAATCAGAGCGATTATGCCAGTCGGTTCTAAAGGAATTACTAAAACATTTCAGCAGTGGACAGGACAAGAGGCAGAACTTGAGGCAGCGGTTGATTTAGAGGCAACAGCAGGTCCTGCAACCTGTTTTCTTATAACTTTTGATCAAGAGAGCGAAGCAGAAGCAGAACAGCTCGCGGGAAAACTTTTCCATCCGTTAAAGATGCGCAATGGTTGAAAAAATAGCATATTTATTTCACTGCTTGACATTTGCATGGACTAACAGTAGAATCTTTATTGGGCTCTTTGAAATATAACTACAAAGCGTTTCCCCTGAGAAATGAGAGGGGGAAACGCTTTTCTTATTAGATATAGAAATAAAGTTAAACAATCCTGACATGATAGCTTTTACTATCTATGTAAAAGCTAATGACGGGGCGAACATTCCAAAGAACGACCAACTTCATTAATCCATACACAACATAAAAAATAAAGAAAGAAGGATGAGGACAAGTGACAAAGTATATTTTTGTAACTGGTGGCGTAGTATCATCGCTTGGAAAAGGAATTACAGCAGCATCATTGGGACGTTTATTAAAAAATCGCGGATTAAAAGTAACCATTCAAAAATTTGATCCATACATCAACGTGGATCCGGGTACAATGAGTCCTTATCAGCACGGGGAAGTATTCGTGACAGAAGACGGTGCCGAAACAGATTTGGATCTTGGGCACTATGAGCGCTTTATTGATATTAACCTGAATAAATACAGCAATATTACAACAGGGAAAGTGTACTCCAGTGTTATCCGTAAAGAACGTCATGGAGACTATCTTGGCGGAACTGTACAGGTTATTCCGCATATTACAAATGAAATTAAAGACCAGGTATTCCGTGCAGGAGAAGCAACGGGTGCAGATGTCGTAATTACAGAGATAGGCGGAACTGTCGGTGATATTGAATCATTACCATTCCTGGAAGCAATCCGTCAAATTAAAAGTGATGTAGGCCGCGGCAGCGTAATGTACGTACATTGTACGCTTGTTCCTTATATTAAAGCTGCGGGAGAAGTGAAAACAAAGCCGACACAGCATAGTGTAAAAGAATTACGTTCTTTGGGAATCCAGCCGGATGTCATTGTTTTACGTACAGAAATGGCAATCACGAAGGAAATGAAAGAAAAGATTGCGCTATTCTGTGACATTAATGAAAAATCCGTTATTGAAATGCTGGACGCAGATACGTTATATCATGTTCCAATCGCATTACAGGAACAGAATATGGATCAGATTGTTTGTGATCATTTTGGGTTAAATTGCAAGGATGCAGATATGGATGATTGGAAAGAGCTGATTAAAAAGGTCCGCAACCTGTCTAAAACAGTAGATATTGCTTTAGTTGGTAAATATGTAGAACTTCCAGATGCTTATCTTTCTGTTGTTGAATCGCTGAAGCATGCGGGTTATGATTTTGATGCTAATGTAAATATTCATTGGGTAAACTCTGAATTATTATCAGAAGCAGAAATCGAAGCGGAATTGTCCAAAGCTGATGGTGTTATCGTTCCTGGCGGGTTTGGAGATCGCGGTATTGATGGGAAAATTCATGCGATTCGTTACGCACGTGAAAACAATATTCCGTTCTTTGGGATCTGCCTTGGTATGCAATTAGCTACGGTTGAATTTGCAAGAAATGTTGTAGGGTTAGAAGGTGCACATTCAGCGGAAATTAATCCGGGCACACCATATCCAATTATTGATCTTTTGCCAGAGCAAAAGGATATTGAAGATTTAGGCGGTACATTGCGTCTGGGCTTGTATCCGTGTCATTTAACAGAAGGTACGAAAACAAAAGAGGCTTATGCCGGGGCAGATGTGATTGAAGAAAGACATCGTCACCGCTATGAATTCAATAATGTGTATCGTGAACAAATGGCAGAAAAAGGACTTATTTTCTCAGGTACAAGTCCAGACGGGCGTCTTGTAGAAACGATAGAATTGAAAGACCATCCTTGGTTTATTGCATGTCAATTCCATCCTGAGTTTACATCTCGTCCAACCAGATCTCAAGGGCTGTTTAAAGGATTTATTGGAGCAGCTGTTGAAAATCAAAAATAATAATCATAAAAGCGGGGATATTCATCTGTAGCAGGTGAATATCTCTTTTTACATTTTAGAGGCCGAATCGTTTCAGATAAATACAGTATAGATAGTTGAGAATATAGCGTTGGTTAAGATTTTATATAGCCTGTGTTCCCAATTTATAAAATCCTTTGTTTTCAGCCGTTTTAAGAGTGCTTATCATCTGGAATATAAATATCTTCGTTCACTTATGCAAGTAAGTATGCTAATATAACATACAAATATTGCAATAAATGAACGTTTTTATAAGTTTGTACGCATTTGAAGCTTTCTGCACTGAAAAGCCAATGCCAGATGGGCGCGTAACTTTAGTGAGAAGCTGATTCAAAATCATAAAATCTGGATTAGTGATTATCAACATACTGGAAACGAGATGGAACAGATCGCCCCGGAATTGTTGGGCAAAATGTATACTTCTTATCAAAAATAATAGGAGATAACACACAGGTCTAGTCTTTTGAATTACTGGGTGATACAAATAATCTGGAACATTTCAGATAATCTGGTGAAATAAAATAGTGAAGAGGCAGTGAGAAAACTGTCTCTTTTTGTTGGTTTTTAGAGAAATATATTGAAATATCAGCAGGAATGTGGAAATAGGAGGAAAGCTGTCACAGGGCTGTAATGAATCTTTTTATGGCAAAACCTGCGCGCAATCAGTGGGTCAAAAGGTATATAGTGAACATAGGTGTCCTGAAGAAATCCGAATCCAAAAATAGGTGAACAATAATTGTGACATATGCTAAAGTATGGATGAGGTGTACCAGTAAAAAGGCTGCTTCCGCAAAGGATCAAGACTTTAGTCACGGGTGTTTTAGTCTGAAAGGAAGGAGTGAATAATGATTCAATATGAATAAGCAGGATTTTTAATAAATACTATCGAATTTTAAAAAATAAGCAAAAAATTAAATATATCGGAGGGCCAGTATAATATGACTCAATCAATCCTAATTGTTGATGACCAAATAGGAATTCGTATGTTGCTACAAGAAGTTTTTCAGACAGCAGGCTATAGTACTTCTCTTGCGCAGGACGGAAAAGAAGCGATTGAACATTTATCAGAATCTCCCTGCGATTTAGTGATATTAGATTATCATATTCCGATTTATAACGGCAGTATAGTTATGCAAAAGATAAAGAAAATGGGAATAGATACAAAAACTATCATTATTACTGGATTGCCGGAAGTGGCAAAGCAGGAATTGGGAGAAAATTTGCCTGAGGAAATTATTTCTAAACCTTTTAATGTCGCAAAGCTATGTCACACAGTTGAAGAAATTTTAGGGAAAAAGGAATGAATCGCTGCTACTTTGTTGCGATAAAGTCATGAAATTGGTATTCTTATATTGTAATGAATATTGTCAGAAGTTCATGCAGATAAATTGAAGGAGGAACTTGGTATGCCTTTAGTATCAATGAAGGAAATGCTTGAAAAAGGAAAAGAGAATGGATATGCTGTAGGTCAGTTCAATATTAACAACCTGGAATATATCCAAGCTATTCTCCAAGCAGCTCAAGAAGAAAAGTCACCAGTAATTCTTGGTGTTTCTGAGGGTGCTGGAAAATATATGGGCGGCTATAATGTTGTAGTTGCTATGGTTAAATCTTTAATGGATTCTTATGGGACAACTGTGCCTGTTGCAATCCACTTAGATCACGGGTCCAGCTTTAAAAGCTGTGCAGAAGCTATCCATGCAGGATTCACTTCTGTTATGATTGATGGCTCTCATTCACCGATTGAAGAGAATATTGCAGTAACACAGAAAGTGGTTGAGCTTGCGCATATCCATGGCGTATCTGTTGAGGCAGAAGTTGGTACTGTAGGTGGAGAAGAAGATGGTGTTATCGGCGGAATCAACTATGCAGATAAAGATGAATGTGATCGTCTTGTTAAAGAAGCAAAGGTTGACTGCTTAGCTCCAGCTCTAGGCTCTGTTCATGGTCCATACCAAGGGGAGCCGAACTTAGGATTCACGGAAATGAAGGAAATCTTAGATTTAGTAAACGTACCATTGGTGCTTCACGGCGGTACGGGGATTCCTACCAAAGATATTCAAAAAGCAATTTCATTGGGAACTGCTAAAATAAATGTAAATACGGAAAACCAAATTTCTCAGACAAAAGCTGTTCGTGAAACATTAGCAGCAAAACCTGATTTATACGATCCACGTAAATATTTAGGACCAGGTACAGCAGCGATTAAAGAAACAGTAATCGGTAAAATGCGTGAGTTTGGTTCATCTAATCAAGCGTAAGTGATGTAATTATAAGATATATTCGGCAAAAGCTGTACCAGTGGTGCAGCTTTTGCTACAACATCTCAGGGAGGTATTCATTATGAAATTTTTCATCGACACAGCTAATATTGAAGACATTAAAGAAGCAAATAAGCTTGGGATTTTGGCAGGGGTTACAACGAATCCAAGTCTAGTAGCAAAAGAAGGTGTTTCTTTTCATGACCGTTTGCGTGAAATTACAGAAGAGGTTTCCGGATCTGTCAGTGCAGAGGTTATTTCTGAAGACGCAGAGGGGATGATTGAGGAAGGAAAAGAGCTTGCAGCGATTGCCCCCAATATTACTGTAAAGGTTCCGATGACTCTTGAAGGATTGAAAGCGGTTAAGGCATTCAGTGAATTAAACATCAAAACAAATGTAACCTTAATCTTTAATGCGAATCAGGCATTGCTTGCAGCAAGAGCAGGAGCAACATATGTATCTCCGTTTTTAGGAAGACTGGATGATATTGGGCAAGATGGCATGGAGTTGATCGCAAATGTTGCTGCAATTTTTGACCGTCATTCTATTCAGACAGAAATTATTGCTGCATCTATCCGTAATCCAATCCATGTAACAGATGCTGCATTAAATGGTGCGCACATTGCAACGATTCCATTCAACGTTCTATCATCATTAGTAAAGCATCCATTAACGGATCAGGGAATTGAAAAATTCTTGGCAGATTGGAATAAACAAAAATAATTGCATAGAGTTGGAAAAAAGGCAGACAATAAGACAAGGGTTAGAAGTGAAAGGTAACGCAGCTGAATCAACAAACAAACTTGTGGAGTATAACTTCCATAGGAACGAGGTTTTTACATGCAAAAGTTATTAATTGAGGGTGGGCATGAACTGTCTGGAGAAGTTCATATCAGTGGTGCAAAAAATAGCGCAGTAGCACTATTGCCTGCAGCTATTCTTGCCGATTCGACAGTGACTATTGAAGGGTTGCCGAATATTTCTGATGTAGACACATTAGGTGCGCTGCTGGAGGAAATTGGCGGAACGGTGTCTCGGAGTGGTCAGGATATGACGATTCATCCAGAGAAGATGATTGCCATGCCATTACCAAATGGAAGAGTCAAAAAATTACGTGCATCCTATTATTTTATGGGTGCCATGCTTGGAAAATTTAATAAAGCAGTCATTGGTTTACCTGGAGGGTGTTACTTAGGTCCACGCCCAATCGACCAGCATATTAAAGGCTTTGAAGCGCTGGGGGCAGAAGTTACAAATGAGCAGGGTGCGATTTATTTGCGTGCCAAGGAGCTTCGCGGTGCCCGCATTTATCTTGATGTCGTCAGTGTTGGTGCTACCATCAATATTATGCTTGCAGCAGTAAAAGCAAAAGGACAAACAATCATTGAAAATGCTGCAAAAGAACCCGAAATTATTGATGTTGCAACTTTATTAACGAATATGGGTGCCCAGATTAAAGGTGTTGGAACAGATGTCATTCGTATTGATGGCGTTTCTTCACTACATGGTTGTACGCACACGATTATTCCTGATCGTATTGAGGCTGGGACCTATGCGATTGCAGCCGCAGCAATGGGAAAAGAGGTTGTCATTGACAATGTTATCCCGCAGCACATGGAGTCTTTAATTGCAAAACTGCGGGAAATGAATGTAAATATTGAATCGCACAACGATCAATTATATGTTGCCAAAACAAATGCTTTAGGCAGTGTCGATATTAAAACACTGGTTTATCCAGGTTTTCCGACGGATTTGCAGCAGCCATTTACGACACTGTTAACACAAGCAGGTCATTCGGGTGTTATCATTGATACAATTTATTCTGCACGTTTAAAGCATATTGATGAGCTGCGCCGAATGAATGCAGAAATTAAGGTGGAAGGTGGGTCTGTCATTGTTTCTGGACCTACGCAATTAGAAGGTGCTAAAGTAAAGGCTAGTGACCTCCGTGCTGGAGCATCATTAGTAATAGCAGGTTTACTTGCAAATGGAGTGACTGAAATTACTGGTTTGGATCATATTGATCGAGGTTATGAGAATTTAACGGACAAACTTTCTTCACTTGGCGCTACAATTTGGAGAGAAGAAATGTCCGAATCAGAAATTTATCAGGATCAGAATACGTAAATGGCGTGTTCAAAAAATACGATAAAAGGCTGCATCAAATTTTTCAACGCTTAAATGTTGTCATCGGAGCGAGTAATCCAAGCTTGAGAATACCTGAGTTTTAGTCAGCCTGACCTCACAGAGCGCAGCTATATAATAAAAGAGAAGACCTTTCCTTCTCTTTTATTATATAGGATTTTTGAGTGAGGACATGCAGTGGTCACCAAATATTTTTTACCTTGGATTTATCCTTATTCTGTATCCTTTTCAACCTTTTGATAGAATAAGATGTACTTTCATCTGTCCTCAAATAACTACGATAGATTTGGAAAGCCGGTGTGCTGGGTATGTTTTCTCATAACTCCAAATGATGTCCGAAAGTCATTGACAACATGATATAAAACGAAACTTCCACCAGTGGGAGTTTTACGGACGACTATCTGTGATAAAATTCCTCTATTTTTGACAAAAAAGTCTATTGAATCTTTATTCGTAAAAGAGTATGATAATAATTGTTTAATAAAATAAATCAATTTGATAAAATGCTGACAGTGAAATAGGGCAAAATCATTTTATAGAGATGCTGCATCCTGCAAGAAATGAATCTCTAATGGTACGTGTTCAAAAAGGTCCGACAGTTTTCAATGGAGCGAGTAATCCCATTCCCTGTCCTATCGGAAAAAACACGTTAACTAAAGAGTCCCTTGCTTATCATTTGAGCGCTTTTTGAACAGCCTTTAATGATTTGCTTTGCAGAAAGCTCTGTCCGTTCAATAAGTAACATGGGGCAGTGACTGTTATTCAAAGACTGCTGCAGTATGATAATAGCTTCTAATTGCCTCTGGTAAACAGAGCAAGTCTTCTTCGTACTCCTTCCATATACAGGACAATCAGTTTTGAATACCGTGATTAAAGTGGTACTTTTATAGTCAAGACTTTGTATAGATGAAAAAAGGAAGTTAATGAGATTTTCACCCAATACCAGATACATATCATTTCTAAAACAAAAACGAATGATAAACTGTTAAATAATCAGAAATACCGTTCTCTAACTGTATTTTGATTGGAATTTTTAATGAATAAAAGCTTAGTGAAGCGTATACAAGGTTAAGAAGATAGGTGCAGGGATGAGAAGAAGGTAGTGATATGTAAACAGCCTATTTGCTGTTTGAAAATGTAAAGGTTGGTAGCCAATCAAATTGTTTTTTTAAATACAGTAATTGTATGGATTACTTTATGGGACAATCCTTATTCGTCTCATTAAAAATATAAAAGAACCTAGAACAGGCGTGGTGATTTAATGGCAACACTAACAATCTCTAGTTTAGAGACAATGACGTTAAAAGAGATTTATGCACTTGCAAAGGATTATAAAATTTCTTACTATGCAAAGCTGACAAAGAAAGAGCTAATTTTTGCAATATTAAAAGCGCAGGCGGAAAAAGACGGCTTTTTATTTATGGATGGAATCTTAGAAATTATTCCTTCAGAGGGCTTTGGATTCTTGCGTCCGATTAACTATTCTCCAAGTGCAGAGGATATCTACATCTCTGCATCGCAAATTCGCCGTTTTGATTTAAGAAATGGGGATAAAGTATCTGGGAAGGTGCGTCCTCCAAAAGAAAATGAACGCTATTACGGTCTGTTGCATGTAGATGCTGTCAATGATGAGGACCCGGATTCTTCCAAGGACCGTGTGCATTTTCCAGCACTGACCGCACTTTATCCAAACCGGCCAATTAAATTAGAAACAGAAACAAATCAATTATCAACACGTATTATGGATTTAATGACACCAGTCGGATTTGGACAGCGCGGTTTAATTGTTGCGCCTCCAAAAGCTGGTAAGACGATGCTGATTAAAGAGATTGCAAACAGCATTTCTCAAAACCATCCGCATGCCAAGCTGATTATTTTGCTGGTGGATGAGCGTCCGGAGGAAGTAACAGATATTGAACGTTCTGTGGGTCCGGATGTAGATGTCGTTTCTTCTACATTTGACGAAGTGCCGGAAAGTCATATTAAAGTATCTGAGCTTGTTTTAGAGCGAGCGATGCGGCTGGTAGAGCATAAGCGTGACGTCATTGTTTTGATGGACAGCATTACCCGTTTAGCCCGTGCGTATAACCTGGTTATTCCTCCAAGCGGGCGCACATTATCCGGTGGTATCGATCCGGCAGCCTTTCACCGTCCGAAGCGTTTCTTTGGAGCGGCGAGAAATATTGAAGAAGGCGGCAGCTTTACTATCTTAGCTACGGCATTAGTAGACACAGGCTCACGAATGGACGATGTCATTTATGAGGAGTTTAAAGGGACAGGGAACATGGAATTGCACTTAAATCGTCATCTTGCTGATCGCCGGATCTTCCCGGCAATTGATATCCTGCGTTCAGGAACCCGAAAAGAAGAGCTTTTAGTTGATAAAGCACATTTAGAGAAAATGTGGTTACTGCGTAAAACGATGCAAGATTCCAATGATTTCTTAGACCGCTTCTTAAAACGTATGAAAAATTCTAAGAATAACGAAGAATTTCTGCAGTTAATGGACGATGAAATGAAGCGAAAAGGAATGAACCGTCAATAAAAAAGCTTTGACTTTTCTGTTGGGAAAACAGTGCTTATTCAAATGAAAGAAGTCTCACTTTTTCTTTTGTTAATAACTTCTATTGCATTTCATTCTATACACTGTTATAATCTTTCTATGTGAGTTTAGGTAGGGTGCTTTATATTGCATCACGAACGACTCTTAGAATAACTCTGTTTCCAAGGGACTCAGGGCAAAAAGGAGTAGAAGAACATGAAAAAGGATATCCATCCAGAGTATAGAAAAGTAGTTTTTCTAGATACTAGCACGAATTACAAGTTCTTAAGCGGATCAACAAAAGAATCAGATGAGACTATTGAGTGGGAAGACGGTAACACATACCCTCTACTAAAAGTTGAAATCAGCTCTGATTCACATCCATTCTACACTGGTAAGCAAAAAGCTGACAAAGTCGGTGGCCGTGTGGATCGCTTTAAGAAAAAATATAACCTTAACTAATTATCTGATAGACCGGAAAAATCCCGGCTCATACAGGTTTTGTAAGGAATTGAATCTTAAAGGACAGGCAAAATGTCTAATTTTGCCTGTTTTTTTACTTTTTCTTGAGGTATAGTATGAAAAATCGTATTTTTCATTTTTGATAAAACAGCAGACCTAAATTAGAGTAAAACATATATAGTGTGTGTTCAAAAAGTAGTTAAATTAGAAGCAAGAAAGTCAAGGAGACGTGGCTTTTACGAACGGGCTTTCACAGGATATGATGACTTCTGTGTTATCCACTAGACGTGGACGGTCTTAACAGAAGTTCCTCTATGCTTTGAAATACGTGAGTAACGCTCTTGGTGGGACGAGTAATCGCAAAGCTCTTCGGTGGGACGAGTAATCGCAGTCCCAGTCCAATCGGAAAAGACGCGTCAACGCATAGATTCGCCGCTTATCATTTGGGTACTTTTTGAATATCCTCATATATTACTTTTTTAATGAGATGCATTGATGCGGTCTTATTTAAAAGAGCTTTCATCTGAATATACTTAGATACTTTTATTCGCGAGAGGGGTTTCTCCAAATGCATATAATGAAGCGGAACGGCTGGGTAGAGTTAATTTGCGGGAGTATGTTTTCCGGAAAATCAGAAGAGTTAATACGTCGTGTCAGAAGAGCAACGTATGCACATTTGAAGGTATGTGTATTTAAACCGGCGATAGATAATCGTTATAATGAAACAGCAGTTGTTTCTCACGACGGCAGAACAACCATTGCAAAATCAATTCAGGATGCAGCAGAAATTTTAGAGGAAATAGAGCCAGGTGCAGATATAGTCGCAATAGACGAGGTGCAATTTTTTGATAATAATGTCATCGATGTGATAGAGGAGCTTGTCAAGAGGGATATTCGCGTGATTGTCGCAGGCCTGGATATGGATTTTCGGGGAGTTCCTTTTGAACCGGTGCCACAGCTGATGGCTTTATCTGAATCCGTCACAAAATTAAATGCAATCTGCCCGCTCTGTGGATCGCCGGCAAGCAGAACGCAGCGGCTGATTGACGGTAAGCCGGCATCCTATGATGACCCTGTTATTTTGGTGGGAGCTTCAGAGTCCTATGAGCCGCGCTGCCGGCACCATCATGAAGTGCCCAATCGTCCGGAAGTGAATATAACAAGCAATACAGTAAAGCAAACAAATCGTTAATATAATGACTGCCGATTCTATATGTTCGGCAGTTTTTTATGGTCTAGTAAAATTATAAAATTGTTTGCTTGTGGATAACTATTTGCAGATAAATGGCTGCGTCCAGCTCCAAGCGCCAAACTTTAGAGCTAACACGAGCCGCCCTACGATAAAGAAGACTTAGCGATTGGCAAGCCGACAGGCGCAGACAGAAGCATAGTTGGGGTTGCGATTACTCACCCCATAAAAACCGTTGCACTTATGCCCTGCGGGTGAAAGTCAACAGCGGTTTAAAGTAAAAAGGAAGGCCGACTAAAAGCAGGCTGAAGCCTAACGTCGGCATACCCCTAAAGGGACATGTTTCCTTTATCTCATAAGGTAAAGGAAGTTCGACTAAAGTCGAACCACCCCCAAAGAATGGGGGCGCAATCTCTACGTTTTTCAACGAACACGACGTGCTAGTGCAGGCGTCGCGACACGACGTCGCGTTCTTAGTCTGTAAGGGCGCTTTGCGCTTTTGGTTCCGAGATCATTTTTATACATGTATAATAGAAGTTTGGATAGTATTTATTAGGTGAATTTATAGCTGCCTTTTTCACAAAGTACTCACGAATACATGCGGTTTTCTTTATAGTAAAAAGAGAAGGATTGAAAAAAATATCAAGTATCTATAGATATGTCATGTATAAAATCGTGCAGAGTCTATAGATATTTTTATATTTAACGGCAACTACTATGCATTTCCTTCTTATCAGACGTGCAATTGACCCAGGTGCTCCCTTATAATATAATAAGACTGTTATAGAGAAAGAGGTGTATTCTTGTGTTAGATCGGTTACAGGCACTGGAAGATCGGTATAATAAATTAAATGAAATGTTAAGTGATCCGGAAATTATTAGTGATACACAAAAGTTGCGTGAGTATTCGAAAGAACAGGCTGGACTGGAGAACGTTGTTCAGGCTTACCGTGAGTATACAGAAGTTACATCACAATTGGCAGACGCGAAAGAAATGCTGGAAGACGATTCAGACGCCGAGATGCTGGAAATGGCAAAAATGGAAGTATCTGAATTATCCTCCAGAAAGGAAGAATTAGAAGCCGAGATGAAGATTCTCCTGCTTCCGAAAGATCCAAATGATGATAAGAACGTTATTATGGAGATTCGCGGTGCTGCCGGCGGGGATGAAGCTGCTTTATTTGCAGGCGACTTATATCGGATGTATTCACGCTATGCAGAGAATCAGGGCTGGAAAATTGAAGTGATGGAAGCAAGCTCCACAGGCGTTGGCGGTTATAAAGAGATTATCTTTATGATCAATGGTGCAGATGTCTTTTCTAAACTGAAGTATGAAAATGGTGCACATCGCGTACAACGTGTTCCGGAAACAGAATCCGGCGGACGGATTCATACCTCGACTGCAACGGTTGCGGTACTCCCTGAAGCGGAAGAAGTAGAGATAGACGTGCATGAAAAGGATATCCGCGTTGATACCTTTGCTTCCAGCGGACCGGGCGGACAAAGTGTAAATACAACGATGTCAGCGGTACGTTTAACGCATGAGCCTACGGGGATTGTCGTTTCCATTCAGGATGAAAAATCACAGATTAAAAATAAAGAAAAAGCGATGAAGGTATTACGCGCCCGAATTTATGATAAATTCCAGCAGGAAGCGCAGGCAGAATATGATGAAAACCGTAAATCGGCGGTTGGTACAGGAGATCGTTCGGAGCGTATCCGTACGTATAACTACCCGCAAAACCGTGTGACGGATCATCGCATCGGCTTAACGATTCAAAAGCTGGATCAGATTATGCAGGGCAAGCTGGATGAATTTATCGATGCGCTTGTTATGGAAGAGCAGGCTAAAAAATTAGAGCAGATTGGTGAATAACTGATGACCCAAACGAAAATTTATGAAGCCCTTAACTGGGCTTCTCTTTTTTTAGAAGAAGCAAATAGAGAACCAAAGGTCGCTGAGATTTTAATCAGGTATCATTTAGGATTATCCAGGCAGGAATGGCTGCTTTCTTTACGTGAACCAATACCGGAAGATAAGCTTACGCAGATCAAAGCAGCTATAATAGAACATGTGGAAACCGGGGTTCCCGTCCAGCATTTGACCGGCTATGAAGAGTTTTACGGCCGCTCCTTTCAGGTAAGTAAGGATGTTTTAATTCCCCGGCCGGAAACAGAGGAGCTTGTTCTTGCTGTGAAGGAATATCTCGCTTTGAAACAAGCGCCTGTCCGGATTGCTGATATAGGAACAGGCAGCGGAATTATAGCTGTTACACTGGCTTTGGAACTAGGTAATGCATCGGTATTTGCTACGGATATTTCAGACAAAGCGCTAAAGATTGCTGAGCAGAATGCAAAACAATTAAAAGCCGATATTTCCTTTCTTAAAGGAAATTTTTTGACTCCGCTTATGAATGAAACAATGCCATTTGATGTGATTGTTTCCAATCCGCCTTATATTGCAAAATCAGAAGCGCCGGAGCTTAGTGATACCGTCCGTGATTTTGATCCGGACCTAGCTCTTTTTGCAGAAGAGGATGGAATGGCGGCATACTATAAGATAATAGAACAATTGAGGCAGATGCCTTTAAAAGAAGATACGCTGCTGGCATTTGAAATTGGCTATACGCAGGGTGAGCTTGTGAAGGAACAGATTTGGCAAGTTTTTCCCGACAGTCATGTGGAAATAAAGAAGGATATTAATGGAAAAGACCGGATTGTATTTGCAACACATCTATTCTGATACGCGCATGTCCAAAACAGGGTGAAAATATACCCGGATTTTGAATATATATTTCTATGAAACTTGTATAAGCAGAAATCTCCTTGTCCACACTATCTCATAGATAGGTGGAAGGGAGATTTTTTTATGAAAAAGTTATGGGCAGCAGCAGGACTTTTATTTTTATTATTATCAATTATTCCTGTCATTAGCGCAGCAAAAGAGCTGCAAAATAAAGAGCTTGACTATCAGGTTATTCCTGATGAAGCAATCAGATTGCGTATTTTGGCAAACAGTGACAGTGAGCAGGACCAGAATATAAAACACAAGGTTCGTGATGAAGTCAATAAAGTCATCACAGAATGGGTCGAGGATATTGAAGATATTGAAGAGGCCAGAACATTAATTAATGACCGGCTTCCGGAGCTGGAAGAAGTAGTTAAAAACACACTGGTAAATGAAAATAGCGAACAGGATTTTGAGTTGGAATATGGAGAAAATGTATCTTTTCCGGCGAAATTATATGGAAACTATCTATATCCGGCAGGAGAATATGAAGCAATTTTAGTAACGCTGGGAGAAGGATCAGGCGCTAACTGGTGGTGTGTGTTATTCCCGCCATTATGCTTTTTAGATTTCTTTAACGGCACCTCTGTAGCTGGCGATGATGCAGCAGAACCAGAGGAGGAAGAGGTAGAAGTAGAATTCTTTCTATTTAAATGGCTGGGCTTGTCATAGTTTCGTTCATAGAGGCATATGCTTATAGTAGAATGAGGTTGCTTTAAAGGGGTGGTTCCCTTAATTAATCAAAAGGATGGAGGATAGGAAAATGCAAATCTACCAAGTCAAAGAAGCGAAAATAGAGCTGATAGAGGAATTTATTCATAAGAATGAAAAGCCTTTTGGTAAAAGGCTGACAAGCGAAAGCTATGTGGTAGAGATAAACGGAAGTATTGAAGGATGTTTTAACCTGGATGCAGTAGATGAATCAACATATTGGCTGAAGCAATTGTATATAACGAAGGAGCATGTTCAAAAGTTATTTGTTATTTTCGAGTCGGTTCTCGTAATTTCCCGAAAAAACGACATAAAATGTGTATATGTGCATAATCAGAGCCCAGTTGTGGATATCCTTTTAGAGTCTTTACAATTCAAAAGAGAAAGCGATGTCAGATTTAAGAATGTATATTCAGAAAAAACAGGAAATTGGTGGGCGTATCAGGTTTCTTAGTTAAATAAAAATGAAAAATGCTTGATATCACTTAAATAGCTTTATTTTCAATTTGTCAAGAGGAAATTATGCACACTATTCACAACAGGTTGTGCATAAATAGAAAATATATGTTAGTAATCATCAGTATGTGGATAAAAACTGTGAATAATGTGCATAAGTTTTAGGTAATTCCCCTTCTTTGCGTTTCTGTCGTGTATCGACTAAAATAAGTACGTAGAAAAGAGGGAATATGATGCACACGAAAGTATGGAAAATACATTCAAAAAATAGATTAGACAAAGAGATCCAAGGGGCAGCTGATATGCTGAAAGCAGGAGAGGTTGTTGCCTTTCCGACAGAAACGGTATATGGACTCGGTGCAGACGCCACCAATGCAGCAGCTGTCCGTAAAATATTTGAAGCAAAAGGTCGGCCGCAGGATAATCCATTAATCGCCCATGTTGCATCTGTAGAGCAACTAAACACGCTTGTTACATTTATCCCGGACTATGTGTATCGATTAATCGATGCTTTTTCACCAGGTCCTTTAACATATATTTTACCAGCGAGCGATTTTTGTGCGGATAATGTAAGAGCTGGGTTATCCACAATTGGCGTACGCATTCCAAGTCATCCGATTGCACTGGCTTTGATTCAAGCAGCTGGTAGGCCGGTTGCGGCTCCAAGTGCGAATGTATCCGGAAAACCAAGCCCGACTGCAGCAGCGCATGTGTTTGAGGACTTGAACGGAAGGATTAGTGGTTTGATTGACGGCGGTCAGACTGGTGTCGGCTTAGAATCCACTGTTATTGACTGTACTGGAGAAATCCCGATAATTTTACGTCCCGGCGGAATTACCAAAGAACAATTAGAGCTGGAGGCAGGTACGGTTATGATGGATCCGGGTCTTGTTACATCATCGGAAGACCGTCCGAAAGCTCCTGGCATGAAGTATAAGCATTATGCACCGGAGGTCCCGCTTTATTTATTTGCAGGCACTGACCGGGCATTCCGAGATTTTGTGGATAAAGAAAAACAAGCAGGAAACAGAATTGGTGTTCTTGTATCAGATCAAACAGCTGACATATTCGCAGAGGATACAAATATTCACAGGCTGGGAGAGACAATCGAAGAAATTGCGTCTTCCTTATACGACGGTTTACGATTCTTTAAGCAGGCAAATGTGGATAAAATTATGTGTGAGACATTTTCGGAGCAGGGAATTGGCCAAGCTGTTATGAATCGTCTGAGAAAAGCAGCAGATCGTGTGATAGAGGAATAGATATATAACATTCATATTATCCGCCTATGAAGCATAAAGTGTACAAGCATGCTTCAAGAGGATGTTCAAAGGGGGACGTATGGATGTTTTTTTCTACCGAATTACTTTCGTTAGCTTTGCTCGCAGTTGGTTTGAGCATGGACGCATTTTCCATCAGCTTAGGCTTGGGAATGAATAAAATGCGCTTGAAACGGATTGCTTTAATTGGTCTGGTAATCGGCTGCTTCCATATGATCTTCCCAATGGCAGGTATGCTGCTTGGACATGCTTTATCTGAGCAGATTGGACAATGGACAGCACTGGCATCAGGAGTCCTGCTGTTCTTTATCGGTGCACATATGTTTTTCGCAGCCTTTCATACATCTGCTCAGTACAGGTGGCAGCCTGTCGGTTTTGGACTATGGATGCTGGCATTCAGCGTCAGTCTCGATAGTTTTACGGTGGGATTTAGCCTTGGTATTTCTGGAGTAACCATTATTATTACGCTCCTTATTTTTGGAATAGTGAGCTGTTTGTTCACATGGATAGGTTTACTATTAGGAAGACGGCTGCAAAGCTTTTTTGGAATCTATAGCGAAATTTTTGGAGGGATTATTCTTTCGGGCTTTGGGATATATATGTTATTTAGTTGAATATGGAAATCGGCAGTATGCAGGCGGTACATCTGTGCTCTAAATCATACAAAAGGGCTTATTTCCTCAGAAACAAGCCCAATCAGCTATTATTTTTATTGGATGGATTTCCGTAGCATTTCCAGGCGTGGTGACACACCATCTGCCGCTTCTATATCATACTCGTATTGAATAATCAGCACATTATCATCTATTTGATACAAGTAATATCCTTCAGGTGAATCAGAAACATGCTGGGTGACGCCATCATAAGGATTTTCGTCTGACGGTACGGTTTCAGGACCTGCAGCATCGTTAAAGTTGTGGTCATACATTTGTTGTACTTCTGGAACAATTTCATCTATTGTTGCAGCTTCAGCTACACGCAGGTGAATCTCTGCATTTTCTGCGTCACTGTAATAACGCACCTCATCCTCCGCTGTTTCATAGTTAGAAAGAAATTCTTCTATTTGAAACTGGATATCATATGGTTCTATGATAAAGTTATAGACGGTTACCTCTTCTTCCATCCCTTCAAGTAAGATAGTAGCAGTTTCTGTTCCGTTTTCTTCAATAGAAAAGGCAGGAGTGTTTTCTGCTGTCTTGTTATGTTCATCTTGCTCCGCTTCAATGGTTGTAGAATCTTGTTCTTGATCAGATTGGATACTTTCTTCTTCCGTATCCGGAGCGGTAACAGAATCATTATCAATCATTTGAAAAAGAAATACGCCGCATAGAATGATAACTGCTGCTGTGGATAACCAGATGAACCCATGCTTTATCTTTGACTTCCGCTGCTCCTGTCTCCGCCTTTTCTCAGCGTGTTGGTTTACAGCCATTTTCATGCTCTCCTTTTTCTCCGCATCTAAAGAACGGTTTATTTTCAATTTATTTAACTCCTTTATAAAATCTTTATCATGATGATTCATAATGAACCTCCTTTACTTCTGACTTCAGCATCTTTAAGGCTCTATGAAAGGTAACTCTTACTTTTGACTCGGTCCATTTTAGCACTTGTGCTGTTTCTGTAACAGATAATTCTTCAATGCCTCTTAAAATAACAACTGAACGATAATCGTCTTTTAATTTTTCTATTGCCTGATGCAGGGCAAGCTTTCTTTCTTCGATTATCTGCTGATCTTCCGGAGATCGTTCTGTATGAAATGAATGCATCTTAATCAGCTTACGCCAGTCTTTTCGTTTTTGTCTGCGGGCTTCATCGATTGCCAGGTTGCGTGCGATAGAGATAAGCCAGGTTTTCGGGCTGGAATCTCCTTTAAATGATGGATATCGGTCAATCGCCCTCATAAACACTTCCTGGACAAGGTCTTCTACATCTGGTGTAGACATGTAATACATTAAAAAACGATAAACATCGTCCGAATAATCATCAAACCAGTCTGAAATTAATTCTTTATCCATGCTAAAACCTCCTCGTGAAGTCTGACATCGTTTGGCTTATTTTAATATTAGACGATATCAGGACAGAAATGTTACAAAAAAATCAGGAATTCGGATCGGTTTGTTACCCCGCTGCGTTTTCTTTCTCTCAGTTATGCTACGCTCATATCTGAGATGTTAACAGGACTTCTGTGTTTTTGGTTTAATCATGATATGATAGAGAAAGTTAATATTATCATTAAGATAAAACAGGAGGATTTATGAATGAATGTACTATTCGTATGTACAGGGAATACATGCCGCAGTCCGATGGCGGAAGCGTTATTAAAGCATCGGGCACAAGCAGATATTCAGGTTAAATCTTGCGGAATTACGGCTATGCCGGGAGCTCCTGTAAGCAGCCGGACGGCAGAGGTGTTAAAGCAGGAAGGTATTACAATCAACCACCAGGCTTCCTCCATTAGTGAAGAATTGGTTCAGTGGGCAGATGTCATCCTGACAATGACAGCTTCACATAAGGAAATGGTCTGGTCGAATTACCCAGAAGAAAGAAAAAAGACATATACTCTTAAAGAATTTGCACTACATGCCGATATAGAAATATGGAATCAATTAGAAAAAGCCTATACAGATTTGGAAGAAAAAAGAAAGCATTGTTTAGAACAGCACGATTTGGAAACGGACCCGATAAAACAAAGCGAGCTTTTGTACGAAGCATGTCATGAACAAATTGAAGCGATCCAGTATTTAAAAAGACAGCTGACACATTCTGATATTGCCGATCCGTTTGGCGGGTCAATAGAGGATTATTTGAAAACGAAACAAGAAATTGAATCGTGTCTGGATCAATGGTTATCTCCTTAAGGTTATAAACGTTAAGGGGATATATTATTGCATTATATGCAGCACCGTGGCATCTTTCCAAGGATAAAGCATGGATGCAGGAGCTTTCCCATGCATTGGCTGACGCGTTTTTTTCTGAAATTTCTCTGTTTAGAGCTGAAGTCTGATAAAGTGAAACTTCATTCAGCAGGGGTTTCCTTTCCATTGCTGACTAAGGAACAAAGGCTAAGTACGCGCCATCCTTTGGCAACGCTTTTGTGACCTGCAGCCAGTTATACTGTGATAAATATCAGCAGTGAAAATTTCATAGAGGGAGCGGAAATGTAATGAGGAACAAGTATCGGTTTAGTCTGAGGTTAAAGCTTGTTGTATTTACCACTGTTTTAGCGTTTGTTACATACTCAACAAGTGCATTTTATATTTATGTTTTATACGATTATATCCAGGCCTGGATCAATATATCACAGCAGATGTTTGTTATTATTACGCTGTTGGCCGGGGTGATATGGTCCGGCATCCTTGCTTTTTTTGCGGCAGGCTGGATTACGAAGCCATTGCAGAAATTAGAGAAAATTGCAGGAGAAGCTGCCAAAGGTAACTTGAGGATGCGAGTCGAGATTCCCAAATCAGATGACGAAATTAGATCCTTATCTGTTGCTGTAAACAGTATGCTGCAAAGCTTAAATCGAATGGTAACAAACATTGACCAGCATTTTGAAGAAACCAATACAACTGTCCATCAGTTGAAGGAAGCATCGCATACAGCTGCAAATCACTCTGCTGCAATTGGTGACTCTATTCATGAAATCTCAGAGGGAGCAGAGAATGCATCACGTGCCACCCAAGAAACGGTAGGATCGATTGAAATGGCAACAGAACTAGCCAATGAAGTACAGGGCAAGGCAGAGACATCCCAAAGGCAGTCTCGTGCGATGATTCATATGCTGGAAGAGGGACAAAATGTGGTGAAGCAATTAGTTGACGGAATAGAGTGTATTGCTGTGGAGCAGGAAGTTTCTCTGAAAGATGTGAATCATTTACGTCAAAGTACGATGGAAGTGGAAGGGATTATCACTTTAGTCGGTGAGATTGCAGAACAAACGAACTTGCTGGCATTAAATGCTTCCATTGAAGCTGCCAGAGCGGGTGAACATGGAAAAGGCTTTGCTGTGGTTGCTGAGGAGGTACGGAAGCTGGCAGATCAAAGCGGAAAGGCAGTGAATAATATTTCTAAGCTGCTGCTCTCTATTCAAGCAGATGTAAACCAGCTTGCAGAAAAAATTAATACCAATGTGACTGCTGCCCGTGAGCAAGTCCATCGCGGAGAAAACACGAATCGTACCATTACGGAAATGGGAACAACGGTTACGGAGACAGCTGTACAAGTTGATGCGATTTATGCATTGGTGGAACAGCAGCTGCAATCGATTCAAAATACAGCAAATCAATCTCAGGAAGTGGCAGCTATTGCCGAAGAAACATCTGCCGGAACACAAGAGGTTAATGCTGCTGTTCAAGAACAAATTGTAACCATGGAGCAAGTGGATCGATTAGCCGGGCAGATGGAAGAGCATGCAGGGAGTTTAAAAGAACAGATTAAGCAATTTAACGTGAAGCAAGTGACTGAATCTGCCAGTGTTATGTCAATTCAGCTTCTAAATAATGATAAAGAATCCTTAGAAGAAAACAAGCATCAGGAGGTATCGTAATTTTGAAAAAATCGTGGTATGCTATAAATGAATCTATTATTTGTTGTGTCGAATGAATAAACAGAAGGATGATAAGTGCGTGTTCGAACAGGCTGATAATGAAGTAAGGGTGTGTCATGATGATAACAAAAGATTTAAAACAAGTTATTAATCAATGGCTGGAGATGCGTATCCTGCGAAAAGATGAGATTGTTGTTATTGGTTGTTCTACAAGTGAAGTAGCTGGAAAGCCAATTGGAACAAACGGAAGCATGGAAATCGCCAAAAGTCTTTATGAGCAGATGCTTGTTTTGCAACAGGAAACGGGTGTCCATCTTGCTTTTCAATGCTGCGAGCATTTGAATCGCTCTCTTGTCGTAGATAGACAGACAGTGGTGCAATATGATCTGGAGGAAGTAGCTGTTGTACCTGTTCCAGAGGCTGGGGGATCAATGGCAACATATGCTTACAAGCAAATGAAACATCCTGCTGTGGTTGAAAGTATAAGTGCCGACGCCGGGATAGACATTGGTGAAACAATGATTGGTATGCATTTAAAGCCGGTAGCTGTTCCGCTGAAATTGGAGCAGCGTACAATTGGTCATGCCAGAGTCAGAGCAGCCCGGACCCGCCCCAAATTAATTGGTGGTCATCGGGCATATTACGGAGAAAATCCATCTAGATAATATATTCTTTTTTATTTGAACAACAAATAATAATACATTTTCACCCAATATTAGGAGGCTGTGCAGTAATGATGGAATATGTTAAACAAGCAGATAATGAAGTTTTTCAGGCGATGTTGCAAGAGAAGGATCGTCAGCAAAATAAAATTGAACTGATTGCTTCAGAAAACTTTGTATCCAACGCAGTGATGGATGCAATGGGATCCATACTTACGAATAAATATGCGGAAGGCTACCCGGATAAACGCTATTATGGCGGCTGTGAGTATGTGGATATTGTAGAGGACCTTGCCAGAGAACGTGCCAAAGAAATATTCGGAGCTGATCATGCCAATGTACAGCCTCACTCCGGTTCCCAGGCGAATATGGCAGTTTATTTTACTTTTCTTGAACCTGGAGATACGGTGTTGGGAATGAATTTAAACCATGGCGGACATTTAACGCATGGAAGCCCGGTTAACTTCAGTGGCGGTTTGTACAACTTTGTTGACTATGGTGTAGATAAAGAGACAGAACAACTGGATTATGATGCTGTCCTTGAAAAAGCGAAAGAAGTAAAACCAAAACTGATTGTGGCTGGTGCAAGTGCGTATTCACGAAGCATTGATTTTAAAAAGTTTAGAGAGATTGCGGATGCTGTCGGTGCTTATCTGATGGTTGACATGGCACACATCGCCGGCTTGGTTGCGACAGGTCACCATGAGAACCCGGTTCCATATGCTGATTTTGTGACAACAACAACGCATAAAACATTACGCGGACCTCGCGGAGGTATGATTCTTTGTAAAGAAGAATATGCTAAGAAAATTGATAAAGCGATCTTTCCGGGAATTCAGGGCGGGCCGTTAATGCATATTATTGCAGCAAAGGCTGTTTCCTTCAAGGAAGTCTTATCCGATGATTTTAAAGCATATTCCGGCAATATTGTCGATAATGCCAAAGCGCTTGGAGAAGCGTTACAAAAAGAAGGAATCCGTATCGTGTCAGGAGGAACAGACAATCATTTACTATTGCTGGATGTAACACCATTGAATTTGACTGGAAAAGTAGCAGAAAAAGCTTTAGATGATGTTGGTGTAACAACAAACAAAAATACCATTCCTTTTGATACAGAAAGCCCGTTTGTTACAAGTGGTGTCCGGATTGGAACAGCAGCAGTAACAACGCGTGGATTTGGTATCGAAGAAATGAAAGAAATAGCAGCAATCATCTCACTTACGCTGAAAAATTATGAAGATGAAGAAAAATTAAACGAAGCAAAAGAACGTGTACAAGCACTGACAGAAAAATTCCCGCTGTATAAATAAGTTATCCCCAGTGTGGATAATAATATTAGAGCGGAGCAATAAAAATCCACAGAGTGTTCCGTATTACTCTGTGGGTTTTTATGTATATAAACATGAAGCCAGCTTGATTTCTCCACAAATCAAAGCGATAATAAAAAGGAAATTATAATTTTTCCAATAAACTATTATTACCGTAACAATGAAGATTAACTTGAAAGCATACATGATTTTCAGTACAATTTGAACGATATATAAATTTAAGGAGTGATCTAACGTGAGTAATGTGTTTGTATTTGATCATCCGTTAATTCAACATAAATTAACGTATATTCGTGATAAAAATACGGGAACAAAAGAATTTCGCGAGCTTGTGGATGAAGTTGCTATGTTAATGGCATTTGAAATTACAAGAGACTTGCCAACATCTGATGTAAAAGTGGAAACACCGGTAACGACATCCAATTCAAAAGTATTGGCTGGTAAAAAGCTTGGACTGGTACCTATTCTTCGTGCAGGTTTAGGGATGGTAGACGGTGTACGGAAATTGATTCCGGCAGCAAAAGTGGGACATGTAGGCTTATACCGTGATCCGGAAACGTTAAAGCCGGTAGAATACTATGTCAAATTACCAACTGATATTGAAGAGCGCGAACTGATTGTTATTGATCCAATGCTGGCAACTGGCGGGTCGGCAATTGATGCGATTGGCGCTGTCAAACAACGCGGTGCCAAAAATATTCGTTTAATGTGTCTTATCGCTGCACCAGAAGGCGTCAAAGCAGTACAGGAAGAACACCCGGATGTAGATATTTACTTAGCAGCACTGGACGAGCGTCTGGATGACCATGGCTATATTATTCCTGGTCTTGGCGATGCGGGAGACCGTTTATTTGGAACAAAATAAAAGAATGAAAAGCAGATTGGATACGATATTCAATCTGTTTTTTTGTATAAAAACACATCTGCCCACGAAAACTATTCCATAAAGTGCGTGTTCATAAAGGTGGAGATGTTATGTGGAAGAAGATGCTGCGTTTCCTGGCAGTTTTAATGATTTTTATGCAAATACTAACTGTAAACACTTATCAAGCCGGTCAGCTCAAGCAAACGCTTATTATAGAAGTGGACAGCGATCCTTATCAAGTAAAAGAAGAAATAGAAGCTTATCATCCATTCATTGAGGTTGTAGCTGTGTACGATATTGTGTTTGAAGGGCTGGCTGTGGAAGGAAAAGCAGAGCAATTAGCCAAACTTGGTTCCATTGAACAAGTGAAAGCACTGCATCAGGTGCAAACGTATCAAACAATGCCTCAGCAGGCAGACAATGCTGATGTGATTGAAAAAATGGATTCTTCCGAGCCGGAGCCATATGACTTAAATACAACAGCACTTACAGGGAGAAATGTAAAGGTAGGTGTGATTGACACAGGGATTGATTATAATCATCCGGATTTACAAAAAAATTATCAGGGCGGCTATGATTTTGTTGATTTTGATGAGGATCCAATGGAAACGACACCGGAAGAAGGGCATCCTACTACGCATGGAACCCATGTAGCAGGAATCATCGCAGGGAATGGCGATATAAGAGGAATCGCACCGGATGCAGAAATTTATGCGTATCGTGCATTGGGACCAGGCGGAACCGGCTCCTCTGTTCAAGTATTAGCAGCTATTGAAAAAGCAATAGAGGATGAGATGGATATTATCAATCTGTCGTTAGGCAATGATGTGAATGTTCCGGATTATCCGACGAGCAGGGCTGTAAATCGTGCCAGTGAGCTTGGGATTATTGTTGTCATTGCCAATGGGAACAGCGGTCCTGATGCATGGACAGTCGGATCACCGGCAACAGCAGATCAATCCGTTTCGGTAGGGGCATCAACAACACCACAGAAAGAGCCGGTGCTCGCAGATACATTTGCAGAAAAGGAAATTCCTTTACTGGAAGCGCTGGGAGCTGAACGGTGGGAGCTGGAAGATTCCTATCAGCTGGTGGATATGGATAATATGGAGCCGGGACAATCGCTGCAAGGAAAAATAGCTCTTGCCAAACGAAAGGAAATCCCTTTTTTTGAAATGGCGTTACAGGCGGAAAATATGGGGGCAGAAGCATTAATCATTTATAATTCGGAACCGGGACCGCTGCAGGCATCTGTGGACAATAATCGGCAGCCTGTAACTATCCCGGTTGCCTCTATTCAAATGGAAGAAGGAGAATGGCTGCAGTCGCAAATACGTCAAGGTATTTATTTTATAGATGCTGTTCAAAAAGAGTCTTTATTAACCATTGCTCCCTTTAGTTCCAGAGGCCCTGTTGCTGTTCAGTGGGCTATTAAGCCGGACGTCTCAGCGCCAGGATCTGCTATTTGGAGTACGGTTCCAGGCGGCTATCAGGCAATGAATGGAACAAGCATGGCATCTCCTCATGTGGCAGGAGCTTTTGCAGTTTTGAAGGAGGCACATCCAGACTGGACAAATAAACAGCTGATTGGAGCATTGAAGACAACAGCACAGCCTTTTGAAGAACAGGAAACACGCTTACCTGCTACAACGCAGGGGATGGGACTTATCCAGCTGGATGAAGCAATGGATACTCCGGCAATTATCTATGATCCACAGCTGGAGTTTGGAAAGCTGAATGGTTATCAGGAAGAGTTTACAGAGACAGTAACGATTGAAAATAAAACAGCTGAAGCACAAACATATTATTTTGACATGCCGGAGCGAAAGGACGGCTTAGTCTGGAGCATTCCCCAATCCTTCACCATCCAGCCGGAGGAACAAAAAGAAATAACCGTAAAGCTGTCGATGAACCGGGAGCGGTTGGAAGAAGGGGTTCATGAAGGGTGGCTGACACTTAAAGAAGGGAAACGAAGCTATGCCTTGCCATATATTATTGTTAATCAGGAGGCAGATCAGCCTAAGACGGCAGGCTTTGAATTTTACCTGGAGCCCTTTGAAAACGCGGATTATACGTATCAATTTCACTTAACAGAATTTGTGAAAAGCTTTAATGTCAGTTTATATCATCCGGAGACTTTATTATTTGAAAGGAAACTGCTGGAAGAAGAAGAATTGGAAGCAGGAACGCACGAAGGAGTTCTCCGTAAAGAAGAAGCGGGAGCATCTGGATATTACTTGGCATTGATCACGGCAGAACTTGAAAATGGAGAAATAGAACAAGTAGAAACAATGATTTTTATTGAATAAAAAAGCATGTTCACAAAACTGTCAAATTGGACTGGAAGCATTTGTGAATCCCATACTGAAAAAAGGGATTCACAAATGCTTATTTAATAAGCAAAAAGGTTGATTTGAAGCGCTTTATTACAGTTGTAAAAATACCTTATATATTGCATGGTACACGTTGACAACTCTTGCAGGCGTATTGTACACTTATTGAGTGTGGAGAAAAAGGGAGAGCGGACAAAAGCCCATTTAAATTTGAATGCTTTCTATTAGTATGTGAAACGCATTTCTCTGCCTTCTATTTACATAGATGCAAACAGTATGTAACACCTCCGCATCTAAGACTACAAGAAGTATTGCCTAGCAAGAAATTCCCCAACTTGATTGAAAACGGATGCAAGTCTATGTTTCTAAACAGTAATGTATCTGGTTGACGGGCAGCATTAGGAGTGAAATAGCAATGATGTCTAATTTTGATAGTATGGTTACCCGTCAACGAAAATGGATGCTTTATTGGTTAGCGATTTTAGTACTTTGTGCTGGATTTCTACCCTATACCCGAATTTTTTTCGGATTAATCCTAGGTAGTAGTGTTAGTCTTTATAACTTGTGGTTACTGCAATACAAGTCAGAAAAACTTGGCAAAACCGTTGCAGCAGGAGAAAAAGCTAGAAGCGGATTAGGTACATTCTCAAGGATGGCTACTGCTGTCCTGGCGGTTCTCATCGCTATGCGTTTTGAAGAGCATTTTCATCTGTATGCTGTAATTTTTGGGATTGTTTCTTCTTACTTGATCATGGTGATAGATTTTATATTCTATCAATTTACCATGCGTAACCAGAAAGAAGACTAATCCTTCCAGTATTCCATTTTTACTTATAAATAGTTTTAGTAAAGGGGTGATAATTTTGGATCACGAAAGTCCAATAGTACATGATATCTTTGGAATACCGGGTGCAAATCTAAACCTTTCCAATCTTCTAATGACCTTTATTGTGTCACTTATTGTTTTTGTTTTTTGTGTATGGGGAAGCAAAAAGCTGCAAATGAAGCCAAAGGGCATGCAGAACTTTATGGAATGGGCAGTAGAGTTTGTCCGAGGCATCATAAAAGACAATATGGATTGGAAAACAGGAAAATTATTTCTTCCGCTTGGATTAACACTCATTTTTTATATCCTGGTGGGTAACCTTGTCGGTGTCGCTACTGTTGGGGTAGTTGGACACGATTTATGGTGGAAATCACCGACGGCAGATGCAGTGATGACATTGACACTATCTGTCATGGTTATTTTATTAACGCATTATTATGGTATAAAAATCCGGGGCACCAAAGCATACTTAAAAACATTCGTAAGTCCCGTACCGTTTATGTTGCCATTTAAAATTGTCGAAGAATTCACAAACACCTTAACATTAGGCCTTCGTTTATTTGGTAATATCTATGCAGGTGAAATCTTATTAGGTCTACTTATTGGACTGGCAACATCATCTGTCTTCGGCTTTTTCGGAGCAGCAATTCCAACACTAGCGTGGATGGGCTTTAAACTCTTTATCGGTACAATTCAAGTTTATGTATTTGTTATGTTAACAATGGTGTATATGTCTCATAAAGTGAGCGAAGACCATTAAATAAAAATCATCATTAATTTGTTTAAACATAAGAAGGAGGAAATTATTCATGGGAGCTTTAGCAGCAGCAATTGCAATTGGACTGGCAGCATTAGGTGCAGGTCTAGGTAACGGTATGATCGTAAGTAAAACAGTAGAGGGGATCGCTCGTCAGCCAGAATTAAGAGGTCCACTTCAAGGAACAATGTTTATCGGGGTAGCACTTGTTGAGGCGATTCCGATTATCGCAGCGGTTATCGCGTTTATGGTAATTGGTTCCTAATTTTTCAGAAGTATAATGGCGAAGTTTATCTCAGAGAGAATCTTCGCCTTTCCTTTATGCAGGAAAAAATGAGATGATATTCATATAATATAATTAAAAACATGATGTTATATGTAATAAATCGATTAGAGGAAGAATGCTGTACTAGGTGACAGCAGGATATTCTTTATCTCCAAGGTAACGTCTTAGCGAAAGGAGTGGAATTTGTGCATTCATACATTGATTCATTGACAATCGGAGCAGCTGTCGGCGGTCTGCAATGGGTAGATATGCTGGTTCAGCTATTCTTCTTCCTTGTACTCCTTGCATTATTGAAAAAATTTGCCTGGGGTCCATTGATGAATATGATGGAAAAGCGTGAGCAATACGTAGCAAATGAAATCGAAGAAGCTGAAAAAAGCAGAGCCGAGGCTGAACAAGCTTCTAAAGATGCAGCTGAGCAGCTCAATCAGGTAAGAGCAGAAGCTCAAAAAATGATTGAAGATGCAAAAGCAGCAGGCGCAAAGCAAGAGGAACAGATTATAGCATCTGCAAAGAAAGAAGCAGAACGTTTGAAAGAAGCTGCCCAGGCAGATATTCAAAACGAAAAAGAAAGAGCTATTCAAGCATTGCAGGATAAAGTGGCTTCTCTATCTGTATTAATTGCAAGCAAAGTTATTGAGAAAGAATTAAGTGAGCAGGATCAAGAAAAACTGATCAACGAATACATTAAAGAGGTAGGAGAAGAGCGATGAGTAATGTAGTAGTTGCTAAACGATACGCAGATGCTCTTTTCAGACTTGGAGTGGAACAGCAAAAATTAGAACAGCTTGCAGCAGATTTAAAAGTCGTGCAGCCTGTTTTTCAAAATGATAAGAAATTAGCTAAATTCCTGACGCATCCAAAGATTGATAATGCAAAAAAGAAACAGCTTGTAGTTGAAGCATTCAGGGGAACTGACCCAGTTGTTTTGAATACACTTCAATTACTGGTGGATCGCCATAGAACATCGATCATTCCAATCATTATCGACGAATTTATTTCTTTAGTAAATGATGCAAAAGGAGTGGCAGATGCTACAGTTTATTCGACAAGAAATTTATCGGATGATGAAAAGAGTCATTTAGAACGTTCTTTTGCTGTCCGGTTAGGAAAAAGTGCAGTTCAACTGACCAATATCGTTGATCCGTCCATCCTTGGCGGAATAAGAATCAGAGTCGGAAACACGATTTATGACGGTACGGTAAAAGGGAAGCTGGATCGAATCTCCCGTAGTATTGTGTCTGCTAATAAATGAAGATAGGGGTGAATTGGTATGAGCATTAATGCTGAAGAAATTAGTACGCTGATAAAACAGCAAATTGAAAATTTTGATTCAGACATAGAAGTTACTGATGTTGGAACAGTTATTGAAGTCGGGGATGGTATTGCGCGTGCGCATGGACTTGATAATGCAATGGCTGGAGAGTTACTTGAGTTTGCAGGTGGGGTCATGGGCCTGGCTCAAAACTTAGAGGAAAGCAATGTGGGTATCGTTATTCTTGGACCTTACCAAGGTATTAAAGAAGGTGACGAAGTTCGTCGTACAGGTCGTATCATGCAAGTACCGGCAGGAGAGGAACTTTTAGGCCGCGTGGTGAACCCATTAGGTCAGCCAATTGATGGACAAGGTGCGATTGAAACATCTAAGTCACGTCCAATCGAAGCACAAGCGCCGGGAGTAATGGATCGTAAATCGGTTGATGAGCCATTACAAACAGGTATTAAAGCGATTGACGCACTGGTACCAATTGGACGCGGACAGCGTGAATTAATTATTGGTGACCGTCAAACTGGTAAAACAACGGTAGCTGTGGATACGATTTTAAATCAAAGCGATCAGGATATGATTTGTATCTACGTCGCTATTGGTCAAAAAGAATCAACAGTCCGTTCTACAGTAGAAACATTCCGTAAGCACGGTGCATTAGATTACACGATTGTTGTATCTGCAGGTGCATCTGATCCGGCGCCATTACTATACTTAGCGCCGTATGCTGGTGTAGCAATGGGAGAAGAATTCATGTATAACGGCAAGCACGTGCTTGTTGTTTATGATGACTTATCTAAACAAGCGGTAGCTTACCGTGAACTTTCCCTGTTACTTCGCCGTCCGCCAGGCCGTGAAGCATTTCCAGGGGACGTATTCTATCTGCATTCACGTTTATTAGAGCGTGCAGCTAAATTAAGTGACGCAAGAGGCGGCGGATCTTTAACAGCTCTGCCTTTTGTTGAAACACAAGCAGGTGATATCGCAGCGTATATCCCTACGAACGTTATTTCTATTACAGATGGTCAGATTTTCTTACAATCCGACTTATTCTTCTCAGGAGTACGTCCAGCGATTAACGCCGGTTTATCTGTATCTCGTGTAGGTGGATCCGCACAGATCAAAGCAATGAAAAAAGTTGCTGGTACACTTCGTCTTGACTTGGCATCATTCCGTGAGCTGGAGGCATTCTCACAATTTGGTTCTGATCTTGACAAAGCGACACAAGCGAAACTTAATCGTGGACAACGTACAGTAGAAGTATTGAAGCAGGGACTTCATAAACCAATGGCTGTTGAAAAACAGGTTGCAATTATTTATGCCTTAACTAGAGGATTTTTAGATGATATTCCTGTTGAAGATATTCAGCGTTTTGAGGAAGAAATGAATATCTGGATCGAGCATAACCAAAATGATATTTTCACAACAATCCGTGAAACAGGCAACCTTCCAGATGAAAAAGAATTCAGCGGAGCAATTGAAAGCTTCAAGAAAACATTCTTGCCATCTAATCAATAAGATGCCTGTGAATAAAAATAGAAAGGGCCGGTAAAAAATATTCGGCCCGCATTCCTTATAGGAAAGTGTGGTGAAAAGCTTGGCATCACTTAGAGATTTAAAAGCGAGAATCGACTCTACAAAGAAAACGAAACAAATCACGGGGGCAATGGAGCTGGTATCTGCATCTAAAATGTCGAAAGCAGAACAAAATGCCCGCGGCTTTGTTCCTTATGCAGATAAGCTGCAGGAAGTAGTAAGCAGCATTGCTAATGCGAATACCGATACACAGCATCCAATGCTTATGAAACGTGAAGTGAAGAAAACAGGCTACCTGATTGTCACTTCTGACCGTGGTTTGGTGGGAGCTTATAATAGTCATATTTTGAAAAATCTTGTCAATAAGATCGAAAACAACCACTCTTCTAAGGATGAGTATACGATTATCGTTATTGGAAGAAAGGGTTATGATTTCTGTCGCAAGCGCGGTCTTCCGGTTGCTCAAAGTATATTAGGGATGTCAGATCATCCTAAATTTGCAGAGGTAAAGGAGCTGGCATCAGAGGCAGTACAAATGTATGCTGATGGGGAAATTGATGAACTTCATATTATTTATAACCATTATGTAAGTGCCATTTCTCAGGTAGTCACAAACAAACAGCTGTTGCCAATTGCTGATTTAGGTGAGCAAAAAGCTCCTGCATCTGATTATGAATTTGATCCAAACCAGGAGGAAATTCTGGAAGTGCTTTTACCTCAGTATGCAGAAAGCTTGATTTTTGGTGCCTTGTTGGATGGAAAAGCAAGTGAGCATGCTGCGAGTATGACGGCAATGCGCAGTGCAACAGATAATGCAAATGAACTGATTGGTGATTTAGAACTTTCATATAACCGTGCACGTCAGGCAGCTATTACACAAGAAATCACAGAGATTGTCGGTGGCGTAGCAGCGCTTGAATAGTTACACAGGTAAGCTAAGTTAGGAGGGAAACAGATGACGAAAGGACGCGTAACACAGCTGATGGGACCGGTCGTTGACGTACGTTTTGAAGATGGTCAGCTCCCAGCTGTAAACAATGCACTAGTAGTACGCAGTGAAAGACCAGGTGAAGAATTAACGCTGGAAGTAGCACTTCATCTTGGTGATAATAGTGTTCGTACCATTGCTATGTCCTCAACAGATGGTTTCCAGCGTGGAGCAGAAGTAGAAGATTTAGGTCGACCAATTTCTGTACCGGTTGGAGATGTTACATTAGGACGGGTATTTAACGTTTTAGGTGAAAAAATTGATTTAGATGAGCCGCTTCCGGCAGGTGTCCGTTTAGATCCGATTCACCGTGAAGCACCAGATTTTGAGAATCTGTCTACAGAAACGGAAATTTTGGAGACTGGTATTAAGGTTGTAGACTTACTTGCACCATACATCAAAGGTGGTAAAATTGGTCTGTTTGGTGGAGCCGGTGTAGGTAAAACAGTATTAATTCAGGAATTAATCAATAACATTGCCCAGGAGCATGGCGGTATTTCTGTATTCGCGGGTGTAGGTGAACGTACTCGTGAAGGAAATGATCTTTACTATGAAATGAGTGATTCTGGCGTTATTGCAAAAACAGCGATGGTATTCGGCCAGATGAACGAGCCGCCTGGTGCACGTATGCGTGTAGCATTAACAGGTCTTACAATGGCTGAATATTTCCGTGATGAGCAGGGACAGGATGTATTATTGTTTATCGATAATATTTTCCGTTTCACACAAGCAGGTTCTGAGGTATCCGCACTTCTTGGACGTATGCCGTCAGCCGTTGGTTATCAGCCGACACTTGCAACAGAAATGGGACAATTACAGGAGCGTATCACTTCAACGGATAAAGGTTCTGTAACATCTATTCAGGCAATCTATGTACCTGCCGATGACTATACCGATCCAGCGCCGGCAACTACTTTCGCTCACTTAGATGCAACGACAAACTTAGATCGTAAGCTTTCTGAGCAAGGTATCTACCCTGCCGTGGATCCATTAGCATCTACTTCCCGTGCACTTGACCCGGAAGTAGTAGGAGAAGAACATTACCAAGTTGCAACAGGTGTACAGCAAACACTTCAAAAATACCGTGAATTGCAGGATATTATCGCAATCCTTGGTATGGATGAGTTAAGTGATGAGGACAAGCTCGTTGTTTCTCGCGCTCGTCGTATCCAATTCTTCTTATCACAAAACTTCCACGTTGCTGAACAGTTCACTGGGCAGCCCGGTTCATATGTTCCGGTAAAAGAAACGGTTCAAGGCTTTAAAGAAATTCTTGAAGGAAAGTATGATGACCTTCCAGAGGATGCCTTCCGCCTTGTTGGACGTATTGAAGAAGTAGTTGAAAAAGCAAAAGCTTCGGAATAATAGACAGCCGGGATGATTCAAACCAAAAGCGCAGAGCGCCGGTTTAAAAACGTAGAGACATGAGCCCCCGTTCTTTTTGAGGGGTCGACTTTAGTCGAACTTCATTCCCCTTTGAGTCGATGTTGACTTATTGTAGGGCGTGACGTGAAATCTCTAAAGTTTAGCGCCCGGAGCTGGAAGTGGCTATTTTGAATAAGAATTAAATCATGGGACTGCAGTTACTCGTCCCATCGAAACCATTTGCAAAATTTTATACTTTCTTATTTCATAATAATGCATCATCCTCAGCTGTTAGGAGGGGTAAACATTGAGTACATTAGCAGTAAGTGTCGTCACTCCTGAGGGTCCGATTCTGGAAGATAGCTTTGATATGGTTGTCTGTAAAGCAGAAACAGGGGAAATTGGTATCCTGCCAAAGCATATTCCGCTTGTTTCTCCATTACAGATTAGTATCGCACGTCTGAAAAAGGGCAGTGATATCAAGCAAGTTGCCATCAGCGGAGGTTTTATGGAAGTACAGCCTGATAAAGTTACTATTTTGGCGCAATCTGCTGAAACTGCGGATCATATTGACGTTTTGCGGGCAAAGGAAGCAAAAGACCGCGCAGAGAAACGTCTTCAGGATAAAAGCGATACAATAGACAGAGTTCGTGCGGAGCTTGCCTTAAAACGGGCAATGAATCGTCTGGAAATCGCAAATTCATAAAATGAAACTTGATTTAGTGGCGTGTGCTTATCCACTAAAAGAATAAAGAATACAAGCTAATGTCTTCGATGGGACTGTGATATTCGCTCCATCGAATGCATTTGCGAAAATGCTTGTGTGACCCAACATCCCGGGGTTGCGATTACTTAACCCATTAAAACCGTTGTTGGCTCGAGCTAATCCAGGAAATGAAGCCTGTTTTTCCACATGATGACGATATATTTCCTTTATATACAATAGGGGAAATTACGGACGCTCATGCTGTGATTAGAGAAAAGCTGAAATAAACTCCCTGCCCAAATGGATAGGGAGTTTATTTTTAGCATACCGAAACAATTTTATTTATTGGGAAGAATAACTGTAGTCCAAGCTCCAAACCGTACATAATTCTCTTAGTGCTTGAATTTTATTTTGTAAATTAAATTCAATAAATAAACTTTTCGGCAAAAAGTTAGTATAATATAACACGAATATGTATTCAAAAGCGTCTCTCGATAAAAAATATAACGAAATATGATATAATTTCCCGGGAAATGATGTCTTGACCGTTATTATTTCAGAATATAAGACAAAAAATATAATTATTGAATGATTCATTGTATTTATACGGAAAGGAGTCTTCATGTTTTCAGCAGGACAATTAGCTATCATCAGCATCTTTTCACATATCATGTTTATTTATCTGGCATGGAAGGTAGTCACAGCAATTCGTATTGAAACCATATTTAAAAAAGGAAGGTCTGCCGAAGCGAGGGTTTTTCTTCTGTTTATTACGATTGTTATCGGTACAGGAGTTAGTAAGTTCTTTCTTGATATATTACAGTGGTCTGGCGATTTAATATATCTTTTTTCTTCTATACATGTATGGTTATAAACACTTCTGTCAAAACTGAGATTAATAGATTTGATAGGAGGTTTTTTTTATGTTTTATAGAATTCTGTTCTGTTCTAAATCCCCTGTTATGCAAAGAAAATCCCTTGATACCTTTCACAGCCCTGTCCAGTTTAACAGACAGGTTTTTTGCTTATTACTTGCAATCAGCTTTTTAGTCAACCAGGCTTTTAGTCAGCCTTATCAAACAGATGAAATGCAGGATTTAGGCGCATTTGCAGAAGCGTACAATCTGAACATCCATTTTTGGGAGGTTACAATGAAAGAACAGATGAAGGCAGAGCAGGCAGAGACACTTGTTCAAAGCCTGGAAGCGAAGTATCCATTACATGAGGAACAGGATGAAAACCGCATAAAGTATACTTTTCAGGATAGTAACAAGAACAAGCCTTTTTACGTATTATATAACGTGATTCTGCCTTTGGATAGGAATGAGCCAGCAGAAGTCATTGTTGTTTTTCATGGAACTGACTGGGACAAACAAATAAGTCAAAAGTATCAAAAAGAAAAAGCATCTATACTAAAGACTTATTTAACAAAAGAGTCACAATTATATACTTGTCTATCGGTACAAGGTAGTGATATAATAAATCACGATGTATTTTTAAATAAAGCAAAGATGTATTTTAATATAAAGCATATATCGACTAACTATGACAATATAGAAAATTCAAGGATTGAAAAAAGTACATACGGGTATACAAAAACATGGGAGCAGTTTTATTTCATGGAAGATAACCCAAAAAATGTGCAGATTGCCGCTGTTGCAGATCGTCAAGGGGAAAAGCGTTTTATGATAGGAACACCTATCCTAATCAATGAATATTAATAATAGGGAAATTAGATTCTGAAGGGGATTTATGACATGGAAAAAATCATCGTTGGTGGCGGACGAAAGTTAGAAGGCACAGTACGTGTAGAAGGTGCTAAAAACGCAGTCCTGCCTGTACTTGCTGCTAGCTTGATTGCTAGTGAAGGAAAAAGCGTTATTAAAGAAGTACCAGTATTAGCAGATGTATACACAATTAATGAAGTGCTTCGCAACTTAAATGCCAATGTGGAATTTGATTCAACAGAAAACACAGTAATAATTGATGCTTCTGCCAAATTAGAGACAGAAGCCCCGTTTGAATATGTTAGAAAAATGCGTGCATCCGTGCTTGTATTGGGACCGTTATTAGCCCGCTATGGACACGCAAAGGTGGCTATGCCTGGCGGATGTGCAATTGGTTCACGCCCAATTGATTTACATTTAAAAGGCTTCGAAGCAATGGGAGCTGACATTCATGTCGGTAATGGTTTTGTAGAAGTAAAATCAGATGGTCGCCTGCAAGGTGCGAAAATATATTTAGATATGCCAAGTGTAGGAGCTACAGAAAACATTATGATGGCAGCTGCATTAGCAGAAGGAAAAACAGTCATTGAAAATGCAGCAAAAGAGCCTGAAATTGTTGACTTGGCTAACTATTTAAACCAAATGGGTGCAAGAATTGTTGGAGCGGGTACAGAAACAATTCGTATTATTGGTGTGGAAAAGCTTCATGGAACAGAGCATGTAATGATTCCAGATCGTATCGAAGCCGGAACATTTATGGTTGCAGCAGCGATTACAAAAGGAAATATCTTAATAGAAAATGCTGTGCGTGAACATTTAAGTTCTGTGGTTTCAAAATTAGAGGAAATGAACGTACAGGTTATTGATGAAGATGGCGGTTTACGGGTTATCGGTTCTGAAGCTATTCAATCAACAGACATCAAGACGTTACCTCATCCTGGTTTTCCAACGGATATGCAGTCACAAATGATGGCATTGATGTTATGTGCTAAAGGAACAAGTGTGATAACAGAAACGGTATTTGAGAATCGTTTCATGCATGTAGAGGAATTTCGCCGGATGAATGCAAATATTAAAATTGAAGGCCGAAGTGTGATTATCGAAGGTCTTTCTGAACTACAAGGTGCAGAAGTAGCGGCTACAGATTTACGTGCGGCGGCAGCACTTATTTTAGCAGGTCTTGTAAGTGATGGTTATACACGGGTTACCGAGCTAAAACACTTAGATCGCGGCTATGTAGATATTGTATCAAAATTAGCAAATCTTGGTGCAGACATTAAACGCGTTGATGAAAATGGTGTCGTTATTCAGCCATTAGGCGTGCAGGAAAATGTCGAATTAAGCGAATTTGTTACTGAATAATTTCATATTTTATTAAAATCAAAAAAGATGTACCTTAGCTTAGGTGCATTTTTTTTGATTTTATTTAGTAAATGCTTCAGCACGAATAAGACGATAGCATAACATAAAAAGTGTGCTTTCCAGGCAGTGAATAGAAGTGCAGACACATATAGGTATAAAGAATGATTTTTAAATCCGTATTAAAAAGATGTGATTAATAAAATGTCATGCTTAGAATCGCAGTCTATTCGTTTTTCTAAATAATTTATTAGAAGGATTAAATGAATAATGATTCATTCTCTTTTCACAAATTGCTTCTCACTTTATGAAAAACATGCTATATTTGAGAAAATTACTAATATTGCGATTGGATGATGGAAATGAAAATTTATATGTCTGTGGATATGGAAGGAATTACAGGTCTTCCAGATGCTACATTTGTAGATTGGAGAAAGCATAACTATGAAAGGTCCCGAAAAATCATGACAGACGAAGCGAATTATATTATTCAAGCTGCCTTTGATTATGGCGTGGAAGAGGTTTTAGTGAATGACAGTCACTCCAAGATGAATAATTTACTAATTGATCAACTGCATCCGGATGCGCTTTTAATAACTGGAGAATCGAAACCGTTTTCAATGATGCAGGGCTTGAATGCTACATATAGCGGTGTTTTTTTTGCAGGTTATCACGCAAGGGCCGGGCAGCGTGGAGTGATGACACACTCCATGATACATGCGATAAGAAACATATATATTAATGACCATTGTGTTGGTGAGATGGGGATGAATGCCTATCTTGCAGGTTATTTTGGAGTTCCTGTTTTGCTTGTATCAGGAGATGATCAAGCGGCAATGGAAGCAGAGAAGTTAATACCCTATATCACTACTGCTGTAGTAAAAGAGACGATCTCCAGAGCGTCTGTAAAAAGCTTAACACCAAAGAAAGCGGGGCAGCTGCTTGCGGAGAAAGTGAAGCTTGCTTTAGATCGAAAACAGCTTGTAGCACCATTAGTACCTCCGGAAGCTCCAGAGCTGACGATGGAGTTTAATAACAGCGGTCAGGCAGAGTGGGCAGATTTAATGCCAGGAACAATATGGATTCCCGGCACAACCAAGGTACGTTTTCAGGCAAAGGATATGAAAGAAGCCTATCAGGCAATGCTGGTTATGACGGAGCTTGCTGTGCAGACAACATTTTCTTAAAGTACGTGTTCACAAAGTACGAATAAATTTGCCATGCCCTTTACATTGTACTTTCGACACAACCTCTTAAAGTGTAATGAATACAAAAAACAAACATAATTATCATTAATAACATAACAAGCTGGTTCATTCTTTTATTATACAGATTCATTTTCTTTTTATTAAGTGAAAGATAGTGGGGTGAAACGTATGCTGAAGTATATTTTAAAACGATTATTAATTATGATTATTACACTATGGGTTATTATTACGCTTACCTTCGTATTAATGGTAAATATACCCGGTTCTCCTTTTAACACGGATCAAGCCTCTAATGAGACAGTACAGGCTAACCTGGAGGCTCATTATAATTTAGACCAGCCTTATTACATACAATATTTGCTCTATATTAAATCAATCGCTACCTTCGAATTTGGACCTTCAATTAAACAGCCTAACCAGACGGTAAATGATCTTTTATCACGAGGGTTTCCGATTTCCTTTGAGTTGGGAATTATCACGATTGCTTTAGCCGTTGTTTCCGGAGTGTTAGTTGGAATTATTGCAGCGCTCAGACATAATGGTTTCCTGGATTATTTAACAATGGGAATCGCTGTTTTAGGTATTTCGATACCCAACTTTATTTTAGCAACAATTCTTATTCAGCAGTTAGCAGTAAACTTAGAAATATTTCCAACGGCAACCTGGCGAAGTCCGGCTCATATGGTGCTTCCCGTACTTGCGCTGGCGACAGGGCCGATGGCAATTATTGCCCGGCTGACCCGCTCCACGATGCTGGAGGTGCTGACGCAGGATTATATTAAAATGGCGAAAGCAAAGGGACTCTCTCCATGGAAGGTTGTTTTCAAGCATGCACTCAGAAACGCATTGATGCCTGTTGTCACCATTATGGGAACGCTCTTTGCCGGTATTTTAACAGGAACCTTTGTCATTGAACAGATTTTTGCAATACCAGGGATGGGAAGATACTTTGTAGAAAGTATCAATCAGCGGGACTACCCGGTTATTATGGGTACAACTGTTTTCTACAGCGCCTTCTTAATTATCATGCTTTTTATTGTGGATATCGTCTACGGTATACTCGATCCACGGATTAAAGTACATCAGAAAGGGGGCAAATAAAGATGAAATCAGAGAAAGAACTCAAGAATTTCAAGACGCCCTCCACTATCCCTGATGAATGGTTTTCGTGGAAAGAACGGGATACAGAGAAGATGGAAGAAGTATCACGGCCATCTCTCTCGTATTGGCAGGATGCCTGGCGGCGCTTAGTAAAAAATAAGATGGCGATGCTCGGGCTGATCTTTTTAGTATTATTGACGATAATGGCGATTATCGGTCCGATGATCTCTCCTTATGAAGTAAATAGACAGAACCTTCCAAATCAATATCAGCCGCCGTCGATGGCCCATTGGTTCGGTACAGACAGTGCAGGCAGAGATGTGTTTACACGTACCTGGTACGGTGCCCGTATTTCTTTATTTGTCGGGCTGGTAGCGGCTTTAATTGACGTAACCATCGGCATTATCTGGGGAGGAATCTCCGGTTATAAGGGTGGTCGTACGGATAATGTGATGATGCGTATTATTGAAGTTTTATATGGATTGCCTTACTTATTAGTTGTTATTTTACTTTTAGTTGTGCTCGGTCCGAGTCTTGGAACGATTATTCTGGCCTTAACCATTACGGGCTGGGTAGGAATGGCCCGAATTGTGCGGGGACAGGTATTGCAAATTAAGAACTATGAATTTGTCCTCGCCTCGAAATCATTCGGTACCAAAACGTCCCGGATTATCCGGAAAAACCTTCTCCCGAATACGATGGGCCCTATTATCGTTCAAATGACATTAACGATTCCATCTGCCATATTTGCTGAAGCATTCCTGAGTTTTATCGGCTTGGGAATCCAGGCTCCTTTTGCCAGCTGGGGAGTGATGGCAAATGACTCATTAGGAGCTATTTTATCCGGAAACTGGTGGACCCTGTTCTTCCCGGCATTTTTTATCTCTTTTACGATGTTTGCCTTTAATGTTCTGGGAGACGGCCTTCAGGATGCGCTTGATCCGAAATTAAGAAAGTAGGTGGACAACTTGGAAAGAATACTCGAAGTAAATGATCTGCATGTTACATTTACAACTTATGGCGGAACAGTCCAGGCTGTCAGAGGGGTAAATTTTCATTTAGATAAAGGTGAGACCTTAGCGATTGTCGGGGAATCCGGCTGTGGAAAAAGTGTCACCTCCAATGCAATTATGCGGCTGATCCCAAGTCCTCCGGGGAAAATCACACAGGGCTCGATTATTTTTAAAGGACAGAATTTAGCAGCCTATTCCGAGAAAAAAATGCGGTCTATCCGCGGTGTTGATATTTCGATGATTTTTCAGGACCCGATGACAGCGTTGAATCCGACCCTAACCATTGGTACACAGCTGGTGGAAGGACTGAAGGAGCATCGAAAAATTACTGCTGCACAGGCAAAGGAAAAAGCAATCGAGATGATGGAGCTGGTTGGCATTCCAAATCCTGAGGAGCGTTTGAAGCAATATCCGCACCAATTTAGCGGAGGGATGCGTCAACGGATCGTGATTGCGATTGCTCTTATTTGTGATCCGGATTTATTAATTGCCGATGAGCCGACAACGGCACTTGATGTAACGATTCAAGCACAAATACTGGAGTTATTTGCAACGATCCAGAAGCGGACGGGGGTATCGATTATTTTGATTACTCATGACTTAGGTGTCGTTGCCAAGATAGCAGACCGCATTGTTGTCATGTATGCCGGAAAAATTATTGAATCGGGGAGTAAACGGGAAATATTCTATGAATCGAAGCATCCGTACACACAGGGGCTGCTCGATTCTGTTCCCCGATTAGATGAAAAAGGCGAATTAAAACCAATTGTTGGCACACCACCTGATTTATTCTCACCTCCAAAAGGATGTCCGTTTACTGCACGGTGTCCTTTTGCGATGGAGGTGTGTGATAAAGTTTACCCTGCTCCAGAAAAAATCAGCGATACACATTATGTGGATTGCTGGCTGCAAGATGAGCGGGCGAAGCGGCTGTTAGCTGCAAAAACCTTACAAACTTAAAGAGGGGGCAAAACAATGAGTAGGAAACAGCTTTTATGGATTCTCATGGCTTTGTTAACAGCATTTATTCTCGCTGCATGCACAGCGGGAGAGGATGCTGGGGAAGCACCGGAGGATACAGACACAGCAGAAGGGGATAATAGCGGAGAGGAAGATGATGGAGCTGCAGCAGAAACACCAGACTTGGATGGAAAGACATTATATATTAATAATGGTCAGGAACCGACATCTTTTGACCCGTCTGTTGGATTTGATCAGGTATCCTGGGATCCTTTGAATAACCTGATGGAAGGTTTAACGCGTTTAGATGAAAATTCCGAAGCAGCAGAAGGTGTGGCTGAAAGCTGGGATATTTCTGAGGATGGATTAACCTATACTTTCCATTTACGAGAAGATGCTAACTGGTCCAATGGAGATCCGGTAGTAGCGGAAGATTTTGTCTTTGCCTGGAAACACATGCTGGACCCTGATACAGCTTCCCCAGCTGCCTTTTTAGCTTACTATATTGAAGGAGGAGAAGAATATAACAGCGGAGAAGGATCAGCGGATGATGTCAATGTAACAGCTGTTGATGACAAGACGTTGGAAGTTGTCCTAATACAGCCGACAGGATTTTTCTTGGATTTGCTTACCAATCCGGCATTTTTCCCAATTAACCATCAGGTTGCTGAGGAAACACCAGATTGGTATGCTGAAGCAGATACTTTTGTAGCAAATGGCCCATTCATGCTGGAGTCCTGGGAACATGACAGTGAAATGATTTTTGCGAAGAATCCAGAATACTGGGATGCAGATGCAGTTAATTTAGATTATGTACACTTTTCCATGGTAAATAACTCGAATACGCAATATCAAATGTTCCAAACTGGAGAACTGGATACAGCGAGTATTCCTCCAGAAATGTCAGATGAATTAATTGATGGTGACGATGTATTTATTGGTGAATCAGGCGGATTAGAATTTTACCGTTTTAATATTACAGAAGAACCATTTCAAAATAAGAAAATCAGACAGGCAATTTCTTACGCGATTAATCGGGCAGATATTGCAGATTATGTAGTAAAACAGGGCGTTGAGCCGGCCTATGGTTTTGTATCGCCAGGATTTAATACACCAGATGGAAGAGATTTCCGTGAAGAGAACGGCGATTTAGTATCATTTGATCCGGATCTTGCACAGGAGCTGTTAGAAGAAGGAATGCAGGAAGAAGGTTATGATGAGCTGCCACCAATTGTTTTATCCTATAATACGAGTGATACAAACCAGGCTGTAGCAGAAACCATCCAGGATATGCTAAGTGAAAACCTGGGTGTAGATGTGACACTGGAGAATCAAGAGTGGAATGTGTTTGCAGAAGCACAGCAGAACCTGGAATTACAGTTCTCCAGAAGCTCATTTCTCAATGATTATGCTGATCCGGTCAACTTTTTAGAAAGCTTCACCACAGATTCTTATATGAACCGGACTGGTTTTTCAAGTGAAGAATACGATGAGCTGATTCAGAACGGGAAAAGTGAAACAGATGAAGAGCGGCGTTATGAATATTTATATGAAGCAGAAAGAATGCTGGCAGAAGAAATGATTGCGACACCAATCCGTTACTACAATGTAGTAGTTTTGGAGGCGGAGGGTGTAGAGGGAATCCTGCGTCATCCAGTAGGCTATTTTGATCTGAAGTATGCAGATAAGGCAGAGTAAGATAGACGAACAAGATAGGCTCATCTACCAATGGGCCTATCTCTATTTCCAAAATAGGAGGTCACATACATGCTTTCTAACCGCTTAAAGCCTGGAGATACCATTGGGATGATTGCTCCAGCAGGTCCGACAGATAAAGAAAAATTAGAAAAATCATTTGCTTTCTTTGAAAATCTTGGTTTACAGATAAAGCTTGGAGAACATGTATATGATCAATATGGCTATCTGGCAGGCAAAGATACCAATAGGCTGTCAGACTTTCATCAGATGATTGCGGATAGGAGCATAAAAGCAGTTATTTTTGCAAGAGGCGGCTATGGAACAGGACGCATCGTTGATAAAATAGATATGAAATTAATCAAAAGGAATCCTAAAATTATCTGGGGCTACAGCGATATTACATTTTTACATACAGCTATCCGCCAAGCAACAGGCTTAGTTACTTTTCATGGTCCCATGCCGGCGTCGGATATTGCCAAAGCAGATTTTGACCCGCTTTCCGGTCAATTATTTAAGCAGCTGCTGGAGCCGACAAATCTAGTCTATTCTGAAAGTATTTCCCCACTGACCGTTTATCGGCATGGAGAAGCGGAAGGGAAAATCGTTGGAGGAAATCTTTCTCTTCTTGTGCAAACTCTTGGAACTCCCTATGAAATTTGTACAAAGGATAATCTATTATTGATTGAGGATATTGGAGAAGAGCCTTACCGGGTTGATGGAATGATGAATCAGCTGCGTTTATCCGGCAAACTGAAGGACGCTGCAGGAATTATTATCGGCGACTTTGCTGAAGCAGAACCTAAAGTAAATCCAAGTCTAAGCCTGGAAGAGGTTTGGAAGCATTATTTTAGAAATTATAAAAAGCCGGTAATTGCCGGTTTTCGTATCGGTCACTGCTTTCCACATTTCTCAGTTCCTTTAGGAGTAAAAGCAACGTTATCCAGCAGGACGAAGACACTTCAGTTGTCCCCGGGAGTCCGCTGATTTAAGAGGATGTTCAATAAAATTTCTTTTTGAACATAGACTGTAATTCCGATTTAGAAAGGGCTGTTCAACATGAAAATAGTTGATTTAGAACTTTACCATAGCTCGATTCCTTTACACACACCTTTTAAAACAGCATTGCGTACGGTGACCATTGCGGAAAGCGTTTTTGTGAAAATAACCTGCGACAATGGCATCATAGGCTGGGGAGAAGCTCCGCCGACGCATGTGATTACAGGAGATAGTCTGGCGAGTATTCACTATGCAATAAATAAAGTTATCCGTCCAGTATTAACAGGTGCAGATTTAACCTCCAGCGCCAGTGTTTTTACCCGGTTAGAGAAGGCAATTGTCCGTAATACCAGTGCCAAGGCCGCAGTGGATATGGCTTTATATGATTGTTTATCGCAAGCAGCAAATCAGCCCTTGTATCAATATTTAGGAGGGTATCGCTCTCAGCTTGAAAATGATTATACAGTCAGTGTAAATGAAATAGAACAAATGCATAAAGATGCTAAATTATATAAAGAAAAAGGCTTTCGTGTGTTGAAGGTAAAAGTAGGCAAAGACGCAGCTGAAAAAGATATTGAACGCGTTTCTGCTGTTCGTCAGGCTGTGGGAGATGACGTTCTCATCCGTCTAGATGCCAATCAGGGCTGGACAGCAAAAGAGGCTGTTAAAGCCATTATAAGGATGGAAGATCTGGGATTGAATATTGAATTGGTAGAGCAGCCAGTTGCAGCACATGATCTAAAAGGGCTTAAATATATTACCGATCACACAACAACACCGATTATGGCTGATGAGGCAGTGTTCTCCGCTCAGGATGCACGACGTATGTTAGAAATGGGTGCTGCGGATTTAATCAATATTAAATTAATGAAGGCTGGAGGAATTTATCAGGCAATAAAAATCGCAAATCTTTCTCAAATTTTTGGTGTTTCCTGTATGGTTGGAAGCATGATAGAGACAAAGCTGGGGATTACAGCAGCCGCGCATTTCGCAGCCAGTCATCCCGCAGTGACCCGATTTGATTTTGATGCGCCGCTGATGTTGTCAGATGATATTTTAGAAGGCGGCATTCATTATGAAGGAAATGGGAATCAAATCACGTTTTTAAATCAACCCGGACTGGGAATAAAAGCAGTGAAGGAAGCTTATCTGGAAGTAATCAAAAGGGACAGGAGCTGGTAAAATGCAGGAAATGTTTGAGAAGCTGCCGGAGAAGTTCTATGTTACGAATGTGCAGGTGGCAACCATCTGGACCAATCCACAGGCTGCAAGAGCAGAGGATCAGGATGGCATCACAAACCCGACGGATATCTTAAAATGGGTGAACAGCTTAACATATGAACAAGGGCTGGCGTTGTGTAATGAAAATCTGGTGCAGTCGCAAACCTTATATGGAGAGCCGGTTATTGTTTTAGGGGAAGAAGAAGGCTGGGCGCATGTGATTGCGCCGTTTCAGCCGTCTAAAAAAGATGCAAGAGGCTATCCGGGCTATATTCCAATCAGACAACTAACACCGGTTACCAAAGAAGCATGGCTTCAGGATAGATACAGTGTCGTTATCACAGACGATGCCAGGCTGGAAGCTCCGGAAAAAGAAACAAACATGCCATTAAGTTATTTAACTATCCTCCCGTATTCAGGTGAGAGTCATACACATGTATATGTGCAGACACCAGCAGGAAGGCAGCAAATTGTTAAAGAAAAAACAGTCACCGTAGCTAAAGAGACCGGTCTTACACCCGGCAGCGGAACAGATATAGTAAATGCCGGGCTCCCCTTTATTGGATTAGCTTATTTTTGGGGCGGTATGAGCTCCTTTGGCTATGATTGTTCCGGTCTGGCATATGCAGTGCATAAAGCAAATGGTTATTGGATTGCCCGGGATGCAGGAGATCAGGCAGCTGCAGGCAAGGAGGTATCCATTGATGCGATAGAGCCGGGAGATTTGCTTTTCTTTGCTTATCAGGAAGGAAAAGGGGATATCCATCACGTTGGTATCTATAAAGGAGATGGAGAGATGCTGCATTCGCCGCAAACGGGAAAAGGAATTGAAATTACCCCTTTAAAAGCAACCAAATATGAAAAGGAGTTATGTGCAGCCAGAAGGTATTGGAGGTAAGGGAATGGAAGATAAAATACTGGAAGTAAAGAACCTGATTAAATATTTTGATGTCGGAAGAAGTGATATTTTAAAAGCAGTCAATGATGTATCTTTTCATATTTATAAAGGGGAAACCTACGGACTTGTTGGAGAATCCGGCTGCGGAAAATCAACCATTGGCCGCACGATTCTTGGATTATATGATAAAACGGGCGGAGATGTCTGGTTTAATTACGAAAATGTGCATGGATTAAGCGGGAAGGAACAATTTGCGCTTTACCGGAAGATGCAGATGATTTTTCAGGATCCTTATGCTTCTTTAAACCCCCGTTCTACAATCAGAGAAATTATTTCTGAGCCTTTAGAGGTCCATGGTATTTTTAAAAAGAAAAAAGATCTGATGAACCGTGTATATGAGCTCCTGGAAGAGGTCGGGCTGAGCCGGGATCATGTCAATCGCTATCCGCATGAATTCAGCGGCGGACAGCGGCAGCGGATCGGAATTGCCAGAGCACTCGCACTGAATCCAGACTTTATCATTGCCGATGAGCCTATTTCTGCGTTGGATGTTTCCGTGCAGGCACAGGTAGTGAATCTGATGAAGCGGCTGCAGAAGGAAAAAGGATTGACATTTTTATTTATTGCGCATGATTTATCGATGGTGAAGCAATTTTCAGATCGGATTGGCGTGATGTATTTAGGAAATCTGGTAGAGGAGACAAACGGAGAAACGCTCTATGAAAACCCGCTGCATCCATATACAAAAGCGCTTCTATCAGCCATCCCCATTCCGGATCCGGATATAGAGGAAAAAAGAGAGCGGATTATTTTAGAGGGAGAATTACCAAGTCCAATAAACCCGCCATCCGGCTGTGTATTCAGAACAAGATGCCCGATGGCGATGGAAATATGCAAAGACGTGAAGCCTGTATGGCAGGAGATCGAACCTGGACACCGTGTTGCCTGCCACCTCTATGATAAGAAATATCAAGACAGTCCGACAACTGGACCACAGCGGACGAAGGAAGTTCTTGAACAGGAAATACAGCCGTAAATTACGTGCTCAAAAAGTGCCTTAGGGCAATATGATTTTTACAAACGGGCTTCTCGCGTATTGTGGTGATTTCTGTGTTGTCTACAACGCGAAAGGTCTTAACAAAAGTTCCCCTATGCTTTTAAATACGTGAGTAACGCTTTTGGATGGACCGAGTATTCCAGCCCGGGTTCCGTCGGAAAAATCGTATTAACTAAAGAATTCGCTGGTTATTAATAGTGGATTTTTTGAACATTTTCTTAAAACAGAAAACCATAGAAGCCCCTATGAAAAAGAGAGCTTCTATGGTTTTTTACATGCTCCTCGATTTTTTCTTAAGATAAGGTCTATTTTGCCAATGAAATGTATAGATTTAATAGTAGGCATGCTAGATAAGCAATTTGTAAGTTTTGAGAAAAGGAGGAGAACTGTGCAGAACAAAAAGTATAAACCGTACAACGCAAAATTTCATAAGAGAATGAAGCAGTTGAAGCAGAAAAACAAATTATCGAACCAGCCACTGCGGAAAATTGTCCCTTTTTCTAATCGAAAATCACTGTATTATAAACATCAGCGCCCATCTCCTTGGAAGCAGATAGTCATCGGTGTTTTTATGGTTATGATCACTTTTATTCTTGCTGTTCCAACAATTATTGTCCAAATTTCTAAGGCAGATAATCACATTAGAACTGGTGCAGAGATTGTAGAAAATGATACAGAAAATCTGGAAGAGGAAAACGGGGCAGAAGAGGCGATGGCAGGTAATGAAGCGGTAGAAGTCGGGGCTTCTCCATTCAATGTCTCTGTCATGCGTGTGAGTAATGAAGAGGTGGAAAATGTTCCAGTAGAGCAATATGTAGCTGGTGTGGTTTCCTCAGAGATGCCGGCAGAGTTTGAAATAGAGGCATTGAAAGCTCAGGCAGTTGCTGCCAGAACATTTACAGTCAACTTTTTATTAAATGGTGAGAAAAGTGATAATTATGATTTAACCGATACGACACAGCATCAAGTATATAAAAGTGAACAAGAACTTCAGGAACAGTGGGGAACGGAATATCAAGAAAAAATGAACAAAATCAATCAAGCGGTAAAAGAAACAGAAGGGCAGATTATTACTTACAATCAAGCTCCAATTACTGCGTCCTTCTTCTCAACAAGTAATGGCTATACAGAAAATTCGGAGGATTATTGGGAAGGGGAGGTTGCCTACTTGCGCAGTGTAGAGAGCCCATGGGATGAAGCATCACCAGAATTTTCTGAGCAAACAACGATGCCTGTAGCAGAAGTTTCTGAAGCGCTGGAAATTCCGCTTCAGGATGATAAGGCAATTCCGATGGAAATTAGCCATACAGACAGCGGCAGGGTAGCAGAAATAACCGTGGCAGGAAATGCTTTTACTGGTCCGGAATTCCGCGATAAATTGGCCCTTAGATCAAGCGACTTTACCATTGAACAGAATGGGAAACATCTGATTTTTACGACCCGGGGGTATGGACACGGCGTTGGCATGAGCCAGTACGGAGCAAATGGCATGGCAGCAGAAGGGAAAAGCTACGAAGAAATTATTCACCACTACTATACAGATGTGGAAATCAGTCAAATAAGCGACATAGCACCAACCCTCGTTTCTAACTGAAACGGGGGTTTTTTATGCGGAACGTAATGGTTATATTGTAAAGGTTCAACAGCAAAATCAGTAATTGATCTGATTAATTACGCTGCTAAATGCAGTATAATTCGGGGATAGATTACGAGTGCGGCCAAAGTTTCACAATGACCGCTGAAAAGCTCTTTTCTCTATCTTTATACATATAAATGGAGCTCATATCTGATCTACCAAAACTTCTATAAGAAACTACTTATTATGAAAATCAAAAATTTTTTTCATAGTCATGTATATAATTCTCTTTTTCTGCTCACAATGGTTGCAGAGGTGATGAAAATGAAAGAGGAATTCAAAGGCCCAAAAAATAAATGGAGCCAAATTTTCCGCAAGAAATGGTTTTTCCCAGCATTGTATTTAAGTATCGCAGCTGTTTTATTAGCGTCCGTCATTTGGTATCAAAATGCAGGATCTGATGTTTCAGAGCCGGCTGATCAAAGAGATACAGAGGATCACTATCTTCCAGTAATGAATGATGAAGATGCTGTTCCGGTAGTTGATCAGCAGGAATTGGTAGGAATGCCGCTTGAAAACACAGATGAAGCAGAAATCGTAACTAAATTTTTTGATTACAACGCAGAGCAAGAAGACAGGGAAAATGCACTTGTACTTTACAACAATCGCTACTATCAAAGTACAGGAGTAGACATTGCAGCAGCAGATGCAGAAACATTTGATGTCCTGGCTTCCATCAGTGGAACAGTAGAAGAAGTGAAAGAAGATCCGTTACTGGGCAACGTAGTTGTTTTGTCTCATGGTGAAGACCTGAAAACGTATTATGCTAGTCTTGAAGATGTAGCTGTTACAGTCAGTGATCAGGTTGCACAAGGAGATAAGCTGGGAACAGCAGGTAAAAATCTGTTTGGTAAAGATAATGGAACACACTTGCATTTTGAAATCCGCAAAGAGGGCAAAGAAGTAAATCCTGAAAGCTACTTTGAGCAGCCGGTATCCAGCATTTCTGTAGAGGAAAGTGCGGCTGAGGATGAGGCGGTAAGTGATGAACCAACTTCATCAGACGAGGTTGTAGAGCCTGAAGAAGATGCAGAAGACACAGAAGATATGGAACAAGAAGAAGTACCAAGTGAAGATGAAGAAATAGATCAAGACATTGATGTTGAGTTAGACGATACAGAAGAATAATAGAAACCTGCTTGGGAAAACCAAACAATCTGGTGATGAATCATACATTGCCAGATTTTTTTGGTTGCACTTTTAGAAGGATAAAGAATCTAAGGAAAAAAAGTATAAGCGCAACTTGGCAATCGCCGAAAGGCTTGGAGAATGCCAAGTTTTCTTTATAAAAATACATCTTGTCCCTTTGATTATTTGTACAAATCTTAAGCATAAAGAAACACTTTTTTTAATATGATGATAATACAAACCATGCAATCGAACTGTCTGAGGTGAAAAGACCTGTGATTAAGAAGTATCCTTCATCTTAAAGTGGAACTCTTTACTTTTATAGAGAATGTTCAAAAAGTCCAATAAAAATGACTTGGCGGGAAAAGGAACTTCTACTACGAAAGCCGACATTGTGTGGACAATGTAGAAGTCGTCACATCCCGCGAAATCACATTGCCTTAAACTTGCTGGACCTTTTTGAACACACACTTATATAACAATGACTACATAAAAAATAGTCGATCGCTTATTTATAAGTCCTGTCCCAAAACATACACCCTGTCCAAACGACACCTCGGAATTACAACTTAGGGGGGCGAACGGTGTGCATGATTACATCAAAGAAAGGACAATTAAAATAGGGAGGCATGTTGTAGAAACAAGAAAAACAGTCCGAACCATTGCAAAGGAATTTGGCGTATCAAAAAGTACTGTCCATAAAGATTTGACAGAAAGACTGCCTGAAATTAATCCCAAACTGGCATTGGAAGTAAAGGAAATATTAGAGTATCACAAGGCAATCCGCCATTTGCGCGGAGGAGAGGCAACAAGAAAAAAATATAAAACGAAGGAGCCTGAAGAGTCATTAAAGGAAACAAAAATCACACAAAAATTTCTATCTTCTCCGAATAGATCCAAGGCATAAAGGGAAGGATATGATGCGAAAGCAATCCGATTTTAATAGAAAATGGGGTTGCTTTTTTTTTTTTTTTTGCCAATAAAAACCAGTCCACACTTTAAAATTACTAAATAAATCAACGATGTTGGCATTAATATGAATTCAGTAAAGATTTTATCTAGATGAAATTATCAAATAATTTATTGACTGAACGATTGTTAGGTAATATAATGATCTAACAATCGTTAGGTGGTGATGAATTGCAAAAAAAATTAATTGATGCAGCGCTGAAACAGTATGCTTTACATGGGTATCATGGTGCAACAATGAGGAAAATAGCTAAAGAGGTGGGAATTAAGCCGGCATCCATTTATTTTTTCTATAAGAATAAAGAAGATTTATTTACGGTGGCATTTAAGCAGTTTTTGGACAATCATTTTAATAAAATGAAGAGCATTTTGAATGAGAAAAGAGATGAGCCAGTTCAGGACATTTTTTCTGCTATGTTTGAAGGAATTTCAGATCACCATCGGAGAGATATGCAGGGAACAGATGCTTATATTTCGTTAGTTACTTCTCCGATACCTAAAATTTCACAGTATTTATATGATCATATGCAGCGATACAATGACTGGCTGGTTGAATCATTAGATTCGATCCTGGTAAATAGTTATCCAGAGATGCCGGCAGGAGAAATTAACCGAATCATCAAGCAATTTGTTTTGATTGGTAATGGTGTCTTTTGGGGGATTAAATTATATGATGGGACGGACTTTGAGGAGCAGGTTATACTTGCCGGTCAATTGATGCATTCATTACTAGATGAATTACATCAGAAATATGTGTAGATAGTGAATTTCTTTAAATAAGTTAATATAACAAATTGGCTGAACCAATGGGATATTTTGAAAAGTATATTTCTTTTCTGAAAGCTACTTTCCCCATACAGAACAGCATGAAAAAACATAGGAGGAATGAAAAATGGGGAATAAAACTAATATTGGAGATGACTACTCATTGTCCAGAGTGCCATTGTCGGCAAGACAGTCTCTTTGGAGTATCACGATTATTAGAGTAGGGGCATTAGCAACAATTTCCCAATTTATTTTAGGTGCTTCTTTAGGATATGGGATGACGTTTTGGCAGGCTTTTTGGGCAACCATGCTTGGAAGTGTCATTTTACAAGTTATCAGCTTCCTTTTAGGATATGCGGGTGCCAGGGAAGGTCTTTCAACCAGCTTACTTTCGCGATGGACAGGATTTGGGCGGTATGGATCAAGCATTATTGGAGGTGTGATTGCCATTTCCTGTATCGGCTGGTTTGGAGTTCAAAACTCTGTATTTGCTGATGGCTTGGTGCAGGCAACAGGAGGAAAACTGCCTCATGCAGTTGCTGCAACGATTACAGGTCTAAGTGTTACAGTTTTGGTGATATTTGGATTTAAACTATTAAGTATCACGGCTTCCATTACTGTACCTTTGTTTTTATTAGCAATGGCTGTCGGGGTGTATTATGTATTTAGTGAATATTCCATTAGTGGACTATTTTCTGCTGCTCCGGCTGGAGACCCTTTGACAATGGGGGCAGCGGCCACGATGGTTGCAGGAGGGTTTATTATTGGTGCGGTAATTACGCCCGATTTTACCCGATTTGCTAAAAGCGGGCGAGATGTATTCTGGATGGCTACGATTGGTGTTCTAATTGGGGAACTTGGAATTAATATGATTGCTGTATTAATGGCATTGGCTGCCAGAACAAATGATGTTGTGAGTATCATGGTACAAGCTTCCGGGTGGCTTGGAGCAATCGTTGTTGTTTTGTCTACAGTTAAAATTAATAATCTGAATCTTTATTCTTCTTCTCTTGGTTTTACAAATATTTTTGATTCTGTATTTAAAATAAAGTTAAATCGCGGGAAGGTTACTTTAGTGATTGGTGTGATTGGGACGGTGCTTTCCGTTTTGGGGATGCTGGATTATTTTGTTGATTTTCTTGTATTCCTGGGTGTCCTTGTTCCTCCAATTGCGGGGATTATGGTTGTTGAGTATTTTATTTTAAAAACACATCGGAAAAGTCTGGATCAAACAAGGAAAGAAGGGACCTTGCCAGCACATGTTGAAAAAATGCACCCTGTTACACTGATTGCTTGGGCGGCAGGATTTGCGGCAGGTTATCTGATTACAATTGGTATCCCTTCAATCAACTCTTTGCTGGTTAGTGGCATTGTCTACTATGTCGGCTCATTAATTTTTCGGAAGAAAAAGTAATGAGAAATGAAAACATATCTTTTTTGAAAAAGTGGAGGCTTGAAAAATGAGAAAAATAGGTAAACAGGAAATTGAAGATATTGCTGTTGGCGCAGCATTACTTGGAACAGGAGGGGGCGGTGACCCTTATATTGGAAAGTTGATGGCACTGCAAGCGATTGAAGAGAATGGTCCGGTGACTTTATTGGATATAGATGAAGTTCCAGAGGAGGCTTTGGTTGTTCCTTCGTCTATGATGGGAGCACCTACTGTAATGCTTGAGAAAGTTCCCAGCGGTGAAGAAGCCATTGAAGTTTTCAGTAAGCTGGAAGAGTTTCTTGGAGAAGAAATTTATGCAACATTTCCAATTGAAGCCGGTGGAGTAAACTCCATGCTTCCATTTGCGCTTGCTGCAAGAAGGGGGCTGCCTGTTATCGATGCAGATGGGATGGGAAGAGCATTTCCAGAGCTGCAAATGGTAACTTTTTATTTAGATGGCATTTCAGCGACACCAGCAGTAATTGGTGATGAAAAAGGGAACACAGCTCTTTTATCAACAATTGATAATGTTTGGACAGAGCGTATTGCACGTGCATCTGCTATCCAAATGGGTGGATCTGTCATGAATGCGATGTATTCGATGACAGGGAAAAATCTTAAGGAAAGCGGTATTGCCGGTATTTTAAAGCTGGAAGAAGAAATCGGTAAAACAATTCGCCTTGCAAAGGATAATAATGTCAATGCGATTCAGGAAGTATTGAAAACGGTAGGCGGGTTTGAATTATTTCATGGAAAAGTAACAGATATTAATCGGAAAACCGAAACAGGCTTTGCAAGAGGAACAGCATCCTTTGAAGGTATCGGCGATTATAAGAATGAAACACTTCAGCTTCGTTTCCAGAATGAACACCTGCTTGCGCAAACGGATAAGCGTCTGCTTTGTGTCACTCCAGATTTGATTGCAGTACTTGACGCAGAAACAGGGCTGCCAATTACAACAGAAGGAATTCGTTATGGCTCAAGATGTATTGTTATTGGTATACCATGCCATGAAAAATGGAGAACAGAAAAAGGAATTGAAACAGTCGGACCCAAATATTTTGGATATGATGTGGATTATACACCAGTGGAAGAATTAGTTCGTAAAGGAGAGACAGAGTAATGCGTACGTATCGTATTGGAATCGATGTTGGCGGCACACATACAGATGCAGTTTTGCTGGATCGGGATAATAAAGTAATTTCTGAAACAAAATCATCAACAACAGAGGACGTGGCAACAGGAATTTATACTGCTATGCATGAAATAATTACAAAAGCGAACATTTCCCGCGAGGATATCCGTTATGCCATGCTTGGTACGACTCACTGTACCAATGCTATCGTGGAAAGAAAAGGATTAAATAAAGTTGCAGCTGTTCGAATTGGTGCTCCTGCGACTTTGGCAGTAAAACCGCTTGTTGGTGTACCGGATGATCTTCGTGAAGCACTTGGAAAACATGTGTATCTTGTCCGTGGAGGGCATGAATTTGATGGCAGAGAAATAGTAGATTTAGATGAAAAACACTTGTATAAAATTGCTGAAGAAATAAAAGGAGAAGTAGACTCCATTGCGATTACTTCTGTCTTCTCACCTGTATCTTCAGATCACGAGGAGAGAGCAAAAGAAATATTCCAAGAGGTATTAGGAAAAGATATTGCGATTTCTTTATCTGCTGAAATAGGTTCGGTAGGTTTATTGGAGAGAGAAAATGCAACGATTCTCAATGCCTCGGTAATTCGTGTAGCAAAGACAGCGGCAGATGGATTTATTAATGCATTAAAAAACGAAAAAATTGATGCAAAAGTATTTTTTGGACAAAATGACGGTACATTAATGTCAGTGGATTACGCAGTTCGTTATCCGATATTTACAGTTGCTTGTGGTCCGACAAATTCATTACGAGGTGCTTCTTATTTAGGAGACTTATCCGATGCAATTGTCGTGGATGTTGGCGGTACAACATCAGATGTAGGTGTATTGATTAATTCCTTTCCGCGTGAATCTTCTTTAGAAGTAGAAATAGGAGGAGCAAGGACGAATTTTCGGATGCCTGATTTAGTTTCAATCGGGCTCGGTGGAGGAACAATAATCCGGGTAAAAGAAACTGGAGAATTCACCATTGGTCCAGACAGCGTTGGTTATCGTTTACCTGAAAAAGCCTTGATTTTTGGCGGGGATACACTGACAACAACCGATGTGGCTGTAGCTCTGGGTAAGGTCGAGCTTGGTGATGCGTCAAAGGTTGCTCACCTGGATAAAGTACTGCTGAATAAGATCTATGAAAAAATGGTCGAGCTTGTAGAAGAAGCTGTTGATAAAATGAAAACAACAGCAGAGCCGATTCCAGTTATCCTTGTCGGCGGGGGAAGCATTTTGTTACCAAAGGAATTAAAAGGAGCTTCAGAGGTTATCCTTCCAGAACATTCTGGTGTTGCCAATGCAATTGGTTCTGCGATTTCACAAGTCAGTGGACAGGTGGAACGAATTTATTTACTGGATGAAGTAGGTAGAGAAAACGCACTGGAATCTGCCAAGTCAGAGGCGAAATCAGAAGCTGTTCATGCAGGTGCAGATCCAGAAAGTCTTGTGATCGTCGATGTAGAAGATGTCCCTCTGGCTTATTTACCGGGAAATGCAACACGAGTAAGAGTAAAAGCTGCTGGAGAACTAAAGAGAAACGTAAAGTAGGAAATACACATAATAGGAAAACAGAGAAGAAATCGGGGCGGGTTTACCCCGATTTTTTCTTTGATTGATATTAAGTGGTAAAAATCATTGGCATCCAGTCATATACATGAACAATCCAAAAAGAAATCAGCTTACACTTTATTTCAGCTAATCTCATCTGCATTTTATCATCATTTTTAATTAAAAAATAAAAAAATCTTATTTTCATACAGTTAATTACCGTATTTTGTGGTAAAATAGTATACTAGTAGCATTTTGTCTTAGGACGGTGCAAGATAGTAACGCTAGGGGGATTTAGATTCATGTTTTCCAGAGATATTGGGATTGATCTTGGTACCGCAAATGTATTGATACATGTAAAAGGTAAAGGAATAGTTTTAAATGAACCATCTGTCGTTGCCATGGATCGGAATACGAACCGTGTGCTGGAGGTTGGAGAGGAAGCCCGCCGTATGGTTGGACGTACACCGGGTAATATAGAGGCATTACGCCCGTTAAAGGACGGCGTTATCGCTGATTTTGATGTGACTGAAGCAATGTTAAGATATTTTATAAATAAAATTAACGTTAAAGGTGTTTTATCGAAGCCAAGAATGCTGATTTGTTGCCCGACAAACATTACAAAAGTGGAGCAAAAAGCAATTAAAGAAGCAGCAGAAAAATCTGGCGGGAAGCGCGTATACTTAGAAGAAGAGCCGAAAGTAGCTGCCGTTGGTGCCGGAATGGATATTTATCAGCCGAGTGGAAATATGGTTGTTGATATCGGTGGCGGTACGACAGATGTAGCTGTATTGTCAATGGGCGGTATAGTAACCTCTCAGTCCATAAAAATGGCTGGAGATAAATTTGATTGGGATATTCTTCAATATATTAAAAAACAATATAAACTGCTTATCGGGGAACGTACTGCAGAAAATATTAAAATAAATGTAGCTACGGTATTCCCTGGCTCACGTAAAGAGTCCATGGATATCAGAGGCCGTGATATGGTATCCGGGTTGCCAAGAACAATAACGGTTGAATCAGAGGAAATTCAGCAGGCATTAATGGAATCTGTGGCACTTATTGTTCAAGCTGCCAAACAGGTTCTTGAGCACACCCCCCCAGAGCTGTCAGCAGATATTATCGACAGAGGTGTTATTCTAACTGGCGGTGGTGCACTGTTACACGGAATTGATCAATTATTAGCAGAAGAGTTAAAGGTTCCTATCTTTATTGCGGAAGATCCAATGGATTGTGTAGCTAAAGGAACAGGAATCATGCTTGAAAATATTGATAAGCTTGAAAAACGGAGTATAAACTAAATCATTAGGATGCTGGCAGAATGACTACCTTTCTTGATACTGCCAGCTCTAATCTTTGGGTAGTTCTATGACGGAGGAGGAAGCTTTGTGTTAAGAGGGTTATATACAGCAGCAAGTGGTATGATAACACAGCAGCGCCAGCAGGAAGCATTGTCCAATAATATTGCCAATGCAAATACTCCAGGATATAAGGCCGATCAAACAGCAATTCGTGCTTTTCCGGAATTATTGATTCAACAAAGCGGTCATGTAAATACGATTCCGACAACGCAAGGAGGATTCAATATTCCTTTATCCCGTCAATTAGGCGGGATGAATACAGGCGTATATGTTCAGGAAACCATTCCCGACTTTGCCCAGGGAGATATCGTTGAATCTGGATTGCCGACAGATGTTGCGATTCATCAAAGAGAGGTCCCTGATGAAAATGGTGCAGTTTTTTTCATGGTTCAAAATGAGGATGGAGATGTTCGCTATACCCGGAACGGAAATTTTACGATTGATGCAGATGGTTATCTTGTGACGAATCAAGGGTATTATGTTTTAGATGAAGATAGTAATAATATTCAAACAGACGGAACCATTGAGCATATCACACCGGAAGGAGTCATCCCGACAGCAGGCGGAGAGGTTACGCTAGGTATACAGTATGTAGCTGATGTGAATGCGTTGGTAAAAGAAGGAAATGATCTTTTTCAAGGGGATGCAGAGGCTGTACCGGCAGATGTTGAATATGCTTTGCAGCAGGGCGCATTAGAGCAGTCGAATGTAAATACTGCTCAAGCAATGTCGGATATGATGAACGCTTACCGGTTATTTGAGAGTAATCAGCGTGTTTTACGGGTGTATGATGAGAGCCTTGGAAAAGCTGTTACAGAAGTCGGGCGATTAGGTTAAGGAGGAATCTGACATGTCACGTATTATGAATCAGGCAGCAGTAACAATGAATCAAATCCAGAGCAAGCTTGATGTCATCGGGAATAATATTTCCAATACCAATACCGCTGGGTATAAAAGCAGACAGGTGGAGTTTTCTTCCTTACTAAGCCAACAAATAAATAATTTAAATGCTCCAGAAAATGCAGAAGGCAGATTGACCCCGGACGGCATTCGTGTCGGAGCAGGGGCGGGCTTAGGTGCCATTCATTTAAACCCGCTGCAAGGAAGTATGATGGAGACAGGTCGTGCATTAGATGCTGCGTTAACGGAAGAGAATATATTTTTTCAAGTGAACCGGATCGAAAATGGACAGGAAGAAACGGTCTATACAAGGGACGGCTCTTTTTTCCTTTCCCCAGTTGCGGGAGACATGCTTGCCTTGACAACTTCCGATGGTCACCCTATTATCGGACAAGAGGGACCGATTGAAATTCAAGATGGATTTGATGCCATTGAATGGAATGATCGAGGTCAATTAATTGTAACAAGAGGCGATGAACAGGCGGCAGAAGCTGAGTTGGCCATTGTTGAAGCTGTACGGCCAAGTGCTTTGGAAGCGGAAGGAGATAATTTCTTCGCAGTCGCAGCAGAAGCGGATATGGATGAAATTATTCAGGCATATGCCGGGGAAGATGCTGTGATTAACCCGCAGGCATTGGAGCAATCAAATGTAGACTTGTCACAGGCAATGACTGATATGCTTGCAGCACAACGACTCTACCAATTTAATTCACGATCCATTACCATGGGTGATCAGATGCTTGGATTAGTAAATACCATCCGTTCTTAAATTTTATCTATTGCTAATGCTTTATCAGCAGAAGCAGATAGAGGCTATATATCGTTAGAGTTCAAGAAGTATGCTTTATTTTATCAAGCTTTTTTGGACAGCCACTTGTAAGGAGTTACAGAAATGACGAAAAATCCATCTTTGCAAAATTCCTCACACAAAGCTGAGCATGAATCAGCAACTGATGAGGGACAAGCAGTACAACAAGAAATTTCCAGAAAGACGGAAAAGCTAGCCAAACAGAGGCATAAACGCAAGCGAAAATTGAGCAGACCACGACTACGTATTTTTCCAATCTGGCTACGTATTATTGTTGTCTCGATATTTGCTGCAGCCGCCTTTATTATTGGGTTAATGATTGGGTTTGCCGTGCTTGGCGATGGTTCTCCGTTAGATGTTCTGCGTTTAGAAACGTGGCAGCATATTGTCGATATTGTAAATAAAGTTGATTAAAACATATTCGATGATGGACGAATATGTTTTTGCTGCTTTTTAAGTACGTACTTTTAAGATATTATAAAAATATACATAAAAGAGGATGTTCAAAAAGGAGTCGAAAAAATCATGGATATTCAACAAATTAAAGAAGTGCTTCCACATCGTTATCCGTTTTTATTAGTAGATCAAGTGAAGGAAATAGAAGAGGGAAAGAAAGTTACTGCCATTAAAAATGTAACAGCAAACGAGCCCTTTTTTCCCGGTCATTTTCCTGATTATCCGGTTATGCCGGGTGTTCTTATTGTAGAAGCCCTTGCACAAACAGGTGCTATTGCTGTTTTAGGTATTGAAGAAAATAAAGGCAAAATTGGCTTTTTAGCAGGAGTAGATAAATGTCGCTTCAAACGTCAAGTAAAGCCGGGAGATCAGCTGGAGCTGGTAGTTGAGATTATTCGTATGAAGGGACCCATCGGCAAAGGGAAAGGTGTAGCAACAGTAAATGGCGAAGTTGCATGCGAGGCAGAAATCACATTTGCGATAAAATAAAAATGCGATAAATTTCCTGAATGAATATGAATAAAAAATGTATGATTCCTCTTTTCTGGGTTAACCTAATTTCGAGCAATAGGTTAATTTAGAAGGGAGGAATTTTTGATGAAAAAGGTATTATTAAAAGTTGGTGCTTCTGCCTTAGCTCTTACATTGATGACCGGATGTGGTACAACAAATGATGATGGGCCGGTAGATGATAACCCGACCATTGATCATGAGGAAAGAGAAGATGAATTTAATGAAAGAAACAATGATCCGATGGATGAAAATAACTTCGATGAGAGAGAAGAAGTCCCACGTAACAACGGCTAGTCATCCCTAAAGTAAGAAAGAAGAAGGCAATGACTTCCACTCATCCATTACCTTCTTCTTGTTTTTTCGCTTAAAAGAAAATGCTATGCCATGATAGTGCTTAATAGACATATTCCTTACTTTCACTAACATCATCTGCGGTAAGTCCAGATAATACATGAACACGTAAAATATAACCGACCAGCTTTTGCTCTTCATTCACAACAGCTAAAGGAAAACTGGATTCCAGTGCCTTTGGAATTAAATCATTGATATATTCTTCTTCAGTTACAACGGTAATATCTTCCCGTATCAGGTCGCTTAACGGTTTATTCTCTTTAATTCCCTGAATCGCATCATCAATGGTCACAATTCCTTGAAGACGTCTCGACCTGTCAACAACAAACACACTGGAAATCCCGTTCTCACGCATCTCCTTTACAGCCACATTTAAACCATCCTTGATAGAAACAAGCGCATTTGGCTTTGTCATGATATGACTCGCCTGAAATACTTTTGAACGGTCAATATCTTTAATAAACTCAGAAATATAATCATTGGCGGGACTTGCAATAATCTCTTCCGGGGTTCCGACCTGTTCTACATGCCCATCTTTCATTACAGCTACACGGTCGCCAATACGAAAAGCTTCATTCACATCATGTGTAATAAAGATAATCGTTTTTTGCAGCCGTTCCTGAATGTCTAACAGCTCAAGCTGCATTTCCCGGCGAATTAAAGGGTCAAGTGCACTGAAAGGCTCGTCCATTAATAAAATATCTGGATCATTGGTGAGTGCGCGGGCTAAGCCGACACGCTGCTGCATTCCACCGGATAATTCATCTGGATATTTATCCTCATAGCCTTTTAGGCCAACCGTTTCAATATTCTGCATCGCAATTTCCCGGCGTTTTTCTTTTGGTACATTTCGAATTTCCAGACCGTACTCCACATTTGCCAAAATAGTCCGGTGGCTGAATAAACCAAAATGCTGGAAAACCATCGCAATTTTTTCTTGCCGTACTTTTTTTAATTCGTCCCGACTGCACTTGGTAATATCCTGCCCATCCAGGAAAATAGAGCCGTCCGTCGGTTTATTTAATAAATTAAAGCAGCGAATTAATGTGGATTTCCCGCTCCCTGAAAGTCCCATAATAACGAAAACCTCGCCCTTGTGAATATCAAAGGTAGCATTATAAACACCGACTGTATGATTGGTTTTCTTTAAAATTTCTTCCTTAGACAATCCCTTTTTAACCAGAGGAATAGCGGATTTTGGTTTGGAACCAAATATTTTTGATACATTTTGCACTTGAATTTGTACGGTCATTATTGATTACCTCCACGACGTTGTACTTTTTCAGCGATTCCATTGGTGATACGGTCAATAATAATCGCTAAGAATACGATACTGATACCAGCTTCAAAACCAAGAGCAATATCAATCCGGTTAATCGATACCAGCACTTGCTCTCCGAGACCGGAAGCTCCAACCATCGATGCGATAACAACCATAGCCAATGCCATCATGGTAGTCTGGTTAACCCCGGCCATAATAGTCGGCAATGCTTGCGGTAGCTGAACTTTTGACAGAGTTTGCCATCTGGAAGAGCCGAAAGAATGTGCTGACTCAACAACCTCTTTATCAACACCCCGGATAGCTAAGTCTGTTAAACGGATAACCGGCGGCAATGAATAGATCAATGTTGCAAAAATAGCAGAAACATTCCCTAAGCCAAAGAAGAAAATAGCTGGAATTAAATAAACAAAACTGGGCATTGTCTGCATAGCGTCAAGAATAGGGCGCAATATCATCGAAACCCATTTATTAAAGGCCATCGCCACACCAAGCGGAATCCCGATGATTAAGCAAATAATAACTGCTGTTAAAATAATGGAAATCGTAATCATCATTTCTTCCCAAAGTCCAAAGGTTCCGATGAGGAATATAAATATGCCATATAATACACCGGAGAAAAGCGATTTAAAATACCAGCCAAGTAAGAAGATGATAATAATAAACAGCCACCATGGAATAATCATCAGAAAATCCGTCAATCCGTTGATAGATCTGGATGTTATAAAAAATATGAAATCAAATAGAGCTGACAGGTTATCGGCAAGAAAGCTGACAAAATCATCAATATACTTTCCTGCTTCGAAACTAATATCTGGAAAACTAATCATAAGCATTATAGCTGCAAAAAAAGCAGTATGTACCTCTCCTTCTGTAATATATTTTGTTTACGTGCTGGCAGCATGTCTGACGGTAACCTCAGAGCTGATTAATCAGGAAATGACAGCTGCTCATGTTGAAAAACAAGAAGCAGCTAGCCTGATGGCAAGCTACTCCATGGTTTTTATATGAAATTATTCAAGCGAGTCAAGTACATCCTGGGCGATATCTTCTGGAAGCCAGGCGCTCCAAATGTCTTTATGCTCCTGCATCCACCATAAAGCAGCTTCTTCAGTAGACGCCCCACTTTCTTCCATGTACTCCAATGCTTCTTCTGTTAATACACTGCTCGTTTCATATTGCTCTAAGAATTCCACAACCTCGGGAGCCTGTTCAGGAAAATCTGCATGTACGGAAATAACCACATCATTTGGCGGGAATTCTGTCCCTCTTGACTCTTCCCAGACTGCTTCGTCATAAGGTGCTTCTTCCAATAAAATTAAATCATATTGCGCTGTAATTGCAGTAGGTGACCAATAATAGCCAACCCAGCCTTCTCCAGCTTCATAGGCACGGGCTAAATCGGTAATAATAGCTGAATCAGAGCCCGGACTGAAGTTGTTAAATTCCTCACCCAGTCCATAAAAATCAAATTTTTGATTGATTGCTTCCTCTACAGCCCATCCGCTGGGAGCATTAATCAAACGACCTTTTCCAAGATCTTCAGGATCTTCAAATACTTCTGGATAATTTTTTAAATCTTCCACCGTTTGTAAATCTGGTGCGAGAGGTTCGATTCCTCTATCCGGGTCACCTTCAATTACATACGCTGGAACGTAAATTCCTTGATCATTATCATCAAAGTTAACAGACAGGGTTTCGATATCTCCCGATTCAATTGCATCTTCATAAGATTCTCGGATATTATCTGTCCATACTTCCATGTATACATGGATATCCCCATCACGCAATCCTTGAAAGGTAGCTGGTGTGGAGCCAGTTGTAATATCTGTATCATATCCATATCCTTCCTCAAGGATTTTTGCTGCAATATGATTGTGTACATTGATGCTGTCCCAGCCGGCATCAGCAAAAATAATGGTATCGATTTCTCCATCTGACGAGTCGCCGCAAGCAGCTAAAACAAGAATACATGCAGCTATCAAAGTAATTAATAATTTTTTCATTGTTTTCCGTCTCCTTCTTATTTTGACAATTTTCAGGTATATATGTTGATAAGAATGAAGCAAACTAAAATTTAGAAAAATGTACAGTAATAAAATTAAGCTTATTAATCGTGAATGGAGTGAGGATGAATGCAGTTATATAGAAGTTAGCCAGGATTCGATTCTTAATTATACCTTATACGGATCAAAATAAACAAAGCGCTTAAAAGTGTATAAATGTGCATATTTCTATGTATAGCAGAGATAAAATAGGTTTAGGTGTATTTTTCTTTATAATTGTCGGGAATACTCTAAAATACGTTCCCTTTGTCAAAGAGAGTGAAAAAATCTGTCGAATATGATCGAAATGATAGAGAAATAGAATCATTTAAAGGGGAGGGCAATATACTTCTTTGAAAATACGATCCATTCTTTAATGAAATGAAACTTGCGCCTGACGCAGCATGATAAGATACATTTGAATCAAGTTATTGCTGTTTCCCAATCGACCAAGATGAGGTTTGCGAGGGTATTTTAAAAGGGATATACTAAATTTTAGGAAGCAATGTACAATAAGGCGGTTACATAATGGAAGGCTATTCTCATTTTGCAGGTGGATCAATAGATAGACCTGAAGACTTAGGCGAAAATACAGCGTTGGGTTATTACAGACCGATAACAAAACAGCTAATATATAAAGTAAGCGAAGAAAGAAAACGTCTTACTTTATTCATTATCTTAATGAAAAGAGGTGCAAATGACTTTAAAAAATGTTACACAGGCAGCAGTCGCCAGTTCAAATTATTTTCATCGATGAAGGCGCTTTTGAAACAAATTGTATGTCACTTTCGTACTACATAAAGAAATAAAAGGCATAAAAAACGAGCGCTATATAAATTGAACTTTCTCGTATCATTATAGCAATGAGTAAGTCAGGATTATATGCAGCAACTGACGGCGATTCTTTCGGGGACTGGTCTAAGTATGCCCCCGATGAAAACCTTTGGAGTGGCAGCTCAGCTTTGAATACATCATTCAATTTATATAGTAAGATCTGGATAAAATATGGAAGGGGAAAATACACAACCATGAAAAAAAGTATTGGAGCAATGGGATTGATTTTTATGCTGCTTGTGTTAGCAGCATGCACAGGTGAAAATAGTGAATCCGCTCAAGAAAATGAAGAGGTAGGAGTGATTTCTGTACAAACAGATGAGGTAGAAGAAGGGAATTTAACCCGGGAAAGAACCTTTAACGCCCGGCTTGAACCCTCGCAAATGACCCCGATTATGATAGAGCAGCCTTTAGAAGTAGACACATTAGAAGTAAATGTTGGAGATACGGTAGAAGAAAATGACACCGTTGCTACATTGACTTTTGATGGCAATACGCAATCTGTGGATGCACCTGAAGCAGGTGAAGTCATTCAAATTCAGACGACGGAAGGAGATAACATTGATCCGGAAGAGCCTTTTATGCTGCTTGCTGATACGGATCAATGGAGGGCAACAGGCAGTGTGCCAGAAGGTGTATTAAGATTATTGAATATGGATGATGAACTGACAGTAACAGCAGGCGGCGAAGAAAGGACGGCAACGGTTACCAATATGAACTGGGTTCCTGACGATACAGGGCTATATTCTGTTACTTTAACCTTTGAAGCGGGAGATGCATCCTTTGTTTCTGGATCTGTTGCTAAAGTTATTGTAAACGAAACGGTTGAATCAGATACGCTGATCGTGCCGACAGAAACGATTGTAGAAAATGAAGGAGAATCCTTTGTATTTGTTGTAACTGCAGATGAGACGGTAGAACAGCGCGAAATTGCTGTCATTACAATGCAGTCGCAGCAAACAGCAATAGAGGGCGATCTCGAAGCAGGGGAAGAAATCGTGATAACAGGACAATCCGGATTAGAAGATGGCGATGCTGTCGAAGTAGTGAAAGGGGAATAGATTTTGAAACAGCTTATAAAAACTTCTGTAAAACGACCAATTGGCGTCATAATGATTGTATTAGCTGTTCTTGCCTTGGGATTCATGTCATTGCGCAATCTTGCGGTCGATCTTTTCCCTGAAATAGATTTACCGGTAGCTGTTGTTGCAACCAATTATCAAGATGCAGCACCTGAAGATATACAGAATTTAATCAGCAGACCACTTGAATCAGCAGTAAGTGCAGTAGAAGGAATAGATACCGTTCAGTCGCAATCACAGCCTGGTGCGTCCATGGTCATGATGATGTTTCAAAATGGAACAGATTTAGACCAGGCTTTACTGGATGTGAGAGAACAAGTCGATCAGGTGAAGGGCTTTTTACCTGAAGGAGCAGGAGAACCGAATATCCTCCGCTTCAGCCCTGATTCACTTCCGGTCATGTATTTAGGATTAACGGGTGATGACTTAGCTGAGTTAACAGAGCTGGCAGATCAGCAAATTGTACCTTTCTTTGAGAGACAGGAAGGTGTAGCCTCGGTCACCATTGAAGGAGGCTTGGAAAGAGAAATTCAAATTGAATTAGATGAAGCAAGCTTAGAGCAATATGGCATATCACCTCAAAATGTGATGGATACACTTCGAAGTGCCAACAGCTCTTCTTCTATTGGTACCGTAGAGCAGGGAAATCAAGATTTACAGATTCGTGTTATCGGTGAATTTAATCATATAGAAGATATTGAAAATACACAAATTCTATCAGAATCAGGCGGCATTGTCCGTGTCTCTGATATTGCAACGGTGCATGATGATTTTAAAGAGGCTTCCTCGGAAACGATGGTAAACGGCGAGCATGCGCTTGTCCTGTCTGTGATGAAGCAGACAGATGCGAATACGGTAGAGGTTGCAACAAATATTACAGATGCGATGCCGGGAATTGTGGAGGATTTGCCAGAGGGTCTGGATTTAAAAACAATCATTGATACCTCTGAATTTATCGAGATGTCGATTGACTCTGTCATCAATAATATTTTAATTGGTGGAGCAATTGCCTTTTTTATCCTGCTCTTATTCTTAAAAAGTATCCGTGCTACCATTGTTATTGGATTATCGATTCCAATTGCGATTATTGCAACTTTTGCACTGATGTACTTTACCGGTCAGACACTCAATGTCCTTTCGCTGGGCGGATTGGCTCTCGGAATTGGTATGATGCTCGATTGTTCGATTATTATCTTGGAAAATATCTTTTCATACCGGAGAAGAGGCTATAGTCTCTTTGAAGCAGCGACGAAAGGATCCATTGAACTGGCACCAGCAGTTATTGCTTCAACAACAACAACATTAGTCGTATTTCTGCCAATTGTTTTTGTAGAAGGAATGTCATCGGATTTGTTTACACCGCTGGCACTTGCGGTATCCTTTTCTTTAGTGGCATCCTTAGTCGTTGCTGTTACCCTTGTTCCCATGCTCTCTTCCAAGCTATTAGCGAATGTCATGGAAGGGTCGGGAAAAAGGTATTGGTTTGATCGATTCTTAACTTGGTTAAAAAATCGTTATGGAAAAGGCCTGGAAAAGGTCTTGAAATTTAGAAAAACAACAGTACTGGTAACGATTTTAGCCATTGCGGGAAGTCTTTTCCTAATTCCGCGCATCGGGATGGAATTTATGCCGTCAGCAGATCAGGGGCAGGCGCAGATTATGGTGGAAACGCCGCCGGGAAGCAGCTTAGATTATACGATTGGTATTACAGAGCAGGTAGATGAAATTTTAGCAGATTATGATGAATATATGGAGGTCAGCTATGTAACCATTGGTTCAGCCGGATTTACAGGAAGTGTGAACCAGTCAACCTATACCCTGCAATTGACGCCTGCTGCCGAGCGTGACCGTTCAACCGGAGAAATTATGGTAGAAATTGATGAACGTGTACAGCATATTGCAGGTGCAGACATTGCAGCTTCTGCCATGGACGGCGGCATGGAAATGGGAGATCCAATTACGATTCAATTAAATGGTCCGGAAAATGAGACGCTTATTGATTTATCTGAACAGGTGTTAGAGGAGATACAAGAGGTACCAGGGGTAACCAATACATCCTCCACAGCAGAAGATGGAATCCCGCAAATGGAGCTTCGTGTAGATGAGGACCTTGCAGCGGGCTATGGCCTTTCAGGAGCACAGATCACCAGCCAGCTGGAAATGAAATTTTCCGGGCAGGTAGTCGGCCAATATCGGGAAGAAGGGCAGGAAATTGATATTACGATATCTTACCCGGAAGATACACGTACAAGTATGGAAGACCTGTTAGATAGCAGCATTCAATCACCATCAGGAGCGACGATTCCGGTAGATGAGCTTGTAGAAATCGAACAGGCAGAGGGACCGCAAACCCTTTTGCGGGAAAATCAGCAGGCGCAAATGAATGTGAGCTCCGGTGTAGTTGACCGTGATTTAGGAAGTGTTGTAGCGGATATCGAAACGAAGCTTAGTCAAATGAACTTCCCTGAAGGTTATACGTATAACATTGGCGGACAGGCGGAAGATATGGAAGAAGCCTTTATGGAGCTTGGAGTGGCGCTGATCTTTTCGATTTTCTTAGTGTATATCGTACTTGCTGTCCAGTTTGAAAATCTGTTGCAGCCTTTTATCATTATGTTTGCATTGCCAACAACCATTATTGGTGTTATCGGCGGATTATTTATGACCAATATATCTCTTAGTGTTGCCGGGTTTATTGGCATCATTATGCTCGCCGGTATTGTTGTCAATAATTCCATTGTTTTGGTAGACTATATCAATATTCTGCGCAGACGCGGCATGGATCAGCTGGAAGCAATCATTGAAGCAGGACGATCCAGACTGCGCCCGATTCTAATGACCTCGCTGACAACCATTTTGGCGATGATTCCATTAGGATTAGGGATTGGTGAAGGAGCAGAGCTGCAGCAGCCATTAGCAGTTACGATTATCTTTGGGCTCACTGTCTCCAGTATCTTTACGCTATTCTTTGTTCCTGTTATTTATCTGATCTTTGATAATATGACAAAGAAGGTAACAGGGAGAAGGAAGCGAAAGAAAGCAGTCCAAAAGTGATTTTGTGTCAGCTCTCTTGCTATTGAGGTAAACTCGCATTTGTAAAGCTGTTTTTTTGAACACCCTAAATTAAAAAAATGTTGGTTTTCATCGAAAATCAAGTATGATAGAAGAAAAACGAAGGAAGGTAGATAACATGGCAATAGCTCAAATTATGCAGCTGCTAACAGGGATATTTGAAGGGCTTTTGGGGATTCCGCTCTTTGGCGGTCTCTATATTATGGGTTCCGGATACACGCCATTATTTGTTATGCTGGTTCTCCATATTATTACATTATTTCTTGCCAGCCGTAATGGAAGATGGATAGCGGGCAGCGTTTTAGGGATTGTGACGAGCATTATCGGATTTATCCCGATTGTTGGTATGGTGATGCACTGGATTACAAGTATTGTATTAATTTTTTCTGTATTTCAATCAAGAAAATATTAGTAACAAAAGCGTATGCAATAATATGAAAAAAACCATCCTGTCGCTGGAAGCAGGATGGTTTTTTATTGGATAAATCAAGCTTATTCTGGCCACCAGTGAAAGCCGTCTCTTTCAAGCAATTCATTCGCAGCTTTTGGTCCCATAGAGCCGGATTCGTAATTTGGGAAGTCCGCTTTTTTATTAGACCAGCTTGCTAAAATACGATCAACAAATTCCCAGGACAATGCTACCTCATCCCAATGTGTAAAGTTCGTTGCATCGCCAAGCATACTGTCATAGAGCAGCTTTTCATATGCTTCCGGTGTATTGATGCCGGATTCTGAATCTTGATGATAAGCAAGCTGAATCGGCTCTGTTAAGTTGCCATTCCCTGTTTTTTTCGCATTCAGGTGCAGGGTAATCCCTTCATTCGGCTGAATGTTGATTACAAGCAGGTTCGGATTACGCAAATCATCTTTTTTATAATAAAGGTTCATTGGGATATCCTTAAATTCTACAACGATTTTGGTTGATTTTTCTTTCATCCGTTTTCCGGTACGAATATAGAATGGGACACCCGCCCAGCGATAGTTATCGATTACCAGCTTTCCGGCAACAAAGGTTTCTGTTGCAGAGTCTTTTAATTCCTCTGCTTCATCCTGATAGCCAATAACTTCCTGCCCGTTTATCTTTCCAGCGCCGTATTGCCCGCGGACAAAATACTCACTGACTTTTTCTTCTTTAATGGTACGTAAAGCACGCAGTACCTTGATTTTTTCTGATCGAATTTCTTCTGTGCTTAAATTAATCGGCGGCTCCATCGCAAGCAAGGCAACCATTTGCAGCATATGATTTTGGATCATATCCCGGGTCGCTCCCGATGTATCGTAGTAGTGGGCACGCTCTTCTACACCAAGTGTTTCACTGCTTGTTACCTGAATATTATTAATAAACCGATTATTCCATAAATGCTCAAAGATTCCATTGGCAAAACGGATCACTTCAATATTCTGAACCATCTCTTTTCCAAGGTAATGGTCGATACGGTAGATCTGATTTTCATCAAAAGCAGCTTGAAGCTCTTTGTTCAGTTTTTTAGCAGATGCCAAGTCATGTCCGAACGGTTTTTCAATAACTAACCGTGTCCAGCCGGATGTTTCTTTCAGACCATGGTTTTTCAGCTGATTGGCAATCGTTCCAAAAAAGTCAGGAGCCATTGCTAAATAGAACAGACGGTTACCATCCGTGTGATAATCCTGCTCAAGAGACTCTACCATATATTTTAAATCCTTATATGAATCTGTAGAAGTGACGTCGAATGATTTATAGTAAAAGTGAGATATGAATTCAGATACGTCTTCATCCTCGGGAATGAGCCCCTGAATAGATTTCTCTACTTTTTCACGTATAATATCATTATTCCATCCACGACGGGCCAGCCCGATAACAGAAAAATTCTCATCTAATTTACCACTTTTATAAAGACGGTAGATGGATGGATACAATTTACGGTTTGCCAAATCTCCGGTTGCTCCAAAAATCACGATAGTTGCTTTTGGTTGTATAGTTTCACTCATGATTAGGTTCCTCAATTCTTTAGTTTCTGTAAAGATGTTAAAAATGCGTATGAACTTCCTTTGAAAATGCTGAGTCAAAAGCTGATAAAAATGTCCTGCAGGCTAAATCCATAAAGGCTTTGACTGCCCCCACTTTTACTAAAGTATTGATTTTTCAGTGAAGCTTTTGAACACGTGCAAAAACATTAAAAATTCCCTAAAGATAGAAGGGGATTAATCATTAACTTTACAGAATGAACAGTGGCTTTGTCAATATATTTACCTCTAAAAAGGTGTTAATAAATTAATTTTTCTGAATTCAAATAAGGTATCTTGTAAATAGTGGAATTAATATTGAATAAGGCGATACCAATAAAATAAATAATGTATGATCAAATGAGGAGAAAATGTGAAGCGAGTTCAGGTGAAATTCGAGTTTCTGCGGATGATCAGCCGAATGCAGATTAACCCGGCCAAAATGGAATTCTTGTATGGCTTTTTTGAGAACTATTTGAAACTAAACAAAAGGAGGAAACCCCAATGATGGAGAGAATCGAGAACTTGCCGGAGGAGGAGAAAGAAGAAGTGCTTCAGCTGCCAAATTCATATTTGGATAAAGGAAAACAAGAAGGAATAGAAGAGGGAATAAAGAAGGGCATAGAGGAAGGTATAAGAAAGCGGGATAAGGAAATAGTTTTGGAATTAACAGCAAAAGGAATGTCAATCAGTCAAATAGCAGAAATCGCAAAATTAAGCAAAGACGAAATTGAAAAACTTACCAGTGAGTAATTAAATAACATAAGTCATCAGCTTTCATTAGACAGGAAAGGGAACCAGTTTTAAATCTAAAACGGTTCCCTTTTTAACGTTGAAATATAGTGAAACTTCACTCAGCGGGAGATTGCTATGAAGAAACTCCCAACCAAATTACAGCTTCGCCTTATGCAGTTTCAACATCATTTGGTTAATAACTTGGGAAAACATCAAACCTATAGCAATACCTCCAGCCAGCAGCATTACCTGAGCAGAGAGCTGAATAGCGGTATTATAATCATTTTCAACAAAATTCCGCATCGCATTAAATGCAACACCGCCAGGAACAAGCGGTATAATACCAGATACAGTGAATATAATAATTGGACGTTTAAGAATACGTGAACAAAGTTGACTGAGAATCGAGACAAGGATAGCAGCAAATGTAGTTGCTGCAACGATATCAACATGAAAGTCCCTGAGTGTATAAAAGAAAATCCAGCCAGCCATCCCGACAAGACCGCATGGAATTAATGATTTTTTTGGCGCATTGAATAATATGCCAAAACCTGCCGAAGCAATAAAGCTTGCAGCAAGCTGAATGATTATTTCTAGCATCTCACGCAATCCTCCATTCAAAATGTAACTATTAAGGTATGAACAACCTCTTAAACCGGAAAGAATCCATAGACCATTGCAATACCGGCTCCAATCGCCACAGCAGTAAGTAATGACTCAATCCCTTTAGAAACGCCGGAGACAAGGTGACCGGCCATTAGATCACGGATGGCATTGGTAATAGGAAGTCCGGGAACGAGTGGCATAACAGCACCGATAATAATCATTTCCAGACTGGCACCGAAGCCGAGCAGAAAACAGGATGCAGCAGTTAAACCAATGAATGATGCACCGATAAACTCTGCCAGAAAACGAATTTCAATCATTTTATCAAAAAGAATCATCATCAGGTACCCGATACATCCAGCAAAACAGGCCGGTAAAAAGTCTGGCCAGGTACCACCAAACATTAATGAAAAACATCCACTGACCAGCGTTGCTGCAAGGATTTGGAAACGTAGGGAAAAAGATAAACTATTTTTCTCCAACATCTCCATTTTATGATAAGCTGCTTCTAAAGGAATTTGATTAGCAACAATTTCCCTTGAAAGCTGATTTACGTCATCGATTTTATGTAGATCTGTTGCTCGCTTGGTGATCCGTAAGAAATAACTGCTTGATGTATAATCGAGCGAGAAATGCAGGCCGGTTAAAGTAGCATAACTTTGCGGATTTTCTACACCATATGATTTTGCGATTCGATCCATGGTATCCTCGACCCGATAGGTTTCCGCTCCAGAAGCCAGCATGATTTTTCCAGCTAATAAACAAATTTTTTCTACTGTCACAGATGACTTTTTCAAACCTTAACACCTACTTCCGATTCAAAACAATAACATTTTATATTATAAGTAAATGAAGCCGGGAAATAAAGCTGTAAACCTAATTTTCTGAGAGAAGTGGAAAAAGCCTGAGTGCATGAATGGCACAGCATATATTTGGCTGTCAGCTATTTTTAACCCTTGAAATGACATTTTTCCATATTTAAAACATGAAGAAATAGATGCAAAAACATAGTAAGATTAAATAACTGACAACAGTATAAAAACAATTGCCATAAAAGGAATTGCATTTGCAAAAGCCAAGGTAAGGAATATCAACATTTGGATACGCTGCTTCATATCTTGTTCAACGTTACCGGCAGGAGAGCGTTGAGAGAAAATATAAAACATACTAAAAGTAATGAAAATAACAATGATAGCAATAGGAATGTAAGCATCAGACATGACCAGCTGTTCTTCTGATGAAAAAACGAAGCCAAGTATCAGCATAGCAATAGGTAAAACCTCGACCAAAGCAATCTTCATAAAAAAGTCAGACATATACTTCGGAAGCTTTTCAGGCTCCGTAAGCATATTATCCAAGGTCGAACGGAATATACGGATGGTTCCCAATGTAGCAATAACAGCGGCTAGTACAAAGATATACAAGTGCATAGGAAAGCATCTCCTTTTCAAACATTTATTTAATAATGAATGTATCATAACCCCAACATGAATAAAAGTCTTATTTAACCTGTATCTCATCAGCGGAAACCCTGTTATGAAAGTTTCCAAAAGAATAATCGGATAAATCATTGCGCAATCTATGAAGAGTCCTATATAATTTAAAGAAACCGACAGTAAATAATGTCGAAACTAGGGAGATATTATGGAAATAGAATGAGCGAGTCACCCTATTTGCCTTACTGCTTCTGATCGAGCGGGAGCTGAAATTTTTAGAGTATGTGAATTGTAATTTTTAGGAGAATACTATGCTTAACTATGTAGATTTAACGATAGCCTTTTTTATTTCTGCTATTACAGCATTACTGGTTACGTTCCCGGTGAAAAAGCTGGCAGTGAAAATAGGAGCAATGGATAAACCGAATCATCGGAAAATACATCAAAATGTCACACCAAGATTGGGCGGGCTGGCCATCTTTGCCGGTGCTCTATTAGGTATGCTTTATTTGCAGCCGAGACATATCTTTATAGACGAAATTCTGATCGGCTCGCTTATTATTTTAATTACCGGAGCATTGGATGATAAATATACGATCCGTCCACTTATTAAATTATCCGGCCAAATTGTTGCTGCAAGCTTGCTTATTTATGCAGGCTTAGTAATCGAACGCATTACAATTCCGCTCTTGGGTGTCGTTGAACTTGGTTTTTTAGGACCGATACTTACCTTCTTTTGGATTATTGGGATTACCAATGCGATCAATCTAATTGATGGATTAGACGGGTTGGCCACCGGGGTAACAACGATTGCCATGATCAGTATCTTTGCGATGGCGATTGTGGACACGCAAGTGCTGGTTGCTTACTTATGTATTACCTTTATTGGCGCAAATATTGGTTTTTTATATCATAATTTTTACCCCGCCAAGATATATATGGGCGACACCGGGTCGAATCTGCTGGGGTATATCATTGCCATTATTTCTATCTTAGGTTTGTTTAAAAACATTACCTTCTTTAGCTTTATTATTCCCATTGTGATTCTTGCAGTGCCTATTTTTGATACGCTGGTGGCGATGATTCGCCGCTTATATAATAAGGAAAGTATCATGACAGCAGACCGCCGCCATATTCATTATCAATTAATTGATTCCGGCTACAGTCACCGAAAAACAGTTGTCATTATTTACCTGTTCAGTGCACTGTTTGGGGTGATAGGAATTCTCTTTTCTGAAGCGGATCTGGCAATTTCGCTTGTCTTTACAGCTGTGATGATCGTTCTGCTGCATATATTTGCTGAACTCGCCGGGCTTGTGATGGGTGGGAAAAGGCCTATTGTAACCATGCTCCGGCGGATAAAGGCATTTATCTTTAGGCCGTTTAAGAGAAGAAAGAAATCAAGAAAAAGCAGTGACTGAGTTGTGCATGTCACTGCTTTTTTTTATTATAAGTTTTTGTATTATAAACTCCAGTAATTAAACCCTTCTGCTTCTAAAGCTTCTCTGCCGTAAGCGCCTTTGATATCAATAAATACTTTATCCTCTGTTCTGTACATCGGCAGGAAGTCGCTTGGACCGTATTTACTGTATTCCTGATGCGGGACAGCTAACACAACTGCATCCAGATCTTTTAGTTCATTATCTTGAACCAATTCGAATCCGAAAACTTCCTTAACTTCTTCAGGCTCTGCCTTTGGATCGTGGACAAGCACATTTACACCATATTCTGTCAGCTCATTGACAATATCATTGACCTTCGTATTACGCACATCCGCCACATTTTCTTTAAACGTCAGTCCAAGAATGGCAACACGCGCACCATCCACCTGAAGCTTTGACTTAATCATTTTCTTAATGATACTGCTGGCAATGTATCTGCCCATATCATCATTGATTTTTCTGCCTGCTAAAATAATCTGTGAATGATAACCGAGCTGTTCTGCCTTATAAGTGAAATAATAAGGATCTACACCGATACAGTGTCCACCAACCAAGCCGGGAGTAAACTTTAAAAAGTTCCATTTTGTTCCGGCCGCTTCGAGAACGTCCTTCGTATCAATATCCATCTTATTAAAGACCATCGAAAGCTCATTCATAAAAGCGATATTAATATCACGCTGTGAATTTTCAATTACCTTGGCAGCCTCTGCAACCTTAATAGATTTTGCTTCAAAGACACCGGCTTGAATGATCGAACCATATAAAGCAGAGATTTCTTTTAATGCTTCTTCGTCCGAGCCAGAGACAATTTTTTGAATTGTGACAAGTGTATTCACCTTATCACCCGGGTTAATCCGTTCTGGAGAATAACCCACTTTGAAATCCTTCCCGAATTCCAAGTTAGATTTCTCCTCCAAAATAGGAATACAAACTTCTTCCGTTGTCCCGGGATATACAGTTGATTCATAAACGACAATAGAATCTTTAGAAAGGTGTTGTCCAACTGTTTCGCTTGCTGAAATCACAGGTTTTAAGTTCGGTGTTTTATCGGAATTAATCGGTGTCGGCACAGCGACAATATGAAATGTACAATCACTGATATCACTTGGCGCACTTGTAAATACTAAGGAGGTTTCCTTTAAAGCCTCACTGCCGACTTCCTCTGTAACATCAATCCCATTTATATATTGCTGTACCTTTGCTTCATTAAGATCAAAACCGACCACATCATATTTTTTTGCTAACTCCACGGCAAGGGGCAGTCCTACATAACCCAGACCAATGACGGAAATTTTTGCTTGTTTATCTTGAATTTGTTGAAATAGATTCATTTATTTAGCCTGCCTTTTTCAAATGTAAATGCATGTCATGTATTGTATATTACATATTATACAATACATTTTATATTTCATAATATACAATGTATTACTTGTTCCATATTATACATTTATCTATTTTAGATGTATAGTAATTGGTAGCCAGCCTTATTGTAACGATGCCATTTATATCAACAAAACACACTGGAGGCGAACGATATGACAGTCAAAAAAGCAATTATTCCCGCAGCAGGTCTGGGAACCAGATTTTTACCGGCGACAAAGGCGCAGCCAAAGGAAATGCTTCCAATTGTAGATAAACCGACGATTCAATATATTATTGAGGAAGCAGTGGCCTCAGGAATAGAAGATATCATGATTATTTCCGGGAGAGGCAAGCGTGCCATAGAGGATCATTTTGATAAATCATATGAACTGGAAGAAAAATTAGAGCAGAAACAGGATCTGAAAACATTAGAAGAGGTCAGAAGCATCTCTAAACTAGCAAACATTCATTATATCCGCCAAAAAGAACCGCTTGGTCTCGGGCATGCGATTGGCTGTGCAAGTACATTTATTGGAAATGATCCGTTTGCTGTCTTACTTGGTGATGATATTGTTGTATCAGAAAAGCCATGTTTAAAGCAGCTGATTGATGTTTATGAGGAGCACCACACAGCTGTAATTGGAGCTCATTCCGTTCCATGGGAAAATGTATCAAAATACGGAATCATTGATCCTGAAAACAAGGATGAAATGGCAGGCAGAACCAGTTTTGTACATGATCTTGTTGAAAAACCGAACGCAGGAGAGGCCCCGTCCAACCTGGCTATTATGGGCAGATATATTTTGACACCGGAAATCTTCCCGATTTTAGAAACACTTGCACCTGGCAAGGATAATGAAATTCAACTGACAGATGCATTAAAGCAACTTAATCAGACGCAGGAGATTGTTGCATATAACTTTGAAGGCAAGCGTTACGACGTAGGCAACAAATTTGGCTTTATTGAAGCAACGATTGACTTTGCCCTGGAAAGACCGGATTTAAAAGCGAGTGTGCTGAAGTATATGAAAGCGAAAATAGAGGAAGAACAATAAGAAGAGGAGGCAGACTGGACAGAGGTCTGCATTCTTGTTTGAAAATCAAAAAAATGAGTGATTAATCAAGTTAGATTAACCATTGAAAATAAAGTTAAGAACAATAGATCTAAATTTACAAACTCCATAAGCCATCACTTCTAATGAAACAAAGCCCTTCATTCCTTTGTTTCATTTTTATTATTTCAACAAGCGCCAGCAAGCTTTTTTTCATAAAATAGTCACTGTCGAAAATTTATTTATCCTTACCCCTATGTTATAATGCTTCTGGGTAAAATATCGACAAATTACTTTGCAGAGGAATGAAAATCATGGGGGAGAAGAAAAAAATATTTTTCTTTATATATCAGCTGGGGTCTGGCGGTGCGGCGAGAACGATGCTCAATCTATTAAATAACATCGATTTAGAGCAGTTTGAGCCGACATTAATTACTTTGAATTATGATGGAGATTATGAAAAATACTTAAAAAAAGAAATCTCCTTTATCAAGCTGCCGACCAGAAGACTGCGCTCGGGGATTATCCCCTTTTCCAAAATAATTAAAAAGGAAAAGCCCGACATTATATTCAGTACCATCCCTAACTATAACCTCATTGCGATTGCAGCAAGACTGTTATCCGGTCATAACGCGAAAAATATTGTTCGGGAAGCAGCGTTATTAGGAACAGAAGGAAAGTTTAATGCAAAATTGAAATTATATGGATTAGCTTATCGATTCTCTAAAAAAGTCGTTGCCCTGTCTGAAGGAGTAAGACAAAATATCATTCACAACTACAAAGTAAATCCCAAAAAAATAGAGGTTATCTATAACCCGGTCGATGTAGGAAATATAGAAGCGATGAAGAAGCAAGGCAAAATTGCCGAGGAGCATCAATCTATATTTACCCCCGGAAAAAAAGTGATTATTACAGCAGGGCGTCTGGTAGATGATAAAGACCAGGCGACGTTAATCAGTGCTTTTGCGAAATTAAACAAGAACATCCCGGCCAACCTTGTTATTCTTGGTGAGGGAGAGCTTGAACAAAAGCTGAAAAAACAAGTAAAAGCATTAAATTTAGAGGGAAATGTATTTTTTGTAGGCTTTCAGGAAAATCCATATGCTTATTTTAATAAGGCGGACATTTTCGTATTATCCTCAAAAAGAGAAGGATTTGGGCATGTGCTGACAGAGGCGCTAGCCACCAGAATTCCTATTATCTCCACTGATGCCAGACCGGGTGCTGCAGAAGTTCTGGACAACGGTAAATATGGTGTGGTGACACCAGTTGGAGACCCAGATGCACTTGCTGCACGAATGGAAGATGTCCTAAATTGGGATGACGAAAAAAGAAGCCAGGTAACGGAAAAAGGATGGGAGCGAGCCGTATCCTTCCGTGCAGATAAGATCGTCAAAGAATATGAGAAGCTCTTTAATCAAACGATTGACCAATAATGATGAATAATAAATAGAGAGGACAGCTCCGATGAATGAAAAAAAACGTGTTGTTCATTTAACAACAGTGCATCATCCTCATGATCCGAGAATTTATCATAAGGAATGTAAATCATTAAAAAAAGCTGGATTCGACGTATACCTGATTGCCAAGGAAACGGAAGCGGGTATAGATAAGGAAAGTGGCATTAAGCATATTGTCATCAAGGATTATACAAGCAGATGGGAGCGCATGACCAAGGGTGCCTGGACGCTTTATAAACAGGCAAAAAAACTAAATGCCGATGTGTATCATTTTCATGACCCGGAACTGCTGCCAATCGGATGGCTGCTTAAAAACAGCCGGAATCATGTGATTTATGATATTCATGAAGACTACATCACAAGCATGCTGCAAAAAGAATATTTACCGCAACCTATCCGAAGATTGGTTGCGAAGGCATATAAGAAAATGGAACAGTTTTTCGCAAAAAGGATGGAATTAATCCTTGCTGAGAAATATTACAAGGATATTTATCCGGATGGAGAATGCATTTTAAATTATCCAATGGTAAATACCGCATTTTTAGAGCATCAGCGTGAAGGGATAATAGAAGATAAATTAATTTATACAGGCAATGTAACAGATGTGCGTGGTGCATTTCTGCATGCAAAATTGCCTTTAATAGATGAGAATATTACGATGAATTATATCGGTAAATGCTCAACGGAATTTGCAGATGAAATTTATCGGATTGCCAAAGAGCAATCAGACCGGGTTCATATTAAAGGTGTGAATCAATATATTCCCAAGGAAGAAATTGAACAGGCTTATTTGAATCATAATTGGTTAGCAGGGGTTGCGATTTTTCCGGAAACAGAGCATTATATGAAGAAAGAATTAACGAAGTTCTTTGAGTATATGAATGCCGGTATTCCAATTATTTGTTCGAATTTTCCTGTCTGGAAGAACTTTATTGATAAGCATCAATGTGGTATCACCGTAGACCCGCATAATGATCAGGAAATAAAGCAGGCATTGGATTATTTAAGAAATAACCCGGAAGCTGCCAGACAAATGGGCGAAAACGGGAAAAAAGCTGTCCAGAAACAACTGAATTGGGGAACAGAAGAAGAAAAACTGATTACTATTTATCAGCGCTTATTGAATGAATAGGACGAAATGAAGTAGGTGAATGATTTGGGAGATAAAAAACCGACAATCTCTGTAATTACGCCAACCTATAACTCCGAACGATTTATTGCTGAAACGATCGAATCGGTACAGGCACAGACTTTTTCGGAGTGGGAAATGATTATTGTTGATGACTGCTCGACAGATCGTACGGCAGAAATTGTAAAAAGCTATGCCGAAAAAGATGGTCGTATTCACTTAACGGTTTTGGAAGAAAATCAAGGATCGGCAATAACACGTAACACAGCAATGAATCAGTCTAAGGGGCGCTATCTTGCCTTTTTAGACAGCGACGATCTATGGCTGCCCGAAAAATTAGAAAAACAACTTGCATTTATGCAGGATAATGGGGTCGCCTTTTCCTTCACACAATATGTACGTATGAATGAAGACGGTACAGATACCGGTGCAATCAGCACAGCTCCTGCAACCGTAATGTATGAAGATTTAATGAAGCGCTGTGTCATCGGATGCCTGACGGTGATGCTGGATCGTGAAAGAATAGGCGAACGGCGGATGGTAAATATCCGTACCAGACAGGACTATGCTTTCTGGCTGGAAATCACCAGACATGGTCATTTTGCTTATGGGCTACCAGAAGTATTAGCAAGATATCGATTAGTCGGCAACTCGATTTCCAGCAATAAATGGAAAGCAGCAAAAAGAAATTGGGATGTATTCCGGGAAGTAGAGCAGCAAAACCTTCCCAAAGCAGTATATTATTTCTCGCATTACGTAACCCGTTCTCTCGGGGACTTATTAAAATGGAATGCGAAGAAGTAGGGGATATTAAATATATATTATAAAACAGATTAAAAAAGTTGATATTTCAGGATAGATAGTAAAAGCATTCACTAGCGTAGTGTTTTGCCAGAGCGGTTGCCGGAAAGCTACATGACTCCTTGCACAAACAGAATAAGTGAAATCCTTTAATTCAACTTATACTATTTTTATAAAACAACATTATTTTAGTGTATAATAGCAACTAAGCTCAGGAAACCTTTTAATAAGGAAGCCGGAGCAAGATAGGATTGAAAAAATCACTTTCCCGAAAGGACAATCATAAGTATGTCCACGATAGAAAGTGTTGAAATAATTAGGCGGTGTCAAATTATAATGAAAAACTATATACAAGAGATTTTACGGAGAAAGGATTTACTGTTCTATCTCGTGAAATCCGGACTCAAGGCGGAGCACCGAAACAGCTATCTCGGTTATTTCTGGTGGCTGCTTGATCCGCTACTAAACGTACTCGTATTTTATTTCTTAGTCGTTATTATCTTACAGCGTGGAGAAGAGAATTATGGATTATTCCTAGTTATTGGTTTAGTTGTTTGGAGATGGGTATCGACAAGCATGAATTCCTCATCCAAATCAATTTTAAGATACAGTTCGATAATTAATCAGGTATACCTGCCAAAATCATTATTTCCAATATCTTTTACGATGACGCAATTATTTAATTTTGGATTTGGCTTAATTGTTATTGCGCTGTTTTTGTTAGCTTACGGCGTTTTTCCGGATTGGCATGTTATCTATTTACCGGCTCTTATTTTAATACAGCTGACGTTCCAATTGATGCTGGGTCTTGTATTAGGCTATATTACAGTATTCGTTCGTGATATTGATAATTTACTCAGCTATGTGACAAGGCTCTTTTTCTACGCATCACCAATTATTTGGGAAGGCGGCCGTTTACCGCCTGAATATAGCTTCTTTGTTGATGTTAACCCGATAGCTATTATGGTAACATCCTACCGTGATATTCTAATGTATCATAAAACACCAGACTTTCTCGGGTTAGGCATTATTTTCGTTGCCAGCTTAGCAATCAGTGTCTATATGATTTATTATTATAGTAAAAATGAGCATAAGATTATTAAAGCATTATAATCCATCACGCACAGTATGATGGAATGAATTAAGCATATAGCTCATTATAATGCTGTCCTCTGATTTTTAGGGAGGGGCTTTCACAAAATGCTGAAGCATGTTCTGCAGGCTTCAGCTGATGAGCTATCGTGCGATAAAAGAGGTTTTATTATGTCAAATCATGATAATGAAAAAATCGAAAAACAGTCTAAAGAAGAGGTTGTCGTTTCGAAAAATGTAGCCGTATCCTTTCATGATAACCGGCATGCGGATGATTTAAAATCAACCATCATTAACCTTTTCCGGAAGAAGGAAAAGCGGAAAAAAGCAGAAAAAGTATGGCCGTTAAAGGATATTACTTTTTCTGGCTATCAGGGTGAGATTTTAGGGATTATCGGCTCGAATGGCGCCGGGAAAACGACGTTGAGCAAGATTATTACCGGCATTCTTGAACAGGATCAGGGAACAATGCACGTCGATGGTAATGTCACGGCACTTTTCTCCTTTGGGATGGGCTTTAATAAAGAGCTGACAGGAAGAGAAAATGTCTATTTAAATGGAATGATGCTTGGCATTAATAAGCAGCTTATTCATGATTACATTGAGGATATTCATGCATTCTCGGAAATTGGCCAGTTCTTTGATCAGCCGATGAAATATTATTCCAGCGGGATGAAGGCGCGGCTTGGCTTCAGTGTCGCATCACATCTGCAGCCGGAAGTTCTTATTTTGGATGAAGCGTTGAATACAGGAGATGTGAAATTTGGGCGTAAAGCGGCAGAGAAGCTGAAGCAGCTGGTTGCCAATGCCAAGATTGTTATTATCGTCACGCATAGTTTACGCTATGCTCAGAAAAACTGTGACCGGTTAATCTGGCTGGACAATGGTCATGTTAAAGAAATTGGCGACCCCAAGACAGTTATTGAGCATTATAAAGAAACGGTTCCACCAGTTGCACGGCAAAAACGGCAGAAGCGCAGTTTAAATGTCACCAAGACAGAAACAAACGTTGGTAAAAAATCGATTGTAACAGCAGAGAATGTCGGCGTCTCATTTAAACTTCAAAATAAAAAAGAGGATTACTGGGCATTAAGAAATGTCAGCTTTGATATTAAAGAAGGAGAAGTTGTCGGGATTATCGGGCATAATGGTGCGGGTAAAAGTACACTCTGTAAAGCCATTACAAATATATTGAAGCCAGATGAAGGAACCCTTACAGTAAATGGTCAGACATCTTCTTTGCTAGGCTATGGAACAGGCTTCAACGCGCAATTAACGGGAACAGACAATATCTATCTAAATGCGATGCTGTTAGGGATTCCCAAGGAACGTGTTGATGAAAAATATGATGAGATTATTGAATTCTCCGGTATAAAAAAAGCAATTGATAAGCCGGTAAAGCACTATTCAGCAGGGATGAAATCACGGCTTGGCTTTAGTATTGCAGCCATTTTAAAGCCGGATGTCTTTATTGTCGACGAGGCACTGTCAACAGGAGATCTTGCCTTTCAGGAAAAAGCAAGTGTCCGTATTCAAGAGATGATGGATCACGCTAAAGCAGTAATCATCGTTTCGCATAGTATGGGATTTGTTGAAAAAGTATGTACCAGAGGCATCTGGATGGAGCAGGGACAGGTTAAATTTGATGGGACCGCCGAAGAGGCAGTTGCAAAATATCGTGAAGCAATGGGCGTCCAGAAAAAAACGGTAAAGAAAAACACTGGAATAGTAAATGCAAAACAGCCGGTTAAAGCGAATGCGGCAAAAATAAAAAACGTAGAACAAAAATAAAGCAGCCAATAATTTGATAAAGTAATTCTTTTAATAATGTAAAATAATACGTAACTAGAAACGATAACCAGCGTAGTGTTTTTCCATAGTGATGGCAAGAAGTGCCTTAATATGAATTAAATCTTCAACGTATTGAGAAAAAATGGTGGTGTCATAATGGCAGGAGTTATCAAAAAAATAGTGGCAGAACCGGTAGATTGGTTTATCTACTCGGTCTTGGGTGAAAAACAGCGGAAATATCTCTTAAATATATTAAGCACCCGGCAAAAGGATACGATTAAACGTATTTTGCTCGGAAAGAAGGAAGCAGAGAGACAGTGTCTGAAACAAATAAAGTACCATTTATATAATCTGGGCTTTATTGAAAAAGGATTAGCAGATTTAGAAGCCTATATAGAGGAGACAAATGATCCGTCCTTAAAAAGAACAGCAGCCTGGGAAAAGGTGCTTTGGCATGCGAATCAATATAATGAAAAGGATGCTGCCATTGCTTTGAAGTATCTTCCGCTTGCAGAAGAGGGAGAAGTCCAGCCTGATCAGCAGCGCCGGATTGCGATTATCAAAGCGGAACTTCTTGCTGAGATCGGCGAGCGTGAAAAAGCCGGACAAGTTTTACAGCATGCTTTAAAAGCAGCAGAGCACGCAGATATTTACCTTGCATTAGCAAATCTGGAAGCAGATATCAAGGATCGATTTGTCTATATCAATAAAGCTTTTTCTCTCTACCACCTGGATCACATTGCCACTGATGAAACAGGTCAATATGACGGACTCCATACGATAAAAACACATGAAGATATTAAGGATGGACCGCTTATCTCTGTAATTATTCCTGCCTATAATGCCGGGGATGGGATCAGGGTAGCGGTTGAATCGATTCTGGAACAGACATGGCAGAACATCGAATTGATTATTGTTGATGACCATAGTCCGGACAATACTTTAGAAATTGTGCAGGAATATGCAGCACAGGACAGCCGGATAAAAGTATTGCAGACACCGCAAAACAGCGGGCCGTATATTGCACGGAATATTGCCTTAGAGGCAGCGGCTGGAGAATTTGTTACAGTCAATGATTCCGATGACTGGTCGCATGCTTCCAAATTAGAGATTCAGGTGCAGCATCTATTAGCGCATAAAGATGTCATTGCCAACACCTCTGAGCATGCAAGGATCACTGAAGATATGAAGCTTTACCGCCGGGGAACACCAGGGAAGTATATTTTCCCGAATATGTCCTCCATTATGTTCCGCAGACAGCCTGTCCTGGAAAAAGTCGGGTTCTGGGATAGTGTGAGGTTTGCAGCAGATGGTGAGTTTAAACGCCGTTTGTTAAAAACCTTTGGCGCACGGGCTTACGTCGATCTAGCCTCTGGCCCTTTATCCCTGCCGAGACAAGCCGTCACATCCTTAACAGGAAGCTCGGCATTTGGCTATAATGGCTTTTTTATGGGCGTGCGTAAAGAGTATGTTGAATCATTAGAGAACCATCACCTGAGGGGCGAGGATGTCCGTTATGCTTATCCGATGACAGTACGGCCATATCCAGTACCGGAACCAATGTGGCCGGTCAAGGAAGAAAAAGCTGACGGTGTCCGGAATTTTGATCTGGTCATTGCCAGTGATTTTCGTGCTTTTAATGAAGCAGATTGGCAAGTATGGAATGATTGCCTGCAAACACAAGCACAACGAATTGGACTGCTGCAAATCAACGCGTATGATTTTACGTCGCCGAAAAAAATAGAGGAAGATATTCGTCAAAAATTAGATGGGGATCGTCTGCAAATGCTTGTGTACGGAGAAAAAATTGCTGCTGAAAAGACAGTCTGTATCAAGCCGACCGTTTATCAGTACCAACAAAAGTATGTGCCCAATTTGACGACGAAGCAGCTGACAGTTGTGCTGACAGAAATACCGGACAGCCAGGCAGATCTAAACAACGCAGCAAAGCATATCGACAATTATTTTGATCAGCTGGGCGTATGGGTTGTTGCTAATGAACAGATACAACAGCAAATCGAAAATACGATTTCGGCATCTAATATAGAGCAAGCATACGTAAACCGTCTATGGGAAAAGAGTTGTCTTGAACATGAAACAACCAATTAATAAAACGGAGCTTCATACACGTCTTCAGCACGTAGAAGAAGAGCTCACTGCAAAAAGAAAAGAAGCAGCAGCATTAAAGGAGACTTATAGCAGCTATAAGTCTGCCTTTTTATATGCTGAAGCATTGAAGCAGAAAGCAGCCAGCTGGAAAAAAAGCAGTATTTCGTTGGCGAAAGCGATTCCTTCCTATGCTGCGGGGCGAAGAAATATAAAAAAACTCTATAGTACATCTTATAAACAAAAGGATGCCAGCAATCAGTTAAAGCAAATTAAAAATTATTTATATGATCTCGGTTTTGAAGAACGTGCCTTAAGCGATTTACAGGATATCTTATACCATTCCAATAATAAATATCTTATCAAGGCAGCTGCATGGGAGCTAGGGCTTTGGTTTGCCAATAAACAGACGCCAAACAGTGCAGAACAGGCGATTATTTATTTAGAAATGGCACTGGATGAGGAGCAAAATATAGATTTGCGCCGTCGCATGATTATTCTGCTTGCCGAAGCTTATAAAGTATTGGGACGTCATGCAGAAGGGATGCAGCTGATTAAAGAAGCGCTCAAACAAGAGCAGCACGCTGATTTATTGCTGGCACTTGCCAACCTGTGTCCAGAGCAGGATGACCGTCTGTTTTGGATCAATGAGGTGCTGCATGCTTATCAGCTGGAGCCGCTTTATGTCAATGATGCAATTACTGGCATGCATCTTTATGATAAATTAGACACCAACCCGATTCAGATAAAAAAGGAGCAGAATGAACAGCCGAAAATAACGGTTATCATTCCGGCATACAATTCGGAATCGGGCATTTCTGTTGCATTAAGATCGTTAACAAAACAGACCTGGTCAAACCTTGAAATCATTGTTGTAGATGATTGCAGCCCTGATCATACGGCAGCAGTTGTCAAAGAATGGATACAGCAGGATGACCGGATTAAGCTGCTGCAAGCAGAAACGAACGCTGGACCATATGTAGCCAGAAATATAGCACTTAACCAGGCAACGGGAGAATTTGTGACTATTAACGATGCCGATGACTGGTCCCACCCGCAAAAAATAGAAATCCAGGCACGCCATCTAATCGACAATCCATCCGTTATCGCCAATACATCGGAGCATGCAAGGCTGACAGAGGATTTATATTTGTACCGCAGAGGAATGCCCGGGAAATATATTTTTTCCAATATGTCGTCCATTATGTTTCGTAGACTCCCAGTTTTAGAGAAGGTCGGTTTTTGGGATGAGGTACGTTTTGCTGCAGATAGTGAATTTAAAAAACGGCTGGCACTTACCTTTGGCAGAGAACTGGTGAAGGATTTACCGACAGGACCACTTTCCTTCCCGATGCAATCGTCAGGGTCATTAACGGGCAATTCCTCCTTTGGCTATAATGGCTTTCTCATGGGAGCACGTAAGGAATATGCAGAGGCGCATAACCGAATGCATCAGCAGGCAGGCAATTTATACTTTCCATATCAGCAAGAGCGCAGATTTCCTGTGCCAAAGCCGATGCTCGAAAAAAATTCCCTGCATTCGGTCGATGTAGCTTATATAGCAGATTTTCGTCAATATGACAGTGGGATATGGAAGGAAATCAAATTGTTGAAGGAAGAAGGGCTGACCATTGGTCTGATTCAGCGGGGGATATATGATTTAAAACAATCCAAGCTTATTCACCAGAAAGTAAGAGATCATCTGGATGGGGAGTATGTAAAGATGCTTGTCTATGGAGAGAAAGCAGAAGCACAGCTCACCATTATTAAAAACCCGCTTATCTTCCAAGATAAGCAGCGCTACCTGCCGGAATTGCGTACAACCGCAGCAAAGGTAATTATAAATAAAGTACCGAAAAAACAGAATCAAGCCTACAACATGCGCCAATGTGCCATGAGACTGCATCGCTATATAGGAACAGCAGCAGTCTGGTATCCTGCAAATCCTGAAATCAGGGAGCAATTAATTGAAGAACAAAGCCATACCATCCGTTATTATTCCGTGGCAGCATCCAATTGGACCAATAAGGAGCAGCCATTTATCCATATGCTAAAAGACAATTTTGTTATCAAAAGCAGACGTGAGGAAGGAGGATATGAAGATGCCAGAGGATAAAACTTATGAAAAATTAATTGATCAGCTGATTGAAAAAGAAGCGCAATTAGATTATACAAAGGCAAGTATTGCAAAAACAGATAAACAAATGAAAAAAATTATCAAAAGCAATACGTACAAAAAGACAGCCTCTATTCGTAAGCTCCTTCCTACCGGGAAAGAAAAAGACAATTATATCGATTATTTAGAGGAGCAGCTCCTGCACTGCCAATCAGAAAATGTTTTGTTAAAGGAACAGTTATTTGAAGCAGAGAAGGCCTTGGAACAATTTGATTATGATACGCTTTGGAGATATATCAGGGAGAAGAAGGATACAGGCAAAATCATTGCAGAGCTGGATAAACGCATCGCGCAAAAGAAAGCAGCAGACCATAATTTTCGAAATTTGCTTGAGGCAGCTGCACGTCAATTCGGACAGGAAGAACCAGCATTCAAGCAGCGGGTTTTCACCAAAGTATTAGCTGGTGCAAAAGAACATGCTTCAGAGTTTATGATCCGGGCAGGACTCACAGAAGAGCCTGTCAGCCTGGCAGATGTTGCTTCCTATCGCATCTGCATGAATATGCGTATCAGACAATATCAGCTTTTAGGAACCCTTCCAGAATACGAATTAGATGATAAGCAAACAGCCTATCGATTTATGGAAAAGCAAGCGATACGGATCCCTGGAAGCTCCGAGGCCGTATATACGATAGAAACATTGCCGGAGCAAGAAAATATCGTTATCAAGCCTGTGGATGGTGCTGGTGGACGTGGAGTTTACATTGTCTATGCATCTAATGATATAATAAGCGTTAAGACAGGAGAACAGTTATCTGGCTGGTCTTTATTAAAGCATCGCATGGAGAAAGATTTGCAGGAAAATAAAGTCGGGCAGGATGCTTGGCACATCGAGGAATTAATCCTGGAGGATACCGCCAATAAAGTTTCGGCACGCGATGTGAAATTTTACTGTTTTTATGGCAAAGTAGGCGTGATACTGGAAATTATCCGAACCCCGGAGATAAAATACTGCTGGTGGAATGAATGGGGAGAACGGATACAGACAGGAAAATATGATGATAAAGCCTTTCAAGGAAAAGGTGTCTCCAAGGAAGAAATTGAAATGGCAGAGAGAATCAGCAGTCTGATTCCCAGTCCATTTATGCGAATCGATTTTTTACGATCTGAAGAAGGGCTTATTTTTGGAGAATTTACGCCAAAACCAGGAAACTATGACGAATTTAATGATGATATAGATACGTATTTAGGAAATTTATTTATCGAGGCTCAGGGGAAATTAGATAAAGACTTGCTTCAAGGGAAATCTTTTGAGATATTTAAAGAAGCATAAAATAACGAACTAAAATGGGCAATCAGGAGGAACAGGCATGAGTGAGAATAATGCTGAGTGGCTATCGCATTTGTCATCAGAAGTTATTTCTGATGTACACGGAAGTTTATTGGATGCATACGTAATTGCGCTGGAAGGCTGGCGCAGAGGTCTGAAATTAAGATGGCACGTCGAAAATTCAGAGAAATTCAGTGAAATGGTTACATGGTTTACAGACAGACCTGGACAATTATTTTCATTAAGTTCAGATAGCAGGACGCATTATTTCTTCCGTTCCAGAGGAGATAAGGTAACCAATGAAGCTGTCTTTATTGGAAAAGATAAAGGGAATACGAAACAGCATTTAAGTGAACATGATATAGCAGTACCACATGGAAAAGTATTTACCGCTGAAAATGAAAAAGAAGAAATTATAGAATATGGGAAAAAGCTTGGCTTTCCAGTGGTACTGAAGCCAAAAGACGGCAGCTTTGGCCGCGGCGTTTTTGTAAATATTACAAGTACGGAAGAATTAGAAGTATGCTATGACTATATAAAAGAGCTGGGAACAGCAGATGACATTATTATGGAGCAATATCTGAAAGGCAAAGATTATCGTCTGTATGTTGTGGATGATGAAGTTGTCGGAGCAATGCACCGCCAGCCGCCGAATGTGGTGGGCGACGGTGTACATACGATTGAACAGCTGATTGAATTAAAAAATGCAGAGCGGGAAAAAAATCCGCGTTTAGTGAGCTGTCCAATTATTGTAGACGATGAATTAACAGACTTTATTGGCAAAGATGGGCATACACTTTCATCTGTTCCTGAAAAAGAGGAACACATTCTTTTAAATTTCAAAGGAAACATCTCACTTGGCGGTGATCCCATTGATGTTTTAGACAGCCTGTCACAAGAAGTAAAAGATACAGCCGTGAAGGCTTTACGCTCTATCGAAGGTCTGACACATGGAGCAGTTGATATAATGATCAATGAGACCGATAATAAAGCCTATGTATTAGAGCTGAACCCTACGGCACAGCTGGGCGGATTGTTATATCCAATGAAGGGAAAATCAAGAGATATTCCTAAAGCAATCATTGATTTTTATTTCCCGGAAACAAAAGGGAATGATGTTGCGCAAATTAATACGTTCTTTGACTTTCATGATGTTCTGGACCCGCTTCAAAATCGGGATGCAACCGTAACGACCGTCACACCATGTCCGCAGCAAAAGATCTATATGAAGAAATATATTGTCATTGGGGATGTATTAGATCTTGGCTATCATCGCGGGCTTCGCAAGCAGGCATTCGAACGTGAATTACATGGATATATCATGACAAAGGAAATCGGCGATATTGAAATCGTTGTTGGCGGCACAGATTCAGAAATGGTAGAGGATTTTAAAAACGGTATTTGGGAAGATGAAGAACGAGCAACCGTGATGGAAGTTTTAGAAGAAGATGTGGACGAGGCAATTAAGGTCGGCTTTGAAATAAAAACGGATTTAAAAACCCAGGTGGAAGAATTAAAATGGTACAAGCGTGAATTAGAAGAAACAGAACTGGCATTAAAAAAAGCAGAAGTAAGGCGGAGAAAGTACTACAAAAGCCTTTCTTGGAGGGTAACTTCACCAATCCGGGGAGTGGGCTCTATCTTCAAGAAGTTTAAGGGATAATGATGCGATGAAAGAAGCTAACAGGAGGATATGAATATGAAAGACAATCAGTTAGGGATAAGTCTTCCACATCTGAATAATGACATTGTAAGAAATGCGAGGAAGACACGTCTGGATGCATTTGCTGTTGCATTAGAAGGATGGCGAAGAGGTCTCAAGCTAAAATGGTACACGAAGGATTCCGAGTACTTTAAGAATATGATTATTTTTGGAGTGAACCCGCCTGGACGTTTATTTTCATTGACTTCAGAGAAGCAGACACATTACTTCTTTCGAACAAGAGGAGACCTCGTTTCCAGTGAAGCAGTAGAAATCGGATCAGAGAAAGACGATACCAAAATCTATCTCAGCAATGCAGGTGTACCTGTACCTAAAGGAAAAGGCTTTGAAGCAGATGCAACAAATGAAGAGATTATAGCCTTTGCAGATACAATCGGTTTCCCGTTAGTTTTAAAACCAACCAATGCCAGCTTGGGAAATGGTGTAGTAACCAATATTAAAAACCATGAACAATTACTAAAGGCGATTCATTATGTACGCCGGGAATTAGAATATGAAGAAGTTGTGTTAGAGCAATATGTAAGCGGGAAGGAATATCGTGTTTATGTGGTGGGCGATGAGGTTATTGCAGCGTATAACCGTGTGCCGGCGAACATTATGGGCGATGGTGAGCATACTATTGAGGAATTAATCGATATCAAGAACGCTGTCCGCAGAAAGAACGCACGTCTTAACAGCTGTCTGATTCATATGGATGTCGAGATTCTTGAATTTATTCAGGAAGCAGGCTATACGCTGGAGAGCATTCCAGAAAAGGGAAAAGTGATCTACTTAAGGGAAAAAACGAATGTTTCCTCAGGCGGCGACCCTGTTGATGTAACAGATACATTACCGGAAGAGTATAAGAAAATCGCTATTGATGCTTTAAAAGCAGTAGACAACTTCCCGCATGGCGGAGTAGATATTATTGTCAATGACCGCAGTGATGTAAAAGGCGAAGCAGTTGTAATTGAGTTGAACCCAACTGCCCAAATTGGCGGAGCTCTGTTCCCGATTGAAGGGAAAGCAAGAGATATACCAAAAGCGATTGTAGATTATTATTTCCCGGAAACGAAAGGACGCGTCGATACAACAAAATCAAGAGTTTCCTTTGATTTAATCAATGTTTTAGAGCCTCTCGAAAACAGAGCAGCACTGGAAGTAGAGGTTGCTCCGGCACCAATTGGAAAGCTCTATATCCACAAATATATCGTAAATGGAAATGTGCAGCGATACAACTATCATAAGTGGTTGAAGAAACAAGCTCTTGCTAACAACCTGCATGGTTATGTGAAGAGTGTTGTATTTGATGAAATTGAAGTCGTTGTTGCCGGAACGGACCATAAAACAGTAGAAGATTTTAAAGAAACCATCAAAGGCTACCCGCAAGGATCAGAAGTAACCCGGATCAAGGAAGAGGAATATGAAGGGTTTGTCACGGTAGGATTTGAAATTGCCGAACAGTATAATACCAATAACGTGAAATCTGTGCAGCATGCTTTAAAACGGATGGATAAAGACTTAACAGCTCTTAGAAAGAAAAAAGATAGAGCGGAGAAGGATGTAAAGCATATCTTGAATAGTACTTCTTGGAAGGTTACGGAGTCTGTAAGGAAGATTGGGGCAAGGGTGAAGGATAAATAGTAATTAGCAGATAATTTAGTATAAATTATGTCAAAATCATTTGAGTAAGAAAGATATTTAGACTAATTTGATTTTTGATATTTAAATATGATTCAAAAAATCTTTAAATAATAGCAGTAATTTAGATTAATGAGTTATAATAAATCTATCATTTCGTTTAAATAAAAGGAGAATTATTATTTATGGATAACAAGGTTGTTTTTCTTCCAAATATAGATATGAATGTAGCATCAGATATAAGTGGCTTTAGATTATGCTCGTATTTAATAGCTTTAGAAGGTTGGAGAAGGGGCCTAAAGTTAAAGTGGTATAAAGATGAGTCTAATGCTTGTAAACTGCAAAAAGTTAGTGGCGGGTCTAATGGGGTTGTCTTTTCATTGAGTGATGGACAACATACCCATTTCTTTTTTAGATCTAGAGGAGATAAAGTAGCAAACGAAGCAGTAAAGATATGTGGAAATAAAGAAAAAACTAAAAATTATTTAAGAAATAATAATGTTCCTACTCCACTTGGAGAAGTAATAAGTAACGATGAAGAAATTTTAGCATATGCTCAAGAAGTCGGTTTTCCAGTTATTATAAAACCGATAAATGGAAGTATGGGAAGAGGCGTATATACTAATATTAATAGTAAAAAGGAATTGGAAGGAATTTTAAAAGAATTAAGGTCTCAATTTAAATATAAGGAGTACTTGGTTGAAAAGCATTACTATGGAAAAGAGTATAGAATTTATGTAGTGGGAGATCAAGTGATTGGAGCTACTTATCGTGTCCCAGCTAATATTATTGGCGATGGGATTAATACTATTGAGAAGCTAATTGAAATAAAGAACGAACAAAGAAAGTCCAATCCTTATTTGAAAATCAAACCTATCAAAGTAGATTATGAAGTTAAATATATGATTGATAGAGAGGGGTATGACCTTCAAAGTGTTCCAGAAAAAGGGAAACAAGTATTTTTAAGAGAGAAGAGTAACTTATCTTCAGGCGGGGACCCTTTGGATGCAACAGACGAGTTATCACCAGAAGTAAAAGAAATTGCCGTAAACGCTTTTAAAGCTTTGCCTTCAATTCCCCATGGTGGAGTAGATATCATTGTTAATCCTGAAGATAATAGTAAGGGAGTCGTATTAGAAATTAATGCTACTGCGGAAATAGGATTCCATTTTTATCCTTTGGAAGGCAAAGGGAGAGACATTGGAAAAGCAGTAATTGATTATTATTTTCCAAAATCAAAACTAAATGAGAAATCTTTGTTATATTTTGACTATGAAAGCATTTTGGAGCCGCTAGCGAGCGGGGCTGTAGATGATTTGGTAATTGCTGATGCTCCATTAAATGAATTATTTACTAAAAAATATGTAGTTAGTGGCAAAGTTAGAAAAGTAGGCTATGTTACTTATATACGGAAGCAAGCATTACGTTTAAATTTAATTGGTTCTGTCGAATTAGTAAACAATCGGAAAGTTGAGATTACTGTAGTAAGTGATAACCGTAGTAAATTAGATGATTTTGTGAAGTATGTTAAAAGAGGATCTAAAAAATCTATTGTAAAAGAGGTATATGAAGAATCTATTCAAAAAAATGAAGTTCCAATTAAGCTTGGTTTTCATATTAATTCTTGAAGTCCATAAAAGCCAACAAACAAGAAAAATTCTTCAAAGAACCGACAACCATCGGTTCTTTGAAGAATTTTCTACTAAATTATTAATACAAGTACCATTAAGTAGCATAGCAGGAGGAAGGATACATGTTAGTAGGATATATGCGGAATTTTAGAAGTCCTAAATTTATGGCAAATATTATTCGAGCAGTTGCTAAATCAAAAAATATAGATCTTTTATATTTTAATGCAAAAGATGTTAATATTGAAAAAAATCAAATCAGAGGGCTAGTATATATAGATAATAAATGGAAAAGAATAGATAGTCGGATCCCTGATGTTATTGATGTTAGTGCGAGTTGCTTAAAACATAAAGAAGTTATTAATTATTTATCTGAAAAAGCATATTTAACGGAAAATGGAAGTAAAAGACTTTCTAAAGATTATCTGCAAGAAGAACTAGTTAAAGATAACAAACTAAAGAAATATGTGATCCCGTCTAGTAATTGTAATAGTTTACAAATTATTGATAAGTACTTGTCTTTATATGATGAGGTGGTTATTAAACCAGTCTATAGTGAACGTGGGAAAGGGATTTATAAAATTAAGCAAAACGATAATGGAAGTTACTTAATTGGACATAACAAAAAGCAGCAGAAAATATCTAGTTCAGAGCTGAAAGATTTATATACAAATACAATAAGTAAAAGAAAGCATGTTATTCAGAAATGTATTCAATCTAAAACACTTCAGGGAGATCCGTTTGATTGTAGAATCCATTTGGAAAAGAATGGTTTGGGTAATTGGGAGATCGCTAAAAGTTATATACGAATTGGAATAGGCCAACAAGTTATTTCAAATGTTAATCAGGGCGGAGGGCTTTCAAATACTCCAGTATTTTTAAAATCGAATTATCCAGATTCATATGAAAACCTTTTAAGAAAAATAAACGAAGCAGGTATAGAAATCGCAGAAAAGATTGAACAATTAAGAGGTATTGAACTAGCAACGCTAGGTTTAGATGTAGGTATTACTTCAGATGAAAATCTGTATGTCTTTGAAGCAAACAGTGCTCCGGACCCTTCATTTTTAAAAGCAGAAGTAGCAATGTTACGTACAGATTACTATCAGTTTTTATTAAAACACAGAAATGGTTATAGACAAAAATAAAATGAAAGATGATATTTGTTGTTACATTAGTAAATAACACTATCATCTATTTAATAAGCTAACGAATCAATCCTATACCATATGTCTTTTTTCCCGCATATAATATAAAGTCCTTTCGCTTCACCTAAATGGACAATCAATTTAAAAACCTCCTGTTTACTTTGTTTTGAGACAAGTTTACAGGAGGTGTGCTTATATAGCTACTTGGTTATTTGATCTTACAATGGGTTAATACTAGAAGATAAGACAATTCTTTATTTGGAACTTCACAGTAACATTTATGAATTTTATTATTTAACCATCTTTAAGTGGCAAAAATACGGAGATGTATTTTAACACTGAAGATTTATAAAGTTGATAAGTAAGGCTGTGAGATTCCTTATTGTTTGTATAATTGTTTCTAAAAAACTAATTGATAAAATGAAAGCTCGGCAGTTGGATTTGCTTTTTTAGAAGGTTATCTAGGGAATGCTAATTGGAACTTAAAGCTTTTTGAATAGCTTCTATATAATTATAAAATTCTTCTGTTTGGTTTTCCCGATTTTTAGATGAGAAATCATCATTCTCAAAAAAAGCTTTCCTTTGAGCAGTGCTTATTTCAAATTGAACTCCTTTTTTTTGTTTATTTTTATTAACAATATTCTCCTTTGTTTTTCCATTAATTCTTTTAGGTGCATCACTTACTGAAAAACCAGCATTTTTTAGTTCTTTCTTAATTGAATTGGATAAAGTTTCATCTAGTCCTCCTATATATGTGTGTTTCTTCTCTTCATTCCCGTACCCATGGAAAGATAGTGTATATATGCTGTTGGACACCATGTTTAAAGCTTTTGGCTCATCGAAATTAGTTGAAGTAATATGCAGATCCATATTATTTGTTACTTTTATTCCTTGGAAAGAATAGAAGGAATATTCGCCTGCTAAACTTAAGTGTTCAGCTAATTCGGTTGTCCCAGGTTCTATTCCTCCACCATGAATTGCTATTAATACAATATCAGGATTACCTTTTTCTAAACTAATACTATAATCCTCGTCTTGACGCTCATTTTGACGAAGCTCTTTAAAATTTTTGTACTTATCATTTTCGTTAGTTCCAGTGGCTAGCAGTGTTGTTATAATTACAATGGCTAATCCTAGCGCCATAAAAATAAAATTATACTTTTTCATCGTTGTTACCTCTATATTTCATTATGTTACAAAGAAACTATAAGGGACAATCATCTAATTACAAAAATGTTTTACTCAGCTTTATAATTGACTCCTTCCTTTTATTAATAGGCTTAATTTTTACTCCAGTAACCGTATGTTGATGCACCTAAGTCATTATAATTGAACTACTTGAGATGAATTCAACTGCTTTAAAAGTTTCTATATAAGTCGAATTTATAATTTTAACCTAACTCTTACACAAAACTGGTCATAATCATATCTTTGCACTAATTAATATCATCAATGAATTCTCTGACCTTGAACGCAACTTTTCGATTATGTACAGAAATGCCCCCGAGATTCTCGTACTAAATCTCTAGGGCATTTCAATTCATCAGCCTTTCAACTTATAATATCCCACATATACAATAAATGCTATTTTATGAACACTCATGATGAATCTTAATTTTGGAAATAGAATTTAATTATTAGAACTGGTCTTGTTTTGATAATAAATACTTATAATAATCAGTTCGCAGTAAAACTACATCGGATCTCAGTCTTGTTGTACCGGGTGCACTATTTACTTCAAAAATATATAAATCACCGTTTGTGTCCATGCCAACATCTAATCCCATTGTCATTAGTTCCGTAGATCTTAACTTTTCTATTTTTGCTGCAATATCATATCCTAATTGTTCTAACTGTCCAAGTATATCATCAGTTAATTCTTTATAGTATGTCTGGAAGAAAATATTGGCATCTGAACTTCCGCCACCTTGGCTGATATTGGAAGTTACTTTTTGACCAAGACCAATACGTACAAACATTTTTGGGATGGTCCATTCTCCCTTATTATTTTTTTCAAGGTGTACTCGAATATCAAAAGGGCTGCCATCAGGTGTTGTAGAGCTAATAAATTTTTGAACTAAATGCTTTTTCCCGGTACTTATAATATCTTGATTAAAAAATTCATTTAATTCTTTTAAAGAAACAATTTTCTTAGATTGCTGATAACTAAGCTCATATTGATTTTCGTTTTGTTTATTTACTTTATAAATTCCTTGTCCCTTTTGACCGCTAACTGGTTTAATAATAACTGTATTATATAAATTTAAATATTCTTCTACTACTGAAAATGAAGAACAATCTTGGGATGGAATAATATATTTTTTAAAATGATCATCCTCGAGTAATCTTTTTTGGAGAGTAGCTTTAGTCATTCGCTTTTTTCCATTTTCCGTTAAAACAGAACGTTTATTTAAATATGCGATTTCTTCTTTATGTTTTAAAGAGAAAGCAGAAACATCAATAACTTTTGGGATATTAGTAGTTATATTCACCCATTCATTATCAATTAAGATTTTCCCGTTAATTTTATGGTTTTCTTGATCAATATCTCCTACTTGGAAGTAAATAATATCGATACCTTTAGCTTTTGCTACTAAAGAAATAAATTTAGACATAAATGTTGGTTGTTTGAAAAGTCTAAGCAGGCCAACTTCCATTTGTAACATCGCTCCTTAAAAAGTTTTGAATATGAGTTTTAAAATTATTGAATCTTCTTATGAAATAAATCAGATAAGCTTTTTCTATAAAAATTAACGCTTATTATTGAAAAGAAATTTATAATAATCTGACCTTAGCATTGCAATTTCAGCAGATAATAAACTAGGAGCTGGTGCACTACTAATATTGGATACAAATAAATTTTCATTTTCATCTATGTCTACGTCAATCCCAAGGGTTGCTAGCTCAATTCCTCTTATTTTTTCAACTTTCTTTGCAAATGTTAATCCTAACTGTTTTAATTTCTGATTTATTTCCTCAGCTTTATCTGGGTAATTAGCTTGAAAAAATACTTTCTCTTCAGCAATTCCTGTCCCTTTTTTTACATTTGCGATAGCATCTTCTCCTAATCCAATACGAATGTAATTTTTAGCAATTCGCCATTTCCCCTGTCCATCTTTTTCTAAATGCACTCTGCAATCAAATGGATCGCCATTATTTGTTTTTGAATACATTCTTTCTTTTGAAAAGTGTTTTCTTAACTCTTGGTCTTTTTGTAAACTAGTATAAATAAATTCTTTTGAACGGTTCTTTCCATTGTCTGTTAAGTAAGCATGCTTCGCTAAATGAGCAATTTCTGGCTCATGTTTTAAAGCAAAAGCATTAACATCAATAATAGAAGGTATTTTTATTTCTGTTTTTCTCCATCTATCTCCTACTAATATAGAGCCAGTAATCTTATCACTATTTAAGTCAATATCACCTGAATTGAAATAAACTACATTTATACCCTTTGCTTTAGCAACAAATGATATAATCTTTACTAAAGATGTAGGTTTATTATAGTTATGCATATAACCAATTAGCATGTATATTCCTCCGATTTGATAAATTATTATTATATATTTAGAAGTTCAAAAAATAACCGCATAATAGCGAAGCAGTAATGACACTTTAGTTAAAAGTACTTTTTGCGTGTAGGTGACCTAGGAGTATATCTATTCTGTAAAAAATACGTTATATGTGTGAAAAGAGTAACAACAGTCTTAAGATTACCTAGGTTCAGCTCAGTACTTCTAATTAGGTAACTTTTAAATATACACTTATAGAGTAATTGTAGCATAAGTACAGTAGAGTATGTATATTAAGAAGTTATATACTTTAGGAATCGAACGTTATCCATTTGCTTCCAATTGGATGTCATACATCTCAATAAACACTTCCAAGTAGAATAGAGTTGTAGCCTGTTTTAATTAAAACATAAATATAGTTCAGCATATAGCTTTGAAAATTTATTAGATAGTATAGATGTTCAAAAAGTCTCCAATTGATAAGTGGCTAATTAATGGATCTTTGTCAAGAAATACATGGAAACTATTTCTTAGGAATCACAATGTCCTATAATTTCCTAATCGGTCATTCATCTGTGATGGCTTTTTTGTCTTTTTGCTGTTTATTTCAGACTTTATTCACCATCTTTCATTTCTGTACAAACTTTCAAGAGTAAGCCTTTAGACGAATAATTTAGAATAAAAGACTCTGACCCGTGAGGAGAGCCTCCTCTCGGGTCAGAGTCTTACACAAAGGAATAATTATAATTCAATTAATAGTTATAGTCTTTTCATAGAGTGAAGCTATGTTTATAAAAAATAATTAAATAAATGAATAGTTATTGCCGATAGATAAATAGAAAGATACAAT
>NZ_VIYG01000060.1 GCF_009389585.1 Oceanobacillus sp. CFH 90083 | reverse complement strand
TAAAAGTTTTAATGGCGGAGAGCGAGGGATTCGAACCCTCGAAGCCGCGGTAGCGGCTTACACGATTTCCAATCGTGCTCCTTCGGCCTCTCGGACAGCTCTCCATATGGCTCCACAGGTAGGATTCGAACCTACGACCGATCGGTTAACAGCCGATTGCTCTACCACTGAGCTACTGTGGAATAATCCATAATATTAAAGAAAGAAGTAATTCGCTTGTCCTTAAGGACTTAATAAGAGAATACTTTCGCCTGGCGACGTCCTACTCTCGCAGGGGGAAGCCCCCAA
>NZ_VIYG01000059.1 GCF_009389585.1 Oceanobacillus sp. CFH 90083 | reverse complement strand
GCCTTATCTACATTAATCGTCATTGGACTTAATTCATGTTCGGCAGTCAAATAACTATCTTCATCGATAATTTTTTTCAACTTAGAACGATGTAAGCCTTCAATAAGTACTTTAATGCAGTTTTCATCATTTTCATGATTAACTACTTGTACAATCTTAGCGACTGTACCGTACTGGTATAAATTGTCGTGATCAATTTCTTCTGTAAGCGAATCTTTTTGCGCAACTACAAATACTAAATTGTCACTGTTACGAGCCACATCAACTGCATTGATCGATTTTTCACGACCCACAAATAGCGCAATCTGCATGTGT
>NZ_VIYG01000006.1 GCF_009389585.1 Oceanobacillus sp. CFH 90083 | reverse complement strand
AAAAACACATCCTTTATTTATGATAAGGTGAGTTTCTGAGGTGAATATCTAAATACAGTATAACGAACAAACGTTCCTTTATCAAGTGGTTTTTTTCATATTTTCTTATTTCTATGTGGTAATGATTTTTCTCTGCTTCTTGTACGTTTCCTCTAGTTTTAAATGGGACAGAGCTGCACTTGAATAAAATAAACTCACACAAATTTTATGCTTTCTTATTCAAAAAACACTTGCATTTCACTGAAAAAATCATACAATAAAATTATTAAAACGAATTCGAAAAGAGCTGATATATAACCTGTCTCCATTGTACAGAGAGAAGAGTAATTAAATAGGGAAGGCAAATGGTGCGCCACCAGGGTTTCCTGGTTCTAGTGGGTTCGATTCCCACCCCGAATTTTTGTTTCAATGCTACTTTTAAAATAAAAATTCGAGGGTGGGTGATTTACTTGCTGCATTTATTTTGCATGTAAGAATACCTGCCTGTAAAAAGGAGGGTATTTTTATGCTGAAAATACGTGATTTACTTGAAGTACCTATGCTATTTGAGCTTATGGTTGACCCTGAGGTGTTCCCATTTGTCAGGCACAAAGCAACAACCGTTGATGAATTTTATTTTTTAACAAAACAAACGATAGAAGCAGAAGACCGGGGTGAATTAATTTCACGAACCATTTTAGATGAATACCAGCAGCCAATCGGCACCATTAATCTTTTTGATATTGAAGATAACTATGGCTTTTTAGCTACTTGGATCGGTAAGCCGTATTTTGGTAAAGGTTATAATCGCCAAGCTAAGGATGCCTTCTTTCATGAACTTTTTACAACCAAAGGTATTGACGGTATCTTTATGAAGGTACGCAGAAGCAATCCTCGTTCATTAAAAGCAGTTTTGAAGCTTCCTTATGTTATCTTTGCTAACGAATTATACGAATCCATGTATAAACGAATCAATGGAAATTCTAATGAAGTAATGTATGATTTATTCGTGATTACGAAGGAACATTATTTGTCCTATCAGCAATTCCATTCAGAAGCTGCGGTCAGTTCTGGTGAGGAAGTGTCTTAAAAATAAGCCTTAAGAATTCAGTTCATGAGGATATTGATCGATCTATCCAATTCTATCTTGAAGAAACGTTACCAGGAGAAATTAAACAGCCTGGCACCGTTGGGAATTCCCAACGGTGCCAGGCTGTTGCATAGATTTTTTGTTTTTTACTGTCTACTTGACAGGGTGCAGTTCATGATTTCTTAAGGCTTTTCATTTGGAAATTCAGTTGATAGGTTCAGTCTTCTCCTATTTTCTTATCATGCTTTTTCGGAAGCCTTCCCGCCCGCTTAGCAGATTCTCTCAGTAAGAATTCAACATGGCTATTGACACTGCGGAACTCGTCTTTTGCCCATCGCTGCAAAATATCATAAAGCTCGGGGTCGATGCGTAATGGAAAGTTTTTTTTCTTAGCCATAGTTAGCCCTGCTTATTGATAAAGTGATCCTGTATTAATTACCGGCTGTGTTCCTTGATCAGAGACAATGGCGACAAGCAGATTATTAATCATTGCTACTCTACGCTCATCGTCTAATTCTACGATCTTATCCGCCTCTAATCGAGCAATTGCATCCTGCGCCATGCCGACAGCACCCTGCACAATCTGTTCACGTGCAGAGATAATGGCGCTTGCCTGTTGACGTTGCAGCATTGCCTGAGCAATCTCGGTAGAATAAGCTAAATGTGTCAAACGGGCCTCAATAACTTCCACACCAGCAACCTGCAAGCGCTCTTGCAACTCCGTTGTTAATTGATCCGACACTTCATCTGCATTTCCACGTAACGTTAATTCATCATTAGTAAATGAATCATATGGATAGGTTGTTGCTACAGCACGGATGGCTGTTTCACTTTGAATTTCAACAAAATCCTCATATTGATCCACATCAAAAACTGCTTTTGCTGCATCTACTACTTTGAAAACAACAACCGCTGCAATTTCAATTGGATTTCCGTTCACATCATTTACTTTTAATCGGTTACTGTTAAAGTTACGAACTCTTAACGAAATGGTTCTCCGTATAGAAAATGGTACTGTTATTAAAATACCTTCACGGCGAACTGTCCCCATGTACTTCCCTAAGAAAATAACAACAATGGACTGATTCGGCTGTACAATCGTTATCCCGCTGATTAAAACACCAGCAATAATAATTAGCACAACACCTAAAACTAGATATGATTGGAAAATACTAAACACCCCTAGTGCCAGCAACACAACAATTAACCCTATTCCAAGTATACCATTAATACTCCACGCTTGACGTTCCTGCATATAATCCTCCCCTTTATATCTTAATTATATTAATATGATATCACTTTTGTATTAAATTGTAAAATGATATATCGTTAACCCGCTTGTTCTTCCACAAATTTTTGAATCGGATTCATTTGCGGATTTACAATTAACGTCTCTCCGTTTGTTTCAACTGTAATACTGTCTAAGGCTGCGGTAGAATAAATCAGCGCGTCAATTTCGTAGAGATGGTCAATCACTCGGGGAACAGGATGTCCGTAAGTGTTATCCTTACTGTAGGTTAAAATAGCAATTTCAGGGTCGACTTCTTTTAAAAAGGACATTGAAGTGCTTGTATTCGAGCCATGATGCCCAATTTTAATGATATCTGCATCGACATGATGCTTTTTCTGTATTTCTTTTTCCTCCTTTTTACCGACATCTCCCATAAAAAGCATATCTGTTTCACCATAATTAAGTTTTAATACTAGAGAGGATGCATTGGGAGATGTTAAAGGCTGTGCTGCATTCCAAATATCCAGAGAAATCATCGGATCTATCTCAATGGGCGTTTCTTTTTCAGCAATGGTCATCGGAATTTGTAAATCACGAATCCGATTCATATACTTGGCAAATGTCCTTGTCGGATGAAGCTTTCCTGTATCGAGCACACTTCCTACCTCTACTTCATCCAGCACATTAATTAAACCGCCAATATGATCGATATCCGGGTGGGTGGCAATCATTAAATCAATCTCATTAATTTGGAGTTCTTTTATATAGTTCACGACCGTATCACCAGCTTCCGGAGGTCCGCCATCAATCAGGATCGTTCTTTCTAAAGGGGTCTCGATCAAAATACTATCTCCTTGACCGACATTAATAAAATGCACCTTCATGGAAGGCATTTCCTGTTCTGCATAGGTAGCTGAAGGGGTATGAAATTGTATGATTATCAGTATTAACAAGAAAACAAAGCCTCTTTTTCGCATACTTCAAACACCTTCCCTTCCTTTTTCATTAGTGTAAACAAAATGAAAGTACAGTATGAGGAAAGATGATTGGTAATTGTTGAAAAGAAATTTTATCGCAGTCCAGGAAGTTTCACTTTATTACGGATTCCTTTTCACCAAAATCAGATTATAAAAATTAACCAGGTATTTTCTGTTTAAGTATCTCAAAGCTATCTCCCGCATTTTTTTCCTACTCCTGCTTCTTAGTTCTGAATAACATCTTCCACCCACTCCTGTGCATCTCGATAAGTAGAAAATACTGATTCTTTATTTAAATTTAATTTGGCAGTCAAATGATCTAGTTTAGTCCAATTCACATGTTCATAAGAAACAACAAGATGATAATTATCTGTCAGAGTACTCGGTTTTTCAAATAAAGCTTGCTCAATAAGTTCATTCTTCAAATAAGGCCAGTGTAGAACGAAAAGTTGTCCCTGCCCCAAGCCTTGATTCCACATGAATCGTACCACCTTGTAATTCAATCAGCTCTTTCGTGATAGCCAAGCCTATTCCTGTTCCTGGATGGTCTGTTTTATCATCACATGTGCCAGCATATCCAAAACAATTTTGATTTGCACATGAAGATCTACGGCTTTTTTATCCAGCCGTAAATTATGCTTCCTCATTTGTGACAGATCAATTAAATCATTGATTAGCATTGACATCTTTCTACCTACTTGAACCAACAAGTTGAGATCATTACGATCTTTTGCCGTTATGTTATTTTCCGGGTTATCTAACACATATTGTGCAGTATGCATTATACTATGCAGCGGATTTCTCATTTCATGTGATGTATTCGCCGAGAAATCATCTCTGCTCTTATTCGCTAAACGTAATTTTTTATTTTTTTCTTCAATATCCTTCTTATGTTGTAAGAATAGACATATCCAAAAGCCTGTAAAAAGAATTAGTGCTATAAGTATGTCTAAAGGATAGAAATCAATTTACCAGAGCCATTCTATGCTTTATAAATACCCATACCACATTATTTAATACTGCAGCTGCAGCCAATACTAATAAAAACGTATTTGGTACACCACCTATGCGCGCTCTGATAATCTGCACGATAACAATGAAAGCACTGAGTATCTGAATAATACTGAGTATAAATTGATTTTCCAAAATGATAGAAACAGGTAAGCTTACGACAAGCAAACCATATATTAAAAACAAGATGGAAAGGATTCGATAAAGAAACTTTGACGCATAGCCTGGTAAAAAATACTCCACAAATTTAAGTAAAAAAACTGCTATAAAGATATGTATTGAAAGTGCAATTTTTGTACGCACTACAGCATCTATTGGCAACGTTAACAAGACAGACAGCTCTATCAGAATCAAACAACACCATTAGTGATATACCAGTCATGAGCAGACCGAAATAAAGTGCCAGCTTGACTTTATATCTCATACAAAACAAAAAAGTGCAGCCACGGAGAGCATAATTGTAAATTAGTTCATTTTCATCACTTCTTTTCAACTATATTTAATCATACTTGACCGCATAAAATCTATACAATTTATTTTCCAACGCTTTTGATAACAACCTACATAATTCCAATTATCCTCAGAACAAAAAACGCTGTATTAAAAGTAGAGTTTGCGATTGAACTGCAGGGTGATTTATACTTGGCCGAACTTCCTTTCACATAAGAAATAAAGGAAACAAGATAAGATCACAAACTGATCCTGCCTTGTATATTCTTTATAGAAAAACACGCATTCGCCCGTCCATTCAGTGAATCCACCGTTTTTCTTATACTTTCCGATCATGGAACAAAAGAAAAGACCAGTTAACCAATATTTGGCCCAGCTGGTCTTTTATCTTTATTTTATTTGATATATCTCTGATACTATTCTAACTTTTCATTAAGAAGCATTTGTTACAACAATTTCTTCATCATCTACATCCACATGAACTGCTGTGACATCTTCTCCTTCAAGAATCAGATCCGTTAATTGATCCTCCACTTTATCCTGGATAACACGACGTAACGGACGTGCACCAAAGCGTGGATCATATCCTAATTTGATAAGACGTTGTTTTGCTTCGTCAGAAATAGTGATAGTAATTTGATTTTCCTTCATCGTTGCTTCTAGGTCATGCAGCATAAGGTCCACAATTTGTAATAAATCTTCTTCTTTTAATTCATTAAAGTTTACAATCGCATCGAAACGGTTCAGAAATTCTGGTTTGAAATAGTTGCTTAACGTTTCTAATGTGGAAACTGATTCATGTGTTTTGCTGTTAAAGCCGACACTTATTTGTTTTTGACCAGTTCCAGCATTACTTGTCATAATGATGACCGTATCCTTAAAGCTTACTCTTCTTCCGTGAGAATCTGTTAAATGACCGTCCTCCATAATTTGCAGGAACATATTTTGCACATCTGGATGTGCTTTTTCAATCTCATCCAATAACAGAATCGAATATGGATTTCTGCGGATACGTTCGGTCAGCTGTCCAGCTTCTTCATGTCCTACATATCCTGGTGGTGAACCGATAATTTTAGATACCGCATGTTTTTCCATATATTCACTCATATCCAATCGAACCAACGCATCTCTTTTGCCGAATAATTCTTCTGCCAGTACTTTTGTCAATTCTGTTTTACCGACACCGGTAGGTCCGACAAACAAGAAGGAACCGATTGGACGTTCTTTTGCTTTTAACCCGGCGCGGCTGCGTCGGATAGATTTTGCAACTTTCGCTACTGCTTCTTCCTGTCCGATCACTTTGGCACGGAGATCATCAGCCAGATTTTTCATTTTTTCTTTCTCATCTTTTTGCATTTTGGTTACTGGTATGCCTGTTTTTTCTTCTACAATCAGTTGAATATCAGAAATATCTACATCCAGTGTTTTCTCACCGTCTTCTACCTTGTCCAATTGTTTTTGCAATTGAATTTCCTGATAGCGGAGGTTGGCAGCACGCTCGTAGTCTTCTTTATCGGCTGCTTCCTGCTTTTGTTTCACAACCTCATCTAAGCGCTGCTGTAAGGAATCAGAATCTTTCTGAGCATTTGCCAGGTTCAATCTGGAACCAACCTCATCCATTAAATCAATAGCTTTATCTGGTAAGAAGCGGTCTTGAATGTAACGGTTGGAAAGCCCGACAAACGCTTCGACGACTTCATCCGAATAACGCACTTCATGGAACTTTTCATAACGGTCTTTAATTCCTTTTAGAATTTTAACTGCATCCTCTAAAGAAGGCTCTTTTACAATAATCGGCTGCAAGCGCCGTTCTAACGCTGCATCTTTTTCAATTTGACGATATTCTTTTAATGTTGTTGCACCGATTACTTGCAGGTCTCCCCGTGCAAGAGCTGGTTTCAAGATATTGCCGGCATCCATTTGCGAGCTTTCTGCTGTGCCTGCACCGACAAGAAGATGAATTTCATCAATAAATACAATGACATCATCACGTTCTTGCAATTCAGCAATCAATTTATTCATTCGCTCTTCAAATTGACCACGTATGCCTGTATTGGCAACTAAAGAAGATACATCCAGCAAGTAAATTTCTTTATTCATTAATTTTGTCGGAACATTACCTTCTACAATATTTACTGCCAGTCCTTCTGCGATTGCTGTTTTACCGACACCCGGTTCCCCGATTAAGACCGGATTATTTTTATTTCTTCTATTTAATGTTTCAATCACTCGTTTAATTTCTTTATCTCTGCCAATGACAGGATCAATCTTCCCTGCTCGCGCTTGATCAGTAATATTTTTTGCTAACTGATCAATCAAGCCATTTCCATTGTTTGATTTTTGTTGTGTTCTTGTACGGGCATTTGCACCGCTTTGCCCGTTACCTTGGAAAAAGTTGTTGGCAAATGATTGATCCATATTGCCAAATGGAGAATTAGAGAAAAAGTCGCTATTCATCATATTACCTTGAATTTCCTGTAAGCAATCATGACATAAATGCACTTCCATACGTTGACCATTCATTTGCATCTGTGCATTAATCGTTGCTTCATTTTGACCACATTTTTGACATTTCATTTCTCATTCCTCCTTCTGAATTAGTCAGATAGCTTTTCATTGTTCTTTTGACTTTGACTATCTTTGACTATATTTTTATTATACTCTGACCTTATTTGACTTTCAAGTATTTTAGTCAAATTTTTTTATTTTTTTTTGACCTTTAGCTTCAATCATAGATTAAATATAGGCTAACACCTCATTTTATAAAGGATTTAGCAACCTGCGTTAATCCGATTTTTAGTCAAAGAGGATTAAATCAAAAATTTCCTTAATTAAAAGAACGGTTTTCTTTTCTATCATCAAGATTTGTTTTTGCAGTATATCAAAAAAACTGTCCTTTTAGAAGTACAACGGTTTATCAGAACATTTTCTTCTGATCTTCTCCCGTCACTTCTTTAAAGGACAGCTTTTTTTAATAGACAAACTGCTTTGGCAATTGCTTACGCATCCATAAATCATCTAAGCTTTTAAATTGATAGCCTTCTGCTTTTAAATCCTGAATGACTTTTTCCAGGGCAGCTGCATTATCGCTGGAGACAGCATGCAATAAAATAATTGCGCCGGGATGTATCTGCTTCATAATTTCTTCATAAGCATAATCTGCACCTTTTTGCGAGTTGGTTTCCCAATCCTTAAAAGCCAGCGACCAGAACACATGAACAAGCCCAAGCTCTGTTGACCATTTTAAGGTATTTGAACTGAATGTCCCCCGCGGTGGCCTGACATATATTAATTCATCCTGGTCACTCACTTCGGCAACAGCATGTTCTAAGTCAATCAATTCTTTTTTAATGGCTTCCTTATCCATAATTGTAAAATCAGGATGATGATAGGAATGGTTTCCAATAATATGTCCATCCTCCACCATTCTTTTGACTAAATCAGGTTCACTTTCTACATAATGTCCTGTTATAAAAAAGGCTGCAGGAACTTCTTCCTTCTTCAATACATCTAATATGTCAGAGGTAAACCCTTGTTCATAGCCATTATCAAAGGTGAGGTAAATATTCTTCTCTCCGCTGTCATCCAGATAGAACGCATTGTATTTATCCAATACTTCCTGGTATGATCCTATCTCCGGAGGTGTATGATGATTATTTTTCTGATAGCCCCATCCATATGCGGAAGCTGTATTCCATGTGAAAGCACAAAAGAAAAAGACAAGTGATAACAGGAAAGCGATTAGTTGTTTCATTCAAATCCCACCCAGTTTTTCTCTTATCTTTTCTTTTTGCTTCTATTTTATACGTATTTGTTATAAAAACATTGCTGCCATCCAGCCAAAAATAAATAACGGAATATTATAATGAATAAATGTCGGTACACATGTATCCCAAATATGGTCATGGTTTCCATCTGCATTTAAACCGGAAGTCGGTCCAAGCGTACTGTCTGAAGCCGGTGATCCAGCATCTCCTAACGCTCCCGCAGTACCAACTAACGCAGCTGTTGCCAGCGGGGAAAAGCCCGCTGCTAAACAAATTGGTACAAACAGTGCTGCGATAATCGGAATTGTTCCAAAGGAAGTACCAATACCCATTGTAATAATTAATCCCAGTAATAATAGCATAAACGCAATCAATGGCTTATTATCCCCGAGAGCAGAACTGGATACTTCGACTAATGCTGTTACTGCCCCCGTTTCCTGTAAAACATTTGCAAAACCGGCCGCCACCAGAATAACAAATGAAATGGTTCCCATCATGGAAATTCCACTTGTCATCACACGATCTAAGTCTTTAAATGGTAAAGCCACGAGCAGGAACATAGCGATAATTCCTGTTAATGCACCTAAAATCAAGTTCTGTGTGATAATTTGAACGGCAAGTGCTAATACAATTGCAATAATCGTAAATAAATGCTGTTTGCTAAAAACTGCCTCTTCTGCTAAAGCTTCTGTTTTGATATTATCTTTCTCTAAGATACCTTTAGGTGTTTTGTCTTTTCGATAAGTAATGAACAGCCCAATTAATAATCCAATAATCATCCCGGAACCAGGAATCAGCATAGATAATGTTACTTCATGAAGTGTAATTTCTGCACCATTCGATTCTAACCCGTTCAAAATTAAATTTTGAAAAATCAATCCAAAACCAGCTGGAATCATAACATAGGGTGCTTTTAAACCAAATGTTAATGCCAATGCAACAGCACGGCGATCTACGCGCATTTGATCAAATAATTTTAATAACGGAGGAATTAAAATCGGAATAAAAGCAATGTGTACCGGTACTACATTTTGTGATAAACAAGCAACACCAGTTAATGCTAAAAGCATCATTGTTTTCTTTCCTGTTAATATTCGAATTAAGAAATTCACTAATATCTTTGTAATTCCTGTATAGCTGATGGCAACTGCAAAAGCACCTAACAAAATATAACTGAGTGCTGTATTTGCCGCATTCCCCATCCCCGCTACCATGACTTCGACAGATTCAATAACACCTAATCCTGCCATTAAGCCAGCGGCAATCGTTGAAATTAATATTGATAAAATAACATTTACCTTTATTAAACATAGAACAGTCATTAATAAAACTGCTAAAAGAACAACCCATTCCATTTTACTTCCCCCAATAACAATTACTATCTCCCTTTAACACTTTATTATGATAAAGCATTAAAGGTTAAAATGCAAGAGTTTTTATTCTTTATCACAGTAAAAAGGACTGTCTCCCCGACAATCCTTTGTTATTCATCTTACTTTAAAAGAAAAGGATAAATAATCCTGTATTGGTATCCAGGCTCCAATCCCCTGCTTGGTCACATTTTTAATTTGAATCGCTTTGTTTGACCCTTTTAGTTCAATATATACTTCTCCAAATGTCACTTGCCCTTTCTCATTAACAGCAGGTGCATAGGCATCGAGCATCCCATACTTTTGAACAGGGACATTATACGAATTCGGCAATTTTGTATTATGACCAATGACGGTTTCATAGGAAAGAGGCAGCTTTGTATTTTCACTTGCCTTTAATAGCATCATGGTTTTGATTTGTTCTGGATTGCTTATTTTACCAGTAAGTGCACCTTTTATTTCTTTCTGCTCCTGTTGATAATAGCTCATTTCCTGCACCTGGTCACCGCCTGCATTATTCATTTCATTTTTATTAATATGCTGGTATTCCCAATTTATATTTGACTCTGCAGATTGATAATTAATTGGCCATCTGCCCAGATAGACCATACCGCGATATCCAATCGCTATCGGTGATGGTTTAATATTACTTTCATTTAAAACCTTAATCAGCTCTGGATTTTCAATTGGGATGTCAACCTCTTTGATTAATTCTTCTGTTAACTTGCTCGGTTCAATAATTTCTTGGTCTTCTGTTGAATTTGGAAATGTATTTTCTTTAGAAATATCTAATACATGACTAGGTATATTTGATTCTTCTTTCACTTCTTCCGCCAAGCTATCGCCCGGTATCCACAGCCATGTGAAGCAGAAGAGAATTGTAAAAAAATAAGCACCATTGCATTTTTTCATTTCCGTATCTTCCTTTCTTTTTGTTTTATTTTTTCTGAAAGGAAGAAAACTATGCACATGAAGCCCCTGAGACTTTATGGAAATTAGCATGACAAAGAGACATCTATTTGCTTTTAGATGCCTCTATATTATTGCTCCACCATGCTTATTTTACAAATACACTGTATCTCTTCTCTAAATAATCCTGCAATATTCCAATTAAAATACACACCGGCCAATAAATAAGTGCAACCAGCACATACATCGTCATCGCATCAAACTCTCTCCCGGCAACAATCTGCGCTTTTTGAAACAGCTCTGGTACTGTGATAACAGCTGTTAAAGAAGTTGCCTTGACAATATCCATAAAAACATTGGTCAAAGGCGGAATAGCAATGCGTGTAGCCTGAGGAAGAATGATTTTACGCAATGTAAGCCAATAAGGCATATTCAACGCCCGTGAAGACTCCCATTGTCCCTTCTCCACACTGTTTAATGCAGACCTGTCAATTTCAGCAATGTAGGCAGCACTATTCAATCCCAGTCCAATAATGGCAGCATGGACAGCTACAAGCTGAATCCCTGCAGAAGGCAGGCCTAAATATAAAATATATAAAAACACGATAATTGGCGTTCCACGCATAAAGGATATATAAAGTCTGGCCGGCCATCTCAAAAGTACGCTTTTAGAGCCTCTTGCCAACGCTAATAATAGCCCTAAGACAAGTCCAATCAGCATACTGCCAATCGAAATCAGCAGTGTTATCGGCAATCCTCCGAGAACAAAGGGTAAACTCTCCCAAGCTAATTGAACATCAAAAAACCCACCAAAATTTATCTCTGTTATATTCATGCCAACCTCTAAAAATCCAGACCTTCGACAACTTCAACTTCTACATCCGGTTCTTTGGAAGCATCCTCTTCATAAAATTCCTGTGCCAATTCACTCAATGTGCCATCTTCACGCATATCATTTAATGCTCTGTTTATCTCTTCCTGAAGCTTTGTTGCCTCCTTTGGCATCATAAGTGCCTGCTCCGTAGGATTAAATTTCAATGTCGGGTGAAGATGTAAATCAAAATCAGGAAATGCTGCAACCCCAAATTTAGTCAAATAATAATCATTTAAAACCAAATCCGTTCTTGCCGTACTGACATCACTCAGATAAGCTTCATTTGGAGCATTTCCATAGGTTACTACTTCTGCTCCATAATGCTCAGCAATCTGACTGTAAATTGTTGATGCTGCCCCGCCTGCTTTTTTACCATCTAAATCTTCCAACGTTTCTATTCCGGAATTATCTGATTCTCTAACTGCTGCGACAATGTACGAATATTTATATGGATCAGAAAATCCAAATTTTTCTTGGTTTGTCTCCGTTATGGTTGCATCATTTGCTCCAACATCAATTCTGCCGCTATTTATCGCCGAAGCTAAATCATCTGCACCCATAATTTCAAATGTAACCTCCAGGCCCAGACGCTCTCCAATTTCTTTCATAATCTCAACCGTGTAGCCCGTTAATTCATCATTTTCATCATAATAGGATGCACCGATTAATGTTCCAGAAGTTCCTGCTACTATTTCTCCTTTTTCCTGAATACTTTCCCAGTGCCCATCTGTTTCTTCCTCCCCTGCTGTATTTCCTTCACTATCCCCCGGACCACAAGCAGTCAAAAACAATCCTGCTAAAAGAATAAAACTAAAAATAAATATAGACCTTCTCACCACAAAACCTCCCTGTATTATAACTTCACACAAAAATATTATAACAAAGAAAGGTTTACATGAAAATAATTTACTATTCTGTATGATGAATCCTAAAATATCCACTAGAACAGACCGACCCATAGACCACCGAATTCATTTTCCTTAAAAAAAGAAACGGGAAGCTATCTCACCGTTTCTTTTTATCAATTTTTTGTTCCAGCATCGTTGCATTCAAAATACCGCCTGTAATGACAATGATACCAAATAAATAAAACCAGATCAGCAACACAATAATCGTACCCAGGCTGCCATACGTTGCAGAAAAATTCCCCAAGTTATTCACATAAAAGGAAAATCCCCAGGAAACGAGCTGCCAGGCAAGGGTTGCAAATGCTGTGCCCCATATGACCTGCGAAAATCGGAGTCGCCGGTTCGGTGCAAGCTTGTACAAAAAAAGCAGCACAATAAAAAAGATAAGAGAGGAGGCTGCCCATCTCAAGGCTCCCCATACTGCTAAGAAGGATTCTGTAAAGCCGATCCAGGAAAACAGATACGAACCGATCATTCTCCCGAACACCGGCAGCAGTAAAGCTAAAATAATGATTAGTATCATACCTATGGTAAGTATCATTGCTACCAGCCTTGCAACAATAAAAGACCGGTCTGTTCTGATCCCATAAGCATAATTGAATGCTCTTGTAATTGCATTAACACCATTAGAGGCTGCCCATAATGTTCCGATTATACTGATAGAAAGCAATCCGCTATTTTGAACAGTTAATGCCTGCAAATTTGTAGTAATCAGCCCCATTACCTGCTCCGGAGCAAAGTCGCCAATAGTCTCTAAAATTACATTCATATCAATTGGCAAATATGGAATTAAGTTAAGTAAGAAGATTAAAAAAGGAAATAAGGATAAGATAAAGAAATAAGACAACTGGGCTGCTAAGCCAAATACATCAACTTCCCGGTAACGTCCCCAAAAATCTTCACTTATACTCTGCAGATTTCGAATCCCTTTCACCCACCCTTCTCACTTTTAGAGGTTGTTCAAAAAAAGAGAAGGCAGATGTTAACAAAAATAAACATTCCATTATTTAACTTTTACCCTTCCTACGTTCTTCCATTTGAACAAGCACCTGTACTATTCTATTTCTTTACCAGAAAATTTATTCGTCACTTTATCTAAAGTTTGTTCTACTTGTTCTAAAGCATTCATAGCATTCGCAGATCCGCTTTCAAACACTTGGTTCACCTTGTCCACTGTGCTTTGCAAGCCTTGGATCGCTTCAGATGGATTACTGATATAATAAGATGAAGCTGATTTTACATCTTTTACTTTTTTACAAGCGTAACTGCGCGCTTCTTTATCCAATAATGCTACGGCTCCTCCTGCTACGGCTCCTGCAACAACACCCAAAATAATTTTACGTTTTCCCATTCGTATCTCTCCTTTACCTATTTAAGCTAAATGATGCTTTTCTTTTAAAAACTGTAGTAACCTGTTACATCCCTCAGAAACTAAGCGATATGTCTGACCAAAGTCTCCTGTATAATATGGATCAGGGATATCATCATCTTCTATGTCTTCTACAAACTTCATTAACTTCACAACTGCTGCTCTTTCCTGGCCGCCTGTCTGAATAAGCGTACGATAATTATTCTGATCCATCGCAACCATATAATCAAATTGCTTAAAATCATCTGCTGTTAGCAACCTTGATTTCATACCATCACAGGAAATGCCCTGCTGATGGAGTATTTCCTTTGTTCCAGCATGGGGAGCTTCTCCAAGATGCCAGTCACCAGTCCCACAAGAATCAATTTGAATCTGATCTTCCAGCTGCTCTTTCTTAACAAGATCCCGGAATACCGCTTCTGCCATTGGAGAGCGGCAAATATTACCTAAACAAACAAATAACACACGCACCAATCACTATACACCTCATTATTTATTTCTCGTTTGCTTACTAAAGAAGCGCTTCCTACTTAAATATCCAAAACAGTCTATAAAGTTTCGGATACTCTACATTAACTCCATTATAAGCAACTTAGCCTGATAAGCAAAGAATAAATTGTAGAAAGTTGTTATTCCGCTTCCATTTCTGTCGAAAAAATACAAGGCTAAAACAAGCTCATATCCCAGCTATTTGCGATATGACGGAGCAATTTAATTCCTGCCACACTGTTTCCCTGCTTATCCAAAGCCGGCCCATATACACCAATACCACAGCCATCTAAAAATGGCAAATCATTTTCACGAGCTCTCGGCGGAACAACTGCTAAAATCCCGCCCGATACACCGCTCTTGGCAGGGATTCCGACATAAGAAGCAAATTTTCCAGAAGCATTGTACATGCCGCAGGTCAGCATCAACGATTTGGCAATTCGTGCTACATTCTTCGGAATAATCACCTCTTCTGTTTCTGGATGAATACCATCATTGGATAGAACCAATCCAATACGAGCTAAATCATCCGTTGTAATATTAATGGAGCATTGCTTAAAATAGGTTTCCAAGGTTACCCCCAGGTCAGATTCTAAATAGCCTTCTTCTAATAAATAATAACCAATCGCCCGATTACGCATGGACGTATCTCGTTCGGAAACATAGACATCAACATCTATTTCCGGACGATAGCCGATCATTTTTTCCATTAATTGAAATAATGGCTCCAGTTTTTCATCCGATGTATTGCCGCTTAACAAAGAGGATACCGTGATAGCTCCTGAATTCACCATTGGATTAAATGGTCTTTTCGCACGATTAATCGCCAAATGCATAATAGAATTAAAGTCTTCCCCTGTCGGCTCAACGTCAACCCGTTGCAGGACATACGTTATTCCTCTGTCGATACACGCAACAATAAAGCTGAGAACCTTGGATATACTTTGGATAGAAAAGGAATGATCCAAATCACCCGACCGGATCTGCATCCCCCCCTTTCCGATAATGGTAATACCTAAAGCATCAGGGTCTGCCTCCTCTAATTTCGGTATATAATCAGCGACCTTTCCAGTGTCTGTCTGCTTCTTAAAAAATTCCACCCAGCCATCTACATATTCTTGCAGCCATTGTTTATTTCTTTCTGTATTTAAATTCATAAACCCCTGTACCATTTTGCCACCCCGCATCTATTCATTCTTTATATGAACTATTCCCATTCTCTCTATTCTTTACCCGTAAAATCTCACCTTGAATGAAATTTCACTTTATGAACTTCCTCTTTATGTAATGCGATATATTCTAAATCATTCACTTATATGTTTAGTTTAAAGCTGATTTGATATCTAAACCAATGTTTTCTTTCATCGACGTAAATATAAACGAAATTGTCCTCATGAAAACAAAGGGAAAACTTCAAAACAAGCTGCTATTAGAACCATACATAATAGAAAAAGCCTATCCATTTAAAAAATACCTTTAAATGGATAGGCTTTTTTCAATTAGAAGACTTCACTTATTTTCCAATAAACATCTGTGTCCAATAGTTACCTTCTTCTACATGTCCAATTCCAATGTGCGTGAAATCACTGTTCATGATATTTTCACGGTGACCCTGGCTGTTCATCCATGCGTTTACTACTTCTTCCGGAGAACGCTGCCCTTGAGCAATGTTTTCACCAGCAGTATTGTAATCAATACCAAAGCTTTGCATCATATCGAATGGAGAGCCATAGTTCGGGCTATTGTGATCAAAATAGTTGTTTGCTTGCATATCCTCTGATTTTGCACGGGCCACTTTACTTAGCTCTGTATCTAATTCCAGCGGAGCAAGTCCTTGTTTTTCTCTTTCCTGGTTTGTTAAGTCAACTACTTCCTGTTCAAATTGACTAACTTCACCATCTGCAGCTTGATTATCTTCTGCATTTTGCTGTGCGTCTTCTGCGTTACCAGCCTCTTCCTGATTTGCTTGTTCAGATGGCTGATTTTCTGTTGGTGCCCCAGCTTCAGCGTTTGGAGAAGCCGTTTTATTTATTATATCAAAGCAATTGAAACTTCCTTGTTCAAAATGCTCATTATTTAATTGAGGAGAAGTTCCAGCATTTGCAGATGCTTCTGCATCAGAAACGAACGCTCCCCCAAATAATACAGTTGCTGACAAGACAGCAGCAATGCCTACTTTCTTAAACATGCACATACACTCCTTTGTTTTTGTTGTTTTGTTTTGTGCAAAATGATCATAACATGGAGTTTTCTGTAATATTTGAAATAATGAAGGAAAGGTTTACCAAACTCTTTTTTTTCATTCTATTTTTTTGCTTTCAAACTTGTAAAACCTTATCAAATCTACTATTCTAAATTGAGTATAATTCCCCTGCCTTGGAAATTAATCAATCCATAGGAAATCATTTCTACAAAATGATTATTGACAAGTTTCTACAGCAGGTCTAATGTTACATTGTAGACAAAAATGTAACAAAAATGTTACTTGATTTCATTTCATTTATGTTTTATTTTATAGACTAGTTCTTTCAATATAATATGGAAGGGCGCTCACTACCCCCAAAAAAGAAATTATTTGATAGAATAGTATTTTAAGAAACTGAAATAATTGTGTCATTATGACAAAGTACCAGGAAATGTGATTTAATAACTCAAATTATATGTATGAAGCATAATAGATAAAAATGAATACTTAATAGAATGAAGAAATGTATTCTTTCATACGGAAAAGTGTCGTATTGAGGATGTTCAAAAAGTCTCCAAATGATAAGTGTCGAATCTTTGGTTAACGTGTTTTTTCTGATGGGACTGGGGTTGTGATTATACCCGCCCCGCCGGAAACATTTGTCGACAACACAGAAATCACCACAATACATGAGAAGCCCGTTCGTAAAAAACCCGTTGCCTCAATCTTCTTGCTTCTAATTTGATTACTTTTTGAACATACACGTGTCTTTTCTGTCTACAATCAAACTAAAAAGAAATTATAATGGAGGATTTTATATATGTTTTCAAGCGCTGAAATTGGAATTGATTTAGGAACTGCAAATATTTTGGTATATTCAAAGTCAAAAGGAATTGTTTTAAACGAACCCTGCGTTGTAGCAATTGACGTCAATACAAAACAGGTGATGGCTGTAGGAACAGAAGCAAAAGAAATGGTTGGTAAAACACCGAAGAATATCATCCCGATCCGCCCTTTAAAAGATGGAGTGATTGCTGATTATGACGTTACAGCTCAATTACTAAAAGAATTGCTTAAAAAGGTAAGTAAAACATTAGGTATGTCCATGCGTAAGCCCAATGTCATTGTATGTACGCCATCCGGCAGCACAAGTGTAGAAAGAAGAGCGATTCATAATGCTGTATCCAGCTACGGTGCAAAACAAGTTCATTTAATTGAAGAACCTGTTGCAGCAGCTATTGGTGCAGATTTGCCTGTAGATGAGCCTTATGCAAATGTTATTGTCGATATTGGCGGCGGAACTTCTGAGGTTGGTATTATTTCCTTTGGCGGTATTGTATCTTGTAACTCAGTGCGTACAGCCGGCGATAAAATGGATGAAGAAATTATCCAGCATATCCGCAAGCAATATAATATTTTAATCGGTGAACGTACTGCTGAAAATATTAAAATGGAAATCGGTTATGCCCATCCAAATCACAAAGAATTAACTATGGAAATCCGTGGTCGTGATATGGTTACCGGGCTTCCGAAAACAATTGAAGTTACTTCCACTGAGATTTATGCATCTCTAAAAGAATCTTTAGAACAAATTTTAGAAACCATCCGTGCAACCTTAGAAGAATGCCCACCGGAATTAAGTGGTGACATTGTTGACAATGGTGTTGTTCTTACAGGTGGAGGTTCCCTGTTAAATGGTATGCAGGAGTGGCTTGCAGAAGAGTTGAGTGTACCTGTTCACATCGCTCCAAATCCGTTAGAATCGGTAGCAATTGGTACGGGACGCGCGCTAAAAATGATTCATAAACTGCAAAAAGCAGCAAAATAAACACCTGTTATTTCTCTAGAGAATACGTACTCTTAAAACATTATACTGTCGGCACTTTTTTATTTACAGAATGCGGGGATTTTCGGATTTCCCGTATTCTGTATAAAATAAAGTAACCTTTTAAAAATGAAATTTTAAAAGGCTTCTTAGAGTTTTCTAAAAACATTGCCATAGAAAGAGAGCAAGCGGTGGGCTCACTTGCTCGATCTATAAAACGTGAACGTACAATCGATTTTAAATAAAACCCAATAAACTTCCATTTTTTTAAATGATCGCAGGGAGTCTTATTTGTCGTGCTCTTATATCAAGAAACGGTTGAATGGCTCTCCATCGATATTGTTTCTTTAATAATTACTTTCCTTTTTGCCATTTCCTTAATGTAAGCTTCACCAGGAATAATTTTTTCAGGTGGATATACACCCTTTTTCGTAATTGTTTGATCGGCAATCATTTGGGCAGCAATCGAAATCGTATTGGCAGTAGCTCTAGCCATGGCAGTTACTCCAGTCTGCTGATCCTTATATGTCACCATTTCGTAAGTGAATATTGTTTTCACCCGCTTGTTATATCCTTTAATGATTGCACGTAATAAAACGGCATCCTCTTTATCTTTTAAATCAACAATCGGGTCAAGTACCTTCAACAGAACTTTTCGCGGACTGACCTTTACACCATCTATGATCACCTCATAATGATTTTTCGTTAAATTTAAATCTACTAATAGCTTGAATTTTTCCGCATGCCCTGGATATCGTATTGTTTTATATTCTAATGTCTCTAAATGAGAAAAGGATTTTGTCAATGTCGATGTGCCGCCCGATGTATGAAATGCCTCTAATTCTCCAAAATCAGCAAAGTCAATGGGTTCAATTTCGGATAAAGATGGTACAGTAATGAGTTTATTATCACGGATAATCTCTGATGGTTCTGTATAGTGGTCAAGCACACCTTCCATAGAAAATACATGATTATATTTCAGGGGAGCTTCTGGATGAACCGGAATTCCGCCTACAAATAATTGAATCGATGCTGCTTTTTCTAATTTACTGACACCATAGCCTGATAATATGTTAATCATCCCCGGAGCAACGCCTAAATCAGGGATAATCGTCACACCTGCAGCTCTTGCCTCTCCATCTAAATCCAGTACTTTATCCGTAATATGATCAATATGTCCGCCTAAATCAACCACAGAAGTACCTACTTTGATACCTGTCTTAGCCACTGTTTCATTAAAGGTATAAAATAATGCATTTACAACAACATCAAAACGGCTCATAAAATCGGCAAGCTCATTTTCATTCTTCGCATTTACCTGGTAGGCTGTCATTAATGGAGACTGGAGCTGATAACAAATATCCTGGGCACGCTGCAAATCAATATCGGCAAGACCAATTTCTTTGATACCATCACTGTTCGCCAGATCTCTTGCAACCTCTTTTCCCATGAGACCAGTTCCCAATACACCTATTTTCATATTCATTCCTCCTAGTCGCTTCCTGCTTTTAAAGCCTCTCACAGTTTATGCTTATGCATCCGTATCAATTTGGGCACGCTGCAGCTTCCCGCTATAGTCGACATAGACTGCCTTCCATTCTGTAAAAACATCCAGCGCCTGCACCCCAGAGTCACGATGCCCATTTCCTGTCCCTTTTGTCCCCCCAAAAGGTAAATGAATCTCTGCACCTGTTGTTCCGGCATTGACATAAACAATTCCCGTATCCAGATCGCGCTGTGCTTTAAAAACGCGATTAACATCCTGTGTAAAGATAGAGCTGGATAAGCCATACTTCACTTTATTATTTGCAGCAATAGCCTCTTCAAAATCGTTTACCTCAATAAGTGAAACGACTGGACCAAAAATTTCCTCCTGAGCAATTCGCATGTCTATCGTAACATCGGTGAACAATGTTGGTTCAAAATAAAAGCCGTTCTCATAATTTTCTACTGCAAGCTGTTTGCCTCCTGTAACTAAATTCGCCCCTTCTTTTTTGCCGATCTCAATATATTTCAAGATTTTATCTAAACCAGCCTGATTAATAATCGGACCAACTTTATTGTTTGGATTCAGTCCATCCCCTATTGTTAAATCCTTCATTGCCGCCAGCAGCTTTTTTTCCAATTCTACCCGGATAGCTTTATGAACAATGACACGACTGCAGGCAGTACAGCGCTGTCCGCTTGTTCCAAACGCACTCCAAAGAATTCCTTCCACTGCTAAATCGATATCGGCATCTTCCATGACAATGACAGCATTTTTCCCTCCCATTTCTAAAGAAACCTTTTTTAATTGTTTCCCGCACTCTGTTGCCACTTTTCTGCCTGTGTCATTGGAGCCGGTAAAAGAAATAACACGGATAGCTTCATGTTCAATCATCGCTTGCCCAATGGTAGCACCTGATCCATATACAACATTGATCACTCCTTTGGGTAACCCTGCCTCCTTAAAAATCTTCGCTAATTCATTTGCCATCAGCGGTGTTTCTGATGAGGGCTTCCAAATAACAGCATTTCCAGCAACGATAGCAGGAAATGACTTCCATGTAGCAATGGCAATCGGGAAATTCCATGGCGTGATAATCCCTACAACTCCAACCGGGCGCCTCTCACTCATTGCAAATTTATCCTTTAATTCAGATGGCGTCGTCTGTCCAAATAAACGTCTTCCCTCTCCCGCCATATAGAAAGCCATATCGATTCCTTCTTGTACTTCTCCCCGCGCTTCTTCGATCACCTTTCCATTCTCCAATGTTAGCAGCTGAGACAGCCTTTCCTTCTGCTCCTTCATCTTTAGCCCCACTCTATAAAGTAATTCAGCACGCTGAGGCGCCGGTACAAGCGCCCATTCCTTTTGGGCGATACGGGCAGATTCTGCAGCCTCATCAATAGCTGCCGCCTCAGAGTTTGGAACTTCTGCAAGTACTTCTCCATTCGCGGGATTATACACCTTTTCCTTATTCGTTACCTCTATCCAATCCCCGTTAATAAAGTTTTTTAAATCTTTCTCCGAATTTGTAAGCGTTATCATTTTAGTTCCTCCTTGCTACAGATGAAATAAAGTGAAACTCATTCAGTGGGGGTTTTCTTTTCATCCCCCACTGAATGTTTAGTCGAACGAATCGGGCCGTTACTGGCTGTTGGATCTCCCGCTTAGTATTTTCGTTTTTCTCCATTCTTGAAGCGGGAGTCTTACAGCCAGTGACACTGCGATAAATTGATTTCCCTTCCGACTTTATTTCCTATATAAAAATAATGCTATCCTTTCTAATTCTAGTATAATGGAAGCTCAAATATGTTTACAAGTATTTTCAAATAATATTCAGAAAATGGAAAATACTATTCATTAAAAATGATAAGCCGATGAATGTAATTTCGTTTTATGATATACTTGATTTTGATTTTTTAATAGGAAGGATTTTACGAATATGGAGAAAAAGACTGAACAATGGTCAACAAGACTTGGATTTATTTTATCCTCTGCCGGTGCTGCAGTAGGCTTAGGTGCCATTTGGAAGTTCCCATATATGACTGGAATGAATGGCGGAGGTGCGTTTTTCTTTATTTTTATATTATTTACCGTTCTAATCGGTCTTCCGCTGCTGATCGCTGAATTTGTAATTGGCCGCGGTGCTCAGAAGGAAGCAGTCAGCGCCTACCAAAAGCTTGCACCAAAACGGAGCATCTTCTCCTTTATTGGGCATTGGGGAGTTATCGGTGCGTTTATCTTAATGTCCTTTTACAGCGTAGTCGGCGGCTGGGTATTAATTTACAGCCTGATGTCGATTCCCGGCATGGTTGTTACAGACAATGCCGATTATGCAGCTCTATTTAATACAATTACCGGTAATCCGCTGCTGACAGTTGCAGGTCTTGCTGTCTTTGTATTTATCAATTCATTTGTTATCTCTAACGGCATTCAAAATGGTATTGAGAAGTACAATAAAATAATGATGCCTTTATTATTTATCTTTTTCATCATTATTGTTGTTCGTGCATTAACTTTTGAAGGTGCAATGGAGGGGGTACGTTTTTTCCTTCAGCCTGACTTTTCACAGTTAAACGGAGAAAATATCTTATATGCATTAGGGCAGGCCTTCTTCTCGCTTGCAGTCGGGGTATCTGTCATGGTCACCTATAGTTCTTATCTTGCAAAGGATATCAGCTTAACCAAATCAGCGGCTTCTGTTTCCATTATGAATATTATGGTATCTCTCCTTGCCGGTCTAGCCATTTTCCCAATTGTGTTTTCCTTTGGGCTTGAACCGACAGAAGGACCGGGACTATTATTTATCGTTCTTCCAGAAGCATTTTCGCAAATGCCTTTTGGGGAAATATTCTTGAGTTTATTTCTGTTCTTATTCCTCTTTGCGATATTAACTTCTTCGTTCAGTATGCTGGAGATAATTACTTCTTCTATAAATGAAAAAGTAAAAGCATCGCGAAAACAAATTGCCTGGATTGCCGGTCTGGCTGTATTTATTTTCGGGATACCAGCTGCTTTATCGTCGAATGCGCTTGCTGATTTTCATATTTTCAGAAAAACCGTATTCGATGCAAGTGATTTCTTAGTAAGTAATATCATGCTCCCTGGCGGCTGTTTGCTTATCGCTTTATTTGCAGGCTTTAAAATGGATCGCAAATTGGTTGAGCAAGAGTTTCATGCGGGTAATCAATTAAACAATGGATTATTCCAGGCATGGTACCAGATATTACGATGGCTTGCCCCGATTACCATCATTATCGTTTTTCTTTATTCATTAGGGGTACTATAAATAAAGAAGCTGAAAACTCTCTGCTGTTTGTAGAGAGTTTTTTTATAAGAACTTTTCTATTTATAATCTTATAGCTATATACGTTGAATTATTGAATCTATCTTTTGCATCTACACTATAACCAGCGATGTTTTTTAGCGGAAGTAGTAATCCGGAAATACACAGAGACTCCTCTGGTGTGTAGTGTATTTAGGGATAAAATCCTTTATTTTATATAAATCACTTTTTGATTAAGGTAATATGGGGAACTATTATATTAATGAACCAATTCCAGGTTATTTCGAAAGGAGTCATTATATTATGGTAAATAAAATTGTAATTGTTGGCGGTGTCGGCGGCGGGGCTACGGTGGCAGCACAGATACGGAGAAATGATCCCGATTCGGAAATTCATATCCTTGACCGCTGCGGTTATATTTCCTTTGCTAACTGCGGGATGCCTTACTATATAGGCGGAGATATTACCAATCGAAATCGGATTATTTATTCCGAGAACGATTTTGCAGAGAAATATAATCTTTCTATTGAAACCTATGCAGAAGTTACCCATATTGAGAGAAAAAAGCAAACGATTTTCTTTGAAAAAAATAATAAGCCTTATGAGATAGACTATGATACATTAATTCTTTCTCCAGGAGCACGGGCTGTTCTGCCAGATCTGCCAGGACTTCAGTCCAACACCTTTACACTGCGCACGATAGAAGACATGGACCGGATTGAAGCATTTATTGCGGATAAGAATCCAAAAACAGCAGCAATCATCGGGGGAGGCTTTGTCGGCTTAGAAATGGTCGAGAACCTGCATAAACGGGGACTTCATTGCGCTCTTGTCGATCATTCAGAGCATGTCATGAAACGGCTGGATCCGGATATGGCCAGTCATGTAGATGAACATTTAAAAGAAAATGGCGTTACACTTTATCTAAATGATAAACTGGAAAGCTATTCAGATCATGGTACTACCCTGCACCTGCAAAGCGGAAAGACGATTCAAGCTGATATGACACTTATGGCTGTTGGTATCAGACCAAATATTGAATTAGCCAAGAAAGCAGGGCTGGAATTAGGAGAAACCGGCGCCATTAAAGTCAACCATGTGATGCAAACCAGTGATCCTTCCATCTATGCCTTGGGAGATGCTGTGGAGGAAGTCGATTTTATCACTAAAAAGCCAGCTCACGTAGCCTTAGCATGGCCCGCACATCGGCAGGCGTTTGTCATTGCCTCACATTTAAACGGTGAAACGATTCAGCGTGATGGCATTTTAGGGTCATCTCTTTTCCGTGTCTTTGATTTAACAGTTGCGATCACAGGGCAAAATAGTAAAGCATTGGATGAATTAGCTATTCCGTATGAAGCTGTCATATCAAAAGGCTTCTCTCACGCCGGATATTATCCTGGTTCCGAAAAGCTCTGGATGAAAATCGTATATGATCCAAAATCCGGGCAGTTATTAGGAGGCAGTGTTATCGGTGCAAAAGGGGCAGATAAGCGCATGGCTGTACTGGCAACAGCGATTAAAGGAAAGCTTACAGTTGATGACTTAACAGACCTGGAGCTTGGCTATAACCCTATTTATTCAAGCTCAAAGGATGCTATTAACATTCTGGGATATAAAGCCCGGGAGCAATGGAAAAAATAAAATACGCAAACAGCAGAATAAAGCCGGCTGAAGACTAATTCAGCCGGCTTTATTCTTAATGATCTTCAAATTGATAAACTAACTCATACCTTGTTTCATCCAGCAGTTCTGCTACATGAACTCGGACACCATGACCGAATACAATCTCATCATCAGTCATTGCTACAATCATTGCCCGGGTATTGTTGTTAACGTCCAAATAAATATCACCAACAGCCGGCTTTAATGTCTCATCATTTTCTGCTAAATAAGAAATAGATTCATCTTGCAACTGCTTTTCTTCCGGAACAAGGGACTTGTCGAAATAGGCAATCTCCTGGCTTGCTTCGGCCTTCCCAGGGACCATCACAACATATTCACTATGTTTTACACCATTATCACGCGTGGTAATTACATTTCCGTCTTCTACACGCTCCACCTTCTCAATTTCATTTAATGAATAATGATCTAAGAAATCAGGAGTCGGCTTCACGATTAAAATATAATCACCGGCTTTTGGTTTTGCATATTGATCAATCGTATATCGCTTTCCATAAAAAATAAATGTATCATTGTGCTTCGGACGATAAAAGTTAATATCTTTCGCTGTTGTTAAAACCTGCTTCATATCCTTTAACCGATACATATGAACAGATTTTTTAAACATTGGTTTCACAGAATATACCTTATGCAATTCATTTTCATAAAATACAAATTGCCCTTTTCTTACTTGAAAAAGCTTCATTTAATGACCTCCTTGATTAATCAATCCCAAAATAAGGTACGCTTTTCTTCTTTATATTCCCTCATACTCGTAAAAATGAAACGTATATAAGCACAACGCGGGTCTTCTTAGTAGAAAATCCTTTTCCCGTCGTGTCATGTTTGTTGATCTTTTTGAACATCCTCTATAAGCTTTCTTTTCCATTCTGAAGAGATAAGACTATTTTTATTCAGCAGCAGGGACTAATTCAAAAGAAACTTTATCAGTCACAAGTGCGATCAGCGCCCTTACTCTAGAGTTTCCCTAACCTATCTGGTGATTTTCTAAAGAAAACTAGACAAGCTAAGCCAAAAAGGCATAGATTGTCTTAATTGGGAACTGGGTCTGCGATTACTCGCCCCATTAAAAGCGTTGGGGTCTGCGGTTACTCGCCCCATTAAAAGCGTTGCACTTATACTTTATTCCTTAAATATCTTATATTTCCTTAAAGTGCAACGTAAGTATAACACGCCAAACATATGAATGCTACCCAGTTTTTTGTATAACCTAAAAATTATATCCTGCCTAATTATTTTCCTGATTCAAAGCTTTCCTTAAGCAAGGATAATTCCTCCCAGCGTTCCATTTTTTCTTCTAATTTATCTTCCAGCTCCTGCTGCTCTGTAAATAACGGCTGAACCTTTCCGATATCACTTCCTGCTGTTGCAATCTCCTGTTCTATTTCCGTTAACCGTGTTTCCAGCTGTGTAATTTCATCCTCTATTGTTTCCCATTCACGCTGTTCCATGTAAGATAGTTTCTTCTTTACTTTAACAGGAGCCTCCGATTTTGTTTCTTTCACAGCTGCTGTTTTTGCTTGTTTAGGAATAGCATTGGTCTCTAGAAATTCACTGTAGTTTCCATAATAAATAGAAACCTCTCCCTCTCCTTTGAAGACAAAGAGCTTTTCAACAATTCGATCCAGGAAATAACGATCATGCGAAACAGTAACAACCACACCCGGGAATGTTTCCAGATACTCTTCTAAAACAGCTAATGTTTGGGTATCTAAATCGTTGGTCGGTTCATCTAAAAACAAGACATTCGGCTCATGCATCAATACTTTAAGTAAATAAAGCCGGCGCCTCTCCCCTCCTGATAACGTACGAATATAGGACCATTGCTGCGATCTGGGAAATAAAAACTGCTCCAGCAGCTGCTCCGCTGTAATCACTTGTCCATCTGCGGTATGCATGACCTCTGCCACTTCTTTCATGTACTCAATAATACGTAAATCTCCATCCAGATCCTCATCACCCTGTGTATAATAGCCAATTTGAACCGTTTCACCAAGCTTTACATTTCCCGTATCAGGTGATATACGCTGTGCCATCATATCGAGTAAAGTTGTTTTCCCCGTACCATTAGGTCCAATAATTCCAATTCGGTCGCCTGGAATAATTTGATAGGAGAAGTCGTGAATTAGTGTTTGCTGTTCAAAGGATTTCGAGACACCCTCCAGATCGATCACATCATTCCCTAGCCGTTTTGATCCAGCTTGGATAGAAAGGTTCTCTTTTTTTGTATCAAATTTCTTTTCCTGCATTTCTTCTACACGCTCTACACGGGCACGCTGCTTTGTTGATCTTGCCTTTGCTCCTCGTTTCAGCCAGGCAAGCTCACGTTTTAAAGTGTTACGATGCTTTTGTTCGTCACTGATTTCCAGCGCTTCTCTCTCTGCTTTTTTCTCTAAAAACAGCTCATAATTTCCCGTGTATGTATAGAGGGTTCCTTTATCCAGCTCAAAAATACGATTGGTTACCCGGTTCAGAAAATATCTGTCATGGGTTACTAAAAGGATAGAGCCACGATAATTCTGTAAATATTTCTCCAACCACTCCACCGTTTCATGATCCAAATGGTTCGTCGGCTCATCTAAGATAAGAAGGTCTGCCGGCTGAATCAGTGCTTTCGCAATGGCGACCCTTTTCCGTTGACCGCCAGAAAGCTCACAAACCTTTTTATCAAATGATGTTATCCCCAGCTTTGTTAAAACCGTTTTCGCATTGGCATTGGCTTCCCACGCCTCTGCCTGATCCATCTTTTGCTGCAGCTGTAATAAATGTTCCTGGAATGCTTCCTTTTCCGGGTTCTGCTCCAAATTAAGCAGCGCTTGTTCATAAGCGCGCATCAGCTTCATTTGCTCGGATTCACCATAGTAGATCTGTTCGATAACAGTCAAATCCTCGTAAAGCACTGTTTCCTGGGCAATATACTCGATCCTGTAATCCTTTGCATGCTTTATTTCTCCCTGATCCGGCTCGTCTATTCCTGCAACCACTTTTAAAAAGCTCGATTTCCCAGTGCCATTCACACCAATTAACCCGATCCGCTCAAATTCACCAATGGCTGTATTTATATTGGTAAACAGATTTTTATCTCCATAGGATTTGCTGATATTTTCAATACGCAGCATAACACAACACTTCCTTTTAAAATATGGATTATTTTTGATTAGTTCCTTTCTTTTCCCGAATCCATGTCTTGATAATTAGAACAACCAGTAATAATAACCACGAGGTAACTAAATAGAAAATAAGTTGACTTACCTGGTTCATGTCTTGGAAAAAGGTAAATAAACCAGCCCACACAATAAAAATAACAACAAACTGCCCAAGCAGTAATTTCATTTTTAATGCCTCCTCAAGATCTAAATTATCTATGTATTAGTTATTTAATACTCTAAAAAAACGCCTAACGTATATTTTATCGTATACGCAGGCATTTTTCTATCCTAATTATTTATTCTTATTAGAGAGGCTGTTTGTTAGTGGTATTTAATAAAGAAAAATACCTTATTCTTCTCCCTCCATCTGCTCAAACTGCTTCACCATCTGCTCATAGCTTAAAGCACCAAACGACTTAAATTGAATGATTCCATCTGCATCAACCATATACGTCATTGGAATCGGTTGAATACGATACAAATTACTGACTTCTCCTTCTTTATCTAATAAAACAGGAAAGGTCAGTTCGAGCTCCTGAATAAAACGCTCTACCTGCTTTATGTTCAGCTCTCCATCCGTCAGGTTTACAGAAAGAATAACAGGGTCATGCTCCTGATAAAATCGCTCCATATCCGGCATCTCCTGACGACATGGCGGACACCAGGTTGCCCAGAAATTAATCATGACCCGTTCACCTTGAAAATCAGATAATTGTACTGCATTCCCATCCAGTGTTTCCAGCATAAAATCCGGTGCTCTATCACCAATCTCTAATCCCTCCTGCACATCTTCAGCATATACAGGTTGCAGGGTTAGTAACAAAATAAACAGACTAAGCATAAAAATTTTAATTCGATATCTCCCCATATAATCACCTCTGTTTTAATTTCTCCGATACAGTTTATCTCATACAAATGATATTTCATTTGTTATAATTTGATAAAAAAGAATATTAATAATAATGAAAGGTTTTGAAACGGATGACATTATCAAAAGGAGAAAAAAATTGCATTACCGATGTTCCTGACGTTCAGGTTGGTCATGTTACGCTGTATGAGCATGTAAATGATAAAGACACGATTTGCACCGGAGTTACGGCCATTTTGCCTCATACGGAAAATATATTTCGAAAAAAAGTTATAGCGGGGAACGCGGTCATTAATGGTTTTGGAAAAACAACCGGATTAGTACAAATGGATGAGCTTGGTGTTTTAGAGTCCCCGATTATGCTGACAAATACACTAAGTGTCGGAGCTGTTATGCAGGGAACATTAACATATATGCTGGAGGAAACGAAGGAAATCGGTGATACGACAGGAACAATTAATTTAGTCGTCGGAGAATGTAATGATGGGTATTTAAACAGTATCCGTCTGCAAGCAGTACAGCCGAAGCATGCCGCACTAGCCATTCAAAACGCGACATCTGCAAGCAGCGCGGAGGGAGCTGTCGGGGCTGGAACCGGCATGCAGTGCTTCGGGTATAAAGGTGGCATTGGCACTGCTTCCAGAATTCTTCCTGCTGAACAAGATATTTATACGCTTGGCGCACTTGTGGTAAGTAACTTTGGCAAACGGGAACAGGCTTTGTTTCTCACTGACTCTGATGAAAACCCCGATACACCAGACGGCTCCATTATGATGATTCTTGCAACAGATGCTCCTTTTTCTGACCGGCAGTTAAAAAGACTTGCCAGGCGTTGTGCAGTCGGGCTCAGCAGAACAGGCAGTAAAATCGATAACGGAAGCGGTGATATCGCCATTGCTTTTTCTACAGCCGCAAAAATTAATCATCATTCTAGTCAAGTGACCGAATCCATAACAATGATTCGGGATGATCATCCTATCATGAATCAATTTTTCCAGGCTGCTGCAGAGATGATTGAAGAAGCCATCTACCGATCTTTACAGCAGGCAGAAACAACAGTCGGGCGTGGGGGAAGAATATTAGAGAAAGCTCCCATTTAACGAATTTCTGACATATTAAAAGCCATCATCCTAACAGTTCAGATGGATAATGGCTTTTAGAGGTTGTTTAAACAGTTCCATAAAAATAAAGTCCGAGTGTGAACCGGCAGTTTATTTTTATCACATTTTTTGAACACGCTCATTTATATTATTTCGTTTTATGATAAAAAGACTTTGGAGCCTCTGAACGGAAAAACATCAGTTTATTTGTTCTCGGATGATATAATGCCAATGCTTTTGCATGCAAGCCTAACCGCCCAATCATCCGCCGATGACCGCCGCCGTATTTCTTATCACCTACAACTGGATGACCAAGCTCTTGCATATGCACACGAATCTGGTTCTTCCTTCCTGTTTCCAGCTCTACTTCCAATAAAGAAAACTGTTGATTGGATTGAATCACCCGATAACGTGTCGCTGCACGCTGTCCGTCATTTTTAACACGGCTGGAGTACATCTTATGTGTCGGGCTTTCCTTTAACCAGGAAACAATATAACCTTTTTCTTTTTGAACCTGTCCCTCTACTAACGCAATATAGATTCTTTCTTTCACAATATTTTTCCAATTGTTTTGCAGTTTACGCTTTACTTCCTCGCTTTTTGCAAAAATCATCACACCAGAGGTTTCTTTATCTAAGCGATGCACAACAAAAACACGACCCGCAGGATTATCCTGCTTCACATAATCCATCAGCTGGTGAAAAGCTGTCTGCCGCCTTTCTTCCTTGGTCGCAATGGAAAGCAGGCCTGCTTCTTTATCAATAACAATAATATCCTCATCTTCATGAATAATGGACATACCAATAAAGACTTCTTGCTTTACTGCTTCTTTGTTTTTTAAAATTTTAACAACCTGTCCCTTTTCCAGCATGTAATTATGCTGTGTTTGGATACGATCATTCACAGAGACCTGCCCTCTCGTTAAAATAGACTTTACCGAATTACGGCTGCGATTTGCCAAAACCTCTCTTAGGAAAGGGAACAGCTCTCCTGATTCTGTAACCTCATAAGTTAAAAAAGGGGCAGTTTTTTTCGATCGGGGACGTTTTTTATTTTTCATTTAAAATCTCCTTTATTCTTTCACAGGATAGAATTTCATTTTCTGCAAATCATGATCTATTATGCAGCCTCGTGAAGGAACTCAATCCTCATCCTTCACATCAATATCTTCCGGAATTGGCTCATCTAAGTATGCCTGTATTAATTTTCTATACTTTTCAACCTGTTCAAAATATGTTGTAAATTGCTCTTTGTTGATTAAATAATTTTCCCCATCATAAACTGCACGAATCTTCCCTTGTAATACATAAGCACGTACAATCGATTCATCTATGGATAAATATGCCGCTGTTTCTTCTATTGTCAGATACATTTAAATATATTGTTTTTGAAGGACGTCATGATACGCTTCATTTTTCTTCATTTGATTTTTTGCAAACGGACATAAAGGGATAATATATTTATTATTCTCTCTTGCATATAAAACAACCTGCTCCAGCAGCTGTTGAGCAATTCCCTGGCTTCGGAGTTCTTTTGCCACATACGTATGATCAATAACTAAGCGATTCGAGCCTGATTGTACAAAAGTAATTTCTGCTTTCGGGTCACGAATATCCTCCCCGACGTAAAATTTTGTTTCTCCTTTATGAATTGTAGCCATTTTAGCCCTCCTAAATGTCAACATTATCTTTCATTATACTCTTTCCAGTTTCTTGTCTCAAGACATTATTTCTGTAAGCGTTTTAAATATTGCGAAATTAAGCTCTTTTTCTCGGAATGAATTGCCGGAGGATACAGAAGGCTCTTTCTTATAATGGACTTTAAGGTGGTTTCATGAGTACTATGATCCGACAATTATTACCATCTGACAGAAAATGAATGGACAGAGAAACATGGGAAAAGCTTAACTAAATTTCTAAAGAATACTTGGCATCCGCTAAGCCTTCCACTGAATGCCTTAATCGGGATCTGGGACTGCGATTACTCCTCCCATCAAAACTGCTGGGGTCGCGATTACTCACCCCAAGAAAACCGCTGCAATTATACCTTTTCCCTTAAATTCTTTATACTTTCTAAAAGTGTTAAAAACGCGGCAAAGTATGTTGGATAGACATTGCCGCGTAATTGTTCTTTAGTATTCAGTAAACCTGCTTTCTGCATAACCGGAGATCGACCAGATATTTTCTCCATTCTCCTTTGCTTCTTCCTGCGCTTCCTCCAGCTCATCTAAATATTTTGTATTCGGCTCATACACAAAAGCAACCCTTGCATAGCCTTCCTCTACCAATCTCTGATTCACATTTTCATCATCCACCCAGATATAGGCAAGCATCCGGTCATAATCATCCCGATCCGGATTCCCTCTTTCCAATTCAACCGTCTCCCCTTCAGGCATCAGCTCTTTGGCAAAGTCACTTGCCTCCTCGCCAAATGGCTGTACTTCTGTATTCGGCTTCACACTCTCGGGCGTATCAATTAAGAGCAGACGGACCCGCTCTCTTGTTCCATCTTCCAAATGCACAATAACTGTATCTCCATCCACTACACGTTCGATGGTTACAAACTCTCTTCCCTCAGCCGGCTCACTGTCATCAATAAAATCAAGCAGTTCACAGCCTGTTAACACAAACAGAAATGCGAGCAAAATAAGTATCTTTTTCATTTCCTGCATCCTTACCTTCATCCATATTCTTTGTTCATTTCTCTTTTCAAGCAGTCTCTATAAGCGATTAATATCCGCGTTCATGCCGATATAGATTAATCGATGGCGCTTCTCCATTTAAATAGCTTTTTAAATTCGGAATAAATATATCTTCAATGACACGCTGATTATAAAACTCCGTTGCACCTGCTGTATGTGGTGTCAGAATAACATTTTCCATCTCCCAGAGCGGGCTGGAATTATCTAATGGCTCATTTTCAAATACATCCAGTCCGGCACCGGCAATTTCATTATTCTCAAGCGCTGCAATTAGTGCCTTTTCATCCACAATCGGCCCACGTCCGATATTGACAAAGAAAGCATCTTTTTTCATCTGTTTAAATTGTTCCTCACCAATAAGATGATGAGTATCCTCTGTTAATGGTAAAGTAACCACAACATAGTCACTTTGCGGAAGTACTTTATCCAGCTGGTGTGGTTGATACATTTCATCAACGAACTCTGCTGCTTTTCCTGAATGCCGGACGCCAAGCACTCTCATTCCAAAGGCTTTTGCTATTTTAGCTGTTTCCTGCCCTATTTTCCCGACACCAAGCACTGCAATCGTTTTGTTATGAACTTCACCGCGCAGCTTTGCATGATGCCAGACCTTTTCCTGCTGCTGTCTGACATAGGTATGAATTAACCTGGTGAAACCAAGAATGTAAGCAAAAATTGTTTCTGATATCGGATAGCTATGTACCCCGTTTGCACTTGTCAATTGGATGCCTTTTTCAGCAATTTTATTCAGATTTAAGGAATCAACACCCGCACTCCATGATTGCACCCATTTTAGCTGATTGCTGTTCAGATAGATGCTTTCTTTATCCTTGCGCCAATGAAGAAGAATTTCTGCTTTTTTGAGAATATCGTCTGTAAGCTCTTTCCCTGTATGAATATCCCAATCTGGAGCAGCCTTCTGAATTTCTTCTACATACTTATCCTCTAAATTTAAATGAATCGCCATTATCCGTTTAGCCATATATCCTCCTATCCGACACCATTCTTATAACTATTGATGGCACCTGTCCTTTTTTTATTGTTATATTTATCTTAGCAATTGCTTCTCTGCATCGCAACGCCTGCGCATTCTTTGTGTTTTTGTACAAGTAGTAATACAATGTGAACGGGGCTTAATGCCAATAAAAACGGAATCAATGCAGTTGATTTCAAAAGGAGAACCAATCATGAAGGCAAACCAATTACCAGAAGCAGTTCAAGGACTGCTTGAAAATAATAAAAAACAAATAACAGACCAACAGGAGCTGATCCGTTCCGGCGGTTACCTGCCTCCCAGCGAGGAATTATTAATCGATGCGATTGTTGCATTGAGCATGGGTAAAAATATTTTATTAAAGGGGCCGACCGGTGCAGGAAAAACAAAATTTGCAGAGACCCTCTCCTCTCTTTTTGAACGTCCGATGTACAGTGTAAACTGCTCTGTAGACTTGGATGCAGAAAGCTTAATGGGCTTCAAAACACTTGCCTATGAAGATGAGAAGCAAACGATTCAATTTGTCCCCGGGCCAGTGATCAACGCGATGAAGCAAGGAACTTTTCTATATATTGATGAGATTAATATGGCTAAACCGGAAACCTTGCCATTAATTAATGGTGTTTTAGATTATCGCCGGACGATTACAAACCCATTTACCAATGAAATGGTTACTGCTATAGATGGCTTTGGTGTGATTGCAGCCATTAATGAAGGCTATATTGGAACAGTTCCATTAAATGAAGCATTAAAAAACCGGTTTATCGTTATTGATGTGCCTTATATTCAGGGAGAGCAGCTGGAGCAATTAATTACAGATTCAACTAATTTGACAGACAAGCAGCTGATCGGGCATTTTGTTACGTTGTCTAATGATTTAATTACAGCGGTAAGTCAAGGAAAATTGTCAGAGGATGCCGCCTCGATTCGCGCTTTGCTCGATGCTTGTGATCTTTCGGCTTACCTCCCGCCTAAACGCGCTATTTTACGCAGCATTGTTGATAAGCTTGAGGAAGAACGTGAAAAAGCGTTTGTTGTCAATCTGGCAGACACGTTATTTTAATTAAAGGAGCCTTCTATATGTACCGATTTCATCAGACAAAGGTCGATACCCATCTATTTATGCAATTGCAGGATTTAACTGCTGTTTTGGCAAAGAATGAACAGCTGCAATTTGAGTCCAGCTTTGGCTCCTTTATTGATTTAGTCGAAAATAAAGTAACAGCCAGCCGTTTTTGGGATCGGCTCCCTTTGGAAACAAAAGAAGCCGGTGCCAAATCAGATGTGATCCTGCGAACATTAGGTACGCTGCATCAGACAGATGTAAAAAGCCTGCGGCAATTTAAAGAGAACGTACAAGATTCTCTTCTTCCTAAATTTTCCATTCAGCTGATGACGTTATTAGAGGATATTCGTCTGGAAGACGCTATCCGTAAAGAACGACCCGGTACAAAACGGAATTTTACGTACCGGCAAAAATATTTCCATCATTTTTTCACGACACAGCTGCAATCCAATATAACACGCAGTTATGCGACGGATGAAATGTTTTGTATGATTTATTTACTACTGTTTGCAAGCCGTCCAGATCCGGGCTTTCCACGTGTAGAAGAAGCACAGCTGGATATGCTCGACAGCTTAAAACCTAATCTATACAGTGTTTTTGAGACAAGGCATACCCGGGATAATGTTGCTTTAACAGAGCAAATTGTACAGAAAATGCAAAGAGCAGGCTATACAGATTCCATTCATGAATATTTTATCCTGCCAATCGGGCACGTGGAAGCCTATGAGAAAAGTACACTTTTTGATGAATTAACACGCACAGATCCGCTGGTGAACAATGACCGGCAAGAAGAAACAAACGAAGAAAATGAATACTTTGATGAGACCTTCTCTACCTGGCATCGTGAAAATAAAAATGATGAGCGCAAGCAAAATTTCCTGCAATTTGAGTTAGAGCAGGGAACAAAAACATCTATGCTCGGAGGCGGTGCACGTGAAACAGAGGACGGCGATCAGGCGATGGCTGCAATTCAAGGAGCAACTGGCCAAAGTGAGCAAAATGACTATTCAGATCAGGAATCATTGAACAAGGAAGAAAATACTTCTGAAAACGGCAGTGAATCGAGCTTCGGCAAAGAGAATGAGCATGCCCGAATGTTTACTGAATATGCAGAAACACCTACAGAGGATGAAGAGCTGCAATATCAGCAGTTTGTGGAGGAAATTGATCCCTTCAAGCGAAAACTCGCCAAAACCATTCAACTAACTCTGGAGCATAAGCAGAATACACCTAGAACCGGTTTATTGTTTGGCCGCCTTTCCAAAAAGCTGCTCCCTGTCTTCTTAGACGATTCTCCACGGGCTTTTTATAAGAAAGAACAGGAATCCAAAGAATTTGATGCTGTCTTTACCCTATTAATTGATTGCTCTGCCTCGATGGAAAACAAAATCGAAGAAACCAAACGCGGCGTAACGCTTTTTCATGAAGTATTAAAAGAACTGCGCATCCCGCATGAAATTATCGGCTTTTGGGAAGATGCCAATAAAGTAAGTGACAATTATCAGCCAAACTATCTGCAGTATATTCAAACGCTGGAGGATTCCTTCTATAAAGACCAGGGCGCTAAAATTATGCAGCTGGAGGCACAGGAGGATAATCGGGATGGGTTCAGCATTCGCCATGTTACCCAAAAATTAATGAGCCGAAGCGAGAAGAATAAATTTTTGCTCGTCTTTTCTGATGGACAGCCGGCAGCCTCAGGCTATGATCAGAACGGCATTGTCGATACGTATCAGGCTGTCGCCAATGCTCGAAAGCACCAAATTGATGTGGTCGGAATGTTTCTTGCTAACGGGCATGTTGAAGAAAATGATGATACTATGATGCAAAATATTTATGGCAAAGAACGTATCATGGTTCCCGATGTGAGTACCTTACCGGAGCAGTTCACTCCTCTCCTTAAGCGGCTGTTATTAAAGGCAATATAACATTATTATCCTGTATGCTAGAGACAGCATTTCTCTGAGATGCTGTCTTTTTTATGTGAAATTTTTGCACTAGATTCACAAATGGAAAATACCTGCATAACTTTCATTACATTTCCATATCTAAAGTATCCTGTTCCCCCTTTTAAAGACAACACTACTTTCTGAATGTTATTTTAATAGATGAAAATGAATGTTTTTGGTTGTTTTCGATTGAATTTAATGCTATGATAATTTAAAGAGGTGAGGATAATGCTAACAGATGAGCGTCATCAATTTATTTTACATCGTTTAAATGAAAGCGGTGTAGTAAAGTCTGTTGATTTAATCGAGAGCCTTAACTGCTCTGAATCCACTATCCGCAGAGATCTTGCGTATCTAGAAGAAAAAGGGCTCCTGTTACGCATTCATGGCGGTGCAAAATTAAACGCTACCTTTGGAGCAGAGCTGACGTACCAGGAAAAAACGGTCAAAAACAGTCAACAAAAAAAGAATATAGGGAGGTATGCTGTCTCACTTTTAGAAGAGAATGATGTTATTTATTTAGACGCAGGTACGACAACGCTTGAAATGATTCCATTTCTATCTAATTCGTCTATTACCGTTGTTACAAACGGTGTTGCTCATGCTTCTATGCTGGCAGACAGACAAATTGAAGCTTATCTCGTAGGCGGTAAATTAAAGCATTCTACAAAAGCGATGGTAGGCGCACCCAGTCAACGTTCTTTAATGAATTATCAATTTACAAAAGCCTTTCTCGGCGTAGACAGTATTGATATGACATATGGCTGTACAACACCAGATCCTGAGGAAGCATTAATGAAACAGTTAGCAATTGAAAGAGCTTCAGACACTTATTTTCTTGCAGATGATAGTAAATGGAATAAAGTCAGCTTTGCAAAGATATGCGATTTTTCCGATGTAACGTTCATTACTGATAAAATTTCAAATATACATCAGCCCTATTTAAATCACTCAACAATTTTGGAGGTAGATTAGATGATTTATACCATAACTTTAAATCCATCGATTGACTACATTGTACCTGTCGACAAATTAGAATTGGGCGGACTAAGCTACATGAATAACGACTATAAACTCCCTGGCGGAAAAGGTATTAATGTATCACGAATTTTAAAAGCACTTGCAACAGACTCTATTGCCCTCGGCTTCGTAGGCGGCTTCACAGGTAAATTCATTGAAGATGCTTTAAATGAATTAAATGTTCAGACAAACTTTGTCAATATCAAGGAAGATACCCGCATCAATATCAAACTGAAAGCCGCCCAGGAAACGGAAATAAATGGATGCGGTCCTGCTTTATCAGATGCAGAAGTTGCCCAGTTCCTAAATCAATTAGAAGAGGTAAAAGAAGGAGATACCGTTATTTTATCTGGAAGCAAGCCCCCTTCTCTGCCAGATAACTTCTACGAGCAGTTAATCCAGAAAGTAACCAGTCAGGGTGCGGCGTTTGCCATTGATACAACAGGCTCTGCACTGGAAGCATCTTTAAGCTATAAACCGCTGTTGGTTAAACCGAATATTCATGAGCTTGAAGCATTATTTGGTGTAAAGCTGGAAACAAATGAAGAAGTGATATCTTATGGCAGAAAGCTGTTAGACAAAGGAGCAGAGCACGTTATTATTTCTATGGGTGGAGATGGCGCATTGCTTATCTCAAATCAGGGAAACTATAAAGCAGAAGCACCTAAAGGCAAGCTCATTAACTCTGTTGGTGCCGGCGACTCAATGGTTGCAGGATTTATCAGTACCCTTTTAAGAACAAATGACCCTGTCGAATCATTTAAAACATCTGTTGCTTCAGGCAGTGCAACTGCTTTCTCTGAAGATTTAGCTGCAACAGAAACAATTGAAAATCTACGCTCACAAATTCAAGTAGTAGCGATTTAATTTAAATAATAGAAAGGATGAAAAACATGCAGGTTACAGATTTATTAAAAAAAGATGTTATGCTTTTAAATCTACAAGCATCATCTAAAGAAGCTGTCATTGATGAAATGATTGCCAGTCTTTATAAACACGGTATTCTGACGGAGCAAGCATCGTTTAAGGAAGCAATCCTGGCTCGTGAAGCGCAGTCCTCTACCGGTCTCGGTGATGGCATCGCAATGCCGCATGCAAAAACAAAAGCAGTAAAAGAACCTACTGTCCTATTTGCGAAAAGTGAGGAAGGAATTGATTATGATTCCTTAGATGGGCAGCCCGCTCACCTTTTCTTTATGATTGCTGTTCCTGAAGGCGGTAATGACACACACTTACAAACAATTGCAGCCTTATCCCGTCTTTTAATGGAGCCAGCCTTTATAGGCAAGTTAAAAGAAGCGGCAACTTCGGATGAAGTACATGCACTTTTTACCGAAGCAACCGAAGAAGAGGTTTCTGACGAGGAAGTAAAAGAAGAAACAAATGAAGAGATGAAAGTAACAGATTTATTGAAAAAAGAAGTTATGCTTTTAAATCTACAAGCATCATCCAAAGAAGCTGTCATTGATGAAATGATTGCCAGTCTTTATAAACACGGTATTCTGACAGAGCAAGCATCATTTAAGGAAGCAATTCTGGCTCGTGAAGCGCAGTCCTCTACCGGTCTCGGTGATGGCATCGCAATGCCGCATGCAAAAACAAAAGCAGTAAAAGAACCTACCGTACTATTTGCGAAAAGTAAAAATGGAGTGGATTATGATTCTTTAGATGGACAGCCAGCTCATCTTTTCTTTATGATTGCTGTTCCTGAAGGCGGTAATGACACACACTTACAAACACTGGCAGCTCTTTCTAAACTATTAATGGAGTCAGCGTTTGTAGCAAAATTAAAAGAAGCAGCTACTCCGGATGAAGTACAGCAGCTTTTCCTTGATGCAACAAAAGAAGATGCGGCACCAGCAGAAACAGACGCATCTGAGCAAAGCAGTCCAGCAAATAATGATGAAAGACCTTTTGTCGTTGCTGTAACAGCGTGTCCGACAGGTATCGCACATACCTATATGGCAGAGGATGCTTTGAAGAAAAAAGCAAAAGAAATGAATGTGGATATAAAGGTAGAAACAAATGGTTCAGACGGTACAAAGAATCTCCTGACTGCAGAAGAAATTGAACGTGCTTCTGGAGTAATTGTGGCAGCTGGTAAAAAAGTGGACATGGATCGCTTTGATGGAAAACATCTAGTTGATCGTCCGGTAGCAGATGGCATAAAAAAAGCAGAAGAGTTAATTACCAAGGCTGTTAAACAGGAAGCACCTGTTTATCGTGCTTCAGGTGAGAGTTCAGGAAGCTCTGATGGACAATACGAAGAGAAAAAATCTGCTTGGGGCAAAATTTATAAGGATCTAATGAACGGAATTTCCCACATGCTTCCATTTGTTATTGGAGGCGGGATCTTACTGGCTATCTCCTTCTTATTTGAAAATGTATTGGGAGATCAATCAGAGGTATTCTTATTCTTTAATAGCGTTGGGGACACAGCATTTAACTTCTTAATCCCGATTCTGGCTGGTTATATTGCCATGAGTATTGGTGATAGACCTGGTTTAATGCCTGGTGTAGTAGCTGGTATGATGGCAGTACAAAGTGATGCCGGATTTATCGGCGGACTTATCGGTGGTTTTGCAGCTGGTTATATTATGGTACTAATCAAGCATCTGCTTAAAGATATGCCACAATCTCTGGCAAGTATTAAACCAATTTTATTATTCCCGGTACTCGGTCTGCTAGTAACCGGAGCTGCAATGTATTTTGCAATCGGACCTGTTTTCTCAACACTAAACAATTTTATTTTAGACTTTCTGCAAGGGCTTGGTACAGGAAATATTGTTTTACTTGGTATTTTACTTGGCGGAATGATGGCTATCGATATGGGTGGACCATTTAATAAAGCAGCATACGCATTCTCTATTGGTATCTTCACAGATACTGGAGATGGTGCGTTTATGGCAGCTGTTATGGTTGGCGGGATGGTACCGCCATTAGCTATTGCATTGGCGACATCCTTCTTTAAAAATAAATTTACCGAAGATGAACGTAAATCCGGAACAGCTAACTATATTATGGGACTATCCTTTGTAACAGAGGGTGCTATTCCATTTGCAGCAGCTGATCCATTACGAGTTATTACCTCATCTGTGATCGGAGCAGCAACAGCCGGAGGGCTGACACAACTATTCCAAAGCACCATTCCAGCTCCACATGGCGGTATTTTCGTTGTTCCATTAGGTGATGCACCAATCTTCTTCCTGCTATCGTTAATTATCGGTGCCGTTATCGCAGGAGTCATTCTGGGTGTCTGGAAAAAACCAGTCTCGTAAAAAAGAAAGAACATGTTATATTTTAAAGAAAACTTGGCATTCGCCGAAAGGCATGGCGAATGCCTTAGTTTGGGTTGCGATTACTCGTCCCATCAAAACCGTTGGGACTGCGATTACTCGTCCCATCAAAACCGTTGCACTTATACTTGGCACCTAATAAGTTTTACTACGTTGGATAACTTCTTAGCTAAAATTTTATACTTTCCTAACATGCAAGAGGAAATTCGATAAATGCCGGACTTCCCCTTCCCTGTTTAAAAAATTAAAATACTGGCGCCTCAAGGAGATGCCAGTATTTTAATTTTTTAACTCAGCCTTTTCTTTTATAATTTTTATGGTTTACTACTGTTTTAATCGGCTCACCTGTAGATGGATGATTCCCGATACGAACAATGACAGAATTCTCGCGAATAATCAGCACTTCTGCCTTCTTACCTTTGAATTCACCACGAACGATACTGATGGTTTCACCAACCTCTGCAATATCCTCTTGCTTGACCGGCTGTTGTTCTAAATTTTCTTCTTCCATGATTTAACCTCCCTTAATTCAAAGCGGACTACTAATTCACCCTACTTATCGTATCATAAGTGTAAAAGGAATTATATTTTTTTTCAAAAGAAACGCTAAAAATTTATTTCTATGCTCGAATCTTATATAATCAAGGTATCTATAAGGAGGATTTGTTATGAACCTTGTTTTTGAACCAAAATGGGATAAAGCCCTTCCCGATATAGATCGCCAAAGGATTCAGCAAAAATTTAAAAGTATATTGAAATCAGATTTAGCTGATAAATCAGTTACATTTACTCCCTTATGGCAAGCAAGAAATCACCGGTCAGATCTATTGGTTACTGTTTTAATTAATAACTGTAGCGGGCAAACGTGTTCATTCGATAACACAATATTAGAATATGTAGAAGGCGATACTGTCAAAGCAATGAAAAAATTCACTTTAAAAAGGCTTGTTGTCCCTCCAGATTCCAGTATGCCTTGGACATTTATTTTTCCAGAATCCAGCTTTATCAATGCATCCATTCATTTAAATGGTAATTTATCACAATACCAGTCTCAATAATTTCCTATATTAAGTACAGAAATTAGATGGTATGGACTGGGAAAAGATTGCTTTGTTGCTGATACACGAAAGTTAAGACATCATGAATCCTCAATATTAAGTTCGGTTCATAAATAGTCTTTTAATTGGATATTCATGCATTAGTAGGTATTTCTACTTCTTTGATCCGGGATTTAATTATCATTTTTTATTAAAAATCTGTTACAAGATTTAAATTCATGCTATCCTATGCTATATTTAAAGATGGAGTTTCACCGTTCAACAGGTAACAAAGTTCATATCTTTAACCTTATAGCATAAATCAATTTTGAATGACCCTTCTGAACCTTGTAGATTAGATTCAAGACTCAAACGTATAATTATTCATTTTTATTAACATCACGAAACTACTCACCCAAATGACAGGAGATGATAACATTGAGTATAACACCGACTTCAAACACAACTTTGAATTTTATCGACGCATTTACGTTATCTGAAAAAACAAATTTAAATATTTATATCCTATCTTTAAGAGATTTGGATGATTTTCAGCTTGATTCATCTAATATACCAGACTTAATTATGATCCCAATTTATCAATACAACGATATTACACGTATCCTTGAGCAGGAACAGTTAAAGGATGTTAAAACTGCAATCATCCTGCCTAATTTGCATATGAAAGATATCATCCGCTTATACGAGTTTGACCTGGATGGATACTTTGTTAAAAATATGAGCGAAAATGAAATCGTATCGGGCATTCGTTTCATTCATGAAGGATCTATTTATGTTTACCCTGAGTTAGCCAAAGATTTGCATGATGAGTTTTTAACACTTTCTTCTACATTACAATCCCGTCCAGAGGGTCTTCTCACTAAACGGGAATGGGATGTTTTACTTGAAATATCCAGAGGGAATAATAATGAAATGATCGCCAACAATCTGGAAATCTCCGATAAAACCGTGAAAAACCATGTAACTACTGTGTTACGGAAGTTAAATGTGAATGACCGCACTAATGCGATGCTTTTAGCGTATCGTAATGGCTGGATTTAATAACGAAAAAACGAGAAGCCTATGAAATAATTAGACTTCTCGTTTTTTATGAAAGTACAGTGGGTTGTTATACTATACGCACATTCGCTGTTTCATTAACTGCCCTGAGATAATTCAGTCTGTACTTGTTGAATTTCTTGAGGACTTGCCGCCTGACCAGGCTGATAATAACCATTTTGCAGTGCATATTGATATACCTTCAATTGACGTGCTTCATCCCGGTTTCTCAACTCCACAAATTTTTGGCGCAGCTGAGGATTATTTGATTCCGAAATATAACCAGCGTAACCTTTCAAACTTGCATTAAGACCATTTAAATAATCATTGACCATCTCTTTATCCTGAAACATTTTCAAATCACCCTCCTATTGTAAAAATGACATTAATTGTTGCTTAGCATTGCGAGCATCCTGAGCATCGAATTGCAGAATCGATTTAAATTCCGGATCTTGTGCCTGCTCCGCATAAGCCTCCAGTTTATTGACGATCATGCCATGCTCTCCAATAACCTTTCGCAATGTTTCCAGTTCCGTTTGCGTTAATTGGCTCATCAGACAAACCCCTTTCCAAAAATTGATCAAGGTTATTATGCCCGGCAAATTATATTATATTCCTTTAGAAATGTGTGACAATAAATTTAATCGCAGTGTAACTGGCTGTAAGGCTCCACTTTAAGAATAGAGGGGAAAAGAAATTTCTAAGTGGGAGCCAGACACCACATAATGGCCCGCTTAGCTCAAGGGGACTTTTTTTGTCATACCTTTAGTACATGCCTTATGGCACGAACATTTGCGGGGAAAGAAAGCAGACTATGTTAGCGGCTTCCTGGGACTGCGATTACTCGTCCCACCGAAAAACATTTGGGACTGCGATTACTCGTCCCATCGAAAATCGTTGTGCGTCGCCCCTCCACTGAATGAAGTTTCACTTTATTATTTTAATGTTCCGGATAAAAGGTCATATGCTTCTTCTCATTTTGATAAAAAGCTAAACGATCCTGAAGTGTTCCAGTATGCAACTCAAACTTATGCCCATCCAAATCCGTAAAATAAATGGATTGTTTATCTCCTTCAGCCCGCTCTCTGCCTTCTAATATATTGACTCCCAATTGCCTCAAATGCTGTTCCCACGCTGGCATTTCTATATCATTAACCGAAAATGCCAGATGTGTATAAGAGGCTTTTATCTCATTACGAGGAATATCCTTTTCTTCATTCAATGCGAGCCAGATTCCGTTTAAATCAAAATAAGCAGTGGAGCGCCCTTTTACAAGTAATTTTGCATCAAATACATCTCGGTAAAACGCGATAGACTTCTCTAAATCGGAAACAGAAAATAGAAGGTGATTTATTCCTTGAATCTGCATCAAATCCTCCTTTTAATTCACCATTTTCAATACTTCATTTGTCGGTTTCGGGTCATATCCGTAGATTTGTTTCTGCTTGTAAGAATGAATTTCTTCATAAATTGTTATCATATAATTAAATAATTGTTCATCTGTCTTGTCCCTTTCATCCCAATACATAATATCCAGCTCTGTTTCCGAATGTGATACTAATGCCTGAAACGTATAGGAAATGGTTTTCGACACCTTGAATCCTTCACGAAAATAAAAACGAAGACGTTTTTCAGTATCCTCATTATTTTCATCTACCGGCTCCACCTCTAAAATAATTGTTTTCCGCTTGTCCTTTAACTGCTGAATCAATTTTTTACCAATTCCCTTCCCACGGGCTTTTTCAGAAACCCATAGAAAATCAACAAAAACAAATTCTGCAAATTCCGCATACATCATAATATGCAGGTCACTTTCATCCTTATAATAATGATTTGGCTTGTCCTTCAGCAAAGCTTTCATTTGTTCTTTTGCTTTCATTTCCTCTACCGGAAAATATCCATTTAATCGTTCGAACCAATCCATAATAAAACCTCCTGTTAGCTGTACTTTTTTCATTCTATAACAGGAACATGAGAAAAGCATCTAAAATCTGTTTCATCGTTAAACCTTAATAAGCCCGCCAAAGAAGAAAACAAGGACAACACTTACGATACCAATTGCCACTGCTGCAATAAAACCGATATAAAACGGCTTCAGTCCCATTCCTTTAAAATTTTTAAAATTCGTGGATAAACCTACACCTGCCATGGCAGCTCCCAGAAGATAGGTTGTTCCAAATGTGCTTAGATTCGTATAAATTGATTCCCACGTATTCTCTGCAAATATGCCAAAGGCTACTCCCATATTTCCCAACGTAGCATCCCCAACGGTTCGAATAACCGAAAGCACTAAAAATCCGATAACAAATAACGGGATAAATGTATACCACTTCGGTAATGCATCCTTTTCTTTCTTATCCCCCCCAGCTTCTTTTCTGGAATGATTAAAGAATATATAAGATAGAAGCGGAATAATTGCAATAATAAACAAATTCCTGGTCAATTTTGTGACTGTCGCCGTTTCAATTACCGTAGAATTTTGAAAGAGCTGATCATAAATTAATGCTGCTCCAGTCACTTGGGCGGTATCATGGATGGCTGTCCCTAAAAACAAGCCTGCTTTTATTGGATCATCTGCAAATAAAAAATGGCCGAGAAAAGGATAAAGCATCATGCCGGTTAAGCCAAAAACAGTAATATTCGCTACTGCATAAGAAATCTCATTCTCCTTCGCCTTAATAACAGGAGATATTGCCATAATCGCAGTTACTCCACAAATACCTGTACCACTTGCAATCAACGTTCCAAGTCTCCTGGACTGATTCATTTTCTTTGTCAAGTACAGTGTGAGAAATAACCCGACAGATATACAGGAAACAATCAATGGAATGCCAAACGCACCAAGCTTTAAGGCTTCCATCAGACTAAGCTTTAAACCTAACAGAATAATACCGGCATGTAATGCATACTTCATTGAAAAGCTGATTCCTTTTGTAAATATGTCTGAAAAATTTATCACATTCCGGATAATAATTCCAATTAAAATGGCAACAAATATGCCGGATACTGGTGTCTTGCTTCCTTCTGATAATAAACCTGTTAATTTCATTACATATCCAATCCATTCAGCGCCATAAATACCTAAAAACATCACAACAATACAGAGCAATAACCCAGGCAGTATGTCTAATAAGCTGTTCTTTTCTCTTGATTCTTCCAAGTTATCAGCTCCTTTATGTATAATACTTCAATACGGCTTAAAAATTGTTCAGCCTAACATAGCACTTTTTCTATTTTCTTATATTAAATACATTTAAACAACTGTTTAAATGTATTTAATATTTCCGCACCGAATAAATTGGTGCGGAAATGTATTATAAAAGGCTATTCCTTTCCCCACACTTCGTAATCCAAATGCTTATATTTATCTAGGTAGCGGGTTGGCATTTGCAACGCATCTCTCCGGAAGGGAGGTGCTAATTGTGTGCCATCAACATAAATGTTCACTACAGCAGGTTTTCGCAGACTTAATGCTTCCTTGATTATTGGTCTAATGTCTTCCGCTTTTTCAACAGTATATCCTAATGCTCCCATTGATTTAGCTACTTCTGCAAACTCTGGAGCCTCTATATCGGATCCAACATAACGATCGTCATAATAATCTACCTGGTTTTTCTTTTCTGCTGCCCATGATTTATTATTGAATACGCAAGCGACTACAGGAATGTTTTGCTCTACTGCCGTACTTACTTCATGTAAGCTCATTCCCCATGCTCCGTCACCAATGATGGCAACTACTGGTGCATCAGGCTCTGCCAGCTGTGCTCCCAGTGCTGCCGGGTATGCGAAGCCTGTATTTCCGAATGTTAGAGCAGCAATGTGGCGCCTGGTTTGATTAAACTTTAAATAAGCATTTGCTGTGGAGGAAACATTTCCGATATCTGTGGAAATAATCGTATTCTCAGGTAGTTCTCCTGTCAGCTCCAGCAAGGCACGGCGCGGATTAATCGGATTCCCCTCCTCCATCGCCAAATCAATCAGTTCCTGCTCCCATTCTTGTTTGACTTTCGCAATTTCCTCAAGCCTGGTCTGATTTTCTAAAACATTTGGTACTGCTTCTGTTAATTTTTCATATAATACTTCCGTTGCTGCCTTTGCATCGCCTATAATTCCAACTTCCACCGGATGCGTTCTGGCAATATTTCTTGGATTGATATCAATTTGAATAATTTTAGCACTTTTAGGGAAATAATCGATATCATAACAGGGCAGTGTACCGAACACAGATAACCGTGTTCCTATTGCTAATACAACATCCGCTTTCTTTAGAGTATGCATTGCTGCCTTAGAGCCCATATACCCAATTGGTCCTACAGCCAGTGGATGCTCAGCCGGAAAGGCATCATTATGCATATAGGATACAGCTGTTGGAATTGTTAAATATTCAGCAATCTGTCTTACAATTTCTATCCCATCAGAATCAACGGCTCCACGACCAGAAATAATCACAGGATATTCCGCATTTTTTAATAAATCTGTTGCTTTATCCAATAATACGGAATCTCCACTGCCACGAGAGTCTACACGATACTGATACGGCTGTAAAATCTGATCCTCCAGCTCTCCATAAAATAAATCACGAGGAATATCATAAAGCACTGGACCGCGCTCGGCATACGCTATCCGGAATGCTGTACGTAAACAATCTGCAACTCTGCTCTTATGCGTAACTCTTACTGTCTCTTTTGTAATTGCCTGGAAAATAGATACCTGATCTGCTTCCTGAAACCCGTCCCAACCGATTGTCGGTGTACCTGCAGATGGTGAAATAATTACCATTGGTGTATGAGCCTGATTTGCAGCTGCAACAGATGTGACCATATTTGTAATCCCCGGTCCATTTTGACCGATAACAACTCCCGCAGTACCGGAAACGCGTGTATAGGCATCAGCCATATGTGCTGCACTTTGCTCGTGTCTTACCGGAAGGAATCGGATTCCTGCTGTCGGGAATAAATCGAGCATATCCATAAATGCAGAGCCTACAATACCATAAACTTCTTTTACACCTTCTGCTACCAGCGTTTCAACGATTGCTTCACTCGGAGTCATCTTCACTTTCTGATTTGCCGCCTGTTCCAGATCCAAAGATTGCTTTGCCATTGTAATTCCTCCTTGATTATTTTATATTTTACTTAAAAATTGCTTCGCTTCGAATAACTAATCTACAAATAATTCAACACTATAAAAATCTTCTTCCATCTTGTTTTTACAAACACCTCCTTTAAGAAGTTATTTTGAAAAATACTGCTATAAAAGGATTTTCAAAAAGTCCACTATAAATGACACGGCGAATTGCTGCGTTGACGTCATTTTTCCGATGGAACCGGGACGTCGCGTTCTTAACCGACTGGTCCTTTTTACCGATCTTTTTGAACACGCACTATAAAGCAAGTTCTCCCCTTTTTTTGGTCATTTTATATAGCTCTTCTATAAATAACTCAGCTGTAGCTTTCAAAACATGGTTTTTCCCATAAGCAGTATAAAAAAATCGATAGAAGGAGACATCCTTGACTTTATATGCTGTTAGTAAATTCAGTTTCTGTTCCTTTTTTATTGCACTTTTGGAAGTAATAGATATACCCAATTCTGCTTCTACTGCTGCTTTAATTGCTTCTGTACTGCCTAACTCCATTACAATGTTCAAATCTTCCTCCTTCACACCAGATTGATTTAAATATTGATTCACTACCGCTCTTGTACCTGATCCCCTTTCTCTTACGATCAACGGCAATGCTTTCAATTCATCTACTGAAATGACAAGGTCTTCTGATGAAAAAGATAGCGGAGAAGCAATAAGAATCAACTCATCTTCTAAAAAGGGCTCAACAACTATTTCCGCATCATCAATTGGCGTTTCAATCAAACCAACATCTACACGCTGATCTTTAATATCAGAAATAATATTATTAGAATTTGTAATGTCTACTCTTATTTGAATAAGTGGATACATATCTTTAAATTTCTTTAGAAACTCAGGCATAATATACTCGCCTATAGTAAAACTGCAACCAATACTTAATTCCCCATGGACTGTATTCTCTATTTCCAGGATCTCTTTTCGTGCGGTATCATTTAATCGGACAATTTCCTTTGCATGATTCATCAAGGTTATTCCCGATTGAGTTAAGTTCACTTTTTTGGTGGTCCGTTCAAATAATTTCGTGCTCAATTCCTCTTCTAAAGCTTTAATCTGTGCTGTAATGGTAGGCTGGGTGACAAATAATAGCTTTGCAGCTTCAGAAAAACTTTTCTTTTCAGCAACGACTATAAAGGTTTTTAATTTTTCATAGTTCATATTTTTCCCATCCCATCAATCATTCGTTATACATGTCAGGAACTTATATTTTTGATAGATATACTGACATTACGACCAGTTAAGAAATAAGCATTTATAATTTAAATATCTTTTCTCTATCGCTCTCCAGAATGAATTGCTTGATTAACATTTGTATACTTATACTTGATTAACCCCTTTCACCTTAGATAATTTACCAACTAAATCTAAAAATAGTTTTTTTATATCAGAACTTGAGGGAACAATACGATTCGTTAAAATGCCATTTCCATCCAAAGCATCCTTTGCAAGTAAATCAATATTACGTTCTAAATCCTGAAGATCAATATAGTTCAACACATCCTTCCATATTTGAAAATCATCGCAGTATTTTTCAATAGCCTGTATGGATTGCTCTGCCAGTTCATTTATGTCTTTAGTTGCATCTTCCCCTAAAGCAACAGCAATTTGCGCATATCTTTCGGGAGCTGCCTGCAATCCGAAACGCATAACTAATGGCAATAACACTGCTACACTTAATCCATGTGGAATATGGAATCTGGCTCCTAAGGCTCTTCCGGCAGCATGAGCTAAATTTGTAGAAGCATTAGAAAATGCAATTCCCGCATACGTACTGGCCAGTAGCATTTCTTCTCTTGCTGCCATATTCATTCCGTTGTTATATACAATTGGTAAAGATCTCCCTGCAATTTGAATCGCTGTTAAAGCATATTGATCCGTTGCTATATTGGCTTTTGTTGATACAAAGGCTTCAATCGCATGCGTTAAGGCATCAATCCCTGTATATGCTGTAAAATTTTTTGGCAGACTGCTTGTTAAAGCAGGGTCAAGTATGGCTATATCAGGAATTAAATCGGGATGCCCCGGATTCATTTTAATGCCCTTTTCCGTATCTGTGATAACCATAACCTTTGTTGCTTCAGAACCTGTTCCCGCAGTAGTCGGGATCGCAATTAAAGGCAATCTTTCCAAGCTGTTCTGATCTGTTATTGCATCCCATTCCATTTGAGGATTCCTATAAAAGAGAGCTGTTGCTTTAGCGATGTCAATAGCGCTTCCTCCTCCAATTGCAGCTACTCCATTAACCCCTTGTTCTTTCGCAATGGTTAAAGCTGCCTCTAAATGGTCCGTAGTCGGTTCTCCTTGATAGTCGGAAAAGAAGGTAACATCAATATTTTCCTGTTTTAAAATTTGATTGACCTTTTCATCATAATTTAATGGCTCTGTTGTTAAAAATTGATCGATTACAACCAACAAATCTGTAGTCTTGAGTTTTTTTGCGCTTCCTCCCAAACTCCCCAGACTGTTTTCACCTATTGTGATTTGTTTCGGCTGATATGTCATATACATAAAAGTTCCTCCCTAATATAGCTTTTATTATCTAGTTCCTTATTAATTCCGGCAGCCACATACTAATCGCCGGAATGTATGAAAATAGCAGAAGAAGAGCAATCATCGTTAAGAGTAAGTACTTATTTCCTTTGATAATTTCTTCTATTTTTATTTTTGCAGTACTTGCTGCTACAAATAAATTTACTCCGACTGGAGGGGTAATAAACCCGATAGCTAAGTTAAAAATCATAATAAGCCCGAAATGAACTGGGTCAAGACCGATTGCTACTGCCATCGGTAATAATATCGGCGTCAGTATCACAATGGCAGCCAATGCCTCCAAAACTAAACCGATAAGTAATAAAAATAGGTTTAAGAGTAAAAGAATAACGAATTTATTATCACTTAATGACAAGACAAATTCTGCTACAAATTCTGCCACCTTTTCCAATGTGATTAACCGGCCAAATATGCTCGCCATAATCATTAACATTATAATCACAGAAGAAGTAACCCCTGCTTTAACAAGGCTTTGATAAACACCTTTTAAGCCAAGATCCTTATATACAAACATACCGACGATAATACCGTAAGCAGCAGCTACTGCTGCAGCTTCAGTAGGGGTCATAAATCCGCCATAAATCCCCCCTAAAATGATAACCGGGACTAATAAGGCAAGTTTGGCATCCCAAGCAGCCTTTGCAGAATTCTTGAGATTAAATGATGTTCGCTCACCCCGCCAGCCATTTTTCTTGGAAATAATAAAAGTTACGATTAATAAAACGATACCAGTAGAAACACCTGGGAGAATACCGGCAAGAAATAATTGAGAGATAGACTCCTGTGATACTACTCCATAAATAACCAAAGGGTTACTCGGTGGAATAATGACCCCAATTGTTCCAGCTGTCGCCACAACTCCAGTGGCAAAGCCTGGATTATATCCTTGTTTAATCATCGCTGGTATAAGCAAGGTCCCGATAGCAGCCACTGTAGCTGGTCCTGAACCGCTTATTGCGGCAAAAAACATCGAAGTAATGATTGCTACTAACGCTAATCCGCCAGGCAAAAATCCTATCAATTCATCTGATAAATATAATAATCGTTTGATAATCGCTCCTCCGCCCATAATAATCCCTGCTGCAATAAAAAATGGGACTGCCATAATGGGGAAGTTATCAATACTTGTAAATGCTGTTTGTGGAAAGAAATCAACCGGGATTGCATCGGTAGCCAGAACGGTTGCTAACGTGCTCGCTCCCAGCGCAAATGCAATTTGCATCCCGATTAGAATAAATAGAACAAAGTAACCAAATAAGACAAGTGCAATTGCCGCCTCACCTAAAAAAGCAACGGGAAGAATCATTACAATAGCAAAAGCAATTCCTAATAACCCTTCTTTCATAGATATTTCTTTGGTATCTTTCATAAACATCTGAATTAAACGAATCATAATTAATGCAAATCCAATCGGTACGGCACTGTAAGGAACTGCCATCGGTATCGACAAGGCTGGTGTTGTTTGATGCGTATCAATCTGAAAGGATATAAGCTCAAAACCATTAACTACCATCATATAGCTAAAGTAAAACATAAATAGTGTGTTTGATAGCAGAAGGCCTTTTTGAATGCTTACAGGCAGTTTATCCGTTAATATACTGACTTGGATAGATTCTCTTTTTCGTATTGCCAGACTGGCTCCTAAAAAAGAGACGAATATAAATAAATATCTCGAAAGTTCCTCCGTCCATGTAGTCATATTTCCAATATCTAAAAACGGAAGTAAATAGCGGTTAATTACCTGAAGATTGATTAGAATAATAAACATCAAAAATCCAGAAACAATAAGTATTTCTTCAAATCTGCGATCAAGTACGGAAAGACCCTTCAACCAGAAATTTGGCGGTTTATTGGAATGATTATTTACTTTACTGTCTAAAGCTGCTTCCACTTATCTCACCCCTATTGTTCAAAAATACTTTCTCTTGTCTTTCCTAAGGTTTCTAAGATAATGTCAACATAATCCGGCTCAGCGTATCCTTCCCTGACGTATTGATCCCAGACTATTTCTGTCGCCTGCTTCCATTCCAGATATTCTTCTTCTGTAGGTTCATATACTTCAATCCCGTAATCAATAAATTGCTGCTTTGCCTCCTCATCTCTTTCTGTTGCAACGACTCTTTGCCACTCCATTGCTTCCTGACCAGCCTCCATAATAATTTCCTGCTGGTACGGTTCAAGCTCTTCGTAAAGTTCTTTATTCATAACAAGAATATCTGAACTGTAGTTATAATTTACTTCTGCTGCATAGGAGAGAACTTCCTGATGCTTTGAATCCCAAAGGAGAGAATACGTATTTCCCTCTCCATCTACTGTCCCTTGCTGCAATGCTGTAAAAACTTCAGACCAGGCAACCGGAGTCGGGTTTGCACCAAAGGCTGCAAAGTCTGCTTGTTCTATTCTTGAATTGGTTGTTCTGATTTTCATCCCGTTAAGATCTGATGGCTTCTCAATAGCTCTATTGTTATTGACAATTTGCCGAAAACCATAGTCTGGAAAGAAAACAACTTTAAATCCTGACTTTTCCATCTCTTCACGAACGATATCTCCAGGCTCTCCATCAATTGCTTTATATACTTCCTCTTTATTTTCAAAAATGTAAGGCAGGTCCCAAGCCGTAAAGTAATTTGTAAAACTGGTCATATTCGGTGTAGATGAGCTGGCAAAAGCAATACTTCCTCTTTGAGCGCTTTCAATAACTTCCCGGTCATCTCCAATCAATCCATCATGATATGTTTCAATAATTATTTCTCCATCGGATTTTTCCTCTACCAATTCTGCAAACTTATCAATCCCCTGTGAAACGGGGTGATTCCATGCCTTTGACTGAGCAGCTCTAAGTGTAATAACATCTAGTTCTGTCGACCCGGAAAGTCTGGCTAACCTTTCATCACCTAAAAAAACCATTAAAAAAAATACGAAAACAGCGAGGATCGGTAGAAATAGCTTTTTCATAACAACCTCCATTTGATAGCGTTTACATTTAGGAGTTCATAAAAATTAATTGGCACTATCAATTATTTTTTATTGATATTTCTTTTGGTTTTTATTCGGAAGGTGTACATATCAGGACGGTATTGCCCAATATAATACTCAATGACATTCCCTTTACCATCAACTATTGTCCTCTCTGCAAGTAATACATTTGAGCCATAAGGTATTTCTAGATATTGCGCTAAGTGATCCTCAATTATAGCTGTTGTTATATACTGTTCTGCTTCATCCAGAACAATACCTAACTCGTTTTCTAATAAATCATATATGGTTTCTTTATCAAGATTAAATTCAGATAAACGTTCTCCGATTGAAATTGGATAATAATGCTGTTCAATTGCAACAGGTTTATCACTTGCGTAACGAAGTCTTTCTATCATAAATACATCTTCTTTAAACACATCTATTCCATGTTTATCCGCTGCTAACTTTTTAGAAGTTAATAGTTTGCTGCCAGGTATCAACCCCATTCTTGTTACTGTTTCTGTAAAACTATTTAATGAAGATAACCACTCTTGAATCGGCGGCTTCTTATTTACATAAGTTCCTTTTCCATGCACTTTAATTAACAATCCATCATTTACAAGCTTTGTTACTGCTTCTCTTACCGTAGTTCTGCTTACCGAATAAATATCCATCAATTCTCGTTCGCTTGGAATTCTTTCAATATACTCCTGTGCTTTTATTTTTTCTTCTAAACTTTTACTAAGTTGAACGTGTAGTGGAATATATAATGTTTCATCAATCATCTGCTTTGCACCTCTTTGGTTGTGACGTTACTACCAGTTATCGCTATTAAAAATTAAAACATTAATTTAACAACAAATCAATATTTTAAGAAAAATTACATTATTATAAAATTTTATTAGGTTTATCAATAATTTTTATTAATTCCTGGAAAAGTATTAAGAACGGAGGATTTATGAATCTCTTTAATAAGAATTTTTCTGAAAGGAAGGAAATTCTCCAATTACGAAAAGGCCAATGATTTTAAATTAATCATCGGCCCTTTACTAATATTTGGGACACTTCTAACTACCTAACAACAGTACTGCCTCTCCTTCAACAAATTCACCTGTCCGTTGAAAGCCGCTATGCTCATACAATGTGATAGCAACATGATTATCCTTCACAGCAGATGTTCGTAATTCTTCTTCTGGATAATCGCTTTGAAAGTCTTCTATAAATTTCTTTAATGATGCTTTTCCATATCCCTTACCTTGAAAGTCTTTGGCAACCATAAATCGTTCCATCCACCATGAATCTTTATGATATTCTTCATCTGCCGGATAATAAGAATACATTAAAAACCCGACCATTTCCTCTTCATGATAAATGGCATATGGATGTTTCTCTTCCCCTTCATAAACCGCTTCTAAAATAGAATACCAATTAGGAGCTACAAAATCTTTTTGATTATCATTCACTTTTAATAGCGAGCATTTTTTATAGTTCGAGCTGTCAATTTTCTTAAATGTAATGGTCATCCTCACTCATCCCCTTCAGCTTTAGATGATACTTCCATTTTATACGAAAGGAGAGAGAATGAATAGTAATTATACAAAGATATCCGACAGGAAATTCCTCATTTCGTAAAATTATACGTGCTTTTCTAAAATTTCCTTCTCCACATTTTTTAATACATCCATAACAGATAAGCTGTTACTCTGTTTCTCCCCATATTTCCTGACATTTATCGCTTGTTGTTCTTCCTCCGTATCACCAGCAACAAATATATAAGGTATTTTCTTTATCTGCGCTTCTCTGAGCTTCCATCCAAGCTTCTCTTCCCGGTCATCTATTTCAATACGGATACCTGCTGCTTTAAAAGTTTTCCTTAATCGATCAGCATAAGGCTGATGCACGGAGGAAACCGGCAGAATAATAGCTTGAACAGGAGCCAGCCAAACAGGAAAAGCACCTGCAAAATGTTCTACCAGAATGCCCAAAAAGCGATCAATGGACCCATATATAGCCCGATGGATAACAACTGGACGTTCCTTTGCATTATCAGCATTGACATAAGTTAAATCAAATTTCTCCGGCATTTGAAAATCCAGCTGCAATGTTGCACATTGATGACTGCGTCCTAGAGCATCTTTGATATGAAAATCAATTTTCGGTCCATAAAATGCACCATCCCCCTCATTTACCTGATAAGGCAGATCTACACGCTCTAAAACATTTGCTAAAGCTTGCTCTGACATTTCCCAGGCTGCATCATCTCCCATTGAGTTGTCCGGCCGAGTGGATAATTCAATAGTATAAGAAAAACCAAACACTCCATATATCTCATCAATTAAATGAATCGCTTTTTCCATTTCCGCCTCAATCTGGTCCTCCCTTACAAAAATATGGGCATCATCCTGACAAAAAGTGCGGACCCGAAGTAATCCATTTAAAGCTCCACTGTATTCATGACGGTGTACTTGCCCGAATTCAGCCAGTCTTATCGGCAAATCACGATAAGAGCGCAGCTTTTGTTTATAAATTAACATGTGTCCCGGACAATTCATCGGTTTCAGAGCAAAGTTTGTATGGTCTACTTCGGAAAAATACATGTTCTCATGATAGTGATCCCAATGACCGGATTCCTCCCAAAGCTGCTGATTCATTAAAAGCGGCGTACGTACTTCCTGATACCCTGCTTTTAGCTGTGCTTCTCTGGAAAACTGTTCAAGCTCCTGACGGATAATTTGACCATCAGGTAAATAAAATGGCATACCCGGCGCTTCCTCAGAAAACATAAATAGTTCCAGCTGTTTCCCTAATTTACGATGATCCCTTTTTTCAGCTTCTTCTAAGAAGCGCAAATGCGCTTCTAAATCTTTTTTCTTTGCAAATGCAATGCCATAAATACGCTGGAGCATTTCATTATTACTGTCACCACGCCAATATGCTCCGGCCAGTTTTGTAAGGCGAAATGCTTTTACATAGCCAGTAGATGGTAAATGAGGCCCCCGGCATAAATCAGCGAAATCTCCCTGCTCATAGATTGTGATGCCTTCATCTACCGGAATACGCTTTAGCAGCTCTAGCTTATAAGGCTGATTCTGACTTTTAAAGTACAATTCCGCTTCTTCTAACGAAAGCTCATAAGAACGAATCGAAATATTTTCCTGAATAATCTTTTGCATCTCTTTTTCGATTTCCAGTAAATCGGCCTGATTTATCGATACCTGACATTTCATATCATAATAGAAGCCATGTTCGATAACAGGACCAACACCAAACTGAACACTCCCTTTCCCAAAAAGACGCTCCACTGCCTGTGCTAAAATATGTGCAGCAGTATGACGCATAACACCGAGCCCTTCTTCCGAATCTAGTGTCAAGAGTTCAATCGCACTCTCTTCTGAAATAGAATAACTTACATCCACCAGCTTGCCGTTCACTTTTCCTGCAACAGCTTTCTTTGCCAAACTCACTGATATTTGTTCTGCAATTTCTTTTAATGAAATACCCTTTTCGACCTTTTTCTCTCTGCCATCTGGAAATACAATTTTTACTTTATTATTCATTTTCTAAACACTCCTTCTAAATTTTTAAAGAAAACTTGGCAAGCCAAGTCCGAAAGGCGCAGGATTGCCAGGATTGCCTTAGTTGGGACTGGGGCTGCGATTACTCTCCCCATCAAAACCTTAAAGTGGTACAAAGAAAAAAGCATACTCCTCCTTCTATTACAAAGGGACGAATATGCTTTTCCGTGGTTCCACCCAAATTCCCGTCAAACATTGACAGCTTCATTTTGCAGTAACGTTGCATTCTACGGCGTCAGTTGCTACCCTGACGCACTCTGGAGGTGGTAAATGATCCTGCTTGGTTAGAGAGCTCCCACCTTCTGCTCTCCTCTCTTTAAACCTTTCAGATAATTCATATCCTCTTCATCGCTTTTTCTTGTCTAATCATTTTTTATCGTATTAAAAAAACACATCCTCCCCTTCCTAAGAAGGGGCGAATGTGTTATCTCCGCGGTTCCACCCAAATTCCCGTCAAACATTGACGGCTTCATTTTGCAGTAACGTTGCATTTTACGACGTCAGTTGCTCCCCTGACGCAGCTCAGAGGCGGTAAATTACCCTTCCTGGCTAGAGAGCTCTCAGCTTCTGCTCTCCTCTCTTTAAGCCTTCCAAGTAATTCGTGTCCTCTTCATTGCTTTTCATTAATAAATTATAGAGTATCATACTAAAATTTTTACATTTATGCAACATTCTTTTTTTATTTTGGTAAATATATAAATATATCTACCTTATGAAACTGTTTGAATCTCTTGAGAATTTCGATTCGCTCATTCTATCAACTGCCAGACACCAGCACTTCCTGGTGTCTCTCCTGTTGTCCACCATTTTGCTTGATAGACCTTGCCATTGTACGTAACTTTGTCTCCTCCAAGATAAATCAAACTAGCATCCCATGCTGGATAATTAGGAACTTCTGGATTTGGTTCTTCAGGAGCCGGGTCTGGATCTGGATTTGTTCCTGTACCGCCAAAGTTAGCATCAATGACGTTATAGAAAGCATTCGCCGTATCATCCACATCCCAGACTCCTAAAATGACATGGTAGCCTGTCCGTTCCGGAATTGTTACTTGATGCGTTACTTTTTCGCCAGGTCTTGCTCCTCCATCATATACTTCATAGAATGGAACCAGTTCAAATTGATCTCTTGTTAATGGCTGATTGGGATTCCAATCAGGCTTTGTAATATAATAATGCCATTTCGTTGTTGCATGCTTAGCTGTTAAATGCCAGGTAAATGAATTTACTCCAGAATTCAAATTCACCTTTGCCCATCGATCTGCCGTCTGTTCATCCAATTGTGGAAAAACGCCTCCAGCGGAAGCAATTTCTCCATCCGGAATACTTACCCCTGGAAATCCTTTTGGCCCTTCAAGGCTTTGCGGTTCCCATTGAACGCCTCCACAACCTGTATTGACTTGCTCATTACACAATAATCCTCTTGATTTTGGCTGCTCAATATATCCGTGTGCAGCTGCTGTTTCTAACCCAATAAACATTAAAAAGACGAGTGAAACAATAGATGTTCCTAGATACTTCAATGACTTGCCCTGAAATAACCTTTGCATAAAACTCCTCCTTTATTTGTTTAGACAGTTATAAATGAGAGAGGTATTCTCACAGGTGAAAATCATTATATCCTTCATTTACGACCATCTTAGATTTATACTATCACCAAAAGTTGAAAGCGCCAACATAGATTATAATGTTTAATACAAATGTAACATTTTTAATATTAATGTAACATTATAACTTTATATTAGATTATTTCCTCTCTCATAATTATCTGCCCAAGCCCATAAGCTATAAAAAGGGGGCTACTTTCATGAGCGAAAACTTAGCAAAAATTAATAACAAATGGGTACGGCTGGCTGTTCTAATTATCGTTTTTGTTAATACTGCCGCCATGCTTTTCGGCTACAGGCTTATTCCTCTGTCAAATGAAGAACTTGTATCCGTATTATCTCTTATCGCTCTATTGGTATCAGAAATCTGGAATCATTGGAAAAATAACAGCTATACACCCCATGCAAAGGAAGCAGACCATTTGATGGAAAAGCTTAAACGGTAGTATAAAACACCCTTACAGACTAACAACATGACAGCCTCGGTAACGTTGCATTCTTAGCCGGCTCATTTCTTTACCGGACGCTATTTTATAACAAAAAACTGGCGGAATACTTCTTTTAATAAGAGCATTCCGCCAGTTTTATACTTATTTTTTCCCATTTAAAATTGTGTCTCTTTCACTTCGCCCGTATCTTTATCTACCGTATACCAGCCATAAGTAGCTGTATGTGCTATATCATCTTCCTGATCCACAAGTTCAAATACCTGAACAACAAAGTTCCCATCTTCATCCTGATGACTGGCAACAGCTTGTAAGCTATTATCATCTATAATATTCAAATGTGCTTTAACCAAATTTTCAGCTGTTGATTCATCTATGGATGACGCTTCTTCTGAATTCTCTCCTTCATTCTCTACGGATTCCAAATTCTGGCTCTCCTCCGAAGAATCTGCATCCGTACCATTCGATGTGCCATTATTGTTTGAATTTGTACCACTCTGATTCGGGTCATTTCCTTCACTGTCATTCGCCTGGACATCTTCCTCTGCTGTGTTAGCATCCGTATCATCAGAAAGATGTTCATCCATTGTCTCATCAGTTTCTGCTGTCGTTTCTGTATCCGGATTATTTTCCTGCTCCGTCTGATCGGTGTTGGTATCCGCTTCGGCATTTAGCGCATTACTTTCCTCCGCTGCAAGGTCTTCCAGTTCCACATTTGCGACAATCCACTTCTCTTCATCCCAGAAAATCGTGTAAGTAACGATAAGCATCTGATCTGTCTGCTCTTGCTCCAGTTTATATAAATTATTTTCCACTTTTTCAAACGCATATGTTTCTTCTTCATCAAACCAGACTGGCTCCTCTGGAGTTGCTATGTAGATAGATCCTTCTTCATTTTCTTCAAAATACGTATCTTCTATGTCCTCTGCTAATGCTTCTGACATAATTGTTAAAAATTCCTGATGAAGCTCTTCCCAAGAATGAAAATCTGTTAACTCTCCATCTTCCTCCGCATTTTCAATAATATTCCGGAATGTTTCTTCATAGACTTGTAATATCTCTACTGCTTCTTCTTCCCCTAATTCAGGAATTTCCTCTGTTTGTTCTTCCGGTTCCGGCGCCGGCTTTTGACCATCATCATCCTTACTGCATGCTGCCAATAATAGCGCCATAGCTATGAAAATAGCCATAAAAAATCTGCTTTTCAATTAACCTTCCCCCATTCATATACTTTTTCTTTCATCATACACCTTTTTCCTAAAATTAGAAACATCTATCAATGGGAGTGTCGATTACATTTTGTTCTCAGCTATTTCCGTTTTTCAATGGTTAACCAGGGTCTGTCTGCATCCCAATGTACTTGCACAGGAATCTTAAATGTGTCACTTAATAAAGCATCTGTTAAAACATCCCGCTTTTTTCCTGTCGCAACTAATTCACCATCACGAACTAATGCAACATGAGAAATTGCTTCAGTAATTTCTTCAATATGATGTGTGACATAAAGCAAATGCGTATTCTTTTTTAAATCATCCATTAATTCCAGCACTTCTTCACGCGATAAAATATCTAAACCAGAGCAGGGTTCATCCAAAATCAAAATCTCCGGCCTGCTCATCAGCGCACGACCAATAAGAACCCTTCTCTTCTCTCCTTGAGAAAGTACTTGATATTTTTTTCCTTTTAAATATGACAGCCGCAGGTCGGAAAGAATCTGGTCTGCCTGCTGCCAATCCTCTGCTGTCACCTCTTCATAGATGCCAAAGGAAGCAAATTTTCCGCTGACAATCACATTTTCGACCGGTTCCAGCTGGATGGTTTCCTGAAACCGTTCCAGCGCACTGCTGACATAGCCAATTGACTTTCGCAATTCGAATAAATCCGTTCTTCCAAAAAGCTGATCCAGCACCGTCATTTTTCCAGACGTCGGATAGTTATAGCCAGTTATAATATTTAAGAGAGAGGTTTTTCCTGAGCCATTTAAACCTAAAATAGCCCACTGCTCCCCTTCTCTAATTTGCCAATTAATTCCTTTTAAAATTTCCTGATTATTTCTGCGCCATGTTACTTGATTAAAATAAACAATATTCTCCATTTCTAGATCCCCTCTATCTGATTGAAAAGTCTGTGAATTATCATGCTAGAATACTATATTACACGCTTCATTTCTAGTAAAATGCATTTAGACCCGTATTCAAAAAGGGCTAACTGTTTTTGATGGGATGAGTAGTCACAGCCTAATCCCATCGAAAAAACACGTCAAGCTTCCACAAGAACAGAATGTGGTGACTTCCACGTTGCCCACATGACCTGGACCCTCGCAGCAGAAGGTCATTACTTCGCTGCTTATCATTGGGAGGCTTTGAACATCCTCTTTAATGATTCCAGCGCCAGCCTTTTAAATAACCTGCTGTTAAAATAACAACAGGAATAATGCTTACAGCAAGCAATGCTCCAGTCAATGTTAACGTCATATAACCAGCTTTGGCAACAATTACTCCAGACGCCCCGCCGCCAATTGCACCGGCAAGAGAGATCCAGACATCCACAGATCCTTGTGTTTTAGCACGTGTATTTGCGGGAGTTGCATCTACCAGCATTGCTGTTCCGCTAATCAGCCCAAAATTCCAGCCGAGCCCAAGCAGGACTAAAGAAATCACATGAGCCATTGTCGATTCCGCCGGTCCAAAAGCTGCTGCTATCCCGGCAAGCATAAGTGTTACACCGGAAGCATATGCCATATTCATTCGTCCAGCCTTATCAACAAGATAGCCTGTAATTAAGGATGGAAGATACATAGCCCCAACATGCAGTCCGATGACAAACCCAACATCACCTAATCCATGACCGTGATGCCCCATATGTACGGGTGTCATAGTCATGATAGAAACCATGGTAAACTGGCTGATAATCATCACAAAGCCGCCTGCAAAAATTCCTTTTTTATCTTTTTCTAAGGATGTCTCCTCATTTCCTTCCGAATGATTCCTGATTAAATCCTCTGCCAGTTTGATTTCCTTTGCCACCATAAACGGATCTGGTCGTAGCAGTATAAAGAAGATCAGACCGGCAAGAAAATATGCCGCTGCTGCTAATATAAATGGTCCGGCAAGAGCTGGTATTCCGATAGACTCAGCAAAACTTCCCATCACACTGACTAAATTAGGGCCAGCTACTGCTCCCAGCGTACTTGAGACCATCGCTACACTAACCGCTTTTGCACGCTGATTGGAACTTGCCAAGTCTGTCCCTGCATAACGCGCTTGTAAATTTGTTGCTGAACCTGCTCCATAGATTAATAAAGTAAAGAATAACAGGATAATATTTTCCGAAACTGCTGCGATGATAACACCAACAGCTCCAAGTGCTCCTCCTAAGAATCCGGCAGTCAGCCCAAATCTCCGGCCATAACGTTGTGATGCCCTTCCGACCAGAAATGCAGCTCCGGCAGCTCCCAGTGTAAATAACATGGAAGGCAAACCAGCAGCACTGTCAGAGCCTAGCAAATCCTGTGCTAACAAAGCTCCAACCGTCACACCGACAGCCAGTCCGGCTCCTCCGAAAATTTGAGCAATAATAACGACAATCAATGTCCGTTTATACAACTGCTGCTGTTTTTCAGGTGAGTCTATGTATTCTTTTATTTTTTCATTCTGTTTACTCAAGCTCTTTTCTTCCCTCCATCAACAACTATTTTATTTAAAAATCATAGCACTAAGCATCCGTGGATTCAATATAATTTATAGTGCGTGTTCAAAAGGGAGCTGAGTGACACCTTGAAGATTATTATATAATCAATTCTTTCAAAAAACGCCTGGTCTCTCCATACGGCAGGAGTTTTTTGCACGTTGGCTTATTCATATGAAACCATTTTGAATACCTGTATTCGACATCATTTACCATAACATTAAAAACGTTTTCTCCAAAGACCAACAGCCGTACCAGTCAGCCATATATACACCGAAGCATACAGGATACGCTGCAGCAATCCGCCGGGAAGCTCTGTAAATACAGACTGCAGAAAAATACCTATAAGAGCTGCTGTAGTGACTGACGTACAAATAATCGTCCACCAGAAGATACAGGGCATCTTTTTATAAATAGCAATACTGATTAAAATCATTGCCGGAATCTGCACAACCATTCCCGGAAGCGCAGTTAACGTATGCCAATTAAAATTAATATCTGCCGGAACGATTCCAGAGATGCCATAGCTCACCCCAAAAATACCAATGAAAAAACTTGCTATTTTAGCAGAGCGAACCTTTGGCCATAGAGGATAAAGGAAAACAGCACCAAGAAGGATAATCAGGCCTGTTAAAAAAAATGTCCAGTTCATCAGCCAATGATAAGGTGAACAAATAGCGTAACTTGCAAGTACGTAAGTATCCGTTCCACAGGTAGTTATCCCGAGATCACTCATTGGCTGATTCATAAAGCTATAGGGAGCAGTGGTCGCCCGAATAACAATCGCTTCGATAAAAAAGTAGGCGCTTAAAGCAATCCAGCTGATCAGACCAATTCGAATAGATAGTCTGTTGGATTTACGTAATAAAAATATTGCTGCTATAGCTATGAAGGCGACGATAGCCATGGATACAGCATGAAATTCGTAGTTCATCTTATTCCACCTTCTTTACAGTGCAGAATCATTCGGTAAAAATTGTGTTCACTTATTGATAACCCTTTCTCCCTATTTACGTTATTACCCCTTCTAAAGATTCATGCCAGCCCATTTTCATTTTAGTGTTTAACAATAAATACGATGTATGAAGGTCTGCATAGCTTAAAAGGCCACCCTTCTTTTGGATGACCTTTCAAAATAGAATATATTTTATCTACAAATACTGCCCCGTAAATGAATCCTTATTCCCCCGAATCATCTCCGGCGTTCCCTCAGCAATCACCTTTCCTCCTTTTGCCCCGCCTTCAGGACCTAAATCAACCACCCAGTCTGCTGCCTCAATCACCTGACTGTTATGCTCCACCATGATGACCGTATTCCCTGCATCAACTAAACGGTTTAACAGCTTCAGCAGCTGAATGGTATCATTCGGATGTAATCCAGTAGTCGGCTCATCCAGCAAATAAAGAGAAGTCTTTTTCCCCTGCTTCATTAACTCTTTCGCAAGCTTGAGTCTTTGCCCTTCCCCTCCTGACAAGGTGGTTAAGGATTGTCCCATTTTCAAATAACCTAAACCGATTTCTGTTAAAAGCTTTAAAATAGCTTGTATCTTCTTTTCTCCTTCAAAGATAGTAAGGCATTCATGCACGGAGCTTTCTAAAATATCATTAATGGAACAGCCTTGATATTTCACTGCTAATACCTCTTGTTTAAATCTTCTTCCCTGACATTCCGGGCAGACTACCTCCAGATCAGGGAAAAAGAGCATGTTTGTCGTTACATAGCCAAGTCCCTGACAATTTTCACATCGTCCTCCTGCCGTATTAAAAGAAAAGTGCTTCGCCGAGAGTTTCTGTTCCTTTGCTGCAGGCAATTTAGCAAACAGCGAACGAATTGGTGTAAATAAATCAATATATGTTGCTGTATTCGAGCGTTTCATTCTGCTGAGCGGAGACTGTCCGACAATAATCATCTGATCAAACGCATCCAGACCAGTTACTTTTTCAAAGCCTTCATGAATGGTATCATTCCCCTTTGCCAGTCCTTCAAATATAAGCGATGATTTTCCGGAACCGGAGACACCTGTTACAGCTGTTAAACAAGCTTTCGGAAAAGCGACTGTCACATCCTGAAGATTATTTACCGTAGCATGATGAATGATTATACTGCCTTTCCCGGTTCGATAATCGGCTCTCTGTGACTTTTCTTGTCGTAAATATTGGCCTGTAATGGATTGTTCCTGCCTGATTAATTCCGGTAAAGTCCCTTCTCCAACCACCGTACCTCCAAGCTTGCCGGCACCCGGCCCAATATCTATAATATAATCCGCTTCTTTCATCACATCAACATCATGTTCAATTAATAAAACGGTATTACCTAAATCACGCAGATGCTGTAAGACACCGATCAGACCAGCTGTATCCTTAGGATGCAAACCAACTGTCGGCTCGTCCATAATATATAGTACACCGGTAAGTGCAGAATCCAAAAGAGCAGACAGACGTATTCGCTGTGCCTCCCCGCCTGATAAAGTAATGACTTGCCTATCCAGTGTCAGATAGCCTAATCCTATTTTAATAATACGGGAAAGCTTTGTTTTTATATCTTGAATAAATGTTTCAACAAGCTGATAACTTGTCTGCTCCAATGACGCTTCTAACTTATCAGCCCATACAGCCATCTCTTCTAATGAATGAACGACTAATTGTGGAATGGTCCAGCCATCCACCGTAACTGCCCGGCTCACCGGATTCAAACGATCTCCATGGCAATCTGGGCAGGTTTGTGAATAGAAATAGGCATCTGCTTCTGCTGAAGATCCATCATGCTCTGTGTATCGCCGCCACATCGACGTCAGAACACCGGGAAATTTCCCTTTCTCCACTGTTTTTGGCGGCTTTACACCTGGGAAAAGCTCTTTCACCTCATCGCTTTCCACACCATGATACAGAATTGCCTTCTGCCCTTCCTCAAAATCTTTGATAGGAACACCATCTGCATCTGGCAGCTTATAATAACGAAAGGCTGCTTTTAATACAGCAATCTGGTATTCTCCGTAACGTCCCGAAAAAATATCTACTGCTCCATCCTCTAAGGAAAGGTCCTCATGAAACACGGAAGGTAAATGAATCGTCACCGTTTCCCCCAAGCCGTTACAGGTCGGGCAGGCTCCTTCTGTTTTATTATAAGAAAAATGGGTTCGCGTCAGCTTTTCCATTCTTTCGTCACAATTCGGGCAAAATAGATACTCTGTAAAGCTGTCTTCTTCTTTTTCCACCCTTCCTTCATAAGTCGTCGGATTGATTCTGTGCTTACAGTTTGGACATTCTCTTTCTCCCAGCTTTTCAAATACCATTCGCAGACTGGTGTACATATCTGTCATTGTTCCGACGGTGGAACGTGGATTTCGATTGGTAATATGCTGGTTAATACTTATAGCAGGTGACAGACCGCTGATCGAATCCACTTTTGGCTTCTTGATTCCCTGCATTCCCATCGATTCTAAATATTGACGCTGGCATTCATTGAATAAGGTGTCCAGTGCCAATGTGGATTTACCTGAGCCTGAGGGACCAGTAACAACAATCAATTTATTTTTCGGAATGGAGACAGAAAGATTCTTTAGATTATTCTCTCGGGCTCCTTTTACAGTCATCACATTATGCATATCGATTTTCCTCCTTTGTAGCTTCCGTTTTATTGGTGCATTCTGTTTGCAAGTGCAATGTTTTTTTCAAAGTGACATGATGAAATAATGTCTTAATAACTAATTGCATCTTGGTATCCCTCCCTTAAAGCATCTATTCCCATCATACAACATTGGTGCAAGTGCAAAGTTTTGGATTTAATGATAAGCTATAATCATATTCACATACAAAAATCCGTCATGGTACTATAATGTTTTAATTTAATCTTTGGAGGTAATCATGGAACTGAGACCGATTGATATTGCTAAGAAGCTCGATGTAGGAACAAGCGCACTAAGACACTACGAGGAATGGGGCATTGTACCAAAAGCCACCCGGAAAGCAAACGGCTACCGGGTATATACCGAGGTTCACGAGGCCTATTTTCAATGTATCCGGGCAATGTACCCCGGCTTTGGTATGGGAACCGTTCGCAGAATCATGCCTTTATTACAGGAAAATAAGTTTATTGAAGCATTGTGGGAAGTGAATCAGGTACAGGCTGAGTTATTTGAGAGGAAGCAACAGGCTATGGATGCCGTTACCATTTTAAGTCCTGATAACATGCAGGATTTTATGAAAAAACAACAAAAGAAATTTTATACAATTGGAGAGGTAGAAGAGGAATTACATGTCGCTGCGACAACCCTCAGACATTGGGAAAAAGAAGGGCTGATCACACCGGAAAGAAATCCGGAAAACGGCTACCGGGTATACACACGGGAGGATATGAGAAGAATATTAATTATCAAGACTGTTCAGTCCTCTGTCTATCTATTAGACAAGGTTCGTGATGTGCTGGATAAGATACAGCACCACAGTTTAACCGATGCCAGAAAAATTGTCATCGATGCACTGGATTATATGGATTATCAAATCGAGCAGCAATTAAGAGGAGCTTATTATCTGTATAAATTGATTGAATTGTTAAAGGAAAAGAACGAATGAAAGGTATAAAAGGTTATCTTTAGCTGTATTATAACTATTCACCAAATAAAGATAACCCTTTTACCCGAATATTAAATATTTATGGATTTACTTCATCACTGAAAAGATCAATTGCTGCAGGATATAATCCTTCTGGAACCAAATACACATAAACAATAAATAAAGTAAGAAAAATAAGTATAAAAATATTGCTAACAATAATCAGCGGATATTTTTTTCTAATTGCAAAAAAGCTAAAAAGAATATTAAAAAATAAACCCGTTAAAATAAAAATATAAATCGTATATTGTATCAGCAAAAATGGATACACAAATAAAAAATTCAATAATGCAGCCATCGATAATATAATCAGGACAGCGACATAAATAACAGGTTTATTCATGTCGCTTCTCCTCCTTCTTTATCCGGAACATACTCTAAAATATCTCCAGGCTGACATTCCAAAGCCTCACATATCTTTTCAAGCGTTGAAAAGCGAATCGCCTTTGCTTTTCCATTCTTCAAAATAGAAAGGTTCGCCATGGTAATACCGACCTTCTCTGTTAATTCTGTCACGCTCATTTTACGTTTTGCCAGCATCACATCAATATGAATCACTATTGCCATATCCTCACCTCACACAGTCAAATCATTTTCTGTTTTAATTTCAAACGCACTCTTAAACAGCTTCTGTAAAAGGGACGCAAATACAGCAATAACAAATGCCACAAATAAGGGAACCATTCCCATGAGAATTGCACCTGGAGCATCATCCTTTTCGGCAAATATATAAATAAATGGCATCGTCAAAATATAAATGCCGGTAATAGTTAAAGCACATTGTTTAATCCTTTTTAATGTGAGGACGGCCGCTTCTGAAAATGTCTCATTCCTATCAATCAATTGTAACAGCTTTAATGCTTGATAAAGTGCCAGATAAAAAGGAATCGTTGTGAGCATAACACCAATTATAATTGGATAAATCACCCATTTAACAATAGATGGACTATCTGACAGATTGATTATAATTTGCGGGATAATGATAACAGAAGCAGCCAGGACAATTAATCCCATCATATAGATAACTGATTTCAAAAATGCTGTAGAACTTTTTTGCATCGAAACACCTCATTTTTTTCATTCTTACTAATCCTGATTTACTCTTACAAAAGTCTTATTCCTTTCCCAAAATCCCTCAATATTCTTCTGAGACTGCTTTAACATCGCCACAATTAAAAAGCTGACAATCACTAATAGCAGCCAGGAGCTTACTTTTCCTAAATGCACCATGCTCCATACCTCTGCCTGATTCGGATACTCCCATGCCTGGAAGAAGGTTGCTATATTCTCGGCAATCCAAATAAAAAAGCCTATTAAGAAAAAGGAAAGGATAATTGGCATACGATAGCGTTTGTTGCCAATCTTATAATCCACCCATGCTCTTAAGAATATGATAACCACGAGTGCAGATAGCCACCATCTGATATCCAGCCAATAATGATGGGTAAAGAAATTCAGATAAATGGCAGCGGCCAGCGGACCTGCTAAAAGAATAGACGGCCACTTTACTAAACGGATATCCAATCTTCTCCATGCCTGACAAAGATAACTGGCTACACTGGCATACATAAACCCGCTGTATAACGGAACACCAAAAACCTTTGTATAGGCCTCTTCCGGGTACACCCAAGATCCCATATTCACCTTGAAAATTTCCAGATTCAACCCGATGATATGAAATAATGTGATGACGACAAGCTCCTTTTTGGTTTCCAGTCCTGATACTATCATAAAAATTTGTGCTACCAAACAGATGATTAACAGCCAATCATACCTTGACAAGAAAGGAAGCTCGATAAACTTTGTTATTGCCAGGGAGGCAAAAATAATCACCGGAAAGAGGCAAGATAGGGCCTGTTCATAACCAAAGCGGATAAATTGCTTCATTGCTTGCATATTTTTCCATCTCCATATATTTTTTATTTACATTGATTATAGATATAAATTTATCGAAAATCAACAAAAATATCTCATAAAAAAATAAAAAGTCAGATCCCTTTCATTCAGAATCTGACTTTTCTATCTGTTTATTACCCGGAAGCGGTTATATGAATTCTTCCCCGTGAACCTGCTGGCACATTGACATAACAAGGCTTTCCACACGCAGTTCTTCCAAAAATGAATTATCACTCCGATTCCAAAGCTAATAGCCTTTCCTTCATCGGAATCCCGCCGCGAAATCCTGTCAGCTTACCATCCTTTGCAAGCACACGATGACATGGAACCAGCATCATTACCGGATTCGCACCAATCGCCGCACCCACAGCTCTTACAGCTTTCGGCTTTTCTATTTTCTCTGCTATATCCATATAGGAAACTGTCTCACCATAAGGAATGTTTTGCAGCGCTTCCCAGACAGCTTCCTGAAACGCAGTTCCTTTTAAATCGACGGGGAAATCAAAATTCTTTCTTTCCCCGTCAAAATAGGAAATGAACTGCTCTTTATAAGGGTTCATTTTCTGTTCATGATGAACCAGCACTGCACCTGCTCTTTTTTTAGCTGCCCAATTTTCTATTTCATCTATTTCTTTATTCTGAGATCCGACATAGCATAATCCATTATCCGTTGCTGCGAGATAGATAGACCAGCCGTTGTGCTCTAACTTCCCATAATAAATTGTTTCCTCTTGTTTATTCTTCAATGCAGACACCTTCTCCCTGTTTACTTTTCTGAATTGACGCGGCGTTTGCTGATTCTTTTCTTTAAATAGTGTTGTGAAGCGGGTTGAATTTGTTATTCCGACAAGATGAGCTATCTCCTTCACAGATAAATCCGTTTTTATTAAATAATCCTTTGCTTTCTCCATCCGAACTTGCTGCAAATAAGTCAAAGGGGTTAGGCCCTTTAGTCTTTTAAAGACACGATGCAGATGATAAGGACTGCCGTGACAAGCTTCTGCAAGCTTACTTAATGTAAAAGATTTGGCATAATTTTCTTTAATATAGCTTTCAGCCTGCATAATCCATTCCTCATCCGGCAGGCTGCTTCCTCCAGATTTACATCTCTTACATGGTCTATATCCAGCCTGTAAAGCATCTTCCGCCTCTCTAAAAATCGTAACATTATCGAAGTTGGGAACTCTTGATTTACAGGAAGGCCGGCAAAAGATTTTTGTTGTTTTCACAGCATAAAAGAACTGCCCGTCATACGTTTTATCATTTTCCATAATTGCCTTTCGCTGCTCTGCAGTTATTTTTGTATCCAACGGCAACCACCTCTTCTTTCATTGTACACCTGAAAGATAAGAAATAAAGGCTAACCCAATTAAAAAGCAAGATATGAAAGCTTCTATTTCCCCTTTACAACTTGTTTTTGCCTGCTTTTCTGTTGAAATAAATAGGGAATTACTAAATATAAGGCATAAGCAAAGGACATCCAGGAGGAAAAAGCAATAATTTGTGTCTCAGCTAAATTGGGAAATATCAATTGATAATTTGAAAAAACAAAGCTGTCCAATAGTAATCCAATCATGGTTCCTACAATTCCAAACCGGATCGCTGCATAATCCTTTTTATCAAATAATGTATAGAGATAGATAACCAGCGTTAATAAAATGGCTGTTCCAACGAGAAGCATTGCGGTACTATACATAAATGCATCTGTACCAGGAGTGAAAAGAACAGCTTCTCCAAAAACCCGGAAAAATAATGTGGCAACTATCCAGACAAATACGCCCCAGGCAGCTGTGAACAAATAGGTTTTCATGCATTTGCCTCCTTCTCACCTAAATTTGTAAGAGCTTCTATAAGCTGCTCAAATTCCTGATATACTTTTTCAACAGGCAAATCCTTTTGCAATAAAGCCTGCATTGCTAAGCCGTCAACCATTGCATTGAACATAATTCCCCATGTTTCCATGGAAACACCCTTCACAGGAGATGCCGTCCATATTTTTAACAGATTCTCTGATAAAGCCTGATTTTCTGCCTGTATAATCTCTGACAGCTGATTTCTTATCTTATCATTTTTAAAGCTTGCTGCTGTCATTAAAATAAAAAGCTGATGAAAAAAAGAATCATAAGAACAGCGGCTTTTAGCCGAAGCAATCGCCTGTTTTAGCACATAGGTATTGCTTTTAGAAATTTCTTCCCAGCTTGTTTCACAAATATCCTCGACAATGCTTAACAGCAGCTGCTCCTTTGTTCGAAAATGATAATAAATCGTCCCTTGAGTTACTCCAGCTGTATCCGCTACTGTTCTTAAAGTAAATTTCTCCGTCCCCTTTTCTACCAGACACTGCTTTGCATATTGAATTAATTCCTGCTTACTGACTCTATTTGGTTTTGCCATTTTCACACCGTCCTTTTAAGTTAGTCAACCAACTAACTTAAAAATATCATAATCATAAGAGGTTTACAATGATTCATTTGTATCTTTTTGCAATGTAAAAGTCTGGCATATAAGGCGGTTTCACGGTGGTTATAGTATGGAAGCTTTCTCTTATGAAAAAGCATGGTTTCATGGTACAGACGTCCTTGTAAAAGCGCCTTATACACCAAAAAACATTCCCTTTTGAAATGGTTGTTTCGTTAACATATTGATTATCGATGAAGGTTACATACCCTGCTCAATACAAATTAAATATTTCATTCTTTATGATGCATATTCTTTTTTCTTAATTAAGAACATAAATAAGCATGAAAGGAAAGAAATTCTGGGAGACAATATAAAAATTTTTTCAAAGGTTTTTACTTACAAGCATTATATGGTAAATTAAATGTACTATTTTCATTTAATAAAGAGGGATACACATGTCCATTTACATTATGCCAATCCAAACAGCTTTTCTTATTTTTATTCTATTGTTATTTCTGCTTACCATTCCATGGTTAATCTATGTTTACAGGAAATATGGTTATTTAAGCATTTGGGCATCTATTATAGCCTTTTCCTTTATTTTTTATATGTTATCTGCCTTATTTTTAGTATTATTGCCGCTGCCTGAAACACGTAATACTTGTGCGCTGCAGCCAGCTGACAGTGTACACTATTCACTTACGCCATTTGCTTTTGTAACAGACACAATGAGAGGCAGTCATATTATCTGGTCACAGCCGTCCACCTATATCCAGATTTTTAATCAAAGTGCTTTTTGGCAGGCTGCTTTTAACATATTCTTATTACTGCCGTTTGGAGTCTATCTAAGATACTTTTTTCAGAAGAAAAGCTATTGGAAACGCACATTCGTACTAGGTTTCGGACTGTCTCTTTTCTTTGAGATAACACAGTTAACCGGAATTTATGGGATTTATAACTGTCCATACCGATTATTTGATGTGGATGATCTCTTGTTAAATACGACTGGCGCCTTGCTTGGATTCTTTAGTGCACCATTGATATTAGCTTTATTCCCATCCAGACAAAGCCTTCTAGCGAAAAAAGAAAGACTGGAAAAAAGCCAGCTTGTTCGTCCATTAGCACAGCTGTTAGCAATTCTTATTGATTATATGATTATTCATATCAGTTGGAATCTGACAATCGGTCTTTTCACATCCAATGGATTGACAGAGTTTATTTATAAAACAATTGGATTTATCATTCTATATTTTGTTGTACCTCTTTTATTGGAGGGGAAAACAGCAGGAAGCAATATATTACGATTTAAACTGACGAATATAAATGGTGATGTACCTAAATGGCAATCTCTGCTTAGACGTTTTCTTGCATTATATTTACCTTGGGTGCTATCCGCATTCTTAAATATATTAACAGGTATCGAACTGGATATGGATTCGAGCCTATACGCTTATCATGCCTTGATAACAACAGGTGTATTTGCTCTCCTGGTTATCATTTGGATTGTATTATTTATTCATGCTATTTTCGTGATTGCTAAAAAAGGAAATCGTACCTTTTACTTCGATTACGCAGCAAGGATCATTCCAAGAAAAGAATAATAAAACAGAGCCTCATTTCTGCATTCAACGCTAAGAAATAAGGCTCTGTTTTATATTAAAATCTTCTACAGCTGATTGTTTTATTTCATCTATCATTCAAACAAGGCTGATTAATGGAGGCCAGCTTCAGAGGGTTAAACGGCAAACCCTCCGAACTAAATATTTTCTTATTACTTCACAATTTCTTTTTGGCTTGCCAGGGAATCTTCCAGTCTGTTCACTGCTACTACTAAAGCATAGACGGATGCTGCGGTAATATCCTCATGAATTCCTGCCCCCCAGTAAATCTCTCCCTGATGGGAAATACCAATCTGTGCACAGGCTTCTGCAGCAGAATCCTTCCCTAAAGATTGCTGCTCATAGACCTCTAAAGCATAATCAATATCAAAATAGGCTTTCAATGCATTACTGATTGCATCTAAGCTTCCCGCACCTTCTCCCTGTATCTCTACCTGCTCCTTATCTGTTCGAACGGTTAATGTAACTTCCTGTCCTGTTCCTTTGTTAAAATGATAGTCTGCCAGCTCAAAATGGGGATGATAATCAACATAGTTTTCTTTAAAAACATGATAGATTTCTTCCGCAGAAAGCTCTCTATTTGTTTCATCAGACACCTTTTTCGTTGCATATCCCATTGCTTCGTTCATTTTATACGGCAGCTTAATACCATAATTTGTTTCAAGCATATAGCCAATTCCGCCTTTTCCAGACTGGCTGTTTACTCGAATAACATCCGCCTGATAGTTTCTTCCTATATCCATTGGATCTACTGGAATATATGGAACATCCCACGTTTCTGCATTGGTTTCCTGACGATATTTCATTCCTTTGGATATTGCATCCTGATGCGAGCCGGAGAAGGCTGTAAAAACAAGATCTCCTGAATAAGGGTGTCTTTCATGTACTTCTGTTCTCGTTAATTGCTCATATTTCTCACGAATCGCATTCATCTGACTGAAATCCAGTTCAGGGTCATAGCCTTGAGAATACATATTCATTGCCAAGGTAATCAAATCTACATTCCCTGTTCGTTCTCCAATCCCAAATAACGTACCTTCTACTCGTTCTGCACCAGCTAATACACCGAATTCTGCATCACTTACGCCACTTCCACGGTCATTATGCGGATGAATAGATAACGTAACACCCTCACGATAAGCCAGATTTTTGTGAATATACTCGATTTGACTGGCAAAAATATGCGGCATCGCAATTTCAACCGTTGTTGGTATATTGATGATTGCCTTATGATCAGGTGTCGGCTGCCAAATATCTAACACACTGTTACAAATATCCAGTGCATACTCTACCTCTGTTCCAGGAAAACTTTCCGGGCTATATTGGAAATAGAAATTTCCCTCAGTTTGTTCAGCCAGCTCTTTTACTAAAACAGCTCCGTCAACAGCAATTTTTTTAATTTCTTCCTTCGATTTTCTAAATACTTGCCTGCGCTGTGCCTCTGAAGTTGAATTATATAAGTGAACAATAGCTCTAGGAGCACCTTCAATTGCTTCAAAGGTCCGGCGGATTATATGCTCCCTTGCCTGAGTAATTACCATAATTGTCACATCATCAGGGATCATCTGATTATCAATTAATGTCCGCAACAGCTTAAACTCTGTATCCGAAGCAGCCGGAAAAGCAACTTCGATTTCTTTAAAACCAATATCGACTAACAGCTGAAACATCGCCAGCTTTTCTTCTAAATTCATCGGAATCGGCAAGGCCTGATTTCCATCACGCAGATCCACACTGCACCATATTGGCGCTTTCTCGATCGTTTCTTTCTTGACCCAGTCATAAGATAAGGTCGGCGGCATAAAATATTGCTTTCCGTATTTTTGATGATTAAACATGATACATTCCTCCTTGGCTTAAGTAAAAATTAAAAAAGCCTTCCTTCTCCAGCAATTTCATTTGCTTGGAGACGAAAGACTTATGCTTACGCGGTACCACCCCGGTTTCATGATAATGACGCATTATCATGCACTTATCCAGATACAGACAAATCTGTCTTATATCCTTCCCTTGTAACGGCGGGGCTCCGTCCTTAATTACTGTGACAAAAAATCCATTTTCACTAAGGCTGCTCTAAGGTGAGTTCCCTGCTTTCCCGCTGTTGCTTCTCATCAGCCAGCAACTTTCTGAAAACATTTCAGCAAGTACTATTCCTTATCTTCGCTTTGCAATTTTAATATTTCCATTATCTTATCAGATTTATCAGTGAATTGAAAGGGGAAATTTAAAAATATTTTTTTATGCTTGTGAAGCAGGTGTAAAAACTCTTCATTAGCGCACGTTATGTTAAATGGTAAAATTGATCCGATAAATTTTTACTCAATTCTTCTTACGGTTATTCCGATAGTGGAGAGCTTATCCGAAGATATTGGATTAACCTTTCATTTATACTTTCTCTCAAAGCAAAAGGTTAGTCCGCTCCTTGAAAACTGGAGAAGACTAACCTTATTTCACTGCTAAAATCGTAACTGCCTGCCTATCTCTATACTTATTCTCTCCCCTTCCTGATTTCCTTATCAATTTTACGCAATGCTTTTTTAGATCCCCGCTCCAAATCATGCTGCATTTTCCGGCTGCGATGATCCTCAAATAAGGTGTCTAAATCATACCCTGCCGGATATAAATCTTTTCCTTTCATCTCCAGGGAAATTCGTTTTACATTTACCTCCACCAGCTCATCATTATAAAATACGATCACATTATAATACGAGTCTGCTTCTTGATAGATAATCCCAAAATCATCATATTCCAGCAGCCTTACACGGTCTCCTTTTTCATATCCGGTAAATACTTCTGGCTTCTTTTTAACAGACTCAGGCTTTCTCATTTTACTTTTATCAATTCGTTCTAAATCATACTCTTTATGATTCATATACTCCATTGCTTTTTGAAGCACGCGTTCTTTCATATTCATTTTTCTGGAGATCCACAGAGCATTACTTTCTCCTGATTCTCCTAAAACTAATTTATACAACGGCTCTAACGTTTCGCTATTAAACTGCATAGCAGCATTCATAAAATCCGGATGCTTTTCTGAAAAGCGTTTGATTTCTCCATAATGCGTTGTAGCTACGGTAATACAGCCCATTTGATAGAATTCCTCTAAAATAGCAATAGCAAGAGCTGCACCCTCATTAGGCTCTGTTCCGCTCCCAATCTCATCAAAAAGCAGTAGAGTATGATTATCTGCCTGCTGCATAATACCCGCAATATTTTGCATATGAGAAGAGAAGGTACTTAACGCATTTTCGATACTTTGGTTATCGCCAATATCGACAAAAATATTTTCAAATAAGCCGATTTCCGTTTCCTTATCAGCCGTTATATGAAATCCTGACATCACAGACAGAGTTAAAAGACCAATGGTTTTGAGCACAACAGTCTTTCCTCCGGCGTTAGGTCCGGTGATAATCAGGCTCCGGAAATCTTTTCCGATCTCAAAATTCAAAGGTACTGCTTCACCGGATAAAAGCGGATGCTTCCCATTAATCAGCTTTATCAAACCATGGTCATTTAATTTGGGTTCAATACCATCGGTCTGTTTACTAAATTTTGCTTTAGCAAACACCATATCATATTGCCCGATCAATTCCATATTTATTTTTATATCACTGATATTTTCCAAAACCATCCCGGATAAAGTCGCTAGAATTTGATATTCTTCCATTTGCTCCTCTACTTTTAGTACAGCTAATTCATTATTTAATTTGCTGACGGAAGCTGGTTCGATAAAAACCGTCGATCCTTTGGAAGAAGTATCCACAATTACTCCTTCGACATGATGCTTATAAGCCGCTTTAATTGGAATGGTGTAGCGATCCTCTTTTTTACTGATAAAAGCCTCTTGAATATATTTTTTGGTAGCGCTGCTTTTTAAAAATCGATTTAAACGTTCTTCCATTTTTGCTTCAACAGCTTGCATGTTATTTCGAATTCGTTTTAATTCTTTACTGGCTGCCGAATCAATTCGATTTCCTTTAATCGAAAAATCAATCTCTTCTTCAATATATGGAAAGACTGTCATCGAATTTGCATAGGAAGCTAAAACAGGTGCAATAAATGCTTTATCCAGCATATATTTTTTGATTTTCCGGCAGCCCCGGAGAAAATCAGATACATTTACTAAATCATCCGGTTGCAGGATAATACCTTTTTCCAGATTTTGCATGATATTTTCAATATTTGAAACTCCCAGGAAAGGTACACGGCTATTTGTGTTTAGCACTGCTACTGCTTCCGTCGTTTCATTTAATCGGTTTTTTACTATATTGATATTGGAGCTTGGAGTTAATTTATCTATTAATTGTTTTCCGAGACTGCTGGCACAATAAGATCTGATTATTTGTTTTAATTCGTTATACTGTAATTTTTCAAAGGTTATCTCATTCATTTTCTAATCTCCTTCACAAGGTTAGTTGACTGCATGACAAAGCCAGTCTGATTCTCCTCCAACTGGAAAAGAGAAATTTGAATAAAGATACCTGCCCATTAGATTTCAATGTGCATCTTTATCTAGTTTGAAACTGCATTTTCCCAATAAAAAAAGCCGCAGGGATACCGCAGCTTTTTTAACAGGATAAGGCATATGTCATCTACAGCTGTGTAAAAAATGACTGTAATGACAGACCTGTCCTATCAGGTGCTTATAAGTTCAGCAGGTATCTTCATAGGCAGAAATAAATACATGACAAAGAAAGGGTCTGACTTCCCTGATTGTCTTCTATTTATTCCCTTTTAATTTTCCCTATTTAGAATCTGCTACACTACTCACGCAATGCACCCCTTATTTATTTGAATAACATTGAAATCTAATCTATGTAAGATATTATACAACAGTGCATTCAAGAATGTAAATAGCGATCCAACCATACAGACTAAAAAATTGTTTTCAAACCTTTATACATCATCAAAAAACGTTCCCTTTCACAATTACATTTAGAAAGAAAACGCTCTGACCATGCTTTCATAATCCAATGATTCACTGAGCAGATTTATTTTATGGAAACAACAATAAAGTCCCCGCTGTCTGACTCCATTTCAATAATAGTACCTTCTATTTGATTATCAATCGCATGAATGATTACATCCATATCCACTTCACTTCTGTAGTTTGCTGAAACAGGAATTTTATCCATCAGGTTACTCCCCAGCTTAAGCATTGTTTTCACCATTTTAATAGGAATCTTCACATGAAAATCATCTCTTACAAAGCCTATTCATATGCTGTACGATATGCAACAATTTCTATCCAAAATCGGCAGCCTCCTACTTCGGTTATTTTTGTTTATCTGCCGCACCATATTTCAGAAAATAGTACGAACCGCCGGAAAACGCAAATCATAATTGCTTCTGATTTGCGTTTTCTTAATAGTAAAAATAACTTATTTTCCACCCGGATTGGTTTTATACTGCAATCCTTTCTGATACTCTGCTTCTTTCATTTCATCCGGCACCATGCTTCCGCCGGTAGCCCAGATGATATGTGTGTCCTCTTCTGTTATCTTCGGATTATTTTGGACAACATAAGAAGGGCCCATGAATCCTGTAACAGCAGAAGGCTCTAAATGAATCCCTTCTGCATCAGCCACCTCTGCAATAAGGCGAAACATCTGCTCATCGCTTACTGTATAGATTCCCTCCAGCAGCGGCTCCATCACCTTTCCGACAAAACCAGAGGCTCTTCCTACAGCTAACCCATCTGCGGCGGTTTGATTATCTAAACCAAAATCATTCACTGAAATCTCATCATGCATCCCTGTCATCATTCCAATAAGCATACAAGGAGAATGTGTCGGTTCCGCAAAATAACATTTTACGGTATCGCCAAAGATAACCTTCAGACCAAATGCCACACCGCCGGGACCTCCACCGACACCACATGGTAAGTAAACATGCAGCGGTTTCTCTGGACTGACTTGAATGTTTTGCTCTTCTAATTGTTTTTTCAAACGAATAGCCGCCACTGCATATCCTAAAAATAAATCCTTTGAATTTTCATCATCAACAAAATAGCTTTTCGGATCATTTGCTGCTTCTTTTCTTCCCTCCTCTACTGCTTTGCTGTAATCGGATCGATGTTCAACAACCTGGACTCCCCGTTCTCTTAATAAATCCTTTTTCCATTGCTTTGCATCGGCAGACATATGAACAATCACACGAAAACCCAGCTTCGCACTGATGACACCGATACTCAGTCCCAAATTACCTGTGGAACCAACAAGAATCGTATATTGTGAGAGAAACTTCCGGTACGTATCTTCTACAATTTTGCTGTAGTCATCCTTTTCTGATAGTAGCTGATGCTCCCGCAACAAGGTTTCTGCATATTTGAGCACTTCATATATACCGCCTCTCGCTTTTATCGAACCGGAAATAGGCAGATGACTATCTAATTTGATGTAAAACATACCAGGAATCTTTTGACCTGTAATCGTTTCCAATCTATTTTTAATCTGATCCGCTTTTTTCAACGGCGATTCAATTATACCTCCTGCATTTTCTGTCTCAGGATACGCTTTTGATATAAAAGGAGCAAATCGTTTTAATCGTTCCTCTGCTTCTTGTATATCCTCTAAATGAAGCGGCTGATTTTCGAATGCTGTCTTATTATCTTCCACATATGGATTACTCCAATAAAAAGGGGTGTAATTCAGGACAGGACCCAGATCCGGAAATTCTCTAATCCATTCCTCCATCGTTTTTCCCTTTACTGTTATCATGTTTCTGTCACCTCTTCTTGAAAATTAGACTGTTACGTTTGATTATAACACGCTTTATGCGAACCTCCCCCACCAAATCTAAGATTTGAAAGGGGCTTCTATTGACTTAAATACAGCAGACATCACGCATCATCACGCACCATTGGTACGTAACGCCTGATGTAAGCTAATCAATGAAGCCAATGTCAGCCGGGTTCCAGCTACTAAGGAAGGAACTTTTGCCTCCAATAGTAACCTTTTCTTTTCAGAAAAGGATTTAAGAAATTCTCTTATAAAATATCGTGCTCCTATATTATAAGAAGCATTTAAATCCGCATGATAGACTTTGCCATTTGGATAGGTGGCAAGGTCTTTTTTATGATTCCGTTTCACTTCTCCAGAACCATCAAAAGCAAGTGCGGAAGTATACTTAGCACTTACCCGTCGAATACGCATGCCCTTGTAATGAGCCATCTCTTCGACTTTCCTTTGAATGCCCAGCTTACTCCAATGGTGTACTTTATGACGTAAATTTTTAGCACCATACATTCCCTCTGGAAATTTCATGTTACCAAGATACTCAAATGCGATCACATCTGCTTGATGATCGACAGCGAATTTGATTATTTCTGAAGATGTATGATGCACGATATGCTTCTTTAGACCATTAATTCGTCTCCAGTAGTTTGGTGCATGGACATACCCGGAATGACGTTGCACTTTCTTTAGTTTGTTGATTTTTGTGTACATACGGTCTTTTTCTACCGGCTGATTGATAAATTTCCTGCCGATGACAGTTCCATCTGAACGCATGGCACAACAAACCGCAGAATTCGTTATACCTAAGTCTACAGAAACGATGACCTGCTCTTTTAATTTTGTTTTATTTAATTTAATATTTTTCCCATAAGAAAAATGAATGAAATACTTTTTCCCTGTTTTTACTAAGACAGGATTATTTTCTTTCCAACCATCAATTCCACGATTCTTCCTATTTTTATTATGGAAAGTAATCGTTACCCACATCCAATCATTATCCAGGAAAACCTTTATCCTTGCTTGATTGCCAGATACCTGTTGAAACATATTTCCTTTATAAAACACCGGAAATGCTTGATGCTTCACAGATAAAACGGGAGGCTTTTTCTTAAAACACTTACCACCTAGAACGGATTCGCTTTTCGCATCCAGCCAGTTTTGGTAGTTGGAACGATAGCTTTTCACTATTCCATAACCTTTAGAAATGGCAGCCCTTCTAAGGTAAGAAGGAAATTTATAAAATGCTGCGTCAAAATCATATTTAGGGCAAGAGTTCGTTTTGGTGTGATGTGTTAATTTTTCTACAGCGTTTACCAGCTCTTTCGTACTTAAACCTTCTAAAACAGTCCATTCCGTATGGATAACATCTACCAGAAAAGAAAGTGCTTCCCGATAAATAGCAAGTGTAGGTTCGAAGGTTTTCGAACTTTGAGAGATTATTTTATGTTTAATCGTTTTTGTCTGCTGCATCAACCAACCCTCCCTTATCTAGGTCATCCTTACATTATAAAGCAATCCGTTTTAAAACGGTATCCTCAGGATGTATACGAAAGGAATTTGCTGAATTCTTAGCACCGTATTACTTGGAAACCTTATTTTTGGAGCAGAAGGTATCTTATCCTCTCGACAGGATGAGCTTCTTTAGAAGTAATCAAAAACTATATCGAAAATCAAGACCGTGAAGGCGCAGTCCCCTACTAATTGCTTGGCAATTTGAAGGGGACTGCGCCTTCACTTTTTGTTCAAAAGTAGAGGAAACCGCCAAAGAAATATCAACGAAATATGGTGTACCGGTGGCTGTACAAATTGTTGATGTTACAGATGCAGCAGCCTGTCACGCAGCTGCTCAAAATACTGTAAACCAATTTGGCAGCATTGATGTGCTGGCAGCCATTGCTGGTGTAGCAAAATTAGGCGATTTTCTGGAAATGAGTGATGAGGACCTGAACTTCCATATCGATGTAAATATTAAAGGGGTATGGAATACAACAAAAGCTGTCCTGCCACATATGCTGGAAAATGGCGGCGGTAATATTGTTGTGATGTCCTCTGTCACAGGTGATATCGTTGCTGATCCAGGTGAAGTTGCTTATGCCTTTTCAAAATCGGCTTTACCAAAGCATTGGCAGTAGAATACGCTCCTAAAAACATTCGGGTGAACGCTATACAGCTCGGATATGCCCGTACGCCAATACTGAAAGTATTGCTAAAACATCCAATCCTGATAATCCAGAGGCTGCGCTGACAGAGATGGCATCAGCCATTCCAATGGGGCGTCTCGGACTGCCTGAAGAAGTTGGAGAGCTTGCTGCCTTTTTAGGAAGTGATGAATCCAGCTATATCACAGGCGGACAATATGTTATTGATGGAGGAAGCACGTTACCAGAGTCTGTTTCTGTGGGTATCGAGTAATGAAATGATAGGCACAGAAAAAGCACCTTGTTATCCACTCTCCTTAACAAGGTGCTTCAATTATTTTCTAACAGCTTTATAGATAAAGTAACCAATAATACCAATAACTGCATAAACAGCAAAAAAGACGACAAATCCCCACAAGCCCATAACTGCATCTGCGAACTCCATATTTCCCCGCTGCGTATATGCCTGCTGAATCTCCACAGCAAATACAAGAACAACCATCATAGTAAAGGTGTATAGAAATGCTAAAATAGCAATATTCCACTTTAATTTTGATAATACTTTAAATACAAAATAAACAATAAAGAAAGTCACAATACCCAAAATTCCAAAAATCCAGAAATGCAGCTCTTTATCCGTCATGTTTGTACCAAATGTACCGGCAATCATATCATGAATATCATTGATTAAATCTACAATCAGCATAATTGCTTCTCTCATAGCAAACTCCTCTCTATTTGGAAATGTTTATATGAATAGCCTACACGAAAAAAGATATTATTTCCTTTATAACCTCTTAAAGAAGATGTACAAAGAGGAAGGCTTCATTGAATCTCCACTATTTTCCACGGAGAGACCGTTTCACAATGATCCACTCGTTTATTCTATTTCTCCTACTCTATCAAAAATACCCCAAACTATAAGTCAAAGGGTGCGCCTATCTCTACGCCATTCTGTTAATCTGGAAATAACTAAATAAACAGCCATCCCCACGCTTGCACCCGCACTATCAATCAAAACATCCGTTATCTCTCCTGACCTTCCGGGGATAAATAGCTGATGTACCTCATCCGTTATTGCATACAGAATGCAAATCAACAGCGCAATACCAACACCTTTCTTGCCATATACGCCACTTCTTCTTAATCCGTTCAAAACGAGAACGCCCAATATAAAATAGGCAAAAAAGTGTGCATTTTTTCTAACGATATGATGCAGTTCTCCAATGTTAAGCTGGAATGAGGAAGCAAGTTTTTCTAAAGTATTTACAATCATTTCTGTAATTCCTGAACTGAGTTCATTGGAAACAGCGGCAGGCTGATGTGATAAATAAAAAATAAGTACCATCCAAAATATAACAGCAGTCCAGGAGAGTGATTTATACATTTCACTGCCTCCTTTTATATGTATAATGATGTATAATGATGTATAATGGCTATCTAACAAAGCAGAACATGGCTATAGTATATTAATATGATTGTAGCTGCATTATGGTTTAGCTTCTTTTAGCAATTAAATACAACCAATTTATTATTTTATCACATGCTAAAATGAAATGTGATAAAAGAAAATAATGAAATCCCTCTTTAGGAAAGCTTTTCACCATTCACTTCACCTTTTCCTTGATACTGGATGATACAGCTAATCCTTTAATCTTCTCCTTACTAATATGGTGAATGTTAAAAATGACAGGATAACAGAAAATGCACATATAGCAAATAAAATTGTATAGTCTGTATATCTGGCTACCCAGCCAAGGATAATTGCTCCCAGTCCAATTCCCAAATCCGTAGAGGTCCCAAACGATGCAGTGGCTACGCCGATTCTTTCTTTAGGAACCATCCGGATAATAGTTGCTTGCAAGGCCGGATTTGCCCCGCCGAAACCAAGACCATATAAAATAGCTGCCAAAGACATCATAAAGTTATTTGTTGCATAGCCTAATACAATTAATGCAATAGCAGAGGCAGCTAATGCAGGAATAATAATTACCTTTCCTCCATATCTATCTGAAAACTTTCCCAGAATTGGACGAGATCCCAGCAAGGTAATCGCATAAATCAGAAAAAAAGTAGCTGGATTTACATCAACTGTTTCTGAAAACAAAGGTACGAAAATAGTAATTCCACCATAAGAAACATATAAAAAGAACACTGTTAACGTAACTGGAAATACCGATTTTTCAAAAAAATGTATTACTCCCTGCTTCTGCTTCACTTCAAACGGCAGCTTTATAAATACTGATATGATTAAAGTAATCGCCGCCAGTATAATAATAAGATAAAGTAAGGCAGAGAATGAAAAATAATCCATCACTGCAAAACCAATCATGGGACCAACTGCCATTGCTAATGTCATTGCTACTCCAGTCCAGCCAAGTCCCTCCCCTCGTCTATTAGCAGGAATCATATCTGCAAAAATGATATGTATAGAAGTTGCTGTCGTTCCCCAGCTCATTCCATGAAACACTCTAAGAATAAGTAAATAAAAAATCCCTGCAGTCCATTGGTATAAACAGGTAATTATAATAAACAAAACTAAACCTGAAACAATAAAAATTTTTCTTCCATACCGATCTGATAATCCGCCAATTAAAGCCCTGCATACCATTCCCGAAAACATGAAAATCCCCATTGCCAATCCAACATGAGACGCATTGCCACCAAGTTCTTTTATATAAAGCGGTAACGTTGGATAGAACATATAAAATCCAGTAAATAAGAAAAACATTCCAACTAATAATAAAATATATGATTTTGTCCAAAGTCGATCCATCTAGTTTTTATTCACCTTCTATATTCTATCTATTCTTTTATTTTCTGGCTATGTTAATAGATTTATTCGTTTTTGTAAATGCGTTTCATGATTAAGCTCATAAATCTAATTGGATTTATTCTGAGAAGAAATAAATTATTTCGAGCGAGACGTTCACTTGACAAAAATGTGGAAGTAAAATACGATGTCGGCTTTATCAAAATTAAATAGTACGGCAGGAAACAGATTTACAAGAAAAATTCTTGCTTTAAAAGCGTCGTTTACCTAACGGCTATCTGTTTTACTATATTTTTTATAAATTAATGAAAACCATATACCTCTTTGCATTTCATATAACCAAAACCACCCTGACTATTTCTAATTCCAGATGTTTACTGTTTGATGAATTTGGGTATTAGTAATTTTAAGGGTATTTTTATTATATGCCTTTCAAGTGTTCACTGAGATACAATAGCATATTATGCATTAAACAGGATTTTTAACAAAAGGAAAAGCTCTCTATACTTATGCGTTAAATCACAACAGTACTCTTTTGTTATCTATTTCTGCAGTTAATTGTATAAGATACCCCTGTATTTTTAAATGCCCGTCTGTTACAGCTTTCCAGAGAACGTTGAAAAAAACTTTTAGGAGGGAACACAAATGAGTACATTTAGAAAAGCACATTCAGAAAAATCCAGAGAACATATGATAGAACTTCTTAACCAGCAGGTAACCGATTTAACAGACCTTTTTATCCAGACAAAGCTGGCTCATTGGAATGTTCGCGGACCTCATTTCATTGCCTACCATCAATTTTTCGATGACCTGGCTGGAGGTATTCCGGAATTAATTGACTCTGTTGCAGAGCAAGCTGCGAGCCTAGGCGGATCAGTTGGAAAGCCCGTACAATTTATTGCATCAGAAACAAGCCTTCCTGCTTGGGAGCTTCAAAATACAAAAGATATTCTTGTGCTTGAGAACCTGACAGAACGCTGGGCAATTGTAGCCAATAATGTCCGGGAAGCAATTGAAATTTCCGCTGACGAGGATCCGAACACATCTGATTTATTTACCGAGATATCCCGAAAACTGGATAAAAGTCTCTGGTTCTTAGAATCTCATCTGACAGACGGCAGCTCGGAATAAATAGAAAAAAACAAGGAGACACCTCGGTAGCTCCTTGTTTTTTAGTATCAATGGCATAGGTGCAAAATTAAAGCAGTAATTAGCCAAACACAATCGCAATTTAAATGATACACGGCATTATAATTTACTTCGTTCATCCATCATTGCCCGGCGGTATCTATAAAGAGACTGCCACTCCCTTACAATCTCCTGATATTGTTTCCGGTCGATGTATGAATTGCCATATTTCGAACAATTACTTCATATTTATTTAATAGCTCTTGAGGGCTTTATTAAATTTTTTTACCCTATGTGAAAAAACGTTCACCTCTTCCCTGTAGAAATCGGTAAACGCCTTTGTTCCCTCTGTATTTCATTATTACCGTAAAGATCCCAGACGATTGTGATGCTTTTAACTGGCGTTTCTAAACAATAGCCAATACAGTCATTCAAAATCTTTACTTAAAATGTCAATCCGTTCTTCAAAGGATACCTCACGATGAATTTCATGTAACATCCATACATAACCAAAACTATCCAAAAACATTGCATTGGAAATACCCATTTCCTCCATTTTTGTAACAGGCTGAATTTCCGTTGCATCAGCTGACATAGCTTTATCAAAGGTTTTTTGAATATCCGAAACTACTACATTAAACCAGAACGATTGCGGATGTCCCTCTTTCGGTGCAAATAATTGATATTCAGGATTCTCATCAAGCATGTGAAAACGCGTATCATAAATGGTGAACACTGCTTCATTATTCCCGGTTTTAAAACTTGTCTCCTCTACTACTTCTACATCAAAAATGGATTTATATTGTTCCAGTGCTGCTTTGCTGTCTTTTACAACAAAATCAAATTCTACTCCTTTAAACATTCGACACACTCCTTGTTATTTATTAATCATTTCTTATATTATGTCATTTAGCTGTAAACTAATCAAACGCATAGTTGTGATGTGGCACCTCCTCGGTCTTATCACCAAACACCTTTATACTATCTACCATTAGAGCACCATTCATCAGAAGATTAAAAGCACAAAATGGCTGAAAAAATTTGCTGTGACCAAAACAAAAGCAGAAATCCAAGTTTGACAAGATTTGTACTTAAAATTGAAATACGGCTAATTTTAATATATTTTCATTCTATGTCAATACAGCAAGTGCTAAATAGAGTAAATATATTTAATGAAAAAGCATTAGAAATGATTTCTATGTCTGTTGATAAAAATGATTGGCATCCATAAAAACTTTACCTGCATTTCGTAATACACATATCGACCACACCTACAGATTATCCTCATTTTCAAGGTAACGATACAATGTTGATTTACTAATACCTGTCTCCATTTTAATATCCCTCAGCGTATAATTCCCGGAATGATACATCAACATAGCTTTTTTCACATTTTCGTCTGCTTTTTTTGGTCTGCCAATCTTTTTACCTTTTTCCTTTGCACGTTCCATGCCAATAATGGTGGAATGTCTGGTAATATCAGCCTGAAACGTAATCATATGCTCCAGCATTTCTGATAAAGTACAGGCTAATACATCAGAGCTGTTCATCCCCTCCTGTAGAAAATGAATGATGACTCCATCTTTTTCACATAGCTTCAGTATTTCCATCAGATGCAGTGTAGAATCAGCAAGCACGAAGAAACTTTGTACAAATATTTGATCCCCTCTGCTTAAGCTTATTAATAATTCTTCCAGCTGTTCACGCTTTTTCGGTAAATGGTGCGCTTCTTCGTATATTTTATCGAATGAAATATGCTCTATATCTAATTGATTTTGACAGGATTTATCATTATGAATAGGGCGTTTATAGCCAAAAATCATATATATCGCTCCTTAATTCTTCCCAAAATGGTTCCCTTTTAGAACAATAAGTGGTATGATAATCAAAGAATTTTAATAAAAGGAGATTATCATGCAAACATTAAAACAACAATGGCTCGGCAACATCCGGGGAGATATTCTGTCAGGAATTGTCGTGGCACTGGCACTTATCCCGGAAGCCATTGCCTTTTCAATTATTGCCGGCGTAGACCCGATGGTAGGGTTATATGCCTCATTCTGTATAGCTGTCATTATTGCTTTTGTCGGCGGACGTCCCGGTATGATTTCAGCAGCTACTGGAGCAATGGCATTACTGATGGCACCGCTTGTCAGAGAGTATGGGCTGGACTATTTGCTGGCAGCCACTATTTTAACCGGGATAATTCAAATCTTATTTGGTATCTTTAAAATAGCTAAAATCATGAAATTCATTCCAAATGCCGTCATGATTGGCTTTGTCAATGCATTAGCAATTCTTATTTTTATGGCCCAAGTGCCTCACTTTTTAGGCATTTCAACCATGACTTATCTATTTGTAGCCATTACTTTAATCATTGTCTATACTTTACCACGTTTTGTAAAGGTAATTCCAGCACCACTAATTGCGATTGTCTCTCTGACGGCTATTGCCATCTTTGGCGGTGTTGAATTACATACAGTTGGCGATTTGGGGAATATTTCTCAATCTCTGCCTGCTTTTTTAATTCCTGATGTACCAATCAGCTTAGAAACATTACAAATCATTTTTCCATATTCTTTAGCTTTAGCGATCGTTGGATTATTAGAATCTTTATTAACAGCAAGAATTGTGGATGATATGACTGCAACAGAAAGTGATAAAAATAAAGAAGCACGCGGTCAGGGTATTGCGAATTTCATTAATGGTTTCTTTGGAGGTATGGCAGGCTGTGCGATGATTGGCCAATCTGTCATTAATGTGAAATCAGGCGGCCGGGGACGATTATCAACACTGATAGCAGGCTTGTTCCTTATGTTTTTAATTCTTGTCTTAGGAAATCTTGTAGTACAAATTCCGATGCCGGTCTTAGTCGGTATTATGATTATGGTCAGTATCGGCACATTTGACTGGGGCTCTTTTAAATATTTAGTAAAAGCTCCCCGCACAGATGCGATTGTAATGTTAACAACGGTTGTGATTGTCGTATGGACACATGACTTATCTAAAGGCGTTATTGCTGGTGTTCTTTTAAGTGCGATTTTCTTCGTTGTTAAAATTTCTACTGTAAAAGTGATCAAACAGGACATACACTATATAGTAGAGGGACAATTATTTTTTGCTTCTGCTGATAGTTTTATTGATTACTTTAAACATGCTGATATTCATGAGAAAAGTATCATCATTAACTTTTCAAACAGTCATATTTGGGATGATTCAGGTGTAGCCGCCTTCATCAAAGTGAAGGAGTTATTAGCTGAAAAAGGGATTAAAGTAGAAGTGACTGGTCTGGATGCGTCAAGTCAACAAATCATGCAAAAATTAGATCATATGTCATCATCACACTAGAGAGGGGAAATCGATATGTATAAACATATTTTGTTAGCTGCTGATGGCTCTGAAAATGCTGTGCGTGCTGCCAAAGAAGCTGTAAAAATTGCCCGGTTATCCACGGAGACACTTGTTGATATCGTGTATGTAGCCGATTTTGAAAAAGCAAAATCAGATGTTTTACATGCAAATTCCAATGACGCATTAATGTTAGAACGGCGTAAAAAGGTACAGAATGCAGAGCAAGTTTTAAGAGAAGCAAATGTGACGTACAAGGTGACGATATTACATGGTTCTCCAGGACCAGAAATTATTAAGTATGCGAATGTCAATCAAGTAGACTTAGTCGTGATTGGAAGCCGGGGGTTAAATAAATTTCAAGAAATGGTTATCGGCAGTGTCAGTCATAAAGTGATGAAACGTGTACAATGCCCGGCTGTCATTGTGAAGTAATTATTTCATCGAGTTAGCTTAGGAATAGATGAACCAGATACAGAATTTTATAAACTTAAGCTTTTCTGAATAAATTCTGCTAGTGAAAATGCCTCTTTAAGAAAGGCAGCAACAGCTTTCTTAAAGAGGCATTGAATTTCTTTTCAACGTTAGAAGTTTTCTTTGTTAATTTTGAATATACTTATTAAAGATATCCCCAAAATCCTTTCGTGTATTATCATTGTATGTTGTATTTAGCCAATCAAAAGCAAATTTAGTAGCTTCTTCAAATTCATTAGCAATGGTACCTTCCTGGAAACGGTTATCCGTGAATAATGTTTTGGATAATTCAAGACTATCTTTTGCATAGCTTTTAACACGTGCATCACTGTCCTGAATATGTGAAATAGTAACTAATGATTTATATAAATCAGCAATAGCCTCGCCTTCTTTTTTCTCAATATCTACAGAAATAGACTGACTGCCAATTGTAAATTTTATTTCCAGATCCAAATCAATCGTACCAGCCGTTTCAACGGAAACATTTTGAATGGGGTAGCGATAGTAATCGTAGCGATAAATATTCCGTTTACTGCTTGTTGCCTTTTCCCCATCTAAGTGGATGAGAGCACGATTTGTAAAGCAATATTCATCTGATTTTGATTTAATCAGAAAATGAATTTGTTCCCCTTCTTCATGTAATACGTAGTCATCTGATTCCGTTTTATCAAAGTCATCCGGTCGAATAATTTTACCAATATCACTTAATCCTAATGCGTCACTAGCAATCTTTTTGAACATGCTGCACACTCTCCTCCGATGGAACTTACCTCATCTGAAATTATTCATCCAGGATGAAGGGTTTGTTCTGTATTAAATTGTTCTTACAATGCTATATTAACCTAATAATCTAATAATAGAAATTAATTACGTAAAAAATAATTGGATAATCATATTTTTCATCCAATTTCACCAACCGTTATAAGTAATCATATTTGTGAAAGAGCCGAGTGAGAAGCATTTCTATATAGCTTTTGTTGTGTCAACATACAGCCTCCATGTATCCTTCCCCTTGTTATCTTGAAGTGAACATCATTCATCAGATTAAGACTATTATTCAATCCTATTATCATTGCAGAATTTTTGTTTACTTATTTATTGTGAGGTTTCAATTAAAATTCCTCCCCCACTTACCTTTTCAAAAAGTTTGTGAACAACATTTGCATCGGACAGAGAGAATATTTGCTTTGACTTTAGCATCTAAGACCGGTAAGCTTATTCTATTACATATTGGATAGGAGAATCATCATGAAAAAACAGACAACGTATAGAATTGCCGGATTACTAGTTTTATTCATTGCTTTAGCTGGACTAATGGCTTGCAGCTCCGAAGAATCGGTTACACTTCAAGGAGAACAGAACGGAATCATTTTGGAAGTGACTTATGTAGCTAATGGAGACGAAGTCATTGAACAATCTGTTGAGAGTGAAATACCCTATTCTTCTTTAATGGTAACAACAAAAGAAGAGGCTCAGGCTATTCTCGATCCGATTGTTGCCGAATTTCAAGGAGTGGAAGGAATCGAACACAACATCGATTATCAGGACGATAAAGCGGTTGAAACGATGTCAGTCGACCTTACTGTAGTAGATCTTTCTGAAGCAGCAAATCTTCCAGGTGCTTCCGTTGATAGTGATGTAGACTCTATCAGCTTAGAGGAATCTGTGGAAATGCTGGAAAACCAAGGCTTTGAAGTAGTAGAGTAAAAAAACATAGCAATCCTGGGTCTTTTCAAGGCCTGGATTGCCATTGTTATATTTATAACTACATTGAATTACTTCCTTAGGACTGAGACTGCGATTACCCGCTCCATCAAAACCATTCTGAAGAACGTTATCAGGAGAAATTAAACAGCCTGACACCGTTGGAATATCAGCATCAGACCGTTGCATCGGTTTTTTGTTTTTTTCACTGTCTACTTGACAGGGTGCAGATCACCAGTCGGCGGATTTTTTCTATAGTATGTTCTTTTATTTACTCTTCACAGAATTGGTTTTCTTTAATAAATAAAGAAGGTATGGTGCACCGATTAAGGAAACAATTATCCCTGCTGGAATTTCTTTAGGTGCAAGAATAAAGCGACCAAGGAAATCAGCAGATAGAAGTAGTATCCCACCGACAGCTAATGTTAATGGCAACAAACGCAGCAACTTAGGGCCGACAAGCTGCCTGGCAATATGTGGTGCCAATAACCCAACAAAGCTGATTGCCCCAACAATCGATACACTAACAGCTGATAAGACAACCCCAAGGACAATCATCCGTAATCGCGTACGATCTGTTTTAACCCCTAAGCCAATTGAGATAGCATCGCCAAAGGACATAATATCAAATGTTGTAGCCGAGGAAACCACAATTGGCAGGATAATAACAATTGCGATAAGAAATATAATAAAGTGACCCCAGTCCACACCATATGTACTACCTGCTAACCATGTTAAAGCCTGAGTGGCATGCACATTTGCCTTAACCAACAAAACCTGAATGATAGCAGATCCAACAGCAGAGATCGCAATCCCCATTAATAGGAGAATCATAGGTTGAAATCCACTACGCGCGCTAATTGCTAAGACAATGACCATGGTGATAAAAGCACCAAGTAATGCACCGATTGGGACTAACACAAAGGGGGCTTGTGGGAAGACGATAATAAATAACATCGCAAATACGCTAGCCCCTGATGTTATCCCCAATACTGAAGCCTCCGCAAGCGGGTTACGCAATACTGTTTGCAATAATAGCCCGCTTACTGCCATCATCATCCCTACCCCAAAGCTTACGAATACTCGAGGTACACGCAAATCCCAAACAAAGCTGTTATACATAATCTCGTGAGGTAAAGCTAGTAATTTCGTAAAGCTTGTTCCACCGAAGGATAGACTTGTAATAACAATTAAAAGTGTTGCAACACCCAGGATTGGATAAAACAATTTGTAACGTGTAATACGTATTTTTCCTTCTAAAGCGTTACCTGCCGCTCGGGACTGTGAGCTCATTTTCAATGCTAAGTAGACAAGCCATGGCGCTCCAACAATAGCCGTCATGGCCCCAACTGGCACCTCAGAAGTTTGCGAAATGATACGGACTAAAATATCTGCCGCAATTAACAAGCTTGCCCCCATGACGATGTTGCCAAAGATCATGGTTCGATGCATTCTGAATCCCATTAGGCGTACTAAATGTGGCGCAATAATGCCGACAAACCCGATCGGTCCCACAACGGTTACTGTAACTGCAGCAAGCAATATAGCAATCGCCCAGCCCAATAACTTACTTAAGGTAATATTCTGTCCTAGCCCAATCGCCGTTTCATCTCCTAATAACAAAATATCAAACCGTCGACTTACTAGCAGTGCTATTAAGAGCGTAATGAGAATCCATGGTGCTGCGAATTGGACCCCGCCCCAGTCAAGCTGCAGGAGAGTCCCAGCTCCCCAAAGAAAAAGTCCGGAAACTTCATTTTGAAATAGTAGCTGCAATGCGCTTGTAAACGAAGAAAACAACATTGTCACAATCATCCCTGTTAATGCGATACGAACAGGGTCCAATGACTTCCCGACAAGAAATGTCACACAGAGTGCTGCCAATATGCCCCCCGCCATCGTAACAGCAATTGGAAAAGCACCACTAATTCCTGGGAGGAAAATGGCAAAAAAGACAACGAAGAAGTAGGCGCCTGCGTGGATACCTAACGTACTTGCACTTGCAAGGGGGTTTTTCGTCATCGTTTGCAGCAGCATGCCAGCTACCGCTAATGCAGCACCAGCCAGACAACCTATCACGAAGCGGGGCATGCGACTATGTATTAAGAAATCCATTTGCTTCTTATCATGCCAAACCTCTGTCCAAAATGTAAAAAAACCACCTGAAGCTTGTCCCTGACTCACATGAATGAGCCCAAGGACAAGAAACAATAGGATACTTCCAATGAAATATATCGTAGCTTTTACATTCATAGCATCAGTCCACAAGTGCTTCTTCTACATGTTCAATTAATGTCTCCATTGATAAGACACTACCAAACGTCCATACTCCAGCCCCAACATCATACATGGCATCTTCTTTCACAAAATTCAGACTGTTCCACGCCTTATTTTCTGCAAGGTTATCGAATAATGGATCATCCTCCTGCACCGTATGGATAAAGAGTGCTTCGTCATAATTGGATACGCCCTCTGCATTCGCTTCAATAAAACCACTCGGCTGAGGATCCTGATCTTGGATTTTATTTGTTAGCCCTAGACCTTCCAATACATGACTTACAGTAGAATTTTCAGTAAATAAGCGAAACGTAGGTGCTTCATTTACAGTATAGGCTTGTGTGAAAACAAATTCCTTCGTTGGTAAATCTGCTGTTTCAATATTCTCAGCTGCTTCAGCCATACGTTCTTCTAAATGGGTAATCTGTTCTTCTGCTTCTTGCTCTTTCCCAACTAACTTAGCAGTTTGCTTAAATGTTTTTAACATATCAGCATATAAGTCTTCTTCTATTGCTTCATCAGTTGTGTTTTCATACATAACAACTGGCGCGATCTTCTCTAACTCTTCTTTTAGTTCGCCTTGATACCCTTTCATACCTATAATGACATCTGGCTCAAGCTTCGCAATCTCTTCAATATTTGGTTCTGTTCTTAGTCCAACCTCTGTTACACTGTCATCTAACTGCTCATCAATGGTAACCCATTTATTAAAGCCTTCAATATCCGTAACTCCGACTGGTTGTACACCAACGGCCAGTAATTCCTCAACAATACTCCATTCTATTGCAACAACCCTTTCTGGTGCCTGATCAAACTCCTGTTCACCAAAGCCATCCTCAATAACAATTTTTTCACTTACTGTATCTTCTGACTTGGAGGAGCTAGTATCCTCTTCATCTTTTTGCATACACCCTGCTAATACAAGAACCCCAACTAATAACATAAATAAGATCTTTTTCATTTCTTATAACTCCAATTCTGCGTATATTTTTTTGTTTTTATTTTTAAATGATTCATGGTGAGAAGAAACCATCGCTGTTTTAACAGCAGTAGGCTCAATGAATTGCTTTGCACGGTTTACAGCATTCGCTGCATCATGGAACGCACCCGCAATTAAATGGACTTTTCCATCATAATTAATCGCATCTCCTGCTGCAAACACTCCCGGAACAGAGGTCTCTGCCATGCTGGTTCCTTGAATCCCGTATTCAGGGTGCATCTTGATATCCACTTCACTTTGCTTCTGCAAATCGTTTTGACTATCGTAGCCATGATTAATAATCACTTCCTCAACTGGGAGCTGTTCTGTCCCATTCAAGGTCACACTTTCAATATACTCTGTACCATTTAATCCTGTAATAACAGATTGATAGATTACTTCTACGGAGCTATTCATGAGTCTTTCGATTTCTGCTTCATGGCCTGTCAGGTGATTCTTACGGTATGTGACATACACCTTTTTAGCAATTGGCTCTAAGGTATTTGCCCAGTCAACTGCAGAATTTCCTCCACCAGAAATCAGCACGACTCTATCTTTAAAGCGGGCTAAAGATTTCACTGTATAATGTAAATTTGTTTGAATGAATTTCTCCTCACCTGCTAGGCCGATTTTTTTCGGTGTAAGAATCCCACTGCCTGTTGCGAGAATAACCGTTTTACTAGTATGACTCTCACCTTTTGCGGTAGACAATAGAAATCCACCTTCTTGTTGTGAAATCCCTTCGACTTTTGTGTTTAGTACGACAGTTGGATCGAATAAAACGGCCTGTTCAGATAGTCGGGAAATAAGTTGCTCACCTAATATTGGCGGCATCCCCCCAACGTCCCAAATCATTTTTTCTGGATAAGCATGCAGCTTTCCGCCTAGCACAGCCTGGCTGTCGATGAGCTTCGTCTTCATGCCACGCAATCCGCTATAAAAAGATGCGTATAAACCTGCTGGACCGGTACCTATGATGGTTACATCATACATGGGCTATGCCTCCTTCATGCCGTATGAAAGACATATTGGATTTTGACTAAATGGACAGACAGTCAGCATAGCCTGAATTTGGAACACATCCTGCAGATTCGGTGCTGTCATCACTTCATGTGGTGCTCCTTGTTGTAATACTTTTCCGTCCCGCATCGCAATAAGATTATGCGAGAATCTTGAAGCATGGTTTAAGTCATGTAACACCATCACAATGGTTTTGTTCTGTTCCTGATTAAGCTTATCCAGCAACTGCAAAATATCAAGCTGATGAGCCATATCTAAGTATGTTGTCGGTTCATCCAGAATCACGACTTCGGTATCCTGAGCAAGTGCCATAGCAATCCATACACGTTGACGTTGGCCGCCAGATAACGCTTCAACTGGACGGGCTGCTAAGTCCGTTAACCCGGTTGCTTCAAGAGCCCAGTCGATCGCATCCAAATCTTCCCGCTTTTGTTTACCAAACTTTGACTGGTGAGGAAAACGACCGTATGCAATCAGTTCTCTCACCGTCAAACCAGCAGGTGCTTCCGCTGATTGTGGCAAAATAGCCATTTTACGTGCGATATCTTTTGTAGAAGTTCGACTAATGACTTTTCCATCTAAGTAAATCACACCACTATTCGCTTTTAATATTCGGGCAATTGTTTTGATTAATGTAGATTTCCCACATCCATTCGGTCCGATCACTGTGGTGATTTTCCCTTTTGGAATTGTAAGGTTCAAAGAATCTATAATAAGTGCATCACCGTATCCGACTTGCACATCTTCTATATGTATCATGTACTCACCTCAATTGATAATGATTATCATTATTAATTATATTATAGGTATATGTCTGATTTGTCAATTGAATTCACAAAGCTTTCATTGTTTTGCAGTAGTTCTCTTACATGTCTAGAAGGCTTTGTGTGCTCTTTTGTAATAGGGAAAGAATTACAATGAGTTTGAAACCGAGTACGGTGGTAGATTTCTCTCTCGACCAATAAAAAAATAGACGTTCATTTTTCTGAACGCCTAAAATTTTTAAACTTGCTTATTATGGAATTTTTATTTTGTTGTGTCTCCATATACCAGATTGATTCCCACTGAAACGTCAACATGGGTTTTCAGCACTTTTTTTCGTCCATTTTGACCATCAGGTAAAAATTGGTAATACCTGTGAAACACCTTCATACTAAGGATTTCGACGTATTCTTCCGTTGTATCGAAACTATACCCTTCACGTGGGACGAATTGATAGAATTGATGTATTTGTGATTTTTAACGAAATGGTCGTATGCAGAAACATATCGACTAATTTGTACGTTCATTCATGGAAACATGTCCAAAAAATTGTTATCTGACTTTTTGTTTTTTTAAATCATTTTTCGCTGAAATTAAAGCGACATCTTTTTCAATCTTCTTTTTATTAAAATTTGACAGAATTGTTTTTTCTGTTTCAGGGGTCCAATATATTTTTAAATTCTCCCTTGCTCGTGTTATAGCTGTGTAAAATATGTTATGGGTTATTTGTTCATCAACTTCATCAGTTATTACAACTTTTACCGAATTATATTCTAAGCCCTGAGCTTTATGAATTGATATTGCATATGCTACCTGAAATGGAACAATATCATCGGTGCTCCCGTCATCATCTTCATCAGTGCTTTTATATTTATTTACAGTAAATCGGATAATTGAGTTTGCATCTTCAGATTTATTTATTAGTTCAAAGTCATATCCGTATGCTTGTAATTCATTAATTGGCCGATCTAATAATATGTCGAATTCGATTTCCCTATCAAATACCTTAATATCTACTATTTTCCCTTTTGAATTATTATATATTAAGGGATGAAATCTGTTAGACTCATTAAAAAGTATTGGATCTCCTATTTTATATGATTGCACACCCCATATAATCTCAGTATTAGGATTACTACTTTGAAGGAATTTGTTAATATTATTTATTCCGTAAAGCCCATCATAATTCAAACAAAGTACAATTTCATCATCTATTGTGCGTTGAAAAATTGATTCATCTAAATTAGATGTATAATTATTTCGGGCTAAATGTTCTAGTATATCATCATCAAGTTTCCTAACTTTTTTCCACACATTAAGGAGATTATCGTTTTTACTTCGATATGGCTTTTCTAACTCGAAAACTGATGTTTTTGGAACAAATGAACGTATAATATTAAACCAATTTCCAAAAGTTATTGATTCTATCTGGAATACATCGCCAACTAACACAAGTAATTTGAACGTTGATTTACTTATAACCTCATACATTTGGGCATTACTGACCGTACTACACTCATCAATAAACAGCACATCACAATCTGTATCATTATGAGAGTATGTTAAGTATTTCGCTATTGTGTAATGTGAACAATTTGAAGCATGTACTTTTTGTTTTAAATTATCTACTGCTGGATTAGTATTGGCTAGATATATTTTCTTTTCATCATTAAAAAAATTAGAAATATGGTTAATTAAAGTAGTTTTACCCGTTCCAGCTGCACCATATATTAAGGCAACGCTAGATTTATCAAAAATACTTCTTAAAGCTTTTTTCTTTTCTTCACAATCAATCACGTGAGAAGTACTGTCTAGCCAATAATCAACAGATAACTCGTATCCCCCGATACCTTGATTAGTTAACTCATTTAACTCTTCAATGATTTTTACTGCATTCTCCTCGTAGCCTTTAATAAAAAGATTTTCCTTATATTCTTGTATTTTGCGATTTTCATGTTTGTAGTATAGTCTGTTATTATATTTTGATATCAAATAATCAATGTTTTCAAAGTTAATTATATCCTTTTTACTTGTAAACAATTGTCCTTCTATCTCAGTATTATTTTTAACCATTCTAGCAAATAACTCATGTTCTCTATCTTCAATATCGATACAAGCAAATAAATCAACTAATCTAGGATTATGACTCTTTAAAGAAGTATTAAATGGCATCTGGTCAAACGGTATACATCCATAATCTAAATTTAAGTCCGATAAAAGATGACAGGTTCTGTAATTTATTTGATTTTTTATTATTTTATTGTTCATTTTATATAGTAAGTACTTTAACATATTTGCTCCAGGAGAACTGTTAAGTATTATTCCTCTACACTTATCTAACAAATCGAAAATTCTTGAACTCTTTGACTTTGAATTTATTTTCTCTTTTATTTGCCTATAGTAACTTTTCGGCATACTTACAAATTGACTCAGATCCATACCAGAGCTGAATATAAATAACATTAATTCTTTATACTCAACATGACCCGTTGAAATTTTCAGTTCCAAATCAAAAATACGAGCAAAATTGTTTAATTCACATGGTCGGATAGATACCTCGTAACTTTCTATAATCCTAATTGGCATTCTTTTTCCTAAGACATCTATAACGTCATGCCTAATCCAAAATTTTACTGCATAATTAGATATTATATCAATATCAGTAAAGGCTATAATTCTATCAAATTTACTTACGTAATCATTTGCTGTTGTAAATGTTACTTCATAGTATACTTTTTGGTTTGCAAAAAATGGCTTTATTTTCCGTATATAATATCTGTCATTGTATTCATCATTATAACCGCTCATTGTAGAAACATTGATCTTTTCCGCTATTTTTTCGTAATATTCATTTAAGTGTGGATCAAGTTTTAATGGAAATTCCTCAATATTCGATAAAATTTTTATATTATATCTCTTTTCTAATAGTTCTTTTATTTGTATCATGTATTTATAATATTTAAGCATTAATCGTTCAGAACTTCCTTCATCAAGAGTGTAATGTGAGGTTGTTGTTTGAAGGAACCTGTGAAATTTGTGTAAAAAATTTAAATAGCTAATTGTTTTAACATATTCATTAGCTTTTTGAATATTTTCGTATGTAGTTTCTATGTCGACTCCATTACTAAATGCCTTTAGAGAGGTATGTTCTACTAAATTTCGTAAATCAGACAAAATATTTTGCGATAAAAACCCACGATCAATTGATTTAAAGTGTTCAATATTCTTACAAATTTTTTTATCAATATCTTCTAATGCTTTATCAATTCTCAATTTGTTTGTCACCTCATGCTAGTTTATATATATATTCATACTTTTCATTTGGAGTTGATTGGGTTATTTCACTAAAGATTCGTACGGTTGGTTTTCTTATTAAATAGTTTTTCTTTTTCGTTTTCTGTTAACAACTCATCTGGATATTTTCCTGAGTTACGAATCCATTTCGCTTTTCTCATTGCCCATTCATATTCCTCTGATTCTTCATCAAGTTCAGCAGCAACATACTCCTGGACTAATTTAGAATAAAAATAATTCAAGGAATTGTTTATTAGTTCTTGTGTTTTTTCATATTCATTGTCTCGCTTTTCTTGTAATATTAACCTTTCTTCTTCCTCTTTTAGACGTTGTTTTTCTTTTATTATATATGCCTTTTCTCGTTCATCAATTATTTCTGGTAATGAAAAAATATAGACAAATACTTTTCTTAGAAGATCTTCTGTCGACATTCTTTTTGTTTGATTGATAGACTTTTCACTTCTACCCCAGCTATGCCAATATAACTTATAACCAACTTCCACATTTATTGTTCCTTTAGTTTCATATTCAAAAGTATGATATGTAGAATATTTTTCATCCTCTGGCGATAAATTAATTCTCCTACATGGCAATTTAAAATTTAGTGTAATGATATATTTATTTTTCAGTATAACTTCAGTTTCATCATATTTTGGAACAATCTTGGCACCTGCTTTTTCGAAGGCTTTAAATAAACTATCAACAAAAGGTAATACTTCTGGAAATATTTCTCCAGATGCTGATTTTATTCTCAATTTATCCTCTCGATAATATTGAGGTTTTTTACGGTATCCAACTATTGCCTTGTGTGGTTTTGAAGATAGAGTTTTATTTATTTTTAAATTATTATATACTCCTATTAACTTATCTTCATATTGTTTAAAGTAAGCAAAATAATCCTTTTCTTGTTCTGATAATTTATCATGATTTGTTTTTAAAGAGGGTGTTTCTTCTTTCCCTTCTAGTTTTTCTGGTTTAACAGATTTAACAATCTTCTTTGGTGCTAATTTAACTTGTTGTTTTTTCACTTTCTCAATTGTAATCACTAGATAATCTTCTGCATTCGGCAATTCAGGCTGGGATGGCTTTTCATTTCCCATATATAATTTACTCCAATATGATTGAGTTGGTAATGGAATATCATGATTAACACATGCTTTTTTCAACTTATCATAAGGTATATCAAGTTTCTTAGCTGCTTTTGTCAATCCAATTGACCAGACTTCATCATATAAATCTTCCCTAGAAATTGACAACAAAAATACCACCCCACCTAATATCATTTACTATATTCTATAACTATTAAAATTTTCGGTCAATTAAATATAACAACAAGCCCATGCCTGATTCGACATGAGCTTGTGTATTTAAAAGCGTACGCCAATCCAAGAGAAGCTAGAAAAGGCATTGATCACTATCTTGAATTTTATAACCACGAACGCCCCAGTGAGCACCTCTAGCTCCTTGAGCAGATACCTTTTATGTTGGTTCTGCCCCCACCTTAAAAATATTTAATTTGTGTCTTGACAATGGGGTCCATCATATCACTCCTTAAAAACAACGGAATATATAGGCTTTCAATATAGCTAAAAAGGATAATTAATCATATAATTGATTTAGAGACTATTCTCTAAAGCGATAAAGGCAGGTGATCGTAAATGATGCAACTAGTTGATCATATTTTATATGTTGCAAAAAATAATCACAAAAAAATTACCCACTTACAAATTCATAAAATATCTTATTTTATTTTTGGATACTTAATCAGAGAAGGTCATGAGTCTATTGCAAAAAAATTATATAACAATGAAAAATTTCAAGCATGGACATATGGTCCTGTAATACCAAGTGTGTATGAAAAATTTAAAAAGTATAATAACATGCCTATACTTAGTAAAGGTAAAAAGTTTGATGAAGTTGATAAACTCCCTAAAGTTAACGAAATGATATTAAATCTAGTAAATCATGATGTTTTTGATTTAGTAAAAATTAGTCACAATCATTATTTTTGGAGAGAACATAAGCAACAAATTTCTAAAAATCAAAAACCTATATATCCATATAAGGTTTTAAGAAAGGAGTTCACCCAATGATGGAGTTCAATTCTTTAAATGACTTTAAGGAATTTAACAAAATATCTGATAATAAAGGTGGTGAGATCTCCTTCATTTTCAAAGAAATTTTTGAGCAATACCAATACTATGAATTTGAAGAAAAAGAGGTTAATAAATTAATAGATAAACTGTTCGAAGCTTCGAAAGAAATCACCCCTACACTAATACCTTATTCTGAATTAACGAACGTTATTTTTGCAAATTATTATGATAACGGTATTAATGAAACATCTTTTAGTGAAGTTTTTAAGAGCAGATTTGAAAAACATATCATCACTAAATTTTCAATTGAAAAAACAGAAAATAAACTACAGAAAAATGATGATATTTTCACATCTATTAGCCAACACGAAAATACTAAATTAATTATTGACAAAGATTATCAAAATGCACTTCTAGTTATTTATAAAATCATACAACATGCTGAACTTGCAATCTCTCAAAAACGAAGTCTATATCAAAGTTTAAAAGATGATATTGATAATTTAACTGACAATGTATATTCTGCAACTGAAAAATACAATAATATGATGAGCAATTTCATCTCTATCCTAGGGATTTTTGCAGCTATTATGATGGCTACATTTGGAGCAATTCAAGGATTCACAGCCATTTTCTCTAATGAAAACAATTATAGTTTAACAATTATTATTATTATAAGTTGTTTTGGTTTATTTGGGCTCATTTCAATACTATTTATTTTGTTACATAGTATTTCCAAGTTAATGGATAAAGATCTTGCTATCTATTATCACCCAGTAACAGTTTTCTCTAAATACCCGGTATATTCACATACGTTGTTGTTTATCTTTGGTATTTCAGCAGCAACTTTAACTCATTATTTTAAAACAAATCCACCAGCGTATATGCCGGATTTTTTAATTCAAAATTTATGGAGTATTTCCTTATTATTAGGATTAACTTTAACTATCGCTTATTTCTTACACCATATAATTTCTCAAAGTAATGGATACGGCTATTTAAATAACCACGTTAGTCATTACATAATGAATTTGAAAAACAAAACCGGTTTACACAGACTACTTAACATATTATTAATGTCTATTATCTTTATTATTCTTGTTATACTAATTCTATTATTAATAAATATTTTTAAACCCCTACCTAGTTAGTAAACTAGCTACAGGGGTTTTTCAATTTACTCATACTTCACAAACGCATCTTTAAATCCAGCCTTCTTCGCTTATCCCAACTGTTTATCTGCATTAGCTTTTACGCTGATTATTTCACATAAATAGGTCCACCAATATCCCTATCGAGTCCACCTGTACATCTGATTGACTCCGCTTTTGAAGTTCACTGTTTCACAACTCAAGTCCACTTCATAGCCTCTTTTCGGTATATTTAATTTGAAAGCAATTGCTTTCAAATTAAAACGGAAAGAAGGCTTTTTATGTCCAGAAAAATTCCAGCTAAGACCAAGAAATTTACTGAAGGTGAACTAGAGCGAAAAATAGTCAATGTAAATCACTCCTTATGCGTTTTGAAAATGATAATCAACACGTCCGTATATTACACACCAAAAAACAATCATGGATTCTCCTTTTTTATCCCGCACTAATTTTCCATGAAGAAAAAACGGATACTCTTCAATCTCAATCTCATTCAGCACAAAATGGTCCTCAATCCACTCCATTACCTTTTCTTCATATATTTCCTGTTCCTCCAAAGACATCATATATCTTTCTCCTTTCCTACTTTTACACCATTAAAAAAAGCTTGTCAGGTGAGATTAATCCAACAAACAAAGAGATTGATTTCCTATAAACTTTCTGCAATTCCAGCCATTATATATTGCGCACATGGTAAAGCAATCGAATTTCCAAGTGCTTTGTATCTGGCATTATCACTAATGACTTTTCCCTCATAACCATAGGCGGTCCATTCTTCAGGCAACCCCATTAAACGCTCGCATTCCAATGGTGTCAGCTGCCGGATAAATCCTTCTTTTTCTTTCCCTTCATACCAAAAAGAGAAATAATTTACGCCTGCTGCTAGCAAAGTTGGAAAAGGGTCACTTGATCGTCCGAAACTTCCGATGAACCCTTTCTGATTTTTGGCTTTTGCCGCACTTCGCATGCGTCTTTCTTGAAAGGGACAGATGACGGGTATTCTCCCCCTTGTTTCTTTAAAAGGTATTCGACCGGTTCCGGCGGTGGACAGCCTGTTTTCTCCGCCAGACGCAGGAAACGATTGCAAATCACGGGCTTTAAATAGTATTTCTTTGGCACGCTTTCCTCTAAAATCTGCCACGAGGAAGATACGTCTTCTTCTTTGAGCGAGAGTGGGTATTCCCCAATATTGGGCGTCCAAGAGCCGCCAGCACATATCAATCTTACTCCCTCGGACCATTCCTGCGTTTGCCCATGTTCCAGAAGCAGGCATTGGAACTTCGGTATTTGTGAAGGACTCCAAGACGGCTTTAAAATCCATCCTGTCATTTGATGAAAATGCTCCCATGACGTTTTCCCAAACAGCGATAACTGGATATGCTCCATTGGTTGCTTCCCTCATTTCTTCTATAATTCGCAATGCTTGATAAAACAAACTGGATTGACTCCCTTCAAGGCCTTCTCTCTTTCCTATATTTGATAGGTTCTGACATGGTGAACCAAATGTAATAACGTGAACTGGCGGTATTTTCCCGCCATCAATTTTTGTAATATCTCCAAGATGAAACATGTTAGGAAAATGACGTTTCGTAATTGTAATAGGAGCTTTCTCTACTTCACTTGCCCATAACGGATTTACTCCATAACATGTAGCAGCTAAAGGAAATACTCCAATTCCATCAAATAAACTTCCTAATGTAAGAAGTGTCATATAAGTTCACGACCTTTATCTAATTTATTTGAGATTCATTTTTGCACTAAAAATCCATTAAATCCCAAAGTAATTTCCAATTTTGACATAAAAAAATAGACGTTCATTTTATTTGAACGTCTAAATAGATAAAATCAATTCATGATAGAATATTTAGTTTCACATGTCTCCTCACACCAGGTCAATTCCTACTGAAACATTAATGTGGTTTTTTATCACTTTTTTTCTGCCATTTTCACCATTTGTCTCAAAGTAGGAATGCTTGTAAAACGCCTTGAAACTAAGGATTTCTACGTATTCTGACGACATAGCAACGTTATAACCTCCACGTGCCCAGTATTCGGAAAAAGATCAACCGGCTGAATCTCTTTCGCCTCATACCCGCCATCCTCCAAAATCCGCAAATCCCGTGCCAGTGTCGAAGGATTACAGGAAACATAAACAATCCGCTCCGGTTCCATTCCAATCATCGCATCCAAAAATTCTGGATCACAGCCTTTTCTAGGCGGATCTACGACAATCACATCCGGGTTCAAGCCCTCTTTTTTCCATGTCGGCATGACTGTTTCAGCCTGTCCAACTGTAAACTCAACATTATCTATTCCATTACGCTCCGCATTTTTCTTTGCATCTGCAATTGCTTCCGGAACCACTTCAATCCCATAGACTTTTTTTGCTTTTTGAGCCAGGAAAAGAGAAATTGTCCCTATTCCACAGTATGCATCAATCACGACATCATTTTCATCAATGTTTGCATATTCCAAAGCTTTATCATAAAGCACTTTCGTCTGAACGGGATTTACCTGGTAAAAGGACTTTGGTGAAATTGCAAAGGTCAGGTCGCCTATTGTATCGTGAATATAGGCTGCTCCCCATAGCACTTTTGTCTTTTTCCCTAAAATGACATTGGTGCGCTGGTCATTGATATTCTGTACAATGGAACTAATAAATGGAAACTTCTCTGTCAGCTCCTCCACAATTCGTTCCTTAGCAGGCAATTTGGCAGTCCGGGTAACGAAAACAACCATCATTTCACCTGTATAATGACCTGTGCGGATCATAATATGGCGCAGCTCTCCGCGATGCGTTTTTTCATCATAGGCTTTGATGCCATATTTATTCATTAAGTGCCGGGCAAACGGCAGCACTTCATTCATTGCCTGATTGTGTACATAGCATGTGTCTTGATTTTCTAAAATCCGATGACTTCTTTTTTGATAATAGCCTGTAATTAATTCGCCATTTTTTTCATCGACAGGGATTTGTATCTTATTTCGATAATGAGCCGGGTCCTCCATACCGATAATTGGATGGACAGGAACATGCTCCAGATGCGCTATTTTTTTCATCACATTATGCACTTGATTCTGTTTCATCTGTAATTGAAGGGAGTAGCTCATATGCTGAAGCTGACATCCGCCACAATACACATGGCAGGTCGGATCTACACGTTCAGGACTTGTTTTCTTTAATTCCAACAGCTTTCCGAAGCCATAGTTTTTATTTACTTTAACTACTTTAATCACTGCTTCTTCTCCTGGCAGGGTCTTCGGAATAAATAAGGGATAACCGTCTACTTTTCCTACACCGCTTCCCTCATGGGTGATATCTTCAATCGTGATAGTTATTTGCTCATTTTTTTGGACAGGTGTGCGTGTACCAGTTGATTTCGTCATTTTCATCTTCCTCTGTTTCCGTAATCGATTTTGTTTACCTTATTTTATCACAGGAATTTAGAAATCAACAACTGCTCCTCCTTATGCTATTTTTCATATTGAAATTGATTGACGTTATCCTGAATTTCTTCTGCTTGTCGCGACAGCTCCTCACTGGCACTGGCAATTTCCTCTACAGATGCATTCAGCTCTTGAACGGTTGAGGCAACCTCTTCTGTGCTCGCAGCATTTTCCTGTGAAATTGCAGACAGATTATCAATAATTTGAATAACATTGTCTTTTTGACTGTTCATTTTTTCTGAGCTTCCATTTAATGCTCCTACGTGATCCTCCATTGCCTCAATCGCATGTCGAATGGTATTAAACTGTGACGTTGTTTCCTGCACACTATTTGATTGTACATCGACAATTTCTTTTGCCTGTCCGATTAAATGAACAGCACTTCCTGTTTTATCCGTAAGCTTATCAATCGTTCTCATAATCTCATCGGTAAAACTGCGGGACTCCTCCGCTAATTTTCTAATCTCATCAGCTACTACGCCAAACCCTTTTCCTGATTCTCCGGCGCGTGCTGCTTCAATTGCTGCATTTAAAGCAAGCAAGTTAGTCTGTTCAGCAATATTGAGAATCATATCACTTGCCTTCGCAATAGCTTCCACCGATTGATTTGTTTCCATAATCGTTTCGCCTACATTGGTAGCGATGATTTCATTCTCTTTTGCAGATTTGTTCAATTGCTCAATTGCCTGAAGTCCTGTTTCAACCATTTTGTTCATTTTTGCCGATTGCTCATTAAACTGCTCTAAAACTTGGCGGTCAAATTCAATTTGTTCTCCTAAGTTTTGAATCGCCTCGGCTCCATTTGTTGTATCAAGTGCCTGTGATTCAGCGCCTTCTGAGATTTCTCCCATCACCCTTGCCACATCAGAAGCAGCACGTGCAGATTCATCTGTTGTGGCTGTTAATTGCTCTGCCGAGGCGGCAACCGTTTCCGCTACTTCAGCCAGATGCACCACAATATCATGTACTTTTTTCACAAATGTATTAAAACTCGCTGCAATGTCTCCCACTTCATCTTTACTCTGTATATCGACGCGTGATGTTAAATCTCCATCACTTGTTGCCAATTCCTTTAATTTATTTGTGATGAGAGTCAGCCCTTTTACTTTCTTAGCCAACGCCAAAAAGGTGATCACAATAACAATGGTTAACAGGATAAGTGCTCCATATACAACGAACATCCAGACTATAGCTGTTTCTGTTGCATTTTCTACCTCTGCTAATGCTGTTGCTTCTATTGCTTCAATAAACTCATCTGTTAAATTGCTAATGTCGTTCTTCACACTATTGTAGCTGTCACCAAATATTAATGCGCGCGCTTCTTCAAACTCTTCATTTTGAGCTAAGCGCATCGCTTCTTCTTCCACTTCTACTAAAGCATTTGATTCATTTTGTGCCTGCTGAAGGATTTGAAAGTTCTCCTCACTTATTCCCAGCTCCCGCAAACGTTCAATGGCATTTTCACGCCGTTGTGTTTCAGTTACTTCCTGCCAATAATTATCATAATATTCCTGTTCTCCGTACTGCACAAAGCGCTGTGTCTGTTCTGTTAAATACTCCGAAGCATCATATAACAGATATGCTTGACGTTCTAACTCCAGTTGCGTATTTTTCACTTTTCGTTCTTCATTAATCGAATTATTCAAATAACTCAAACTGATTATAGTTACGATTATCGAAATCAAAATAAGAACACTGCTGATTTTTAATAACTTTCGAATTTTCAATGCGTTCTCCGCCTCTCTTAAACAAGATCTATTATTATATATCGTCATAAATCAGCTGCATTCAATCTTTTTTCATTTTTATTTGGTTTTATTTTTAAGTTATCCAACCTGCAAACAAAAAAGCCTCCAAACACCATCACGTTTAGAGACTTTGATTATTATTTTAAATTTTCCTGATGCTCGATAAAATCATCTGGAACCATAAATTCGATATGCTCCTGAAGATTAATAAACTCTCCTGGAAGCAGCCCGCCATATTCCCCATCGATGTTCAGCTGCATTTTATCTTCATTCGTAACCTTAATTCGTTTTGCCTGTGTATAGATGATGTTCTTACTTTTCAAATGCTCTCCCCGCAGTGCCAGTGTAGCAATTTGAATAAATTCTGCAAGATTTGTTTTTTTCAAAATGAGAACATCAAAGTATCCGTCATTTAAGCGTGCATCCGGTGCCAGCTTTTCAAAGCCGCCGACAGAATTCGTATTAGAGATTAGAAAAAGCATAATATCCTCTTCCAGCACCTGATCATCATATTCTATTTTGACCCTGGCTGCTTTTAAGGAAGGAAGCATTTCAATACCTTTCATATAATATGCTAATTGACCTAACATTGTTTTTAATTTGCTCGGAACATCATATGTTAATTCTGTCAGTTTTCCACCGCCGGCGATATTAATAAAATAATGCTCATTGACTTTTCCTATATCTAATTTCATGGAATTATCTTCTAAAATAATATCTACCGCTGCATTAATATCCCTTGGAATATGGAGTGCTCTGGCAAAATCATTTGTAGTTCCTGCAGGCAATATGGCCAGCTTGGGACGATGCTCCTGTTCTGCCATTCCGTGAATAACCTCATTAATCGTACCATCCCCGCCAGCAGCAATAATTAAATCATAGCCCCGTTCCACAGCCGTTCTTGCAGCAACAGTCGCATCCCCCTCGCAGGTTGTTGCATGTGCTGATGTTTCATAACCGGCTGTTTCCAGCTTTTCTAAGATATTTGGTAATTCCCTTTTGACTGCTTCACGTCCCGAAGTTGGGTTATAAATGATTCGGGCCTTTTTCATGTTCTTTCCTCCCCATACGGTCCAGATCACAAACGATTCCATTTCAGACACGTATTATACGATTATTGAAATTTTTCTCTTCCTTATTTTCATTGTACAAAGCGCACATGATATATAATTCATCTAGCCAATATCATAGACCTTTTTTATATGTTTGAAAAGCAAAATGAACAGAAAAATAACCGGTTTCGATAAAATATGACTTTTTTCTGAACGCAGAAAAAATAAAATAAAGCTTATCTACTGGATAGGCTGCCACATAAAATTCCCGCGACAGCCTATTTTCCATTCTTTCTATTCAATTACTTACTATTTATTGCAGGAGCTTATCTTTTCTCCAGTTCAGCTGCAAGAATCTCATTAACAAGCGGTGGATTCGCCTGCCCTTTCGTTGCTTTCATAATTTGTCCGACAAGGAAGCCCTTTGCTTTTTTCTTTCCATCCTTGAAATCAATAATGGATTGTTCATTTTGATCAAGAATGTCATTTACAACCTGTTTCAATTGCTCCGGATCAGAGATTTGAACCAGACCTTTTTCTTCGACGATTTTTTCCGGATCGCCACCATTTTCAACCAGCTCGGCAAATACCTTCTTCGCAATTTTAGAAGAGATTGTACCATCTTCAATCAGTTTAATCATTTTTGCCAAGGCAGCTGGTGTAATGGCAAGCTCTTCAATTTCTTTATAATGCTTGTTCATGTATGCAGAAACTTCTCCCATTAACCAGTTGGATACTTGTTTGATATCTGCACCGAGACCTGCTGCTTCTTCAAAGAAATCAGACATCTGCTTCGATGCAGTTAAGACATTAGCATCGTATTCAGATAATCCTAATTCACTCACATAGCGTGCTCTTCTTGCATCAGGAAGCTCAGGGATTTCACTGCGAATCCGTTCCTTCCATGCCTCGTCAATGTACAGCGGGACAAGATCCGGTTCCGGGAAATAACGATAGTCATCCGAACCTTCTTTGACGCGCATAAGAATGGTTTCTTTTGTTTTTTCATCATAGCGGCGTGTTTCCTGTAAAATCTCTCCACCTGATAATAATACTTTTTCCTGACGTTTTTCTTCAAATTCTAATCCTTTTTGTACAAAGGAGAAGGAGTTTAAGTTTTTCAATTCTGCTTTTGTACCAAATTCCTCTTGTCCGATGGGACGGAGAGAAATATTAGCATCACAGCGCAGGGAGCCCTCTTGCATTTTCACATCAGAAACGCCAGTATATTGAATAATATTTTTCAGCTTCTCTAAGTATGCATAAGCTTCCTCCGGAGAGCGCATATCCGGCTCAGACACAATTTCAATTAATGGTGTTCCCTGGCGATTGTAATCGACATAAGAATAGCCATCTTCTCCATGTGTCAGTTTTCCCGCATCCTCTTCCAGGTGCAGACGGGTAATACCGATTTTTTTCTTCTTGCCATTCACTTCAATTTCAATCCAGCCATGCTCACCAATCGGCTGATCAAATTGCGAGATTTGATAAGCTTTCGGATTATCTGGGTAGAAATAGTTTTTACGGTCAAATTTCGTATCAGTAGCAACCTCACAATTAAGCGCCATGGCTGCCTTCATTGCAAAGTTTACTGCCTCTTCGTTTAAAACAGGCAATGTACCCGGATAGCCCAAATCGATTGGATTCACATTCGTGTTCGGTGCGGAGCCAAATTCGTTTGTGCTCGGGCTGAAGATTTTTGATGCTGTTTTTAATTCTACGTGTACCTCAAGTCCAATAATTGTTTCGAAATTCATTACTTGGCACCTCCCAGTTGAGGTCGTTTTTTATGATGTTCGGTTGCTTGTTCAAATGCATGTGCTGCACGGTAAACCGTACTTTCGTCAAAGTAATTTCCGATAATTTGTAAACCGATCGGTAATCCTTCCTGAGAGAAACCGCACGGAATGGAAATGCCGGGCACACCTGCCAGATTGACAGGAATCGTTAAAATATCATTGAGATACATGGTTAATGGATCACTTGTGTTTTCGCCTACTTTAAATGCTGGTGTCGGTGTTGTCGGTCCTACAATCACATCATAGTCGGCTAATATTTTATCAAAGTCATTTTTAATTAATGTACGTACTTTTTGTGCTTTTTTATAGTATGCATCATAGTAGCCTGAGCTGAGTGCAAACGTTCCAAGCATAATACGGCGTTTTACTTCATCACCAAAGCCTTCGCTGCGGGACTTTACAAACATATCGAGCATATTCTCTGCATTCTCTGAACGAACACCGTAGCGGACGCCGTCAAAACGGGCTAAATTCGCAGATGCTTCAGAGGATGATAATAAGTAATAGGTTGACAGTGCATATTTAGAATGTGGTAAAGATACCTCTTCCCAGGTTGCACCAAGTTTTTCATAAACCTTTAATGCTTCCAAAACAGCATTTTTCACTTCTTCAGAAACACCTTCTGCCAGGTATTCTTTTGGAACTGCAATTTTCAAACCTTTTACATCACCGGTTAATGCTTCTGTATAAGCCGGAACTTCTACATCCGCACTAGTAGAATCCATTTTATCATGCCCTGCAATCACTTCCAGTACACGTGCATTATCTTCCACGGTGCGGGTTAAAGGTCCAATTTGATCCAGAGAAGATGCAAATGCAACCAGACCAAAGCGGGATACACGGCCATATGTCGGCTTCATTCCCACAACACCGCAAAATGCTGCCGGCTGACGAATGGACCCGCCTGTATCAGTCCCAAGGGAGAATAATACTTCTCCTGCCGCTACTGCTGCTGCGGAACCGCCGCTGGAACCGCCGGGAACATGGTCTGTATTCCATGGATTACGAGTCGGCTCATATCCGGAATTTTCATTGGAAGACCCCATTGCAAATTCATCCATATTCAATTTACCGACAGCAACCGGATTTTCAGCGTTTAATTTTTCAACAACCGTTGCATCGTATAATGGATCATTAAAATTATCCAAAAACTGACTTGCACAAGTCGTACGAAGCCCTTTTGTTACGATATTATCCTTAATCCCAGCTGGAATACCGAATAAGACACCAGATTTATCCTCGCGCTTGTCCAATTCTCGGGCTTTTTCCAATGCTTTTTCTTCATCAAGTGTTAAGAATGCATGTACATCCCCGTCCACCTTTTTTATTTGCCCGTAGGATTCTTTTACTAAATCTTCTACAGTAATCTCCTGATTATGTAATTTTGCTTCTAATTCTTTGATAGTAGAGTCAAATAAAGACATGAATAGTGCTACCTCCTTTTATTCCAGAATAGATGGCACACGAATTTGTCCATCTTTTTGGTCTGGAGCATTCTTTAATGCTTCCTCTTGCGTAATCCATTTTTTTGGCTCATCTTTACGCATTACATTTTTCAAATCCAATACGTGTGTTGTCGGCTTTACATTTTCTGTATCTAATTCATTCAGCTGCTCAGCATATCCAATGATAGAACTTAGCTCATTTGCCATCTGCTCGACTGCTTCATCATCAAATTCTAAGCGTGCCAGATTAGCTACATGCTTCACTTGCTCTTTTGAAATTTCTGCCATTCGTTTAACCTCCAGTAAAGAGTATTTATATTTTATAATATGCTATAGAAATAGCACTTATATTCCAGCGTAGATCTAAGAATTGCTTATAATGTTCAACAAATCAATATTATATCATAATTTCTCTTGTATATTATATCATTTTATTTAACACTATTGATAATAGCAAAATCAACTGATCCAAAGCAAGTTTATCAGCCCGTTTTGCACAGAAAAAACCAAGTTATTCTATAATTTAGAATTAGTATAGAATAACTTGGTTTTAGAATTTGAATGCACTTCGAGAAAATATTACATTTTAACGATGATTTTGTTGAGGCGAATAATCACAAAAGCTCTTCGGTGGGGCGAGTAATCCCAGTCCCAAAGAAGTGATTCGAAATAGTCAAGATTTTGATTTTTAAGTACCAGATATAAGTATAACGAAGGCGATCAACCCTGCACCTTTCAGGCATAGCTTGCCAAGTTTTTTCTTTAAATATGTGCTACATGCTTATACATTTGACTTGCTTGTTTATAATATTTTGCAGCATCTTTGTAATTGGCATTGCTTTCATAGTGCTTAGCCAGAAGCTCAGAATAAAAAATAAACTGCCCGTAGTACTTTTCCTGCTTTAACAGTGGCAAAAGATCATTAATTAACAGTGGTTCAAAATGATCAAATTGCTCATCCAGCAAATAAATGTAGCTGCGCAGGATGTATTTATACACGAGATACGGCTCTTTATCCTTTAAGTCAAAGAATGTCTTCAATCCATAATTAATATACTCTTCCGCCTCATCATAATAATTCGAAAGGTAATATTCACGTACCAGAGAAGAAGTTACCTCCACCTTGATAGCGGCAGGTACGTCTGGATTGTTCAAAACCATTTTATAGTATTTAATCGCTTGTGCCGAATCACCCTTCGAAGCATACAGATAACCAAAGTCCTGATGAATGGTTTGAATAACAGTTTTATCGCTTACCGTTTCTGCCAGCTGCAGCCCTAGTGTAAAATTTTTAATTGCCTTATCATAAAGCTTAATATGACAATAACAAATCCCTAAAATATTGTGAACACGTGCACAGTGCAGGAAGCTATATTGCTCCATATACATTTTCAGCGCTTCACTTGCATATTCAATGGCTTCCAGAGAATTCCTTAATTTAGAATGCGTCATAGCAATATAGTACTTTAAATCTGCTTCTGTTTTTTCACTTAAGCGATAGCTTTCTGTAACCTTTTCTGCTCTTTTATACTGATACATGGAGTGATAATAGTTCTTCTCCAAAAAGCTGTAGCGTCCATTAAATAAATACCAGTAATATTGCTCGTCCACACTGAATGTACTCACAGCCTCTTTTAACTGGCTAATTTTATTGGCAGCTAAATCTTTCCTATCAATCAGCAAAAAATATTTAATCTTATGGATTTCAAACATAATAAGATGATTGGAATAATTTTTATCCATTAACGTCTGAATTTCTCTGTATGCCTGCTCCATATCTTCCTTATCGCTGCTCTCGTCAAGTATCTCATACCAATTTTTGCACAGCTCACCAATTTTCTCATCCTGGCTTTGATCTATGGTAATACGAAGTCTGTGGCACAGCTTTTTAATAATATCTTCATTAGGCTCTGTTTTTTGATTCTCGATCTTTGATAAATAGGATAGAGAGACAATCCCCTCCGACAGCTCCCCCAAAGTCATTTTTTGCTTCGTACGTTGAATTTTAATATATGTCCCAATCGCTATCATGTTTTCTTTCACCTCACCATTATTAAACTTTTATTACAGAATAACCTTCCGCTAAGCTTTCCTTTCAAATTTTTGGCTGATAGCTTACCATGTCTACCTTTTTTTCGTAAATAAGGAAAATAGTTCAATAGTTCTTGAAAAATATCTCCAGATAAAAACTGCTTTTTTTCCTTTGTGTTATAAGTTCTATACACTTATTGTATCATAATCTATGTATCTTCAATTTGGGAAAATAAACAGTAAAAACGTTAATTAACGCTCGTTCTTCTGAAAAATTTTCTCAAAAAAAGAAAATTCACTGTCACTAGCTGATAAAACTGCTAGTAACAGTAAATTTTCTAATGTTTTAATCATAAATATGAACATGAATCTCGTCTTCACCGGCATAACGGTAAAGTAAGCTTTCATTCTTTTGGCTGGAGGTAATATTAATTTCGATATCGTAATAGTTCGGGAACATATCCTCAATCAGACCGTGTACATATTGAGTGAATCCGATAACTTCTCCCTTGCCGTAAAATTCTATCGGAACATCAATACGTAATTTCTGCAGTTCACCTTCCATATAGAAGCCTTCTCCTACCATGCCGACATAGTTAGGGAAGAAATCGCGTATTTCATTTCCAAAATTGGTTACCCGCTCTTGATCATCATAATACTTTTCCTGTCCTTCATCAGATGGGAACAGAATATTTTCTTCGTCTACCTCTTCCCAGCCATCCACCGAACTGCTTCCTCCTGCGACATTTGTTTTAGCAACAAAATTTCCCGGTACAGGAGAAGACTGCTCTTCTTCCCGATAGATGGCAATCATAATTGGGATATCATTTAATTCCTCGTCATTCTCACGAATATCATTGACGATATCCTGTGCAATCTCAGTTGCTTTATCCATCATATCACTCTCAGAGATATTCTCATATTGATAAGGCTCTCCGACATCCGTCTGGAATTGATAGACAGATTTCATGGCAAGACCTATGGAAATTCCTTCTAACCGAACATTTCCCCCCTCTTCTGTCTGTCTCAAATAATTTTGCTCTAATACATGTGTTAAATAGCGTGGATTCTCCCGGAATGTTTCTTCATCTGCGCCAAGGTTCACTTCCGGATTCAAGTCATCAATCCAATTATTGACACGGCTACTGTCAAAATACTGTCCTTCCTGGAAATAATAATCTTCAGGATCATATACATCTCTTGACAGACGGCGCAGTCCCTCTTCCATTTCGTCAATATCTACACGATTCGCTATTTGTCTTGTAATAACTCCTCTTGCTTCACTCGGCTTATATGGTAAAATCATACGATAATTTTCCCCGGAAAGTCTGTGACTCGGCACAATGGAGGTCTCTTCCTCACCAGTATCCTCTTGGACAACTTCTTCCTCATTTGCTGATCGCTGTACACATCCGCTTAAAAACAATGCCACGACAACAATTAACATGATCCATTTTTTCAAAGCAAATCACTCCTCTCCTTGAGCTGCTTCTTTTAACTCTGTTTCGCTCCATACTTCTACACCAAGTTTTTCAGCTTTTTCCAGCTTTGAACCGGCATCTGCTCCGGCAATAACTAAGTCTGTTTTTTTACTTACACTGCCTGTTACTGTACCGCCCAGGGATTCAATTAGCTCTTTCGCTTCTTTTCTCGTATATTGTTCCATTTTACCAGTCAATACAACTGTTTTTCCAGAGAACAAGCTGTCTGTTGCCACTTCTGATTTTCGCTGACCAGTGTAGGTCATATTCACACCTAACTCACTTAATTCCTTCAATAGCTGTGTCACTTTTTCTTCCTCAAAATAATGCACAATCGAGTCTGCCATTTTCTCGCCTATTTCTTCAATGGCTACAAGTTCTTCCAGGCTGGCATGCTGAAGCCGTTCCATGGTTTCAAATTCCATTGCTAATGTCTGTGCTGCCTTTGATCCGATAAAACGGATGCCAAGTCCAAATAATAATCTTTCTAAAGAATTTTCTTTGGAAGCCTCTATCGCATTCAAAAGATTGGTAACAGATTTCTCACCCATTCGCTCCAGATTCAAAAGATCTTCCTTTTGTAATCGGTATAGATCAGCAATTGTATGAACTAAATCTTCGCGGAAAAGCTGGATGATCACTTTTTCTCCTAAGCCATCAATATTCATCGCATTTCTGGACACAAAATGAATGAGACCTTCCATTAACTGCGCCGGGCAATTCGGGTTGATACACCGTAAAGCTACTTCTCCTTCTAAACGAACCAGTTCATTGCCGCATTCGGGGCATTCCTCAGGCATATGAAATTCTTTTTCCTCTCCCGTGCGCTGTTCGATAATCGAACGGACAACCTTAGGAATAATATCTCCCGCCTTTTTGATAACTACCTGGTCGCCAATCCGGATATCCTGCTCACGAATTAAATCTTCGTTATGCAGGGATGCCCGCTGAACAGTTGAGCCTGCGATCCGGACAGGCTCAAGAATAGCTGTCGGTGTCACAACACCTGTCCTGCCGATGCTCAGTTCGATATCCTTTAAGGTCGTTATCGCCTCTTCGGCCGGAAATTTATAAGCAACTGCCCAACGTGGACTTTTCGCAGTAAAACCAAGTTCATCCTGATGATCCAGGCTGTCTACTTTAACAACAATGCCGTCGATTTCATAATTTAAATCCTTGCGATGCTCCGTCCAGTATGCAACAAACTCCAAGACTTCTTCAATGCTTTCTGCTTTTTTCCATTCTTTATTTGTTTTAAAGCCAAGACGATGTAAAGCTTCTAAACGCTCACTATGGCTTGTTATCTCGTTATTATCCCATTCACCGACTCCATATAGAAAGATGTCTAAATGACGCTTTGCGGCTATTTTCGGATCCAGCTGCCTCAACGACCCTGCTGCTGCATTTCTTGGATTGGCAAAGGGTTCTTCTTCTTTTTCTTCACGCTCTTTATTCAACGCTAAAAAGGATTTATGGGGCATAAAAGCTTCGCCGCGAACTTCTAAAGTTCCTGTCTCTTGGATACTCAATGGAATGCTGCGTATTGTACGCAGGTTAGATGTAATATCCTCACCAATTCTTCCGTCTCCTCTGGTGGAGCCTAAAACAAATTTCCCATCCTGATACTTCAGAGAAATGGCTAATCCATCTATTTTTAATTCACATACAAAAGTAACCTTACCGGATACCCCTTCTGATGCCCGTCTGGCAAAATCGCGTAAATCCTGTTCGTTAAAAGCATTGCCAAGGCTGAGCATTGGTGTTTCATGCGCCACCTTTTGAAAAGCATCGAGCGGTTCGCCGCCAACACGCCGGGTAGGAGAATCCTCTCTTGCGAATTCAGGATATTCCTCCTCTAGCTTTTCAAGCTCCCGTAACTTCTGGTCATACTCTGCATCGGGTACAGTCGGATTGTCCAACACATGGTAGGAATAACTGTATTTATTTAGAATCTCAACCAGCGAATCCATTTGTTTTTTTATTTCTTGTGTGCTCATTCGTCTTTACTCCTTTGTTATTGGGGCAAATTTTGCAAGAAGACGTTTGATGCCGACTGGAGCAGGAAACGCCACATCTAATTCCAGCTTATCTCCCTCTCCCTGCACTCTTACAATTGTACCCGTTCCCCATTTTTTATGGACTGCTTTTTCCCCGACGGACCAGCTTTTAGATTCTGCACCGCTGGATTTAGGGCTTTGCATCTTTTCAGCACGTCTTTTCGGAGGCAACTCCTGCTGCTGGTGCGTACCAAAGCTGTTTCGCATTCTGCTGCCACCGTCAAATGAAGATTTTTGAGCCGTTTCCATCCCATCCAGCAATTCCTCAGGGATTTCATTAATAAAACGGCTGACCGGATTCATATTGGTACGTCCATATAGTGTACGCATTTGTGCATGGGTCAGATAGAGCTCTTCCTCTGCTCTTGTAATGCCGACATAGGCCAGACGACGTTCCTCTTCCATTTCTTCTTCATCAAACATGGAACGACTATGGGGAAAGACATTCTCTTCCATTCCAATTAAGAAAACAACAGGGAACTCTAATCCTTTAGCTGCATGCAGTGTCATCAGCGTGATTTTTTGAGATTGATCCGGATCTTCTTCATCGACACGGTCAATATCTGCAATCAATGCCAAATCTGTCAAAAAGGCAATGAGTGTTTTATCTTCATTTGCTTTTTCAAATTCCTGTGTAACGGTTTTAAACTCTTCTAAGTTTTCCAGTCTTGATTGCGCTTCTATGGAACGTTCATTGTTCAGCATTTCCTCATAGCCGGTCCGCTCCAGCACAGCTTCTACCATGTCTGTCGCTGTTAAAAATTCCTGCTGCTGGGTCAGCGAACGGATCAGATCCTGGAACCCGGCTAATGCGTTGGCTGCTTTTTTGGAAACACCTGTAAAATCAACTTCCTTCACAGCTTCATAGAGAGAAATATCATGCGTCGCCGCATACGCCTGCAAGCGTTCAATGGATGTTTTTCCAATCCCTCTTTTCGGTTCATTCACCACACGCTGGAAGCTGATATCATCATCTGGATTGGTAATTAACCTTAAATAAGCAATCATATCCTTGATTTCTTTCCGGTCATAGAACCGCGTACCGCCCACCATCTGATAGCTGATAGCAGACTTTACAAATGTATCTTCAATCGCACGGGACTGTGCATTGGTACGATATAAAATGGCAATATCACTCGGCTGATATTTTCCGCTGCGGGTTAATTGCTGAATCGTATCGGCAATATATAAAGCTTCTTCCTGCTCCGTTGCTCCTCTATAATAGGATATCTTTTTTCCATCATCATTATCCGTCCAAAGATTTTTCGGCTTACGTCCAGAGTTATTTCCAATCACTTTATTCGCTGCCTGCAAAATAGACTTGGTAGAACGGTAATTTTGTTCCAGCATGACCGTTTTCGCAGACGGATAGTCTTTTTCAAAGGACAGGATATTTGTAATATCAGCTCCGCGCCAACGGTAAATAGACTGGTCTGAATCACCGACAACGCATAGGTTTTGATACCTCTCGGCAAGCTGTTTTACCAGAAAATATTGGGCATGGTTCGTATCCTGATACTCATCAACGTGAATATATTGGAACCGCCTTTGGTAATATTCCAATACTTCCGGTACACGATCAAATAAATGGATGGTTTGCATAATCAAATCATCAAAATCCAGAGATTGATTTTTCCGTAACATTTTTTGATAGCCTTCATAGACCTGTGCTACTTGCCGATCATAGAAGTTACCGGCATTTTTCGCAAATTCTTCTTCGGTAATCAGCTCATTTTTTGCCGCACTGATTTGTCCAAGCATCGCCCGGGGATCAAATTTCTTTGGATCAATATTTAAATTTTTAAGGACTTGCTTCACAACGGATAATTGATCTCCACTGTCCAGAATGGAGAAATTTGAGGAATATCCAATCCGGTCAATATCCCGGCGTAAAATTCGGACACACATGGAGTGGAATGTAGAAACCCACATATATTCACCTCCGGGACCAACTAATTTCGCTACACGGTCTTTCATTTCCCGGGCAGCCTTATTGGTAAAGGTAATCGCTAATATATTTCGTGGAGCTACTTCCTTTTCCCCCATCAAATAAGCAATCCGATGCGTTAATACGCGTGTTTTTCCGCTGCCAGCTCCTGCCATTATTAAGAGCGGGCCTTCTGTATGCCGGACAGCTCTCTGCTGCTCCGGGTTCAATGTATTTATCATCGCTTCCAGCGTTTGCTCCATGTTACATCTTCCTTCCTGAGCTTATTCTGCTTTAACTGCCTCCACTGTCTTGAGTGCTTGATTTAAATTCGTATAAATGCTGTTTCCAACAATAATTCCATCAGCGTACTCTTTCATTTCTTTCGCCTGCTCCGGCGTCTCAATACCGCCGCCATAGAAAAGCTTTGTCTTATCAAGCTCTGCTTTTACTTCACGAACGACTTCTGGATCACCATAAGTACCGCTGTATTCCACATAAAAAATCGGCAGATGAAAAACGTGCTCTGCCATATAAGCATATGCTTTCACATCATCTGTTTCCGGCAGCTCACAATTCGTATGCTGGAAAGCTTTTGCTTCTGGATTTAAAATGCAATAGCCTTCAAAGTATACCTCACTATACTCCATCATGTCGATATATTCCTTGATCGCTTTTTGCTGGATATCCATCACATATTTTTTCTCCTTCGAATTTAATACCATGGGTACAAAATAAGTATCAAATCCCGGCGTTAATGCTTCCTCATTAGATATTTCCAAAACTACCGGTACCATGTGTGCTCTGCGAATTCTCGACAATAAATCTAAAACACCATCCAATGTGACATTGTCTGTGCCGCCGACAATAATCGCATCCGTACCGGACTCACACACCTTATCTAAATCCTCATCAGATATTTCCTTTGCCGGATCTAATTTAAACATATGTTTCCATTCATTTATATTCATATTAGTTACTGATCCTCCATTATTACATTCATTTCTTTATTATAACAAAAATCGGGAAATGATTAGAACGGATAAGGCAAAGATTTATACTTCTTTTAGAGCTCTTCACCAAAATCTATAGTTGACAAACTATATTGAATTTGATATTAGGCACCGCTACGGAAAAACACAACGCTTTCCCACAGGAGTCTCCGTGTTTTCCTTCGCCAGCTAGTTGTCCTACCACATTTCATCATATATTTCCATTATTGATTTTGGTATTGATCCCTTTTAGATAAAGAAAATAACATGATGGATGTGCAATAGCACTTTTCTAATACCAGTTGTTGAAAATTTGTCTGTTTGGTACGATATATGAAAGATAAGGAGTGAGAAAAGAAGATGAAATCATACTGGATATGGCTGGGACTTCATATAATCGTTTGGCTATTCGCTTTTCTTTATCTACATGAGAACTTGACAGAAATGATCTGGCGATTGTTTGGAGTCTCTTTATTTTTTATTTTGTTTTTTATTCTGCCCCTGCTTAAAAACCGGCCAACCGTATTGACTATGCTACTTGCCATAAATGCTTGTCTTTCTGTTATTACCTTATTTCCAGGCCCGTATACCGGATTAAATCCTTTCTTAATACTTATTTTAACATTACTGATTGCCGAGGCTTTTCAAAAGTCACCTTACCGCCTGGCGTTTCTCGTTAGCGGTGTATCATCTATCGGAATGATTTACATATGTTATTACACAAATGCTTTCTTATCTATTATTGCTTTCATCCTCCTTTATTTTGTTTTCCTTCATGCTGGTTTACTTTTATATAAACAAAACAAGGATGATAAAAAAGATCTTTTTTTCAGATACGATGCCCTGCTTAGTGAATTTCGCCGTTTGAAAAGACAGGCAATTTCAGAAGAAGAGGCAGCACGACAGGAGGAACGGAATTTAATTGGTCACGAAATTCATGATTCCGTTGGTCACAAGCTGACTGCTCTATTGGTGCAGCTGGAAGCTTTTCGGATACAATCTAGTGAGCAGGATCAAGACCATGTAACTGCCCTTAAGAATTTAGCTCAAGAAAGCCTGGACGAAACAAGAAGTGCAGTAAAAGCTTTAAAAAATACAAATCATGGCGGTTTGCAAGGGATCATTCGTCTCATCCGCCGTCTGGAAACAGAAAGCTTTATTCGAACAACCTTTTCTGTAAAATATGGCGCTTTTGCTATACCGCTCAACGGGGAGCAGTCTTTTGTTATTTACCGTTCTGTTCAGGAGGCTTTGACGAATATTATGAGACATAGCCAGGCCAGAGAAGCAAATATATCATTTGCAGCTCCAGGCGGCAGTGTATTTCGCTTTGAAATTAGTAATCCAGTCCAGGATAACCGCCCCTTCCAGGAAGGCTTTGGTCTTTCCGAAATGAGAAAAAGAATGGAAAATATCGGTGGTCATCTGGAAGTAAGAAAAACCGAGGAGCAATTTATTGTCAATGGCACATTACAAATAACTGCTGGAGGGGAACATAATGATAAAAATATTGTTAGCCGAAGATCAGGCCATGGTGAGACAGGGGTTAAAAATGATGATCGAAACCGATAGGGAAATGAAGGTAACCGGGGAAGCAAGCAATGGAAAGGAAGCTGTCGACCTGTGCGTACAGCAAGCATTTGATATTGTTATTTTAGATATCCGAATGCCGGTTATGGATGGGATTGAAGCAGCAAAGATTATTCAGTCCCGATGGAAACAGACAAAAATTCTCATGCTGACAACATTTGATAACAATGAATATGTGATGGACTCACTAAAAATTGGTGTAAACGGCTATCTATTAAAAAATGCCGATACAGAATCACTTATCCGTTCTATTCGCAGTGCATTAGAAGGCGGTCTTGCTGTTGAAGATCAGGTCGCTGCCAAAGTAATGCCCCTTTTACTCCATAAACAGGAAGAAAAAATCCCAGATCCCTCCTTAACACCCCGGGAAAGAGCGATTTTAGTATGTATCGGCGAAGGTCTGAGCAATCATGAAACCGCAGAACGCTTAGGATTATCTGTTGGTACGATTAAAAATAATACAAGTCAGATTTTACAAAAGCTTGAGCTTAGAGATCGAACACAGCTTGCCATTTACGCCATTCGTCATCATCTTGTTTGAGTACCCGTGCAAAAGAGAGTCGGCAAAACTCACAGGAAGCTGTTTTCCCCAGGCGCGTTTTTCTTTTTCAACCTCTGCGACAGGTGCTTCCTGGCGAGCCCTGTACTGTACTGTTCACATTGGATTGTTTTAACAGGTTGATTAACCGCAACGCTTTCTGACAGGACAAGTGCTTCCACCCTCAGTATGTGGAAGCACTTTGCAGAAGCCTCTTTTCTCTTCACATCATTTTTATCAAGGATTACTTATAGTTTCCTGCACAAGCACTACCTTTTGGCAATCATTTCAATCTCTACCTCAGCACCAAGTGGTAATGCCAGCACTGCTATACAAGTCCTTGCTGGAAACGGAGCTGTAAATTGCTTTTCATATACTTCATTCATTGCAGCAAAATCATCCATGTTTGTTAGATATACATTTACTTTTACCACATCATCTGAGGTAAGATCCGCTTCCTTCATTACTTCAAATAAATTGTCAAAACACTGTTGCGTCTGTGCAGCAATATCACCGGTCATATCTCCGGCAGCTGGGGCATTTTTAGCAGTTTGACCTGAAAAATAAATATAATCCCCTGCATCTACAGCGTGTGAATAGGGTCCTGATACTTGAGCAAACTTCGCATCATACGTTTTTCTCATAAAAAATTACTCTCCTTTTTTTAATTTAAAAAATATCAAAAGCAGTCAATAAATTATTTTCATACTATTACATGACTAAAATCAATTCTAGCATGTCAAAACAATTTTTATAGACTTTTATAAAGAAAACTTGCAAGCCAAGCCTGAAAGGCGCAGGATTGCCTTAGTTGCGCTTTCGTACGGTCACGTCGTGTGACCAACGTCGATACTAGGACATCGTGTCCGTCGTACTTTATTCCTTAGATTCTTTATACTTTCTTAAAGTGGAACGAGACAGCCCTTTTTTGAAACTTGAAGCAGCTATGCGTGGAGATTAGTATGTATGATTATCAGCGGTTTTACAATTAAAATGACGGAAGTCACGACAAATAGCCGGCTTCGTGACAAAAGATAGTGGTGACATTATCTTTTTTTATGTATATTTTAGCTAACACTCCGTACAAGGAGGATGTTCAAAAAGTCACCAGCGGTCGCCTTGATCTTCAAGAACCATTCGGCACCTTTTGAACACGCACTATAAGGAGGAACAGATAATGCTGGAAACTATTAAATTAACAAAATCCTTCAAGGGGAAGAAAGCGGTAGATGACGTAGACCTCTACATTGATGAAGGAGAATCAATTGGCTTGCTCGGTCCAAATGGAGCCGGTAAATCGACAACGATATCAATTATTTCCACTTTAATCAAGCCATCTTCAGGCGATGTCAAATTACAAGGGAAGAGTACTATTAAAAACCCAGCCGCCATTCGGGAGGTGCTTGGTGTCGTTCCACAGGAAATAGCACTTTATGAAGAACTATCCGCCTATGAAAATCTTAAATTTTTTGGAGAAATTTATAAAGTAAAACGGAATACTTTAGAAACCCGGATTCAAGAAACCTTGGAGATGGTTGGACTGAAGGAACGTCAAAAAGATCTGGTAAAGACCTTTTCCGGAGGGATGAAACGCCGTGTTAACATTGCAGCAGCTTTATTACACAAGCCGAAGATAATGATTCTTGATGAACCAACTGTCGGCATTGATCCGCAATCCCGGAATCATATTTTAGAAACCGTTCGAAAGCTTAATCAGGAGGAAGGGACAACGGTTCTATATACAAGCCATTATATGGAGGAAGTAGAGCAATTATGCCGGCGTGTTTATATTATGGATCATGGAAAAGTAGTGGCGTCCGGGAGCAAGGAAGAGCTATTAAATATCTTGTCCAGTGAAGATACACTGCAAATTCAGTTAAGTGGAACAACGGAGACAGTGATTAAAAAAATAAACAGCTTTAACGCTGTTCGACATGTCGATAAAACCAGTGATGGTATTCGTATTATCACCAAAAAAGGAAGCAATATTTTAAGCGAGCTGGTCCATACAGTTGAAAGTGAAGGAATACAAATAACAAACTATCAAATGGTAACACCTAGTCTTGAGGATGTTTTTCTCCATTTAACCGGCAGAACATTACGAGATTAAAAGGAGGGGTGAGAAGATGTTTTCATTTTTAAAAAAGGACTTATTTGTATTCTGGCGAGATCGAAAAGAAGTTCTTATCGCTTTATTCGCTCCTATTCTCTTAATTTATATTTTAAATTTTGCTTTTGCTGATGTAAATTTTGATGAACCGGAGAACATGGATGTCCGTGCCGGTGTCATTATAGAAGATGATCAGGATGCGGGCTTCCATCAGTTTCAAGCTCATTTGGAATCGACAAATGTATCTCAGCAAGAGCAGCAATACATGTTAGAAAAAGCCGAAGCTGTTTTGCCAATTGAACTGTTTCTGACCTTCCTGAATGATGATGCGTTTGATTCATGGCTGCATGTAGAAGCATTATCGGAATCGGAAGCAATGCAGCAAATGGATAATGGAGAGCTTGATGCTATTTTAAAAATCCCAAATGGCTTTACCAATGATATATTGCTGCACACCATATTGAATGAGCCTGTATATACACCTATACACTTACAAATAGAAGAGGATTCTATGGAGACAACCATTCTCTCTAATGTGATAGATAATTTTATAAATGGGCTGAACCTTCACTTTGCCATGGATACATTAGCAGATGGAGAAATGGCAGAGCTTCATTTACCTGAAGGAGGAATCGAGTTTCTCCATGCATCCAATGAAGCATATGGAATGGAGCAATATTTCACCGTAGCCATGAGCACACTATTTGCATTATTTATTGCACATACAGTTGCCACGAAGACAGCTGCCGAAAAACGGCAGCGTGTATTTAACCGTATTCTTATTACAAACAGCCGCCCGCTTTCCTTTTTATTTGGAAAAGTGGCTGCTACCTTTCTGTTTACATGGATTCAAATGATGACAGTCTTTTTAATCTCCCATCTTATTCTGGATATTTTTCCAGAAATATCTTTTACATTTTGGGTCCGAATTATATTGATTATTGCCTTCTCGGCTTTAACAATTGCCGGGTTATCTGCTGTCTTTACTTCCATGATGCTGCGTTTTAATAATATTAATTTGGTTTCAGGAATGTTCATGATAATCATTATGCTTTTAGCAGTATTAGGAGGAAATTTCTTTCCAATTGGTGAAATATCTAATACTATGGCAGCTATAACAGGATGGACACCAAACGGGATCACAGTAAATCTCTATACACAGCTTGTCCAGTTTGGTGAGTCAACGTCCTTTATCATTCCATTCTTAAAGCAATTCGGTTTCTTTATTGTATTTCTTCTTATTGGAATTCTATTATTTCCTGAAAGGAGGCAGTCCTAAATGTTTGCAGTATTTAAATCTCAACTAAGAAAAGATATAAGAAGCCCTTGGGCAATTATTTTACTGCTGACTGGCAGTATTGTATTATCGTTAATTGCCTCAGGTACAAATCAAACCACGCAAACAACAGTACCTGTGTTTAGTGATGATGGTGCCGTTCTTGAAAAATGGGAGCCATTATTAAATGAAAATGATCAGTTTGCATTTGTTACCGGGACGGAAGCAGATGCACAAGCAAATATCAGAGATGGTGAGGTTAACATGGCATTGCAGCTCTTTGAAGATGACTATCGGATTCTTACTGGATCCAATATGCCTCAGCTGCAAATTTTAGAAGATTATGTGCACACCCTATTTACAACAGAAGCACAGCTTCAAGCTTCCGGAACCAATCAGATAGATGCACTTCGCCAAGCTGTTCAGGAATATTTAGAGTCACCCCCTTACCAGCTGCAAATAGAAGCTGTTGGCGGCGGAGAGATTCCTGAATATAATATGGAGCTCCAATTACTATTTGGGTTTACCTTATTCATGGCAATGTTTACAATTGGATTTAAAGTGAACGAAATATCTGCTGAGCGAACAAACGGGATTTGGGATCGAATGATTCTTTCTCCGCTTACCAAAATGTCAATGTACCTTGGTCATCTGCTATCCAGTTTCTTTGTCGGTTTTTTGCAAATTATCATTGTATTGCTGATTTTTCAATACTTCATGGATTATGACCTTGGAAACAGCTTTGGAAAAATCGTATTTATTACTGCATTATTTACCCTTAGTATGGTAAGTGTGGCAATGCTCTTTACAGGTTTTATGAAAACACCGGAACAATTTCAAATTATTTATTCATCCACCATTCCGATTATTCCTGTGTTAAGTGGTGTGTATATGCCGCCTGGAATGCTGTCCAATCCAATTCTGCTCTTTATTGCCGATCTGTTTCCGCTTGTTCATGCAGTGGATAGCCTTATGGATATTGCACTATATGATATATCCTGGAGCGATCTTGCCTTACCGAGCGCATTAATGCTCTTAATTGGAGTAATTAGTATGGGAATTGGAGTAAATTTAGTGGAAAGAAGAAATAGCTAGCTGGAGCTTCTCTTATCGCACAGGTAGAATTGAGATATCACGCCGAAGCAGAGCCAAAATAGCTATACTGGAGGAATCAGTCAAAGAATTCCAACTGATTCCTCTTTTATGATTCTATTTCTCTTTGGATGGTTGGGATTCCTCTTTTGATTGTTGTGATTCTTCTTTTATATCCAGCCTTTTTAAAACAAGATTATAGCCGTCACTGCCATAGTTAATACAGCGTCTCACCCGGGAGATAGTTGCAGTAGATGCTTTGGTTTCCTGCTCGATGGTGTTGTAGGTTTTTCCTTGAGTCAGCATTTTTGCAACCTGTAATCGTTGTGATAAGGATTGTATTTCTGACATTGTGGCTATATCATCAAAAAATTGATAGCACTCCTCACGAGTCTTTAATGACAATATCGCATCAAACAGCTGATCAAGCTGCTCTCCTCGTAACTTATCTATTTGCACTTCATTTCCCCCTTATTTTAACTACCCCATCATCCTGCTGAAACAGGGCAGTAGATGGTTTTATTCAAGCATATCCTTTTTTCGCGTCAGGAAAGTATAAAATGATAGCGACGTTTTTTGATGGGGCGAGTAATCGCAGTCCCAGCCCCGCCCCAACTAAAGCAATCCCGCATCTTCAGGATTGGCTTGCCAAGTTTTCTTTATGTCATCCTGTCTACCGCATCGTAGCAGGGATAACAACTTCTCTCTTTTTTACATCCAGCAGCCCCTGCTGTGTTATTCGAAAATAAGGCAGATGGAAGGCGGAAAGAAATAGTAAGCTGTAAATGGGGTCTCCATAAGCATAGCCATACTCTTGCAATACCCTTTTTAACTCCTTGTTCATCGGAATAACTTCTTCCATTGGGTTTCTTGACATAACTCCTCCCAGAGGAAGCGGCATTTCTGTTAAAATTTTTCCTTGATTTACCAATACAATTGCTCCCCCGAGCTCTTTCATACGCTCTGAGGCGATACGTAAATCTTTTTTGGAATTACCAATATGAATAATATCTCCAGTTGCCGAAAAACTGCTCACTAACGCACCAAGTTCTGGAGCAAACCCACGAATAATCGTATTCACACGCCATTTGCCATGTTTATCAACTAACGCTATAAACTGCTCTCTTTTTTCTGGGGGGATGCTGTCCGCACTGACATCAGACACAATCGAATACGGCTGGATAATAACATCATTGATCATATCCATGCCAATGGGACTGGAAAACTGCAGATCCTCGCCAGCTAAACTCCAGTCCAGCTCAAGCGGTCCAATATCATACTCTTCCCAATGAATGATGGATCGGTAAGAAATAGCTTCACGGTCTTTTTTTATCCATTTCCCTTTACTTATCACACTCTCGGGATTCGGATTTTGCTTATCCCCCAGGATATTTACATTAGCAACCCGTCCCGGCGCAATACTGCCGAATTCTTCTTCCATATTAAAATGTCTGGCTGGATGATAGCTCGCCATCCGATAGGCCGTTTCTAAAGGGAGCCCATTCTCAGCTGCCTTTTCAATACAAACATTGATCATGCCATTTTCCATAAAGGCAGGCGTCGGTCCATCCATCGTAAAGCTCATATTATCAAATTGAGATAGTCCTTTATCAAGTAAGCCTTTTATTATTTCTGGTAAATCCGGGCGGACTGGCGAATAACGGAGGCTGACCCGATAACCAAGCTCCAGCCGCTTGAAAACATCCTCTGCTGTCATCGATTCATGATCACTCGAAATACCAAAAAGCTTCATTTTCGTTAAAGTCCGGGATGACGCTCCAGGCAAATGACCCTCAATCGGCTTGCCCAGCTTCTTCATCTCCTGGATCCAGTACAGCAAACGGTCACCGCCTGTTAATAAGCTTGGCCAGTCCGTCAGCTCTCCCCCCTGAATAACCAGCGGATGCTCAGCCCAATCTAATATATCTCTCGTATTAAAAACATGTTCATCCTTCAGAGTGGTCTGACTGTCAAAACGATTCCACCAAAACATACTTACCGGTAACTTCGAGAAAGCATTCATGATGGAGAACGTTTTCTTTTTATTTAACAGCAAATACCAGGTTAAATTATCATTCACAAACGTCGTCGTCCCTGTTTTCGCAGCATACATCACCGTTTCTTCCGGATTGGCAGCTTGGAAAGGATGGGCGTGCGGCTCGATATATCCCGGTACAATGAATTTCCCCTGACAATCATAAAAATCTGTTCCTGTTGTCTTTTCAGGTAAATTTTCACCAACATATACAATTCGGTTTTCATAAATCCAAATGTTAGCTTCCAGCCACTGATTTGTATATACATTTAAATAGGTTGCATTGGTTAAGACAATTGTAGGCGCAACCGACCCGTCGATTACATTAATATGCTGTCGTAATTCCCGATTTCTCCAAAATGTCATTAAGCAACTCTCCACTATTTGTCATTTTCCTTTATTCTATCATAATGTAATACTTTAATATAGTAAAGTTGATTTTTTATTTCATCAGGAAGGGTCAGAGCTGAAATTTTACACTTTTTGAACATCCTGTTTTCATTAGAAAAATGTCTGTTTGCTCCGCTTTTATTTTACATAAACATGATCCTGATGTTCCACAGTATGTTTTTAACAGGATGACTAATCATACCCGCAATTATTAAAAAACAGCCGATTTCCTACATTTTTGCAGAAAATCGACTGTCTTAAATAAAATATGCTGTTTGTTGTTATTGAACATTATCCACCAAATAAGTCGCTATTTGCGGGAAGAAGCACAACAGAATAATAAACAGAACCAGAATGATGGCGTATGGGATAACGCCCTTAACAATATCAAGGATGGTATTCCTGTTATCCAGTCCCTTTAAAACAAAGAGATTTAATCCTACAGGAGGGGTAATCAATGCCAATTCCATATTAACGACCATAATAATAGCAAACCATATCGGATCAAATCCTAAAGCAGTAATAATTGGATACAGAATCGGCACTGTAATAACCAAAATAGAAACAGTTTCCAAAAACATCCCTAACACAAGTAATAGTATATTAATAAAAATAAAGATTACCCAAGGGGAGACATCTGCCGAGGTAGCTACCGCTGTAATCTGCTGCGGAATTTGTAAAATAGTCAGAATAAATCCGAGCATCTTAGCGCCAATGATAATAAACAGAATCATTGCACTCGTTTTAACAGTTGACAGGATCATCTTTTTCAAATTAGCAATTGTCAGATTCCGATATACTAAAATGGCAATGAGAAAGGCTAATACTACGCCGACCGCAGCTGCTTCTGTCGGTGTAAATATTCCTGAATAAATTCCGCCGATAATCGCAACCGGCAGTAATAACCCCCAAATTGCTTTCCTGGAAGCTTCCCAGCGCTCTTCCCATGTAGCAGGTTCTTCTTTAATATGCCGCATTTGAATAGATGCAAAGACCATAAAGCATAACGTTAAGAAAATCCCTGGTACAACACCGGCAATAAATAATTTCCCGACTGATTCACCAGTAAGTGAACCGTATAAAATCATTGGTATACTTGGAGGGATAAGAATGCCCAGTGTACCGCCGGCTGCCAATAGTCCAAGCACATATTTCTTTTTATATCCACGGCGCACCATTTCTGGAAGGGCAACGGCTCCAACAGTTACTGCTGTTGCAACACTCGATCCGGAAATAGCTGAAAAAATCGCACAGCAAAAAACTGTCGCTATGCCTAATCCTCCCGGAAAATGTCTGAACCATCTGCTCGCCATTTCATATAAATCCCGGCCAACACCGCTGATAACAAGAATTTGGCTCATCAGTATATACATTGGCAAAGCTGTTAATGTGAAGTCATCCAAAGCAGAATACGCTTTAATTGGAATCTGTGAAAAAGCAAAGCTTCCGCCATTAAACAAATACATTCCCAGCACAGCCAGCATTCCTAGAGAGAACGCAACAGGAAGACCGATAAGTAAGAATGTTGCTAAACCTCCTACAAAAAATAGATTCATAGCTGGTCTCCCCCTTTATGTACATTACCGTCGATCAATTGTAATATAAATGCGATAACAAGTAGTACGCCGCCTATCGGGATAAATAATTCCGGCAAATACATTGGTATACGCAGCAAGGAGGTAGATGTAACTCCTAATTCAAATGTCATGGAGACATGTTTGAATCCATACCATGTTAATAAAATACTAAAAAATAATCCAAGTACATTGCAAATGTATGAAAATATCTTACGCATTATTTCATTCATCCGATTAACCAATAAATCGACGGTAATATGCGCATACGTCCTCACTGCATACGCCGTTCCCAAAAAACAGCTGCCTATAATCGCATAAGTGGATAACTCCGTTGCCCATGCAGTTGGCATACCAAAGAATGATCTGGATATTACTTCATAAAACGTCATTAATGTCGTCATGAATATTAAAATTCCAGCTATATAACCCGCATATTTAATTAATAAATCAGAAAATTTATACAGTTTATTCATGCTATAACTCCCTTCCAAGTGATGAGCAGCGTTTATTCGTCATCCACCATATCTAATAATTTTGTGCCAGTTTCTCCCGCCTGTTCCTCAAAAATTTTGCGTACCGGCATTGCCGCTTCTTTCCATATATCGAGTTCTTCAGCAGGCACTTCATAAACTTCCATTCCTCTGTCCTTCAACACTTGGAGTGTCCTCTCATCTTCCAATTCTGTCTGCTGGCGAATCCATTCTTCCATTTCACTGGCAGTATCTTCAATTAATATTTGTGTATTTTCAGGCAAATCGTCCCAGAATGCTTGATTTACGCCTAGAATAAACTCAAAATAAGTATAATTATTTATGGTCAAATAATCTGTCACTTCATCATAGCTGCGCTGAACCATTGCTGTTGTTCCAGATGTTGCTCCATCTACTGTTTTTCTTTGCAATCCCATATACACTTCTCCTCCCCCCATAAACACAGGAGATGCATTATAAGCTTTGATCAATTCTGAAGGCAGTGCTCCTACACTGCGAATCTTCAAACCCCTAAAATCTTCTGGTGATTCCAACGGGTGTTTATTATTCGCAAATTGTCCAAAGCCATAATCACCAAACATTAGCACCTTCACGCCAATGTCTTCCATTTCCGAACGAAGTATGTCGCCAAATTCACCATTCAAGGCTTCCCCTACTTCCTCATATGTTTCAAACACATAAGGGACATCAAATATTCCCATAGCAGGTACCGTGGAAGACCAAATTGTAGAAGAATTCATTCCCATTTCCACACCGCCTGTTAAAAGGGACTGGTTCATATCTTTATCAGATAGCAGCTGTCCATTCGCAAAAACCTGCATCTCTATCTGACCGTTTGATTTTTCTTCTACTTTTCTAGCAAATTCTTCTACCCCCTCTGAAATATGATGACCGGACGGCAGGTTATAAGCTAACCGGATGGTTGCCGGTTCATACTCCTCTCCGCCTGCATCTGCTCCATTTGACACCTCGTCATCGTTGCTGCAGGCCGCTAAAATGACTCCTGTGAGAAGTAACAGAAAGGAAAGATGACGTAACTTCTTCATTTTACCAACTCCTTTATCGTGCGTTCTCTATCCAAATGTCGTATTCTTCCCAGTGGTGTTTTCGTGGATAGACTTGCTGCAAAATCAGCAGCCTCCAACAGCTTACCTACATTAACTCCTGTCTCAATCCCCATACGTTCAAACAAGTAAACCAAATCCTCTGTGGCTAAATTTCCTGCTGAGCCTGGCGCAAATGGACATCCGCCAATACCGCTGACGGCTGTTTCAAAAATACGTACCCCTGCTAAATAAGCAGCATATGCATTGGCAATCCCCAAGCCTCTTGTATCATGAATATGGAAGGAAACCTTTGTTTCTCCTGCCACATCCAATACTTTTCTCAACAGACTATCTACTGCATCCGGAGTTGCAATTCCAATTGTGTCTGCAATCCCGATCCTGTCTGCTCCAGCCTGTACAGCTTTTTTCACTAATTCGAGAACTTTTTCTTCCTCAACTTTTCCTTCATATGGGCATCCAAAGCTGACGGCAACGGAGAAGCAAATCTTCATTCCTTTTGATTTTACTTCTTTAATTACATCATTGAATATTTCGAAATTTCTATCAATTGTCATCCCCAGATTTTTATCGCTAAACGTTTCTGTAGCCGAAGCTGCCCAATTTAGTTCCAAGCCTGCAAATTGACTTGCGCGTATAAATCCTCTTTGGTTCGGGATTAATGCAATTACCTGTAACTTTTCATTATGACTGACCTGCTTCAATACATCTTCTGCATCTGCCATTTGTGGAACTCTTTTCGGATGAACCAATGAAGTTACTTCGATTTTCTCCAATCCTGCTTCTGTTAATTTATCAACGAGTTTTACTTTGTCTTCTGTTGATATTAATTCTGGTTCCGTCTGTAAGCCATCACGGGGACTTACATCAATAATGGTCACTCCCGACATCAGATAATTCCTCCCTCTTTTAACCGTTTAAAATCTTCATAGGAGAAGTTTAAAAATTCCTTATAAATTTCCTCATTATGCTCACCAAGTGCCGGTCCGTTTGTTTCAATTGTTCCTGGTGTCTCGGAAAGCTTTGGAACGATGCCTGGCGTCTTTATTTTTTTACCGTCATTCAGCTCAATTTCCTGGATCATATCCCGTGCATTATAATGCACATCATTGATAATATCTTTAATACTGTAGATCGGACTGACCGGTACAGAGGCTTCATCGAGGATACGCTGGACTTCTTCGATCGGATGCTGCTTTGTCCAGGCTCCGATAACATCATCAATATATTCCACGTTATTCACCCTATCCTGATTCGTGGCATATTTAGGATCATTCGCCATGTCCTCTTTTCCAATCGCAGTCATCAGACGCTGGAATATGCGGTCTCCATTTCCGCCAATAATGACATAAGAACCATCCGCACAAATATAGGAATTAGAAGGTGCGACACCTGGTAATGTACTTCCCGTCCGTTCACGGATTTCTCCTGTGATATCATATTCCGGAAGCATACCTTCCAATAGACTAAATACAGATTCGTAAAGTGCCACGTCCACTTCTTGACCTCTTTTTTTCTCATCACGATCACGGACCCTCAGTGCCATCAGTGTGCCAATAACCGCATACAAACCGGCTACCATGTCTCCAATAGCAATTCCGACGCGAACTGGCGGTAAATCAGGATACCCTGTCAGATACCTTAAACCTCCAATAGCTTCTGCAACACTGCCAAAGCCTGCTTTTTCCCGATAAGGGCCTGTCTGGCCGTAACCGGATATTCTGGTTAATATGACGGAAGGATTTACTTTTTTTAATGCTTCGTAACCCAATCCCCATCTCTCCAACGTTCCCGGTTTAAAATTCTCTAAAACGACATCTGCTTTTTTAGTTAAGTTTTTAATAATTTCCTGTCCTTCTGCTTCTCGAAGATTTACCGTAATTGATTTTTTATTACGTGATTGAACGTGCCACCATACCGATGTATCCTTATACATTACTCTCCAGTTTCTAAGTGGATCGCCATTGGTCGGCTGTTCTACTTTAATAACCTCTGCTCCAAATTCCGAGAAAAGTTTTCCTGCAAATGGAGCAGCTACAATATTTCCTAATTCTAATACCCTTATTCCTTCAAGAGGCTTTTTCATACCATCTTATCCCTCCAGCTCTTCTCTGTTTAAATTCATAAAATGCGTGAAATCTCTTTCAATATGCTGTTTCATCAGTTGTTTTGCCGCATCCGCATCTCGATTAGCGATAGCCTCCCATATTTTCTCATGATCGACAAATGCTGTTTTCTTGTATTTAGGATCTTTATCAACAATAACTTCCCGATAAAAACTATTTACTCCCCTGAGCGTTTTAAGCATCGATATCAGGAACGGATTCGCACTGGCTTCAATAATGATGTCATGAAAGGCTACTGTAACACGTTTTTCATTTTGTGTTTCCTGATGAAGCACGGTGTTCTCCACTTCCTTCTTCATCATTTGCAGCTGTTCATCTGTCCGTCTGATGGCAGCATAATAAGCAGCAAGAGATTCCATCTCAATCCGGCATTCATATAAATATTGAAAGTCGGTCAGAGAAGGCTCTACTACTGTCACGCCGCCTGTTTTTGATAAATTCACAAACCCTTCCTTCTCCAACATTCGTATTGATTCACGGATCGGACTTCTGCTTACATTTAGTGTTTCTCCTATTTTTTCTTCAATTAACCTTTCTCCGGGTTTGAATTTTCCGACAATAATTTGCTCTCTTAAGTATTCATATACCTGACTCTTTAAGGTTTTCTTTACGATATCTACAATGATGCTCACCTTCTTGTATACAGTATACATATTCTTTGTTCATACTATTACAATAAAATTAAAAAGTCAAACTATTTTTTATAGGATATAATTGAAAGTGCTTCTACCTTTATACAAACATAAAGAAAACTTGGCAAGCCAAGCCTGAAAAGCGCAGGATGGCCTAAGTCGGGGTTGCGATAAGGCCAGTAATGCCGGTCCGGCTTTAGCTCTCTGTCTATGCCTGTGACTCCGCCATTGCTAAGTCTTTCTTTACTACAGGGCGTTCACGGGGGACCTCCTAAAGTTTGGCGCCGGGAGCTGGATATAGCTGTTATGCTATAAATAGTTATCCACACGCAAACAAATTATATATTTCCTGACAGCAAATAGAGCCGTGTATCTACGCAGGATACACGGCTCTATCAATATAGTCTATTTCACTAGCTTCTTTACAAGTAAGATTCATTTTCACTTCATTGGACAACTGCTAAAATAGTATTTGCCATACCTGATGCAAAGGATCGATAATATCCTTTAAATGTTTATTTAGCAATATCGCTCCGGTAGAAAAAGTTACCATTTAGTTCTGCTTTATCCAGCTGCTGATAGACTTTATCTGCTGCCTGCGGGAGGGTTTCTGCACGACCGCCGACCAGAAGTACTCTTCCTCCATCAGAGACAAGCCCTCCCTCTGCCTTTTTAGTTCCGGCATGAATAATATAGATATCTTCGTTGTTCTCAAATTGCGGCAGAGGATTTCCTTTACGATATGAACCAGGATATCCATTCGACGCAAGAACCACTCCGACACAAGCCTCCTCATGCCATTCTAAATTCGGGTCCTTCTCAGCTAAAACATCCTGCATTACCTGAGCTAAGTCATTCTTCAATAAAGGAAGAACCACCTGTGTTTCCGGATCTCCGAAGCGCGTATTAAATTCAATTACCTTAGGGCCATTACTCGTCATCATCAGCCCTGCATAAAGAATTCCTGTAAATGGTCTGCCTTCTTCCATCATACCTGCTGCTGCTTTCTCTAAAATTTGCTCGACAGAGAACTGATAAGCTTCCTCCGTTAAATCCGGAATCGGGGCAAAAGCTCCCATGCCGCCTGTATTTGGACCTTGATCATTATCAAATGCCCGTTTATGATCTCTCGCTGCCATCATTGGATAAACCTTATCCTGATGCACAAATGCCATTAAAGAGAATTCTGCACCTTCCAGATATTCTTCAATTACCACGGTGGATCCGGCCTGAGCAAATGCTTTATCCACAAGCATATCATCTATCGCCTGGACAGCTTCTTCCTCTGTCATCGCGACAATAACACCTTTTCCAGCAGCTAAACCATCTGCTTTAATAACAATTGGTGCGCCCGTTTCAGCAATTCTTTTCTTTGCCTCTGCTGCATCTTGAAAAACATCGTAGGAAGCAGTAGGGATATTATATTTTTTCATAAAATCCTTTGCAAAGCTTTTGCTTCCTTCAAGCAGAGCCGCTTCCTGGGTCGGTGCAAAGATTGCGAGATTTTCCTGCTGAAATCGATTGGTTATCCCGGCATTTAGTGGATTTTCAGGGCCGACAATGGTTAAATCAACCGCAGCTTCCTTTGCAAAAGATACCAGCTCTTCTATGTTCATTTCATCAATTGGAATACACGCTGCATCTGCTTCTATTCCCGCATTGCCGGGAGCTGCATAAATTTTGTCCAGCTGCCGGTTTTTCTTTAAATTTTTGATAATACTATGCTCTCTTCCTCCACGTCCTACTACTAATATTTTCATAGCTTCCCTCCATTATCAGCTTTTCCAGACAAACTGATTTTTTAATCGGCAAAACAACTATACCTTTACCAGAAGCTCCTGTATAAACGAATGGAGAAAGCAAGCAGGAGCTTCTGGACAGGATTAATGTTTAAAATGACGGACTGACGTATTGACCATAGCAATACCATATTGATTACATACATCAATCGAATCCTGATCACGTTTGGATCCGCCAGGCTGAATAATTGCTGTGACTCCAGCCTTAGCCGCTGCTTCCACCGTATCCGGCATTGGGAAGAATGCATCTGATGCAAGCACAGCACCCTTTGCTTTTTCACCAGCCTGCTTAATAGCAATTTCCGCAGCACCAATCCGATTCATTTGTCCAGCCCCTACTCCAATGGTTTGCGCATCTTTTGCAAGCACAATCGCATTCGATTTCACATGTTTAACGGCTTTCCATGCAAATAGTAAATCAGCAATTTCTGCTTCTGTCGGCTGCTTTTCTGTAACAACCTCCAAATCATCTGTTGTTACTTCTTTTACATCTAAATCCTGGATAAGCACGCCACCATCAACTGTTGTCAGACGTTTTTGGTCTGCTGGCTGGTTGGAAACATCTAACGCCAGTAAACGAATATTTTTCTTTTCTGTTAATATGGCAAGTGCATCCTCATCAAAAGAAGGTGCAACTACAATTTCTAAGAAAATAGAACGAAGCTGTTCCGCTGTTTTAACATCTACCGGGCGATTACAAGCTACGATTCCACCAAAAATAGAAACAGGATCTGCTTCATACGTACGCGTAAATGCTTCTGCCAGTGTTGCTCCAATGCCAATCCCGCATGGGTTCATATGTTTTACAGCAACAGCAGCAGGTTCTTTATAATCACGTAAGATTTCTAAAGCTGCGTTTGTATCTTGAATATTATTATAGGAAAGCTCCTTACCGTGCAGCTGGTTAGCAGTTGCCAATGTTGCTGCCGTTTGAATCGGTGCTTTGTAAAATGCCGCTTGCTGATGCGGATTTTCCCCATAACGCAAGTCTTGTACTTTTTCATACGTTACGGTATATGTTTCCGGGAATACTTCTTTTGTCTGTGTTTGGAAATATGCAGCAATCATGGCATCATAATGTGCCGTGTGCCGGAACACTTTTGCAGCTAATTGCTGACGGAATTCATATGTGTCCTCTTCCTGATCCAATACTGCTAAGACAGATGCATAATCTGAAGGATCTGCAACTACGAATACATCTGCAAAGTTTTTTGCTGCTGAACGAAGCATCGATGGACCGCCAATATCAATGTTTTCAATCACTTCATCATGGGCAACACCTGGCTTTTGCACCGTTTCTTTAAATGGATAAAGGTTTACTGCAACAAGATCAATTGGGACAATCGCATGCTCTTCCATTTGCGCACGATGGCTTTCATTGGAGCGTTTTCCTAGCAGCCCGCCATGAATCATTGGATGTAAGGTCTTTACTCTGCCGTCGAGCATCTCCGGGAAGTTTGTCACTTCTTCTACCGGGATAGCCTGCACACCAGAATCATTTAATAAACGAATCGTTCCACCAGTAGACAGGATTTCATATCCTTTTGCTTCCAGTCCTTTGGCAAATTCTACAACACCCGTTTTATCAGATACACTAATAAGCGCACGTTTTTTCATTATAATTCCTCCGTTACATTTTGCATAAGTTGTTTCATCACATTTGGATATAAGCGATGCTCCACCGCCTGGATTCTTGTTTTCAGCTGTTCCTCTGTTTCACCCGGAATCATTTCTATTTCTTCTTGTGCAATGATCGGCCCTGTATCCATTCCTTCATCTACATAGTGAATAGTTACTCCTGTTTTCGAAACACCAGCCCTAAAGGCTTGACCAATTGCATCTTTTCCGGGGAAAGAAGGTAAAATCGACGGGTGAATATTAATAATTCGACCTTCATACTGCGAGAGTAATGTTTCTCCAATGAGACGCATATACCCAGCTAAGAAAATCCAGTCGACTTCTAGAGATTGCAGCTTTTCATAGATTACTTTTTCGTATTCTTGTTTGGAAGAATAGATTTTTGGATCTAATACAAGCGTTGGAACTCCTAAGCTTTCCGCTTTTTCTATCACAGCTGCTCCAGGTTTATCACAAACAAGCAGCACAATCGAATTTGCAATGTCTTCGTCCTGCATCATGACATCAAAATTACTTCCTGTTCCTGATGCAAACACACTAGCCCGTTGCTGCTTCATGAAGAAAATTGCACCCCTTCACCTTTAATGACATGACCAATAACTGCTGCTTCAATATGATTTTCTTGTAATAAATCACAAACAGCCTGCTGATCCTCTTTAGAGACAGCTATAACCATTCCGACACCCATATTGAAAACACGGTACATTTCACGGGTATCAATTTCTCCACGTTTCTGTAAGAATGGAAAAATCTCTGGAACATTCCATGCTCCCTCCTGCACCGCTGCTCCAAGTCCTTCCGGAAGCATACGTGGAATATTCTCATCAAAGCCGCCGCCCGTGATATGCGCAATTCCTTTAATATGTACCTTTTCTTTTATAGACTGAATTGCTTTTGCATAAATCTTCGTAGGCTCCATCACTGCCTCACCTAATGGTCTCGATAATCCTTCATAAGCTTTTTCAAAATCCAGACCTTCAATCAGCTTCCGGACAAGAGAATAACCATTGGAATGAATGCCGCTAGAAGCTAAACCAACCAGTATATCCCCTTCTGCAATGGTTTCCCCGGTAATAATCTCTTTCTTTTCTACAATACCGACAACAAAACCGGCCAAATCATATTCATCCGCGGCATACATACCTGGCATCTCTGCTGTTTCACCGCCGATTAGTGCAGCATTTGCTTCCTGACAGCCTGCTGCAATTCCAGATACAATCGCTTCAATTCGTGCCGGATCATTCTCTCCGCATGCAATATAATCTAAAAAGAAAAGCGGGTCACCTCCCTGCGCAACAATATCATTCACACACATCGCTACTAAATCAATTCCTACCGTGTCATGCTTATCCAGATCAATCGCAAGCTTTAACTTTGTACCGACACCATCTGTTCCTGAAAGTAAAACAGGTTCTTGGTAAGAAAAGGAGGATAAATCAAATGCCCCGGCAAAGGAGCCTAAAGAGCCCAATACCTCTTTCCGATGTGTTTTTTCAATATGCTTTTTCATTCTTTCTACCGCTTCGTAGCCTTTTTCAACGTCTACACCAGCTTTTTTATAAACATCCGACATACTTTTGCCCTCCAAAGTGATTTTTGATCTTAGCAGTTTGATGTGTCCATTTCCTTCTCATCCGCTGGAGAAACAGGATATAAACCAGTCATACAAGCCATGCAGACACCCTGATTGATTGTTTTATCCTTTACAATTGCATTTTCCAACCCCTGCTCAGATAAGTAGGCAATACTGTCTGCCCCAATGATGGCGCCAATTTCTTCCACACTGTTGTTTGCCCCGATCAGCTCTTCCTTCGTAGACATATCTATTCCGTAATAACAAGGGTCTGTTATCGCCGGAGATGCAATACGCACATGAACCTCACTGGCACCAGCGTCTTTCAGCATTTGGACAATGCGCCGGCTCGTTGTTCCGCGGACAATTGAATCATCAATCATAATGACACGCTTTCCCTCTACAATACCACGGACTGGGGAAAGCTTCATTTTCACCCCAAGCTCTCTTAATTCCTGAGACGGCTGGATAAATGTTCTTCCGACATAACGATTTTTGATAATCCCCATTTCATAGGGAAGCCTGCTTTCTTCTGCATAACCAATGGCTGCTGAAATACTGGAGTCCGGCACGCCAACCACTAAATCTGCATCCACTGGAGCTTCCTTAGCAAGCTCTTTACCCATCTTTTTACGGGAGGCATGAACATTAACATAGTTCACATCGCTGTCCGGACGGGAAAGATACACATATTCCATCGCACACATCTGTCTTTTCCCCCGTGGTGCAAACCGGTATGAATTCAGACCTTCTTCATTAATTTTAATCAATTCTCCCGGCAATACCTCCCGTTCAAAAGTAGCACCAATCTGGTCAAAGGCACAGGTTTCAGAGGCAACCACATAAGCTTCTCCTAATCTGCCAATTGATAGTGGTCTTATTCCGGCAGGATCCAGTGCCGCATATAAAGTATCATCCTCTAAAATAAGGTAAGCATAGGCACCTTTGACACGGTTGAGCGCTTCGGAGATAGTTGCTTCAGTTACTTCTCCGCTTCGTTTAATCAAATGTGCCAAAACCTCTGTATCTGAAGTCGTTTGAAAAATACTTCCATCTTTTTCAAGCTCTTCCCGTAATTTGGTTGCGTTCATTAAGTTCCCATTATGTGCTAATGCCATTCCGCCGGTCAGAGACTGAAAAACAAGCGGCTGAACATTCTCAAGCCCTTTTCCACCTTGTGTTGCATAACGGACATGCCCTAAAGCAATTTCCCCGTTAAAATCACCAAATTTCACATGCTTAAAGACATCATTAACAAGACCAAGCTGTTTATGACCTTTTAATTGTCTATTCTTACTGACAACAATCCCGGCACCTTCCTGCCCGCGATGCTGCATTGAATGCAATCCGTAATAGGTTAATTCTGCTGCTTTTTCATGGCCCCAAATACCGAATACGCCACATTCTTCATTTATGCCTTTGATTTCAGCAAGCATGGAATAGCTCCTTTCCAAAGTGCTTTTAGTTCTGCAGCAGCTTCCTGAAGAATATTTTCATTATTTGCTGTTATCGTTAACTGACGATCCGCTGTTACCTCGCCAAGGTTTGTCGCATCTGTAAATACTTTTTCAAAAGCTGATTGATTCTCAGGCTTTACAGTAACAAGAAAGCGTGATTGCGTTTCGCTGAACAGCTCAACTGTTGCATCTCCTGAAAGCGTCACTTTTGCACCAAGGTCTTTCTCTGAGAATAACGATTCTGCTAAAGCAACCCCTAATCCGCCCTCTGCAAGGTCATGAGCAGATTGAATCTTACCCTGCCGGATGAAAGAAAGGAGTTTTTCCTGACGCTCTGCTTCTATATTTAAATCCAAGTGCGGAGCTTTTCCTTCATATCTTCCATTCTGGATAAATTGCAATTCACTGCCGCCAAATTCATCTCGTGTTTCACCAATAAGATAAATGATATCTCCGGCTTCCTGGAAAAAGCTCGGTGTAATATGTGCTGTGGATTCATGCAGCCCAACCATGCCGACAACTGGTGTCGGGTAGATAGATTTTCCTTTGGATTGATTGTATAAGGAAACATTTCCGCTGATAACAGGCGTTTGTAATGCTTCACACGCAGCACTCATACCTTCTACACTTTTTTCCATTTGCCAGAAGATCTCCGGATTTGTCGGATTCCCAAAATTTAATCCATCTGTAAGCCCTAATGGCTTCGCTCCAGAGCAGATAATATTACGGGCTGCTTCTGCAACAGCAATCTTTCCGCCTTCCTCCGGGTCTAAATAAATATAGCGGGAATTACAGTCCGTTGTAATTGCTAATGCCTTATCCGTTCCTTTAATACGAACAACGGCCGCATCTGATCCCGGAGTTACAACTGTATTTGTCTGCACCATCGAATCATATTGATCATATACCCATTCTTTACTGGCAATCGTCGGCTGCTGTAATAATTGCTTTAATGTTTCTCCATAATTATCTACAACCGGCGTCTTTACATCAATCTGCTGAAAATCCTGATAGTATGCTGCTTCCTTTGAAGGCATATGATACACAGGCGCATCGTCCGCCAAAGAATCAACGGGAATATCCGCTACAACCTCACCATGATGCTTAATACGGAATACTTTTTCCTCGATCACTTTTCCAACAGGTACAGATTTCAAACCGTACTTTTCAAAAATATCAATAATTTCCTGTTCACGACCTGCTTTGACACAAAGAAGCATCCGCTCCTGTGATTCAGACAGCATCATTTCATAAGCAGTCATATGTTGCTCGCGCTGCGGCACAAGGTCTAAGTTCATTTCCAGACCAGTTCCTGCCTTACTCGCCATTTCACTCGCCGAAGAGGTTAAACCTGCAGCTCCCATATCCTGCATGCCGACAAGCGCATCAGAGTGGATCACTTCCAGACATGCTTCAATTAGCAATTTCTCCATAAATGGATCACCGACCTGTACAGCTGGACGATCTTTATTGGAATCCTCTGCTAAATCATCCGAAGCGAAGGTAGCACCATGAATACCGTCTCGGCCTGTTGGCGGTCCCGCATAGAGGATTGTATTACCAATACCGGCAGCAATTCCTTTTTGTACATCCTCATGATTAATCAGTCCCACACACATCGCATTGACAAGCGGGTTATCTTCATAGCTGTCGTCAAATTGTACCTCTCCACCGACTGTCGGCACGCCGACACAGTTTCCATATCCGGCAATACCGGCCACGACTTCTGAGAAAAGATACTTGGTACGGTTAGTTGTTAAAGGTCCAAAACGCAAAGAATTCATTAACGCAATCGGACGGGCTCCCATCGAAAATACATCACGGATAATTCCGCCGACACCTGTTGCCGCTCCCTGATACGGCTCAACAGCAGATGGATGGTTATGGCTTTCCACCTTGAAAACAACTGCCTGCCCATCGCCAATATCAATAACTCCGGCACCTTCTCCCGGTCCCTGCAAGACATTGGGACCTTCTGTCGGAAACTTTCTCAACAACGGTTTCGATGTTTTATAGCTGCAATGCTCTGACCACATGACAGAGAAGATGCCCGTCTCCGTAAAATTCGGACGGCGGCCAAGGATCGTTTTGATTTTCTCAAACTCCTCATCACTTAAGCCCATATCTTGATACAATCGGTCTTGTTCTATTTTTTCTGGATCAATATTATGCGTTAACTGCATTGCTGCTCCTCCAATTCGCAATCAAAGATTGAAATAGTCGTAGTCCATCATCACTTCCTAATAATGCTTCCACTGCCCGTTCCGGATGCGGCATCATGCCCAGCACGTTACCAGCTTTATTACGAATACCGGCAATATCTGAAACAGAGCCATTCGGATTATTTTTATAAGTGAATACGATTTGATTATTATCTTTTAATTCGAGTAACGTTTCATCATCACAGAAGTAATTACCTTCCCCATGTGCTATCGGAAAGCGGACAACTTCATTTTTCTCATACAGTGTTGTGAAAATATTCTCGTTATCCTCAACAACCAATTCTTCCTGATGACACATAAAAGAAAGATGTTTATTGCGCATTAACGCCCCGGGTAAAAGTCCGGATTCGGTCAATATCTGAAATCCATTGCAAATACCTAAAACCGGTTTTCCTTTTTCAGCGTGCTCACGGATTTTATTCATAATATCCGATGTAGAGGCCATCGATCCTGAGCGCAAGTAATCTCCATATGAGAATCCGCCCGGAATAAGAATACCGTCCACATCATCCAGTAAATGCGTATCGGTATACCAGACAAGGCTCGCTTCAGCACCTGCAATCTCTCCGGCTGCATGATACATATCCCTGTCACAATTGGAACCTGGAAAAACAATCACAGCTACCTTCACAATTATCGTGCCCCCTCTAGCTCAATCCGATAATCTTCAATAACCGGATTCGCCAATAACTGCTCACACATTTGTGTCACTCTTTTCTCTAAGTCTGGCCCTTCCTCTACTTGAAGTTCAATATATTTTCCGACACGAACGTCTTCTACTTCCGGATAATCCAAGGAATGAAGCGAAGTTTGAATTGCTTTCCCCTGCGGATCTAAAACACCTTGTTTTAATGTAATGTATACCTGCACCTTCTTCATAGCTGCGCCTCCAAACGATTTAGTATTTCTTCATATACGGTAATCAAATCTCCTGTGTCTTGCCGAAAAACATCTTTATCCAGCTTTTCATTCGTTTCCATATCCCATAATCTGCAAGTGTCCGGTGATACCTCATCGGAAAGCAGAATCTGTCCTTCCCGGTTTCTGCCAAATTCCAATTTAAAATCAACCAGCCGGACACCGATAGCAGCAAATATTTCTGTTAATGCCAGATTCACCTGTCTTGCTTTCTCCTTGATGCTGCTCAGTTCTTCCTCTGTAATATCCGTTAAATAAAGCGCATGCTCATCATTTATCAACGGGTCCCCTAAACGGTCATCCTTGTAAAATAATTCTGCTAATGCTGGTTCAAAAGGAGATTTCTCCTGGATACCCAGACGCTTTGTAATACTACCTGTCGCAATATTCCGAATTACCACTTCTAACGGAATAATATCTGTTTTCTGAACCATTTGCGTAGTAGAATCCAGCCGTTTGATAAAATGAGACTGAATTCCTTTGTCCTCTAATGCCTTGAATAGGAGGGAGGAGATCTCATTATTGAGTCTCCCCTTCCCTGTAAACTGAGCTTTCTTCTCACCGTTAAAAGCTGTTGCATCATTTTTATAAGCGAGAATCAAGTGATTTTCATTCGTGTCCGATTGATAAACCTTCTTTGCTTTTCCTTCATATAAAAGCTCAAGTTCCATATTGGAATCCTCCTATGCTAATCCAATTTTTGTGAAGATCTGATCCACATTCTTTAAATGATAGGTATAGTCAAAGCAATCATCAATTTCTGCCTGCGTTAACTTGCTTGTAATCCGCTCATCCTGCTCTACCAGTTCTTTAAAGGAAGTCGCTGTTTCCCATGCCTCCATTGCTTTTGGCTGCACAATATCATAAGCTGCCTCACGTGCCATTCCTTTATCAATCAAAGATAGAAGCACACGCTGAGAGAAAATAACACCATGTGTACGGTCAATGTTACGCTTCATATTTTCCGGAAATACCGTTAAGTTCTCCACAATATTTCCAAAACGGTGCAGCATGTAATCCAGCGCAATCGTCGCATCCGGTAAAATGACACGCTCTGCGGAGGAATGCGAAATATCACGTTCATGCCACAATGCAACATTTTCATAAGCCGTTACCATGTAACCACGGATAACGCGTGCCATTCCTGTCATATTCTCTGAACCAATCGGATTACGCTTATGCGGCATCGCTGAAGATCCTTTTTGCCCTTTTGCAAAACGCTCCTCTACTTCTCTTGTTTCTGTTTTTTGCAATCCGCGGATCTCTGTTGCGAACTTTTCAATTGATGTCGCAATCAAAGCAAGTGTGGATAAATAGGCGGCATGACGGTCACGCTGTAAGGTTTGTGTGGAAACCGGTGCTGGCGATGTACCCAGCTTTTCGCAAACATACTGCTCTACATATGGATCGATATTGGCATAGGTCCCAACCGCTCCAGAGATTTTGCCAAACTCCACATTTGCCGCAGCAAGCTCAAAACGCTCCAAATTCCGCTTCATTTCCTCATACCACAGAGCCATCTTCAAACCAAATGTAGTCGGCTCTGCATGGACACCGTGCGTGCGCCCCATCATGACTGTATGCTTATGTTCTTTCGCTTTTTCTTCTAAAATACCGACAAAACGGGTCAGACCGTCTCTTAAAATAGTATTTGCCTGCTTTAATAAATAAGAAAGAGCGGTATCCACAACATCTGTAGAAGTCAAACCATAGTGAACCCATTTTCTTTCTTCTCCTAAAGTTTCTGATACAGCACGGGTAAATGCGACAACATCATGACGTGTTTCCTGCTCAATCTCATAAATGCGATGGATATCAAAGGAAGCATTCTCACGCAGTTTCCTAACATCTTCTTCCGGAATAAATCCAAGCTTACTCCATGCTTCACAGGCCAGAATTTCCACCTCCAGCCAAGCTTTAAATTTATTTTCCTCCGTCCAGATATTGCCCATTTCTTCTCTTGTATAACGTTCGATCATTGTTGTATAGCCTCCTCAAAAATATCCAATTGTTTCCGTAAAGCTTCGGCTGTTTCCGCTGTAAATGTCATATGTCCCATTTTACGCTTTTCTTTCGGTTCTTCCTTTCCATAAAGATGAAGAAATCCATAATCATGATTTGTGGTAAACTCGATTGCTTTTGGAAGGGATTCTCCTAAAATATTAATCATTGCGGTTGGCTGATGCAGATGAACAGGAATGAGCGGCAGCCCGCAAATTGCCCGGATATGCTGGGCGAATTGAGAGACATTGCAGCCTTCAATCGTATAATGGCCAGAGTTATGCGGTCTTGGCGCCATTTCATTCATATAAATCGTATCCTCACCGACAAACATCTCTATCGCAAAAGTACCGACAATCTCCATTCTTTCGGCAATTTTCGCCGTCATGGCATACGCCTTCTCTTCAAGTGCAGCGTCAATAGCTGCCGGAATCGTCGTTTTATAGAGGATATGGTCACGATGTTCATTCTCTGCAACCGGGAAAAACGTAATATTCCCCTGCTGCGACCTTGTAAAGACAACCGAGATTTCTTTATCAAAAGGAATCCACCGTTCTATTATACAATAGCCATGCTCTCTGAAAAATGCTAAAGCCGCATTTTTATCTTCTTCCGATTCAAGCTTCAGCTGACCTTTTCCGTCATATCCTCCCCGGCAGGTTTTAATGACTGCGGGCAGCGGAATAATGGATAGTGCTTCTATGCAGGCTTCCTCCGTTTTCACAATCCGAAAAGCAGGAACAGGGAGCTCTAAATCAGCAATAAGCTGCTTCTCCTTTTCCCTGTTCTGTGTAACCTCTAAAGCTAATGCGCCTTGTGGAAGCTTCCCTGCATTCTGAATAAGCTCTGCAGCATCTAAGTCTACATTTTCAAATTCATATGTAATCACATCGGCTTTTTCAATTAATTCTTTTACTGCCTTTATTTCTGCATAATCTGCGATAATCTGCTCATCAGCAACCTGTGCTGTCGGACAATTCGGAGCCGGGTCTAACACAACAATGCGATAGCCCATATATCTTGCCGCAATTGCCATCATTCTGCCAAGCTGACCACCGCCAATAATTCCAATCGTCTGAGGAGGCAAGATTGTTTTAATAGGTTGCAAGCTGATCCCTCATTTCCTGAACAGCATCCTTCATTGCTGTACGGTATTCATCTAACGCCTTTTCTGCCTCTTTATCAAATGTGCTGATAATCTGCGCTGCTAAAATGGCGGCATTCTTTGCACCTGCTTTACCAATCGCAACGGTTGCAGTTGGTACACCACCGGGCATTTGAACAATCGATAAGAGTGAATCGACTCCCTGAAGTGCTTTGCTTTCCACAGGAACTCCGATAACCGGCAGCGTTGTCTGTGAAGCTACCATCCCCGGCAGATGCGCTGCTCCGCCAGCTCCGGCAATAATGACTTTCAGGCCTTTTTCCCGTGCACTCTGCGCATAGGCAAACATATCATCTGGTGTTCGGTGAGCTGAAATAACCTCTTTTTCATAGCTGATATTTAGCGTTTCAAGTTCTTTGCAGGTATGCTGCATTGTTTCCCAGTCTGAGATACTTCCCATAATGACACCGACTTGAGCCATCAAATCCCTCTTTCTGTTTTTAGTTTTTTACGGATTTTAAAAAGTGGTTGTTGTGTTAATGTTTGGTTTTTGATTAAAACATAGATTGTACTGATTCTGCCGCTCCGAAAACACCATACGCTTTCCGTGTTTTTCTTTGGCTGGTTTATCTTTCTGATTTTGTTGTAACCTTTATAATAGAAGTGAAAAACGAAAACAAATTAGTAAATTAAAACAGAAAACACTTTTACATTTATAAGATTGCCTCTTCAATGGCAGCTGACATTCGCGCAGCAAAAGCCCCTTCGTTTAGAAATCAATTCACTAAATTGTTAAAACACAAAAAAGTCTATTCGTCTTCCATAAGGGAAGATGAATAGACTTCGTTTAAAGGATGTTCAAAATATGGTTATTCGGACTTTTGAACATCCTTTATATAAGCATCATTCAACATCTGCTGTTCTTTAGAACAACAGCTCATCCTCCCTCATAGTCCAGTCATTTACGGTGCCGGGTAGAAACTTTTGAGCCATATTCTCAAGTATATATGAGGCATTTTCAATTGTTGGCTTTAGCATACCAAATAAAATAAAAAATTGCAAGATAATGTCGAACAATTTCAGCTTTACATTAAATTAATGTTCGGTTTTTGGTGCTTCCCTTTATGATTGGCTTTCATTTTGTACTTGTTCCTTTGGTTTATTCTCTTTTCGCATTAATTTCCCTTTACGAACCTGCTTTACCCAGAACCCGCCGTGAATCCGCTTTGGTTCATAGGAAATAATAAATGCTTTTGGATCAATTTCCTGAATTGCCTGATATAGATTCAATTCATATTTCCTCGGTGTTAAAATTTGAACGGAAAGTCTGTCGCCATCCATTCCATAGGAGGACCAGCTTGTTACACCATAGCCTTTTTCACGAAGACGCCGAGTGAAGTTTAAATCAGGGTTTGCAGAGACGACATTCACCGTAATGTACCCAAGTGCAAGCTTTTCTTCAATTCTGGAACCAATAATTAAACCTGTCGCAAAACCAATCGCATAAGCGATCAGATTTTGGATCTGATCAAGGTTATCTAATACTAACCCCAAACCGACAACATAAATAACAATTTCAAACATACTCACGAATGCAGCAATATAGGTTCTGCCCTTTAATGTTAGAATCATACGAATCGTCATCAATGATACGTATAATACATTAACGGTAAATATAATTGCCAGCATAATGAGTGCATTCTCTAACATATTGATTCCTCCTTCAACTCTATTAAATTGTAACTTCAGACAGAAGAAAAACGTATCAAAAGAGACACCACACCCCTTTATTGCTTCCCTTTATTCTCTTGAATAAAACACTCGTATCCATATGTGAAATACAGTTACTTTAATTTATCACAAATTTAGTAAAGTGCGCTATAAGAAAATATTGTATAAAGGATTTTTCTATATTCATATGATTTTGCATCAACAGCTAGACCACATTCATACTTTATTAAAAAAGTGATTTCGGTATCCTTTTAATATTGTTATCTCTTCTGTAAACTAGTCAATGAGGTGAAGGCGATGTTAGATAATATGAAGTATCTAAAGTCCGGGAATGAAAAACAGAGAAAAGCGTATAAAGTGATTAATCAGATGAACATCATGGAGGATTTGAAAATATATTCCCCAAGTCTATGTGGAACCGTACCGCTTGGTATAGATACGGCTTCCTCTGATTTAGATATAATTATGGAAGTCCATGACCTCCATTCTTTTGCAGATAAAATAAATTTTCTCTACAGCTCCTATCCTCTATTCATGCTCAAACAGAAGAGAATTAGAAACAAATCCATTGTAAAAGCAAATTTCATCTATCAGGATTTTGAATTTGAATTATTTGGACAAGCTCAACCGGTATCACAGCAGTATGCTTATCTGCACATGATTATTGAAAAATTTCTGCTGGACGAGAATCCATTATGGAAGAATAAAATTATTGCCCTCAAAGAACAGGGCTTTAACACAGAGCAGGCATTTTGCCATATGCTTGGATTAACCGGAGATCCTTATGAAGCATTGATTGATTATGGAATATCAAGAAAACTAATTTAAGGGTTAATCACTTCCTCTTATCATCGCTATTTCTGGTGATAGAGCTCCAGCCTGCTGCCATGCAGTCTTCCTAAAATCCTCTTAATCTCTTTCGCAATGTTTTCCTCCAGATAATCCCCAAATCTGTGCAATGAAACAGCTGATCCGCACTCCATAAATTTTCACGATCTAAGTACATCACTTCATTACACGCTGCAATAGACCATTTGGGATTTGGGCGTTCTATCAGCTGTAAATCTTTTGCAGGCTGAATCTTTCCTTCCTCTAGCACCCGAAAGTACCAGCCCGTTTTTAATCCATTTTCCATTTCTCTTTGCGACACCCGCCCAGGCTGAGATACTTGAATGACTGCTTTTCCCAGCCGGTAAATATCTCCAACAAAAACAGAGTGCTCTTCCATTTCCAGGACAGAGAAGTTTTCCTTTTTTTCACCTGCTCGTTCTGTAAATAATTTCTTTGTGTCTGGTTCATTATAATGCTTAACAGGAAAAGCAAAAATACTTTTGTCAAAGATAGCTTTCTTTTTTTCCGGATTCTCTTTGGCAAATCCTAATCTGGATAAATACATACTATTTTTAATTTCATTCTGTTTATTATTAAAAATCCTATGTACAAATGGTTCTTCCATGATGTCACCTTATTTCTAAAAATACTTAAATTATGTTATATTAATTTCATTCTACAAATTATCGTGACTTTTGAAAAGCCTCAAGGAGGGGTTAACATGACAATACAAAAAGCAACATTTGCCGGCGGCTGCTTCTGGTGTATGGTGAAGCCTTTTGACCAATGGGATGGCGTACACCAGGTTATATCCGGTTATACAGGCGGACACATAGAAAATCCGGCTTATGAACAAGTGAAACAGGGGAAAACGGGACATTATGAAGCGGTAGAGATTACTTATGATGATTCCATTATTGATTATCAGATGATTCTTGACCTGTACTGGCCGCAGATTGATCCGACTGATCCGGATGGACAGTTTCAGGATCGGGGCGAGCAGTATAGAACGGCAATCTTTTATCATAATGAAGAACAGAAAGAGCTTGCTGAGCAATCCAGGCAGGCACTGGCGGACAGCGGACGGTTTGCTAAACCGATTGTAACAGAAATTAAAGCAGCAGCTGTCTTTTATCCCGCTGAAGATTATCATCAGGATTTTTATAAAAAAAGCAAAGCAGCATATGAAGAAGACCGCGCTAAGTCAGGCAGGGATGAATTTATTGCTGAAAACTGGAGTTCATAGTTCTCAAAAACATCATGTGGAGGGATTACAGTGAAAAAACAACTGATTGTTACAGAAGAAATAATAATAAACGCATCTCCAGAAAAAGTTTGGGAAGTATTAACACTGCCTAAATATGTAGCGCAGTGGGATGAATTACCTGAAAACTACCCGGAAGAGCCAATGAAGGTAGACAGCAAGGTAGTCTGGGATTTACCAAACGGAGAGCAGTCTATTACTACCATTATAAAAGCGGAAAAAGAAAAAGAGCTGATTATTGATTTACATGGAACAGGCTGGAAAATCAAACCAGAGCAAGGGGAAGTTGCCTACCGTTATTCATTAGAAGATATGGGAAACAGCACAAAATTATTTATTGAAATTGGCGACTTTTCTCTTTTAGAGCAAGGAAAAGATTATTACGAAGCATCGATAGATTTTGCGAAAGAATCTTCCAAAGTGATTCAATCTTTGGCAGAAAATGAAACAGAATGAAATCTTTATAGAGACCTGATCATTGTATTTTGGAAGGTCTCTCTTTTTTTATTACGACACCTAAATTCACTGAAGTTTGGAAAGTGGGAAAGATATGAAGATCAGAGCATATACACCAGCTGATGAAAAAAGTTGGCTTCAATGCCGTGTACTCGCTTTTTTAGAAACAGCTTACTTTGATAATGTTCTTCAGGAAAAAGAGACCTATGAGAATCCCTCTATTGAACTTGTCGCAGAAGCAGATGGAAACATTGCCGGGTTGATTGATATTGAATATGAAGTGGAAGAAAGAACAGTCTGCTCCCGTGGCAGCGATTTAGGAGGAATGATCTGGCATATTGCAGTTCATCCCGATTATTCCCGGCAAGGAATTGGCCAAGCATTGTTGAATGAGGCTGAAAAAATTGCGAAGGTGCGAAATTTGAACCGTTTTGAAGCGTGGACACGGGACGATAAATGGGTCCAGAATTGGTATGTAAAAATGGGCTTTACGATGGTTGATTCTTATTATCATATTTATTTTGAGGAAGATGAGATCAAAAGTCATTTTCAAACTACAACAGAGCAGCTTTTTCCTGCCACTGCTTTTGCACATTATACTGGAGAAAATCCTGAACAGTTTGCCCACACTCAAAGAAAGCACCAATGTGTCTGCTATATCAAGGAACTAGATTAATCCCTGCAAAACACAGACTGCAGGGGTTAATGATATTATCAATCCTCTAAGACAGCATCTAAATCATTAAGAATTTTTAGCGGTTGCGAAGTAGCAGTCTCCTTTAAAACAATAACAGCAATCTATTTTTCTTTACACGCCTGAATAAATCTTCGGTAAATAGCCAATGATGGGTCATCCGGATGATTAATTAACCCTTCCGGATGCCACTGCACACCTAAAACAAAGCGATGTTTTTTACTTTCAAAGGCTTCTATAACGCCATCACCTGCCACAGCAGAAATCATAAAATCTTTCCCCAGAGAACGATTAGCCTGATGATGATAGCTGTTCACCCTGATTTCTGTTGCCTGCACTAACTTTTCTAATAAGGAAGCAGGAGATACAGAGATAGCATGCGAACGATGATGAAAGGCTGCTTTTTGAGTATGCTGAATTAATGGCTTCGGATATTGTGAAACTAAATCCTGATACATGGTTCCTCCGGTAACGACATTTAAAATTTGGCACCCACGGCAAACCCCCAGTACCGGCTTATCTTTGTCTAAAAAATGCGGGATAATTTCCTTCTCCAGCCGATCTCTTTCAGGAATGATTGTGCCGAGATGAGGATTTGGCTCTTCTTGAAATAAGGAGGGGTCGATGTCATAGCCACCAGGCAAATAGAGACCATCCATTTTATCAAGTAATGCAGCTATTTCCTGATAATCACTATAATACGGTAGAATGACCGGAATGCCCCCTGCTTGTTCAATAGCCCTTATATTTCGCACGTTCATCTTATATTCCATGCCATCTACTTCCATTGATGCTGTTACTCCAACAATAGGCTTCATTTTATTTCCTCCTTATTATTTTATCGCAGTGTAACTGGCTATAAGATCCTACTTCAGAAATAGAGAAAATCCGAACATTCTTTAGAAAAATTTGTTGTCACCAGGCCTTTTGTGACGAGCCCACGAAAACTTTTGCCATAGACATAAAGCGGTGGGGCTAGTAATCAATGGTTTTCGGTGCGACTTTTCTCTATCAGAACTTCTGGGGTTGCGATTACTCACTGAAAAGCGTTGCATTTATATTTTATTCCTTAAATTCTTTATACTTTCTTAAAGGGTTACAAAATTAAAATAGCCGGACACGGTTCTGGTGTCCGGCTATTTTAATTTTGACTTGTCTAATCAATGGTACACAATCCATAATGGAAAAATTGTGTTTTTTCGTAATAATTTCTATGCAATTATTCTCTTTTTAATAATTATTCTTCAACGATCTCATAACCTTGCGCTTGAAGCATTTGAACAGATTGCTGCAGACTTACACCACGACTTAAGTCTCCCTCAAAATCAGCTCCTGTCAATTGACTTACTTCATTTGCGTCGGCTTCATTATAATTTACCGTTAAAGTTTCAACGATTTTGTCATCCAGATATTCCAAATTATGAGTTACCCCTTCTACATCTTCATATTCTGAAGTATACTCTCCCATTATCTCTTCTGCTTCTTCCTGTGTAGACGCCCCTATTGTAGAATACGGTATCTCATTGTCTGCGGTCTGTTCATAAACCATGTCACCATCTGCTTTATAAGTTAGTTTTACAATAACACCAGCTTCTTCTAACTGAAGTGTTACCGTATTCTCTCCAGTTGGATCAAAGTCAAAAGCTTGAGACTCTGCAGCTGCATCATTTTCAGTATCTGCTTCCCCTTCTGCATCTGCATTTGACTCTTCTTCAGCGTCATTCTCTTCTGTTGCAGTATCCTCCTCAGCATCCGCACTTTCGTCTTCTGCAGCATCTTCTGTTGTATCTTCTGCAGTTTCATTACCATTCGTATCTTCATCATCGTTTGAATCATTTGATCCACAAGCAACTAATGCGATACAAATGAGTAATGCCATACATAGCATTAGCCATTTTTTCATCTCTGCTCTTCCTCTCTCATTTGAGTTAGTAATATCATTTTTAATACTATTTAATAATGATATGTAATTCTAAATTAGTTTACAATAGGTCAAAAGCTATAAGTTTATTCCCATTCATATAAATTTTTAGAATTACGTCATCATTCATTTCTCCTGTTATGGCATATTCAAAAAATACGATAACAGGGAGAATGCCATCAAAAATGCACTCTCCCTGTCTATTCAAGCTTTTATTATTTAAGTTAAAAAGATAAAATACAGTGCAAAGACAACGAACAACACATACATAATCGGATGAACTTCCTTGGCACGTCCTTTTACAAGCATGGTAATCGGGTAGAAAATAAACCCAATCGCAATACCTGATGCAATACTGGCGGTTACCGGCATCATTAACACCGTAAAGAAAGCTGGTACAGCAATCTCAAATTTGTCCCAAGGAATATCCTTCAAGCTGCTTGCCATTAAAACACCGACAATAATCAATGCTGGTGCAGTCACTTCATTCGTTACCACACTTAGCAAAGGCGAGAAAAATAATGCTAACAGGAAGAACAAGCCTGTTACTACTGCTGTTAATCCGGAACGTCCGCCTACACTTACTCCGGATGTAGACTCCACAAAAGAAGTTGTTGTAGATGTACCGACAGCAGCCCCTACCACACTGGCAGATGCATCTGCAAACAGCGCTTTACCCGCTCTTGGTAATTTATTATCTTTCATCAATCCTGCTTTGGTCGCAACAGCAACCAATGTCCCAGCCGTATCAAAGAAATTTACAAATAAAAAGGTCAAAATAACAACTAGCATTTGCATTGTAAAAATCTGATCAAAATGGATAAAAGCTTGTCCAAATGTTGGTGCCAAGCTTGGTGCACTGCTGACAATTCCACTGATACCAGATGGTACTGGAATTAATCCAAAAATCATACCGGCAATCGAGCTGATAATCATCCCATAAAAAATACCTGCTTTTACACCAACCGTAATTAAAATAACAGAGACCACAATCCCAAAGATAGCTAATAACACCGTTGGCGATGATAAATCACCAAGTGCAATAATTGTTGCCGGGTCTTCCTGAACAATTTGTGCATTTTTCAAGCCGATAAATGCAATAAATAACCCGATCCCTGCTCCAACCGCATGTTTCAAGCTTGGCGGGATGGCATTAATAATAATTTCACGAATTCCTGTCATCGTTAAACCAATAAAGATAATTCCAGAAGCTAAAACACCTGCAAGTGCAGTTTCCCAGGGAATACCAAAGCCAATTACTACGGTATATGTAAAAAATGCATTCAATCCCATACCAGGTGCAAGTGCTACTGGATATTTAGCAAGGACTCCCATAATAATTGAACCAAAAGCAGCCGCAATAGCTGTTGCAGCAAATACCGCTTCCTGATCCATACCCGATTCTCCTAAAATACTCGGGTTAACAAATAAAATATAAGCCATAGCCAGAAAAGTTGTTAAACCAGCTATAAACTCTGTCCGAAAATTCGTACCTAGTTTTTCAAACTCAAAAAATTTACTCATGAACTCTTTTCCTCCATTTTCACCAAGATTTTTGGATATTCTCTCAGATAGAAAAGTTCCACAAATTTTATCGCAGTGTAACCGGCTATAAGACTCCCGCTTCAAGAATGGAAAAAGGTTAAATATTATAAGTGAGACATGAAAAGTCCCCCATTGAAGGAAGCTTCACTTTATGCGGTCCGCCTTACCGCACTTTCATATCGTTCTTACACTGCAAAAAAACTCTCAAATCATTTGAGAGTTTCTATAGGAACAGCGGACATTCATTTTCTACTTTCCAGATATCATCTGAACATGTAAGAGTCATTCCGCTGCGTAGTCAGACTATTTACGGCAGTCTGGTAGAAACTCTGGGCCATATCCCCGAAATTATACGCATTTCTATTAAATTTCCATTATTATATTACTAACATACGCAACATTTGTCAATGAAACACGAACAAAAAACATTATTGTCATATTTAACATTCGTTGATTGGATTTTGAATATAAAACCCCAGAAATATCCTTTTAATAATTAAGTTAACACTTATTTGTTTGGAATAAGTGCTCCTTCTTATTTATTTCCCTTCTACTGTTCACTACAATCCTAGCTTGAAACATTTTCCGTATATTGTCGTACCCCAGGCGGTGTATAATTAGAAATAAACGCTTCAATCTCTTCCAGAGAATCTGAAAATAAGATTCTTTCTCTATCCTGCTTTGATAAAAACCCGTTCTCTACCATGTCATCATAAAATCTGGCAAGACTATCATAGTACCCATTCTGGTTAAAGAGAATACAAGGATTATTATTTTGTCCGACTCTCGCCCAGGATACTACTTCTGTGATTTCCTCTAAAGTTCCTGGTCCTCCGGGAAGTGCTATGTAGCAATCACCTAATGCAATCATTTTATTTTTCCTTACAGTCATCGAGTCAACAATTTCTAAAGTGGTTAAATGTGGATGACTCAACTCCCTTTCCACTAAGAATTCAGGGATAACCCCGATAACTTCCCCCTGATTTGCTAATACTTCATCCGCAACAACGCCCATTAAACCAGCTTTTCCGCCACCATAAACTAATGTATTCCTTTTTTCAGCAATCCATTTCCCAACTCTTTTGGCTGCTTCCTGATAGGCCGGGTCTATACCAAGACTTGCGCCGCAATAAATAGCGATATGCATGCAAATACCTCCCATTCAAATTTCTCTATTATATGAACTTATTTTACAATATATTCCCATAATGATTCCATACATTTAAACATCATTTGCCCTGTCCCTCGTATTTTCCGATATAATAGAAATAAATTATTCATTAGGACGATGAGATAACAATGACCTATATATTTGTCCACGGGCTTGGCCAAAATAGCTCCAGCTGGCGAAAAACAATAGCGTACTTACAAATAGATTCACAACAAATAGCTACCCCTGACCTATTTCCATTACTTTAAGAAGACAAAATGGATTATCGTCATCTATACCAGCATTTTTTCGATTATTGCGAAGGTCTGGATGGCCCAATTCATCTATGCGGCCTTTCTTTAGGCGCTGTTCTCTCTTTAAATTATGCACTCGATCGTCCAGAGAAAGTACATTCACTTATTTTATTGAACGCCCAATATAAAATGCCGCGGTTTCTTCTTGCTGTACAAAATGTTATGTTTCGATTATTGCCAAATTCGGTATTTTAAAGAAAACTTGGCAAGCCAAGCCTGAAAGGCATAGGATTGCCTTAGTTGCGCTTATACTTTTTTCCTTAGATTCTTTATACTTTCTTAAAGTGCAAGAAATGGGATTACCTAAAAAGGACGTGATTCAATTAACCACGTCGATGAAGGAATTAGACTTCAGTCAGCAATTAACAGAGATATCCTGTCAAGCTCTTATTCTATGCGGGGAAAAAGATAAGCCAAATCGAAAAGCAGCTGCCCAGCTAAACAGCCGGATAGCCGGGGCAAGGTTAAAAATCATTCAGAAGGCTGAACACGAAGCAAACACAGATAATCCTCAAGAGTTTGCCGGAATAATAAATAATTTTTGGAATGATGCCGTATTATTCCCGTCTAAAAATGAGAATCTGTAAAAAAAGCTTCATACAACAGAAATCAATGCGTTTCTTGCTGTTTGAAGCCTTTTTTATTAAATATGCCATTACTGCAATGCTTGTTTCACCTGCCGGATATAATAAAAACGGACAATAAAGAAATATACAATTTGAATGGCTAAGAACAATCCAAGTACCATTGCTGATTCCTTCACCAGACTGTAGAAAAACATATTGGAAAGTGCTGTTAACGCGACTGCTCCATGAATCAGCGCAACAAAAATCGGTGCAAAGAAAAGAAGTGCTGTTTGCCTGTTTAATACTTTCTTCAATTCTTTTTCAGTTAACCCCATTTTCGTTATCGCCTGGAATTTTTTCTTATCTTCATCCAAATCGGAGTAGAGTCGGAAATAAAGAAAGCTTCCGGATGATACAAAAAAGACGATGCCGATAAATAAGCCGACAAACAGAATTGGCCCGTAGGCTTTATTTACTACATACTCTTCATACTGACCTATCCTGATCCCTTCCGTAGACAGCCTATCATTCAATTTCTCTGCTATTCCCAGGGGAATCTCACTATCTTCTGTTTCCTGCCATGCATAGTAATTTTCCTCTATGGCAGGTTCCGGAAAATTCTCAAAATCCTGATCAGAAACAACATAATATTTCGTTGTAGAAGGCAATACGTTGGACGATACCAGCTGTACAGGTTCTAAAACCGTGCCTCCATCTAATTCAAGCACAGCATCTTTTAATATCTCCGCTTCCTGCTGACCCGAATTATCTCCACCGATATTAAGAAAGATCATTTCAGGCTCCATTAAAGCCGGAGCGCCATCTTCTACTTGAATGATTTCATTATCACTTAAACCTGCGATTCGATTATAATCGGATTCTTTGGTAATTAAAACCAGTGTTTCGTCAGGTAATTCATAGTAATGGAGCGTTACCCGCTCCTTGTCCATATCAATATTTGCCCCTTGCAGTGTTTCAGCAATATATGAAACATTTGCTTGCTCATTTCCAGTATCATAATCCTGATAAGAAATCGTAGTTTGGTTCACCTGCTTTATTCCTGCAGTAATGTATGACTGAAACCCATACAACGTTCCAATCGCACTAAAAGCTACCGTAGAAATAATCGCTACTAAGAAAAAAGATCTTGCATTATCCTTCATTCTAAAAGATAGATCAGAGAAGAGAATCATATTTGTTTTATACCAGAAAACATTCTCTTTCTTCTTCAAACGCCGGATGATAGATACACTTAATTGTGTAAACAGGAGATACGTGCCAATAATCACGACAATAACAACCGGAATCATTGCAAAAATCACCTGTAATCCTTCCACTATCAAAGCAACCGCATATCCTGTTCCAAGCAATAGAACTGCCAGGATGGTTAAAAATAGATTTGCTTTCGGCTCTCCTTTTGACTTTTTATCTCCTTTGATTAAATCAATCAATTTCCGACTCCGCAAAATATACGATACAAATAAAGAAATCAAGAAAAATAATACGATAAAACAGCCAAATGTCAGTAAAATAGGCTGTGTTGGAAAATAAAAAGGCAATTCATTCTCAATAATGAGCACATTTTCAGCAATTAATAGAATCACCTTGGAAAAAATTAATCCTAATCCAATACCGCCAATAGTAGCTAACAAGCCGATAAACATATTCTCCAAAAATACCATCGAGCGAATCTGCTTCATGCTCATACCTTGAATCATCAATAAGCCAAATTCCTTTTTCCGCGATTGCAAGAAGGAACTCATTGAATAAAGTACAAAGAAAAAGGAAAATACATAGATAATCCCTGCTGCAACATTCATTCCAAAGCTGACATAAGAATCCATATTATCTCCAGTCAGCTGCGGATGAGAAGCAAAAATAGAAAAGGTAAAAAACACCATCACTGTAAAAAGACTTGTCAAAAAATACGCAGCATACAGCCGTTTATTCCGGATGACATTATTAAATGCGAACTGACGAAAAGTCATTGGAATCCCCTCCCATTAATGAGAGTGTGTCGATGATCTTTTGAAAAAAAGCCTGCCGGTTATTTCCACGGTGGATTTCCGAGTAAAACTTGCCATCACGGATAAATACAACACGATTGCAATAGCTCGCTGCCTGCGGATCATGTGTTACCAAAAGCATTGTTGTTTTTTCCTTTTCATTAATTGCCTCCAGCATTTCCATTACGTCTTTAGATGATTTTGAATCCAGATTTCCTGTTGGCTCATCAGCAAGCAAAAGCTTCGGCGTATGGATCATCGCCCGGGCAACAGCTGCTCTCTGTGCCTGACCGCCGGAAATTTCATATGTTCTTTTATTCATTATTTCAGTTATTCCCAGCTTCTCAGCAATTTCCTTTGCTTTTTTCTTCATTTCACTTACCTTACTGCCGTCAAGCGTTAATGGCAGCACCATATTTTCTTCCACCGTCAGCGTATGAAGCAGATTAAAATCCTGAAATACAAATCCTAATTCCCGTCTGCGGAATTGAGCCAGCTTTTCTTTTTTCAGACGATTCGGGTCCTTCCCATTAATTAAGATTTCACCTGTTGTCGGCTCGTCGATTGTAGCAATCATGTTTAATAAAGTTGTCTTACCGCTTCCTGAAGGTCCCATGATTCCAACAAATTCACTATCCTCTACCGTCAAATTAATATCTGACAATGCACGATAGGAGACCTTTCCTTCATATACTTTACTGACCTGTCTTACTTTCAGCATAAAAATACTTCCTTCCTTATCATTTGATTTAACCTTAGTATATCGCTGCTCTTAAGGAAGAAACTATCGAAATTTCTTTCAATTACCTTACATTGATGTAAGGTTTTGCGTTTCCGAGAAAATCACCCGAAACGTTGCACCCTCTCCAACCTGTGACTCAAATTCAATACGATGATGGAGGTGCTCCACTGCCTCTCTTATCAAATACAGCCCCATCCCGGTAGACTCTCTAAATTTCCTGCCGTTTTCACCAGTATAAAAAGCATCAAAAATACGTTTCTGATCCGCTTCTGGAATTCCTACTCCAAAATCCTTCACTTCCAAGACCGCTTCTTTCTCTCTTTCATAAATAGAGATAAGCATTGAATTGCTTTTTCCTGCTGAATACTTTACGGCATTTAAAATAAGCTGGGTCAAAATAAAGAAAAGCCACTTTTCATCTGTCTGCACAATCAGCCCTTTTGTTTTTTCTTCCACTTTAGGGTAGACTTTATTACGTATGTAGAATCGTTTGTTTTCTCCGTTTACTTCATGAACCAATGATTCCAGATGAATCGGTTTGATATGAAAATCCTGCTCAATTGTCCGCAGTCTTGCCATATAAAGAATCGTATTTAATCCAGACTTCATCCGCTCCGTTTCTTCCCGGATACTGGACGAGTCCGGCTCATCCAGGCTCTGGGCAGTAAGCTCAATAACTGAGATAGGCGTCTTCATCTGATGCACCCATTGATCCATCAGCTTAAGATGCTCTTCCCTCTCTTTTTCAATCGTATTTATTTTCTGCTGATAATGTTTATACTGACTTCGCAAAAGTTCATTCAATGCATCTGAAACAGGGTGCTGGCTGTTTTTCTGCAATGATTCATCCAATGTTTCCAAAGGGTTGCTTAAACGTTGATAAAATGCACGCCGACTGAAATATTGATAAAAAAGATAACTGGTAAGAAAAAAGAATCCGATAAAAACTGCATACAATGCCGAAAGCAGATTCCGGTAACCATCCAGCCAATAAATAAGCAAAATAGCAGCAAATTGTAATATATTGAGAGCAATCAGTAAAGCATGTTCCTTTAAAAATAACTTCATTGCTAATCTCCTTTGAATCCTGAGACATTTTTCTGACTTTTTTAATTGTACTTTTATGTAAAATGAATAAATATCTTTTTTATTTAAACATCACGACTCAGAAAGACTATTCTATCAATTTCTTTAAAGCCATTTTTCTTATAGAATTCTTCTGCAGGTATTCCTCTATCCGTTAACAGAGAAATCGTGGAAATCCTATTTGCATCCATTACTTTCTCCAAATAATTTATGAGCGCTTTCCCGACTCCTTTATTCTGTTGATCCGTGTTTACGCACATTTCATTAATAAAAAACTCATCTCCGCTCCACCACACACGACACACTCCAAAAATAAATCCGATAATCTCATTATTTTCAAGCGCTGACACGCCAAAAAATCCAGGAGTCTGATAAAAATCTGATAAATATTTTTCAGCCTTTTCTAATGTCCATTCATCATTCCACGGCTCCTCATTAAAAACGTTTAAAAATAGTTTACTGCATGTAACCAAGTCACTCTCTTCAACTGTTTTAAACTGCATCATAACACCTCTTCTTATTTACATCATTCTTCTTTAAACATACTTTTCAACCGGTAACCAACACCTCTGACCGTTTCTACCCCATCCTTTATCCCGACAGTCTGCAGCTTTTTCCGTACTCTGGTTATATTGACGTTTAACGTATTTTCATCAACATAGGTCTGATCATCCCACAGTTTTTCCAGCAAATCCTCCCTGCCGGCAACACGCGGATACCGATTCATTAACGTTTCGATAATATCTGCTTCTTTTTTTGATAAAAATGTATCCTTTCCGGCAAAAGTTAATTCTAATCGTTCTGGCAAAAGCTTTAATCCTTCTACTTCCAAGAAACGCTCCTTCGCGTCCTGTGCATATTCTCCATAGGCACGGCGTAATTGGCTCCGTATTTTAGCCATTACAATTTCAGCACTGAACGGCTTCGTTATAAAATCATCGCCTCCATTTTCCAGTGCCATCACCTGATCCATCTCTCCCGTCCGTGCGGAAATAAAAATCACTGGACAGGTAGATTCTTTTCGGATTTGTCTGCACCAATAAAAACCATCATAGCTTGGCAAATTAATATCCAATAGCACCAGATCAGGCTTTGCCTTTTGAAACACTTCTATAACCCGTTCAAAATCCGTGATAAACGAGACCTGGTAACCATATTTTTCAATATAATTTTGTAAATGCTTCGAAATTTTAGGATCATCCTCTACAATCATAATGCTTTGCATCTGTATTCCCCTTTTTTAGCACTCTTATTTTTTTACAATTATTACACAAATTGAAACGAACTACAAAAGTAGAGAAAGCATGTTCACCTTACAAATATGTAAGATAACTGTAAGAAAAAACGATTTCTACAAACTGCCATTCTCCTTACACTAAAGTTAACAATATAGAACGAAAAGGAGCTTCATCATATGAAAAAAGCAGTGAAAGTATCGTTTGGAACGCTCATTATATTAACCATTACAGCCGTAGTCATCCAAAAAACGACAGCCGGCATCATTCCATTAACCGACTGGTTATTACAGCACCCGGTGGAAACCTATTATACTGAAACAGCAGATAATAATTACGAGAAGCTGTGGACTGGAAATTATAAATATGTTTTTTCAGGATATAACGAAGAAGGGGATGAACAGCAAATTATAAGAGTGATAGATCGAGAGCTCCGGTCAGATGCTTTCCTGCGCATAGATACATCGGGAAGCTATGGAAAAGGCTGGATAGAAGTTATGGAAGAAGAAGTTCCTGAAGAAGCCTTATTACAATTAGATAAGGATTAAAACTCACCCATTTTAAACATTACAGAAAGATAAGCAACTAATTTTATCGTAGTGGAACTGAGCTGTAAACTCCCAATAAATTAAGTTCCACATATCGAACAATTTTCAGCTGGCATACAATCTTTAACAAGCTGATTACTCCAAAAAACAGGAGCACTGTCCTAATAAAGGATGTACTCCTGCTCTTATATTATTTCTCATCTACTTCAAGGTCTGCCTCTGGTTCGATTGGTACTTCCTCATCAGAATCGTCTTCACCAGCATCCGGCTCAGGCTCCGGATACATATCTGGATCTTCCTCAGAAAAATCTGGCGGATTAGGCGGTGCAGATGCATTATTACTAATTCTTACCTCCACCGTATAAGTCATCGGCACAAATTCATTAAAAACACCCATATCAACCACTGTTCCCTTTAGTTCTGGTGAATCAACATATTTCACAATATAATTAATATCCGCACCTTTTGACTTATATTGTTCATGAAATAGTCTTGGCAAATCACCTTCTGACTGTCCACGGAAATCTTGTAAGTACGGCCTGCCTTGTGAGTACGTAACCGTAATATTTTTATCGTCGTTTTCCGTCAGCTTCGTATCTGGCTCAATCGATTGTGAAATCATTGTTCCATAAGCAACATCTGCATGAAAAACCTGCTTCACTGTCACATTTAAATCTGGATAATTTATCGCCGCTTCTTCTGGAGATACTTCACCAAAGTTGGGAACAACGGTTGCTTCCCCTACGGAAACAACGACTTCCATTTTATCTCTTTTTGCAATTTTTTCTTCCGGGGCTTCACTTTGACTAATAATATTACCCGCTTCCACGCTGTCAGAATCTGACTCTTCATAGGTCATCTCTATTTCATTGGTTTCTGCCCATTTTTCTACTTCTTCTTTGGAAACTCCTGTAAAATCAGGTATGGTGATATTCTTCTCGAAAACTTCTTGCCCTCTGGAATAGTAGACCGCAGCACTATCTTTTCGCTTGTATTCTGATTCATCTATGTTACTATCCTTCATGGAAAATTTAATAAAGTCTCCTTCTTCGATATCATCACTATATTCTGTGACCATCTGCAGGTTCTCTGCTTTATTTTCATCGATCCACGCTTGTGCTTCTTCCTGTGTCATTTCTGAAAAATCAACGAGTGGAATATTCTCCTCTGGATCAGGACCTAAACTGCTGGCCAACGTCAGCGTCTTACCTTTTCGTATTTGCTTCCCTTCAGAGATGCTTTGGGAAATAACTACATTTGCATCATACTCCATACTATATTCCTGCTCCAATTCGACTTCGATATCATTTTCCCCAGCCCAGGAACGAGCTTCTGCTACGGGCTGACCTACAAAATCATCGACCTTTACATGAACAAGCATATAGTAAATGAAGAAAATCAATATACAGGCTAAGACTGCCCCTGAAATAATAAACCACATACGACGTTTTTTCTTCCTACGATAATCCATATCAATCTCTACTTCTTCTTCCGAATCCTGCCGGCGACTGCTTCTGGAGGATAGCTCTGTCTGCGAGGGAGCCTTTCTCTCAGATACTGTCTCTTCTTTTTTCACAGCAGCATCCTGCTCTTTTTGCTTTTGCTGCGGCTCTGTTTTTTCAGGTTGCCCCGCTTTCTTGTCTTCCTTATCCCCCAATTCCTTGTCCTCTTTTTCATTTACCAGATCATCATACTTATCTTTATTAAATTTTGATAAAAAATCACTCATAGGAAGATAGAACACCCTTCTTCAAACGGAAAGCCTGATCAGACTGTACAGCAATTTCATTGGAGTGCGTTACCACAATGACACATTTCCCATGTTCATGTGCTAATCTTTTAAAAATATCAATGATTTCCTGTTCCATCTCTTCATCCAGATTTCCAGTAGGTTCATCGGCAAGAATTAATTCCACATTGGTCGCCAGCGCACGGGCAATTGCCACACGCTGCTGCTCTCCCCCAGATAGCTTATTAACAAGACGATCTGCCTTATTTTTCACTATCCCAATATAATCCAGTAAATTATAAGCGACCGTTTCCTTATCACTTGGAATCTCATTTTCGGTAATGGTCATCGGCACCAATACATTTTCAACAGCAGTAAATGTCGGAATTAAATTATAGCTTTGAAAAATAATACCGATATTATTGCGGCGATATTTTTCATAACCAATTTTCTTAATATCTTCATCGTTAAATAATATCTCTCCGCTATGCGGTGAATCCAGAGCACTGAGTAACGATAGCAGGGTGGTTTTTCCTGAACCGGACTGCCCTAAAATCGTGTAAAACTTCCCCTTCTCAAAAGAAATCGATGTATCCTTTAAAATATAACGGCGCTGTTCGCCATCCTGATAATAATAATTTAAATCCTTCGCTTCTAATATCATCCTTTTCACCCCTTTGTTACATCAGTATTTTCTTCGGATTTAAACGTACAATATAAATTAACGGAATAACCGTTGAAATGAGGATTGTCAATAAGCCAATACCATAGAATCCCAGTACATAGCTTGCATCCAGATTTACTTCATAAGAATCCATGACATCTTCTGTTGTTAATTCACTCTCTAATTCTGGATAGTAAACCCCTTCATAGTACTCACTTTGATTACTGTCGTCCGAATTCATGATGGTATCCGAAACCTGCCCGGCTAAAAGATTCCCGCTGAATAAGGATAAGGTAATACCAACAACGGCAACGACCATCACTTCAATTAAAATTTGTCCGATAACTTTACTTCGCTTCTCACCTAAGGATAAGTAGATTCCTAATTCACGTTTGCGATCCCGTAAAAATAGTAAAACTACTAAACCAGTAATCAATATCGTTGCTGCTACTGCTACAATCAAAACATATTTTGCCAGTTTCGACATAGATTCCATCGGTCCTGAAATTCTTTCATACTGATCTGTTGCACTGATTACCGTATAAAGCTCCGGCAATAATGGAAGAACTTCTTCCCTAAATGGCTCAATATCTTCCGGATTGTTCAAGTAATAAATTGGCTCGTAGTATTCAAATGACGCATCTTCGCCTTCTTCCTTCATCATTGCAGCTAATTCATCGTCTGCTTTCAAAGTCTCTTCCCAATTATAATTTGTTTCGTCTATGACAATTTCATTCGGAACATACATCGTATTTTGATAGTAAGGATCCTCCATCATAAACATCATATTGCTCTCGGAATCTTCATCTGATTCTTGTGTTACTGACTTAGGATCAAATAATCCAATCACTTCTAATACAACATCCCGTGAAGCAACTATATCCTCTTCATCTGTATCATAATCATAGGAATAAACATTATTCACCAATGTAAAGGTATCCCCAACCTCCAGGTTGTTCTCTGCTGCTAAATTTTCAGAAATGACAGCTACAGCAGTACCATTTTCAATCTCTTCATCGGTAAATACACGCCCATCTGTTAAGGTAGCTTTACCTTCTTCCAAATCAATGATTGGGGCATAATTAATCCCTTTAAGCTGAAATGGTATTTCGTCCTCCTCATCCATCATAAAATCTTCATCCATTTCTTCCCCCTGATAGGGCTCGATGCTCTCTGACCCCATCCATTGTTCCATACTATAATCATAGTATTTCACATAAGGAAGATCGCCGATTTGTTTAATCAGATTAACTCCCAGTTCTTCCGGCTCAAAATCCATCCATTCATCTTCAGGCATATTATTCAGCGTATCATGATCAAGGTCAACAGTAGCTGCTGTACCAAGTCTTTCTTTTATCGTCTTCTCTACATTTCCAGTTGCCTGCTGAATGGAAATAGCACCAGATATTAAGTTTCCTAAAATAAAAATAACTGCCAGTAAAATTAAGGATTTTCCTTTTTTTCTAGTAATCCCCAAAATTCCACGTTTCATAAAATTCATAACAAACCCCCTCGACAAATAATTACAATAATTAGTTTTTAAGTATAAATATTACATTCAAACCACAGCAAATACCTAATATACTCCTAAAATATTATCGCTCACCTCATTCTATGTATTCATCTTCGTTGCACTGTATTAATACATTAAGACACTTATTTAAATGTATTATATTCTTAATAGATCAGAAAAACAACTACTATTTAAAAAAATATACAATATTTTCTTCTTTTTAAAAAGGGCTGCCCCAGATAAAATTCTCCAGAGCAGCTCCTCGTTTATTTATATATTTTCCTGCCTTAATGTCTCGACAATATTATCCTTCTTCAATTTAGAAGTTGAATAAAGCATGGCAGCTCCGACAATGATAAAGACAGCCAGAATGACAATTCCGATATAAACCCAAGGTATTTGAAAACGATATTCAAAGGCACTCCTTGTTTGTAACTGAATCCAGTACATAACAACAAAACTGATTGGCAGTCCGTAGATTAATGACTTGATTCCATAAAACATACTTTCAAACCGAATCATTTTACGAAAGGCTTTCGGTGTCATACCAATTGATTTCATCGTCGCAAATTCTCTTTTTCTCAGTGCCACGCTAGTTGAAATTGTGTTAAAAATATTTGCAATGGAAATTAAAGTTATTAGCGTAATAAATCCATAAATAAAGATGGATAAGGCTAAAGTCATTTGTTTATCCTGCTGCTGAAAGGCATATATATTCCTTATCTCCAAGCTGTTACCAGATTCAAGTCCTTCAATATCCTCCTCTACCTGGTAAGGATCATCTGAAGTTAAAAATGCTTCCCTGCTTTTATCATAACTATAAGGCAGATTTTCCATCAGTTCATTAAATGTTTGTTCGTTAACAATGACAATCAATGTATTTGATGAAGTATAAAAATAACCCATTGGAAAATTATTCGTAAGGCCTATCAGTTCAAGTTCTTCTGAATCCGCCCATCCCCAATCATCTTTTTCTTCATTATAGTATTCCTGACGAAAAGGCAGTTTATCACCTTCATGAACATTCAACATCTCTTTTTCCACATATTTATTATTTTGGTCCATATAAGTTACGGTGTTAACTAAAACTGCTGGCTGTTGCTCATCAGATGCTGCTGAAATATCATTTTCACGAAGATAACTATCCCATTCTTTTGATGGCAGGCCAATTAATGTCATTGAATAGCCCATTTCTTCGGAATCATTACTGTCATATCTGCCTTCCATCGTATCTCCTGCAATTTCTTCAGGTATTTGAGCAACGAACTCTATTTTCTGATATATGATGCTTTCCTTTACACCCTCCATAGCTTCTATTGCAGGGTATATATCAGCCAGCTTATTATCATCAGAATATTCCTGAATAGAAATATCATAATTCTGTTCTTCAGACTGTAATTCATAAGACTTGGTCAGCGTGTTTGTGAAAAAGCCGACCGATAAAAATAAGATAATACTGATCATTAGAGAAAATACAGTAACATGGTAGCGCTTCTTGTTTCTTTTTAAATTCTTTAAGGCAATCTCTGCTTCATAGCCAAACAGCTTCTGGACAAAACGATTTGTTTTGATTTTCTTTTTGGTAAGCTTAACATCCTTTGCCTGACGGATTGCATCTATCGCTGTAATTTTAGATGCCCTTACAGCTGGTATCCATGCAGAAATCATAATGGTAAGTAATGATACTACAATAGCTATAATAAATATCGTCGGAGTTACAACCAGACGAATTTCAGAATAAAAATCTGCGTTTAACAACATTTCACTAATAAAATGCAATGTAACACCTATTCCCAGCAGCCCTGCCCCAATTCCAACAGGAATACTAATCAGGCCAATAACAAGACCTTCAAATAACACTGAATTTCGCTTTTGCCTTTTCGTTGCCCCGACGCTGGAGAGCATTCCTAAATAACGGGAACGTTCGGATACAGATATGGCAAAAGCATTATAAATTAACACAATCGATCCAACCATAATAATCACGATGATTACCGTAAGCAGTCCGGATAACGCTGCTACCATACCGCTATTTACGGAGATTAAATACGTATCTAATAACGGAGTATTTGTTCCCATATTTTCAGCATTAATATCTAAATCTTCCCGTAATTTCTCTAAATCATCAAATAATGAATGACGTAATTTCTTTACATTAACATATGCACCATCAATTTCTGTCAAAGATAAACCATCTGTATACGACAGTACTGTATATCCTGCCGACCAGGGATTATCCCAAAAAGGTGTTTCTATTTCACCGACAATTTTAAAGTCCTGTTTTTCCTGATTGCGTAATTCCTCCCCAATGCCATCCTCACCTTCATAGACGGATTCATCCTGAACTAACGGTCGATTTTCTTCCTCATTAATTGCATACCTCTCACCAATATCCAGCTCAATGGTGTCTCCAATTTGATAAGGGAAATCCTCTCCCTTTAATTCCTCAGAAATCACAACCTCATTTTCATTTGTTGGAAGCTTCCCCTCTATCAGTTTCACCTGCATTTGCTCCATAGCTGTTTCATCCATCGCCCGGACGTAAAGATATCTTTTGGTCAATTGATCATTTAAAGGGGCAAACCCCAATTCATCTATAATTCCTACAGAGTCTGTATTATCATCATCATAAATAGCTTTTATCTGTTCTTTATCCACATCCTCTACAGCATAATGCCAATCACCACTATAGGAGATGGCATCTCGCTGCTGCATATCGATAAAAGAGATTCCTAAAGACGCAACCGCTGTAATCATCGCAACAGAAATAATAACACCAAAAATTGTAACGAGCGTCCTGCGTTTATTCTCCTTGAGATGTCTCAGTGTTACTTTATTGACAATATTCATGGACGAATCACCTCGTCCTTGGCAATGGTTCCGTCCTCTATCGAAATAACACGATCCGCTTGTAAAGCAATACGGTCATCATGTGTAATCACTACCAGTGTTTGATTATATGTTTTATTAAACAGCTTTAACAAATCAATAATTTCTTTACTGTTTTTGCTGTCCAGATTTCCTGTCGGCTCATCTGCAAGAATAATAGATGGATTACTGATCAGCGCTCTGCCTATCGACACACGCTGCTGCTGTCCACCGGATAATTGATTCGGTAAATAATCCAGACGCTTTTGCAGTCCCAGTATCTCCACAATTTCCTTAAAATGCTTTTGATCCACCTTATGCGCATCTAATAGCATCGGCAAGGTAATATTCTCTTCCACTGTTAATATCGGCAGAAGATTATAGAATTGATAAATTAAGCCAATCTGCCGTCTCCTGAAAATAGCCAGCTGTGTTTCATTTAATCCATAAATATCTGTCTTTTCAATAAATACCTTTCCATCCGTCGGCTTGTCAACACCTCCCAGCAGGTGCAGCAGGGTTGATTTTCCAGAACCAGATGGTCCGATAATCGCTACAAACTCGCCCTGCTTCACAGAAAAAGATACATTATCCAATGCCTTTACTGCTGTGTCACCCTTCCCGTACACTTTAGACAAATTTTCAATCCGCATTAATTCCATTTCCTTTTCCTCCTTATTCGTTTCCCTTGTTATCTACTACTTTACTTGTCTAAAATGACGGATTGGTGACTAATTTGATGACAATATTGTCACTTTAAACGACCTGCTTGTAAAATTTAATATGAAAAACAGACCCTTTTCCCGGCTCGCTAATCACCTCAATATCTCCCAGCTGATTGGTGATAATGGAATAAGCCATCGCCAATCCAATACCGACACTGCCATCTGCTGCATGACTTCCCTTATAAAAGCGTTTAAAAATATGCGGAAGCTCTGTTTTTCCAATTCCTTGTCCATTGTCTTTCATTCGTATTTCCGTAAAAATAGCATTTTCCTCATAAGAGATAGTAATTTTTCCGCCGATTGGTGTGTGTTCAACGGCATTCTTTAAAATATTTATACAAGCCTCTTTCGTCCAATTCTTATCTCCAATAAAAACAGCTTCCGGCTTTCCTTCTATCTCCAGCTCTATTTCTTTCAGTTCAACAGGTATTTCCATTGGTGCGATGACTTCTTTTACGAGTTGTGCCACTTCCACCTTTTCCTTACTAAACAGCGTAGTCCCGGCATCGATTTTTGAAAGCTTTAATAAGGAAGAAACAAGCCACTCCATCCGCTCTAATTGCTTGCGAATGTGATAGGTAAATTCCTTCCGTTTTTCAGTCTCTAAATCCGGCTCACTTAATAAATCAGCCATCACTGTCATCGAAGTCAGCGGTGTTTTTATTTGATGAGAAATATCTGAGATCGCATCCGTCAGCTTTTCTTTATCCTTTTGTAAGCTTGTCTGCTGTTCAGATAGCATCCTTGTCATTTTATAGATTTCATTTTTTAATATACTGAGATCCCCTTCTCTGTTATCCCGGACATCCAGCGAAGTATCTCCTGCCATAATTTTTCGCAGATAACTGGACAGCTGAACAATCTGCTGATAACGCCAAATTATCCAGAAGATATAGCAAACAATCAGACTCCCTCCAACAGCAGCGATAAATAGCGCAGTGACCGGAGAATGGATGAATCCTAATAGAATCCCAATTCCCAAAATGAATACCGTTGTTATAAGAAAGACACGAATCTCTTTATTTCTTAACATTTTCTGCTACCATCCTATACCCTAATCCTCTGACCGTTTCGATCAGCATCGGCTTTTGCGGGTTATCTTCAATCTTCTTCCGCAGCCGTTTAATATAAACCGTCAATGTATTATCATTGACAAACTCTCCAGCAACATCCCATATCATTTCCAGAAGCTGTTCCCGGGAAAGAACCTGCCCGCGATGATTGATAAAAATCATCAGCAGCCGATATTCAAGCGCTGTTAACGCAAGCTCCAGCTGCGCTTTATATACCTTCCCCTCCAGTGGAAATATCTCGATGATGCCAAGCTGAATGCTGTCTTTTTCCTGCGTGTTATTTTTCTGATAACGTCTGAGTACGGTTTTAATCCGCGAGCTTAATTCACGAATCCGAAATGGCTTGGTAATGTAATCATCTGCTCCCATATCGAGCCCCATTACTACATTGACTTCATCATCGACAACCGTCAGAAAAATAACAGGGACATCCGCGCTTGCTTTCACTCTCCGGCATAAATCATAGCCGCTGCCATCCGGTAAGGATAAATCAAATAAACATAGGGAAATCGTATTGAGCTGTGTGTCTATTATTTCTACCGCTTCCTGAGCACGATGACATATTGTTACCTGATAGCCCTCCTGCTTTAAGGAATATTCCAAGCCGGAAGCAATCGTTTTATCATCCTCGACAATGAGTAATTTCATAGCTGACCCTCCATATTTCTCTGCTTTATGATTGATTTTCTTTAGATCTATTATACAAACAGATGGTAATAAGTTACATGATACAGGTTATTTTTTTATTACGGAATGAGATTCCATTCAAAAAGCTTTATGCGTTTTATTTTTAAACACATAAAGCTAATAAAGTATCCCTTTCAATATTTCTGCCATTGATTTTCCATCCAGGCTTTCATGATAATCCTCTACATTTTTTCTGTATTGCTCCTGCCTGTCCTCATCAGAAAAATAGCTGATAATTTGATCTTCTACCGATTCCTCCTGTATATTGACCGGAATAATCACCCCCATATTCTCCAGCTGTGCTGCATTGATTTTTTCCTGGCCGGGAAGCGCATTACAAATAAATACCGTCTTACGTTTTCCGAGGCACTCACTTACCGTTACACCACCAGGCTTTGTCAGGATAGCATCCACTTTATCATATAGCTGATTCATTTCTTTTTTACAGAAAATATATGAAACCGGTGTCACATTGGATAGCTTTCTTGTCTGTAACTGTTTATACAACTGCTCATTTTTCCCACATAATACATAATAATGCAGCTTCTTATCGGAAGCGTTGCTTGGCAAAAATTGCTCTATTTCCCCAACACCTAAGTTCCCTCCACTGACTAAAACCGTAATTTTATTGAGATCCAGTTGCCGGGGTGTTTCCTTTACAAATGCAGCATGGACGGGAATCCCTGTCACAAAAATATTTTCTTCCTTGACGCCATTGCTTATTAAAAATGTCTTTACTTGTGCAGAAGGAACAATATGATAATCAATACCGTCTATTCCCCAGATCCGATTAACAAAATAATCCGTATAAACATTTACCGTAATAGCGTGTAATTTCCCATTTTGCTTTAGTCTGCCTGCCATATGAGATGGTAATGAATGTGTACAAAACAGAATCGCAGGCTCTGTTTCCTTCAGCAGCCGTTTAAAGAAATACATAAATATTGCCTCATATAGAAGCTGTCTATTTCTTTTTGAGACTTCTTTATAAGCCATTTGATCATAAAGCCAATGATAGGTTTGCGGAATCCGTTTAATCCAGAACAAATAAGTCGAAGAAACAAGTCTTTCGATTTTGCCGTAGCTGTAAGATAAAATATCAACTTTCTGACAGTCTATTGTGCGATCGACCTTTTGAAGTTCATCCATTAGAGTATCTGCAACATGATGATGTCCCGTAGTAATTTGCATAAAGGGTAAAAATAATGCTGTTTTCTTATTTCTCATATCTGCATCTCAACACCTTCCAATATCCTTGAATTACCAATGAAATAACATGTATAGAAGTGTTATACTCCTCCTTGGAGAGGAGCAATACGAATGATTTATATTTTGATTACATTGCTTATCATTACATGCAGCATCCTGATCTACAGAGCATATACAAATACAAAGGATATACAAATCAAGAAAATTAAAATAGAGACTGAAAATGCTCTAAGTCCTGCATCACTTTCTATCCTGCATCTATCTGATTTGCATTTAGAAAATATTTCTATCACACCGCCCGAGCTGGAGAAAAAACTAAAGCATGAAACACCTGATATCATTGCATTAACCGGCGATTTCCTGGATCGCAAAAGAACGATTCCAAAGCTGATCCCTTATTTAAAGGTCCTTCAGAAAATGCAGCCAAAGCATGGTATGTACGCGGTGTTTGGCAACCATGATTATGTTTTAAAAGATACGGATTTTCGTAAACTCAAAAATCTGCTGATCCAGTTTGACTGTCATGTTCTGCAAAATGCCAGTCAAACCATTAAAATCCGTGGTCAATCTGTTAATATTATCGGTATTGATGACTACAGCACGAAAAGAAGTGATCTGGCATCTTCCTTTAAAAATATTGAACAAGGTGTCAATCTTGTTTTAACACATGATCCTACCATTGTTCTGGAAATGGAACATTACCCATTTGACTATTTATTAGCAGGTCATTTTCACGGCGGACAAATTTGCTACCCGAAGGCCTATCATCTGGCTAAAATGGGGAAGCTGGCACAGCAAAATATAATAAAAGGATTGCATATGCACAACAACTCCCCATTTTATATTAGCGAAGGACTTGGGCAAACAGGCATCAATATCCGCATTGGAAGCAGGCCGGAGATAACGCTCCATAACATGCTTATCAAATAGTGGAGTAATATTTATTCATTAATGCCTCCTTCGACATAAATAAATAAACAGGATCTTTGGAGCTCGTATTTGCAATAAAATAAATCGGTGAAAATGCCAGTTTCTTATAGGTGCGATAACAGACGTTGCGAATGGGAACAGCTTCAAATCCCAGCCTGTTCGCACCTTTATATAATGATGTAATCCCAATAATTCCTTTAATCTTATGACTGTGCTGATGCTTTTTCACATAATGTGCCAGTATCGGAAGTTCACGCTTCACGTTATAATAAATAAACAGTGCTTTTTTCATTTTACTTTGATTCAATGCCTGTAAATCAGTTAACATCCTGACATTATGCAAATGGATTTTTAACAGCAAATCATGTTTTTTAATCACAGTACCATCATGAAGTGTGACCTCATGTCCTTGATATCTTGTCAGCCTGACTCGAAATAATGATTTATTATCCTCTGTTTTTTCTTTAATCACATAATCTAAACGCGAGCAGGTATAGTAAAAAGGATCAATGCTATTCCAGCCCCTTAAAAGATAATCTCTCAATGAGCTGCTTCCTTTCCCTTATATAATCAAAGCTTAGTTTGTTAATTAACGTAAAAAATATAAAAGGTATTTTTTAGAAAAAATTGAAAAAGAACTCTCATATTTTTTAATGAAGCTATAGATGAAAAAGCTCCACTGAATGCATCAAATGCATCTGGAACATTTCCCCTGTGAAAATTCCTAATCGAACGTATAGAAATGACGTATTTTGAAAAGCTAACAATGAAATCAGATTCCAAAGGAGTGTCAAGATGACCAGACCAAAACCAGATGATCGTTCTAATAATACGGAAAGAATTGAAAATACAATCGCTCATACACTGCAAAATATGAATGAAGCGGAAGATTTTGTGAAAGCACATGCAGAAGAAATGAACGCTCATGATAAGAAGGACATTGAAAGCAAGAACGAACGGCGCAGGGAAAGTATTGAAGGACTGCGTGCCGAACTTAAAGACGAAGCAAATCATGAATAAAAACAAGCTCTCATCATTGCAGGGACTATCCCCTTGCTCTGTGAGAGCTTCCTTTTATCTGGGTATCTTATTTTACTTACAAATACATAATATATGGAAATAAATTTTCAAAATAATGAGACTTTTCTCTTTGTTATTATTTAAAAACAAATAATATTGCCGATATATAAGTACATTTTACCCCACCATCTGTGAATTTTACTATCCTGACCAGCCTTCGACAAACACTAAAGTTTATGGAGATGAAAGATAATATGGATGTACAAATCACACATCGTTACCCAAATCCATATGAAAATCACCCACGGAACATTACCAACAAAAAGAGAGAGATTGTAACTGTTTCTGATCAAGTCAAGCAAGACTTAATTAATGCAGCGAGAGATAGCATGGAAAATCATAACGGAATGTTGAATGAAAAAAGTCCATTTTTTAAAAATCAAAAAATTACTTAAATTCCTTACCCGAAACCGAACGTTCTAATGCTGCTTATACCTTAGATCGAATCTTCATAGCAGAAGCACAACGCCTTGTTGACTTTGTCAAGCAAAGACCCCTCATGGAAGCACGGACAGCCTGTAAAGCTAGAAATTTCAGAAAAATCCTTTAAAAGTCCAGGAATAGACATAAAGGCATAAATTTACTTTTATCATGATAAATTAATGAAAATAACAGGGAGAGAAAATCAAATGATCAAGCACCTTCTTTCTTTATTTGTAACAAGTATTATGATTCTTACACTTCCTGCTTATACTTTTACCGCAAAGACAACACAGTCATCAGAAAATACAGCCCTTTGCCGTTCTTTTTTATTTATTAAGCCTTTTCTTTCATTCTTCTTTCTTATCTATTGATTCCTTTATCATTATTTATATCTGTATGGCAAACATTCCTCCGTTAGTTATAATACACATTTACAACATGAACAAATTACTGCTTGTTCGCATGAAAGCAGAGTCTTCCAATTATGATAAAGAAAACTCGGCAAGCCAAGCCTGAAAGGCGTAGGATTGCCTTAGTTGGGGTTGCGATTACTCACCCCATCAAAACCGCTGCACTTATACTTTATTCCTTAAATTTTGTATATTTTCTTAAAGAATAAAAAGGCATATCTCATCATTGTCACCCATTAAATAATAAAGGTTGACATATAACTATACATTCACTTATCCTATTAATAATACAAACAGAAAGAGGGAAACAAATTGAAATTAAGAGATATGATGTTTATTTCATTATTTGCAGCCATTATCGGGATATTAGCATTTTTCCCGCCAATTCCCGTTCCAGTTATTCCAGTACCTATTACGTTACAAACCCTTGGTGTCATGCTCGCCGGAGGTATTCTTGGAGCAAGGCGGGGCGGGCTCAGTTTATTACTTTTTGTTTTCCTTATTGCAGTCGGCGTACCGTTATTGACGGGCGGGCGCGGCGGTTTAGGAGTTCTGATTGGACCAAGCGGCGGTTACATTCTTTCATGGCCGATAGCAGCATGTATTATCGGATATTTGGTAGAAAAAAATATCCATAACTTAACGTATTGGAAGCTCGTATTGATTACAACTTTCGGTGGTGTTATTGTTGTTAATATCATCGGCGTAACCTATTTATCTATATTATCCAACCTGCCATGGGGACCGACTGCTTTTTCAGCTCTTGTCTTTTTACCAGGTGATGTGTTAAAAACACTGCTTGTAAGTGCTGTTATTATAAAATTAAATAAGGTTTATCCATTAATTGATAAAAGCAAGCATATTACATACTGAGGTGAGTCTATTGACAATCGGAAGTCAGCTGGCAAGATTTGCACAAGAACAGCCTGATAAAGCAGCTATTTATTTTCAGGAGGAAACCATTACCTATCTTGCATTCTATGAAAAAGTCCAACAATATAGAGCATTGCTGCAAAAGCAGGTAAAGACACATAAAGCTCAAAAGGTAGCTCTTTTTATCGGAAACGAGCCTGCTTTTTTAGAGGCTTATTTTGCCGTTATTACATTGGGATGGGTAGCTGTTCCTTTCGATATAAAATGGAGTGAGTCCGAAGCAGCCCGTGTGATGGAAATGGCTGAGCCCGACCTTGTCGTTGCAAGCTCATCCTTTCAAGAACGGGCAAGCTATCATTTTCCAATTGCTTTTTTCACAGAAGATGTGCAGGAAGCCGAAAAAGCCGCAGCAGGAAGATTTCCGGCTGATCGTTCTTTTTATCTTGGTTTCACCTCTGGATCAACGGGACACCCAAAAGGTTTTGTCCGTAATCACACATCATGGCTAACAAGCTTTACTGCTGGAGAAAAGGCTTTCCATTATGGAAAAAAAGATATTATTTTAGCTCCGGGACCGCTTTGTCATTCCCTTTCATTATTTGGTGCCACACATGCCCTGCACCTGGGAGCCAGCTTTTATCTGACAGCATCGTTTTCAGCAAGTGACGTTTTACATATCATTCGCTCTAAAAAAGCAACAGTTGTTTATGCTGTTCCAACGATGCTGAGCGGATTGGCAAAACAAACAGCAGTCATAGAAAAATCCGTTACTTTTTTATCTTCAGGGGCAAAGCTCCAGCCATCGATAAAAAAAGGAATTACTAATATCTTTCCAAATAGCACAATTTACGAATATTATGGTGCCTCTGAATTAAGTTATGTAACCTATACCACAAAGGAAATAGCAGATACATATCCTGGCAGTGTCGGTAAGCCCTTTCCCGGGGTAACGATCTCCATTCGTGATGAACATGGTGCTTTACTTCCATCGGGCAAAATAGGCAATGTCTATGTTCAGAGTCCCTTTTTATTTACCGGCTATGTAAAAAACAAGCCAGCAACAAAACAGGTATTAACGCCATATGGTGCATCGATTGGTGATCTGGGCTTTTTAAATGAGGAAGGCATTCTAACGATTATTGGACGGAAAAACAATATGATGATCAGTGGCGGGCAAAATATTTATCCTGAGGAAATCGAAAAAATAATCAAGGATGTTCCTAATGTCAAAGATGCTGTTGTGATTGGAATAAATGATATTCATTGGGGACAAAAGGCCGTTGCTTTGATTGAATGGAAACAGGATAGTCCTGGCAATTTAAAACAGATAAAGGCACATTGCAGAAAACAGCTTGCTATTTACAAGCGTCCCCAAAAATACTACGAGGTGAATGATTTACCTTACACGAAAACAGGTAAAATTGCACGCAGCACCATCGAAAAAAATCTGTCGAGGTGGATACCATGAATAAAGCTGTTATTGTCGCAGCGAAACGGACAGCCATTGGAAAGGTTGGCGGTATGTTTAAGCATATACCGCCGGAAAAGTTAGGTGCCGAGGTCATTCAAGCACTGTTAGCAGAACACCCTGTTGCCCCTGATCAAATCGATGAGGTGATCTTAGGTAACGCCATTGGACCAGGTGGAAATATAGCAAGACTCACGGCCTTGACTGCCGGACTTCCTGCCACAGTTCCAGCAGTCACCATCGATCGCCAATGCGGCTCCGGGCTGGAAGCCATTCATATGGCATGCCGTCATATTCAAGCAGGAGCAGGTGATATATACATTGCTGGAGGCATCGAAAGCACCAGCCTTGCACCGTGGAAAATCGAAAAGCCAGCTACCCTTTACGAAATGCCGGCCTTTTATTCCCGTGCTCGCTTCTCACCAGCATCGATTGGTGATCCTGAAATGGGAGCGGCAGCAGACAATATTGCAAAAGTTTTTCATATTTCCAGGGAAGCACAGGACCATTTTGCTTATGAAAGCCATCAAAAAGCAATCCATGCACAAAAGGAAGGCAGATTTGCAAAAGAAATTGTCCCGGTTCAGGGAATAGATAACGATGAAGGACCAAGAGAATCCTTAAGCCTGCGCATGCTTTCCCGCTTCAGACCAGCCTTTACGGAGAACGGAACAGTGACAGCTGGAAATGCATGTGCTACCAATGATGGAGCTGCTGCTGTTCTGATTATGTCTGAGAAAAAATGTCTTGCATCAGGCATAAAGCCGACGATGACTTTTATTGATGCAGCCAGTGCCGGCGTTGATCCTAATCTTCTCGGAATCGGTCCGGTCCCAGCTGTTAACAAGCTGCTGCAAAGAACCGGTAAAACAATCGATCAAATAGGGTTAATTGAATTCAATGAAGCATTTGCTTCCCAGGTATTAGCTTCCGTGAACGAGCTGCAAATTCCACAGGAGCGATTGAATATCGGCGGTGGAGCTCTCGCTTTCGGTCATCCCTATGGCGCATCAGGAGCCATTCTTATTACCAGATTATGCACAGAAATAGAGCGGACAGGAGCAGCATCAGCACTTGCAACCCTTGGAATCGGCGGCGGACTTGGCATCGCTTCTCTATTTGAAAGGTATGAAGGAAATGATTGATAAAAAATGGATTGGTACAACAACAGAATGGATTTCGACCAAGGTAACAAGGAAAGAGGTACAGGAATTTTGTACGGTTATCGGTGAAGAAAATCTGCTTTATCAGAATATAACTGTGGCAAAGGAAGCGGGATATGCCGATATTCCACTTCCTCCTACCTATCCAATATTATTTTGGCAAAGCATAGAACTTCCATGGCTGACAGATGATTTTACAATGCTTCAAAGTGATCAATCCTTTTCATACGAACATACTCTTATCGCAAATAAGACATACCATTGCCAGATACAATTGCAAAAATTGCGCACTCAGAGCAACCAGCAATTTATCGTTCATCGTCTGTCGATTGATGATGGGGATGGTTTAGCTGCCACCAGCGATACAACCATGGTGCTTCGCTATCAGGAGGAATGATTGGGTGGATTATGTTAATGAAAAAATCGTGATCGAAATAACGGCGAATTTAGTTAAACAGTATGCGGCTGTTTCTGGTGACACAAATCCAATTCATCTTTTAAAATCAGTTGCAAATCAGGCAGGCTTTCCCAATCCGGTAGCACATGGCATGCTGACGATGGCGATTGGGGCAAAGGTTATTTCTCCCCTGCTGCAGGATGGGTGGAGACTTTCATATTATAAAATGAGATTCTCCTCTCCACTGTTTGTAAACGATGTTTTGACGATTGAAACGAAACTCCTTTCATCAGCTAGCCAGGAAGTAATTTTAAAGATCCGCGGGGAAAATCAGCATTGGGACACCGTTGTAAGCGGAAAGATCGACCTGATAATACAAAATTAAGATAAAACACCTGTTTACTGACTGTTTTGAAACACAAATATTTACGCTTTAATAACGATATAAAAAGAACCAACTCTAAAACAAAATTGGTTCTTTTTTGCTGATACCATTTCATAGCATATTATAATTTAAAAATAATCCCCATCAATGAATAAATGATCACCGTTGAAAAAACCACTGTCATATGAATGAGAGAATAAATAAACATAGATTTTGCCCATTTTTCCGAATCCATCCGTTTGTAGCCAAAAATGCTTAAAACAAGCCAGCCTGTACTCATTAGCAGTGACACAAGCATGAGACCAACACTTAATGAGCTCAATAAAAAGCTGATGCCTATCATAACCACTAAATAAATATTAGTTTGGATGTATGTCCGTCTTACTCCCTTTACAACGGGAAGCATTGGAACTTCAGCAGCTTGATACTCTTCATGCCGCCTGATCGCAATCGAATAAAAATGCGGCATCTGCCAGATAACTGCAATCACAAATAATCCTAAAATCGCCGGATGCGTGATATCCGGATACATCGCAGCCCAGCCGATTAAAGGCGGCATCGCCCCGGAGATACTGCCAATTTCCGTATTATATACCGTTCTCCGCTTGCTCCACATTGTGTAAGGAACAACATAAAAAAACAATCCCAGAAAACCCAGGAATCCGGCCAGCAGAGTAGTCAAGGAAAGCAAAATAATTCCGGCTGCAGCCATGATGATTCCCAGCCATAATACCGCTCCGGGTCTGATTTCACCTGTCACGGTCGGCCTGCCTTTCGTTCTTTTCATGATAGCATCTATATCGCGATCATATAAATTATTAAAAGCTCCCGCTGCTCCTATCACGAAAATAGAGCCCAACAAAGCAAACAGGATTTCCGGCAGCTTCTCTAAAATACCAATCTGGTATGTGTATAAAGATAATGTCAGTCCCGCAAACATTGGAACCAGGTTGGAACGGATAATTCCTGTTTTCACTGTCTGCGAAAGAATTTTTAATAAAGGCATTTTCTGTTTTTGCCTATTCACTGCTTCTGCCATTTCTAATCTAAACTCCTTTTTCCCATCTATATCAAATCTATAATCTAATTTTAAGCACTAAGAAAAATATATACCATACACTCTTTTAATTCCAGTTAATTTGTTTATATAGAAGGTTTTATTAGCTGAAATTGTGAACATTAGAAGAACATGTTTTTGCAATTTTAAAATTTTGCAGTTTGAAATCCTGCTGTGGCAGAATTTTATTCTTTCTATATATAAAAGAAATCCATACATCTTTAGAAGATACATGGATTAAAAAATCACCCGTTAATTATGTTTCATATTACGGATAAGCACTGTAAAAACAGCCCCCCATCCGGATGATTATCCGCACTGATTACACCGTGATGCTTTTCCACAATGGCTTGGGCAATTCCCAGGCGCTGCTTCATCCCTAATGAATACGTCCGCACCTTGTCATCGGCTCTATCCTCCAGTTGAACGATTTTCAATACTTCCTCCACTTTCTTTTTCCGAGATTACTTTGTTAATTGTGAATGAAGCAAGGCTAAATTATATAAATTCTCCATTAGGTTTGAGCAACCCGTATATTTCTCCTTGTTCAATCTGAAATGTAATAGCTTGCAATAAATATCTACGTTTCATTTTTTTTATTATATTTTGTACAGATACTATGTTTTCCTTCATTCGTATCATCCTCCTGTCATTAGGTTAAATGATAAAAATAAAGGAATTATAAAGAAGCACAAATACCAATAACTAGTATTTGCGCTTCTCCCTGTAACCTATTCTTTTACAGCAAAGCATTCCGTGCTTTCCGCTGCTTCAGCAGAGTAATAATACCAGCAAGAAGATAACCAATGCCGCCAATGGTTCCTAATGTTAATGTTAAGACAGCACTTAAAACACCAATAACAATCAGCAGAATGCCAATAAGCTTCACCTTTATCCGTTTAGCTAAAAAGACAGCAGCAGCAATACCTAGAAGGATAGAAATAACTGCAACGATAATAACAAAGATTACACTGTTACTGAAAATTTCAATCTGCTCTTCCTGCGTTATGCCGCCAAGCTCATCCCCTGCACTTTGTAAACTATTCTCTACATCTGCTCTGAACTCCTCATCAGAATCCAGATCACCAAGCATACTATAGGAATTCATTACTACAATTCCAAATGATAAAATGGCAATAATAATAAATACAATACTGATATTATATTTAACTTCTCCAGTTCTCAAAAATTGCACCCCCCCTATTTATACTCATTTAAAATTATGTATAATTTCTTTTTACCCATCCTCTATATTAAATCATAGATAGGAGAATTGAAAAGGGATGTATCATCAGTTTATCAGTATTTTTTATTCTTTTTGGATTATCGCCGGTATATGTCACAATCATGCGTCGCAAAGAGGAAGCTGCTGATTAATCAGCAGCTTCCTCCATATAAGGCTTCAACTTTCATTTAATTATTTTGGCTCTAAATCTTCAATTGAATCAATATCCATGTATTCTGGAACAACAAGACCAATTCTGGCACCTTCCAAATTAGGTCCTAAATCTTCAAAGTTGTCCTGATGAGTTTCATAGAATTCACTATGTGTTACTGGTAACCAGGCTGCCAGAGTAGCATCAACATCTCCAGAAGCTACAGATTCAAACACTACTGCTACGTCGACATCAGTAACTGTCACATTAAATCCATGCTGTTCCATTGCAGCTTTTAAAACACCTGAAGATGCACGCTCGGAATCCCATGGTGTAGAGGCAAGTTCAATTTCCGCCCCATTGCCGTCATTGACACCTTCTGCCCATGCATCTACTTTATCTTGATTATCTTCTACCCATTGTGCTGCGATATTTTCTATGTCTTCACCAGTTTCTTCTGCTTCAAACATAATATCTTCCATATCCTCTACTTCCCATTCAAACTGGTCGATAAATTTATATGCATCTGGATTATCTTCTTCCAATTCAAGCCTTGCTAAAGAATTAAGTGTTTCTTCCCCGCCATAAATTTCTTTAGGATCTTCTAAATATTTCATATCTGGATATTGCGCAAACATCCAATGCGGATTCCAGCCTGTAATAACGATTGGTTCTTCATTCTGAATAGCCGTTCCTAATTCAGACATCATTGCTCCCGTTGATGATAATTCCACATTCCAGCCTTCTAAATTGTCATATTCTTCAATAGCTCTTTCTGTGGTGACAGAGATACCTGCACCCGGTTCAATACCGATAATAGTATGATCTACTGCTTCACTGTAATTCATCTCACCATCATCTCCAGAAGAATTATCATCGGAATTTCCACAAGCTGCAAGTAAGAATACAGAGAAAATTGCAAAAATAAGCCCACTATATTTTACGCTTTTCAACATAAATATAACTCCTTTTCTTTTAATTACTTTACTAATCTTTTTATTTTCTTTATACCTTTAACAGTCGAATTGCAAGAAGCTAAACAATAAATATGCTATGTAAGGGTATTCAGCACAACAATTCTAATTTTACATTTCTTTAATAACTCCTTCAAATGTCGTAAGTCAGCAAATAAACGTATAAAGCGGTAAAAACTGGCTTGTATGTACTTCATTATTAAAAAACATGGATTTAGTGCTGATTTCTTGTAATTAAGACTTACCATTTAATTGTCACAACTTTCAGTCCTTCACTCTTTGAAAATATGGATCTTTATAAATAACCTAATTGCCAAAAAAATAGCAGGCTTATGCATCTACTGTTTTTCAACAAATTTATTCTATTAAAACTCCTGTTTCTTAAACCAGTTCACAAATAGTAAGATTACTGCTGCCATCCAAATCACAGGTACAGCCAAATAAGCAAGAAAAGATTCATTGAAGTAAAGCTGATCAATCCCATAATGAAGATGATAATTCGGAAAAATAGCCAGCCAGGGCATATCCTCCTTGCTGCTATTCATTAATAGACCCTCCAGGAAAAAATACAGTACAACTATTGGCATACCATAAAGACTGATTTCAATGGTGTTCTTTGTTTTCATTCCAAGAAAAGTTCCTGCAACAAGCATCATAATCACTATAGGCAGAGCCAGTATAAAGATTTTTAAACTAAAGAAAAAACCTCTCCCGTAACCGATTCTGGACCTCTGTCAGCCCCGTAACATCAATCGCCCAGTCAATATATTCGTAGTCTTCCTTTTTTAAGGAACCCATCCCTTTTTTATAAGGAAAACGTCCATAAGAAATTAATTCATATACTGTCAGTCCACCAGGTGCTTCAGCTGTTTGAGGCAAGATTGCCATACGTTTTGCAATCTCTTTTGTATCAACCTTATGAATCTCTTCTCCTTCTAAAAAAACTGCACCATGTTTTACATTTAAAATACGTGCAATTGTTTTGATTAATGTTGACTTCCCACAACCATTTGGTCCGATAATTGTTGTGATTTTATTAGATGGAATCGAAATGCTGAGATTCTTGATAATTAATTCATTGGCATAGCCGACATCAATTTTATTTACTTCAATTGCTTTCATTGATTCGCCTCCTCTTCTGATATAGATAACTCTCAACATCCGATAATGATAATCATTATCATTGATAACGATTATCATTATCGATTAAAAAAGTTAACTTGTCAAGATATTTTTAGGAAATGGGGCCTTATTAAAATTTCCAAATAAAAATAAAACCCGTTATTTTGAGAAATACTCAAAATAACGGGTTTCTTATGATAACATTAATAAACATACTGCTTTACAACAAAAGGTGCAACGGAGCATATTATGGTTTTGTCTGCCTGTTCTCCACTTGGGAGATCCAGTTTAAATCAGCTTCTAAGTGAAGCAGCCTCCCACTGATTAAAAGATAGTTGTTCTCATCTCCTTTTATCAGCAAGTCTGTTTTTAATTTGGTCAGATCCATTACTTCTTTTAAAACCATCGCTTTTTGCTGTTCAAGCATTTGCGACTCGTTAGCATAATCGATTTTTCTTGCACAGATCCATTTAAAGAAGAAATCTTCTTTAGTTGAATGATAAGGAACTGCTTCTAATAACCATTTCTCCAGTTCTGTTTTGCCTGATGCATCCAGGGTGAATAATTTTCTCTCTTGTTCATCTATATTCAAAGGGATAACAAGTTCATCTCGAATTAAGCGGTCTAAGGTCGTATATATTTGACCCGGATTAACTTTCCCTTTATTCCCCAGCAACTGATCCAATTCAATTTTTAATTCATAACCATGACATTTTTTATCATAGAGCAACGTCATTATTCCATATTTCACGGACATTGATAATCAACCTTCTTTTAGAGATGATTGGATATCTATTTTGCTTGCTGTACTGCTCGATATCCAAGAAGCAATCAAGCTTAACAGAATTCCGGCGGCAACCGTTAATATTATTGATTCGACAGGTAAATACACCGTAACGAAATCGCCTATTAATGCAGAGTTGCTTGCAACAACTAATAAGCACAAGCCAGTAAGCAGTCCTCCTAAAACTCCAGCCAATCCTATCAGGAAACCTTCTAATAATACCATATTTTTAACCTGTAATATTGTAAAGCCTAATGCTCTCATCGTACCTATTTCTGAAGTTCGTTCAAACGTATTCATGATAAGTGTATTTGCCGTTCCAACGCTGGCAAGCAGAATAACTAAGACTAGCATGAACTGAATCAATTCATTCATTCCTTCAAATGCGGAAGTTGTTGAAGCAATTTCATCTTCTACAAAAATCACTTTAGACAAAAACCCGCCAAATTCACTCCATAATGCATTTCTAACCGATTCTTCCGTTGCATTTTCATCCAGATGAATCAACAAATCAAAGCTATTCTCCCAGCCAAATTGATGACTTAATTGTTCTTCATCCATAAATGCTACGTAGCCGGAATAATGTGAGGTCACAGCTACATCGATTACTTCAAACGGTTTTGTTCCTTCTGGAGTATGGACAAAGATATCTTCCCCGATCTTTCCTCCCCATTCCTGAAAAGCTCTTTCACCCAGTATAATAGATAATGTATCATTATTTTCAAAGCTTGTATAATTGAAATCATCATAATATAAACTGTTCTGATCTACTCCTATGATGGAGAATTGCCTTAAATGCATATCTTTATTTATCCATGTAATTGGTGTTGCTTCTGTTAATAAAGTACTGGACTCGACAAAATCTTTATCATTTATTCTATCTAAATCGCTTGCAGACCATGGTTTCTCCGCAGTTAATCTGACATCTCCACCATAGTTCGCTTTTATCTGGCTTGCATAGTTTTCTGGTGCAGCATCTGAAAGTGCCCCCAATAAGATAATCACCGCAATTCCGACAGAAAGCAGCGCCGCAGTATTTGCATTTCTATATAGTTGTTTATTTAAGTTAGAGATTGCCATTCTGCCCGGATGCCCCATGCATAACAGAATAATTGGCTTAATCAGCATGCTGAATATTTTTAAAAACAATGGACTTAATATAACGACAGATAGTATGAGGCCGATATATGACACAGGACTGTCTATAAATAAAAATAATAATAACCCAAAACCAATGACATATCTGATCCAGTGCACTTTTCCATTGGGACCTGTATTTGCACCCATTTTTAAATTTTCAAGTATAGATGTTTTTCCTGCACTATATATCGGAAACATAGAAAACAAAACGGGAAAGATAATACCTGCCACTAAAGAAATGACAGTTGGCATAAACCAATTGAGAGAGTAAACCATGTCATATTCAAATATACCCAGAAGGGTCATCATAAACAAATCGCCTAACCAAATACCAATAGGTACACCAATAATCGTTCCAATCATAGCTATGAAAGAAACTTCCATCAAAATTAATCTTGAAATGGAAATTTGCCCATATCCCAGACTTTTCATAATAGCGAACTCTTTTTTTCGCTCAATAACGCCCGTATAAATCATATTAAAAACAATAAAACCACTTATAAACATGGTCAGGATGGCTATTAAATAAAAGAATGTATAGAGCCCTTCCACATCATTACTTTGGCGGTCATCCGCAACGACCGGCTGAATAAAAGCACTTGTGTCAGAAAGCTCCTCTTGGATGTCACGAAACAATTTCTCGTCATTTCCAAGTGTGCTCAACCTGATATATGAAATTTCTCCTTCCAACCCAGCCCGCTCCTGCAATAAATCAAGGGGAGCCATCATGCGAAAACTGGAGGATGCTGCCCGTTCCCAACTGCCTGGGCTTGATAACAACTGGGTATATTCTACAATTGCTGATATCTTCACTTCCCCCATTTCTCGAAAGGACAACGTATCACCTACATCAACATGCAACAAATCCGCAACTGTTTCGGGAATGACTAACCCTTCATTATCAAGCTCTCCTTCCACTACTGGCAGCTTTAATAAATTACTATTCAGATTATCCACCCCCGTAATTCGAACTGCCAGCTGGCTGTCAGAATATTCGCCAGGTAAATCGAGAAAGGTTTGTTTATCTAACGCCATAAGCGTTTCATCTACATCTTGATGATTTTGAACGGTGTCAATTATCTCTTCTGGATAGGTGTGTTCATCGCTTAAAATCCAAAAATCCGCATTTCCTGTATACATTTCTTCATAATAATCAAAAACATCCTTTGTCGTTCTATCTGCTATCAGCATAGCAGTAATAAAGGACGTCCCCATTATAATTGCCAATAAGGTTAGTACAAATCTTTTTTTCTTTCTCGTAATATTACGCCATGAAATTCGCCAAATATTGAGCATAGTTCTCCTCCTCTCTGGAGATGATTTGTTCGATCGTTCCATCTTTAAACAGGATTATTTTATCTGCAAAACCGGCAGCAAATATATCATGCGTAACCATAACAATCGTCTGGTTATTCTTTTTATGAAATTGTGTTAAAAGCAACAATATTTCTTCTGCTTTAGAGCGGTCTAAATTCCCGGTCGGTTCATCGGCTAATAAAACGCCGGGGTGATTCACCAACGACCTTGCAATAGCTACCCTTTGCTGTTGTCCACCGCTCAATAAATTGGCTTGCTTTTTATTTAATTCATTTAATCCAACCGCCTGGATAAGTTCTTTTACTTCCTTCATTTTTTCTTTGTCAAGTGTTCCATCTGCATATAATGGAAAAGCAATATTTTCTTCTACCGTTAAATTATTTAAAAGCTGGTAATTTTGAAAAATGATTCCAATGTTTTTACGGCGAAAAATGGTTCTTTGGTTTTCACTCATCTCACTTATCGCTTTTCCATCTATCTCAATTTTTCCATTTGTAGGGGAGTCCAGTCCGCCCAAAAGCTGTAAAAGTGTACTTTTTCCAGAACCACTCGGTCCCATAATAGCAACAAATTCCCCTTCTTCTATTTTTAAATCGACATCCTTCAGTACCTCTGTGATATTTTTTCCTTGTGTAAAAGATTTCACCAGTCCACTAACTTTAATCAAATTATTCCATCCTCTCAGTATATACTTAGTATATAATAACAAAATTAATATTAACCTAATATCTTATTTTATTCAATATAAATTATATACTAAGTAAGTATTTATAATGAAATGACAAATATACCATATATTCAATGCGTGTTCATAAATTAATTGACACTTTGTCAGTCATCTGTATATACTATCCTCAAGGAGGAGTATTACATGAGAGATGTGAAATTGCCTGAAGTACGTAAAGCAGAAATCTTAGATGCTTCGATGAAACTATTTACGGAAAAAGGATATTTACAGACAACGACACAGGATATTATTAACAAAGTTGGAATTTCGCGCGGACTGCTTTATTATCACTTTAAAAATAAAGAAGAAATTCTTTATATCCTGGTTGAAAAGTCTGTTAAGCCGCTAATTGTACAGATGGAGAAAATAGTAGAAGATACATCGTTAACCCCAATGGAAAAGCTAAACCAGTTTTTACAGACAACTATTATTCAGGAAGATACGGTTACAGAAGAGAAAGTCACGCTGCAGGAAACGGTTCAGCTGGAAGAAAATAGATATATGATGGATCGCTTTTGTCACAAATTTATTGAAAAACTGCTTCCTTTATTTACACAAATTATTGAAGAAGGGAAACAACAGAACGTTTTTCAGGTAGACTATCCTTATGAAACTGCTCATTTTTTAGTAGCAGGATATGTTTTCGTTTCCAATGATCTCAAGCTCAAGAAATCCAGTATAAATGAAATGAAAGTTTATTTACATGCTTTTAAAGAAGTCTTGGCAAAATCGCTGGATATAGAAGTATCTACTTTAGAAGGATAACCAATGTATCTTATTTCATTGGTTTCTTTTATCAGCATGACTGACACATTGTCAATAGGAGGGGTTTTTATGTTAAAGGTAAAACATGTTTCAAAGATGTATGACGATGAAACAAAGGCAATTGAGGATATTAATCTCCACGTTCAAAGTGGTGATATTTACGGTTTTATCGGAGCAAACGGGGCTGGTAAATCTACGACTATCAAAGCAATCGTCGGGATTCATCCTTTTAACGAGGGAGAAATTTGTATTGATGGTTATTCGATTAAAGACGACCCTGTTCACTGCAAAAAAAGAACCGCATTTATTCCGGACAATCCTTATTTGTATGAGCATTTAACCGGGCTTCAGTATACAATTAATGGAATAAAAGAAGAGTCTTTGAGCAATCGAAAAGAAATCTCCAGAAGTTTTATATGCTAAACTATAAAAAAATATAGGAGAGGAGGGATGAGCCATGCGCAAGGTCATCTATTCGATGCAAATGTCCCACGATGGCTATATCGAGGACGCTTCGGGCTCCATTGGATTTACCAATCCCGACCGTGAATTACACGAATATGTCAATGCCCTTGAAGCTAAGGCCGATACGCACATTTATGGAAGACGGCTCTATGAAGTCATGAACGGCTTCTGGCCTACTGCTGAGGACGATCCCGACGCGGCGCCCGAGATCGTCGAATACGCCCGCATCTGGAACGCACTCGACAAAGTGGTCTTTTCGCGAACACTGAAATCGGTTGAGGGGCGTGCTCGCCTTGCTGAGTCAGACATCGCCAGTGAAGTCGCAAAGCTTAAGGTGGCATCGGGAAAAGAAATCAGCGTGGGTGGTGCAACGCTGGCGCAGAGTTTCATCGATCTCGATCTGATTGACGAATACCGGGTCATAGTCTATCCGACTCTACTGGGTGGTGGCAAGCCGATGTTCGGGAGTCTCGCTCGCCAGGTCGATCTGACCCTCGTTGAGAGTCGGAGCTTTGCTTCGGGTGTCGTCGTGCTAATCTATCGGCCAACCAACAGAGAAGTGTAAAGTATGCTCTTTTACTGCCGAGACAACACTTGATTTAGACCAAATTAACAGGTTAGATTAGTCGTGAGCTTTATGATTGGTGACGATCAGACTGAGTTTGTCCGATCTGCCTCTTCATGGTTTCAGTAATCAAAGAATACCTGTGGATTTGAAATAAAAGATGCGATGTTTAGAAAAGTTTAAGCGTTAATGAAGGGTATTTATAATGAAAACGATGTTGTAGAAGAAATTTAAAAAACTTTCGATCAAACTTTTTTATAAAAATTGTATAATACTTCACAAAGAACGAATCCATTTTGATCAAACTTTATTCCAAATCTACATTGTTGTCCTTCAAAAACAAGTGAACTATTCTTTAAACACATGTCCATAATGAAACAACCCTAATTAATACTAATCTTTTTATGAAAAGGTATTGATAAAATGTTGATGATTTCTTTTGGATCACTGATTGCGTTTATCATGTCCGAAAACAATAAAAAATAACCCCTCATATGCTTAGCAGGCGTTAGGGGTTATTTCATAACTAAAGCGCCAACCCTCAAATAGAGAATTGGTTTATTGTACCGTTTGGTGCTGACACACCAGACGGTTTTTTATATTATACGATTCTATAACGAAATTATACCCGAAAACAGGGCGAAATACAAACCAAATATAGACGAAGCACTAGCGATATAGTACAATTCGTACAGCGAAAAAACTTCCGTCTTGTAAGAAGATTTTACTCTTTATCCTCAATTACTGCATCAGCAGTCGGTGTAAAACTTTCTTCATCCGCCTGTTTCTTATAATAACGACGCTCCAATTTCTTGTTTCGGAATGTCTTCTGCCCCGGATGATGAGCCTCTGCAAAGCTGCCGCCTGTAACGTCCTTCACAGTGTGTACAACCGTAAACGCATTTTCATCAATACTGCTGACCAGCTTTTTCAGATAAAATAACCGTTGCTTCGGAATAGCTACATAAATCAGATTTTCCTCAACACCCTCTGGATTTTTCTCAGCTTTTAATACGGTTGTATGCGTCCCAAGACTTGTTTGCAGCGCATGTTCCACTTCCTCTGTTTTATTGGAGAAAATATGAACGACACTTTTTGATTCAAAGCCTTCTAACACATAGTCTGTTACTCTTTTTCCAATAAACAGAGCAAGCACTGTATACATCGTGTATAGCGGGCCGATAACAAAAATACCGGCAACGACTACAGACGCATCCAAAACAAAATTGGTCCCTGTCAATTCCCAGCCAAATTTATAATTTAGCATGCGGGCAATGGTCGATGTTCCTCCTGTTGTGCTTCCAGAACGAAAAATAAGTCCAAAACCAACGCCTGTAAATACGCCGGCAAAAATAGCTGCCAGAAGTGGGTCTGGTATTCCTGAAGTTAAATCTTCGAGGATGTATATAAAGAAAGAAAATAGTGGTATAGTTACAAGTGATTTGATAATCATATCTTTTGGTAAATAACGAAAGCCGATTAATAGAATAACTGCATTCAGAATAAGGGTGGTTAATGCAGGTGATATATCTGTTTCGTGGTAGATAAGCAGTGCCAGCCCTGGAACGCCTCCCTCCGCTAAGGAATTCGGCATCGCAAATATGGCTACAGAAGCGGCAAAGAAAAAGGTACCGGTAATTAGAAATACATAGTTTTTCATACAATATTCCTCCTATCTGTATTTAATTGTGTATAGATTATTTTGAGCTGCTTTTGTATTTTTATCTTCTGAAAGAAAAAATACAGTATAGTAATATATAATTTCATAAAATGCTTACTTCAAGCAGTTTATCCACCCGAAAAAATCTTTTCCTGAGCAACTTAGGAAAAGATTTTTTATAAAACAGCTATGTGCAAGCGAAATTCATTATGGATAACAGTATAAAAGGCTTATTAATAGCAGAGTCGCCTTTTTAACTGAGGGCACTTTATCTTATACTGGTTACTTTACCGTACTTAGCGCTTATTTTCAACAGCCAAACGAAATAATTTCATTATCTAAACATAGCTTAGAAGAAGGTTCAGAATCTTAAAATATAAAGGAGAACGCTATTTTCTCCGTTCCCCTTCTATATACATGGCATATAATTAACCTTCTAAATTCACAAGCACTCTCCCTAAATGATTACTTTCAAATACAGCTGGCAATAATTCCGGCAATTCTTTCAGCTCTGCTTCCTTATATACTAAATCCTCAAGACTATCTAATTTTAAATCTCCAGCTAAACGCTCCCAGATATGCTTCCGTTCTTCCATCGGGCAATATACCGAATCTATCCCAAGAAGGGATACACCGCGTAAAATAAATGGAAAAACAGACGTTGGAAGCTCTACTCCAGCTACCATCCCACTGACAGCAACACTTCCACGATATTTAATTTGTGCTAATAAAGAAGCTAATGGCTCCCCGCCTACTGCATCAATTGCAGCGGCCCATTTTTGTTTGTTGAGCTTTTTCAGCTTTCCGTTATAAACTTCTTTTCTGTCAATAACTTCTTCTGCTCCTAATTGTTTCAAATAATCCTTTTCAGAGTCTTTTCCCGTACTGGCCACTACCTGATATCCTTTCTTTTTCAAGAGAGAAATAGCAATACTTCCTACACCGCCTGTAGCTCCAGTGACAAGAACAGCACCATTTTCCGGTTTAAGTCCATTCTCTTCTAATCTCTGCACAGATAAAGCAGCTGTAAAACCCGCTGTTCCCAATATCATGCTTTCTTTTAAGGTTAATCCTTCTGGAAGAGGCACAATCCATTCTGCCGGCACACGCGCATACTCACTGTATCCACCAAAATGAGAAACTCCTAATTCATAGCTTGTAACGATAACAGAATCGCCTGCCTGATAACGATTATCCTTGGAGTCAACCACTTCCCCTGCTAAGTCAATTCCAGGAATAAAAGGATAGTCCTTTACAATATTGCCATTAGGATGAGCAGCAAGCCCATCTTTATAGTTAATTCCACTATATTTCACTTTAATCAGAACATCGCCATCCGGTAAATTGGAAGATTCGATTTCCTCTACATTTAGATGTAAGTTCTCATTTTCTTTCTCTACTACAAGTGCTTTAAATGTATCTGCCATGATAATACCTCCAACTAACTATATATTCTAATTGATTATTCCCTTAATTTAGATGCTTCAATCATGTATTAATTTGCTTTTTATATATGAAGGCATCTTCACAATGGTGTATAATCGCCTGATAGATAAATTCATTCAATGTATCATCTCCGAATTGATTGATATATGCTTTAAAGCTCTTATCATCCTTATACGTATAAGCGATACATTGCAGAATTTCCTTATCACCAGTCATAAACTGTTCTATATAACTTTTCCATTCATAAACAGTTTGCTGCACTTGTTCAGAAGCAGATGATTCCTTTGAAAGCTCGGCAAACTGCTTGAATATATTCTGCATGTTTTGATCGAAAGCTTCAAATATAGCAGCTCTTTCCTCTTCAGGGATTTGTTCGATATTTTTTTCATATTCTTTATATTTCCCGGTATGCCCATACACATATTTGGCTTCCCTTTGATACTGTTCTTTTAACGGTAATATATTGCCTTCATGAAAGACATCTAAATAAGAAATATCTTTTCCCGACATAAAATCATTTAAATTGATTAATGTCCGTTCGAGGTTTTGTTTTTTTATCTCCATTGCTTGATAATGTCCGGCTAAAACAGCCTTTTGCTCTTGTTTTGGCATCTGCATAATGGCTGCTATTTCTTTCAAGGGGAGATCTAATTCCTTTAATAGCAAAATCGTCCGCAATTTTTTCAGATCCTCATGATTATACAGCCGGTAGCCTTTATCTGAATAACTATCCGGCTTTAATAAATTGATTTCATCATAATAATGCAGTGTTCTTTTCGTTACGCCAGTTATGGCAATCATATCTTTAACGGTGTAGTACAGTTTCTTCATCCCAATATTCTTCCACCTCGCTTAATATCTCATCAGCCCGGAGTGTTGTTGCTTCTACAATGGATTTCCCTGTTTTCTGCAGATAATATTTCACTAAATAATATCCGCATGCATATCCGGCACTATGTGGTACTCCTGCAGTTGGTAAACCTTGTAATTTAGTAACTTCATCTCCATAAAGATATGGCATGATTTGCTGTAATCCTGTTATTTCTAGATGTTCTCTCAAGACAGGTTTAATGACATTATTCAGCGTATCAGCATCTGTTTTGCTGACCCAGGGTCCGATTAAATCTTCTCCATACAGAGAAGTCGCAAAATTTTCTGCCAGTCCTTCACTGACAATCAATTCCCCAAGGTTAATTTTATCATTCCATTCAATAAATTGATAACGGACATTATGGTTACATTCATGAGCTAAAGCAGGTTTTAATCGCTTTAGTGTGTACTCATTTGGAATTAAACTTAAAAAAATATAACCGGGAATTCCTCCTTCCCCACTGTATCCTTCACTCAGCTGCAGGATTTCACTGTCAGGATTCCCTAATAATATCGTAAATAAATAATCAGACACAGGCAGGCTAATTCCATGATGCGTAAATTGAGTTAAGCAATGCTCCATCGTCTGCTGTAACTCATCCCATAATTTATCAGAGGATATTAAGTTCAACTCAGGTTCTATTTCAGATGTTATCATTTCCGGTGACAGATGAGCCATATTATTTATCGTCATCACATCAAATCCATTTTCTTCATTTGCCCGGAATGGAATCTGCTGTATTTCCCACTTTTTCATGAAGGGGCCCAGCATCTCCTGACGATATAATTCTTTTTTATCTTCTAGCGGACAAGCAATAACCTTCTTATAAATCTTATCTGACCGTAATATATTAATATTCATTTTATCACACCTTTTCATATTTTGTTTTTAACTTACAGTATCACGCAACGTAAAGGTCAAGAGAAAAAATGAAATAATTCACTACTAAACATGAAAAAATCCCAGCAATAGGATTACTGAGATTTTTTCATATATATTAACTATGATATCCTACCTCTTTTAATTAGCTCTAATCACTGCTAATACAATAGAGAAATTCACTTCTCATTCTGCTCTAACTTTCTAATTCTTTCTTCCAGCTGCTCAGCTCTTTCATCCAAACGTTTTATATCTATTAACTGCTGTACTTTCTGCTCCAGCCTGTCTATCTTTCTTTCTAACCTGCTAATACTGTCCGTGTCATACTGAATCGATACCGGTTCTAAACGAGTATTTTGAAAAATAGATTCAGCATTTGTATCTGTCTCGGCAAATTGAATATCATAGTCCTCTCCAGTTACTTCTTTTACTGTATTAGCAATCAATATACCATACTGATCCTCCAGCCAGTCAATCGTAAATTCATTAGGTGCATATACCGTTAATACGCCCTCTTCTAATTCCATCGAGGTTTTTTTAAACCATGTATCAAAGCTTGGCTTAGATATCTGAACACTTATTTTTTCTAATACCTTTTTCCATATATCCATAGCATCTTCTCCCTTCGTTGTATATCAACTGAATTAAAATAATACCACATTCGCCTCTTCATTACTCTGATCATAATAAAACTCCGAAATTTGTTCATCTACAAACACCTTGTACATTTCCAAAAAATCATTAGCCAGCTGATAATCTGTCAGCGCGTCCTTTTCAATCCAAAATACCTCTCCTTCATCAGAGCTTGTTAATTCTCCAGAAAAGGAATTTGTTTTATAAAACAACACGACATATCTTTCATCTTGATTTGTCTGGAATTGCTTCGTTCCGCATAGCACAGGATGCTTAATATGTAAGCCTGTTTCTTCCTCCACTTCCCGTACCACTGCGTCATGGAAGGACTCACCCTTTTCAATATGTCCTCCTGGAAAAGTAATCCCCGGCCAATTTTTATTTTGTCTGTCTTGAACCAAAATCTGGCCCTTTTCATTTTCAATCATGCACATATTCGTGAAAATTGCTGCTTCTGCTCTTCCCATTTGACTGCTCTTCCCCTTTTCGTTTACGGTTTTATTTAATTATAATAAGTATACCACTGCCTAAAAAACACGGAAACAATAATATGTTATGATGGAGGCAAACCCGGATTCCGTGCGGGCAAGTAAAATAATTATAAAGAAAGAAGGCATATAGAACATGAAAATAGCTATCCCAAAAATCTCTCCTGTTCTCACAGAAAAAAGATTTACTGATATTTTTTATGAGGAAGACCCTTTACTGGAAATGTGCGAAATTACTGGAGCTGAGTTTACTAATGAAGCTGTCGAACGTGTACGGATTTTCGATGCAGTCATCCAAAACTGTCAATTCAACCAAACAGACTTCAGCAATATAGAACTGACAGACGTCCGATTTGAAAATTGCGATTTATCTAATGTAAACTTTACCAAATCTTCTATACATCGTGTAGAATTTATTCATTGCAAGCTGGTCGGCTGTGAATTCCCGGAATCCTCTATTGGCAATGTCCGATTTGATGATTCCACCTTAAATCTGGCCACCTTTGGAAATGCCAAGCTGGAAAAGGTCATATTTAATCAAGCTGTATTAACTAATGTAGACTTTTATAATTGCAAATTCAAACAAATCGAGTTTCACCGTTGCGACTTAAATGAAGCTAACTTTGAAGAGACTTCTTTGAAAGGAATTGATATCAGCTCGTCCAGCTTTGAAGCATTGACCGTTTCTTTAGAAAGTTTAAAAGGCTGTAAGGTTTCTCCTTACCAGGCAATTCAGTTTGCTTCTTTGATTGGGTTGGTGGTTAAAGATTAATAAAGGCTAAATACGAAATACGTATATATATAAATGCCAATGATATTTCATCAACCTTTTTTCTATTGTTTAAAATAAATCCCCAATGATTGTTTGAAATGGAAAACAATCATCGGGGATTTCCTATCAATGAAGTTTTTCCTTCACCCCGTAAATTATTTATAATCACAAATACTTACTGACAAAACGATTCATCCGTTTGGTAGCTTCCTGAAGATTTTCCATCGAAGTTGCATATGAACAACGGATATGCCCTTCTCCTCCAACACCAAAGATATTTCCCGGTACAACCGCGACACGCTCTTCATACAATAATTTCTCTGCAAATTCTTCGGAGGTTAATCCGGTAGCTTTAATCGACGGGAATGCATAAAACGCACCGCCAGGCATATGACAGGCTAAGCCCATCTCTGCAAAAGACTCTACAAAAAATCCACGTCTCTGCTTATAGGACTGCATCATTCTCTCCACATCATCCATCCCGCTCTTCAAGGCTTCAAGCGCTCCGTACTGCGCCATTGTCGGTGCGCACATTAAGCTGTACTGGTGAAGCTTCAGCATAGCAGCCAATAAATCAGGCGGTGCCATCACAAAGCCTAAACGCCAGCCTGTCATCGCAAAGGCTTTGGAAAACCCGGATATTAAAATGGTTCTCTCCTTCATTCCCTCAAGAGCAGCAAAGCTGAAATGCTTATTATCATAGCTTAATTCTGCATAAATCTCATCAGAAAATACGATTAAATCATGCTCTTCTGCAAGAGCTGCTATTTCCTGCAAATCTTCTTTTAACATGACGGCGCCAGTCGGGTTATTCGGAAAACTGATCATTAATGCCTTTGTTTTCTCTGTAATTGCAGCCCGGATCTGTTCTGCTGATACTTTAAAGTCATCCTCTATCTTTGTTCCTACAGAAACCGGAACACCGCCTGCCATTGATACGAGCGGCGAATAGGACACAAATCCCGGCTCTACAATAATGACTTCATCCCCCGGATCTAAAATGGCCCGGCAGCCAATATCAATTGCTTCACTTGCACCGACTGTTACAAGCACCTCTGTTTCAGGATCGTAGTCCACATCAAAGCGCTGATACATATACTTGGTAATTTCCTGCCTTAATTCAAGTACACCAGCATTTGCTGAATACGCAGTAAAGCCTCTTTCCATGGATGAAATACTCGCTTCACGAATGTTCCATGGTGTTGTAAAATCAGGCTCCCCTACACCTAAGGAAATAATATTATCCATAGAAGAGGCCAGATCGAAAAATCTCCGGATACCGGACGGCTTAATATCTTGTATCCGTGACGATAAGCGGCTTTTGGTTTTTACGTTTACTTGACTCATGGTGTCACCACAATTCTGCGATCTTCTTCGCCTTCTTCAAAAATAATGCCGTCATGCTTATACTTCTTCAATTGAAAATGTGTTGTTGTGGAAATCACAGAATCTATGGATGAAAGTTTTTCAGAAACGAAACGGGCAATCTCCTGCATTGTCTTTCCTTCAATAACCACTTGAAGATCATAAGCTCCGGACATTAAATATAATGCCTGTACCTCAGAGAAACGGTAAATTCTTTCTGCGACCTCATCAAATCCGACTCCGCGTTTAGGGGTTACCTTTACATCAATCATCGCTGTTACCTGCTCAGCCTGTGGTACCTTGCTCCAATCAATTACAGCTGAATAGTTTAAGATAACTTTCTTTTTCTCTAATTTCTTTAAAATCGCTTCAATTTCTTCCTCACTTATATTTGTCATTTTTGCTAATGTATTGAAATCAATTCGTGCATCTTCTTCTATAATTCTCAAAATTTCCAATTCTTTTTCTGTCATTATCCTCTGACTCCTTTACCAGTTCTATCCAACATCCAAGCTCGTATTTGGATTATATTCCATCATAACATATTCGATGCGGTAAATTCATTTCTGTCTCTAAATATTTTAAATCTTTTATTTTGCATTTACGAAGCATATTTATTATTAGAAAATAATAGAGGAAGAGAACGAAATCTGGTAAAATATCGTTTGCAGAAAAAATTTTTAAATAACTGTTTTGACACCAAAGCCTATCAATAGAACTCCCGTACATTTTTAAATAAATCGTTCGGGTTTCATTTATCATGCGCTTCTCTCCTCACACTTCTTTAGCTTTCTTTAAAATAGCAATTATTCTTTATTTTTTCTTGTACGATATTGCGCCTGTTGCTTATAGTGCGTGTTTACGAGTCTATCAGATTATCTATTCAAAGCAATGCCTGCTGATTCCAATAGAAAAGCCACCGATAAATCTACCGATGGCTTGTGCTTACTTTTTATTTGGTTTTATAAGTAACATGAAGATAATAATTAGTGTAAAAGCAACAAATGCTAAAAACGGTATTGTCATAAAACCTAACCAATTAATATACTCCATATTACAAGGCACGCCGCCTACACACGGTTTTAACGGTGCAAAGCCCGGTACCTTTTGCTGAAGATAGTGGTAAAGGGAAATGGACCAGCCAATTACAGCGATTGGCAGCACATATCTTTTGATCTTAAAATCCTTTTTAAAAGTAGCTATCCCCAGTATGACAGCTAAAGGATACATCGCAATCCGCTGATACCAGCATAATTCACAAGGAATAAAATCTTTTATCTCACTGAAATAAAGACTCCCCAATGTTGCAATGCTAGCAACTAACCAGGCAAAATAAAGGTAAAACTGCCTCAAATCAGATTTATCCATATTACTCACCCAATTCAGATTCAATGGCTTCTTGAATAAATTCATAATTAAATGTTTCTTCACCGTCTATCATAATATTATTTACCATAATCGAAGGAGTTGAGTTCACGTTGTAATCAGATACCATTTCTGAATCCCTCTCTAACTCATCTATCTTCGTATTATTTTCTATATCTTCCATAAGCGCTTCTGTATCAACACCGTCTACACTATTGGCAATTTCCTCAATTCTATCTTCTGTTACCCATACACCTTGCCCCTCCGGCTGGGCTGCAAAGAGAGCGTTATGAAAATCCCAATAGACATCAGGGTTTTGCTCATAGACGATTTCAGCTGCCAAGGAAGCCAACCTGGATTCTTCTCCTTGGAACATCGTATTAACATAGGCGATCTGTACCTGACCGCTCTCGACATAATCGGCTTCTAATTGAGGTACGAAGGCTTCATTCCACGCCTTACAACCAGGGCATTTATAATCACCAAATTCTACGATAGTTACCGGTGCATCAGGATCACCAAGAGTAGGCTGCCCTTCTATCGATGGCGCATCATCAAATACTTGACCAAAAGAGCCTGAATTCTGATTTACCAGTACAACAATCAGTACTAACAGAGCAATCACAATTAAGGTGATCGCCACAATCAATTTCATTGGCGACTTTTTCATATAGCATCACTCCTTATTTTTCATAAAATAAAACTTTTTACCAAACAGAGCCAAGACTGCGATGACTCGTCCTACCTTAAATATTTATACCGTGATAAATATAACACAAAAAGAAATATTATTCATCTTTGTACTTACAAATAGTTACCTTCTGATTAAAAATCAAGCACAGTTTGAATATACTTTATTTTTTCATTTTATACATATATTTGATTGTCCATTTTATGACAATTATATTTTTTTAACACGGATGAAGAACAAATATAGACAAGCTCTTTTCTATCAGAGCTTGTCTATATTGTCTATCATGTCTATCATTATTTGATTGCATCTGATTTTTGGATCTGCAGCTCAAAATACTCCTGCTGTAATATTCCCATGTGCAGTACATCATGCCAGCTTCCGTCCCGGAAAAGTGTCTGCCTGCTCTTCCCTTCTGTTTGAAAACCTATTTTTTTATATAAATGGATTGCTCGCGTATTAAATGAAAATACCCGTAAGGAAACTCGATGCAGATTCAATTCATAAAAACTATAATCCAGCAACAGCTTTACACCTTCTGCTCCGTATCCTTTCCCCCAATATGATTTCTCACCAATATCAATGATACACTCCGCATTCCTGTTTTTATAATCTATATTGATTAAGGAGATAATACCAATGGCCACATCACTTTCCTTATCCAACATGATATAGCCTTTGGAAGCATCTGATCCTAAGATAGCATACTCCATAAAAGCTTCCGTAGCTTTCATTGGATAGACATCTAAAGCTGGACTTGTTGAATGCATCACCTCCACATCATTTCTCCATCTGTGATAAAGTGCAGCATCTTCTTTGATCACCTTTCTTAAGCGAATTCTTTCTGATTGAAATAGCAAGAAAATCACTCCTTATTTTCTACGGATGGGTGTATTAATATTTCTAAAGAAAAAAATGGATAGTTGCTTACTCTTACTTTCTTATTCCAACTATAAATTATACATGTATGTATAATTTAATTATAACGACATATATGTATATTTTCAATTTTTAACTATTATCACTTTGTCAATTTGCAAATAAATCAGACGATATAGAGCGTGTTTCAAGTAATTTTTATATGCAAAAAGAAAAAGTTGCTCTTTCGGAAAAAAGTCTAGAGATACCTTTCTCTGAAAAAGCAACTATACAGGCTAATCTTCTTTATCATTCACATATTTTCCAAAATCGGGTACAGCTGTCTGTTCAAACGTATTCACTAATTTCTTAAGGCCTTCAGACAGTTCTTCTCCATACACCGGCTCTCCATGACCAGTTACTGCATTAGCTGGTTTCAAAGCCTGAAGCATTTGAACAGATTTCTTTGCAGCTTTCCAGTCTGTAGTGAAATACCTTGGCGGTCCGTGCACTTCTCGATCCTGTATCATCACTTTATATAATGAGTCCTGTTTGACAGTAACAAAAGCATCACCAGCAATCAGGAAACGATCTGCATCTCTAAACAAGGAAATATGTCCTGGTGCATGCCCAGGTGTGTGTATCCATCTCCAACCAGGAAGCTCTGGAACACTCCCATCAGCCGGAAGCTCCATGATGTTTCTCCCCAGGTTGATGGATTCATTAGGAAATACAGAAGAAGCTTTTGCTACCAGCCCTCCTTCAACACTTGGATCAGGTTCAGGATAATTCTTTTTTCCAGTTAAGAAAGGAAGCTCTAACTTGTGAGCATAGACTGGTACATCCCAATATTTCACTAAGTCAATAACGGCTCCTGTATGATCAAAATGGCCATGCGTTAAAATAATTGCTTCAGGTCGGCTGCCCTTACTAAATCGCTCCTCTATAATCGATATAATTTTATCTGCTGATCGAGGCATCCCCGCATCAATTAATACAAATTTTTTGGTTTGCTGATCCTCAACAATACAGATGTTAACGATCTGGATAGTGTAACAATAAATATCTGGCACTACCTCGATGCCTGTACCACTATTTACAGATGTTGCAGGAATATATTTATCATCTGTCCCGTAAGACATATCGTTGTCCATTCTTCATCTCCTCCTGTTACATGGATATATGGAACATATAGATACCTTTCCTTTCAATTAAAATTTTTATGCCTGATTCGTAAAAATTTTAAAGAACTTCTGGATAAAAGCAATCTGGACAGTACGTTAATATTTTATCAATACATCTGACTTTTCCATTATTTAACTAAAAACAACGTAAGCTGAACAATAGAATTCATAACAATATATGTTATAGTAAAGTAGGAGAAAGGGGTTATCTGATGTCTAAAAAAATTCTGCTGATTGTACTGACTTTACTAACTGCAATTGCTGCTATTTTATTAACAGCCCGATATCCGACAGGTCCTGATACCATTTCATATGACGAACCTGTCAGCTTATTGATTTCAATAGGGATGGTAGTTGTTCTCTTTTTACCACCGCTCCTTTTAGCATTCTTTCAGCATTTTATTGTAAGGGTTATTTCAGCAATCTATCAAGGCTTCATTGCGATTGCTTTTATCGGACTGATTCTGGCAAGCTTTTTTGCATCGGCAGGAATATCTGTCACGATTGCTGCCATCACCGGTACAATTTTAAGTATTGCAAGTATTTTTGTAACCCTGTTTATGGGAAGCAGTAAAAATACATACAGCTTTTAAAATGGATGAGATACTTATCTTATCCATTTTTTGAGAAAATAAATTTCCTTACCGTTGAAGATAATTATTTTTTATTATTTCAAACCCAGCTGACTCAGGAACAGCCGGTCAGGTGATATACTTCACTCCAAGAACTTTCCTCCATCCGTAGATCATGCAGGAAAGTCATTGGTATAAACACCTATGCTATGATTCATATACAACATTAAAATACTGGAGGTGAGATTACTTATGTCCATAGAAATTATTTTAATTGCAATCATTGTTATTGCTGTTATCTATCTGCTCTCGTTACGAAATCGGAATAAGGATAAACTGGAAAAAGAGCTGAGAACGCCAGAAGAGATTCTCCCTGAAGTTCAGCAGAAACTCGAAGCTGGTGAGAACAAAATCAAATTGATTAAATATGTACGTGAAGAAACCGGGCTGGGTTTGGTGGAAGCAAAGGATCTCGTTGAAGGAAATTTAGAAACAAATACGGTTGTTTCAGAAGCAGAACTTTTGTCAAAAGTGCAAGAGATGCTTCAATCAGGTATTGGTGACATTAAAGCAGTTAAATACGTTCGTGAACAAACAGGTTTTGGATTAAAAGAAGCGAAAGACTTTGTTGATAATGCTAAAAAAAGCCAAGCGATTAACAACAGTGACTAAAAGAATACACAATATCAAAGAAAAATAAGCCGGGAATATATAACTAATAGATTACACCGTTTGCCTGAAATAATGAGAAAAAGCGATATAGCAATGTGTAAAGATGTATAAGTACCCAGTAACATTTTTTCAAGCATACACCAAAGATCCAGTCTTAAAAATGTTTCAGCACTTTCCGACCTATCGTTTGAGGAAGCCGCTTAGTCAAAGCTCATAAAACAAGCGGCTTCCTTAACCATTAACCTAATCCATATCTCCAACTTTTACAAGCTGTTTGCCAATATTTTCACCGGAAAATAACCCTAGAAAAGCATCTGGAATGGAATGAAATCCTTCAAGGATAGTTTCTTCAAATTTTATTTCTCCTTTGGAAACTGCTTCTTCAAGTGCTTTGTAAGCTTCCGAATAATGCTCGGAAAAATCGCCGACCAGGAAACCTTGCATCTTCACACGAGACTTAATAAGAAATTGTTGAACTCGCAAACCAGTGTCCTTTTCCCCTTCTTTTAAATTATAAGAAGCAATAGCCCCGCATACGGGAACTCGGGCAAATACATTTAAAAGCGGCCAAACAGCATCAGATATATCACCGCCGACATTTTCAAAATATACATCAATTCCATCTGGACATGTTTCTTGAAGCTGCCCGGCAACATTTCCTTTTTTATATTCAACAGCTGCATCATAGCCGAGTGTTTCTGTAATATAAGCTGCTTTTTTCTCTGATCCAACAATTCCTACTACACGGGCTCCTGCTTTCTTAGCTAACTGTCCTGCAATTTGTCCAACTGCTCCTGCTGCCCCAGATACAACAACCGTCTCCCCTTGTTTAGGCTTGCCAATATGCATCATTCCAAAATATGCAGTAAGTGCAGGCATTCCCAGTACGCTAAGCGCATTGCTGGGATCCAATCCTTTTGTTCTGACTTTTCGTACCTGATTTGCTTGTACAACATTATATTCCTGAAAATCAAACATACCTGTTACAATATCACCTTTTTCAAAATGGCTGCTTTTTGACTGAACAACTTGACCGACTGCTCCTCCTTTTAACGGAGCGCCCAGCTTAAAAGGCTCTGCGTAGGATGGAGCATCAGACATTCTTCCCCGCATATATGGATCAACAGATACATACAACGTTTTCAGTAAAAGCTCTCCCTCTGCCGGTTCTGTAATCTCTATTTGTTTAAATTGAAACGTATTTTCATCTGGCAGTCCATTGGGACGCTCCTGCAGTAATAGTTGCTCTTGCTTCATTTTTTATTTCCTCCTTGATTTCACTTATTTTCAAAGCTAAAATATACGCTTTATGTTTCTCTTCCTTTCTATATAAAAGGTTAAACATAACTTTTTCGTTTATATCCATGCACAAAAGCTTATTATTATGTACAATGAGAATTTGATATTTCAATTATCAGTGCATGAAAAAATATAGAGTGAAAGAAGGTTATACCATTGGGATTACGAAATAGAGCTCCTGCTCCTTTTTTAATAACAGGAATAATATGCCTATTACTATTTGGCGTAATAGCCTGGGGAGTATATTTGGAAAGCAATTGGATTAAATCTTTTGATTTATCATGGATTGACCGAATTCAAGGTTCTGTTTCTGAAAAGAAAACAGCCTTCATCATGATCATTACAGAACTTGGAAGTATGCAAGCGGTTATCGGCTTAACAATCATTATTTGTATTGTATTATTTTTCAAGCGGAAATTTGCAGAAGGATTATGGTTTGGCGGCACGATTCTTTTTTGTGCTGCAATCGGCGGGAAGGTGTTAAAGAAGAGCTTTGACCGAGAACGTCCAGCTTTTTTACAGCTCATTGAAAAAACAAATGAAAGCTTCCCAAGCGGTCATGCTACAGCGACAAGCATTTTTTATGGTTTTATTAGTATAGTACTTATTCTGACCACGATTCAAATCTGGAAAAAAGTAATTATTGGCTTTATTACAATTGTCTGGATAGGTTTTATCTTGTTTACCCGTGTCTATTTAGGCGCTCATTTTCCATCAGATGTACTGGCCGGCTTTTTATATGGCCTGGCTGTGGTATTTATTTCTATAGCAGTTTTTCTGCTCGTGCGGCAGCCGCTCCGGAAAATCCTTAAACAGCCGGAGATATAATAGTTAATCACAGTATAAAAGTAACTTCTTCATTTGCTGTTCTACTTTCAAGTGTAGAAGTTACTTCTCTATTTTGAATTTCTGTCCTAATCATTTCTCTGATGCCACTCTTTAATATAACGCAACCGCTCTTTAAATTTTTTCTCATTTCCCTGATCTGTCGGAAAATAGTATTGTTGCCCTTCCAACGAGGGAGGCATTGTTTTCATCGTTGTTAATTTATCTGTTTCATCATGTGAATATTGATAACCCTTTCCATAATCCAGTTCCTTCATTAGCTGCGTAGGTGCATTTCTGATATGCAAAGGAACCGGTTCATTTAAAGATTCCTTTACATCCTTTTTAGCCTTCTGCCGCGCTTGATACACAGCATTTGATTTCGGCGCCAGCGTTAAATAAATAACAGCCTGCGTCAGATGAACATCACACTCCGGCATCCCGATATAGCGGCAGGCCTGAAATACATCAGTTGTAATGGTTAAAGCACGTGTATCCGCTAAACCGATATCTTCACTCGCAAAACGAACTAGCCTCCTTGCAATATACATCGGGTCTTCCCCTGATTCCATCATTCTTGACAGCCAATAAACTGCTGCATCCACATCACTATTTCGCATTGATTTATGCAAAGCGGAAATGATATTATAATGCTCTTCACCGCTTTTATCATATAGAAAGGAGGTCCGGTTAATCAGCTGCTCCAAATTTGTTTCATTAACACAAAAGCCTTCAGAGCTTGTCGTGCTGTTTAAAACAGCCATTTCTAATGTATTTAAAGCATTTCTTGCATCTCCATTAGCAAATTTTGCGATAGCTGTTAAACTTTGCTCTGTTATCTGAATATGCTTATCTCCGAATCCATACGGATGATATATTGCATTCTTTAGAAGATTTACAATATCATCGACTTTCAGCTGATTTAAAACAAAAACCCTGCTGCGTGATAACAATGCTGCATTTACTTCAAAAGAAGGATTTTCTGTCGTCGCTCCAATTAAAGTAATACTGCCATTTTCCACATAAGGTAGAAATGCATCCTGCTGTGCCTTGTTGAACCGGTGTATTTCATCAATGAAAATTATTGTTTTTCCACCTAAATCTCGTCTTGCTTCAGCTTCCTTCATCATATTTTTGATATCCTTAATACTGCTGTTTACAGCTGACAGGTTAATAAATGTTGATTCTGTCTTACTTGCAATAATCTCAGCCAATGTCGTTTTACCAACTCCAGGCGGTCCCCAAAAAATGATAGAAGTAACTTGATCATTTTCGATAATTTCACGCAGGACCTTCCCACGAGCCAATAAGTGCTGCTGACCGACAAATTCATCCAGTGTTTTCGGTCGGACACGGCTGGCAAGTGGCGAATTCCTCTTATTATCCTCTTCAAAAAGCGACCCCTGCTTCATTAAACTCACCTCTCATCTGAAAGAACTGCTTATTCAAGGCAGTTTCTTTTGTTTGTCAATTCTAAAAGAGAACGTTTGCTCTATTATAACAAATACAATTTTATTTGAAAAGTATTTTTGAATTGAAAATAAGCACTGGGAAGAATAAGAGCTGTACTCTATTTGCTGCAGTTCTTATCTCTCTTTATTCCTAAAATGCTTCATACTTTATTAAAGTACAAAAAAATCTTGACCTGAAAACGATATCAGAATGTAAACTCAATATATATAACAGGCTGATGGATTTAGCATGGAAGCTGAATAGGAGCAGGAGTGTAACTGAAAAGGCATGATCCACCATATTCTACTATTTCTTGCTAAATCCAGGCTGTTTTTATCCCCTTAAAAACACAGATTCCCTAAACAGAAAACAGCATACAGGACCTTGCTGCTTCACTATTCATATGAGGAATATAAACCGATTCTATCATCACTTGTTTCACAGCCTTTACTTTTGATTATTCCACGGACGTGAAACAGTCGTAACAAGTACGTCCACGGCTTAAGCAGCACATGGAATACGTACATTTTCCCAGTTTTAGCTTCATGCTTTTTCATTACTGATATATGTCGTCTGATACGAATCCTCCATAATAATTAAACAATTTAATCTGCCTCCATAAGCACAGGCCCCATCAATTCCAATCTTTTTATTGCCAAAAAAGATACTATTGTCTTTGCGGCCCCGAATATATTGCGTGGGTGAATGCCCATGAACAACAGTAAAATGATGGGGGTGATCAAACCCCAGAAATTCATGACGAATCCAGATTTTATCGTAATCAGGAGTATTCTTCCAATCCGCCAATGATGGGTCGATGCCTGCATGAACAAAAAGATGCTTTTCCGTTTCAAAATAATACGGCAGGTTAGACAGGAACGCTAAATGCTCCCTATCTGTTTCTTTGATTAGCTGCCTGGCAGAATGTAAATGCTCTCCTGCAGCATCATCTGGAAAATAGTCTTCCCCGACATATGTTTCCAGCGTTGTCATCCCTCCATTCATTAAATAGCGGCGCTCTTTATCTGGATCATCACTAAAAATAAACTCTAAGAACATCTGATCATGGTTTCCCCGTAAAGCAATCGCTCCTTCTTCTACCAGCTTCATGATATAAGCGACTGTCCGCTTTGATTCAGGACCTCTGTCAATATAGTCTCCAAGCAAAATAAGCTGGTCGTCTTTCGGATTATAATCATTTAATTTTAATAATTGTACAAGCTCTTGATAGCAGCCATGAATATCACTGATTGCCAGGATTCTTTTATTAGGAATGGTCCTCACTCCTTTGTTTTTTTAACATGATAGCAGCTCTAAAGTCAGATAAAACTCATGTTATATCCAAACAGGGTAATTGCTCTGTCTGCCTTATCTCAGCTTTCATTCTTTTGGCACCTTAATTATGATGGGACACTTCTTATTCCGCATTGTCCCCAGAAAGTAATCAATGAAAACGGATATCCCGCTTTTTCCAATGATTATTCACTCAATTTCTAAGTTAGCATCAATATACAGTACATTTTTCTTCAAATAATTATCTCCCTCTCATCCTCTAAATTGTTTTTCATTATAGCATAGATTTTTGCTTTCTAAGAGAGTGCCGACTATAGATAGAATACATTTCTTGACTAAAATTTTACTCTTTTTCATCAAACATATTGCTTTAAAGCAATTATCGTGCGGCTCAAAAAAATCCTTTCTATGCATTATCCTTCTCCCGCTTTCATTAACAGCAGGAAATGCAAATAACCACCAATGATTGGCGGTTATTTGCACAATATAGATAAAGTAAATATTAATAATAATACGGGAAAAATAAACTGCTTAACAGAAAAAACGGGAATCGGAAACGTCTAAAACGCCGAAATCTTCTTGGGAAACCATATCCACCGTAGCCAAATCCAAATTGACGTTCCATTCCTTCTCCCCGTTCCATATCACCATCTGGGATGAGCATGGTCACCCCTTCATTATCTACATCCTCAATAATTCCGTCATACATTTGTCCTTCTGTTGTTTGAATTTGTACAAAGTATAGATGGAATTTTTTACATGTATCGTACATTTGTTTTGCATGAGGATTATGCTCCATAGACTGCATATTCATTTCCTGATTATAAGGCCGCTCAGGGTATGGGTTCATTTCATGTTGTAGATTTGTTCTCTGCTGCTCATGCTGTGGGTTTACTCCCTGATCATAAAGCTGTTCACGATGTGGGTTTACTCCTTGATTATAAGGCTGTTCATGTTGCGGGTTCGTTTCAGACTGATCGTTCATTGTACCATTCCTTTCTACATTACTCCCTTCTAAAATATTCAGTATATAGACGATTGTTACAAATAATTCTCTGAAGCAGGCTGCTCGTTATCTAAAAGTTCCAGGGCTTCTTGATAATGAAGAAGAAAGCATATGTCATACCCAACATATACTTTCCTTTTTTAATACGCTATTTTTCATATTGTACAAAATCTCAACCTCTTCATAGTCAAATGATTATTATCCATTCAGATTACAGCTGCTCACCATTTGATGCAATCACCTGCTTATACCAGGCAAAGCTTTTCTTTTTCGAACGTTTTAATGATCCTTTTCCTTCATTATCACGATCTACATAAATATAGCCATATCGTTTTTTCATCTCACCAGTTGACGCACTGACAATGTCAATCGGTCCCCAGCTGGTATAACCGATAATATCCACACCATCCTCGATCGCTTCCCTCATTTCAGCAATATGCTCTTTCAAATAATCGATACGATAGTCATCATCAATTGTACCGTCAGCATTTAATTCATCTATCGCCCCAAGTCCATTTTCCACGACAAACAATGGCTTTTCATAACGATCATAAAGCTGATTTGCAGTGATACGGAAGCCTTTTGGATCAATAGTCCAGCCCCACTCCGATGCTTTCAGATATGGATTGGCAACAGATGCAAATACATTGCCGTCTGTAATATCCTTTAAAATCTCTGGATCGGTGCTTGTCGTTCTGCTGGAATAATAGCTGAAACCGATATAGTCAACTGTGTGCTCTTTCAAAAGTTCTTCATCATTTTCTTCCATTTCAATGTGCAGGTTATTATCCTTCAAAAAGCGCTTGGCATAACCAGGATACTTCCCGCGGGACTGAACATCAATAAAGAAGAAGGACTCCCGGTCTCTTTCCATTGCTTTTGCAACATCATCTGGATTCGATGTATACGGATAAGTCGTACCTGCTGCCAGCATACAGCCGATTTTTGCATCAGGAATGATTTCATGACCAGCTTTGACAGCTAAGGCACTCGCCACCAGCTGATGATGTGCCGCTTGATATTTGATTTGTAATTCATCTTCCCCTTCTTTAAACACTAGACCAGCGCCTACAAAAGGCAGATGTAAGAGCATATTAATTTCATTAAATGTCATCCAATATTTCACTTTATCCTGATAACGGGCGAAAATGGTTTTTGCATAGGTTTCAAAGAATTGCACAAGCTTGCGATTTCTCCAGCTTCCATATGCTTCAATTAAATGGACAGGCACATCAAAATGAGCAATCGTCACAACCGGCTCAATATCATATTTACGCATTTCATCAAATAAATCGTCATAAAATTGGAGCCCTGCTTCATTGGGTGCTGCATCATCCCCATTTGGAAAAATACGTGCCCATGAAATAGAAATTCGTAATGCTTTAAAGCCCATCTCCGCAAACAAGGCAATATCCTCTTTATAACGATGATAAAAATCAATTGCTTTGTGTGATGGATAAAATTCACCCTCAACAGGTTTCAGGATCTCCACTTTTCCTTTCATAACGTCCCAGCGCTTTGCACCTGTTGGTAATAAATCAACAGAAGTTAATCCTTTTCCATCTTCCAAATATGCACCCTCCACCTGGTTTGCAGCTACTGCTCCGCCCCATAAAAATCCTTTTGGAAATTTTGACATCATTAAAAACTCCTTTATTTTGTATTTGGAAGGAAAGGGCAAATTCCATACTTTCCTCCCATCTATTTGCAATCCGTTATTTTTTTAATGAAAGCAGCGGATCACCAAGCTTCCGTTGTTTTGCTTCCGTCGGTGTGATTTCTGTATAGTCACCTGAGTTTGTTACAATAATCGGTGTCGTTACTGGAAAGCCGGCTTTTTTAATTGCTTCTATATCAAATTCAATCAGAAGCTGCCCTTTGTCCACTTGTGCTCCCTGCTCCACATGACCTGTAAAATGCTTTCCATCCAATTGTACCGTGTCCATGCCGATATGAATTAAAATTTCCGCACCGGCTTCAGTTGTAATTCCAATCGCATGATTTGTAGGAAAGATCGCTGAGACCGTTCCAGAGGCAGGTGAAATTAATTTTCCTTCCATTGGTTCAACTGCAATTCCTTGTCCAAGCGTACCCGAAGCAAATGCCGTATCTTCCAGTTCTTCCAGCACAATTACTTCTCCTGTTAATGGACTGATAATATCCTCATTTTTTATACCGTCTACAACGGGTTCCTCTGCTCTTGAAGCAGGTCCTTCTGTTGCCTTTGCATCTGTTTTTTGATTAATACCGCCAAAGAAATAAGTCAATACAAAAGCTAGAACCATTCCAACCCCGGCAGCTATAATCGTACCTACAAATGCAGTGTTCAACCCTTCTTCCGGATGAATCATAGCCGGGAATTGAAATATACCAAGTCCGCCAAGCAGATGAATTTTTGTGCCAAATAATCCTATAATCGCACCACCAATTGCGGATGATATCAGTGAGATAATAAACGGTCTCTTTAGCGGTAAAGCAATACCATATAGAGCTGGCTCGGTGACACCAAACATAGAAGAAATAAATGCGGGTGCACTCAATGTTTTCGTAGTTTGATTTTTTGTTTTTATCCAAATAGCCAGTACTGCAGCTGCTAAGGCAAAGGAATGTACAAAGATTAATGCTAAAATGGGATCCGATCCTGTAACAGCAACATTATTAAATGCAATTGGAATCAGCCCCCAATGCAATCCAAACATGACAAACACCATCCAGAAACCGCCAAGGAAAGCTCCCGCAATAACAGGGCTTAAATCATAAACCCAGATGGTTACTTGTCCCAGCAGCTGGCTCGCCCATGTTGCAATTGGACCAATCACAATAAATGTTAATGGCACAATAATAAGTAACGTGAACATAGGTACAAAAAACATTTTTACAACATTTGGCGTTAGTTTGGCCAACCTATTTTCAAGTTTAGCTGCAAAAAATGTTGCTACAATAATTGGTATAACTGACATAGAATACGTCATTAAAATAACAGGAATGCCAAAGAACTCTATATAGACAGGTGACTCAAACACTGTTCCTGCAAATAGTGTATACAACGGTTCTTCCGCTCCAGGTATTCCTTCCAGCGCTGGATAGACTAACGCCATGGCAATAACCATCCCAATAAAAGGCGTTCCACCAAACTTCTTCATCGCACTATACCCTAAAAGAATCGGCAGGAAATAAAATAATGCATCTCCAGTTGCATTTAAAACCTGATATGTCCCGCCTTCTTCACTAAGCCATCCAACTGCAACAAACAAAGCATTGAAGCCTTTAATCATCCCGGATGCTGCCAGCACACCAAGAATCGGAGTAAAGATACCGGAAATCATATCAATAAAACGGTTAAGTAAGCTGCCTTTCTCTCCATCGTCTTCATCTACAGGTCGACTCGTCTCAAAACCTCCAGCCTGCACTACTGCTTTATACACATCAGGTACATGATTGCCGATAACAACCTGATATTGACCGGCACTTTTCATTACCGTCACAACACCATCCATTTCTTTTAATACCTCTGTATTCGCCTTATCTTCATCTTTTAATTTAAAGCGAAGACGCGTAATACAATGAACGACACTGTAAACGTTTTCTTTTCCGCCAACATTTTTGATAATATCTTTGGCTAGCTGCTCATATTTCATTGTTTTCCCCTCTTTCTAATGTAGTAAAATCAATCAGATAAAGTTATTTCTTATTTTCTGCAAAATTTGTACCAAACAGAAGATCCATTACATATGCGGTATCTGCAACTGCATGGAAGTACTTCATTGGGGCTCTGTATTACCCGTCCCGCTGAAATTCATTGTAATAATTTTAAACTTCCTAAAAGGTAAAATAATTCCGTGATAGGGAACGCTTTATTTGGAACCACCTCCTTATAGTTCATAAAAAAAACCTAAGTTACACACAGCATAAAGAGACTCCGCTCCTTAAACTGCGAGATAACTTAGGTTTTGCCTGCTTCATCAGTAACAATCCTAATGTAAGTATTCAATTTACAAATATTTATTACCTCAAGATGTTGTATCTATTTGATGCCGATTAGTAATTCGGTGGATATGCAATGTTAAATAAACTTTTTCATCATTGGAAATATCCCAATCATAGTTTTTGGCAATGTAGGCTGCAATTCGTTCTGTACATTCAAATGCTGCTATATACTTCTTTTTAACCTGCTCATACAGGAAATTATCATGTGTATCACCTGATTTTTCTTTACGAATGAAACGGGTAGCAAAGAAGCGGAGATGCGATAGAAATCGATCATAGTTAATAGAATTCTCATCCAACTCTATTTTGAAAAAATATCTGACAATATTCAGAATATTATTAACAAGTTCCGTTACTTTGATTGCTGTATCCATATTTTCCCCGGACAGCTGACTATTAACCAGATGCAGAGCAATGGAAGCTGCCTCATCCTCTACAAGCCTGACTCCGGTGCCCTCTTCCACTATATCCAACGCTTTTAATGCAATTTGAAACTCTTGCTTATAGTACCTGCGAATTTCCCATAATAACGGATTTTTCAAATCGATACCGTTTTTATGTCTTGTAATTGCAAAACTTAAATGATCGGTTAAGGCGACATATAAATAATTATCCAATTTATATGTCAAATTCGCTTTAGCTAACTCAAGAATTTTATAGGAGAGATCCAAGTATATTTCCGAAGTTTCTTTCATTAATTCCGCAAGCTTCTTAGCAACATTAGAATTCTCCAATACAAAGGTTTTCTCAATTTGAGCTGCGTCAATTTCCTCGCCTGCCTTTTTTTGAAAGGCTAACCCCCTGCCCATCACAACCATTTCCTGATTCGATTCATCTTTTGACATAACGACATTATTATTTAGTACTTTCGTAATTTTCAATTGCATTCACACCTGAAAAGAGTATTTTTTAATTCCCCTGATATCTGCTTGTTCAGAAAAAAACCTGGATTAATCCAAAATTGCAGGCAGATAGCCTAACAATCCTCAGCGATTAATCCAGGTTTTGCCTGCCGAACAGTAACAATCCTTTGAATAATTTCATTATAGATGATGACGGTTTCAATTGCAATAGAGAAATGGATATTTTACCTATCTATTTTAGCTCTTCCATACTAATATAGTAAAAATGTATGTAATTCATCGAATATATAACACGAAGGCTCCAAAAACACAAACGCAGCATTTTGTTCTAAAGCAAGTTCTACGGTTCCATATTTTCATTTAAATCCATTATAAATCGCCATCGAAAAATAATTTTCTTTTTATTTTCGTTCTCTCAAGGGTTATTTATTATCCATATCATCACAAACTTGGTTCCATTATTTCTTTCAAACACTTCCCAATCTGTAAAGATTCATTTATACTATTGGAAAAGGAGGTGAAAGCTATGGAACAGGATACAATGTTAAAAGAAATATTGCATGCTTTAGAACTTCATTCCAAACATATTGATAAAAAATTTGATCACATTAATACGAAGTTTAATGACATTGATCAGAGATTTGAACACATTGATAAGAAGTTTGATGACATCGATCAGAGGTTTGAACAAATGGATTCTAAAATGGATAACATGAGGGCAGACTTGGAAACCAGGATGGACAAAGGCTTTGATCACTTAGGAAAAAAGATAGACGGGATTCGAACAGATTTAACAGAAACGCAAAATACTACCGATTTTCTGTTAAGTAAAGTTGCCCAGCATGAGAAAAAACTCCGCCATTATTCTGAACAAGCATAACACTTCTCTTGTTCATTCATCCCATAATATTAACAATCCCCCGCTGCATCACCGCTGTAATGGAGTAGGGGATTTAATTATTTTATCATTAGCAAGCTGTCCATTTCTAAAGTAAAAATTCACTCAGGCAGGGTTTTTTATTCCCAATGAATGACAGTACCAAAAGCATGATCTAAAGGCATTTGAACTAATCAAGCCGTTACTGCTTGAGTTCCTCTTCGTATTCTCCATTTTCTCTTTTTTGAAGTGGAAGCTTTACAGCAAGCTACACTGCGCTAAAATCTAAAGTACTAAAATCACCAATTCTTACATGGTTAAAAAGCAATTTTTTTACAATGATACAAAAAGCATAACTATATTGTAAATGGTGGAATATAACGCCCATCAACATCTGTAAATTTGTACTCTTTCGCCAGTTCTCCAATTCTGAACACTTGGCCGCTTTTCTTCATCACATTTGAATCATTTGCTAATGCAGTTATGCCCCGCCCGACATAATATGGGGTTTCCGTTTGCTTTAAATCTTCTGCTTCTTCCCAATGTAATTCATCTGAATCATGATATTTCAATACAAGCTCCGTCCGCATAAATCCGGGAGAAACAGCAAGAACAGCAATATTATCTGCTTTTAATTCGATAGAAAGTCCATAAGCCATCCGTATCAAAGCATTTTTAGCTAAATCATAATAAAACTGTCCTGTGTACTTGCCATGATCCCAGAAAGTTGTATGAACAATGAGTGCCTGTTTATTTTCACGGAGTAATGGAACTGCAAAATGATTTGTTGCCAGTTGAGCACGCACACCTGCAGTAAACATTGTATCCCAATTTTTTAATGGCAGCTCCCAGAAAGGTTTCCCATCAACTCCTAAATCATGAGCGCCCCATACATTATTAATCAAAATATCCAGCCTTCCCTGCTCTTTACGAATTTGAGAAATTACGGCTTCTGTCTCTATATCATTTGTATGATCACACTGAACTGCAATCCCTGTTCCACCCGCAGCTTCTATTTCCAAAACAGTGTCATCTATCGTTCCCGGCCAATTATTTGTAGATGCCCCTTTTACACTCCGGCCGGTAACATATACGATTGCACCAGCCTTTCCCAACTCTATCGCAATGCCGCGCCCTGCTCCTCTGCTCCCGCCTGTAACAAGCGCAACTTTCCCATGAAGATTTTTCATTAATTTCATTCCTTTCGTGTGAATATATTTACATTATACAAACGGATTCTTGACAACTATTGTCATATTTAATTAAATAAATATAAAAAGGTGATTTTATTGAGAGGCGACCGTTTAATATCTATTCTTTTAATGTTGCAATCACATGGACAGATGACTGCTAAAGAGTTAGCTGAAAAGCTGGAAGTTTCCGAACGGACGATTTATAGAGATATGGAAGCTTTAAGCGGGGCCGGCATTCCAGTTTTTGCTGATCGCGGGAAAAATGGAGGCTGGTCTTTAGTCGAAGGATACCAGACTGATTTAACCGGATTAAAGGAAGCTGAAATACGTGCTTTATTTGTTCCGGGCTCTCCACAACTACTTGAAGACTTAGGACTAACCCGGACTTCTGAAGATGCCAGAAATAAACTGATCGCTTCCCTTCCTGCCATATTTCGCGAAAATGCAAAGGATGTATGGAATCGCATTCATATTGATACCAGTTCCTGGCGGGATACAAAAGAAAAAATAGCATCCTTTGAGGTTTTGAAAAATGCTATATGGGAAAATTATAAATTGGATATCGTCTATCAGCGCGCAGATGGACAAACGAATAATTATATCGTACAACCGCTTGGACTAGTCGCTAAAGGCAGTAGCTGGTATTTAATTGCCGCTAAAGAAAATGGAGCTATTCGAAATTACCGGGCTTCACGGATTCAATCCGCTGCACCGATGAAGGAAACATTTGAAAGACCTGAGAGCTTTGACATTGCGCAGTATTGGAAAACTTCTAAGCAAGCTTTTATAAAAGCATTACCGACCTATGAAGTATGGGTAAAGGTCGCTCAAGAAGTTTTACCGAGATTATCCTTTGCAAATCATTTTGTACGGATAATAAAGTCTAATCCAATCGATAAAGAAGGATGGGTACCTGTTAAATTAGCTTTTGATACACAGGAAGAGGCCAAAAGATATATCCTGGGATTCGCGAATCAAATGAAAGTGATTGAACCTGAAGATCTTCACTTTGAAATCCTTAGAATAGCTGAAGTAACCGTTTCGCATTATCGAATTAAGAAATAAAACACTTCTAGAGGATGTTCAAAAAGCTCCCAAAGATAAGCAGCGAATCTCTGCGTTAACGTGTTTTGTCCGATACTCACATATTTAAGAATTTTAGTTAAGTTTGTCTGCATCGTGCGGATAACATAGAAATCATCACAACACGCGCAAGCCCGTTCGTAAAAAACCTGTTGCCTTCATCTTCTTGCTTCTAATTTGATTACTTGTTGAACACACACTTCTATATCAGTTATCAAGCATATACTTTTGAAAGACGGAAAGAAGAGAAAGAACTGCTATTATTCTTACCCTGCATACGCAGTTTCGTGCCCAATCTCTTCTTTCTTCAACTAAAACAGTATCCCCATTTACAGCTCCGTCCGTAATTCCCACAATTCCGGGAAGAAGTATTGATCAAGCACCTTTTTCAAATAACTCACACCGCCGGAACCTCCTGTCCCCTTTTTAAAGCCAATAATCCGTTCTACTGTTTTCATATGTCTGAAACGCCACTGTTGAAATAAATCTTCAATATCTACCAGCTCTTCAGCAAGTTCATATAATTCCCAATATTGATCTACATTTTTGTATACAGTCATCCACGCCTGTTTCACACTTTCATTAGATTTGTACGTAATACTGACGTCCCTGCTCAATACATCCTCATCAATCGAGAAACCTGCTCTGGCAAGTGCCCGAATCGAAACATCATAAAGACTCGGTGCATCGTGCGCTTCCTGTAAAGCCTGATGAAGCTCTGGCTCTTTTTCATATATTTTTAGAACATATTCTGTTTTATATCCCAAGGCAAATTCTATTAATCTATTTTGATAGGATTGAAAACCGGATGCATTTCCTAACTTATCTCGAAATTCCATATACTCACTTGGTGTCATGGTAGAAAGGACATCCCATACATTTTTCAGCTGTTCTTGTATTTGAGCTACCCGTGCAAGCTTTTTAAAGGAAGACCTGAGGTTATCTGCCTGTATATCCTCAATTGCAGAATAGATTTCATGCAAAATTAAATTCATCCAAAGCTCGCTCACGTGGTGGACAACGATGAATAGCTTTTCGTCATGATGTTTGCTCAAAGGCTGCTGGCTGGACAATAACGTATTCAGCCCTAAATAGTCACTGTATGTCATTTTTGCTTTAAAATCTGTATGAAGACTTTTTTCATTTTCAAAAGCCTTATGTTGATTAACCGATTTCATTTTCAACGCTCCTCAATAGGTTTTATGACAGCACGTACAGGGCTTCCATCCCCCTCCTCCAATGCTAATGGCAAGGCAATCAGTTCATAGGCTCCCTCCTCTACGTGATCCAGCATAACATTCTCCAGAATATAAATATCATGCTGGTATAAAGCATGATGCCCCGTCAAATCTTTACTAGAGATCCGGTCTACAGACGGTGTATCTACGCCTACCAGCTTTACACCAAGTGATTGCATGTACGCCGCACCATCTGCAGTAATCGGAGGTACTTCTTCCGGGAACCGTTCTGGTTGATTCGGCAATGCTGTCTTAATTAATAGCCGTTCTGCATGAGAAAGTCCTTTTGCTCTTAAAGCATTTTTGTCAATTTCATCAAAGTCACTTAAATCAATGACCATGCAGGGACCAATATAGCGCTCAATATCTAAGTCGAGTATCCGTTTCCCATCATTTAAAAAATGAAATGGTGCATCAACATGGGTGCCGATATGTGCGCTTGTTGTTATTCTGCCGATATTGACAGAGCCCGTCATCTCTTTGGTTACCGGTGTCTCATAATGAAATGGCTCATCCTCGGGCCAGTGCGCTAAATTATTATTCAACGGCTGCGAAATATCAATCCATTTAGACATCAGGACACAACCTCCCTTTCATTGGAATATTGCTCATACACTTTATCCTCCATAATATTTTTCATAGTTTGCACACAGTCATAAACATCAGTAAATGAATTATATAAAGCTACTGGTGCAAGCCGGATACCAGACGGTTTCCTAAAATCAGGGATAACTTTTTTCATTTTTAATGCCTTGCAAATCCGTGCAGCCTCCGGGTGTTCAAGATAAATATGTCCGCCGCGCTGCTTATCATTTACCGGATTACAGATGACAAAATTAAAATCCTTTAATTCATATTCAATTAAATCCATCATATACGCTGTCAGCTGCAAGGATTTCCTTCGTATCTTTTCAATCCCTGCTTCATGGAATAAATCCAATGCGCCGATTAGTGGAGCAGCACTTAAAATATGTGGTGTTCCAATTTGGAAAGCTCCAGCATTTGATGCAGGTGTCAATGTGTGTTCCATATCAAACTGTTTTTCTTTATCTGAGCTGAACCAGCCTGCAAGTCCAGGAGAAGCACCGAGATGTTTTTTATTCACATAGAGTGCCGCAACACTGCCAGGGCCGCCATTCAAATGTTTATAAGTACACCAAAATGCAAAATCAACATCCCATTCATGCAGCTGATGCGGAATAGCTCCAATCGAATGACATAAATCAAAACCGATTTTTATCCCTCGTTCATGCGCTGCTTTGGTTAACTTTTCCATATCTAAGATTTGCCCGCTCCGGTACAGTACACTCGGCAAAACGATTAATGCAACCTCCTTTGTCATTGCTTCAATAATTGTCTCTTCATCCAGCATGTGCCCATCTTCGCTCTGTACTTGAATAAGATAGGATTCATTGTACCCTTTTCCTTTTAACTGTGCCTTTAAAGCATAAATATCGCTGGGAAAGTTAAGCGAGTCTGCGAGTATTTTTGTTCTGTTTCCTGCCGGTTCGTAAAAAGTAGAAACAAGCTGATGTAAATTCACTGTTGTCGAGCCGGTTACTACTACTTCTCCTTTACTTGCACCAACGAGCTCAGACATTTTTTCGCCAAGCGATTCAGATAAGTAATACCAGGGGTGATTCCCTTCTGTCCATCCGTCAATGCCATATTCTCTCCAGGAGCTCAGTAAATCATAGACAGACTGCTCTGCTCTTTTACTCATTAATCCTAATGAATTACCGTCCATGTAAACGCATTCATTTTTTAAATAAAATTCATTACGAAAGTCTCTTAATTCATCCCGGGCATCTAATTTTCCAGCATAGGCTTTTGTATATTTGGCTTCCATTTTTGTCACTTCCCTTTACAATTATTCTAAGACTCAAACACATCATGAGATTTATTCACTTAGGATTTAAACACCCTCTATGAATAGATTATCAATAACTCGAGATGAATGAAACAGATAACATTTTTTCTATCAAAATAGAATTTTCTTACTATTCCCGGGGATTCTGCTATATTTATATGTGAATTATAGTATGATAATTTATATAAATGGATTGCTATAATTAATTATGGGTCTTCTTAGTTGTTGTTTTTTATAAAAATTTAAATTGTACAATAAAGGTAATAAAAAACAAAATAAGCCCATGAACTCAAAATGACAATGGAAGCTTTCATGGGCTTTCCCTGTTCTGATTTTTCACAACAAATGATCATGTCCCACAAAACGTTTGATAATCCTGCTCCGGCGGCTTGACAGCATATTTTTCCTGCTCTTTTGTATAAGCATACGGATTTTCCAAAGCAGCTAATAAAGCGTGGAAAGGCTCATAATTCTCTTGGGAAACAGCTGCTGTTAAAGCTTCTTCCACCAAATAATTTCGGGGAATGATGGATGGATTATGCTGCTTCATTAATTGATAAGCATCCTCCATGGAAACGGACTGATTTTTGAGCTTATCCTGCCATACCTCATACCACTCTTTAAAAGCAGTTGATTGGAAAAGGACGGAATTAGAATCCAGCTGCCGCAGGGTTAAGGAACGAAAGGTATTGGTAAAATCTACATGATATTTCTCCAGCAAATCCAGCAAATTTTGAATCAGCGTTTTATCATCATCACCTTTATCAATTATACCAAGCTTCTGCCTCATTCCATCTAACCAGTATCCTTCTACTGACTGCACATAGGTTTCTACAGCTTCCTTCGCCTTTGGAATAGCCTGTTCTTCATCATCATGCATTAAAATTAACAGTGATTCTGCAAAACGCGCCATATTCCAAGCACCGATTCCCGGCTGATTGCCATAAGAATATCGTCCCTGCTGATCAATTGAACTAAAGACCGTTTTCCGGTCATACTGATCCATAAAAGCACATGGCCCATAATCAATGGTCTGCCCGCTGATCGCTACATTATCGGTATTCATCACCCCATGGATAAAGCCTTTCAGCTGCCAGTCTGCAATTAATGCAGCCTGCCTGTCAGCCACCTTATACAAAAATGCTAAATAACGGTCTTCATCCTCTGCTATTTCAGGATAATGCCGCTTGATACTATAATCTGCCAAAGCTTGTAAGTCTTCTTTATTTCCCCATTGTCTTGCATATTGAAATGTTCCGACACGAATATGGCTTTCTGCGACCCTTGTCAGTACAGCACCAGGCAGCGGTGTTTCACGAAATACCATTTCGCCGGTTGTAGCTACAGCTAAGCTGCGGCTTGTCGGAATCCCCAACCCATGCATTGCCTCGCTGATTAAATATTCTCGCAGCATTGGTCCAAGTACGGCACGTCCATCTCCACCGCGTGAATAGGGGGTCCTTCCTGAACCTTTCAAATGAATATCATAACGCTCACCTTCAGGATTTACTTGTTCGCCAAGTAATACAGCACGACCATCACCGAGCATCGTAAAAGAACCAAATTGATGCCCTGCATAGGCTTGAGCGATTGGAGCACTTCCTTCTGGCAGCTTAGTACCCGTGAAGGTTTCCGCTCCATCTTTAAAAACAGAATCAGCCAGTCCCAGTTCTTCAGCTAACTTTTCATTATATACGGCTAACGCAGGCTGTTCCACTTTTGCCGGCTTCACCCTCGTATAGAAAAGATCCGGCAATTGCTGATAGGTATTTTCCAAATTCCAGCCTTGATTAAGTTTATCTGTCATCAAATCGCCTCATTTTTTAAAAGTTTAAGTTTGTTTCCTTCAGCATAACATATGATTGATTTATTCTAATATAGATGAACTGCCAATTGTTTATTTCGCACTTATAAAGATAAAGTTGACAACCCATCCATGAGATGTCTCCGTTTAAAATCTGACAGTAATGTATGACATAAATTATGCCTGAATAAAATAACAGTATTATATAACTATCCCCTATACACTCTTGATTATTCTCAACAACAAAATTCAGGAACCGGCCGGCTCTCTTTACTTTTTATGAATAAAAAACATCTTGATTAATTTATTTTAATCTAAACAATACCGTATCATATTACTTACCAAAGGTTATTTCAGATCCTATGATATACTTAACCTGCAAAAGAAGACTATTTAATGGCTATGGAACGCAGTCCTGTGAAAGATAGGGAGATAAAGTATATCCTGAAAGAAGCCTTGACAGAAAAAGCAGGTGATCGGGATATATTTATGAAAGGGATTGACGCCAGTTATGATTACGAAGGTTTTTCCGAATACAAAATGGAAGATTTATAAGAGAAACAGTGCTTATTTCAGAAATAGAATAAGCTATAAGTATTGTCATTTTATTGATTTTTTCAAACAAAAGATTTCCAACAAAATTATATTACACTTCTATTCCAGTGCATGAACAGCGGTTTTAGGGGAATACATAAAACGTGCATTCCCCTCCTTATATTAAGAAACATTACCAAGAATCTCTCTTTTAAATGGCAGGAAAAGCAGGTAGTAAATCAACAAAGGACGAGACCGGATTCTCCGCTTCTTCTTCCGTCACTAAGCAATCATTCAGCGACGTTGTAATCCCTTCCTTATCCATATCACTGCCAATAAAAACAAGCTCTGTCATTCTGTCGCCTGCCTGTTCATCCCAATCCTCAAACAAAGAAGGGTCCTGGACTTTTAACGCTTCCTGTTCCGCTTCGGAATAGCTTGCCAGCCATCTTCCTGCTCCTTCCAGCGTCATCATAGAACCTGCCTGGGATAAAAACCCTGCTACATCATTTCTGGTGACTAACCAGAAAAAACCTTTTGCCCGGAGGATTTCTTTTGGCCAATTCTCCAGCCATGCCTGAAAGCGTTCCGGGTGAAATGGTTTTCTGCTCCGGTAAACAAAGGAGCTGATACCATACTCTTCGGTTTCCGGTATATGCTCTTCATTTAATTCCTTGATCCAGCCGGCTCCATGCTTTGCTTCTTCAAGGTCAAACTGGCCTGTTTGGAGCACTTCCAATGGATTGACCTGTCCATACGTTGCCGGAATAAATTTTGCTTCCGGATTCAGTTTATAGAGCAGGCTCTTTAATGATGTTATATCCTCATCAGACATCTTATCTGTCTTATTTAAAACAATCACATTGGCAAATTCAATCTGATCTACCAATAAATCAACAATCCCTCTCTCGTCATCATCAGAAACCTCCATCTGGCGGTCCATCAACAGATCCTCTGATTGGTAGCCTCTCCAAAACTGATGTCCATCTATCACAGTTACCATCGTATCAAGCTGGAAAAAGGTATTTAAGTTTATTCCTAATTCTTCATCAGCATAAACGAAACTTTGGGCGACCGGAATCGGTTCTGATACGCCGCTGGATTCAATTAACACATAATCGATATCGAGTTTAGCCAATTTTTCAAGCTCGACCATTAAATCCTCCCGCAAGGTACAGCAGATGCAACCATTTGTCATTTCCACCATATTTTCTTCTGTTCTGACAAATCCGCCTTCCTTTACCAATTTCGCATCAACGTTAATTTCACTCATATCGTTGACGATAACCGCTATCTTCAAGCCTTGCTGATTTTGAAGCAGATGATTGAGCAGGGATGTTTTCCCCGCTCCTAAAAATCCGCTCAAAACAGTTACTGGAATTTTATTGCTCATTCTTCTTTCCCCTTTCTTTCCTGATCCAAATATACACGGCTCGGCGTTGTACCTTTCTGAAATAAATATTTTCCGCTGTATCCTTCTGTTTCCTGATCCACCGCAGCGATAACCAGCTGACACACACGCATTCCCGCTTGCAGCTTTACAGGTACACGGTTCGCATTAAACAATTCCAGCGTAATTTGTCCGGAAAATCCCGGATCAATCCAGCCGGCATTTTGAATAAAAACACCGAGTCTGCCAATCGAGCTTCTTCCCTCCACAAAAGCAGTTAAATGATCAGGTAAACCGATGTTCTCCATAGTCGTTCCCAGCATAAAGGATTGCGGTGGAATAGTTATTGTTTCTTTATCCGCTATCTCTATTTCCTGATAGTTTGCCAACTTATCAATGGATAAATAAGGAGTGGATATATCATCAACGACTAAAAATTCCGCCCCTAACCGCAAATCAACAGAGGCTGGCTGAATACTTAATTCCTGAAAAGGAGTAATAGACAACTGATTGTTATATACGTGCTGTTTTATCGTTTGTCCTGATAAAATCATCTGTTTACAGCCCCTTTCCTTTTTATGATAGCTGCCAAGGAAATGGATTTCTGAATCTTGACCAGTCCTCGCTCATTTCTGACTCGCTCAACAGGCAGCGTTCTAAATCCTCCGTTATCTGTTCACGGTCCATACCCATTCCGATGAAAACAAGTTTAGTATGGCGGTCTCCAAATTCCGAATCCCACAGATCTCTAACCTCCGGATTGTGCTCTAATATTTCCTTTTGTCGGGCTTTTGGCAAGGAATTGACCCAATAGGCTAATGGCTCTACCTCTACAGAAGGGCCTGCCTGCGATAATAATAAAGCTAAATCATTATGTGTCGCACACCAGATTACTCCCTTCATACGGACGATTTCTCTTGGTAAATCCTGATACCAGCTCACCAGTCTTTCCGTATGGAATGGCAATCTGGACCGGTATACAAATGAACTAATCCCGTATTCTTCTGTTTCCGGCGTGTGATTTTCAATCCCTGCATTTAATTCCTGCAACCACCCTGCCGATTCACTGACCTTTTCAAAATCAAATAGATTGGTATGAACGATTTCCTTTAAATCAACATCACAATGCTGGGTGCGGATGATTTTTGCTTCCGGCTGTAATGTACGAATAACTTTCTCCAGCTTTACTAAATCTTCTTCTTTGACTAAATCCGTTTTATTGAGAATAAGTACATTACAGAATTCAATCTGATCAATTAATAAATCGGCAATGTTCCGTTCATCGATATCGCTGACAGCCTGTTTCCGATCAAGCAGTGAGTCCCCTGAACCAAAATCATGCCAAAAGCGGTTCGCATCGACAACAGTAACCATTGTATCCAAACGGCAGTATTGTGTTAAATCAATTCCCACCGTATCATCAATATAAGAGAAGGTTTGAGCAACCGGAATCGGTTCACTAATGCCAGAGGACTCAATCAGGATATGATCGAACTCCCCCTGTCTTACGAGCTTCTCAACCTCCACTAATAAATCCTCCCGCAATGTACAGCAAATACAGCCGTTGGACATTTCGACCAGCTTCTCTTCCGTACGTGAAAAACCGCCCTGCGTTTGAACCAGTTCACTATCAATATTGACCTCACTCATGTCATTGACGATGACCGCCACCTTTAACCCTTCCCGGTTATGTAAGACATGGTTTAATAAAGTTGTTTTTCCGGCTCCTAGATAGCCGCTTAATACCGTAACAGGAATTTTTTTCATTTATTTGTCCTCCTCTTTTTAAAATAAGAAATACAATCCTCCAGCAAGAATTACTGTACTTACAACACTTGTCAGCATCTGCTTGCCGCCAATGGACAAGGAAGTTTCCCAGCCAAGCTCCCTGCCAATTGCAAATAAGGTGACCAGACAGGCGAAAAGTGTAGATGCTAAGTAAACAAGAATAAAAACCTGACTGAGTGACATGTCCATCAATAAACTGCCCTGCCCCTCATTTAAAACAAGCAGGCCATCTTTTCTGATAAAAGAAAAGATCAGTCCCGGAGCTGCCTCTTCCGGCAGAGAAAATAAATATAATACCGGCATGGCAAGCCAGCTGAAAAGAGACAAAACATTGATCGCCTGGAGTATAGATGCTATAAGACAGATAGCTAAAAATATCGGCATTGCCTGAAGTAAAAATTGTTTAATTGAACCAGAAACCTTCCAGGCAAAGGCATGCCAATTTATTTTCTGAATATAAGTAGGATGCATTCATTTGCTTCAATATAGACGCAACACCAATACCTGAAGGGCCGGCCCCTACAATTATGACATCATATATTTTTTTCATCATCGCCCTCATAAAACGTAACTATTACGGTTATGACATCAAAAATTAAGCAAGGCAATATTGAAAGCCTTTTTCCAATTCTTTCTGGTCAAGATGCTTTCCAATAAAGACAACCTCGCTTTGTCTTTTTTCATTCTTTTTCCATACCTCGCCCTCTGTTCCAGCAAACAGCATATGTACCCCTTGAAATACAACTTTTTTATCAAACTGTTTAATGAAAAGTACACCCTTGTAACGGTATAAACTTTCTCCTTTTATACGGACCAGATAGGCAAACCATTTATTCACTTTGTCTAAATCAAGCGGACGATCTTCCTGGAATACAAAGGATGTCACTTGATGATTGTGATGATGGTGATGTGTTTCTTTTAACAGATTAGGATCAATGTTTAAAGCATGATCTAAATCAAAGGATTTTTTCCCTATTAAATCTTTGGTTTTGACATTTCCATAAGTAGTATAATACTGCTTGGCATTTGGGTTCATATGCAAAAGCTGCTGTTTGAGCTCCCTTTTTTCATCTTCTGAAATCAGGTCTGTTTTGTTTACAAGCAAAACATCAGCAAAAGCAATCTGCTGGGCCGGCTCTTCTTCCTGCAGATGCTGTCCGATATGCTTGGCGTCTACCATTGTAATCACACTGTCAATTTCAAAGGAATCTGCAGTCTGCTCATCCATTAAAAAGGTTTGAATAACTGGGGCAGGATTAGCCATGCCTGTTGTTTCAATGACAACACGGTCCAGCTTTTCTTCCTGTTCCATTAAATTATCTAATAAGTTTATCAAGTCGCCCCGTACATTACAGCAAATACAGCCACTGTTTATTTCAATAATTTCTTCTTTTGTTGATACTACCAAATGACTGTCAATCGAGGTGTCTCCAAATTCATTAATAATGACGGCAACCTTCTGGTCAGACAGGTCATGTAACAATTTATTCAGCAGTGTTGTTTTACCAGCGCCCAGAAAACCGGTTAAGATAGTTACTGGAATAGGTGTCTTTTGTGACAATACTTTTCCTCCTTATCGAATCACATCATATGCACATGAAAGAAAATGTATTTTATCGCCAGCCATTGACGAATGTTCATTTTCCTTCATGTCCTCTAGGATCTGGTACCGGAAAAATAACACGGTGACAAATGATACCGTACTATTTTCACTAAGCCTGTTACCAGCTTGCTTTTTTCACGCCTGGTACTTGTCCTTTATGTGCATATTCTCTAAAAGCAATACGGGACATGCCGAATTTCCGCATATAGCCGCGCGGTCTGCCTGTTACCTCACAACGGCTTTTTAAACGTGTCGGTGAAGAGTCCCGGGGCAGCTTACGAAGTGCTTCATAATCCCCTTTTTCTTTTAGTTCTCTTCTTATTTCAGCATATTGTTCAACCATTTTCTGGCGTTTTTTCTCTTTTGCAATTTTAGACTTTTTAGCCATTCTAAACTTACTCCTTTCGATATTAGCTATTTATTTTCTATTTCTTAACAATCATAATCGTAATGATTACGAATAAAATTTATTATAAACCATTTAACTTCTTGTGTAAACAGTAATTATTACGATTTATATTTTTTATACACTTATATAAGAAACCTTGGTTGTCATGAAGCCTATAGATGACAATTTTAGTTGAAACAGGGGACTGGATTACTCGGTCTAATAAACCGTTGCGCTGAGGCTGTAAGAAAGTTTATATTTTTGGAACTGCAATAAAAAGCGATTTACTATTCATCCCCATGTTTATTCACCTTCAGGGTCTCTTGAAACAAGCGTTTTCTCAGCTGTTTTGTGATAAAAACAAAAAGGAATCGATATAGGATGAGATACTCCATATAGATTCCTTTAATGCTCGTATATGATGCTTAATTGAAAAAATCATGCAGACAGTACTTGAATTCCTTTAATTATATTCCAGATAAAATAATAAATGTCAATGATAACACAAACAGCTACCGCAATAACCGTTGCGAGAAGCAATCCTCCACTTACATCACCCGTCCAAATTTGTCCGATACCAATTGAAAAGATAATGATTCCTGCTATAATCGTTCCGATAATTGGAATAAGATGTGTCCACAAGGCTTTTTTCGCATGTGTTTTTGCTTCTTCATCTCCAAAAATCCATACTAAAATCGGAAATAAAAATGGCGCAAAAAATATACTAAAATAACATAATGATGATAATAATTTATTCCCTTCCATCCTGCATACTCCTTCAATATTCTTTCTGAACAAGAACCATATTTTACTCTGTATCAGATGTATTGTCCATGATAAAAGCTATTTATTTTTTTCAAACCGGGCTGGCTGGGACAAAAACAGAAAAAACTCCAGGATGTCTATCATATTCTCCGGAATTTTTTACATTTTATGTAATTTTATTTTTAGCACTACTGTATTTAGTAGTATACATCAAGGAAATATATAAGTCTATATTTTCTTGAAATTTATTGCTAAAATAACGAGACATTCAGTTAAGGAGGGATTCACAATGAAATTTGAGAAAGAAAAAGAGCGTTTATCTGAAACAGTAACTGCTATCAATAAACAATACGAACGACTGGCTTCTATACCTGAATATCTCGGTGATGATTTTACCGAAAAAGTATTGGAAGACAATCGAAGGCGACTAAGAGAATCTTTAACCATTGCTGAAAAAGAGCCTTACTTCGCCCGGCTTGATTTTAAAGATGAAGATAATGAGGAAGTGACAGCCACTTATATTGGTAAAGCCGGTGTTTTTGATGAGAATACCGGGGATGTCCTGATCACCGACTGGCGTGCACCGATTGCCAGCTTATTCTACGGCTTCAGCGGAAGTGAAGATGATGTCTATTATTTGTCTCCAGACGGTATCGTGGAGGGTGAAATCTACTTAAAAAGAAATATTGTCACCTATGAGCAGGAGCTGCAAAGGGTGGTAGACCGTTATATCCGCGGAGAGCAGGAGGCTGCTGGTGGAGATGAATTTCTATTATATAAACTGAAAGACCAAAAAGATAATAGACTTCGTGATATTGTTGCTACCATCCAGGGGGAACAGAATGAAATCATCCGCTACCCCTTAAATAAGGCAGTAATTATCCAAGGAGTTGCCGGGAGCGGGAAAACAACGGTGGCTCTTCACCGGTTGGCCTATTTATTATACGAATACCGGGAACAATTAACAGCACAGCGGATGATTATCTTTGCACCCAATACCATCTTTCTTGATTATATTTCACAGGTGCTGCCCGAATTGGGCGTCGGAGATATTGTCCAGACCACCTTTCCAAAATGGGTCATGACTTCCATTATCGATGACCCAGCATGCAAGCTGGAATCTCTCAGTGAAAGAAGAAAAGCATTTTTTGAATCAGATACAGCCGAGCAGGATAACTGGAAAGGCTCGTTGGCATTCCAACAGCAAATCAGAGAACAATTATCACAGCTGGAAAAAGAATGGCTGCCCAAGGAAGACTTTATTCCTTGGGAAAACAGGCAGGGTGTGTCGCTGGAAAAAATGAAAAACTGGCTGGATGCAGATTTTAAAGGCAACTCTGTGATCAAGAAATACGAACGACTGAAAGCAAAGTTAACACGCTGGGTAGAAATTGAAGCGAAGATGTATGAAGAGAAAAAAGAGCAGGAGCAAGCTCGTAAAGATGGCAAAAAGGAATTACGCAGATATTTACGGAAATGGAAAAAAAGGAAACCTTACGAGCTTTACGCCCAAATCTTAAAAAGAATGGGGAAGCCTCAGCTTTTGCCGCCCAAGAATAAAATAACATTGAATGACCTGGCTCCCCTGCTTGATATTCATGATTATTGGTACGGGGTAGAAAGAGACGAACGATTTGATCATGTCGTGATTGATGAAGCACAAGATTTTTCCCCATATCAGGTATCTGTATTAAACGCACGTACCAAAACAGCATCCTTTACGATATTAGGAGATTTAGCACAAGGCATTCACAGCAACGAAGGAATTGATAAGTGGGAAAACTTTATCGATCTTTTTGGTATATCCCGTGCAAAATTCTTTCAAATGACGAAAAGCTATCGCTCCACCTATGAGATTATTGCCTTTTCCAACACGATTCTCCGTCATCTTGCCAATCGTCCCGCCTATGCAGAGCCGATATTCCGAAGCGGTGAGGAGGTGCATATTCAACAAGTAGAAGCAGAAGATAAATCAGGTAAAATCATAAGCTGGATTCACGAGATGAAAAAACAGGATATGAACACTATTGCAGTTATTTTAAGATCCGAGGCCGATTGTAACAAGGTTTATCCAGAACTAAAAGAAAAGATTCCAGAGCTGACAATGATTACAACGGAGGATAAATCATATGAAGGCGGAATCTCCTTATTGCCTGTGTATGTATCAAAGGGGTTGGAGTTTGATGCTGTTTTAATGGTCGATGTCGATGAAGAACATTATCCAAGTACAGAGCAAGCAACGAAATTATTATATGTCGGCTGTACAAGGGCACTGCATCATTTATCGATTATTTACGGCGGGCAAGCATCACCGCTACTCGTCAATTAGATAGACAGAGATAATGCATTATTGGAAAAATGAAGATTTAGCAGTCAGGAATTTAATTTTCTAGCCGATTCTCTATTAAAAAAAGAAAGCCGTTTTTTTGTTAAGAAAAGAAAGCCAGCTAAGTAGTTCAGCTAATATTAAACACTTTGCTATTGTAAAATAAGAATTGGGTCGGGGAGAAAAGACAAGTTTTGCTTTACTCCCCTTCTATCAAAAATCACATAGTGTCCCTATTCTGGAAACGAGACAATCTGTATATCGAACTTTATCATCTTTTTAAAGTAATTCTCCATACAACCTGTTTCCTGCTTCATTCAACAAAATAACCCTTTAGGATATTCCTTTTCTTAACCATTCAACCTCCGTTTTTGAATCTTTCATCACATAACTCAGCACGATACACAGAACGAAATTAACAGCCAGTCCCCATAGCCCGCTTGCGACGCCTAAAGGCTGTAAACCAGAAAATACCATGATGGAAGCAATAATGGTCCCGGCCAGCATACCAATGAATACAGCATGACGATGAAGCCTTTTCCAGTAGAGACCCAGAATAAACGCAGGAGCAATCTGAATCAGCAGTTCAAATTTCAGGATGAAAATCCGATACAAGGTTGCCGGTGGATACCAGGCAATCAGCATTAAAATCACAACAAATACTACTCCGGTTATTTTCCCGACAAGAATTTGTTTTTGTTCATTTGCATGTTTATTTATGTGGGTGGCATAAATGTCTTTGGAAATAATTGATGATAATGTCAGCAAAACAGAATCAGCAGTAGATATAATTGCAGCAACAATTCCCCCAAATAAAATCACCATTGCCCAATAAAAAAATGAATTCTGCATAGCGATATGATTTGCCATCATTCCGACAAGCTGCTCTGACTCTCCTTCACTCAGTCCGGGAAATGCTTGAATCCCAATAATTCCGATGATAAATACAAAACCAGAAGTAACAAAAGGCATCCACGCCATCCACGACAAAGATTTTTTCAAAGACTTTTCACTTTTAGCGGCAAATATTCTCTGAATTGCATGTGGGTAAATCGCCGCTCCAATCATGACAAGAAAGAGCATACTAAACCAACTGACCAGCCCCGTGCTATCTGGGACACCAAGCTTCTCTGGTGAGACAGTTGCCGTATATTCCACTGCACTCGGTAAACCGCCAAAATAAACCATTGATCCGATCAACAGGATAACTACACCAACAAGCAAAGCAATTCCCTGCATGGTATCTGTATAGGCTACAGAACGCATTCCGCCCAGCCATCCATAGATAACCATCACGGAAACAAAAAACAGCACAGCAGCCTGATAAGGAATCGTGCCCCCCGTTAACCCGCTGACACCGTGGCCAATCGCAATAATTTGCTCTAGCATAAAATTACACAATCCATATAACATTAGTATAGAAGCAAGTAATGTCACGCCCTTAGACTGAAATCGTTTCTGAATATAATCTGATGGAGTAATAAATTGATACCTCTTACTCAATACATACAATCTCGGGGCAAATATTAAATATCCTATGACAATTAAAATGAAAAAGGTAATGGATTGCATCCAGAAAAAACCCATACGGTAAGCAGTTGGTGCATAGCCTACAATCGTATTTCCACTGTATTGAGTGGCAAAGAAAGTAAAGAATAATACAAATACACTAAGGTTGCCGCCTCCCAGATAAAATTCCTTATTTGATTGATGCAGTCCTTTATTTTTCCAATATGTAATAAACCCGATCAATAGCATTAAAAAACCATAGAACAGCATAATAATAATACCGGAAGCGCCTGAAAAAGCGAGATCATTCATTGTTCCTCTTCCTCCTCCCATAACTCTTCTTCATCGGTCATATGCCAGTGATGCTTTAAAATATAAGTTAATACGATAGATATGGCTAAGGAAACCCCAAGAATAATCCATGCCCAATAAGGGACTCCCAAAATAAAAGGTTCATAGGATCCAGTTGGTAAATACCATGGAACACTTAGAACAAACAATACAATTAAAACAACCCAAATTCTCCAATTTTTTATTGGCTCCTTTTTCTGTTTCACGATTCTCCTCCTCTTTATTACAATCTAATATGAATTACCTGAATTTTACCAAAACATAAATTATAGACATAGTTAATGAACACTTTATATAAAACAAGTATCCCTGTCAATTAAAATTTTGGTATTATTAAAATAAACAGAATTATCAGGAATGAATACAAAATAAACATAGATGCTAGAACAGTCATAACAGCACTATTCCAACTATTTAGGCATAGGAATTTCTCACTATAATTACCTATGCCCGCAGATCAGCATATTTTGAAAGGAAAGGAAGTGAAGAAATGCTTATCGCTCTGACAATCGTATCCCTGGCATTCCTGGTCCAAACTATTTACCTGATATACTATAAGAATCAAATAAAAGATATTAGCGATCAATTGGCTTTTATTTCAAAGCATGATTCCTTCAAATTTATTCAAACACAAATCAAGCCAAAAGAAATTTATCAATTAACCGATATCTGCAATACACTTCTTCGCAATCAAAGGAAGCAAAACCAGGAATTTATCAAGAAAAGCGAAGAAATTAATGAGACAATTGTCAGTCTGTCTCATGACATCCGCACCCCGCTGACATCACTTGTCGGTTATCTGCAGCTGGCCGAACGCTCTGATAATAAGAAAGAAATAACGCACTATGTCACAATGGCACAAACGAGAATAAAACAAATTATCACACTTGTGGATGAATTATTTCTATATACTAAGCTGGAAAATCCGGATTATCATTTAGAACTTGAGCAGACCGATATCATCAACGCATTAAACAAGCGTCTTTTCTTTTTTATTGATGACTTTACGCAAATCGGTATGGAGCCTGACTTGACTCTGCCAGAATCCCCTGTTTATATCATGGGAAATGAAAATGCATTGGAAAGAATTTATGAAAATGTTATTAAAAATTATTTTCTGCATGGAGAAGGTACTTTCACGGTTCGTTATGAAGAAAATCAGCAGGAAAGCCGGCTGGACTTTAGCAATCTGCTGAAAGAAAGTGAGCTGGTCAACTTTAACAAAATATTTACCCGTTTTTATAAAGAAGACGCTTCACGCAGCAAACCTACTTCCGGTCTGGGACTGTCTATTGTTAAATCACTCGTGGAAAAAATGAATGGTCGTGTCCATGCTGAATTAGAAGAAAATCGTTTTTGCATCAGTGTTATATTCACAAAAATGCCAAGGGAGGAAGCACATGGATATTGAAATGAAACAGCCTCATATTCTAATTATTGAAGACGACGTACATATTAACAATATTATATCCGACGTTCTACAGAAAGAAAATTTCCTATGCACGCAAAGCTTTTCCGGCAGTGAAGGAAAAATGAACGTGCATCAGCAGGTCTATGATTTAATTATATTGGATTTGATGCTCCCCGGTTTATCAGGGGAAGAATTTATGTGTGAACTAAGAACAAATTTGAACTGTGATACCCCTGTCATTGTATTATCTGCCAAAGAAAAGCTGGATCATAAATTAAACTTATTTGATTTGGGGGCCGACGATTATGTCACCAAACCATTCGAAGTAGAAGAATTGCTTGCAAGAATCTATGTACATATAAAAAGAAATTCTCAAAGTAATTCTCCCGGGACACATAAGTATAAAAACCTAGTTTTAGACAGTGAAACGATGTGTGTTACCATTCACCATTCAGAATTAAACCTGACAAGACAGGAATACAAAATCATTGAACTTTTAGTAAAAAACCCGGCACGTGTATTTACAAGACAGGACCTGTACGAGCTGGCGTGGGATGATATATACATGGGAGAGGATAAAACCATTTCCGTTCATATCAGCAACATCCGCAATAAAATAAAGCAATTTGATGAAGAGAAATACATTGATACTGTCTGGGGAATCGGCTTCCGGTTAAGTAAATAGCATGTTTCTTTGAACTTTCTTAACCTTTTCTTGGCGTTATATTAGCTTATCTTTAGTACATTCATTACAAAGGGGGCAGCCGATATGTCAAGTGAAATTATTGAAGTGAAACAGCTCACGAAACAATTCAAATTAAAAAAGGCAGTCAATAACGTCGATTTTAAAATTAGAAAAGGCGATATTTTCGGATTGATCGGTCCAAATGGCTCAGGTAAATCTACTTTGCTAAAGATGATTGGAGGACTTATATATCCTACGTCTGGCGAAATTCATTTATTCGATAATGCTGTAGAAAGAAATCATGCCTATTTTGAACGGATGGGTTTATTAATCGAGGACACAGGGATATTCCCCCATTATTCTGCCTATAAAAACCTTGATTTGACGGCAATTTCCTATGGATTAAAAAATCGTAAGAAACATATTCATGACCTATTAGATCTCGTTGGATTGGATAAATCAAATAAAACGAAAGTTAAAAACTATTCCATGGGGATGAAGCAAAGGCTCAGGATTGCCATTGCATTAATGGGCAGTCCGGATGTTCTGATCCTTGATGAACCTATCAATGGGCTCGATCCACAGGGTATTTCTGAAATCAGGAAGTTAATTTGGGATTTAAATAAAACCGGGATTACCATTATTATTTCCAGTCATATTCTGGAAGAGCTATCAAAAGTAGCTACCAAATACGCCATTCTTTATCACGGCAAGGTTATTGAAAATATCACAAAGGAAGAACTGCTGCTTCAATGTGAAGACCGGATTGAAATAGAGGTAGATGAAGCGGAAATGGCTGTTCTTATCCTGGAAAACCACTTAGGTATTTATAATTACAAAGTAATGGATGATCGGATCATACACATTTATGATACAGCTTCAGGAAGTCAGCAAATTACGAAAAAGCTGGCAGAAAATAATATCTATGTTCATTCCATTTCCAAGCATAAGCAGACGTTGGAGCAATACTTTTTAGAACGGACTGGAAATGGCGGTGAAACCCATGATTAACCTTCTTAAAATGGATTTAAACCGTTTTTTCACAAATAAAATCATGTATGTGCTATTGCTGGTCTTTATAGCCTGTCAAGTATTTGGCATATTTATGTTAAAGCAATATGAACAACCTGACGGGCAAGGAGAAGTGTTAATCAGCAATATGAATGAAAGTGAATTTATCCAAATGATGCTATCCCAGACACCATCCTGGATATTGATGTATATTGCGGTATTCACTGTTTATTTCTACATGAGTGAATATAACGCCGGCTTTTATAAAAATTATATATCTATCAAAAATGCACGGAGAAATTCTGTTATTTCCAAAATTCTCATGCTTGGTATATTCACATTATTGATGTTTTTTATTATGATCATTGCAGATTTAATTGGAAGATCGCTATTCTTCCAAAATGCTGCCTTTGGCGGTTTCGGTTACTTTGCCAGGCTGGTGGCAGGGCAGATTTTGCTCCATTGGGCTTTTTCTGTTGTCGTATTATGTGCAGCCATGCTTATTAAAAATGCGATTCCAAGCATCGTAACGGGAATCATCCTGGGGCTGAATGTGATTGGCATAGCTGCGGGTGCGCTGGAGTCTCTTATCAGCGATACAAACCTGACTTCTTACTTGCTGGTAAATACGATTGTCAGTATCAAGGATTTTAACCATACGGCTGATGTTATTCATGTAGCCGGTGTGGCCATCATTTTCCTGGTATTATTTTCTATCCTGGCTGTTAAATATAAAATGAAAGAGGATTTGAAATAGCGGTTTCGCGTGGGAAGGCTATATACCATGACCATCGCATGAAATGGTATTTTTATAATTATACTTTCATTTCCAATCCTTGGATATCTATTGTTTTGTTTAGGATTGCCTGGATTCCGGCAGTTAAAGATTTAACACCGGCAACGTTTAAGGTTGGTTAAGTGCAAAGACAATGTTAAAAAGGCGATTATCACGAACCATATCTTAAATGAAAAGGCAAAGCCCACCTTATCATAATTGAGATAATGTCATAGAAAAATCGTTCCATAACAACTTGTTCTTTTTGAATTTGAATTAGTTTATTATCCATAAACTTGACAATTATATGATCAGAAACTAAAATGACTTTAAAGTCAAATTTGACCTTTAAGTCATTTTAGTTTACGGAGGAAAAAAATGTCTAATAGAATGAAAGAAAAATTCAACCAAAGAAATGAATTAATCTTACAAAATGCAGAAAAGCTGATAAAAGCCAAGGGTTATCAAAATATTAAGATGATTGATATTGCAGAAGTATTAGATATTGCCAAGGGTACGCTATATTTGCACTATAAATCCAAGGAAAATTTAGTATTTTCAATTGTAAAACCTAAAATACTACAGTTTCTTAAATCCGTAGAGACTATATCTTATAGCGATAGAACAGCAAAAGATAAAATAATTCATTTTATCGAAGAAGGATATAAAAGTGATTTTTTTGAATTTGTTTTAGCTAGTTTTCCTGATATGGGGGCAGTATTCAGTGAAGATCATAATAAAGAATTATCCTCGATTCAGCACAAGATTATAGAATGCTTCAGACAAGTGATAGAAGAAGGAATAGAAAGTCCATGCTTCGATACTCCCCTCCCTTCTAGCTTCCTGTCACTTCAGCTCATGCAATTATTTGATCCACTAATCTACAATTCCCTGGTTTATGAAGGGAATATGAGCCATGAAGAGTTTGTTCACTATTCTACAAGTTATTTTCTTAATGCTATTAAACAGGAAGGAGATAAATAATGATGTGTTACGCACACATAAAAGCAAAGAATGTTGAAGAAGTTATTTCGGAAGAACAGTTCTATACGTTAAAAGAATCTTTAATTCAATCATATCTATTTATAGATGAACCTAACAAACAAGAGATTAAAGAGATTTTACTCCATGTTTTTAACACTAGGGAAGAAAATCTTATTGAACGCTCATCTTCTTTTCTAAAATACCAATCTAAAAAAGGAACCCTGGCTTCAACAATTAAAACAGCAGGGCTATGGATTGAAAAATCGAATATAAAAGATGTACCCTCCTTGCTTGAACTGACTCATCCAAATATTGAGATCAACGGACCTAAAGGATCAATCATTGGAAGCCATCATTTAGCCGACTGGTTAGAACGGGCAAATCTAAAATTAGTTACAATAAACCGCTTTGCTAAAGGAAATAATATTATTCTTGAACAGCATGGGACATGGTATGAAATGAACGGTGAAATAAAGAGCCAGGCTACTGTCTATACTTATATGAAAATAACAGAGGGGAAAGTTGCTTTGATGGCACGTTTTGATAATAAGGAAGCAGCTTTTCATATGAGTGGGCTAAGTGAAGACAATTTAATTGAATAATAATACAACTACTCCTGTCTCTGTATAGAAAAATCAGCATGGAGACCGAATGATGGATGTATTTGTAGAGTGAAATTAGATAGCGACTTTCCATTCAAAAAGGAGAAAAACACTATCTATTATTTCCATACTACTAGCCAAGATATATTTTAATACACATCCGTCTTTCGGGCTCACACTAACAATCTTATTTTCCATTTTACAACTTCTTCAACCAGTTCAGCCACATCTTACAGCAATAAGCTATTGCCTGATTATCTTCTCTATTTTTTAGTTAATCGATTTAAATAATTAAAATCCTTTGCATGATTCTTCTTTGTTTTCTGCCATGACTGACATAACATTATCCAGCAAATTCCTTAATTTTTTCATTTCCGATGCTGCATTGGAAAGATAATAATAATTCTTTGTCCCTTCCCGGCGGATATCAACAATTCCAATTTGTTTCAGAATTTTTAAATGATGTGATACAGCCGGCCTCGACAGTTCAGTCAAATCAGTTAAATCAATTACACGCAGCCCTTTACAGGCATGGTCATTCAATAAAGCGATAATAATGATTTGCCGTTTTTCATCTCCTAAAGCGATAAGAAAATCTTTTACTTCTTCAAATTCATATTTTAATTTTTCCATCTTATTCTTCTTCATATAAATCCTCGATTCATCTAATTGGTATAATCGTTCAAATTATTAAACCATTAATTTTTAAACAAGTCAATGCTGCTGACTTGTTTAAACGGCGTAATTAAAAGGATGCTTTTAAAGCTCTCTTTTATATTTTTCAGTTGACATTTTCTAAAAATCCGTCTATTATTCATTATTAGTTTAATGGTTTAAATATTTAAACTCTTAAACATTCTTTCTAAAAAGGAGTTCTTTAAAATGAAAAAACAAATGAAAGCAATGCTTATTCATAAATATGGACAAAAAAATTTACAATTGGAAAATGTACCTATCCCTGAAATATCCAGTAATGATGTACTGGTAGAAATTCACACTGCCAGCATTAACCCTGTTGATTTCAAAATTAGAGACGGGAAATTAAGACCGCTTATTAATTATAAGATGCCATTGATTCTAGGAAATGATTTTTCTGGAACAGTTATTAAAACTGGAAAAAATGTAACGGAATTTAAAACTGGAGATCCTGTCTATGGACGTCCGAGAAAATCAAGAATGGGAACATTTGCTGAATATATTTCCGTTCATGAGGACGATATTGCAATAAAACCGGCAAATTTAACATTTGAAGAAGCAGCGGCTGTACCTTTAGTCGGGCTAACCACCTATCAGGCCTTTCATGACATATTAGACCTTCAACCCAAAGACAAAATTTTGATTCATGCAGGATCTGGCGGTATTGGAACCTTTGCAATTCAGCTTGCAAAGGAAATGGGGGCCTATGTCGCAACAACAGCAAGTAATGCCGGAAAAGATTTAGTAGAAAGTCTGGGCGCTGATAAAGTAATCAACTACCGGGAAGAAAGATTCGAGGAAAAATTAACAGCTTATGATTATGTATATGACACTTTGGGCGGTGCCCCTTTACGCAATTCTTTTAAAATTCTTAAACCCGGTGGAAAAATTGTATCGATTTCTGATGTTCCAAATGCCCGTTTTGGAAAAGAAAATAATTTTCCTTTTTGGAAAACAATTGCTTTTAGATTAATTTCCAGGAACTTAACAAAGCTTGAAAAACAATACCAGGTCCAATATAACTTTTTATTTATGAAACCGAGCGGAGAACAATTAAATAAGATCAAAGAACTTATCGAAGCTGAGAAAATCAAACCATTGATTGATCAGGTTATTCCTTTTGAAGACACACAAAAAGCAATGGAATATTCAGAGACAGGGAGAGCAAAAGGAAAAATCATCATTAAAATAAAGTAGACCCTTTCTTTTTATGCGGAGAAGACAGGGAAATCGAAAAACTATTATAGAATAGAAAAGGCCTGGATAGGCGACTTTTCTATTCTATAACATAGTTAAACTAGATTATAAAGTAAATATATTACGACAATGGTTAATAAAAAAAAACGCAATAAAATGCAGACCAAACGATTTCTTTTTCACTAAACCAACTACTCTTGTCAAAAAAGCGAAAGCCACAATGGATAATAGTATTGGCGAAAAATATCCTTCCATAAAATCAGGGTAAAAATGCAGGGATGAAAAACCAATTATTGCTAATAATATAACCGCATAATCAAAAACATTTCTTTTTTTAGTATCTTCCAATTTAATAAACACCTCTCCTCCAAAAATAAAGCTAACAAGGAAACGTTCACAATATCTAGTATACATGAATCAACATAAAAAAAGGGGAGGAATTTAGCATGATAAACTTCAAGTCTTTCAGCTATTTGGACTTCCTGGTCTTTTGCACAGTCACCGTCTCTCTTGCCCGCACGGGATATCAGCTCTGTTCAGAGGTGTGCCTTGCCTTCATGCCCTCCTTACGCTGCTTCACAGTCAACGCACTACCTGTCAACTAATGCTTACCGGCTGTTCGGCGTATTCAGAACTTCCATCCTATAGTTGTATGTGCTGCCACTCCCACATTTAACGCAAAATATGGTAATTATATTTTCACTTTTATTTCGCTTCCTATCAATCATTTTTTAACATCATCCTGCATCTCCCACAACATATTCTTTATATAAATCACAATAATAGGCATCATTATTTATAAGTTCCTTATGGGGACCTTTTGCACGTATCCCCCCCTTTATTTAAAAAAATAATATAATCTGCTTGTTTAATCGTAGACGCTTTATGGACAATAACCAATGTCGTCCGTTCATTTTTAAAGTGTAATAATACTTCCTGAATTTGTTTTTACGACTGATAATCTAATTCGGAAGTTGCTTCGTCAAAAAGAAATATGGGAGCATTACGTAATATTGCCCTGGCAATGGAGATTTTTTGCCGCTGTCCTACAGATAAATCTGATCCCCTCCTCCTACTTCTGTAGCTAATCCATTGGGTAAATGATTCATCAGGTCATCAAACTTCAAATCCTTTAATAGTGTTTGAACCTCTGATTCTGTCATACTAAGATCACCCTTTACTTTCAAAACAAATTCATGTATTATATATCTAAAAGATACATATCATAAAGATATAAGGTGAGATATATGCAAAAATACAACGATACCACATATGCAATACTCGGTATTTTGACGACAGAATGCCGCTCAGGCTATGAGATAAAGCAATTTATTGATAATAGCCTCAATCATTTTTGGAAAATCAGCTATGGACAGGTTTACCCGACATTAAAAAAGCTGGAGCAGGAAGAGTTAGCAACCATACAGGCCGCTTCCCGAGAAGGTAAGCCTGATCGCAAGGAATATTTTTTAACAGAAAAAGGGAAAGCAGTTTTAAAGGATTGGTTGGAGCAGCCATTAAAGCAGTTACCAGTTGAAAGGAATGAAGTATTGCTGAAGCTGTTTTTCGGCAGGCATCAAACAACGGAACAAACCCTCCATCTGTTAGAGGATTATAAGCAAAAGCTGGAGAAACTCTATCAAACGTATGAAGGAATTGAAGAAGGAATTGAAGAAGGAATTGCCAGCCATAACCATAATCAGAGCGATGCGAAATATTGGCTGTTCACCCTGGATTATGGAAAAAAAGTGACAGAAGCTGCGATTGCATGGTGTGATGCAACGATAAAAGAAATCTAATATTTTTTGAGGAGGAATCATCCATGGGTAAAAAGATATACAAAGGCAGATACACCACCGTAAATGACCAGGACGTTGTTGTTTTTATTATCGGAATGCGCATTAATAAAAGACTGGCAGTTCGACAATGGGGTCCTGTCTTTACTGCGATGCCGCGTATGATTAAAGAGCTGTATGAAAATCAGGAGGAATTAGGATTTCTTTCCATGGAGAGTTATTTTGGGCTGCGTACCACGATTATGGTTCAATATTGGCGCTCGACAGAAGATTTACTTGCCTATGCCAAAGGGAAAAAGCATCTGACTGCATGGCAGAATTTTAATAAAAAGGTCGGGGATAACAATGCGGTTGGCTTCTATCATGAAACCTATCAAATTAAGGCGGGAAGCTACGAATCTGTCTATCGAAATATGCCATTGTTTGGAATGGGAAATGCGAAAAAGCACATCCCTATCACCGCACAGCACAATTCTGCCCGTAAACGGCTGGAGGGCGTGAAAGCAAACTGAACCAGGTTGCGTTCGTTCCCGCTTTCCTCCCACCAAAAATAAGCGCCTGAATATAAATGTTTCAGGCACTTATTTTTACGATTAATTTTTATCTTTTTGCTCTGGTTTCCCCCGTCTTATCTTCCATTATATCGTTCGCTGTGCTCTTAAATTCCCTTAATGCTTCTCCTATCTCCGGTAGTTTTTTTTGACCCAAAAATGATTAATGCCAGAATAATGATAAGAATTAAGCCGGGAATTCCTATGTTTGCTATTATTTAAAGATGATACAGCAGGCCGGACTTTTGGAGTCTGAGCGTCATGGGCAATGAACTTATTATCGCCGAAGCGAAGAAAAGATTGAGGAAATAACCCCTTTCATAAAAAAGATCTGTAGGTCTTTTTTTATCCTTTGAATTTCGTTATTTCTCGAATTATACAAATTCAGTTTCGCATAAGTTCAAATGTCTTCTTTTTTCACTCTTCACTTCGATGTTTCTCGAAATATAATAGTTAATTACGGAGGGATGATGCTTGAAGATTTTATTTTATGCGGCAGCACTATTAGCAGGTGTCACATTAAGTGTGGAAGGCGCAATATATGCTGCGGAAAGCAGTCTTTATAACTTTGCTGTCGGAACGATCATTCTTGGCATTGCTCTGTTTTTGAAAAAAGGCACCTTATCTTACACAGCGAAAGCACTAAAATGACAGTTAGCTGCTGTTTGGTTTGGAGTAGGTTATTTATTTTTAACGATTCTTGCCGTACACAAAAATTGATGTTATCGATGCGAATCTTTCCGCTATTATCGGACAGCTGTCACATAGGTACACTAGCCATAAAGCCGGTATGATTGAAAATAAGTCCGAAAACATCTCTATCCTCAAAAGAAGAAGAAAATCCGTTTAACCCGGCAATAAATGGGAATGTTAAACAATGTACGGTGAAAATAAGGTACGGAGGTGTTTTGGAAATGTCACATAAACAACATCAACAGCTGATTGATGCACTGCAGAATTGCATCGTTACATGCAATCATTGCTATGATGCATGTCTCAAAGAAGAAGATATACAGATGATGGCAGAATGTATCCGCCTGGATCGGGAATGTGCTGAAATCTGTTCCTATTTTGCACAAGCACTTTGCAGAGATACTCCTTTCGCCACAGAACTGGCTTCTGTATGTGCTAACATTTGTGAAGCATGTGGAAATGAATGCAAAAAACATAGTCATGAGCATTGTCAGAAGTGTGCTGACGCATGCTTCCAATGTGCAGAAGCATGTAAAAAGATTGCTTAAGTCAGTAAAAAGAAGCAGCTCTATATCTGAACTGCTTCTTTTTTATACTATTCTGCTTCAATAGTAACATCTCTAAAAAACGGGAAGCTGCTTGGAAATTGGTAGTACCCATTCACTTCATCACGCAAACCGGATAAAAGGACAGAATGATAAATCGGTACAATTGGTGCCTCATCTACAATAATTTGCTGTGCATCCGAATATAAGGATAAACGTTCCGCTTCATCCCCTTCTTGTCTTGCCTGCTCCAGCAGCTCGTCAACCTCTTCATTTGCATAGAAGGAACGGTTCCCTGGTGCGCCGGCATTGTCAGAATGAAACATTGGATATAATCCATAATCAGCATCCAGCGTAACGGTTCCCCAGCTTCCTAAAAACATGTCAACACTGCCATTTGCAGTATCCTCTAAATAAGTAGCAGTTTCTGTCATTTGAATATTTACATCAATCCCAATTTCGTTCAGCTGGGATTGTATTACCTGTGCAATATCACCTGTATTTGTATCATAAGCCATTAAGGTTACTTCTAAGCCATCTGCATAGCCCGCATCCGCCAATAAAGCTTCTGCTTCCTCCACATCTCTGTCAATTGGAGTTATATTTTCATCATATCCAAATACAGTCGGGGCAAGAGGTCCTTTTGCCGGTAAAGCAACCCCATTCAGAACACCATTAATAATTTCATCCTTATCTACTGTCATCGCAATAGCCCGACGCACTCTTTCATCATTAAATGGCTCGCGTTCCACATTAAAGCCAAGATAGGTCATGCTGGCACTGTCAGACTGCATCACATTTGTGCCTTCATTATTATCGACTTCTTCAACATTATTGGCATTCACAGGATAAATAAAATCAGAATCCCCTGTTTGCAGTTCAGCAATTCGAGTTAAGTCCTCGGGTATAAAATGAAAAGCGATAGAGTCTGTTCCAGCCTGCTGCCCCCAATACTCTTCGTTCTTCACTACTGTAATTTCACCGCTGACGGCACGTTCCTCAAACTTAAAGTAACCTGTGCCTACCGGATTTTCATTCACAGTAGTAAAAGGCTCTTCCCCATTTGCAACAGCTTCATTATCTGCTTCAATTGCTTCCAGGCTGATCATATGGCCGCCAGGATGTGCCAAATGAGCAGGTAATGCCGAAAACGGATATGCTGTTTCAATTTGAACCGTATACGCGTCAATCACTTCCACATTTTCAATCATATCAAATAGAAAACCAAGGGGAGAGCCTATTTCCGGATCACGCACACGATCTAAATTTGCTTTCACCACTTCTGCATTAAAAGGCGATCCATCGTGGAAAGTAACATCCTCACGCAGCTTCGCCTCCCAGACCGTATCCTCGATCTGCTCCAGACTTTCAGCCAGTGCAGGCTGAATTTCCAAATCTGTATTCTGTTCTACCAATGTATCATATAGCGTATTCATCACATATAAAGAATTTCCATCATTTGCTGCATGCGGATCAAGTGATACAGGTTCCGATGCCAAACCTGCTCTTAGCTGTGTTTCCTCAGCAGCCTCCTCGGAAGGTGCTTCTGTTTCATCTTCTGGTCCACTGTCATCTGCACATGCTGCCATCATAAATAACAGAGAAAACAGAAAAGTTAATCCAATTATCTTCTTCAAATTTACTCCCCCTCATTTTCTATCTAAGGTTACATTCCTTCTGAAAAGGATACAATCCTTTCAGCTGAGAATAAGTATATACTATTTTCAATAGAGTGAGAAGAAGCAAACCTACTGCTTCGTACTGTGTTAATCTGTACCTTTCTGCTTACTTGTTTTCATTTTTTCTGCTATTTAAATAAAAAGAGTATCGAATAGAAATAAAAGCAAGCAGTACAAATAATCCGCCAATCCAGCTTAAGTTCACGACATTTGTGTACTCTATAATAATTCCTCCCAACGCAGATCCCAGCATCATGCCCACATTCATTAATGCTGTATTAAAACTGAGCACTGTTTCCGAGGATTCCGGTTTTAATGAAATCAAATAAAATTGCTTCGCCGGTGTTGTGGTCCACGTCGCTATTCCCCAGACAGCCAGGGTGATAAATACGCCTGTCGCTGAAAACTGCGTAAAGGTCAGCACCAGTAACGCAATGATATGAATAATCAGACTGAGCGAGATGGTACGATCCGGTCCCCATTTATCTACAGCATACCCTCCAAAACGTGATCCAATAAAAGCAAAAGTACCTAAAACGAATAAGGCGATGCTGATCATTTCAATAGAAAAACCTGTAGAATTACTTAGTAACGGCGATATATAGGCAAATACCATGGTGTAACCCAATATCCAGAAAATCGTTGTTGTTAATCCGCTGAGAAGCCGTCTATCTTTTATTACCTCCAATTGCTGTTTAAATGGCAGCGATGGATTTGCTTGTATATCCGGCACTAATTTTAAAAGCAATATAAATAAAACAGCCGTACCAAGAGCGATAATCAGAAAAATATAGTTCCAATCCAAATATCCTGCTAAGAATGTCCCTATAGGCACACCAAGCACCAAAGAGACAGTAAATCCCGTGATAACTGTCGCCATGGCACTGCCTCTTTTTTCCGGCGCGGCAATTTGTGCTGCATAATTGGTGGCAACAACAATATATAAACCGCCGCTCATCGCCATAATGACTCTGGATAACATAAGCAAAAGGAAATGATAACTAAAAAAGGCAACGAGATTACCTAAGATAAAGATAAAAATAGCATAGAGCAAGACCTTTTTCCGATCGAGCCTGGACGTTACCATCACCAGCACTAATGCCCCTATAGCATATGATAAAGAATAGATGGTTATCAATTGACCTGCCATGGAAATAGATACATCCAAATCAAAAGAAATAATTTCTAAGATACCAGAAACAACAAATTCTGAAGTCCCTGTAACAAATGCTCCTAAAGCTAATAAAATAATGATGAATTGATTTATATTGTTTTTCATTTTTACATATCTCCTTCTAATTTTAAGCGTTGATTTTATTTTAAGACCCGTGTTAACATAAGTAAAATTGATGTTTTTAATAAAGGAGATGAGTAATAACTCATGAGCATTGTTCGATTTGAAATCATCGCAAAAGTAGTGGAGCTTGGAAGCTTTACAAAAACTGCTGAAGCATTAAATATGACCCAATCTGCCGTAAGTCATGCTGTAGCCAGTTTAGAATCAGAATTAGATGTTTCCCTGTTGATTCGTGACCGCAAAAAAGGGATAGCGCTGACAGAGGTGGGACAAAAAATTCTTCCACACATGAGAGAAGTGCTGAAACAAATGGATAGCATTCATCAGGAAATTGCATTAGCTACCAACTTAGAGACTGGAATGATACGTATCGGAACCTTTGCCAGTGCTTCTTCCTGTCTGTTGCCGAAATTACTTGCAAGGTTCCAGAAGAAACATCCTAAAATCGAATTTAAATTTTACGAAGGAACCTATGAAGAAATCATGGAATGGCTGGAATTCGGAATTATCGATATTGGATTTGTGGTGAAAGGAAATGCCAATCCAGACTTTGATCTGGTTCCGCTTATAAAAGACAATATGGTAGTAGCTTATCATCCGGAGCATCCATTTCACTCCAGAGAAACAGTGAATATGGAGGATTTAGCAGAAGAAGCTTTCATTATGCCGACAGGGATGTATCAATTCCATGTAGAAGAATTATTTGCAGAAGCGCAAATGGTGCCATCCGTCCGATTTGAAGTGCATGATTGTACAACCATTGCAAACATGGTACAGGAAGGCCTTGGAGTTACTATTGGACCAGAGTTATTTTTAAAGACACAGCAGCACATAAAAATCAGCAGGCTGAACATTCAAAATAGCCGAGAAGTAGCACTAGCCTGTCATTCCATTGCTAATGCTTCTCCGGCAGTAAAGGAATTTCTTCAAGTGGCGGAAGGTGTTTTTTAAAGAAAGCTTGGTAAGTCAAAAATACCAAACTACTCCCGAATAGAGTAACTTGGTATTTTTTGGTTCATTGGGCAAATAACAAACAAAAACAGGCTTATCACAAGTACGGAATACTGGAATAAGCCTGTTATATTGGGATATTAACTGTCTTCCGGTACCTTTTGAACTTCTTCTTCCTGATCCTTTGGCGTAGCACGATAGACCAAAAATCCTAAGATAACCGCAATGACAGAAATCGCAAAGGCAATAAAGTACACAAGCTCGACGCCGGCAATCATTGCTTCATTTATTGTCCCTGGGTCTGCAGGTGTAGCTGATTGATTTAAATAATGCTGCTGCCTTGCATTCAAAATACTAATGAATACAGACACCCCCATAGCACCGGCAACCGGCTGCAATGTTGTCATAATTGACGTTCCATGAGGATACAACCGTTTCGGAAGCTGATTTAACCCATTGGTTTCTGCTGGCATAATAATCGCTGAAGCGGCAAGCATTAACAAGATATAGCCGACAATGATCACCCACGGTTGTGTATCTGCATGAAGCCGGCTCATCATAAACATCGTTCCGCTAAGCACAATGGAAGCAGGAATCATCAGTACTCTAGGGCCAAACTTATCGAAAAGATGTCCCATCACCGGTGACATCGCTCCATTTAAAATACTTCCAGGTAAAAGAAGCAGACCTGCAGTTGCAGCAGATAACGCCAACGGCCCCTGCATAAAAACAGGCAGAATGATTTCAGATGAAAACATCGTCATCATAATAATAAGAAACATAAGCACCCCGTGTGTATACATTGGATACTTAAAAACTCTCAGATCTAAAACAGGATCATCCAGCTTCAATTGTCTTACAGAGAACAAAATAAGAGCAGCAACCCCAACTATAATAAAGCTGTACACATCAGGGCTCAGGAATCCTGCTTGCTCTTCTCCTGCTGAACTAAACCCGTAAACAAGCGAACCAAAACCAATCGTTGAATAAATAAGCGATAAGATATCCACTTTCGGCTTTGTAATTTCCGATACATTTAGTAAATATTTATACGCAAATGCGATAGAAAAAAGAGCGAATGGAATCACGCAGATAAATAAAAAGCGCCAGCCTAAATATTCTACAATAATACCTGAAAGTGTCGGTCCTATCGCCGGCGCAAACATAATAACAAGCCCGACAATTCCCATAATCTTTCCGCGCCTATGGGGTGGAAAGATAAGTAAAAATACATTAAAAATAACTGGCATTAATAACCCGGTTCCAGCTGCCTGAATAAACCTTCCGATTAATAAAATAGGGAAAGTTGGCGCCATGGCGCAGACGATTGTTCCAATTGTAAATATAATCATCGTTCCTAAAAACAGCTGTCTGGTAGTAAACCATTGCAGAAGCACAGCTGAGGCAGGAATAATGACCCCCATGACTAACATAAAACCTGTTGCCATCCATTGAACGGTTGGAAGGGTAACATTGAATTCTCCCATTAATGTAGTTAAAGCAATATTTAACAGCGTTTCATTTAAAATAGCAAAAAAAGCACCAATGATTAGTGATAGCATAATTGGCATAACCTTAAAATTCGGGTCCTCTGCCAGGTATTCATATTTCGTTGTATTCTGTTCCGTCATTGACGAAGCTCCTTTCCGTTTAAAAGCAATAAGATTGCAGCATTATCATTTTTTTACATTTTTGCCCAATAAAAAAAGAGAGCTGATTTTCTCTCCCATCTCAATTATTATTTTAAAAAAGGCAGACAAATCCCGTTTTTGCTACACAAGTAATCTGTTATTCAGTTAACAAAAGCTATTCGGAATTAACGCCATTTTAAAACCCTCCGTTCCTTTTAAGTAAACTAATACTAACACACGTTCCCATCATTCGCAAGAAAAAAATTAAGCAACATCAAGCAATTAAAGGCTGTTATTTTAACCAGCCTTTTTCATTCACTTTCGCTACAGCCTCGATACGGTTACTCACATCTAATTTATCCAGGATAACCGAAATATAATTTCGAACAGTGCCATTCGATAAGTACAATGCTTTCGCAATCGCCTTGGTTGTTTCCCCTTTTGTTAATAATTGCAATATCTCTATTTCCCGTTTGGTCAGAGGATTTTCTTCCGCAAAGACAAGGTCAATTAACTCTGGAGAATACATCCGCTTCCCTTTCATAATCTGACGAATGGAGTGGACTAAATCCTCGCTGGGACTATCCTTTAACAAGTAACCATCGACTTCCGCTTTTCTGGCACGTTCGAAATAGCCAGGTCTTGCAAACGTAGTCAGAATAATAACTTTACAAGCATTATTTCTTAAATATTCTGCAGCATCCAGCCCTGTCATGACTGGCATCTCTATATCCATTAAGCAAATATCCGGCTGCTCTTGTTTGACTAATGCCAACAGCTCTTCTCCGTTACCTGCTTTACCTACTACTGTCATATCTTCCTCTAAATCCAAGAGCGCACCTAATGCTCCTAACAATAACTGCTGATCCTCTGCAATTACGATCCGAATCAAATTTTAAACCTCCTCCATCTGCCTTAGAACCTTTGGCACTGTCATATCTACTTTAAAACCCTTAGCATGGGCAGAAACCGCTAATGTCCCATTAATAAAGGAAAGACGTTCCCGCATTCCCTGAAGACCATTTCCAAATTCAGGAACACTATGCTTCCCTACGCCATCATCTTCTATCTGCAGCCTGACTTCTTCTTTTGTTTCTGAAAACGCCACAGAACAGTAATTTGCCTGGCTATGCTTGACGACGTTCGTGATCGCTTCCTTCAAACACATACTTAATACACTTTCCATTAATAATGGTAAAGATGACTGATCCATCTGCACGACAATTTTATGCTTAATTTGTGCGACTTCCATTAACTGTTCAGCATGTGCAAGCTCTTCCGTCAAACGGATATTTTTCATATCCGATACCATTTCCCGGACTTCTTTTAATGCATGCCTGGCCGTATTCTGCACATCCTGCAGCTCTTTCTTCGCTCTTACAGGATCTTTCTCCAATAACTTCGCAGCGAGTTCACTTTTCAGACCAATCATCGATAGCTTCTGTCCTAATGTATCATGTAAATCACGGGCTATCCGATGCCTTTCGTCTACAATAGCAAGCTCAGCAATTTTACGGTTGGCATCTTCTAATTGTTCTTCTAATTCTTCCTGCTTCAGACGGTTATAACGATTGATAGGTATCAAAATAACCGCTAACACAGTCACAATCAAGAACGGCAATTGATTCAAAAACAGGGAATAATTAAAGAAAAAACCCGCTGTGACGGCTCCTACGATCACCACCATGTGGATCACATACATCGCAATAAATCCAGATTTACGGCGAATATTACCAACAAAAAATGCAGTAAATAAAGCAAAATAAACGTATCCATATAAAATCGTCATTACAATATTAATAATAAATTCCATCGTTAGCCCGATATACATAAGCGCTTCACGGGAATTGAAGGTAAACCAGTAAACCGCAAAGAAAAGTAACGTTACTGACACGCCTACACTGATCTCCCAAATCGAAGTAGAACGAAAAATGAAGTAAAACGGCAATACACAAAAAATAACCCAAATATATAAGCTTAACCCTGTATTCTTTGGAAAGATATGATACCATTGACGCACAATTTTACCTCCTAAATTCCTTCATGATGCTATTGTATCAGATATATCTCTTTTCCAGATAAAAGAACCCCCCTTAATGATGCAGGGGGGGTGATGTGTAATCAGCTATGATCGGATCGTAGAAGTTGACTTCGCTGCCGTTATCCTTTGATCTTTTGTTTGATGTAAACGGTGCTTCATTTCCCGGAAGCTGATAAATGTTTTCTGTTCTTCATCATAGAGACGAAACCTGATTGATTTCAAACTCGTTTTTAATGTAATCGTGGTCGCCTGATGCAATGGCGGTGTTTCACGGTGTGCCTGCTCCAAGTGGTAATTAGGAACTTTTGGTGCTAAATGATGCACATGGTGATAACCAATACTCCCCGTCATCCATTCTAACCATTTAGGCAGCTTATAATAAGAGCTTCCATCTACTGCTGCCTTCACATAATCCCATTCTGACTCATTCTCAAAATAAGAATCCTCGAACTGGTGCTGGACATAGAATAACCAAATGCCTAACACACCAGCGATATAAGCAATCGGCAGCTGGACGAATACAAGTGCTTGCCAGCCAAGCAAAAAGCCGATCAGACAATAGCTTACAATCAATGCCATATTAATAATATAGGTATTCCTTCGTTCTTTTTTTCTCGCATCTTTACGATTGATACGATTACTATAGAGAAATAGAGAAAATGGCCCTAAGCCAAACAGGATGATTGGATTGCGATATAAACGATATTGCAGTCTTTCCCATTTTGTTGCCTGCTCATACTCATCAACGGTCATAATCCAGATATCACCTGTACCCCGTTGATCTAAATTTCCACTTGTCGCATGATGAATCGCATGCTCTCTTTTCCACTTTTCAAAAGGAAAATGGGTAATCACACCTGTAATAGTGCCAAGTATTCTATTTAATTTCGGATTTTTGAAGAAAGATTGGTGTGCGCAATCATGAAAGATAATAAACGTCCGAACCATGAAGCCCGCGGCAGCAATACTACATAATATACTCAACCAGATGGAAACAGCTAAACTCTGATAAGCTAAGAACCACAAGATAAAAAATGGAGGAATCGTATTTAAAATTTGAACAATACTCGTCTTCGTTTTTGATTTTGCAAATGGCATAACGTCTTTTCTAAGCTGTGCTTGCTTTTGTTTGCTCACTAATATCCCCGCCCTCTAAAAACTTACGTTGTTTTTAGTATAAAGAATCGGACGATGAAATGTTAGATGCAGTTGTCAGTGATTTGATATGACACTTGTCATGTTTTTAAGGGGATTTTTCCTGTTATGGAAGCGTAATACTGATCATCCTTAATACAGTTGCCCCAAAATACATGGCTGAACTGTTAGGCAATCACTTCCCCTACAATTGAATAGACAGTAGGCTGAATAAGTGCAGCTCCTAATCCAGCTAAAATACGGAATCCAATCAGCATAAGTAGGGAATTGGCCAGCCCGGTAACAAAGGTTGCCACTGAAAAGATAGCAATCCCGACTAACAATATCTTCTCTTTCCCGATCCAATCCGATACACTTCCGGTAATCAATCCAAATAAAGCATATGGCAGCGCATAAGAGGTAAATAATATGCCGCTGATTTCCATGTTTATATTCAAACTCTCACTTATTGCTGGTAACGTAGGCACGGTAACAATCAGATCAAAACCAACCAGGAACGATAATACACATAAAACAGAAATCATTTTTTTCATTTTTAATCACCCCTACTATTAGTTAATCGGTTAATAGTTAACTGATTAACTGTTGTCAAAAATGAAACCCTATTCTTTCAAATAGGGACTATAGGCGTGCCATCACAGCTAATAACTTCGCCTTCTCATCATTATTTAAGTCACTGAATAAATCTTTTACTACTTCCTCATAAATTGGCCATGCTTTTGCCAGAATCTTTTTCCCCTCTTCTGTCATGGTCACTTTAATTCTTCTGCGATCATTCTCATCAAAAGCTCTTTTAATATAATGCAATTTCTCTAATGCACGCAATAAACCGCTAATATTCGATCGGGTAACAGTCAATTCATCACTCAACTCTGAAGGCAATGCTTCATAATTTCTTTCTTCGAGCATATATAATAAACATAGACGGCCTAAATTTAAATCAAATACTTTGATTCTGGAATCCAATATTCTTGTTAATTTATTTGTTTTCTGATGTAAGGTAAGAAAGAGTTCTATCTCGATATCCGGATTATCGAGCGGATTTGCCATATGTTATTCATCTCCTTTACAACCAGTGAATGCATTTATTATAATAGGAAATGATTAACTATCAAATAGTTAAATAGTGAATTATTTGAAATTAAATCACATCTCCAAAAGAAGCAAAGAACCTCTTGAAAATCCCAGAAGCAATCTGACAAATACATTATCCTCTCCAGAAACATTGTATTTAAAACCGTGTCTGAATTGTTCTGAATAAATTCTACAAAAAAGGAACGATAACTTCTTAGAAATTTCTTGGAATTTCCAGTCTCGAATCAATTGTTGTTACACTTATTGGACTCAGATTAAAAGCTCTGGTAGAATTTCTATTATAGTTTAACAAATTATCACTAAATATAAATTCCACATACAGGAGAATGCATTTCTCACGCTATAAAGAAAAGGAGTGTTCAAGTCATGAAGAAAAAAATATTGATGTTTTTATCTATGGGCTATGGATACTCTACTGCTGTTTTCTTTTAGATTTCCAGAAATTGGTGAAGTCTGTCTCATTCTGAAGGAGAATACGCAGAAAAATTTTTATAAGTGAGGGAATAAAATGCAAAAAATTACTAGAAAAAACCCAGAGTTTATGCCAGAGCCGGTAGGCAACTACAGCCATGTCACTAGAGTGCCAAAAGGTGCAGAATTAGTGGTAACATCAGGTCAAGTGGGAACGGATATGGACGGTAATATCCCTGCCAATTTAAATGACCAGGTAACCAATACCTTTGCAAATATAAAAAAGGTGCTTGAATCAGAAGGTTTGGCAGAAGAAAATGTGATAAAGGTAAATATATGGGCAACAGAAGAAATAGATTGGGATCATCTATATTCTCAATGGGATAAGTTATTCGGAACGGCTTACCCATCTATGACCGTTGCTTATATTTCTGCATTAGGATGGCCTGAGTTAAAAATTGAAATCGAACTTTGGTGTGCCGAAGTTTAATACTGTATATGTATGAAGGGGCAACTGCACAATCAGTTATCTGGTTGTGCAGCTGTCCCTTGCTCTTATGAAACGAAATCAGGTCTCCAACTCATGAAAATCTATTTCAAATTTACCAAGAGAACAGGCGGTCTTACTTACATGGACAAGAACTCAGACAGCTGTTGTTCATGCTTGTCGAGCTTAATCTGTTCCGGCTTGATCCCCTGCTCACGCAATACTTCAATGTTCTGCACGAGAAATTCATCACTGCCGACAACATAGAAGAGCCCATCCTTGTCTGCAGCCAGATTTTTCACTTCCTCATAATAGTCTTTACGGTTATCAACGAACTGTGACGTGAACTTCTTGTCAGGTACGGATTCGAATATATCAGGGAATAAGAAATCTCTTGATGAATCGATGTTCAGGGAATGCATGTGACTAACATTATCAGTACGTTCAAAATAATCAAGTATAAGCGGTCTGAAGGTTGCCAGGCCAACGCCGGATGACAGCAGGTAAACATTTTTCCCTTCTCTTTTAAGCGGTACATTCGAATGCGTTTTAAATATAGCAACTTCATTACCGACTTCCAAATTTCTTAAAATCGTTTTAAACTCCGAGCATTCCTCTTTGATGCGCGTTGTGATACCGATTGAATTTTCATGTGGTAAAGTGGAGATCGACATATGACGAATCAGGCTGCGATTCGGTTTATCACCGAAATTAAAGCCTTCCAATGCGAAGTGGGTGTGGGCTCCTTCTTCCCATGTAAAGTCTTCCGGACAGTCGAGCAGGTATGTTTTAACGTCCGGCATTTCTTCAATAATCTTATTTATTTTAGTCCAATATATTTGCATGATATATACTCCTTATTCCATTAAATTTATCGTTATTATCTAATATACTATAAATGATAATAATTCTCAATTAAATAGATGGATTGTTTTATATCGAACCAAAAAACCCCCAGCTACCAAGCTGGGGGATCATCTTCCTTTATTCTTCTAACACTGCTTCCAAAAACGTCTGATTAACTAAGCCCTCGATATCGTCCGATTGCATATATCCCGCTTCATAACTAATGGTCGCCATTTCTTGCAGGACTTCTTCATTGATTTCATACGTCGGGTTGAGACGCTTGCTGGCTTCCAGCGTCTCTTCATAGTCCAGCTTGTTGCCTGTCGTTTCTTCGATATGATTGACAAACAATTCAACTGCTTCTTCCTGATTTTCTTCAATAAATTCAACCGCCCGGATATGGGCACGCAAATAGGCCTGTGTTAAATCCTCATTACTCTCCGTAAATCCTTTTCGGGCAGTGACCACTGTTGTTGTTGATTCCGTTCCCCATGCAAATTCTTCTTCATCAAGGAGAATATCGGCATCTGCCTGATTTTCCAAATAGACACCCCAAGGTTCCTGTGTTGCCGCAGCATCAACATCTTCCTGCAGGAACAGCGTTGATGTATCAGCGGGGGCTTGCGGTACCATTCTTACTGTTCCACCATCGTCTTCTACTGCCAGCCCCACCTCACTTAACACCGCCCGTAACATGATGTCCTGTGTGGAACCGATGGTCGGGATCGCTACAGACTTCCCGTCAAGATCCTCAACACTTTCAATGCCTGCTCCTTCACGCGTTGCCAGGACAGCTCCACCATTCACAGCCCCGGCAATGATTTCATGTTCCGGATTTCTTAAATAGGTCGTTGTCGCCGGTGATGGACCAACAGTGCCAATATCAATTTCCTGTGTGGACATGGCTTCCATAAAGGCACTGCCGTTCGGGAACGTAGACGTTTCAATATGAACACCTTCCCCAAATTCTTCTTCAAAATAACCCTTTTCCAGAGCAACCACCGTGGTGATATGCGTAAAGTTAGGAAAATATCCAATGTGTACTTCATCAGCACTTTCTTCTGATCCGCAGCCTGCTACTCCCAATAAAAGCAAAGCACCAAAGCTGGATAATATTTTTTTCATACCCTTCATCCTCTCCCTTAGCTTCCTGTCCCCCATTTTCTTGCAACAGATCTCTCCATTCTAAGGAATACCTGATTATCCATAATTGTCCCGATGATACCAATTACAATCATGATCGAGAGCACTAAATCCATCGATTGTAAAGAGCGTCCCATATCCAAAAGATATCCAAGTCCTCCATTTCCTCCAAGCAGCTCCCCGGCCATAATTGCCCGCCAGGCAAAAGCCCAGGCAACACGAAGACCGGAGATGATGTGTGGCACGGATGCCGGAAGAATCACCGTCCGCACAAGATGAGTGCCCGATGACCCCAACGTGCGTGCTGCATTTAAATAAATGCCGGGGACATTTTTAAATCCGGTGCTTGCATTCACGGTCATCGTCCACGTTGCACCAATCGTTACAATAAATAAAATCGCTACATTCCCAAGTCCAAACCAGACAATTGCAAGCGGAAACCAAACAATACTCGGAATCGACTGCAACGCGGTAACAAAAAAACCTAACGTGTCATCCACCCATTTGTAACGGGCAATCAAAAACCCAAAAATAAGACCTAAAACCACCGCAATCGAAAAGCCAAGCAAAAGCCTGCCAAGCGTCATCCCTGTGGCCCCAAGTATTTGTCCCGAGATCAGACCGTTTACCAATGTGCTTAATACCGTAACCCCGCCCGGGTCATTTGGAATCAGCAGCGGAGGAAACATAAAGGTCGGGAACAGGTTCGTTTTAGATATGATCTCCCATATAGTCACGATCACGATCACGAATAGCACTCGTCTTAAGACTGTAATCATCCCCGAACTCCTCCTTCAGTACTTTCTCCATCTCTTCTTCCAATTCGGTCATCACACGTGTTTCCAGATCCACAATCACGCTATCGGAAGGGTTACGCGGACGTGCCGACTGTACCCTGAACGATTTTTTGATCGCCCCCGGCCTCGTACTCATAAGCAATACCCGCTCCGAAAGTGTGAGAGCTTCACGAATATTATGCGTAATAAACAAAATGGTTTTCCCGGTTTTTTGCCAGATTTCCTGCAGCTCCTGATGTAAAATTAGCCGCGTCTGTTCATCAAGGGCCGCAAATGGTTCATCCATTAAAAGAACGTCCGGGTCCATCACAAGTGCACGTGCAATCGCCACCCGCTGCTGCATACCGCCGGACAGCTCATGCGGGAAAGCCTGTGCGAAATTCCCGAGATGCACCATCCGAAGCCCTTCCATTGCCTTTTCTTCTGCCTCTTTTTTGTTCATTTTTTTCAAAAGCAGTCCATATGTAACATTATCCATCACGTTCATCCATGGAAATAAACCGCCTTGCTGAAAAACAACGACACGATCCGTACCCGGTCCTTTGACTTTTTTATCATTCACATACACTTCCCCAGATGTCGGACTGTCCAAACCAGCAATTAAATTCAAAATCGTGGACTTCCCACAGCCGGAGGGTCCAAGCAAAGAAACGAACTCGCCCGCTTCAATCTGGAGATTTATATCATGCAGGACATGAAGCGAATCGTGTTTGCCTTTGGGAAAGCTTTTATTAACCTGCTTCAAATTTACCTTCATAAAGTCCCTCTCCTTAAAAAATAAAAATTAATTCATAAAAATTAATTACAACTAAACTTATAAGGATTATATAGTATATGAAAAAGAGCGTCAAGGGTACCTGTAAATTTATAGGTATGAGGAACACATTTATAAAGAATTGCATTCTTTAGCTATTTTATCTGTCCACCCCGCAATTACTGGACGATGGTGACTTGAAACATTTTTATAATATCCGCCAATACCCTTTCACAAAACATTAACTTGGATTTTACACCAGCTTAAAATTTAAGTGCTATGCTTGGCACATCAATAAACAATGAGGTGAAAGCTGAAATGAAAAAAACACCATTGCATTTATTAATTACAACCGCTTTCCTGGCAGCTTTTCCACTGTCTGCAAATGCAAGCGGCCATTCTCCTCCTGAACAATTGACCGATTTTTCTTTGCATGATGAAGCAGCGAAAGGGAGTCTTCCAATCGAGCTAACCGGACGATACATAAGCGGTGCCGAATTTGGTGCTGGTGGAGCAGAAATTGTTGCCTACGATGAAAGAAGCAAGCAAATATTTTCAGTCAATGGGGATGAAGAATCCATTGATATTTTAGATGGGGACGTACTGACGGAGAGCACAACCTTTACTGATATTCCGCTTAAAAAACGATTATTTGTGGAAGACCTGGATCCATCCCTGTCAAATGTATCTGATTTAACAAGCATTGCCGTTCATCCAACCGAAGACATCATTGCCGTAACAACCGTAGCAGAGCCCAAAACAAATCCTGGCAGTGTGCTCTTTCTAACAAGTGCAGGCGAGCATCTCTCAACAGTCGAGGTTGGTGCTTTGCCAGACATGATCACTTTTACGCCTGATGGAGATAAATTGCTTGTTGCCAATGAAGGAGAACCAAGCGAAGACTATAACGTAAACCCTAAAGGGTCCGTTTCGATTATTGATGTCAGTCAAGACGTAGAAAAACCAGAAATCGTCACAGCAGGATTCACAGATGAGATCGTTGACGATGATGTTCGTAAAGTCCATCCCGAGGCTAGCTATGCCGAAGATCTGGAGCCGGAATTTATCGCTGTAAATGAAGGCAGCTCCCTCGCTTATATCGTCTTGCAGGAAAATAATGCAATTGCTACGCTCGATTTAGAGAAGGGTGCTTTTACAAGTGTACAATCGTTTGGGTGGAAGGATCATTCAGAGACCGGAAACGGTATGGACGCTTCTGACAAAGACGGCAAAATAAATATCCAGGAGTGGCCTGTGCTTGGCATCCACCAGCCGGATGCGATTACACTCTATGAAACAAACGAAAAAACATACATTGTTACACCAAATGAAGGCGATGCGCAAGACTATGATGGTTTTTCAGAAGAAGCTCGTGCAGCCGAACTTGAAGATAAAGTTGTCTTTAATGCGGACTTATTCTCTGGTTACTCACAAGAAGATTTAGATCAACTAATCGAAGACGATTTATTTGCAGATGAAAACCTCGGCCGGTTAAACGTGACCACTTCTGCGCCAACAAATGAAGACGGCAAATATGAAGCCCTCTATGCATTTGGCGGACGTTCCTTCTCGATTTTTGATGCCGATACGATGGAGCTTGTTTTTGATAGCGGCGATGAATTTGAACAAAAACTAGCTGAAATGAATCCGGATTTCTTTAATACGGATCATGAAGAAGATGTGTTTGATGACCGCAGCGATAACAAAGGACCCGAGCCGGAGACGGTTGAACTAGCAGAAATTGATGGAAAAACATATGCTTTTATTGCACTTGAGCGAGATGCCGGTCTGTTTGTCTATGACATTACAAACCCGGCCGAAGCCAGCTATGAGACATACTTTTCTACCCGCGACTTTGATGGACAGCATCCTATTAGTGATAATGCACCCGAAGGTCTCAAATTCATTCCAGCAGACAAAAGTCCAAGCGGCAAACCGACGCTTCTGGCCAGCTATGAAATCTCAGGAACAGTCGCATCATTTACAGTTGGTGCTGGTGATTCAAGCACGAAGGAAAGCGAAACGCTTCACACTGTTCAACCAGGCGAAACCCTATTTGAAATTGGCCTGCGCTATAATTATTTATGGACGACACTCGAAAAAACAAACAGCTTGGAAAACCCTCATTTGATTTATCCGGGTGACCAGCTGATGATGAAATAAAAGAAGCCCAATCCATGCTTCTTTTATTTCATATTTTTCTCCACTCACCATCCGCTGTTTTTATTCCAGAAAAGCATCCTCTCTATTCCCCAAAAATTAGGTGCAATTTATTCCATTTGCTGATAAAATCTATTTAATTATCACTTAAAAAAGCAAATAATATTTTATGGAAGGTTCTATTCTCCTTATGAAACATCAGCAGAAGGAATTTTCCCACGAATAAACGGCAGCAAGGAGATTAAACCGAGAATGGCTAATATAGCCCCCACCCATAACGGAGAGCTGAGTCCATACCCAGTATCAATCGTTAATCCCCCTACAGCGGAACCTATCAAAAGCCCCAGATTAATAGCGGAATTATGGACGGTAGCTATGAGTGTTCCCGTACCGGCAGCTCTGGTAACACGTGTCGCCATTGCAGGATTCAGTGTTACGCCTACTAAACCAATTACTATGACAGCAGCGACGGAGATCACCGGAATTTCTACAAAGAGACCAAAGATAACTAAGGCAACGGTTAGGATAACCAAGCCAATTGTTAGTGTAGACAACATATAAGCGTCTGCTAATCTGCCGACAATGATATTTCCAATAATCGTGGCAACTCCATAGATGGCAAGAATAAATGGTACTATTTTCGGATCAAACCCTGTCAGATCGCTAAGGATAGGCGTAAAATAACTAAAAGCGGCAAATGTAGCGCCTATAATAAGCAAACTCGTACCATAGGCAGACCATAAACTATACTTCTTAAATGATTCAAGCTCTTTCTTAAGGCTAATTTGTCCTTGAGAAGCTAAGGTTGGAATAAAATATTGCATGAGTATCGTCGCTATAAATACCAGCACAACAACTGCCCAAAAGCTGGAACGCCATCCCAAATATTGATCAAACAGCATAGCAAATGGTACACCAGCAGCCGTCGCAACCATTAAACCTCCTAAAACAATCGAAGCAGCTCTTCCTCGCGCTTGAGGTGAAACAAGCTGAAATGCAATCGACATAGAAACACCAAAAGTAGCCGCAGAGGCAATACCAGTAATGATTCGTGCTACCATCATCACTCCATAGTCAGGAGCAATTGCACCAATCGTTTGTCCGATAAGAAAGATAATAGTAACGGTCAGCAGTGCTTTTTTTCGTGGCATTTTCGATAATCCAATCGTTAAGAAAGGACCGCCTATAATCATTCCCAACGCATAGGCGGAAATCAGATAACCAATAGCAGAATACGATACTCCGAAATCCGCAGAGAGAGAGGGCAGCATTCCCGCTACCATAAACTCTGATGTCGTTTGTGAAAAAATAAGAATTCCTAATATATATACCGCAAATGGCATGTAATCAACTCCAATTTCAAATATTTCTTTACTAAAAAGGGCAGCATATATAAAAGCAAATGAATAAAACACCCTTTATCCAATAAATCTATTGTTGCCTCCATCACCTGTCTCTCTTTAAAGTCACGAGGTCCGCTGCTTTTTTACTCCTTTCCTGTCAAGCATCGTAAATACAGTTACTTTAAAGTGACTGTAAACAATAAATTTAGTGCGTTATAAATGTATAACAATTATGCCGGGCAAAATTCAGATTGAAAAGTAGACATCTTTTTCATACTTAGTATGGTAAAAGGGACAAATAAAGCCCCGTCTGGTGTACAGCATTTTTATTTTTTCATCCAATTATCCATATTTGTAAAATCAGGATTCTTTATGGCAATTTTATTACTTTTCTTCCTTCTCTCTGGTATGATTAATGTACTTAGTATGAAATAGTGACTATTAGCTTTGACTTTAAAGGAGGAAGGTTCTTTTGGATGATTTATCAAAATACGGAATAGTTTCTGCACTCCGGGCAATTGGCGGTAAATGGAAGCCGCATATATTATTTATCCTTTTAGAAATGGGGACAAAACGTTTCGGCGAATTAAGGCGTTTAATACCTGAAATAACGCAGGGTGTACTAACGCAACAACTTAGAGAATTAGAAAAAGATGGCCTGGTCACACGTGTCGTTTATCAGGAAATTCCACCAAGAGTAGAATATTCCTTATCAACACATGGAAAATCATTGGAGCATGTCTTAAGAGAGATGTGTGCATGGGGTTTTACGCATGAGGAATTTTTAGAAAAAAAACCATTAGAAGAATACAGTAAATCATCAAAATAATTGAGGGAGAGAACTTGCATGCATAGTGAATTGGACAAAACCTGTGTTCCAAACGGAGTTGTCTTAAAAGACACCGGATTTGGGTACACGCTATCTGTCATCGGGGGGAAATATAAAATAATTATTCTCTTATTGGCTGTCTGAAAATGAGGTCATGCGATTTAATGAATTAAAGCGTAATATAGCATCAATCTCCTATAAAACACTAAGTGTCATGTTAAAAGAAATGGAAGCAGATGGTATTGTCATACGAAAAGAATATCCGCAAATTCCTCCAAAAGTGGAATATTCATTGACGGATCGCGGCAGGTCTCTTCTTCCTATTTTAAATATGATGTGTGACTGGGGAGAAATGAATCAAAACGCTGGAGTGTGAAAACGAAGGCTCACATAATCAAACCTGGCAGCGTCATTTTAAATGATTCCACCAGGTTTGTTTCGTATGCGTTATTATTTTAATCGTTACCAACCTGATGATTTCCCAGAACAGATAGTATATTGGAAAAAGCAAAGTTCGTTGTATCTTTAGAAATCTGTTCAAGCTCTTCCATCTTTGTACAGACAACCTCTGCCATATAATTATACTCTCCGCTAATCCTCCATAAGTCGATAATATTATTATTCTCTTTACAATAATTCATTAACCTTTCACAGCTTTTTGTTTTGAATAAAACAAAACCATGAATTCCTTTATTGAGTTCTTTATGATCCACCTCTACCGTATAGCGCTTGATAACATAATCCTCTAATCTTTCTATCCTCGTTTTCACAGCTGGAGATGACATGTTTATTTGTTTACCGATCTCCGTATACGAAAGCCGCGCATTGCTTTTTAATAAATCTAATATTTGATGATCGATATGATCTAACATTCCTTTCCCCGCCTTCCAATGACTTTAAATTTTAAAGTTTTTCATAGTATATATCTTAAAAATCCCATTGTAAACAATTCGGCATCACATTAAAATTTGATATGAGGTGATAAATATGACACGTTCCATTTTCTCCGATTACAGAATTGGGAACTTACCATTAGACAATAGGATTGTGATGGCGCCAATGACAAGAGGCTTTGCTGATAATGAAACCGGTGAAGTGAATTACCTGATTGCTGATTATTATGGAAAGAGAGCGAGATATGGTGCAGGCTTAATCATTACAGAAGGCATTGCCATCAATGAATTGGCTAAGGGAACCTATGGAATTCCGGGAATATACACCCATCGTCAGACGTTAAGCTGGCAAAAAGTCACCAGAGAAGTCCATCAATATAAAACGAAAATCTTCGCCCAGCTCTGGCATGTAGGCAGAGTAAGTCACCAGGAAATTTTAAACGGGCAGACTCCTGTTGCTCCGTCTCCTATCGGTGCCAGCGGACATGTGCATAGATTGAGGAAACCTTTCCAAGCTCCTAGAGCTTTAAAAAATACGGAAATTTATCAAATTATAGATGATTACAGAGATGCAGCAAGAAATGCGATGGAAGCCGGATTTGACGGTGTTGAAATACATGCCGCACATGGATACCTCATTGATCAATTTATCAGTGAGAAAACGAATAACCGTCAAGATGAGTTTGGAGGTTCTTTACAAAATAGACTGCGATTTTTAGATTTAATTATTAAAGAAGTAAAGAAGGTTGTACCTAAAAATAAAATCAGCATTCGAGTTTCTGAAAAGAAAGATGATGATAAGGGTTATGTATGGAAGTATCCTGAAGAAATGGTATGCGCTATAACAGAGATTCTTTCTAAGCATCAATTAAAAATTGTCCATCCATCTGTAGAAAACTATGGTGATACGCTTCAAAATGATCAAAGATCACTTCATGAATTATTTAGACAATACTGGGATGAGACGCTTATCGCTGTTGGAAATATTGCACCTAACAAAGGGGCAGTCATTGTTGGAGATAATCAGGCGGACTTAGTAGCATTTGGACAATTATTTATAGCCAATCCGGACCTAGTCATTCGTCTGAAAGCGAATCAGGAGATTTTTCCGTATCAGACAAAAGATCAGCTTAAATGTTTAATTTAGTTTTATATAAGCCGTATATCAAGTGAAAAAAGCACTCATTTATCTAATTTCCAGTTAGAATGAGTGCTTTGAAATAACTGTACTTAATGAAGCCGCAAAAATCTATTTAAATAGAAATCAATATCTTTCGAGGTATCAATGAATAAATTGTGACCTGCATCATTTAAAATTGCAACTTCCAAATTATTCGAGTCATCCAGCAGTCTTAATTGATCTGGCAGCAGGAATGCCAATCAGTTAAATAGCAAAAATCACAAAATTGAGCAAAGAGGAGATTGAAAAACTTACTAAGAAAGAAGGAATTAACCCTTTGCCGAAAAAATATATACAAGCAACGCAAAATGAGCCAGCCAAGTTTGAGATCTAAAAAGAAATAAAAACTTCTGAGCTTTCCTATAGCAAAAAAATCGAAAAAATCTGTGGGATAAGTGTGGATCTGACTTGGCTTCAAAAAGAGGAATCGATTTTACAGTTATGAAGATGATATAAAGGAGACTTCATTCAATGTTTTTTCGACGCACGACGCTTTTAGGCGGGGCGAGTAATCGCCCCACCAGGACGTCGCAACCTTAGTTTCCCCTCACTGAATGGTAACGCTACAAGTGCATGACCTAAAGGTATGACCAAAAAACGACCTCCCTAAAGATCCTTGAACCACCGATCGTTACTAACTGCCCGACTTCCACTTAGGATTTTCGATTTTCCTCTATTCTTGAAGTGGGAATCTTACAACTGATTGCGCTGTGACTAAATATTCATCAAATCTCTTTATGGAATCTGTTTATTTCTATTAGCTGACTTCTAACAGCTTTTTAATTTCTTCTTTATTTTGCTCAAATCCAGTCATACTTTTAGCTTTTTTCCTTAAACCCAGCATAGAAGATTGTGAAAAAACAATGCCGGGAACGATTCTGTTTCCTGTTATCTTTTTCAACTCTTTCTCTTTTTCAGGCTGCTTTGCTAAGTCATATTGTTTATGCGGGATTTGGTGTTCTTCCAAGAATTTTTTCAAGTCCTGGCAATCGGAGCAAGTTGATCTAGTATAGATTTCTAAATCATATTTAGCCATCTGTTATCACTACCTCCTTTTAATGATCATGCCTTCACTTATTCAGCTACTTCTATAATAAACGGATAGGTGTGCACCTCATCACCAAACTTAAATTCAGCCCAGATTTTGTACATGCCCGGCTTTGGAAAGTGAGCATGAAAGCTGGTTGTATCTTCTGAATCCGGATGAACATGAATATACTGTTCAGCTCCTTCATCAACAATTACGACATGACCTAAAGCTCCCAGGTGATGTTCAGGCTTTTCTCCATGCATGTCAAAGACTAAAGAAACTTCTTCACCAGCTGTTGCTTCAACATCTTCTAAAGTGACTGTTTTCCCATCCATTTCCTTCGTCCAATTATCTTCCTTTTCCAAGCTCGTTTTATTTGTCTCACTTGTTCCAACTTGTACTGTATTAGGTGCAGGTTGATATGCTTTTCCTTCCGGCGCAATATCAACGAAAGCTTGATAGGTACCAGCATTTAAAGGTTGATTAATCGTATAGAGACCCTCTTGTTCCTTTTCAGGATGTAAATGATAATACTCCTCTAAATCATTAGAGACCATAATAAAATGCATTTCTTTCTCATGTTCGACTGCCAGTTCAGGCGCTGCACCTTCATGACCTTCCAATTCAATTGAAATTTTTTCATCATTATATGTTACATTTGTTTTTACTTCGGATTCCTCTTGATGATTATGATGATCATGCTTACTATGATCCATATCTTCTGCCTCCTTTTGATTATCTTCTTTATCATGATCTTCATGATTCTGAGCTTCTTCGCCAGAGTGCTCATCGTGCTCCATTTCCCCACTCGCCAGCGGGTTTTGTCCTGTAACTACACTGAACACTGCAAAAACTGCTACTACATAGATAATCCCTAAGGAAACCCATTTCTTAATGGACATATTATTGGCCTCCTTTTAACTTCAAGCGTTGTAATCGTAAAGCGTTTAATACAACAGATACAGAACTGAATGCCATTGCTGCTCCGGCAACCCATGGCGCTAATAAACCAATTGCAGCGATTGGAATGGAAGCCGAATTATAGAAGAATGCAAAGAACAGATTCTGCTTGATATTACGCATTGTTTTCTCACTAATTTGTACACTATCTGCCACACTATTTAAATCTCCACGCATAAGTGTAATATCCGCTGCTTCAATCGCTACATCTGTTCCTGTACCAATCGCCATACCGATATCTGCAACGGCTAATGCTGGTGCGTCATTTACACCGTCACCCACCATCGCAACTTTTTTGCCTTCTAATTGAAGATTTTTTATTTCATCTGCTTTTTGTTCCGGAACAACTTCTGCAATGACACGGTCGATTCCTACCTGTTTTCCGATTGCATCAGCAGTCCGCTGATTATCCCCAGTCAGCATAATGACTTCCAACCCTTGCTCATGCATCCTCTGAATAGCAGCTTTGGAAGTCTCTTTTACTGTATCTGCCACCGCAATAACACCAGCCAATTGATTTTCCAAACCAATTAACATGGCTGTTTTCCCATCGGATTCAAGCTTTGCCATATTGTCTTCTACAGAAGAGACATCAATATTTTCTCGTTTCATCAGTTTCCTTGTACCGACAAAAATCATTTTTCCATCTACAGACGCTTGGATACCATAGCCTGGTATTGCCTCAAAAGAATCTGTTTCTTTCAGTTCAACACCTTTTGCTTTGGCACCTTTTACAATCGCTTCAGCAAGCGGGTGTTCAGAATTATTTTCTGCAGAAGCCACCAGAGTAAGCACTTCTTCTTCAGAAAAACCATGCTCTGGAAGAACGTCTGTTAATTCTGGCTCCCCTTTCGTTACTGTTCCTGTTTTGTCTAAAACGATTGTGTTCAGATTACGTGTATTTTCTAAATACTCTCCGCCTTTAAACAAGACTCCCAGCTCTGCTGCTCTCCCTGATCCAGCCATCACAGATGTTGGAGTAGCCAAACCAAGCGCACAAGGGCAGGCGATGACCAATACGGTAATCGCAGGAACTAAAGCAGAGCGTAAATCTCCAGGTGCCACGAAGAAATACCATACAAGAGAAGTCACAATCGCAATTCCTACAACAATCGGGACAAAAATCCCGGATACACGGTCAGCTACGCGCTGAATATCGGCTTTACTTCCTTGTGCTTCTTCAACCACCTTCACAATTTGAGAAAGAGCGGTATCTTTCCCTACTTTTGTAGCTTCGATAGTTAACAATCCATTTTTATTAATGGTTGAACCAATAGCTGCATCACCCGTCTTTTTATCAACAGGAATACTTTCCCCGGTAATCATTGATTCATCAACCGCTGATTCACCTTTAATAATTTGACCATCTACAGGAATTTTTTCACCAGGACGTACCATGACAGTATCGCCAACAATAACTTCTTCAATTGCAATTTCTTGTTCCTCGCCATTTCTGATCACGCGAGCGGTTTTCGCCTGCATGCCAAGCAATTTTTGTATCGCCTGACCTGTTCTTCCTTTGGCACGAACTTCAAATAATTTTCCAAGAAGAATCAAAGTGATAATGACTGCCGCTGCTTCGAAATAAAGCTCTGGCATGCCCACTTGACCTTGTACTTGCCACTCAACACCTAAGAAAATACTGTAGAAGAAAGCAACAGATGTACCTAATGCGACGAGAACGTCCATATTAGCACTGCCATTTTTCAAGGCTTTATAAGCAGATTTATAAAATTGTGCACCGACGATAAATTGGACAGGTGCCGCTAATGCTAATTGTACCCAAGGATTCATTAACATATCCGGAGAATAAATAAACGACGTAAACTCAAAATGTGTCACCATCGTCCATAATAAAGGAAGTGTCAGAATGGCGGAAAAGATAAATTTCCCTGTCTGATGCCGTATTTCTTCCTCTTTATTATTTGCTGTTTCTTCTTTCGATGCCTGGACTTTTAAGCTGTAGCCTAATTTTTTTACTACTTCCATCATATCGTTGACAGTAACCTGACCCTGATCATAATCTACTGCCACGTTTTCTAAAGCAAAGTTAACAGAAGCATTAGAGACGCCTTCCATTTTATTTAAACGTTTTTCAATTTTATTGGCACATGCAGCACAGGTCATGCCCGAAATATCGAATGTCTGTTTATCGTGTGCAACATGATAGCCTAATTTCTCAATTTTATCTTCAAAATCCTGTACACTTGTTTTTTCAGGATCATAAACAACCTTTGTTTTTTCTATTGCAAAGTTGACATTTGCATTCTCCACACCATCTATCTTATTCAGGCCTTTTTCAATTCTATTGGCACATGCAGCACAAGTCATACCTTGAATTTGTAAGTTTACTTCCTTTTGTGCACCCATTATTCTCACCTCTCAATATACCTTATAGGGGTATTGTATTTTCAAAAAGGGGATCGTGCTGGAGCAGCACGATCATTTCTCCTTTATTTAGGCAACATCATAACCTTGTTCTTCTATTACTTCTGTAATTTCTTTTACATTCACCTTTTCTGAATTGAAGGTTACATCTACTTTTCCATCTTCTAAATGCACTTTGACAGATTCAACTCCGTCCAATTCACCTACATTGCCTTCAATTGAATTAACGCAATGGCCACAAGACATTCCTTGTACATTAAGTGTTATATTTTCCATGTAAATTACCTCCTAATTTTTAATTCATTTCAATATTACCATACCCTGGGTAGGTATTGTCAAGTGAAAGTTTTTTATTTCATTATTTTTGAAATGGTTGTCATAAATTCTTCCACGATTTCTGGATCTTTATTCTCTAACCTTTCAATTACACAGGTATTTATATGACTTTCCAGAAGCAGCCTTGAAACAGAATGCAACGCAGATTGTACAGCCGACATTTGCGTTAAAATATCATCACAATATACATTTCGGTCAATCATTCGTTTAACGCCCTTGACCTGTCCTTCAATCCGGCTCATGCGATTCATTAAATTTCGTTGAAGTTCATCCGACATATGTGTGCTGGACTCTTCTTTTTCTTCCACACAACACATTTTCTTCTGATCTATTGGATTCATTTGTTCAGCTGTCTTCCCCATATCTATTCTCCTCTCTTATTTGAAGGATTATTTAAACTAATTTATTTCTAAACTCATCATACTATACCCCTATAAGGTATGTCAAATGAATTTTATTATTTGCCTAAATAGCAAAAAACAGGTTTCGTTTTGTATACCATCAGATAGTATATAAAATAATGTATTATATTCATTTATATTAAAAAGACCTAAATTCAAAAGCTGAAAAATTCTACTTTTAAGTAGAACTTTTCAGCTTTTATATTTATTATTGGATTATTTTTTGACTGGTTATTCCTTTAAAATATTCCGTTCTTCGATGAGGTAATAATATCCTGCAGCGGTATCGTTTAATGCTCTAACACCTTAACTATCTCCTAAGCATAGGGTAATTCCTTCCCTGCAAGAAAAGCTTTCAAATTCTCCAGAGACTCATCCAAACCTTCCATATTTACGGTAACTTGTGTTCCATCAGGTTGGGATATTAATTCGAACGCAAGCAGAAATTCATCATCCTCAGAATAAAGTGAAACTTTATTCAGTGGGGGTTTTCTTTGCATCCCCCACTGAATATTAGTTGAACGAATCGGGCCGTTACTGGCTGTTGATCTCCCACTTAGAATTTTCAAGTTCCCTCAATTCTTGAAGTGGGAGTCTTCCAGCCAGTTACACTGCGATAAAGTGAAAAGACTCTATTCGTCTTCATTTCTTTTATTACAAAGTTCATTGGAATGCTTTCTCCCTCTTGAAGATGATTATAAGCACTTGGCATAAGTGTAAAATTTACCTGCTTTCCAACTTCAAGATCAGGAATTGACCACTTCGAACCTGGAGCATACCACTCTGAAAATTTTTCATCATTTGTAATAGCATTCCAAACAGTTTCAGCACTTGCGGGAATAAGTATGGAACTTTTACTATGATTCATCTGTTTATACAACCTTTCCATTTGATTTAGTATAAATATATCATATATGAACCGTACAGATTTCTTCTCTATTGCTCGATCTATTCTGAAGATTTGATTGTTAAATAATAACAACGCATCCTCTTAATAAAATTATTTTCTATCATATTTTCATTTCTAAACATACTTCCTCTCAATCCACCCCTGCACAGTTTCCATAAATGCTCTGGTCGCAGGTGCTGCTTTTTCCAAGGATTGAACAGCCATTCCAATTGTCCGGTAATATTCCTTTTCCAAGTTTCTAATTCGAATATCTTCTGGCAGCCTGTACAAAATTAATTCGGGAAGTATACTAATTCCCAAATTGTTTTGAACCATCGCAATGATAGCCTGATCTTCTTCCATTTCATAATCTATGCTCGGTGTGATATTGTTTTCTTTTAAAATATCCCTCACGTCTTTATCGATATTTGTTTTAGGCATAATTAATTGTGCTTCTTTTAATTGTTCGAACGTAATGGCCTTTTGATTGCTGAGCGGATGCTGATTGGACATGACGCATAAAATCCGGTCTCTTTTCAATGGAACAGCATCGAATACATTTTCTGCCGGTAAGGAAAGAAAACCAAAATCAACGGTTCCATTTAAAATCCATCTATTTATATCATCATAATCTCCTTCTAATAGCTTTACTTCTATATGAGGATAGTGCTGTTTAAATTCTTTAATTATTTTAGGGAGCCAATTTATGGAGACACTCGGAAATGTTCCAATTCGGACAATTCCTGTTTTAACCCCTTCAATTTCTGCTGCCTCTTGCATCATCTGTTCATAGGAGTTCAAAATCTGATGAATATGAAGCAACATTTTTTCTCCATTATTCGTTAGCCTTACTCCTGATCGCCCTCTTGTTAAAAGTGTAAAGCCAAATTCAGACTCCAGACTTGAAATTGCATGGCTGACGGCTGATTGTGTAAGGCCAAGCTCATTAGCTGCTTTAAAAAAACCACCAGTTTCAACAATTGAACGAAAAATTTCATATCTTGCAAGCGTCAAATTAAAGTCTCCTTTATATTATTTTTGTTCATGTATTATATCATAAATATTCATTTGATTAATATTTACAGGATATTTATAATGAAGCCAGCTTAAGATTATTTCCGTATTTACAGTTTTAGAGGAGGAGTTTTTCTTGAAAAATAATTGGGACATTGATACCGCTTTAATCCATCATAGTAAACAGGGTGCAACACATTCAGGACCTGTAGCAGAACCTCTTATTCCAGCAGTAGCATATGCTTTTCCTGATACAGATACGGCCGCGGCTGTAGTATCCGGCCAAAAAGAAGGGGTTTATTACGGCCGTTACGGCAACCCAACCCTTTCCGTATTAGAAGAGAAAATTGCTTCTTTAGAAGGTGGAGAGGCTGCACTTGGAGTCAGTTCCGGAATGGCAGCTATCTCTATTGCTCTCCTGGCTTTCTTAAAACACGGAGATCATGTAGTTGTAACAAAGGATGTCTATGGAGGAACATATAAATTTTTAACGAATATCGCCGTTCGCTACGGAATCGAATATGACTTTGTTGACTGCACCAATCCTGATCTCATTCACAATCATATAAAAGAAAACACGAAAGCCATTTATATCGAGACACCTTCCAACCCTCATTTAACAATACTCGATATCAAAAGGATTTCTGAAATTTCCAAGCTTTATGGAATTCCGCTTATCATCGATAACACATTCATGTCGCCTTATCTGCAAAATCCGCTTGAATTAGGAGCAGATATCGTTGTACACAGCGCAACCAAATACTTAAATGGACACGGTGATTCGATTGCTGGTTTTATTGTAGGCAAATCTGATGACATAACTTTTATGAGAAACAGCATGATGGGCGATCTTGGTCAGGTATTAAGCGCCTGGGATGCTTTTTTAATCCTAAGAGGCTTAAAAACATTAGGTGTCCGGATGGAGCGCCACTGTAAGAATGCACTGGAAATCGCAGTATTTCTGGAGAATCATCCGCAAGTAGAAAAGGTCTATTACCCCGGGTTGCCGTCTCATCCTCAGCACGAGCTTGCTAAAGAGCAAATGGAAGGCATGGGAGGAATGGTATCTTTTGAATTAAAAGGCGGAAAAGAAGCAGGAAAAAGGTTTATTGATTCACTGAATCTGATTATTATCTCTTTTAGCCTGGGAGACCCCGAAACTCTGGTACAGCATCCCGCTTCTATGACACATTTTTCTATCCCAACGGAGGAAAGAGAAAAATTCGGGATTACCGATGGATTAATCCGGCTTTCATTAGGTTTAGAAGATGCAAAGGATTTAATCAATGATTTGGAGCAGGCTTTAATAGTCCGTCCGAACATGGACATAGAATTGAATGTTTAATAATGAGATAATTAGAGAAGGAAGTAAAAATAACAGACAGCGGAGGAATGCTTATGAAGACAATTGGCCTGATAGGTGGAATGAGTTGGGAATCTTCAGCTGAATATTATCAAATTATCAATGAAGAGGTTAAAAACTGATTAGGCGGACTACACTCCGCTAAATGTCTTTTATACAGCGTTGATTTTGAAGAAATGGAACGATTTCAAGCCGCGGGTAGATGGGATGAAGCAGGGAAACGATTAGGAAATGCAGCTTACTCATTAGAAAAAGCAGGGGCAGATTTTATCGTTATTTGTACGAACACCATGCATAAAGTAGTGAAGGATATAGAAGCAAGAATTAATATTCCTGTCCTTCATATTGCAGATGCAACTGCCAGTCAAATAAAAAAGTCTAATCTTCGTACGGTTGGACTGCTGGGCACCAAATACACAATGGAACAGGACTTTTATAAATTTCGAATAGAATCAAATGGGCTAAATATTTTAATACCGGATCATTCGGAAAGAGAAATGATTCATAAGATTATTTTTGAAGAGCTATGTTTGGGGAATATTCAACAAACATCAAGAGGTTATTATAAGGAAGTTATCAAAGGCTTAATTGATCAAGGGGCTGAAGGAATCATTCTGGGATGTACGGAAATTGGGTTTTTAGTTAAGCAGAATGATTCACAAGTACCTTTATTTGACACTACTGAAATTCATGCAATGGAAGCTGTTCGGGAAGCATTAGAAAATTAAGCAAAATTTCATTATATGCATTTAAGCTATATAATGAAATACATCCATTTATCAACTTAAAGCAGTGGAGTTTTGCTTCATCCACTGCTTAAGTCTCCCTTTATAACATGGATATAAAAGTACCCCCAAGAGCTCCAGCCATAACAATAACCCAAGGCGGCAGCTTCCAATAGACCAGCATACTGAAAAGGACGGCAGCAAAAGCAAAATCAATCGGCTCCAGGATCGCGCTTGTCCAAATAGGATGATAGAAAGCAGAAATTAATATCCCGACTACAGCAGCATTCACACCCATAAGAGCACCTTTCATTTTATGATTTTGTCTGATTTGATTCCAAAAAGGCAATGTGCCTAAAATAAGCAGAAACGCTGGCAGAAAAATAGCTGCAGTTGCTACTAATCCACCCTTCCACCCGCTGATAACGGCACCGATATAGGCCGCAAATGTAAATAATGGTCCGGGTACAGCCTGGGCAGCTCCGTAGCCGGCTAAAAAGGAAGCCTCGTCCATCCATCCTGTCGGGACAAATTCACGCTCCAGCAATGGTAAAACAACATGCCCTCCACCGAAAACAAGCGAACCGGATCGATAAAAGCTGTCAAACAGAGCAACCCAATTCAGCGATGTCATCTCTCTTAAAATAGGAAGAAAAATAAGTAACCCGAAAAATAAAGACAAACATACGATCCCCATCTTTCGGGAAATCGGAAAAATAAATTTCGCATCATCATTTTCAGCATAATTTTTATACACTGCGTAGCCGATCAGGCCTGCTACTAAAATAACACCGACCTGTATAAAGGCTGTTTGCCATAATAACGTTACGACTAAAGCAAACAGTGCAATCGATTTACGCTTTAAATCAGGCGTCAATTTTTGAGCCATTCCTAAAATCGCATGTGCGACGACAACCACCGCGACGATTTTTAACCCCTGAATCCAGCCTAATTCTCCAACAGATGAACCTTGTAAAAACAAAGCAAGTATAATTAATGCAACCACAGAAGGAAGTGTAAAACCGATAAAAGCAAGAATTCCTCCTAACACACCTCCGCGCATAACACCAATACCAATGCCAACCTGGCTGCTGGCAGGTCCCGGTAAAAATTGACACAGTGCTACTAAGTCGCTGTAGCTTTTTTCATCCATCCATTTTCTTTTCCGGACATATTCTTCGTGAAAATATCCAAGATGCGCGATCGGACCGCCAAAGGATGTCAGTCCCAGCCGTGTAGAAATAAGCAGGATTTCTAATAGAAGTTTGAATTTACCCTTTTCTGAAGTATGATGCATTTTGCACGCCCTTTCCTATCAATCTTTTATTTCTTTGAACAGTTCATACGCTTTCTTTCGAGCTTCGTCTAGAATCTCCTGACCTTTTTCGGTAGCGGTGTAATATTTTCTTATTTTCCCGCCTACATTGCGTTCATTCATATGTAAAAGTCCATCCTTTTCCATGGAATGAAGAATCGGATATAGCGTGCCCGGGCTGATCGTGTAGCCGTGCTCTCTCAATTCATCCAGCATCCAGGCACCATAAATTGGATGTTCCATGGCATGATGCAAAATATGAATTTGAATAAATCCTAAAAATAACTTTCTTAATAATTTATCCTCCAATGGATTCATCTCCTGTACTATCAATATCGAAACTTGATATCGGATTTCGTTATTAATTTATCATTGTTCTATAGTCATTTCAACCCAACGCCAAAAAATTTTACAGAAGCTTTACAAAATAATAGAATACAAAAAAGTCAACCTACTCCATAACCACATGGAATACATTGACTTTTAAAGTTTACGTGAATATTTACTTACTCGAGGTTAAACCCCTTCTATTAAATCCGAGATAACCGATGATCATCAAAGCAATCAGCCAGCCAAGCATGACCCCTTTATTAATCTTAATAAACAGCCCCGGACAGATAATAGAGATTTTTTCGCACTTCCCCGTCCTACTCTTTCAGGAAGATAGCCAGCTCCCATATCAAGCCTGTCTTCAAGTGCAAAAGCAATAATTATCATGATTACACTGAAAATCAAGGAAAAAATAAGCAGTTGTTATCTGTAAATGGATAAGTCAAATAAAGCTGCTCAGAACTCGCACTAAAAGAATCTAAAAAACATAAAGCCTCCAAGCAGCAAATGCTCTATTGGAATAACAAATCATCAGTTAAAAGTAACGGCTCACATAAATGTGTCTGAAAGTATTGTACAAATGTTTAAATGAAACGAACCTTTATAAAAAGACAGCATTGCGTACCATAAAGTACGAATGCTGCCTTTCCCAGCCTAAATCTAAGGCTGGTAGAATTCTACTTCCGATTTCAGCAATTATTGATTATAAGGCGATGAAGCTATGAATGTCCTGTTGCTATTACAATTCAAAAGTATTTGTCATGTCCATCGCTTTCGCAGTACTTTTTTCACGCCTCTCTGCCCGTTTCTTGATTTCATTTTTTAATGTTGTACAAAAATCCTGTTCCAGCTTTAACTTGATTGCATTTCTCAAAGACTCCTTTAAGAGTTCATCTGACAAATGCCTAAGACTGTTCATGGATATTCCTCCCGTGTTTGCATTTTGAACCCTTTGATTTTGAATAATCGGAAGTAGAAATCTATCTAAAATATGACAAAGTGGGACAAAAAGGGCAAAATAATTCGACAATAACTACTACCAGGGAGAATAAAGTTCCTTCCAGCTTTAGAGCAGTTAAAAGAAAAACAAAGAGAGATCGCAGAGCCAACATCAGAGACAATCTCCCAAGTAAAAAAGGTTTCTCGTATCAAATCTCGATACGAAAAACCTTTTTTTCATTAAAAATTATTTATCCCTAAAGTACCTTGATTAGCAATGTGTTTCCATAAGTTCAACATTATTTCTTCAGAAGTCTTATTCAACAACAGAACCTGCCGCCTCTGTGAATAAATGACATCCTTTGTTCCCCTTCTGAATATCCAATAAATATACTTGCTATTTATTAAGAAAATTCACGATCTTTGCAAACTTATTGTAAGGTTGATAAACATTTACATGACTAAAGCTTGGCAAACCAAAGAGGAAAGGCGCAGGATTGTCTGGTTTGGGACTGGGTCCGGGACCTCGATTACACGCACCATAAAAACTGTCGCTAAAATTATATGTTTTCCTAACATATAAAAAGAGCCATCCCTTTCTATAAGGTAATGGCTCTTATCACTATCTGCTATATTTTTGCTTCTTTTTATAAAAGCATCTATTAGTAAATAATTTTTTCACGCTCTTTTTCAGTTTCTTCAGGAGCACCGGCAAAGACACCATTCGTTGATTTATCAGCCGCATCCTGCAGCTCATCTTGCCGGCAGGTGATAGTTCATCACACTCCTTTATTTATGCATCACTGAATTAGATTATTAGATGGGATCAAATCACATTTGCAATTTTTAGAACCAATGATGCAAGTCAGCTATTATTTCCCTGCTCTATTTGACTTTTTCTCATCCAAATCCCGGTAAAATTGCTCCTTACGAGATAAATAGCGCCCATGCCCGTGACGTTCTCTGACTTTTTTTATTTGTCCCTGAATATACATCATAAGCGGCAGAACGCCCAGTGCATATCTTCCAAAACGCCCCACTTCAAAATCCGGCAATATTCTTTCCGCAACAAGCGGGAAAACAGTAAACACCAGACCAATCATAATAACTAAAATGATTTCAGCATGAAACCTGCTGCTGATGCGGGAAGCCTTCCGCCCCATCGCCAGGATAAAAGAAACAATATATACAGACACCAGACAAAAACCTGCGTACAGCATCGTAAAAAATGCCGCATGTCTTGCGTTATCGCCAATAAGAAAGTTTATCGGCTCTCCTTGATAGAGAATACCCTCTTCACTTCCATTAAAAGTAAAGAACACAATGACCATATAACCAACCATAAAAAACATAAAAAAGATAAGACCGAAGACAACCATACTCCACAGAATTAGAAAAAGTCTTCGGATCAAGCGGAAAACAAGGCCTGAGCCAGGTATTTTACTAAAGATATAAATAATAATAAAAATACCAATAAAGCCTCCAACTACTAATAGAGTAGACAGGATTTCATCTGCTATCATAAACTGCACCTTCTTTTATTCTCATACAGAGAAGCTGTTTTTATCATATACAGATTTTGCTTGAGCTGGCAATAGGATTTTTTAATCATTCGGATTAATGATAAACATTTTTTCTATACTGCTGTATTGCAACAACTTAAATCATTTTTCATATGTTCTATAATAATATTTGACTTTTTTGACAAATATAATTTTACAGTTTACCATGATAGAGAATGCTTCAAAGGCTTTGTTCTCAAAAGTTAAAATGCTGATAAAGGTTAATAACTCTATCAATCTAGCACTTCATAAGAGAATGTCATAGCATTTTGGGCAATAATGGATCAAATACATACTTAAAGGAGGATCGATTTTCTCAGACTGATGAGAGAAACTATTTATGACGGAAACCTGGTATTTCTTAGACACGAATAAACAAACACCTGCCTATAATATGGCAGCAGATGAATGCTTACTTCGATGGCATAGTGACGGCAAAATACCACCTGTTTTACGTTTTTATGAGTGGCTTCCTGCCGGTCTTTCCATTGGATATTTTCAAAAAACAAAAAATAAAATAGACCTGGAAGCAGTGAAGAAAAACGGTTTTCAACTGGTCCGCAGGCTGACTGGCGGCCGTGCAGTACTGCATGATAAAGAGCTGACATACAGCATTATTATCTCAGAAAATCATCCACGTATGCCAAAGTCTGTGAAAGAGGCTTATCTGGTTTTATCAAAAGGGTTATTAGAAGGATATCGTCAGCTTGGAATTGCTGCCGATTTTGCTGTACCCAAAGAAAAGGTAACTCCAGCTCAATCTGCTGTTTGTTTCGAAGAGCCTTCCTGGTATGAATTAGTCATCGACAATAAAAAGGCAGCCGGCAGTGCCCAAACAAGAATGCAGGGAGTTATTTTACAGCATGGGTCCATTCCTCTCTCTGTGGATAAAGATACCTTATACGACCTTTTTATTTACCGTAATGAAAAAGTGAAAGAGCGTGCACGTGCCAGCTACGATAATAAAGCTATTTCAATTCATCAGGCAGCTGGACGGGAAGTATCCTTAGAAGAAACAAAAAAAGCACTGAAAACCGGATTCCAAATCGGCTTAGACATTGAACTGAAGACATTTGTCCTTTCCAACGAGCAAGAAAAAGAAATTCATGATTTGATGCACAGCAAATACGTAACAGATGAATGGAATTTTTCCAGATAGGAGTCGATAATATGTCCAGACAAGAGGAATATTTACGAAAACCTGAATGGCTGAAAATTAAGCTCAATACGAATAAATCTTATAGCCATTTAAAACATTTAATGCGTGATAAACGATTAAACACCGTCTGTGAAGAAGCAAAATGCCCAAATATCTATGAATGCTGGAGTGAACGTCAGACTGCCACCTTTATGATTCTTGGTGATACATGTACAAGAGGCTGCCGCTTCTGTGCAGTAAAAACTGGACTTCCAAATGAGCTGGACTGGAATGAGCCAAAGCGTGTGGCTGAATCGGTTGAAATCATGGGGCTTAAACATGTTGTCATCACTGCTGTAGCCCGTGATGATTTAAAAGATGGCGGCGCTGCTGTTTTTGCAGAAACAGTTCGCCAAGTCCGTGAAAAAGTACCTGGCTGTACGATTGAAATCTTACCTTCTGATATGAAAGGAGATTATGAAAGCTTACATACCTTAATGGATAGCGGTCCGGATATTTTCAACCATAATATTGAAACGGTCAGCAGGCTGACGAAAAAAGTTCGTGCCATTGCAAAATATGATCGTTCACTGGAATTATTAAGAAGAGTAAAAGAAATTGCACCAAATACACCTACAAAATCAAGTATTATGGTTGGACTTGGAGAAACAAAAGAGGAGCTTATTGAGGCAATGGATGATCTTCGTGCGCATAACGTAGACATTGTAACCCTTGGTCAATATTTGCAGCCAACGAAAAAACATCTGCAAGTAGAACGCTATTATCATCCCGACGAATTTGCGGAATTAAAAGAAATCGCACTTTCGAAAGGATTCTCACATTGTGAAGCAGGTCCGCTGGTACGTTCCTCTTACCACGCAGATGAACAGGTCAGCCAATCCGCTGCCCAACGCCGCATTAAATATATGAAAGGTTACGAGGAAACAAGCGGGAAAGAGCTGGACAGCTTTTCATTTTAAAGAAAGAAGCAGCAAAAGACCCAGTTGGAAATTAGTCCAACTGGGTTAGTTTGATAACAATAGCTGCCAACGCTAAGATGGATGAAACAGTCCTCACGTGATTCCACTATGTCCACTGACTCAGATACTTGCTCCAGTATGCTGCATTGTGTTAAAAATCAATTTCATCCCCTCATGGCTTGCGGAAAATCCTAATCTTTCATAAAAGCGATGGGCATCATTTCGCAGCTTATCTGTTGTCAGCTGTACAAGACCACAATTTTCATCCTTCGCAATAGCTATTGCTTCTTTAAACAAAGCCTCCCCGATTCCTTTTCCACGAAAATTCTTATCAATACGCACCGCTTCAATTTGTGCACGTTTCATTCCCAGCCTTGCTAACCCAGGTATGATAGTTAATTGCAGACAGCCAATTATATTTTCATCTTCCATTGCTAAAATAATCTGATTACCGGTTTGGGCTTCCATTTCCTCAAAAGCCTGATCATATTCATCCGGCAATGGCTCTTCATACCTTTCACGCTGAGAACCTAATTCATCATCAGCTAATAAGCGAACGATTGCAGGTACATCTTCTTTCCGAGCTTTCCGAAAATTCATCTGACCTTCCTCCTCTCGATCAAAGTAGAAGTCTATTATTTGAATCTGCCTGATCCTTATTACTAATCTGGTATCCATACATCAAGGCCTGTTTCATTTTTAAAAATTTGATACAGCTTCAACAAAATATAGAAATGGAATTAAAGTAATGCGGATAAATCACTCATGGCAGATCGAATAATCGGCTTCACATCATCATTCAATGCATACGTATACTTCGGTGTTGGATCGGTAATGAGCGTCTTCTCTACTAAGCCTTTTTCCCACAGCTCACCAAGCCGTCGGGAAAGGATACGGGGGGTCACTGTCTGCAACAGCTGACGTATCGCATTGAACTCATGATATTGACAATAAAGCGCGAGTAACACCGGCCAATTCCAGGCTTTGGCGGCAAGGAAACCTTGACTCAGCTGATGCTCCGTATTTGAAATCACATAGGCAGCTTCCTTCATAAAAAGTCCTTTTTCAGTAAGCTCATATTCCGGAAGCAATGGATGGTTCCGCTCAAAAGGAGACAGATGCTGAATAAGCCCTGCTTCTGTCATCGTCTTCAAATTACTGCTCAGTCTCGACGGAGAAATTTGCAAAATATTCTTTAAGGGGGTGAATCTCCCTCCTGATTTATCAAGTGACAGCAGAATGGGAATGATCCACCTTCCCGAAAGTTCTTTGGTAATCTGTATCACCTGAACAGCTTTTTCCATTATAGTGTTTGAGATAACTCCAAGTCATGGCCGTCAGGATCTTTAAATGTAATTAACTTAACATATCCTGGGATGATGGAAACATCACCATTAAATACAATTCCCTTTTCCGTCAATTTTTTGACTGCCGCATCGATGTTCTCTACTTCCATGACAGCAGCTGCTGTCGAAGGAATAATCTTCTCCGCCTCTGAAAATCCAATATAACAATCCTTTGTATTCGTATGCACGCTTCCCATTCCATTTTCCTTATCAAAGGAATACTTCTCAAATCCCAGCTGCTCCGTATAAAATTCCATTGTACGCTCAAGATCACTGACATTGTACCATAATGTAAAACCTGGTTTATACATGAAAAAACACTCCTTTTATATTTGATACCGAAAGTATACTAGATATATTTTTAGATGTCAATCATACTTTTCTTAAATATCAGAAAAATATTCCGGCAGTCTTTTAATCGTCCTATCCATTCCCTCAAAGTTTATTTTAAGATATTTTTAAATTTAAAATGGGTGGTACTTCTCCAAAGATATTCAAACGGCCCCTGCTTAAAAAAGCCCAGCCAGCCATATTATTTGAGAGCTGGAATAAAGGCAGGCATTTTACTAAGGTGGAAATTTTTTATCAGATATCATTAGATAGAGGACTTGACAAAGAAATCAGTAAATGATAAATTTTGATTAATCAATCAAAAATATTACCAAATAACCAAATTAAATATTGAACAACCAAAAAAATAAATAAGGAGGATAATTCATGACTGACTTAGAAGCTGGAAAAATGGTTCAAAAGAAAAGAGCCCTATCCTTAGACCTTGCCCGGGGATCGATGCTTTTTTTGATTATACTCTCGCATATCCCATTGTTTTTATACACGATCGAACCAGGCGTTATCACAAAAGTTGCCGCCAGTACACCATTAGATCATTTCTTAAATTTTCTAATGGAAATCATTGTAGATAATCGGGCACGTCCGTTATTTGCTATCCTGTTTGGCTATGGTCTCGTCATGATTTACCGTAAGCAATCGGAAAGAAAGGGTACAGCGGAAGCCAAACGCATTATCAAAAAACGCTGCTGGTATTTAATATTATTCGGTGCTGTACTCGCCGGTATCGCTGGCGGGCAGGATATCTTAATGACCTATGGTATTGCGGGGCTCCTGTTAATCTCCAGCTTAAAAAAGAACAATAAGAAGATTAAAAAGTATGTGCTTATTTCTACTATTATTTGCATCCTGTATATCCCGTTTTTATGGGGTGGTATTATCGTAGAGAATCAAGCTTACGGATTACCGGTAGAATTAACTGGTCAGGAAACATATGTAAATACAATGCTTGAGCGGCTGGTTTCTATCCCTATCATTCCATTACTTACCCATATCGCCTTTCCGGTTATTCCTTCCGTCCTAATGGGAATCTGGCTGGGAAATATCAATGTATTCATTAAACCGCAAAATCATATCAAGCTGCTAAAACAATTAACCATTGGCGGCTTAAGCCTTTCACTTGCAGGTGCTATACCATTGGTACTGATTAATGATGTCTGGTTTCCTGACCTTTTCACCGCAGGGTTTGTATACGGTATTCATATTCTTACTGGTTTTGCAGGTGGTGTAGGCTACGCAGCATTATTTGGGCTGCTGGGCGTTACTATTAAAAATCGTGGTGTCATATTAGATGCTATCGCCGCAATGGGAAAACGGTCATTAACATTTTTTGTGATACATGAAGTTTTGACAGTTATACTCCTTTCTCCTATCGCCTTCCATTTAGGAGCATCCCTGACTGTCACCACTTCTGTACTGCTCGGCATCATAATGTGGATGTTTACTTTATCAATTGCATACTTAATGGAGCGTCAGCAGGTAGAGGGACCATTGGAGAAGTATATGCGGTATTTGGTTTATAAAAAGCAGGGATAGAGAATAAAATGCTGAAGCGGAGAAAAGAGTCTGTTCTATAAATATCTTTTTGATTTCATATTTTTATCATCTATCATGTAAGCAATCCTTGAGATTAAGGCTTGAGAGTGTGAATTGCTCCTGCTCAAGCCTTATTTTTATTTACAAAGTTTGACAGACTTCACCAACATTACTTTTGTTAATCTAAGCCTTCCTTTAAAGGAAGTGCTGCCGATGGCTCTTTGTTGCTTTTGATATAGTTTAATATAAAAATCAAAATAATGATCGTGTATCCAATTATATCTGTAATCAACTCTGGTACAATTAATAATAGAGAACTCATTCCAAGTATCATCCGGGTCATAATGCTTAAATGCGTTTTAATATATCCCTCCACTGCCGCACTAATGGCTATTACCGCTATCGTAGAACTTACAGCAACCATCATAATATCCGATATCGCTGCAAACGGAAAATCTGTCGTATTCGCAGGCAATCCATCCGGATTAATTAATAGCATGGCAGGAGCATACACAAATATAAATGGAACGATAAAACCTGCTATCGATAATCTTAGCGATATAAATCCCGTTTTCATCGGGTCGCCTCCTGCCAGTCCGGATGCAGCAAAGGATGCCAGAGCAACTGGTGGCGTGATATTGGCAAAGATACCAAAATAGAATACAAACAAATGAGCAATGAGAACCGGAATCCCAAATTCCGCCAGGGCCGGAGCAGCCATTGTAGCTGTAATAATATAAGCCGGAATAGATGGCAGGCCCATCCCTAAAACAATCGAGGCAAACATCGTTAAGATTAACGTGAGCATTAAGGAACCAGCGCCCAGACTAGTAATGGCAGAGGATAATGTTGCACCAAAACCAGTCAGGTTAACAACACCGATAACAATACCGACGACCCCGCAGGCAACAATCGTTGATAACGCTTGTCTTGTTCCTGTTTCTAATGCCTGCAGAATATCTTTTACATTCATTCTTGTATGTTTTCTAAACCAGGATACAATAACGGTAATAATGATTGTATAAAAGGCAGCATAAGAAACTGGCACGTTAGAAAAAAGCATCACTATCAGGCTGACGAGGGGGATCGTTAAATGCCAGCCCTCCTTCAACACTTTTTTTAATTGAGGAAGATCCGCTTTTGGCAAGCCTCTTAAGTTAGCACGTCCTGCGCGGTAATGAACCTGCATAATACTGCTTAAAAAAAATAAAAATGCGGGAATGATTGCGGAAAGAGCTATTGTTCCATAGGAGATACCGGTTGTTTCTGCCATAATAAATGCACTCGCTCCCATAATTGGTGGTAAAATTTGTCCGCCAATCGAGGAGCTGGCCTCCACAGCACCTGAAAAGTTTTTATCATAACCAATTCTTTTCATCAAAGGTATCGTAAATGCACCTGTACTGACAACGTTTCCAACAGCTGAACCGTTGACTGACCCCATAAAGGCACTTGAAATAACAGCTACCTTGGCCGGTCCACCCTGTTTATGGCCGGCAAGCGCAAGAGCCAAATCATTAAAGAATTTTCCCATTCCTGATTTCGCCAGAAACGCACCAAATAAAATAAATAAGAAGATAAATTGTACAGATGCACCAATTGCCGTAGAAAATAACCCTTCCGTTTTCGTATATAATTGACCAAAGATATCTGCTAAATCAAAAGGTCTTGTCAGCAGCATTCTCGGCAGCCAATCTTGATGGCTAAAGAATGGATAAGCTAGAAATAACAGTGCTAATACAGGCAAAATCCAGCCGGTAACCCGACGCGCAGCTTCAAATACTAAAATTACTGTCAAAATAGCCATCATAATATCCATCGTGTTGGCAATTCCGCCACGTACGGTTACTATATCCTGATATACAACAAACAAATAAATACAGGAAGTGGTACTTAATCCAAAAAGAATCCAATCGTACCAGGGCACCTGCGTACGACCTTGCTTTTTGAAAGCTGGATAAAGCAGAAAAACCATTGCCAGCCCAACCATTAAATGAAAATTTCGCTGCAGAAGGGTGGGCATCGGGTTAAATGTAATATATAAATGAACTAACGCATAACCAATCGCCAAAATACTAAAAAAACATACCATCGTCTTGCTGTCCCACTTCCGCACATTCGATTCCAAATCGAATTTTTCCAGTACCTTTTCTACCTTGTCCTGTGAAATCTCCGCATCCGATATTCCATTCAGCTGATCCTTTTTCAAAAATAATCACCCCTTATGTATTCCCAAACAGGTAATTTTCGTGTTGTAATAATGACATTTTCGTATTGATCAAAATGCTGGTATAGAGGTATTTCACGACCATTAATAAACAGTGTAGTTTGTACAAATTCAGAAATGGTTACATTTAACTCCTCATATTCAATATCAAGCTCCATATGAATAAATCCATTTTCAGTCATCGTCTTATTTGCCTGAAAGGGGGTTCCGGCTCCATATGTTTTAAAAAAGGTATCTGTTAAAATAATTTTCTGATCTTCCCTCTGATAGCTTTCAAGCCATTCCTCTTTTTCAATCGAATGAATCCAGCCTAAAACAAACTGATCCTCTTTTATAAAAAAAGAAGTGTTCTCCCCTGCTACTTCAATGACAGGAAAACGATAGAAAAGAAGGACAGGGAGCAAGATGAACAGCAAACTCCCCATCCATATTCTTTTTTTCTTATTGCTCATTAAAATATTTTTCAGCCCCTGGATGTAACGGTGCTATCAGCCCCTCTTGGGCATTTTCTAATGAAATATCCTCTGCTGCCTGGTGGGAATTGCTTAATGTGTCCAGACTTTCAAAGAATGTTTTCGTTAATTTATAAACATCCTCCTCACTAAAATCACTGCGTACAACAAGAGCATTAGGTACAGCAGCAGTCGGGACAGGCTCCTCATTATCATACGTATCTGCCGGGATTTCAAAGGCTATAAAGTATGGATGCTCCTCTGCAATTTCCGTAATATTATCTGCATCGATGGCTACTAAATTAATATCCGTTGTTTCCGACAGTTCTAATAAAGAAGCATTAGGCAGACCGCTTGTTAAAAAAGCAGCATCAATCCTTCCTGCCGATAAACCATCCGACGCCTCGGCATAACCAAGATAGTCTACCTGCAAGTCGTCATAAGTAATGCCATGTCCATCTAATAACGCACGGGCATTCAGCTCTACTCCAGATCCCTGATCACCGACAGCAACACGCTTGCCGATTAAGTCTTCCATTGTTTCAATTCCAGCATCAGCACGGGCAACGATTTGAACTACATTTGGATATAAGTTTGCAATCTGGGAAATCCCATCTAATGGTTCTGAGAAGCTTGCTTCCCCGTTTAAAGCCTGGCTCAATGCATCACTCATCACAAAAGCCATTTCAACCTTTCCCTCTGCCATCAGATTTAAGTTTTCAGCAGACGCTCCGGTAGTTTGTGTTCTTGAATTTACATCGTAGGCATTCGTGTAAATATCCGCTAAAGTAGTTGCTATTATATTATAAGGACCAGAAGCTCCCCCTGTAGCAATGGTTAAAATATTACTATCTAAGCTCTCACTCTCACTTTCACCATCATCATTTCCACAAGCAGCAAGCAGTAATCCAGCTAGTAACAATAATGAGATGGATAACGTCAGCTTCTTAAGTTTCATCATTTTCTCCCCCTTTTCCCTGCTTTACTACATTTATAATGTCTCCCTTTTTAAAATAGAACTATTAAAGAAATATTGGAGATTTTATTATGTTAAATCTGCGATAGCAGTAATGCTGTATAGTCACTAAATTATATTAAATAAGCTTCGATTAAATTTTGTTAAACGATGCTTTTTCTAAAAAGAAGGGACTATGCTTCCATACCTGCATAAAAAAAGGACAACCAGAAAAATCTGGCTATCCCTGTGGTATAAAAGGAGTGGTTCCTTATATATTCCAATTTATTTGCTTGATTTCTGCAACTATATTTTCCATCAATGCTTCCACTTTTTGGCTTTTCGCTAACCTGGGACTTTGCCCGGACCAAAGTGACATAAAATCCGGATTATCTTGGATGGCAGCGGCTTTTCTAATATCCTGTGTAAGTGTATTTTGAACAGGAAAATCCGGCAAAAATACTTCATGGTGTTCCATTTCTAAAATAAAGTGATTTTTAATCCCTCTTGCCCATTTACCGGAAAAGGCCCGAGTGAGTACGGTCTGATCTTCGTTAATATTTAAAATAGCTTCTTTGTGTACCTTATGTGCCCCACTTTCCACGCAAGTCAAAAAGGCTGTCCCCATTTGCACACCTTGCGCCCCTAAACAAATGGAAGCGGCCACTCCTCTCCCATCCATTATTCCACCGGCAGCAATAGCAGGGATACGGATATGATCAACAACCTGCGGAAGCAGTGCCATCAAGCCCACGGCACCTTCCTGTTCCGGATTGATAAAGCCTCCGCGATGTCCGCCAGCCTCACTTCCTTGCACCACAACCAGATCCATTCCTGCCGCTTCATTTTCAACTGCTTCGGTCACTGTTGTAGCAGTTCCGATCAGCGTAATATTATGTTGTTTTAATTCAGCAATGACATCCTGTGGCGGAATACCAAATGCAAAGGAACAAATCGGAACCTTCTCCTCTATCACAACCTTGATTTGTTCCATAAAGGTGGCAACAACCTCTTGATGATCTGATATAGAGAAACTGTCTGTGTGAGGTAAATTCAGTTGCTGACGGATAGGGTTTAAGGCTTGGTTTGCTGCTTTTATACCATCCTCGGAAACTTGAAATGGGCTGGGAACAAATAAATTAATGCCAAAGGGCTTGGATGTCAGCTTCTTTATTTCTTTTATTTGTTCCTGCATTTGCACAGGTGTCATATATCCTGCTCCGATCATCCCTAATCCACCTGCATTTGACGTTGCAGTCACTAATTTTGAGGTCGTTATCCCGCCAGCCATAGGCGCTTGTATAATCGGATACTTTATTTTTAAAAGCTTTGTCATTTCATTATGTATCATCATTTCACACCCCTTTATCTATTTTTACTTATCCTCGAGCGAACAGAGTGATAAAAATATATCTTTCCTGATTAAAACCGTTATATATCAAGTATACAATTTTTTTGATATACTGAATAATACATAATAATGATATTTGCTATCTGTTAATCTGATGACAAAAGAAAGCGGGGAAAGAGGAGCATGGATTTGCACTTACTAAAAATTTTTTATACGGTTGCGAGGTTAGGAAGCATTTCACAAGCTGCCAAAGAACTCCAATATGCACAGTCCAATATTACAATGAAAATACAGCAATTAGAAAAAAGTCTGCAAACCACCCTTTTTTACAGGCATAACCGCGGCACTGTCCTGACAGATAAAGGAAGTCTGCTTTTGACATATACAGAAAAAATATTCCATCTGGTGGAGGAGACAGAAGCAGTAATGAAAGATGATCAAACACCCAGAGGTTCGTTAACTGTCGGTTCGATGGAAACAACGGCTGCCGTACGCTTACCAACCTTTCTTTCCAAGTATCACAAGGCTTTTCCAAAGGTGGATTTAACACTAAAAACAGGCTCTACAGAACAAAATATCCAAGGCGTCCTTCAGCATGAAATCGATGGAGCGTTTGTAGCAGAACCCATCGAACACCCTGCCCTCCTCCAAAAAGAAGTTTTTGAAGAGGAAATGGTTCTGATAACAGAGACAAACCACCCGGGCATCACTTCGATCAAGGACCTACAAACAAGGACTATGCTGGCATTTCGTACAGGATGTGCTTATCGGGAAAAGCTTGAGCATTGGTTCCATCAGGAGGGTGTGATTCCTAATAAAATCATGGAGCTGGGAACTCTGGAGGCTATCATTGGCTGTGTATCTGCCGGACTTGGTCTCAGCATGCTTCCACGAAGCGTTGTTGCAAAATATATAGAAGAAGGAAGCCTGAAGCAGCATCCTATTCCGCATCCGTATGAAAAAGTAAAGACCGTATTTATTTACAGAAAAGACCGGTACATACCCGCCTCATTGATTACATTTATGAATATGCTCGATAGTGAAGTGAAATCTTAGTTTAATTTTTCATTATCTAGTAAAATATACAATATCTAATAACATGCTTACTTATCATTCCGGACGTTTTCAGAAGCAGATTTTTTAATAAATCCACATGTTGCTGCTATCACTGTTTTATAAATTTACCTGCATATATAATGGTCTATAAACTAAATAAAGAGAACAAATAGAATAATACTTTTAATAACAAATGGTCGTAAAACTGCCGTAAAAGCTTATTGAAAAGAATTCAAATATCATTCTTCAGAAAGAAGTGAGTCAGAACATGCGCAGTGTACAAAGCAAAATAGTTGAACGTTTTCTTACCCGACTGGGGAGTAAAGAAAAATTCACAGATGAGAAACGTCTGGCTGCATTTATGGAAAAAAAGCGGGCTGAAAAGCCATATACCTTACCTAAACATATCCAAAAGAAATATGCGATCGAAAAAAAAAATTTGAACGGAATGGATTGTTATATTTTTAACCAGGAAAACAAGTCTCCAGAAAAACAGATACTTTATTTACATGGCGGAGGTTATATCAATCAGCCATTAGGCTATCATTGGAGGTTTCTTGGTGAAATAGAAAAACAAACAAATACGACAATCATTGTCCCCATTTACCCAAAAGCACCGAATCACCAGTATCAGGAAGCATTTGCTCAAGTTCTCCCAATCTATGAAGCTATGCTGCAACATTCAGAAGAGAAAGAGATTGTGCTGATGGGAGACTCTGCCGGGGGAGGCTTTGCATTAGCTTTAGCGCAATTGCTTCTGCAAAAGGGGCTGCCACAGCCTCGACATATCATTTTACTTTCCCCCTGGCTCGATATTACAATGAAAAATCCAGAGGCATATGAATTAGAAAGCAAAGACCCAATCTTAGGGATTTACGGCTTAATTCAAATAGGGAAAGCCTACGCAGGTGATACCGATCCCAATCACTATTTACTCAGCCCGATGAATGGGCAATTAAGAGGATTAGGAGAAATTTCTTTATTCATTGGCACACATGAAATATTTTTACCTGACGCCAGAAAATTCAAAGAAAAAGCCGAGTCTCAAGGTGTGACTATCAATTACTATGAATATCCGGAAATGAACCATATCTTTCCGCTTTTCCCTATTCCGGAAGCGAAAAAAGCGACAGCAGAAATTGGGAATATCATTCATGCGGCTTTCGAGTCGGAAAAAATCTAATAAATGATATAGTCCGTTCCAAATATGATCAGATAAAAGAAGCAAAAGATTATTTAGAAGCTCCATATGTCCTAATCGTATTGTTGGAATCAATTAAAAGTTTTACAGAACCTGCCTTTACACTGAGTCAAAAGAGCATTAACTATCCAGAATAAAAGCCAAACCCCTATTAGCAAAGGATTTGGCTCTTTTTCAATTCGATTAATTTTCGCTTTGTATAGCGTCTATCTTACCTAAACAATCAATATCTCTTCCTTACATTTTTAAGCCCACCACATGGAAGCTGGAGGTTCAGTTATATTCACCTGCTTTAAATTTTTCACTGCTGCATGGAACCCTTCCTCAATCGACATAATCGGATCTTCATGCTCAATACTGATGACATAATCATAGCCATAGGTTCTGAGCGCGCTGACGATATTCGACCATTCCTGAATACTATGTCCATACCCTACAGAACGAAAACTCCAGGCTCGCGTCTGCACCTCTCCATAGGGCTGCATATCTGTTAAGCCATACATATTGACGTTATCCTGATCAATATACGTATCTTTCGCATGGAAATGATGGATTGCCCCAGCTTTACCAAGAATCTTAATTGCCGCTACCGGATCAATTCCCTGCCACCATAAATGACTCGGATCAAGGTTTGCTCCAATTGCATTACTGGTTGCCTCACGCAGCTTCAGCATCGTATGCGGTGTATGAACAAGAAAGCCGGCATGGAGCTCCAATCCAACTTTAACACCATGATCCTCCGCAAATTGTCCCTGTTCCTTCCAATATGGAATCAGCTTTTCTTCCCACTGCCATTTTAAAATATCAGAATATTCCGTCGGCCATGGTGTTACCGGCCAGTTTGGATACTTCGAATCTTCATTCGATCCCGGTGTACCGGAAAAAGTATTAACTACCGGAACATCCAGCAGTTCTGCCAAACGGACGGTTTTCACAAACGCCTCATGACTTGCTTTGGCATGAGCCTGGTTTGGTGAAACAGGATTATCATGACAGCTAAATGCGCTAATGGTTAGTCCGCGTGAATCAATCTTATCTTTGAATTCCTTTCGCTTCTCCCTGTTTTCCAGCAGTTCATCGATTGGACAAT
>NZ_VIYG01000058.1 GCF_009389585.1 Oceanobacillus sp. CFH 90083 | reverse complement strand
TGTGTGTAAGTATTCCACCAAAACAAAGTGTATCTGAATTTGTAGGGTACTTAAAAGGAAAAAGTGCTTTGATGATATTTGATAAACATCCACAGTTTGGAAGCAAGTGGTCAAGAGCATTTTGGGCAAGAGGATATTATGTTTCGACAGTAGGAAATATCACAGAAGAAGCAATTAAAGAATATATCCAAGAACAACAAGAGGAAGATAAAAAGACAGAACAAAGATAAAAGAAACCTCTTTTAGAGGTGCGATGGTATGAGCGCTTGCGATACCCGTCTTTAAGGCGGAGCAGGTAAAATGCCCTTATAGGGCTGTTGTCAA
>NZ_VIYG01000057.1 GCF_009389585.1 Oceanobacillus sp. CFH 90083 | reverse complement strand
GAGGCTGGGACATAACTAGCCAATAATAAAGAAAAGATGGATTTCACATCGGGTTTTGATGCGAAATCCATCTTTTTTGAAATCATTTATAGGTAGATACATAAAAAGCCTGGTAGAGGCAGTGTATCTTCTCAGATTCACTGCCATTAAGGCGAACCCCAATTCATTATCCACTTTGGGTTTTCCTCGGACAGAGAAACGAGTGAAACCCAAATTAGCCTTCAAGAATCCAAAGAAAGGCTCCACATCTATCTTACGTTTTCCGTAAAGCTTGCCCATTTCTTTATCTGAAAGCTGTTCTCGTATCATTTTCTTTTGTTCTTCCCATTTT
>NZ_VIYG01000056.1 GCF_009389585.1 Oceanobacillus sp. CFH 90083 | reverse complement strand
TATCTACCGTCGTGGAGATAGACACTCAGAAATTGTAGAATTTAAGAAACAATTAAATGCAATTGGTTTTGGAGGTATTTCAGAGACGACACTATTTGGAAGTTACATGGAAACCCAAGTAAGAAGATTTCAAGAATACTATGGAATGACAGTTAATGGTATGATTGGTAATGTCACTAAGAATAAGTTAAATAGTGTGTATAATAGTCCATTCCAAAGAGGAAAACGTCATAATGATATCCCAGAGATTAAGCGGAAATTAAATACGCTAGGGTATGGTCATATCACAGTTACAACACTATTTGGAAGCTATATGGAGAGCCAGGTCAAACAATTCCAAAGAGA
>NZ_VIYG01000055.1 GCF_009389585.1 Oceanobacillus sp. CFH 90083 | reverse complement strand
GAAGGTTCGAATCCTTCATGGCTCACCATTTGCGGGTGTGGCGGAATTGGCAGACGCGCTAGACTTAGGATCTAGTGCCTTCGGGCGTGGGGGTTCAAGTCCCTCCACCCGCACCATTTTTTAGCAAAAGCAATATGCGGAAGTAGTTCAGTGGTCGAACACCACCTTGCCAAGGTGGGGGTCGCAGGTTCGAATCCCGTCTTCCGCTCCAAATATTGCCGGGGTGGCGGAACTGGCAGACGCACAGGACTTAAAATCCTGCGGTAAGTGATTACCGTACCGGTTCGATTCCGGTCCTCGGCACCATAAGCGCCCGTAGCTCAATTGGATAGAGCGTTTGACTACG
>NZ_VIYG01000054.1 GCF_009389585.1 Oceanobacillus sp. CFH 90083 | reverse complement strand
TTGTACCTTGAAAACTAAATAAGAGTAACAACGACATCAAACTTTAGAAATAAGGCAAAAAAGCTATATATTAGCGACACAACTGATTACATTTTGTAATCAGCCATCTTATTCAAAAACTTTAGTTAAGTGAATAAGGGCGCACGGTGGATGCCTTGGCACTAGGAGCCGATGAAGGACGGGACTAACACCGATATGCCTCGGGGAGCTGTAAGTAAGCATTATATCCGAGGATTTCCGAATGGGGGAACCCACTGTTCGTAATGGAACAGTACAGCTATCTGAATACATAGGATAGTTGAGGCAGACCCGGGGAACTGAAACATCTCAGTACCTGGAGGAAGAG
>NZ_VIYG01000053.1 GCF_009389585.1 Oceanobacillus sp. CFH 90083 | reverse complement strand
CGGCGTACAATAACAGTCTTCGCTTCCACACGCTCGACAATTCCGTCATGACGGCAAATAACAGCAGCACCAGAATCTTTTCCATTCACATATTCCATACCTGTTCCAACAATCGGCGCCTTTGGATTCATCAAAGGAACTGCCTGACGCTGCATGTTCGCACCCATTAGTGCACGGTTGGAGTCATCATTTTCCAGGAATGGAATACATGCTGTCGCAGCAGATACAACCTGTTTTGGCGATACGTCCATATAATCAATTCTATCGCGGGACACAATAATGTTATCTTCACGGAAACGGGCAATAACTTCTTCATTTACGAAGTAATTATCATCATCTAACAGGGAGTTTGCCTGCGC
>NZ_VIYG01000052.1 GCF_009389585.1 Oceanobacillus sp. CFH 90083 | reverse complement strand
TGCTGTTTTTAAGACGATCGGCCAAGTTTGGGCATGATCAAATTAGATTGATATGGGAATAAAGCTTTGAGCGATTACTTCAAGAATGCCGTATTGTGGCTAATAATACTTGGTGTTCTGATTTTAATTTTCAGTAATATCAGTGACCGCAATAAGCCAACTGCAATGAAATATTCAGATTTTGTTGCAGCGGTGAATGCTGGCCAAATTAAGCAAGTCACGATTGACGGTTTAAATATTAGTGGTGAAAAAACTAACGGATCTCAGTTTGAAACTGTTCGTCCGCAGGTTGAAGACACTGAACTTATGCCAAGCTTAAACAAGCAAAATGTTGTTGTAGAGGGCACAGCACCACAACGTCAAGGCATTTTGATGCAACT
>NZ_VIYG01000051.1 GCF_009389585.1 Oceanobacillus sp. CFH 90083 | reverse complement strand
AGGATTAGATACCCTGGTAGTCCACGCCGTAAACGATGAGTGCTAGGTGTTAGGGGGTTTCCGCCCCTTAGTGCTGAAGTTAACGCATTAAGCACTCCGCCTGGGGAGTACGGCCGCAAGGCTGAAACTCAAAAGAATTGACGGGGACCCGCACAAGCGGTGGAGCATGTGGTTTAATTCGAAGCAACGCGAAGAACCTTACCAGGTCTTGACATCCTTTGACCGCTCTAGAGATAGAGTTTTCCCTTCGGGGACAAAGTGACAGGTGGTGCATGGTTGTCGTCAGCTCGTGTCGTGAGATGTTGGGTTAAGTCCCGCAACGAGCGCAACCCTTGATCTTAGTTGCCAGCATTCAGTTGGGCACTCTAAGGTGACTGCCGGTGACAAACCGGAGG
>NZ_VIYG01000050.1 GCF_009389585.1 Oceanobacillus sp. CFH 90083 | reverse complement strand
TTTCATGCCCGGGGCGGAAATAAAATATTTTTCCCCTGCCGCGTTTAAACGTGGCGCCGCTGCGGAAAACCTCCCCACCGGTAAACCAGCTGACGAAAATTAATTCATCCGGTGCCGGAATATCAAAATGCTCCCCGTACATTTCCTCTTTTTCAATTTCAAAATACTCGCCGATTCCTTTAGCAATCGGATGAGATGGATCTACATTCCAGACGCGTTCTTTATCGTCTGATTCCCGCCATTTTAAATCACAGCCTGTCCCCATCAGCGATTTAAAAATTTTGGAAAAATGCCCGGAGTGAAGGACGATTAATCCCATGCCGTCTAACACGCGCTGTTTGACGCGTTCGACAATGTCTTCCTGCACTTCGTCATGTGCCATATGTCCCCACCAGACTAA
>NZ_VIYG01000049.1 GCF_009389585.1 Oceanobacillus sp. CFH 90083 | reverse complement strand
GTATTAATATTATGCATTTTAACCTGCTGGATGAAACAGATGCCTTTCATAATATCTTTCGTTTATACGAGATGAAGGAGAAATATCCATTAACCGGTATGATTGAATTTCATTTTGTGGAGATTCCTAAACTAATCACTGCCTGGAAGAAGAATCAGCTGGATCCGTGGGAGGATGTCTTAACACGCTGGCTGCTGCTGTTAGGAACTGTTGATAGACGAAAGAATCACTTCTACAATGATATCTATCAGGAATTGGAGGAGATTGCAATGGTGGATAAAACATTACATGTTGCGATGCGGGTTTGGGAAGATTTAAGCCGTACAGAAGAAGAGCGCTGGGAATATGAAACACGTTTGAAGCAAATTTTAGATGAGCAATCCAAGAAGCGGGATAGAGAGTTATTGGAACAGGAAATGGAAGAGATGAAAGAGCA
>NZ_VIYG01000005.1 GCF_009389585.1 Oceanobacillus sp. CFH 90083 | reverse complement strand
TAAATGATTTATTAATTGAATTTGAATAAGTGTAATCCCCCTTTGGCAGCTTGCTGAGGGGGATTACACTTGAATAAAATACAGCAATTGATCAGAATAAAAGGAAGCCTTGTTAAAATAAGGCTTCCTTTAGTATTTTCAAATATGAATGTGAAATGATAACAAATCCTCTTATTTCTCTTTTCTGCTGCTTCGGAAAGACAGGTGAATAAAGTAAGTCAGCATTCCAAAGTAACACGTTATAAAAAGTGCATGGACTAGTGCAATAAATAAATTCAGCTGTGTAAAGATGATTAATGCTCCAGAGGTAACCTGCAATGCAATCAGTGTCAGTGTAATTATCCAGCCCCATTTCATAACATAGCTGTGGCTGTATTTTTTAATCATACGAATCGTTAAAAGGAGTGTCCATAAAAATAAGATTCCAGCTGCAAAGCGATGTCCCATTTGTATCCATTGGTTAAACGAATAGCTTGCAAAAGCAAAAGGCTCTGTATTGGAGCAAAGCGGCCAGTCCGGGCAATCCAGAATGGAATTTGTATGGCGAACCAGCGCCCCGCTGTACACCACACACATCGTATATATCGTTATCGCATAGATTTCAATCCGGTGAGGCTTACTAATATGGATATCTTCTGTATGTAGCTTTTTATCAATTTCAAAGAATAATAGCATAAGTAAGAACACAGCGGCAAAACAAATTAAAGATATCCCAAAATGTGTAGCTAATACAAAATCAGATTGCCCCCAGACAACCGCAGCGGCACCGACCAATGCTTGTACAATAATAAAAAATAGAGCAGAAAAACTTAAGAAAATAACTTCTTTATGGTGTCTATATGCTTTCCATGATAGGATGGCAAGTAACAATACCAATATACCGACTGCGCCGCTGACCATTCGGTGACTTAATTCAACGATCATTTCAAAATGAGGGTTGGAAGGAAGCAGTTCTCCTTCACAAAGCGGCCAGCTGTCTCCACAGCCATCTGCTGAACCTGTCTTTGTAACAAGTGCTCCTCCTAAAAGAAGAGGAAGCATTCCAATGGTCGTTGTCACAGATAGTATTTTTAGTTTCTTTAACATATCTATGCAACCTCACTTCTATGTAATTTATCCAATATCTCTAGTGTACCAAAAAAAATACGGGAAACGTTTTCCAAATTTGAACAAAATGCAACAACCGTTCAAGCTTTTAAAATAAAAATACCATTGTTAATAGTATCATGTTTTTTTGAAGTTTTCATCAGCAAATAAAAAAGCTTGCATAATTCACTTATGTTTGCTAGAAATATAGTATGGATAAGTATGCAGAAGGCAGTTATCATTTTGTGAAAAAGAGGAAATATACATAATTCATTTTCTTTATCTATTTTCAAGTCGGTTTTTAGCTGGATGTTCAAATTGTTGTAAAATAATATATATAAGTTCATTAGATTGTCATAGAAATCCATGCTATAATTAGATATGGGAACGGAATACATAGAAGTGAATGCGTGTATTCTGTTTATTATTATGTCTTCCTACTGGTGCAAAGGGGGGAAATTATGGATAAAGTAGATATGACTTATTCGGAATTAATTGGTAATACAACTATTTCAGCTAAACAAAAAATGACTGTTTTTCTGACAGAAGTGAAGGCGCTTATAAAAATTGGAATTGTCAATTCAAATTTAATTACAGCAATTACAGGTTTTTTAGTCGCTATCGCTTTAACAAATGCCTCCTTTAGTAATCATTGGGGAACCTTTCTTCTGATGATAATTGGAAGTGCTTTAGTGATTGCTGGCGGATGTATGATTAATAACTGGTATGATGCAGATATTGACCCTAAAATGTCCAGGACAAAGAAAAGACCAACTGTTACAGGTTTCTTTTCATTGCGGGCAGTACTGACAATGGGAATTGTTATCAGTATTGCTGGACTTACAGTATTAATGTTTACTACCTGGTACGCAGCACTATTTGCTTTTATTGGCTGGTTTGGCTATGTCGTATTATATACAATATGGTCAAAGCGAAGATATACTTTAAACACAGCTATTGGAAGCTTGTCTGGTGCAATGCCTCCAGTCATTGGCTGGGCTGCAGTCGAACCTTCATTTCACGTGGTTCCTTTTGTCATGTTTCTAATTATGTTTATATGGCAGACTCCGCATTTTCTTGCATTGGCAATGAAGAAGAAGGATGAATACAAGGCAGCTGGTGTACCAATGCTGCCGGTTATTAGAGGGATGAGCATAACCAAAAGGCAGATTACCGTTTATATTGCTTGCCTTTTACCATTGCCGCTTTTCTTAATGCCTGCATTGGGACTGACATTTACCATTGTAGCAACAATATTAAATATTGCCTGGCTGGTGATAGGGTTTATCGGACTATTTACGGAAAAAGATATGAAATGGGCTAACATAGTATTTATATTTTCATTAAATTATTTAACCATTTTATTTCCGCTAATGATTATTGTCACCCTGCCGATATTTAATTAATGATTTGTGATTCCTTAAAATTTAAATATAAAAAGGAAAGAACAAGAAGAAAGAGAGGTATTCTTACATGAGAGGTTGGATGGGAAAAACCAAAGTATTTTTCGTTTTCGCATTACTTGCATTATTTCTTGCCGGCTGTGGAATCGAAAACCTGACTGCACTTGAACCTAAAGGGTATGGAGCAGAAAAAGCCATGGATCTTATTATTCTGACCACGTTAATCATGATTGGTGTATTTATTGTGGTTATGGCGATCTATGTGATTACACTTGTTCGTTTTCGCAGAAAAAAAGGACAGGAAGATCATGTTCCTAAACAAGTGGAAGGAAATCACAAGCTAGAAGTGATTTGGACAGTTATTCCAATTATTTTGGTGTTGGTTATTGCTGTACCGACTGTTCTGGCAACATTTGATTTGGCAGACGACTCCAGGGCAGATGAACTCATCAATGTTAATGTAAAAGGAAATCAATATTGGTGGCATTTTGAGTACCAGGGAGAAGAAATCCAAACAAGTCAAGATCTGTATATCCCTACGGGGGAGCGTGTTTATTTACATATGCTCTCATCTGATGTTATCCATTCATTTTGGGTTCCATCCATTTCTGGAAAAATGGATGTGAATGCAGAGAATGTAAATACGATGTACATCGAAGCTTATGAGGAAGGTGTATACTGGGGTAAATGTGCTGAGCTATGCGGACCTTCACATTCATTGATGGACTTTAAGGTTATTGCTGTTTCACCTGATGAATATGATGCGTGGGTTAACGACATGCAAAATATTGATACGGAAGCAGAACCTGAAAATGCTGTAGCTCAAGAAGGTCAGGAGCTGTTTGAAGCGAATAATTGCATGAACTGTCATGCAACAGATGCTGCTGCTTCTGGTATTGAAGGCGGCCCTCAGAACAACGGGCCTTTTGGACCAAATCTATCAAACTTTGGAGATCGTTCCAATGTTGCCGGTATTTTAGAGCATAACAAGGAAAACCTGGTAGACTGGTTGATGGATCCTGAGTCTATTAAGCCGGGCAACAAAATGACGGATCAATATCCAGAGCTCAATCAAGATGAAGCTGAAAGTATTGCAGAATATTTATTACAACTGCAGCCTTCAGAAATTACACCTGAAAGTGCGGGAGATTAAAACGTGAATGACAGTTACAAAAGGGAGGTTTAAAATTTGGGTATGACTAGTGCTCAAAAAAGCGGTTTCGGGGCTACCTTATGGGATTGGCTGACGACTGTCGATCATAAAAAGATCGGTATTCTTTATCTTGCTGCAGGTGCATTTTTCTTCCTGTTAGGCGGACTTGAAGCTGTTATTATTCGTATTCAACTGATTTCACCAGAAAATGATTTTATCAGTGCTGGTCTGTATAATGAAATGATTACCATGCACGGTACAACGATGATTTTCTTTGCGGCAACCCCATTACTATTTGGACTAATGAACTATATTATGCCGCTGCAAATTGGAGCGCGGGACGTAGCGTTTCCTTTTCTGAACTCCTTAGGATTCTGGTTATTCCTATTCGGAGGAATTATGTTAAATATCAGTTGGTTTACAGGTGGAGCACCTGATGCCGGCTGGACGAACTATGCACCACTTTCTATTCAGTCTCCGGGACATGGTGTTGACTACTATGTAATGGGTCTTCAGTTATCTGGGGCAGGTACGTTGATGAGTGGTATTAACTTTATCGTTACAATCGTACTCATGCGTGCACCGGGGATGACTTATATGAGAATGCCGCTGTTCACATGGACTACATTTGTGACAAGTATTTTAGTACTTTTCGCATTCCCGGCATTAACAGTTGGACTATTTCTAATGATGTTTGACCGTATGTTCGGTTCTGCATTTTTCGATGCGGCATTAGGCGGAAATGCGGTTATTTGGCAGCATCTATTCTGGATATTTGGACATCCGGAAGTATACATTTTAATCCTGCCTGCATTTGGTGTGTTCAGTGAGATATTACCAACATTTGCTAAGAAACGATTATTTGGTTATACAGCAATGGTATTTGCAACTTTCTTAATTGCGTTCTTAGGATTTATGGTGTGGGCTCACCACATGTTTACAGTAGGTCTCGGGGCAGTTGCTAACTCGATTTTTGCGGTTGCAACGATGGCGATTGCTGTTCCGACAGGTATTAAAATATTTAACTGGCTATTTACCCTTTGGGGTGGAAGCATTAAAATTAATTCAGCCATGCTATGGTCATTGGCCTTTATCCCGTCATTTACGATCGGTGGTATGACCGGGGTTATGCTAGCTTCATCTGTAGCTGACTACCAATACCATGATACGTACTTTGTCGTAGGACACTTCCACTATGTCATCGTTGGTGGTGTAGTGTTTGCGTTACTTGCAGCGATGCACTACTGGTGGCCAAAAATGTTTGGAAGGTATCTGCATGAAGGAATGGGACAATTAGCTTTCTGGACATTCTTTATCGGGTTCCATTTAACATTCTTTATCCAGCATTTCTTAGGTTTAATGGGAATGCCGCGTCGATACTGGGTATTCTTAGAAAACCAGGGCTTGGATACTGGTAACTGGATTAGTACCCTGGGTGCTTTCTTTATGACTTTCGGTGTGATTGTGTTTGTCATTAATATGATCTATACAACGATAAAAGGTAAAAAAGCTCCAGGAGATGCTTGGGGAACAGGGCGTACATTGGAATGGGCAACGGCATCACCGCCAATTCATTTCAACTTTAAACAAATGCCGTTAGTTCGTGGATTGGATCCATTATGGATTGAAAAAATGGAAGGTAATGAGAAAATGACTCCGGCAGAACCGGTAGATGAAATTCATATGCCAAACGGGTCGATTCTTCCATTGATTATGACCATTGGATTCTTTATCGCTTCCTTAGGCTTTATTTATCAGGCAGGAAATAGTTACTGGTTAATCGCTGTTTATCTGGGAATGGCAATTGGATTAATCTGTATGCTAATCCGTTCATTAAAAGACGACCACGGATATCATATCCCTAAAGAAGAAGTAGAAAGGGAGGATGATTAATATGAGTCACGATCATTCCATTGATCCAAATAATATGCCAAAAGATCCGGCAAAAGCGACCATGGAAGGGAAACATAAATTTTTAGGATTATGGATTTTCCTGGGTGGAGAGACCGTTCTATTTGCTTGTCTGTTTGGCACGTACCTTGCTTTGAAGGATTCTGCTGCCGGCGGACCGACAACACAGGAGTTATACGGTCTTGGTCTGGTATTCTTAATGACTATGTTACTTTTAACGAGTTCGTTAACCAGTGTGTATGCAATTTATCACATGAAAAATAATGACTTTAAGAAGATGCAACTATGGATGGGGATTACCGCATTATTAGGGATTGCTTTCCTTGCATGTGAGATTTATGAGTTTGCGCATTATATTCATGATTATGGATTTACATTCCGCTCTTCTGCTTTTGGGTCAGCCTTCTATGCATTAGTCGGCTTCCATGGAGGGCACGTTGTATTTGGATTATCCTGGATTATCGTCTTAATGATACGTAATGCGAAGCGGGGACTGGATCTTTATAATGCACCAAAATATAATACATTTGCACTGTATTGGCACTTTATCGATGTTGTGTGGGTATTCATCTTTACAGTTGTTTATCTGATGGGGATGGTGAGTTAATTTATGCCAGACAAAATGAGCACAAGAAAAATTAATTCGTTCCAAAAGCAAAAGAATAAACAAGAAATGCAAAAAATGGTTGTCAGCTTTGCTTTAATGATTTTCTTTACATTAGTAGCGTTTGCTCTTGTAGCATTAGAAATACCATCAACTTATGTTATACCATTATTGCTAATTCTGGCTGTAGTGCAGGTAGGATTTCAATTCTTTTACTTTATGCATTTAAAGGATAAAGGACACGAAGTTCCAGCACAGATTATTTATGGCGGTATTTTCGTTACCGTATTGGTCGCATTAACATTTACAGTAATTACCTGGTGGTAAGAAGATAACATTTTTTCGTTTGTTTATAAAGACTATGGTGATTTTCATTTTAATCATCATAGTCTTTTTACATATCTGAAATGATAAGTTCAGAATTTAGCTGAGCAACATTTTGGTGAACAGCCTTTCGTTCAGATCATAATATGTTTTAAAATCGTCACAATCCCACTAGAGAATTCTTGTTTATTTTAAGGTATAATAGAAAAAGTAGACTAAACTGGAGATGATTTGGTATGTGGTTAGATATACAAATATTCGGGTTTCGGGCATTGTGGAGTCCATACTTTATGATATTTATAGCTCTAATTGCTTTAGCTTATTTTTTGATAACGGGACCATATCGGCATAAGTTTGGTAGCCATGATAAGGTGTCTGTGAAGCAGCAAGTATCTTTCTACTCAGCAATACTATGTTTATATTTTGTTAAAGGATCACCAATTGATTTACTTTCACATATCACACTGACCGCTCACATGATTCAAATGGCTATTTATTTACTTGTTGTACCAATATTGATCATTAAAGGAATACCTGTTTGGATATGGCGCAAAGCCATCGATCGTCCAGTTATTAAGCCTGTTGTAGAAATAGGAACAAAACCTTTGATATCGATGTTATTATTTAATGGCTTATTTTCTGTTTATCATATACCCGTCTTCTTTGAATTTGCAAAGTCTTCGCCAGTAATCCATTCATTTATCCATGGTTTATTATTTATAGCAGCCTTTTTTATGCTATTCCCGTTACTGTCTCCTTTGCAGGAATTTGATCGTATGCAGCCATTATTAAAAATAGGCTATATTTTTGCAAACAGTGTATTAATCACACCGGCATGTGCATTGATTATATTTGCTCCTGAGCCTCTTTACGCAACATATACACAAGGAGGTGCATGGATGCAGGCGATGAGCCTTTGTGTACCGACAGATGTTTTACAAGGTCTTGCTCCGGGCTTAACTGGTCCAGAAATGTTCACACCGATCAGTACGCTGGAGGATCAACAGCTCGGTGGAATTATCATGAAGATTATGCAGGAATTCACTTATGGTGCAATTTTAGCGACGGTTATCTTTACATGGTTCAGAGGGGAAAGTAATAAAGTAGATCCATTGCCGCAGAATACTGCTGAATCGCACTAAGAAAAAAGCTTAAAAAGGTGAATAATGGGATAAGAAAAGAGCTGTTTTTCTGTAAGAAAAAGCGTTCTTGAAAGAAGGGTGCTTTTTTCTTAATGCAGGAATGTTTTAAATAAGGATGCTCCAAACGGCTTTTTGATTACATATTTATAGAAATATTGGAGGACAAAGATATGCATATACTACCAACAATAAGTACATTTTTTATTGCTTTGAGTGCCATACTCGTAGCGATAGGCTGGATTTTAATTGTTAAAAATAAAAGGAAGGAGCATAAAGCTGTGATGATATCAGCAGCTGTCAGTGCACTCCTTTTCTTTATTATTTATGTGTCACGTACGGTATTCATAGGAAATACAAGCTTTGGCGGACCTGAAAATATACAGACATATTTTACTATTTTCTTGATTTTTCATATTATTTTAGCGACAGTTGGAGCAGTATTCGGGATTGTAACACTTATATTAGCATTCAAAAGAAATATTAAGAAGCACCGTAAGATTGGTCCTGTAACAAGTATTATTTGGTTTTTTAGTGCTGTTACAGGGATTCTTGTTTATATTTTTCTATATGTATTGTACGATCCGGGTGAAACCACTAGTATGATTAAAGCCATTCTCGGTTTATAAACCTGTCGTTTAAGCTGCTGGAGGATATCATGTTTTCATATATGAACATGTATCCTCTTTTTCACGGTCATCGGAATCCTTCCCTGCTACTGAAGGAGCTTGCGCGTTTAACAGTATCATCCCTTTAATCACAAAAGAAAAGAGATAGCATATTTTATTAGACTAATATGCTATCTCTTTTCTTTTGTCTGTCTTGTTTATTTTTTATAATATTTCAGTTCCTCGCTAAGCTTTGCGAGTAATGTGTTCGCTCTTTCTACAACGCTTTCAGGAAAGTTCTCTTCTTCTCCATACTCAACTCCATGCGGATAATAATGTTTACCGAGCAAGGGAGTCTTTAATTGAATAACAGCGTTTCGCTTATCGACATCTCCTTCGATGGCAAATCCTTGTACACGAATGTAGTATGTAATATTTTTTTCGTTGGAACCGATCTTGTAGTCATAGGTAACACGTTCATAATCCCATTGTCCTGCCCGGATAAATGCAAGGTTCGCTGTAACATGATCCAATACCTGTACATCAATAATTGTGTTTTCTATTCCTGTGTTTTCAAATCTCATTATACTTTCACCTCATCAAAAATATTCTGCTTAGTTTAAGGATAATACGAAATGGTAATAGATGCAATAGAAACCGTAGACGGGAGTAAAGAAAGGGTATACTATTATGATAATAGGGTATAAAATAGATAAGCAGATTACATATTGAGGATGTATATATATAGGATGCAGATATATTATATTTATCTGCTGGATGGAGGGGTTCAATCATGAAGATAGTTCGTAATATTATGATAATCATGATTATTGCACTCCTTGTATTTATTGTTATTAACCAGATGAGTTCATCACCTGCTGAGGTTGTCAGAGAGGTAACAACACATTTTAATGAAGAAGAAACCATAGAACCTAAAGGGACGGCAGCAGAGCTCCCACAGATGAATTTAGAAGGCGATTTATATCAATGGATAGGAAAGACGTCAACAGAGCTTATTAATGAACTGGGAGAACCAGACAGAATTGATGTTAGTGCATATAATTATGAATGGTATGTATATAATGATTCAGAAAGCCAATATGGTCAGTTTGCGATCCTGGAAGGTGAGATTGTATCTGTTTATGCAATTGGTGATGATTTAGAGATATCACCAATCGACTCAGGGGCGAGTTATATTGAAGTAACAGAGACATTTCCTTTTTCAAGTGAAGTAACCTATTCGGATGGGGATTCCTCGTTCACTTTTCGGTTAAATGCGGAAGATCTTCAGACGAGACCTTTAGTCAAAATAAGTGATTCCACATTTATTCAGTTTTACTTTGATACATTCACAGAAACATTATCTTCTATGAGAATTTCTACGGGAGATGCGCTTTTATTGCAGAGGCCTTATGAAATTGAGTATCGGGGAGAGCTGCCTGAACAGCCTGAATTTACGGAGGAAGAGTGGAGAGAAATACAGGAAGGAATGGAGCAGCAGGTCCTTGATATTTCTAATATAATGCGTTATAAGCATGATGTGCATCGGTTGGAGTGGGATGATCAAGTAAGCCTGGTTGCATATGATCACAGTAAAGATATGTATGAGAATGATTATTTCTCCCATGTTAGTTTAGATGGAGATGGCTTGAAAGAGCGTCTGGAGGAAAAACAGGTAGCGTACGTAGCTGCTGGAGAGAATATTGCAGCCCAGTATCCAGATGCTCCTGCTGCGATGGAGGGATGGTTAAATAGTGAAAGTCACCGGGAAGCCTTATTAAGCGATGAATACAGTTACCTTGGGGTCGGTGTATATCGATTCTATTACACGCAGAACTTTTTAGGAAAGCCATTTTAACATACTTATTTTATTTGTAAAAAGAAGTCACCAGATTGGTGGCTTCTTTATTTACAGCAGGAAAGAATAAAATTTTAGGCTGGAAGCATTTCGGCGCACTAAGCATTTTTCAGGTGCCGAGGTATGGTTTTTATGGGGAATAATTGTAACTCTGCTACGGTACTTTTGGTGCTAAGTCATAAGCACATTTTCAAACCATTTACATAGTTTATTGTAGGAAGTTTTAAAAAGGATAGTGAGAAAAATGAGTCAATTACATCCTAGTGTTGCAGCATTCAAAGCTTTTGTTAACAGCCATCCTAAGTTATTGGAGGAAATCAGAAAAAGCGGCAAAGGGTGGCAGGAGTTTTATGAAAAGTGGGCTATTTTAGATGAAGATGATCCGTTTTGGGATGAATATAAAACAAAAGAGGCAGCCTCTGATTCTAAGCAAAAGAATCCGGATAGTAAAAAAAGCAAAAAAACAGATCACTCCGATCTTATCCGGCAGATTATGGACTATACACAAAATTTAGATACAGAAAAGGTACAAGGACAAATCGAACAATTAAGCAAAGCGATTAGCGTTGTTCAAGAAATGATTGGTGATATGAAAAAGCCGGCTCCTGACAAGGCGCCCAGAGCTCCTTTTTCATTAAGAAAAGATTAGAGGGGATAAAATGGATAATGAGATCATTGCTTATCTCAGAAAAAATCCGGATCTGGCTGAATTTGTCCGATACCACCCAATATGGTACCGATATTTAATGCGTGATCCAGGCCGTCTGACAGAGCTTAAAAAAGAAGCAAAGAAATTTTATGGAAAAACATTTCCCCAAAAAGTGAATACCTTCTCGAATCAATTACAGATGGTAAGAATGTTTGCAGAGATGGCTAAATCAATGAAGGATTAGAGCAAAAAGCGCTATTTGTGCCCACTTTTGGTGACCCTGGCTGAATGTGGTCATTTCTGAATAAGAATAAAATACTGAACCATTCTGTGTAGCTTCATTCCAATAAGTCGCCACTGTTTTCTTTCGATTTATAAAATGATATGATAATAAAGATAACTATTAAAATGCAGGACGAAGCGGAAGGTATCTATTTTAATAGTTCATAGCATAAAACTTACTAAGAGATTATCTCTTTTGATTTACTTTTACTTGTTCATGGAGGTGGGGAAATGATTGCTACAATGGAGTATGTAGATATATTAGATGAGTCGGAGCTTGTCGGGAAAATGGTCTTACAATCTGATGTCATGGAGCAATATCAATCAGCTAAGAAGGTATTGGATGAAGATAAGGAAGCACAGAATCTCATTAAAACATTCGCAGATGTCAAGGAGCATTATGAAGACGTGCAGCGGTTCGGCAGGTATCATCCGGATTATTATGATATTATGAAGCAAGTCCGTTCCAAGAAGAGGGATATGGATTTGAATGATAAAGTAGCAGCTTTTAAGGTGGCTGAAAGAAATTTGCAAAAATTGTTGGATGAGATCAGCCAGTTTGTAGCGGAGAGTGTCAGTGAGCAGATCAAAGCACCTAAAGATGGAGCGGCATTAACAGACAGCTGTGGCTGCGGCAGCGGTGGAGCTTGCGGCTGTGCATCATAAAACAGATAAAGAAAGCTTGGCAAGCCAAGCCTGAAAGAGCGTAGGGGGACTGCGGTTACTCACCCCATAAAAAACGTTGGGGTTGCGATTACTCACCCCATAAAAAACGTTGCTCTTTCATCGACTAACTATGGTCACATTGTGTGGCCAATGTCGATATTGGGACATTGTGTCCGTCGTACTTTATTCCTTAAATTCTTTATGTTTTCTTAAAGCAGGGAGCAAAACAAAGCTATCTGCTTATACATAACAGGGAGGGTGGCAGCATCATGATAGAAAGGCAAGGCATTGTTGTCTGGTTTCAGCATATGAAAAATGTTAGACAGTTAAAAAAGCATGGTCATCTTATTCATGTATCGAAAAAACATCGTTACGCGATTATTTATGTTAATCGTGAGGATATGGATGCTATTGAGAAAAAAATGAATCAATTTGCTTTTGTTTCTAAAGTGGAACGATCTCAGAAGCCATTTATTCCGACAAATTATGAAAATGCAAAACCGGACAAAGCGAAGCAATATGATTATAAGATGGGAATTTAAATACGTTTTTTTGATATGAAAAAGAAAAACCTGCAGTCAAAATGGCTGCAGGTCCTTTTATTTTTGATAAAATAAAAGGCTAAAGGGAGAGGAGAAACCGGATGAAGAGCTTATGGGGAAGAATAAGCCTTCTTCCGTTTCAACTAAATCATATTTAGCTGAATCATTATGATATTATAGACAAAGCCAGAAATAATATACATGATAAATAAAAATAATTTGCTAAACGCAGGAATCGTGGTAGACTATTGACGAGCTAAAAGAAGCTGAGGTGACTTAAAGTGCGTGTAATAGCAGGGATACATAAGGGAAGAGTGCTGAAAAGTGTAGCAGGTGAATCGACAAGGCCGACTTCTGATAAAGTAAAAGAGGCTGTGTTTCAAATAATGGGACCTTTCTTTACAGGCGGATTAGCATTAGATTTATTTGCCGGAAGCGGATCACTTGGGATTGAAGCATTAAGCAGAGGTATGTCTAAAGTGATTTTCGTAGACAAGCATCCAAAAGCTGTACAAACGATCAAAACGAATTTGAAAACACTCCAATTCGAGAGTCAGGCAGAAGTCTATCGAAATGATGCAGAGCGTGCTCTAAAAGCGATCGCCAAAAGGGAATTACAATTTGATTTAGTGCTTTTAGATCCACCATATAAAAGGAAGGACTATATGAAATTACTGGATTACCTTCTTGATAATCAAATGCTTCACAAGAATGCTACTGTGTATTGTGAGCATGATAAGTCAACCATATTACCAGATATATATAAATCTTTACATGCAATCAAACAAGCAGAATATGGCGGCTTAGTTCAGGTTACTATTTACCAAACCGTGGAAAGTGAGGAGTATGAATAATGAGAAAACTAGCGATATGTCCCGGGAGTTTTGATCCAGTTACGAATGGACACTTAGATATTATCAGTCGCGGTGCAAAAGTTTTTGAAGAGGTAGTAGTTACTGTATTTAATAATCAATCCAAATCACCACTCTTCACTGTGGAAGAAAGAAAGCAATTACTGGAAGAAACCTTAAAGGACTTACCAAATGTGCGCGTTGATTCTTCCAGTGGATTACTCATGGATTATGCAAGAGAGATAGGAGCAACTGCTGTTATCAGAGGGCTGCGTGCAGTCAGTGACTTTGAATATGAGATGCAGATTACTTCAATGAATCGGAAGCTGAACGAAGATGTGGAAACCTTATTTATGATGACAAATACAAAATATTCTTTTTTAAGCTCCAGTATGGTAAAGGAAGCAGCGAAATATCAGGGGAATATATCGGGGCTTGTTCCAGAGGTTGTGGAAGAGGCACTTAAGAAAAAATTTAACTAATCATAAAAAATAATCCAATATTTTTATGATTGTTACATATGTTCAAGGGAAAGAGAGTCTGGTTTATCGAATACAGACTCTCTTTATTTATTCTTTTTTACGGTGGTAGATCATGATAAAAATAGCAGCTGCTAAACTGATGATGGTTATAGCCGGACCAATATACTGTAACAAATAGTAAACATTCATCCAGATAGAGGTTTCCAGTATCGTTGCAGCAGGGATTTCATTCGAATGATAAACAATTCGATCTAAATAGAGCGGTTTGTATAATAAAATGGTTAAAATAACAGCAAAAGTTCCATGTAAGATCCGGGCTAAAAAATAGGGATAGAAACGAATATCTGTTTTGGCTAAAATACTGGCGACTTGCGCCTGGATAGATAACCCGTTAAAACCGAGAATGAAACTGATTAAGATTGCTTTTTGCAACAAAGAGTCGGCAGCTACTTGCGAAATTAAATTGGAGCCGACCGTGATTTCAAATAATCCAGAGATAAACGGGAGTCCCAGCTCTTTTGGAAGCTCAAAAATAGGAAGAACAGGCTCGATAAAAGCTGCTATAAAAGGTGTAATGTCCATCAGGAAAAGCAGTTTTATAAGCACAGAAAATAAAATAATAAATCCGCCGACCATGACAAGTGTCTGAATAGAATGTAAGACAGCATCTCCTAATATCTCTCCAAAGGGACGCGTGTTTCTCAAGCGGTTTCGATGCATTTCCTGAAATGCTTTTTTTATGGAAAAGGGGTATTTTGTTTTCTTGGTTAGGTGCTGGTCGTGCTTCCTTCCGTGAAAGCGCATGACTATCCCCACGATGGTATTTGCCCCATAATGGCAAACAGCCAGCAGTAGACCAAGCTTCATATTATAAAAAAAGCCTGCAGAAATGGCACCGAATATAAAGAGTGGGCTTGAATTATTTGTAAAGGATACCAGTCGTTCGGCTTCAATCTGTGTTACTTGTTTTTCTTCACGGAGCCTCGCTGCTATTTTTGCTCCAGTCGGATAACCGCTTGCCATCCCCATAATCCAGCCGAAGCTGCCGGCGCCAGGTATATTAAATAGTGGACGCATAATCGGCTCAAATAAAACACCTAAAAATTTTACAACACCAAAAGCTAACAATAGCTCAGCAGTGATAAAAAATGGAAGCAAGGAAGGGAATACTACCTCCCACCACATATTTAATCCACGAATAGCCGCTTCTAATGCTTGATCTGGAAATCGTATTAAACTAAAGAATAAGAAAAGTGCTATGCCGGCATAGCCAAGTGTTTTAAGCTTTTGTTTCAATCTGATGTCCCCCTATTAGTGCGTGTTCAAAAATGGATATAATATTTTGTGCAGACTTTTTGAACAGCTTTCAATTAGAATGAAAGTATCCTCATGCTGCTTTCTCTTATGAAGTATCTATTCTGTACAATTTTGATTGGAAGTAGTAGAATAATGCTAGCTTGTCCGGTGTATCATTAAAAAAAGGTTGCTATTTGTGTGTTCAAAAAGTAATCAAACTAGAAGCAAGAAGATCAAGACAACGTGTTTTTTACGGAAAAACAAGTTAACTCAAGAGTTCGCTGCTTATCATTTGAGGACTTTTTGAACATCCTATATATATGATATATACGCGAATACCATATAAAAATATGCCATAGATATATTTAGTAAGTGTTTCAGGAAGGGGAATAAGCAGTGCTGCGATTATCGAAACAGAGAATTATCGGGTTATTAGTTGTTGTATTAATTGTTTACTTACTAGGTGTTTATCAATTACCGTATTATATACAAAAACCAGGCGGAGCTGACGCATTAGATCCTATTGTAGAAGTAGAAGGGGGCTATTCGAGTGAAGGAGATATGCATTTAGTAACAGTCAGCGGAATGCAGGCAACCCCCGTTTTATATGTTGCTGCTTTACTCCTGCCGCATCAAGACATTCTTCCTTTAGATCAAGTTTTCCCGGAAGGAATGTCACAAGAGGATTATATGGCTGCACAGCTGCAAGTGATGGAAAGCTCTCAGGAAGCAGCAACAGTTGTCGCTTATGAAGCTGCAGGTAAAGACATAGAGATCGATTTTAATGGTGTTTATGTGGTTACAGCAGTAGACGGGCTGCCTGCAGAAGGAATCTTGGAAAGTGGAGATCAGATTATCGGTATTGATGATGCAGAGGTACATGAATCTCAAGACTTGATTGATTATATTGATGGCAAAGAAGCTGGGGATACGGTAACGATTATATATGAAAGAAATGATGAAGAATACGCGGCGGATATGGAATTAGAGCCGCTTGATGATGAAGGCACTCGTGTAGGAATCGGGATAAATATGGTAACGGATCGTGAAGTAACAGTACACCCGGAAATTCATTTTTCCAGCGGCAGTATTGGTGGTCCAAGTGCCGGATTAATGTTTTCACTGGAAATTTATGATCAGTTAACAGAAGGAGATTTAACTGGCGGAAAACAAATTGGCGGGACTGGTGAAATAGATTATGAAGGAAATATTTATCGAATTGGCGGAGTGGATAAAAAAGTAGTAGCATCCGATAAAGAAGGGGTCGACATTTTCTTTGCGCCAAACGAAGGCGGCCGTGAAGGTTCAAACTATCAGGAAGCTGCTGAAACGGCAAAAAGCATAGGAACGGATATGGAGATTGTTCCGGTGGATACGTTTGAGGATGCACTAGCATATTTAGAAAGTGCTGCTAATGAATAAAAAATAGCCGTGTCATTATCTAAAAAATACCAAGCCACTTAAAAAATTGGCTTGGTATTTTTTATAGGTTCATATTTATACCCCGCCTGCGCACTTCCTAAATAACCTGGAAGCATACAGGCAAGGGATAGCAGCCCTTTCACTTTATAATAATCGGTGCTTTTATTTCTTGTAAAAAGAAGCTTCTCTGCTTCTGCCCGGATAAGATACTGTAATATGCTTTAGCAGCTCGTTCTTCTATTCGCAGGAAGGGATGCTGGATTTGATTGATTTTTGTAATAAACGGCAGGTCTGCTTTCTTTTTTTGTTGATTCAGATAGGCCTGACCAGTTTTATTCATAGCAAGTATCCGTACGTAACCTGTAGAATTCGCCAATATGTTCTCTTCTTTTCTTGTATTGGTTAAAATATGGACGAAGATACGCTGGAGTCTTGTCCATGTGTAGCGTTTTGTTTTTAAAGCTGTCATCCATTCTTGGAAGGAGGACGCCTCTAAAGCAGTACGCATGATGCGATGCTCCAGACCCTCTACAACACCTTCTATTTGTTTTAATTCCGCCTGAGTCATCATTTGTACACGATATTTTAGAAAAGAATAATACAGTTCCCAATCATGCCAATATCCTGATGTGTGTTTATAGCTTTTTAAAATATCTAACGTATCAGCAGGCATTGCGTCAGCCGCTGATTCAGATGCAGATGGGTTATTCAGCACTTCTTTGCGAATACTTGTTGCGCTGGCAATGCTTCCTGTAATAGCCGTATCATGATAGTTATTCTGGATGCGTTTTATGGTAATGGGCTTGATAGGATAACGTGCATCTTCAATTGCTCGAACATAGCTTAAACCTAATATATTATTAGGTTTGGACACATCCAGTATATCGGAAATACCAAAAACACGCTGGTAAGCCTTTGTTGCTGCATCGGGATAGGCATGACCTTCATTCAAGTATGCTTTTACAGCTGCTTCATATTGATTATGGTGTTCTTTTTGGAGCTGATAAGCAGTTGAAAAAGAATTAATATTACCTGATTCGCTTCCAAAACAGATGGCAGTTACTCCAGAATGGTAGAGCGTATCAACCGCCCCTTTAGCAAAAAAATCGCTGTGCTGGACAGCATAAACGTATGGCAGTTCAACTACTAAATCGACTCCGCCGAGTACAGCTGCTTTAGCCCGATTATATTTATCTATAATTGCCGGCTCGCCGCGTTGTAAAAAATTTCCGCTCATGACAGCAACCATACAGTCAGCACCAGTTTCTTCTCTGGCTTTTTTTAAATGATATTGATGTCCATAATGGAAGGGATTATACTCAACCACTAAACCGCAAGCTTCCATACACTCACCTCTATTTTTCAAGTAATCCTATTTTAACATATTCAGGGAGCTGTTTTTATCAAAATAGAATTAGCATGACAAAAAGACAGATTACCGTTTTGTAGATTCCGTCATAGGGAATACTACTTTGTAAAGAAGACTTTGCGATTATTCCCCCCATCGTAAAGAGTTGTGACAACGCTGGTACAAGGACATCGTGTCCGCTGTGCCTGTGATGAAAAGAAAATATATTGACAAACGCAGCATTTTCTTTTATCATTTATCTTGTTGCCTAGAGGTGATTTTAATGAAATTAACAATTAATCAGATTAGAAAAGGTTCCGTAAATGAGCCATATTTCTTTGATGGACAAGCAGATGTGACAGAACTGGAAACGATGAATAATGATATTCGCAAAATTACTCCAGTGCATGTGACAGGACAAGTAACAATGCACGGTGAAGAGTTCTATGTGAATTTTCATATAGAGGGAGAAATGACACTTCCATGTGCCCGGACATTGGTGGACGTTCCGTATCCGTTTGTCATAGATGCAGACGAGATTTTTTCTGCTTCTGCCTATTATGGGAAAGAAGAAGAGGAACAAGAAATTCATCCAATTCAAGGAGAAGTTCTTGACTTAACACCATATATCAAGGAAAATATATTATTGGAAATTCCGTTCCGCGTTTTTGCTGATAACGCTGATTCGGACGGAGCAGCTCCTTCCAGCGGGAAGGACTGGGAATTTGTATCTGAAACTAAGGAAGAGAAGTCTATTGATCCCAGATTAAAAAAGTTGGAGTCTCTCCTTAATGATAACCAGAAAGACAAATAAGAATCTGATTCAAGTTTTACTTTCATTTTGAAGGAGGTGTAAGTCATGGCAGTACCTAAAAGAAGAACTTCCAAAAAAGTAAAAAACCAACGCCGTACGCATAAAAAATTACACGTACCTGGTATGGTAGAATGCTCTAACTGTGGTGAATTAACAAAACCTCATCATGTTTGCAAATCTTGCGGACATTATGATGGAAAAGAAGTTGTAAGTAACTAATTCCAATTAAAGAGGATGTTCAAAAAGTCTCTCAAAAATGACGCGGCGGGAATCAAAGCCACCAGTTCACACTGACAGTTTTGATTTTTACCGACCTTTTTGAACACGTACTTAAAGAAAGCAGATCACAATAAGTGGTCTGTTTTTTTCATGGATAAAATGAGGTGATGGTGGATAATTTTCATATAAAACGATTCTAGTACACCTATCTTTTGCATACATTGATAGCAAACCCTAATAGGAGGTATGTTATGAACGATACAAGACAGGATGCATGGACGGAGGAAGAGGACAGATTATTAGCAGATACAGTACTTAACTGCATACAAGAAGGAAGAACACAATTGGAAGCTTTTAAAGAAGTTGCTGAAAAGCTATCTAGAACATCAGCAGCATGCGGGTTTCGCTGGAATGCCAAAATAAGAAAACAGTGTCAGGAACAGGTTCAGACTGCAAAAGAAAAGAGAAAAGCAGGCTTAAAGCAGCGAATCCTCTACCCAACGATAGAAGCGTCATCGATTCAATCTATTGATGCAGCGATTCAGCTGTTAGAAAAAATGCGGACAGATATACCGCAGCAGGCGGATTTTGTAAAGCGTGAAGAATTAGATAAAATCCTGCTGGAAAATAAAAATTTAAAGAAACAGATTGAAGCTTATGAAGTGGTATGGGGAAAAATAAATCATCTTATTAAAACCATATCTAACCCTTAAGAATTAGAAATCATTCTTCTTTATCTTAGTGAAATGAAAAGCGCAAAGCGCCGCGAGTTTGTGGCGCAACACCTGTACTAGCACGTCCTGGGACAGCGATTACTCGTCCCGCCGAAAACCATTGCTGCAATTTTATACTTTCCTAATGTGAAAAAAGACAGGAAGCTTATTGCTTCGTGTCTTTTTCTTCAACGCCTTCAGGCAGCCAGAGTAATGGGTTTTCCCCTAAATCGCGTTCCACTTCATAATGCGGCTTAATAAAATCCATCTTTTCCCAAAAATCATGTGAATTAATTCTTGGACTTGTTTTGATAGGGAGCTTAAAGCTTTTTGCAAAATCTACAAGTGCTTTTCCGTATCCCTTTCCTTGATAATCAGGAAGCACCTCTAATTTCCATAGGGTGAGATAATCCTGAGGAGGATCGAAGTAAAAATCATACTTCTTACTCACTTCATACAGACTCATTCTAGCGATTAAATTATCACCAATATAGATTCCGTAAAAAGGAGATTTACTATTATTCTCAATAATCTTATTCTGTAAATCTTCCATCATCGTCAATTCTTGATTCCCGTATTCACGAAAACGCTTAAATTTTTCCAGAGTTTTAAAATTGATAAGTAAATTTTCTATCTTTACATTTCCCATTGTAACTCCTCCTGAATAGTGTAGTGTCCTCTTTCTTTAAAACATTAAAAGATGAATGTGGATTTCCTTCTCTGTCTAAATTATAATACATAGGAGACAATTTTAAAATTATTTCAGTCTATTTTCACACAAACTAGCTAAAAATGAATCAGACTATTTTGTGTTGGAAGGTTAGTAGTATGTCTATAAAAGGATGTTTAAAAGTCCAATAAAAGTGATACGGCAGGAAAAGGAACTTCTACAAAGAACACCCACACCGTGTGGACAACACAGAAATCATCACAACACGCGAGAAGCCCGCCAGCCTGAGACTTGGTCCTTTTTATCAAACTTTTTGAACACGCACTATAAATAATTGTTAGACAGGGGGAAAAGAATGCGGGATTATATTTATTACACAGTAGCTTTTTTTATTGCATTTCCATTCACCGTTACTTTTTTGGCGTATTGGATAACGAAGCTGCGGAAAAAACACACATGGAAAGCTGTACATAATGCTGTCCAGTGGTCAGCAATCTTTTTTATCTTAGGTGCAGGCGTTTTATTGCAGCTTCTGTTTGATCGCACCTTTTTTGGCTGGATTATCCTTCTGCTCCTGGTAAGTCTGACAGCCATTTTAATTAACCAGTATCGGAAGCAAACAGATATATCCGTAGCCAAAGCGATTAAAATTGTTTGGAGAAGTGCATTTTTATTATTTGCTTCTGCTTACCTTATTTTAAGTCTTATATATATTATCCTGGGAATTTTTTCTTGAAGTGTGATGGGTTCGTTTTCTCATAAAGCAGATTAGTTTGATTCTTACTGTTTTTTCTGTACAATACGGAATGTATCCAAATCGATATAAGGGGAAAATGATATGCAGATAAATTCATTAACTTTACCTACTGCCAACAGGTTAGTAGCTGATTATAAAAGTGAAAAAGATAATATAACCAATTTGTTTGATTACCATCCATATAAAGATTTTCGTAAAAGACTTCAGGATATATCAGAAAAAGCGTTTAACCGTAGTGCGCTGACGGATGTATTACATACATTAAATAAAGGGTGGGGGGCGCCCGAAGAAACGCTTAAACAAATTGAGCGCTTAAATGATGAACGTAGTACAGTTGTCATTGGCGGTCAGCAGGCAGGGCTTTTGATAGGTCCAATTTACACGATGAATAAAATTATCTCTATTCTTGAGCTGGCAAAGCAGCAGGAAGAAGCATTACAAGCGCCAGTTATTCCAGTTTTTTGGATTGCCGGTGAAGATCATGATTTTGAGGAAATCAATCATATTCACTGTCCCGGTGATGATGGAGATTTTCATAAAATAAAACTGCGGACCAAGAATATAGATGCCGGTAAGAAAGCTGTTTCAGAATTAAAGATGGATAAGGAAGAGCTCTCAAAATGGATAGAAGCTGTTTTTGAAGCACTGCCGGAGACAGTACATACAAAAGATATCTATACGTTAATTCAAGGAGTGCAGGAAGAAGCTTCGAATTATATTGAGTTTTTTGCACGTCTTATTTTTGCCCTGTTTCCTAATCAGGGGATTGTTCTGGTTGATTCCGGAGATCCATCATTCCGTAAATTGGAGACAGATTGTTTTCTTAAATTGATTGAGAAGCAGGCACAAATTAGTGAAACGGTAGTCAAGACTTTGAGCGATTTAGAAGCGTTTGATTATCCGCTTGCTATAGAAGCTGGTACATCAGATGGAAATTTATTTTACCATGATGATGTACAAGGAAGAATCTTGTTGAAAGTGGACGGGAGCGGGAACTGGGTTGGCAAACAGCAGGAGATTTTACTTACGGAGAAGGAACTTGTGGATATCGCCAAAAATACACCATGGAAATTAAGTAATAATGTCGTAACAAGACCAATCATGCAGGAGTATATGTTTCCTACGCTGGCTTTTATAGCCGGACCCGGTGAGATTGCTTATTGGGCTGCATTGAAATCAAGTTTTCATGTGATGGATTTACAGATGCCCCCTGTTGTCCCAAGGCTTTCTTTAACATTTATAGATTCGTCTACAAGGAAATTAGTTACGAAATATCAGCTGTCGGTAAAAGAAGTTATCTTAAACGGTGTTCAAACAACAAAGAAAAAATATATGGAAATGAATGGTCAGCAGGAAATTGATCAAGTAACCGAAGACGTTGCAAAGAAGATTAAAGAGGCACATCTGCCGATTCGAAATATGGCTGCCGAAATGGGAGACGATATTCAGGCACTGAGTCAAAAGAATTTAGCATACTTGTTAGAGAATATTCAATTTATGAACAAACGTTTCCATAAGGAATTTAAGAAAAAGCATTCCCGCTCTTTGAGTGAATTTAATCAGCTGGAGCAGGTGCTTCATCCACATGGAGGCTTACAAGAGCGTGTTTGGAATCCGCTATTTTTATTAAATCACTATGGTACGGAATTTATTTCACAGTTAACCACTTTTTCATTTGCTATTGAAAAAGGACATTGGGTGGTTGAATAAAATCCCCCACAAGTCCCCACCACCATTCTATATTTTATTGAAAAACTGTCTATCTACTGATATGACAGTTTTTTTTAATGCTTTTAAACAGCGGGTTACACATGCTTAGGCGAAGAAATAAAATATTTTTGAAGAAATAGTGGAGCATAGTGGGGGGATGTGGTATTATGAATTTACGAAAGTGGGGGGCGTCTATATGTTTATGGGAGAATTCCTGCACAGCATTGATACAAAAGGACGAATTATTGTCCCTTCTAAGTTTAGAGAAGACTTAGGGGTCAGTTTTGTGTTAACGCGTGGACTCGATAAATGTTTATTCGCATACCCCAAGCATGAATGGGAAATTTTAGAAGAAAAGCTAAAACAGCTCCCACTGACTAAAAAGGATGCCCGGGCTTTTACACGTTTCTTTTTCTCCGGTGCGGTGGAATGTGAAGTAGATAAACAGGGAAGAATAAATATTCCTGCGAATCTGCGAGCTTACGCTAATCTGGAAAAGGATTGCAATGTGATTGGTGTTTCCAATCGGGTAGAGCTTTGGGCCAGTGACCACTGGAATACGTATGTGGAAGAATCGGAAGAATCGTTTGCAGAGATCGCTGAGAATCTAATGGATTTTGATATTTAATTTGAAGAAGTTGGTGGCTTAGATGTTTGAACATTATAGTGTTTTGAAAGAAGAAACAATAAAAGGGTTAGGAATAAAACCAGATGGTATCTATGTAGATTGTACAGTAGGCGGCGGCGGTCATTCATTGGAGATCGCATCCAGGCTGAATGGAAAGGGCAGGCTTTTTGCATTTGATCAAGATGTACAAGCTTTAGGGGCTGCCAAGGAACGCCTGCTTGCATATCAAGATAAAATCACATTTATTCATTCTAATTTTCAAGGATTGAAAAAAAATCTATCAGCACATGGTGTGACACGAGTGGATGGAATTCTTTTTGATTTAGGCGTATCCTCTCCGCAGTTGGACCAGGCGGAGAGGGGCTTCAGTTATCATCAGAATGCAACATTAGATATGCGTATGGATCAATCTCAGGCCTTGACAGCATATGAAGTAGTCAATGAATGGCCCTATGAACAATTAGTGTCTATTTTTTTTCGTTATGGCGAGGAGAAGTTTTCCAAGGGGATTGCCCGGAGAATTGAAAAGGTAAGAGAGGCGGGGTCAATTGAAACAACTGGGGAGCTGGTAGAGATTATTAAGGATGCCATCCCTGCACCTGCCAGAAGAAAGGGCGGACATCCTGCCAAGCGTATTTTCCAAGCGATACGTATTGCTGTGAATGATGAGCTGGAAGTATTTAACCAGGCACTTCATCAGGCTGCTGAATTGACAGGTGAACATGGAAGAATTGCAGTAATTACATTCCATTCATTAGAGGATCGCCTTTGTAAGCAGGCTTTTAAAGCGTGGAGTACGGATAAACCGGTACCCAGGAATCTTCCTGTTGTCCCGGAAACACATCAGGCTCCATTTAAATTAATAACCAGAAAACCAATTATAGCTCAGGGAAGTGAGCTGGATGAAAACAGACGATCACGATCAGCCAAGCTGCGGATTGTCGAAAAAATAAATGAATGGAATAATGATTTTCGTTATGAAGAAGGGTGGAAAAAGTGATGAGTGAAAACCAGGCTAGAAAATGGCAAGCAGATCCCCAGTATACTCCTCAGAAAGAATCGAAAACGGTAGTCAGAAAAGTAAAGAAGACACCTTGGATTACCAAAGGAGAAAAGGTTATTTACTCTGTTACGGGTGCTGCTATTTTAGCATTCGGGATTGGAGTGGTTTCTTATGCCTCCGGAACGGATACGTTAAACCGTGAAATGCAGCAATTGGAAGATAGTATCAACAGTCAGGTAATTATAAATGAAAACCTGAATTTTGAGAGGGAAGAATTGTCACGTCCAGAGAGAATTATTGAAATTGCAGAGAAAAACGGTTTGAAAATCCAAAACTCAGAAGTGAAACAAGCTGAAACGGTTAACAACTAGCAAGGGGTTTCTTAACATGAAAAAAAATAAGATGGCAAATATAATGGCCGGCATTTATATGCTGGTTTTCGCTGCTTTATTCCTTGTAATTGCGGGCAGGTTTATGTATATACAAGCTACAGGTGAAATTAGCGGTGTTTCGTTGGACGATTGGGCGGAACAGCAGCGGACTGCTTCTTATAGTATGCATGCACAGCGCGGTCAAATCATGGATAAAAATGGTATGGTATTAGCCTATGACCGTCCTGCATATCGCATGTATGCCATCTTAGATGAAGCATATTCAGAAAATTCACCTGAGGATCTGCATGTTACAAATACAGAAGAAACAGCAGAAAAACTAGCATCTATTTTAGATGAGGAAGAAAGTGAAATCCAAAGAATCTTAGATGGAGCTGTCGAAGCAGACAGATTTCAGGTGGAATTTGGAAATCTGGGACGTCAGCTGTCACAGCAGGAAAAAGAAGCAATTGAAGATGCAGAGATTCCAGGAATTTATTTTGATGAGGAGCCAATGCGCTATTATCCAAATGGCATATTTGCTTCACACATTATCGGCTTTGCCCGTGAGGTAGAAGAAGAAACAGAGGACGGCATTGAGCATCGTATTACAGGTGTAACTGGAATGGAAAATGTTATGAATGAGATTCTTGGTGGAGAGGATGGCTTTATTTCTTATCAGCGTGACCGCTATAACAAGAAATTATTGGATCCTGATGAAATTATTCAAGAGCCGGAAGATGGAGATCTTGTTTATTTAACACTTGACCAAAAAATTCAAACCTTGTTAGAAGATTTAATGACACAAGTGGATAAACAGTATAAGCCTGCAAAAATGAATGCAATTATTATGGATCCGAAAACAGGTGAAATTCTGGCAATGAGTACACGGCCAAGCTTTAACCCAAATAGCCCTGATAATGTGGAGAATTGGTATAACGATCCGATTTCTTCTCCTTTTGAACCCGGTTCTACATTTAAAATTTTCACATGGGCGGCAGCAATTGAAGAAGGTGTCTATAACGGGGAAGATACATTTGAATCAGGAACATATAAGCCTAATGAAAGAATTGAAACAATCCGAGATCATAACCAGGGTGAGGGCTGGGGAAAGATTTCCTACGATGAAGGCTTTATGCGTTCTTCCAACGTAGCTGCTTCTAAATTACTTTGGGAAGATATTGGTGCAGATGAATTCTATGAATATATTCAAGCATTTGGTTTTGAGGAACCTACGGGAATTGATCTTCCTGATGAATCTATCGGCCGGATTCAATACAACTGGCCATCAGAAAAATTAAGAACCGCCTTTGGGCAAGGCTCTACTGTAACTCCGATACAGCAAATGAGAGCAGCATCAGCTATTGTGAATGACGGGCAGATGGTAAAGCCATATGTATTGGATAAAATTGTTGACTCTACGACAGGTAATGTACTGGAAGAAACGGAACCAGAATACACTGGACAACCGATTTCACCAGAAACAGCAGAGGAAATGAAAGAATTGCTGGCGTCTGTGGTGAATGATGAAGATGGAACCGGTGCTCCATATCGGTTAGATGATTATGTGGTCGGAGGTAAAACTGGAACAGCTCAAATGCCGGACCTTGAAAACGGCGGCTATTTAACCGGGAGAGAAAATTATGTATTTTCATTTTTAGGGATGGCTCCGATGGATGACCCTGAATTAATGGTTTATGTATCGATTCAGCAGCCGGAATTAGAAGATACAGAATCAGGCTCTACGCCGCTTGCTTTTATATTTAATAATGTGGTAGAGAATAGTCTTCACTATTTAGATGTTGAACCGGACGAAAATGAATCTAACCAGATTGAAGAGGTTGAATTCCCGGAAGTAGTTGAGCAATCTACGGAAACTATCCAGTCTGATTTAGAAGAGAGAGGTTTTCAGCCAATTGTCATCGGTGAGGGAGAAACCATTGTGTCCAGTAATGTGCAAGCAGGAGAGAGAATATTACCAAATGAAAAAGTTCTGCTGCTTACAGATGAACCAACGATGCCTGATTTAACAGGCTGGTCTCTAAGAGAAGTAATGCATTTTGCTGATATGCTGGATCTGCAGACAGAAAGATTTGGTAATGGCTATGTCACATCACAAAGCATTGAGGCAGGAAAACCAATTCAAGAAGGAGACTATCTAGGCTTTGAATTAGAAGTCCCTACTGGTGAATCAGCAGATACATCATCAGATGCCGGCGATGCGGATGATACAGATGATGGAGAAACAGAAAATAATGAAGATAATACAGAAACAGAAAACGAAGAAGCAGAATAAAAGGAAGGCTTGCTGAAAAGGCAATAACTTTTTCAGCAAGCTTTTTCTTTATGATTAAGAAAGTATATAAGTTTTGCACAAATTTAGAGACAGTCATGTTCAGCTCCAAGCGCAGACAGAAGTTTTCTTTATGATGAACAATTGAAAAAATAGCTGAGTGGAGTAGTGCAAGGTATAGAACATAGCTTGTTCTATTCCATTTTTTTCATTCATATAGTGGATACAAAGCATGATGAAAGGAGTTCTTTCATGAAACGCACATCCACAATCATCATAAAAAAACGAATGGTCACTGTTTTTTTATTTGCGATTTTTATTTTCCTTGTTATTATGGCAAGATTAGCTTATGTTCAGCTTATATTAAGCGATGACCTGGCAGATAGTGCAAATGATTTATGGACAAGGGATATAACATTTGCTGCTGAAAGAGGGTATATCCTTGATTCTGAAGGAGAAATCCTGGCAGAGAATGTAACGGCTCCTACAGTCTTATTAATGCCGCGGCAAATTAAAGAACCGGAAAATACAGCGAAGCTTCTGGGGGAAATACTTGATGTGCCGGAAGAAAGAATGATGGAATTAGTTACACAAAATTCTCTTAGTGTTATGGTGCGTCCGGAGGGAATCAAAGTGAATAATGAGCAGGAGCAGGCAATTAGGGAATTAGATTTGGATGGTGTTTATTTAGCAAAGGATTCCAAGCGCCATTATCCCAATAATAGTGCTTTATCGCATGTGCTCGGCTTTACCGGGATTGATAATCAAGGATTAATGGGACTTGAATTATACTATGATGATAAATTAAAAGGAGAAAATGGAAGTTTATCATTTTATTCTGATGCAAAAGGAGGAAGATTAGATCAGCTTGCAGATGAATATAAATCTCCAAAAGATGGTTTAAATTTAAAAACAACGATTAATAACAAAGTGCAAACGATTATGGAAAGGGAGTTAGACCAAATTGTTGCTGCATATAATCCGGACGGCGCAACAGCAATTGCGGTTGATCCTAAAACAGGTGGTGTGCTTGGTATGTCCAGCCGGCCAAATTTTGATCCGGAAAATTATCAGGATGTAGATGCATCTATATTCGGCAGGAACTTGCCTATCTGGAGTACGTATGAGCCAGGGTCAACATTTAAAATTATTACATTAGCTGCCGCTTTAGAAGAAGGTGTCGTTGATTTAGAAAAAGATCGATTTTATGATGATGGTGATATTAAAGTCGGCGGGGCAACAATTCATTGCTGGAAACGTGGGGGGCATGGAGATCAGTCATACCTTGAAGTTGTACAAAACTCTTGTAACCCGGGATTTGTAAATTTAGGACAAATGCTGGGTACAGAAAAGCTTTTTTCGTATATTGATGCTTTTGGATTTGGAAGAAAGACGGGAATTGATTTACAGGGGGAAGGGAATGGCATCCTTTTTAAACCGGAAAATGTCGGTCCAGTTGAGCTGGCAACGACATCCTTCGGGCAAGGTGTCTCGGTAACCCCGATTCAGCAGGTGATGGCTGTTGCCGCAACAGTAAATGGCGGTTATTTATATGAGCCAATGATTGCGAAAGAATGGGTTGATCCTGTGACTGGAGAAGTGGTTGAAAGCTATGAACCTAATTTAAAGGAACAAGTAATCTCTCAGGAAACATCTCAAACTATTCGAGAGACTTTAGAAACGGTGGTGGCACAGGGGACAGGGAGACCTGCATATGTTGATGGATACCGTGTCGGCGGGAAAACAGGGACTGCTCAGAAGGTAGGGCCCAACGGCGGTTATTTAGAAAATAACTATATTGTATCTTTTATTGGCTTTGCACCTGCCGATGATCCGGAAATTGTTGTTTACCTGGCTGTCGATAACCCGAAAAATACGATTCAATTTGGCGGTGTTGTTGCTGCGCCTGTTGTTGGAACGATTATTGACGACAGCTTACGGGCGATGAATGTAGAGACACGTACGGATGGCTTGGAGAAAGAATATGCCTGGCCGGATCAGCCTAAAATTGAAGTACCGGATTTTATAGGCGAAAGCACAGATAAATTGGTGGAATATCCTTTGGATCTTTCTATTGAAGTAAATGGTGAAGGAGATGAAATTATTGATCAATCTCCTCAGGCAGGGACAATGCTAGAATCTGGAAGTACGATTCGCTTATTTTTAGGTCATGAAAATAATCGTTAAATCTATTAAAATTTGCTATAATAGATTTTGTTACACTTTAAGAAGGAATAAAGAGTTTAAAGAATAAAGTATAAGTGCAGCGATTTTCATGGGGGGAGTAATCGCGACCCCAACTAAGACTGTCATCTAAAGGCCTGGTGACGACCAAGTTTTATAAAACACTATACGAATAAAAATGTAAACAGAACATTCTTGACAACCCTCTTAAACAAGAGGTTAGCCGAGAATACATTAAAAGGAAAAGAATAGAAACAGGGTGTAAAAATGAAGCTTAAACAACTATTAGATGGAATTGGATTCTATCAGACAACAGAATCAATACAGGATATAGAAATTGCAAATATTGAAATGGACTCCAGAAAAGTAGAATCAGGGAGTTTGTTTGTATGTATTGAAGGTTATACCGTGGATGGTCATGACTTTCTAAAGCAGGCAATAGACAATGGTGCGGCAGCAGCAGTTGTCTGTAAAGACGTGGATGTTGACGGGAATATCCCGCTCATCCGTGTGAAAGACACTGGACGTGCTCTGGCGATGCTCTCGGCTGCATACTATGATTATCCAACAACGAAATTTCCGCTGATCGGTGTAACGGGAACGAATGGGAAAACAACAACAACCTATTTATTAGATGCTATTTTTGAAAAACAGGGTAAGAAATCTGGTGTTATTGGAAGCATTCAAGTGAAAATTGGTAATGAAACATTCCCGGTATTGAATACAACACCGGATGCGCTAGCGTTAAACCGTATTTTTCAGCAAATGCAAGAAAGAGAAGTGGATCAGGCCATTATGGAAGTTTCTTCGCATGCCTTAGACATGGGAAGAGTTTTTGGCTGTGATTATGACATTGGTATTTTTACCAATCTATCGCAGGATCATCTTGATTATCATAAAGATATGGATGATTATTTGCGGGCAAAAAGTCTTCTCTTTGCCGGGCTGGGGAATGACTATCACCATGGGAAGAATAAATATGCTATCATCAATGAAGATGATGCATCCAGCGATTTGTTAAAACGAAGTACTGCACAACAGGTGCTCACATACAGCTGTAAGCAGGATGCTGATATTATGGCAAAAAATATTATGCTGTCTCCGGCCGGAGTAGCGTTTAACCTGGTAACACCAATTGGTACAGCACATATTAAAACGAATTTAATCGGCATGTTTAATGTGTATAATATGCTTGCGGCAAGCAGCGCTGCAATTGCATCGAATGTAGGTTTAGATGTCATTAAAGAAGCTTTAGAGGATATTAAAGGCGTAGACGGCAGGTTTGAACCGATTAATGAAGGACAGGATTATTCTGTAATTGTAGATTTTGCGCATACACCTGATTCCTTGGAAAATGTTTTGCAAACCAGTCGTGAATTTGCGGAGCGTAAAGTATATGTTGTCGTTGGCTGCGGAGGCGATCGTGATCGTACCAAACGCCCGTTAATGGCAGATGTTGCCGTAAAATATGCCGACCATGCATTATTTACATCAGACAATCCGCGTACAGAGGACCCGGTGCAAATCTTAGATGACATGACAGGGCATTTAACAGAAGAGGAAGCAACGTTTGAAGTCATTGTGGACCGCGCTGAAGCAATTAAGCATGCTGTGGGGCTTGCTCAAAAAGACGATATTATTTTGATTGCAGGTAAAGGGCATGAAACCTATCAAATTATCGGTAAGACGAAATATAATTTTGATGATCGTCAAATTGCCAGAGAAGCCATTAAAGAGAAAGGGGAATAAGAGATGTTATTTACTGCATCGGAATTAATAAAATTATTTCCCCGGTATCAAGGGAAAGCGCCTGCTGATTTGGAGATTCATGAAGTAGTTCATGACAGCCGTGTACATTCCCATCAGGGGCTTTATGTACCGATTGCCGGTGAAAAATTTGATGGGCATCAATTTATTGAAGGAGCAGTAAAGAATGGAGCTGTGGCAGCCTTTTGGCAAAAGGACACGCCGCTTCCGGAAAATCTTCCTGTTTCTCTTCTGATTTTATTTGCAGAAGACACTGTAAAAGCATTGCAGGAGCTTGCTTCTGCTTATCGTAAGAAAGTGAATCCAACCGTTATCGGCATTACTGGATCAAATGGGAAAACAACCACGAAAGACCTTGCCAGAGCTGTTTTGCAGACGACTTTTAAAACTCATGCCACACAAGGGAATTTTAATAATCATATCGGGCTGCCGTTAACGATTTTATCGATGGCCCCGAGTACAGAAGTATTGATTCTTGAGATGGGTATGAATCATTTTGGAGAAATAGAGCTGCTGAGCAATATCGGTCAACCGGATCAGGCGATTATTACCAATATTGATGGACAGCACATTGAAAATTTGGGGTCTAAAGAAGGAATTGCCAAAGCGAAATTAGAAATTGTCTCAGGAATCAAGCCTGAGGGTGCATTAGTTATTGATGGAGATGAACCTCTTTTAACCGGTGCAGCTGTACCTGTTCCTAAAAAAAAGGTCGGCTTCCGTGAGGACAATGATGTTGTTGTACGTCATATAGCTGTGGAGGAAGCAGTAACCACTTTTGAGATTGAAGAGGAATCCTATCAAATTCCGCTTTTAGGTAAGCATCATGCTAAAAATGCCGCTTATGTTATTCAACTGGCATATGGAATGGGGATTGCACCTGCAACAATCAAAGACGCATTCGGACAATTAGAGATGACAAAGATGCGTTTTGAAAAACATACGGGCAAAAACAACATTACTGTCATTAATGATGCTTACAATGCTTCTCCTGCATCGATGAAGGCATCCATTCAAGTGGTCGAAGAAATGAAGGGATATCAGGATAAAATTCTTATTTTAGGCGATATTTTAGAACTTGGGGATTACGCAGAAGAATTTCATCGAGGTATTGCAGATGTAATTAATTCAGAAATTACAGCTGTATATACGTATGGTAATCATTCACATTACATACATGATGAGTTGAAAAGGAGACATCCCGGCTTGATTGCTGTACATTTAACAGAAAAGCAAGAGCTTATGCATCATGTGGAAAAATATCTGCAGCCAGAAAATCTTATTTTGTTGAAGGCGTCGAGAGGTATGCGTTTTGAAACATTTTTAGAGCAGTTATGCTGAAGAACCCAATAGACAGATTTAAAGCGGTCAAGGAACAGAATCAGTGCGATCATATAAGGGCTTAAGAGACAATGGATCTCCATAGAGAAACCCATGAAAATTGCACTGATTCTATCATGTTTTTAAACCGTTCTTATAGAAGATGTTCAAAAAGTCCAATAAAAGTGACACCTGGTTCTTTTTATCGTCCTTTTGAACACGCACTTAGAAGGTTACAAATGAGGTGGAGAGAAAATGAATATTACAGGTTTATTAATTACAATCGCAGTAGCGTTTCTTATAACAGTTCTTCTATCTCCAATTTTTATCCCGTTTTTAAGACGATTAAAGTTTGGACAAAGTATTAGAGAAGAAGGCCCTGAATCCCATAAAAAGAAATCAGGAACCCCGACAATGGGAGGAATTATGATTGTTTTCAGTATCATGATTACATCGCTCATCATGGGAATGAGAACCGATGGTGGAATAGGCTATGAGCTGTGGCTATTACTTTTTGTATTATTTGGCTATGGTTTATTAGGTTTTTTAGATGATTATATAAAAGTAGCGATGAAACGAAACTTAGGCTTAACATCAAAGCAGAAGCTATTTGGGCAAATTATTATTGCACTCGTATTTTATTTTGTTTTACGCGGACAAGATTTCTCGACGGTAATCGCCATTCCGGGAACAGCGGTTGAATTTGATATTGGCTGGTTCTATGCAGTTCTTATCATTGTGATGCTTGTAGGGGCTTCTAATGCTGTTAATTTAACAGATGGATTAGATGGCTTATTAGCTGGTACGGCAGCGATTGCCTTCGGTGCTTTTGCCATTATTGCATGGTATGGTGTGCCTAACGATATGGTAACTATCTTTTCTTTAGCAGTAGTAGGTGCTTTATTAGGCTTCTTAGTGTTTAATGCGCACCCTGCCAAAGTATTTATGGGTGATACAGGATCATTGGCATTAGGAGGAGCGATTGCAGCGATTGCGATACTCCTGAAGCTCGAGATTCTGTTAGTAATTATCGGCGGTGTGTTTGTCATTGAAACATTATCGGTTATTATCCAGGTTATTTCCTTTAAAACAACGGGAAAGCGTGTTTTTAAAATGAGTCCCTTGCATCACCACTATGAATTAGTAGGATGGTCAGAGTGGAGAGTTGTGACAACGTTCTGGTTTGCTGGTCTCCTATTTGCGATTCTGGCTATTTATATTGAGGTGGGGATGTAATGAAGACCTTGAAAGAATTTGCAGAAAAAGTGCTTGTCTTAGGATTAGCCCGAAGTGGTACAGCTGCTGCTAAAGTCCTGTTAGAGCAGGGGAAGGATGTAACAGTAAATGATGCAGCAGCTTCTTATGATGATGCACTTGTTTTAGAACTTCAGGAAAAGGGGGCACACCTGGTGCTGGGCTCTCATCCTTTAAGTGTTTTAGAGGGCATCGAGGTGGTTGTCAAAAATCCTGGTATCCGCTATGATCACCCGGTTGTTGTAGAGGCATTGAAACGCCATATTCCAGTAATCACAGAGGTAGAGCTGGTTTCTTATTTAACACAGCAGCCAATTATCGGAATTACCGGGTCCAATGGGAAAACAACGACAACTACATTGGTTACGGAAATGCTAAGTAAAAGTAATTGTAATGTGAAGCTTGCAGGGAATATCGGGATTGCAGCAACGGAAGTCGCCGAAACGATACAAGCAGATGAAAAAATGGTTATTGAGCTTTCCTCTTTTCAATTGCAGGGAATAGACTCATTTCGCCCATCTACAGCAGTACTGTTAAATATTTATGAAGCACACCTGGATTATCATGGTGATTTAAAGAGCTATGTGCATGCGAAATGTAATATATTTAAAAATCAGCATCCGGATGATTATCTTGTATATAATGCCGATGACCCGGTGCTTAAAGAGCATATGGCGGATGTGAGGGCCAAGAAAATTCCTTTTTCAGCAACAAAGAATCTACATCAAGAAGGTGCCTGGGCTGATGATACACATATATACTTTTTCGATGAAGCAATTATCCCGTTAGAAGATATTGTATTAGTTGGGAAACATAATTTAGAAAATATCCTGGCGGCTGTTGCGGCAGCAAAATTAAATGGAGCAACAAATGAAGGGATACAGCATGTTTTAAAAACATTTTCCGGTGTAAAGCATCGTTTAGAATTTGTTGGAATGCTTCAGGACCGTTATATTTACAATGATTCCAAAGCAACCAATATATTAGCCACACAAAAAGCATTAGATTCCTTTAAAAAAGAAATTGTCCTTCTCGCAGGCGGTTTAGATCGCGGAAATGAATTTGATGAGCTTATTCCACATCTTAAAAATGTAAAAGCGATGGTTGTCTTTGGAGAGACTGCTGCTAAGTTAGAACGTGTTGGAAAAGAAGCAGGAATTCAGGTAATTGAGCATGCGGGCGGTGTTGATACTGCTGCGAAAATCGGTTTTTCATTAACGGATGAGGGAGATATTTTGTTGCTTTCTCCAGCATGTGCAAGCTGGGATCAGTATAAAACGTTTGAAGAAAGAGGAGACATATTTGTTCAGGCTGTTCATACAATGAACTAAGGGGCTTGTACGAATATAAAATGAAAAGTGCATGTTCAAAAAGGTCGATAAAAAGCCAAAAAGTTCGCTGTGTATTTTTGTTGAACCTTTTGAACGTTCTCTAAAAATAACAAAATAGAATTGGACAAGTTCTATATACAATATGTTAGCATGCCCCTATTTCCTAAGTTAATCTCGTGGAAAGAAGGGGTATTTTTGTATAAATTCATTCAAAATCAAAATAAACTGGACAAAGTCTTATTTGGAATTATTGTTGTTCTCTTAGGTATTGGACTGCTGATGGTTTACAGCTCCTCTCATATTTGGTCCGAATATAAGTTCAATGATTCCTTTTATTACTTAAAAAGACAGCTTTTATTTGCCGGGATTGGGTTTATTGGAATGGTTCTTATCTCTTATGTTCCTTACTACACATGGAAAAAATATGCAAAAATTTTATTGTTTTCTTGTTTCATTATGCTTTTGCTTGTGCTTATACCGGGAGTTGGAATGGTTCGTGGCGGAGCACAAAGCTGGATTGGTGTCGGCGCATTCAGTATTCAGCCGTCTGAATTTATGAAATTAGGATTAATCATTTTTTTGTCAGCTATTCTATCTGACTATCAAAAGTATATTACTTCGTTTAAAAAGGGATTCTTTCCATGCCTGCTTTTAATCTTTACTGCTTTTGGTCTTATTATGCTACAGCCCGATCTGGGTACAGGAATGGTACTTGTATTAACTTGTATGATTCTCCTTTTTGTAGCAGGAGCCAAGCTTTCCCATTTTTTTGGTTTGGCTAGTATTGGTGTCATTGGTTTTATTGGGTTAATTGTTTCTGCCCCTTATCGCATTAACCGGATTCTGGCCTTTTTAAATCCATGGGAGGATCCTTTGGGGCATGGTTTTCAAATTATCCAATCCCTTTACGCTATTGGGCCGGGAGGGCTGATGGGGCTCGGTTTAGGGAACAGTTTGCAAAAATATTTTTATCTTCCCGAGCCGCAGACAGATTTTATTTTTTCAATTATTGGTGAGGAATTAGGATTAATAGGAGGTTGTACAACTATTCTGTTGTTCTTTCTGCTATTATGGAGAGGGATCAAAATTGCGATGGAGGCACCAGATTTATTTAGCAGACTATTAGCAATAGGAATAGCGAGCATGCTAGTGCTGCAGGCAATGATTAATATCAGTGTAGTTATCGGTTTAATTCCTGTAACAGGCATTACTCTTCCTTTTCTAAGTTATGGAGGTTCTTCGTTAACTTTGACATTGTGTGCAGCAGGAATTTTATTAAGCATCAGCAGGCATGCTAAAAGCATGGAAAAAAGTACAAAGCCGATCATTTAACAGGGAAATAAATGAAATGAAGATAAGGTCTTTCCTTCCATATGTACGTAAAAGAAACTAAGATGTATGTTTCATTTAACCTATATTAGAGCAAAATTTTATAAGAAAAGAAAAAACTTTAAAAACAATGAAGGTCAGCTATATGTATCACCTTAATTTATGATATAATTTTTGTAAATACAAGAGGATATAGGCTATGCAGTTATATTCTCTGAAAATAATGGGCAAAGGAAGAAATGGAGATGAGTGATAAAAACATTGTTTCTATTGAGGATCGAATTCCAAAATTGAAGCAAGCCAGAAAGAAAAAAGCGAATAGGCGATTAATATTTTATCTATCAATATTTTTCTTTCTCATCGCTATTATTGTTTACTTACAATCTCCATGGAGTGAAATACGCTCGATTGAAGTAAATGGTAATATATTCTTAACGGATGAGTACATAATAGATGGATCAGGCTTAACAGAAGGTATGAACATCTGGTCTGTGAATGGGTCCTCTGTTGCAGCGCAGATAGAAGAAGACCCTGTCATTGAACAAGCATCTATTAGCCGGAGTTTTCCGAGCACCGTTGTGATTGAAGTGGAGGAACAATCTGTCCTCGGATTTGTTCAGGATGGAAGAGAGTTTTATCCGGTTCTGGCAGATGGTCAGGTCATCCGGCGGTATGTACAGGATTCTATTGGTAATGCGCCATTAATGACAGGCTTTAATGAAGAGCAGCTAACCGAATTAGCGTCAGAAATGAAGGATATTCGCCCGAGTATTTTTAATATGATTTCTGAAGTTGAACGGAATGAATCAGATACAGAAGCTGAGGGCGAGCTTATTACTCTTTATATGAGTGATGGCTTTCTCGTACAAGGAAAAGCAGACCAGATGTTTGATAAATTGGATTTCTATCCGTCAATCGTTTCTCAGCTTGAGGCAGGAGATAGTGGTATCATTCATATAGGGGTTGGGGTCTATTTTGAATCTTTTCAGAAAGAAGATATGGAAGAAGTAGATCTCGAAGACGAATTGGAAGAAATTAATGAGCAAGTTAATGAAGAAAATGAAGAAACAGGAAATGAATAATTTGCAGAATGAAGTCATATATCCGTTTTTTTTAACGAATGGTATATTGTCGATTTTTATGGAAATAGATTACTTGAAAAAATAAGCATAAAATATGTTTATTTTTTATTCATTTTCTTTTAGAATTAAAGACTATACAAAGGATAACGTGGCAGTAAAAATATCGGAAGCATATTTTTACGGGGAGGTGCACTTTTTTGAACAACAGCGAAATATTAGTTAGTCTTGATATTGGGACAAATACAATAAAAGTAATTATTGGAGAAGTACAGCCGGACTCTTTAAATATTATTGGAGTGGGTACTGCTACCTCAAACGGAATGAAGAAGGGTGCTATCGTTGATATCGATCAGACTGTTCATTCTATCAGAAGTGCAGTTGAACAAGCTGAAAGAATGGTAGGAATGGAAGTTCACCGCGTTGTAGTGGGGATAAATGGCTCCCATATCCAGCTTCAGCCTTGTCATGGCGTCGTAGCTGTACAAAGCGAGAATCGTGAAATTAATGATGAAGATGTAACAAGAGTAATTGATGGCGCTCAAGTCATTTCTATTCCTCCAGAACGGGAAATTATTGATGTGATTCCAAAGCAATTTATTGTGGATGGTTTAGATGAAATTACAGACCCCAGGGGAATGATTGGAGTTCGCCTGGAAATGGAAGGAACAATCATTACTTGCTCTAAAACGATTCTGCATAATATTTTAAAATGTGTAGAGCGGGCTAATTTAGAAGTGGCAGATATTTGTCTTCAGCCGCTTGCTGCGGGAACCATTGCCTTATCGAAGGATGAGAAGAATATGGGGTCAGCGCTTATTGACATTGGCGGAGGCTGTACAACTGTATCCGTATTTGAAAATGATCATTTAGCTGCAACAAGTGTCATCAATTTAGGCGGAGATAATATAACCAAAGATTTATCTATCGGCTTACGTATTTCTACAGAAGAAGCAGAACAAATTAAATTGAATTATGGGTATGCATTTTATAACGATGCTTCCGAGGAAGAGACTTTTGAAGTAGCCACAATTGGTAGTAATCAAAAACAAGTGTTTAATCAGCTTCAATTAGCTGATATGATAGAAGCTAGATTAGAAGAAATATACACTTACATTGATAGAGAAATTCGGAAAATGGGCTTTCAGGAGCTGCCTGGCGGTTTTGTACTGACAGGAGGCACTACTGCGATGCCCGGAAGTTTAGAGCTGGCTCAGGATTTATTCTATTCCAATGTGCGTGTAGCCGTACCGGATTATATTGGTGTCAGAGAAGCCCAATACACATCTGGTGTAGGTATTTTGCAATTTGCTTACCACAATGCGAAAATACAAGGGAAAGAATTATACCCTGCTGTAGCTTTAGATGGCGAAGAAATGGAACAGCGGCCAGTGAAGCAATCAAGACCTGTCAGTGAAAAGAAGGAAAAGAAAAAAGGCAAGAAGAAAGAATCAGGATTTGCTAATCTATTCAAATATTTCTTTGATTAATTCCTGTCTGCAGAAGCTTATATCAGGAATTGTTCGTAATTAGTAGACTAGGAGGAAACCATAATATGTTAGATTTTGATACAAACATGGAAGAATTAGCAACGATAAAAGTTATTGGAGTTGGCGGTGGCGGAAATAATGCAGTTAACCGTATGATTGAGCATGGTGTAGAGGGTGTCGAATTTATCGCAGTAAATACAGATGCCCAAGCCTTAAATCTTTCCAAGGCAGAGTCCAAGATACAGATTGGCGGAAAATTAACCCGTGGTCTTGGTGCCGGTGCCAACCCGGAAGTAGGGAAAAAAGCAGCAGAAGAAAGTAAAGAGCAGTTAGAAGAAGTATTAAAAGGTGCAGATATGGTTTTTGTTACTGCTGGAATGGGCGGCGGTACAGGAACCGGTGCGGCTCCGGTTATTGCCCAGGTAGCTAAAGATTTAGGTGCATTAACCGTCGGTGTCGTAACCCGCCCATTCTCCTTTGAAGGCAGAAGAAGATCTACACAGGCTGTTTCCGGTATTGACACACTTAAAGGAAGCGTGGATACACTAATTGTTATTCCAAACGACCGTCTACTGGAGATTGTTGACAAAAACACGCCAATGCTTGAAGCATTCCGTGAAGCAGATAATGTTCTTCGCCAAGGGGTACAAGGTATTTCTGATTTAATTGCAAAACCTGGTTTGATTAATGTTGACTTTGCTGATGTGAAAACGATTATGTATGATAAAGGGTCTGCTCTAATGGGTATTGGTATCGCTACGGGAGAAACAAGAGCAACAGAAGCGGCTAAAAAAGCGATCTCTTCTCCATTATTAGAGACATCCATCGATGGAGCTCACGGTATTTTAATGAATATTACGGGCGGTACAAACCTAAGCCTTTATGAAGTGCAGGAAGCAGCTGATTTAGTTACGTCTGCAGCAGATCAAGAGGTAAATGTGATCTTTGGTTCCGTAATTAATGAAAACCTTAATGATGAAATTGTTGTGACCGTAATTGCTACTGGCTTTGATGAAAATGCACAACCAAAGGCAGATATGCGTCAAAAACAGCAGCGTCCAAATCTAGGACAAGCCCAGCAGGCAGCTACGAAACAAACAAATGAATCAAATCATCCTGTAAGGGAAAGAGAAGCATCCAATCCATCACCTTCTAAACCTCGTCCAGAGGAAGATGAATTAGATATCCCGACTTTCCTGAGAAATCGTAATCGTAACCGATAACGTGAAACTTCATTATACTGGCGTATTACGAACGGCTACCTTGATAAATATAAAACAAAAAATGCTGTGTTAAAGGGAATCCTTTAGCACAGCATTTTTTGTTTTGACATGAAAGAAAGAAAATAGGATTGTCCGGCTGCTGCGAATTATCATTCTTTTCCCCTCTTTTTTAACTCCAAAATCATTAGACATTATTTCTAAGAATAAGTGCTAAATAGCTTAATTTTGCACACAAGAACTGACAGACTTTTCTCTTGCCATTGTCTATACTTTTCATCATATATTACTTTCATGGTATGAAAATCATGTACAAAAGAGGATAATCATTTCTTCTGATTAGTAGCAATCAAGGGGGTGGAGCACAGATTGTCTATTTACTTAGACGTCATTTGGGCATTAAATTTTATGGTAGATTTAATGCTGCTGATGCTCGTACAGATACTTGCCCGAAAATCAGTCAAAAGAACTCGTTTATTTCTAGGTGCATTTATTGCTTCATGTATTGTTCCATTGACGATTTTTTATCCAAATTCTTTTTTTAATCATGTTGCCGGTAAGCTGATCTATTCTTTCTTAATTATATTTAGTACATTCGGCTTTAAGAGTCTGTACCGCTTTATCAAGCTGACACTGCTCTTTTATTTTGTGTCTTTTGCAATAGGAGGAGGATTAATGGCAATTCACTTTTTTCTACAGCGTCCGGTAACAGTCTCTTTGGAGGGAATGATTACTTTTAATCAGGGGTATGGTGATCCTGTCAGCTGGCTCTTTGTGATCATCTGCTTTCCGATTATCTGGTATTTTACAAAGCGGCGAATGGACGAGCACGTTGGAGAAAAAGTGAAATATGACGAGATGCATAAGGTAATATTGACAATCGAACATCAGTCGTTTGAATCGATTGGTTATATTGACAGTGGAAATCAGCTTGTCGATCCGCTGACCAAACAACCTGTTGTTATTTGTGATGAACCATTTTTAAAACAGTGGTTTGCTGAAGAAGAGTGGGAAGAGCTGCGAAGAGTGAGAGAGGATTTGGATTTCAGTCAGCTGCCAAAGAAATGGGAGGATAAACTGCATATGGTTCCATATCAGGGGGTTGATGGTGCACATGCTTTCATGCTGGCAATTCGGGCTGAAGAACTGACGGTTTTTTATAATAATGAAATTCTTCAGACGGCAAATGTGTTAATTGGTATTCAATTTGGAGTATTGGAGAGGGACGAGCAATATCATTGTCTGCTGCATCCCCTTATTATTAAACAATCTATCATTCAATCTGCATAAAGGAGAGTGCGTCAAGTGGCTATTTGGAAGTTTAAACTTAAATTACGTTGGTATCAGTTTCTTAGGAAGATTGGATTTAAACCAAAGGAAATCTACTATATTGGCGGAAGTGAGGCATTACCGCCACCTTTAACAAAGCAAGAAGAACAGGAATTGCTAAAAAAATTGCCTAAAGGAGACAAAGCAGCCAGATCGATGTTAATTGAAAGAAATCTGCGGCTGGTCGTTTATATTGCCAGAAAATTTGAGAATACAGGTATTAACATTGAAGATTTGATTAGCATAGGTACGATAGGGCTGATTAAGGCAGTGAATACCTTTAACCCGGAGAAAAAAATTAAACTGGCAACCTATGCCTCCCGTTGTATTGAAAATGAAATCTTAATGTATCTGCGTAGAACCAATAAACTAAAAACAGAGGTTTCTTTTGATGAACCGCTAAATATTGATTGGGATGGCAATGAACTTTTATTATCGGATGTACTGGGAACAGAGGAAGATATTATTACAAAGAATATCGAATCAAATGTTGATAAATCATTGCTGAAATCTGCATTAGGCAAATTAAATGCACGTGAAAAACAGATTATGGAGCTGCGTTTTGGATTAGTCGGCGATGATGAAAAAACGCAGAAGGATGTAGCAGATATGCTGGGAATTTCCCAGTCTTATATTTCCCGATTAGAGAAGAAAATTATACGTCGATTAAAAAAAGAATTTAATAAAATGGTGTAGCTTGATATATCAATTCTTCACCGCATATCAATTATTTTTTTACAGGTTTTTCCTGAATAAAAACTTTTCCCGGGGAGATACTGTCCTTGAACAGCATCTAAGATTGGGGAGGTTTTCGGGAATGGCAAGACATAAAGTTGAAATATGCGGGGTTGATACATCAAAGCTTCCAGTACTTAAAAATGATGAAATGAAAAAATTATTTATCCGGATGCAGGAAGAAAACGATATGATTGCCCGGGAAGAATTAGTAAATGGCAATTTGCGCCTTGTTCTTAGCGTTATTCAGCGCTTTAATAACAGGGGGGAATATGTTGATGACTTATTTCAGGTCGGCTGTATTGGGTTAATGAAATCAATTGATAATTTTGATTTGTCCCATAATGTGCGTTTTTCCACCTATGCTGTTCCGATGATTATTGGTGAGATCAGAAGGTACTTACGGGATAATAATCCAATTCGTGTATCAAGGTCTTTACGGGATATTGCTTATCGGGCTTTACAGGTCAGAGAGCAGTTAATCAGTAAAACATCTAAAGACCCGTCTCCAGCAGAAATCGCCAAGGAAATGGGAGTTGAGCAGGCGGATATTGTTTTTGCACTGGATGCCATTCAAGACCCTGTTTCTCTTTTTGAGCCAATTTATAATGATGGCGGCGACCCTATTTTTGTAATGGATCAGTTGAGTGATGAAAAAGATAAAGATTCATCATGGGTAGATAAGCTTTCCTTAAAAGAGGGGATGCACAGATTAAATGCCAGAGAAAAAATGATATTAAATAAACGCTTTTTTCAAGGAAAAACACAGATGGAAGTGGCGGATGAGATAGGAATTTCTCAAGCGCAAGTATCCAGACTTGAAAAAGGAGCTATTCACCAGATGAATAAGCAAATGTTTGAATAAGAAACAAAAAGCCTTGCCTCCAGTGGTAAGGCTTTTTGCATGCAATAATGCATCCTTCCTTTTCATTTTCCATGAAAAAAAGCATCTTTCTATGCATAGGATAAGAAGAGGAGGGAGCTGACATGGTGAAACTATCTGAATTACAAATAAAAGAACTTATTGTGATGGACGATGGAACACGTTTAGGGCATATCATTGATTTAGAAATCGACGGCAGAACAGGAAGAATTATTGCTGTTATTGCTGAAGCAAAAGGGAAAAAAAACGGTATGTTTGCTAAAGCAGGAGAGCTTTTTATTGCTTGGGAAAAAATCGTACGGATTGGTGAAGATGTCATTTTAGTGGAGAAAGTCAAGGGACCGGACCTCTATACAGAAGATTAAGAAGAAATTATCGATATAATGTGTTAAAATAAGACATAAAATTGAATTTAAAGAAAATCAAAGGTCCCTAAAAACGAAATTTAATAAAATGTATCCATAAAATGAAAAGAGGGGAAAGACATGGAGCCATTTCAGCTTAAAAGTGAGACAAGACTCCACTTATCTTCATTAGAAGAAGAAATTCCCGGTCTGATTGCAGGCTTTACAACAAAAAATGGAGGTGTAAGTGAAGGAGCTTACGAGCAATTAAATATGGGGCTCCATGTATTGGATGACGAGCAGAAGGTATTAGAAAATCGGTGTATTTTAGGTCAGGAATTAAATATCCCGTTACAACGATGGGTTTGCGGGGAGCAGGTACATGGAACAAACGTACATCTAACCATTCCAGAAGATGCCGGGAAAGGCAGCACTTCCTTTGACTCCAGCATACCTGGAGTCGATGGACTGCTAATCCATGAGGCAGATCAACTGCTTGCTGTTGCTTTTTTTGCAGATTGTGTTCCCTTGTTTTTTGTTGACCCAACTACGAGAATAGCCGGGATTGCTCATGCTGGCTGGAAAGGAACCGTTGGACAGATTGCCCGGGAAATGGTACAAAAATTAAAACAAGCCGGCGCCTCTTTAAAGAACATGAAAGTGGTAGTAGGGCCAAGTATTTCTAAAGAAAATTATATCGTTGACGATGTTGTCTTATCGCATCTGAGTGATGAACAGAAGCAGAAATTTACTGTGGAAGTATCAAAGGGACAATATCTGATTGATCTAAAAGAGATTAATGTCGATATCCTTGTACAATCCGGCGTCTTTCGTCATAATATAGAGGTAACAAAATATTGTACCTTACAGGATGAGTCGTTATTTTTCTCTCATCGGCGCGATAATGGAAAAACGGGAAGAATGCTCGCGTTTATAGGCTTTGAGAAACAAAAGAAGTAATGGAGGATAGGAATGGCTGCAGTAAGAGATAATTTAATTGGAATTCAAGCGGATATAGCACAAGCTGCGGAGAGATCCGGCAGAAATAAAGAAGATATTCATATTATCGCTGTGACGAAGTATGTTACAATAGAACGAGCAAAAGAAGCAATATCTGTCGGGATTCATCACCTGGGAGAGAATAGAAATGAAGGCTTTTTAGCAAAATTTGCAGAGATCAGAGACAGTGCTGTTTGGCATTTTATTGGATCACTACAATCCAGAAAAGTAAAAGATATCATTCATCATGTCGATTATATTCATTCATTAGATAGAAAATCTTTGGCGAAAGAGATTAATAAGCGCAGTAAGAAGACAGTTCCTTGTTTTGTTCAGGTCAATGTAAGCGGTGAGGAATCGAAGCACGGATTGGCTGTAGAAGAAGTGGAATCTTTTATAAAGGATTTAGCTGCATTTGAGAATATACAAATTGTCGGTTTAATGACGATGGCTCCACATGTGGATAATCCGGAAGAAACCCGCCCGCTGTTTAAAAAATTACGTTTGCTAAGGGATCAAATCCAGAAATTGAATTTAGATTATGCACCATGTGAATACCTGTCTATGGGTATGAGTAACGATTATGAAGTTGCTGTAGAGGAAGGTGCTACACATATTCGGATAGGTACCAAGCTGGTCGGCAAAGAAATTTAAAGTGAGGTGCAGAGAATGAGCTTTAAGAAGAAGCTTAAAAATTATTTCACGTTGGATGATGAATATGAGTATGAATATGCTGAAGAAGAACAAAAAGAAGAAATACCTCAAACAAAGGAAAAAATGGCAGCAGGTAAGAATGTTGTGAATCTTTCCAGTATACAAAATACAAATTCCAAGGTTGTTTTAGCCGAGCCCAGAAATTATAATGAAGCTCAGGACATAGCAGATAATATTGTTAACAGACGTGCCGTTATTATTAATTTGCAGCGTGTGGATCATCAACAGGCAAAACGGATTGTTGACTTTCTGAGCGGAACGGTTTATGCCGTGAAAGGAGATATTCAAAAATTAGGGTCAGAGACCTTTTTGTGTACACCGGATAATGTAGAAGTATCTGGAAGTATTTCCGAAATGTTATATGAACAGCAAGATTATGATAAAGGATGGTAGCAGCAGATGTTGACACAAATCGTTTCACTAATAAGTTTTGGTTTAACCATTTATAGCTTTGCACTCATTGTGTATATTTTTATGTCCTGGTTCCCCGGGGCCAGAGAGTCCCAATTTGGAGAGCTGCTCGGGAAAATTTGTGAACCTTATTTAGAAATTTTCCGTAAGTTTATTCCGCCGCTTGGTATGATTGATTTTTCTCCAATTGTTGCGATTCTATTATTACATTTCGCAAGACAGGGTTTTGTACAAATTGCCATGATGGTTTAAGGAAAGAGATGGCTATGGAAGTTTATCAGCATTTTCGTAAAGAAGAGCAGCCTTTTATTGATCAGGTGCTTTCCTGGAAAGACCAGGTGGAGAGATCTTATATCCCGAAGCTGACTGATTTTTTGGATCCGCGTGAACAGGAAATTGTCCAGATGCTTTTAGGCACCAATCATGATGAACTGCAAGTGGCTGCCTTTGGCGGATCTGAATGCAGTGAGCGCAAAAGAATCATGATTGCACCTGTTTATGAAGCCATTACGGAGGATATATTTCAAATAGACCTTCTGGAGGCCGCTTATCCAGAAAAATTTGTAAGCCTGGAGCATCGGGATGTAATGGGTGCTTTTTTGTCTCAGGGTGTGAAGCGTAAAAAGCTTGGAGATATTACGGTGGCAGATGGGAAGATTCATTTATTGGCAGCGGGGGAGGTTGTCCCTTTTATCAAATTGAATCTAACATCTATTAAGAAATCCCGGATCTCCTTTCAAGAAAAGCCGCTTACATCTCTCATTGTAAAAAAAGAAGTCTGGAAGGAATACGATAAAACCATTTCTTCCTTGCGTTTAGATACCGTGATTAAAGAGATATATGGTGTATCCCGGAAGGATGCAGCTGTATTGATTCAAAAATTGCATGTGAAAGTAAATTATCGTGTTGTAGATGATGTGAAATTCCAATTACAAGAAGGAGACATGCTGTCTGTACGGGGAAAGGGCAGAAGCAAAGTAGTAGAGATTCGCGGGAGATCAAAAAAAGATAAGATTAAAATGACTGCTGCAGTTTTACAATAAAGATTAGAATGTTATAGAATAATCAAAAAGAGATATTGGAAGCTAAGTACCGATTTGGGAGGTGGAGATGGTGGCATTATCACCATTAGATATTCATAATAAAGAATTTGCAAGAGGGTTTCGTGGCTATGATGAGGATGAAGTTAATAAATTTCTTGACCAGGTAATGAAGGATTATGAAATCGTCATACGTGAAAGAGATGAATTGGACCAGAAGGCAAGAGAGCTTCAGGAACGATTAGGACACTTTACAAATATTGAAGAGACATTAAATAAATCCATTCTTGTTGCCCAGGAAACGGCCGAAGATATTAAAGGCAGTGCACAAAAAGAAGCCAAATTAATTATGAAGGAAGCGGAAAAAAATGCGGATCGTATTGTCAATGAAGCATTAAGTAAAGCACGAAAAATTTCGCTTGATGTAGAAGAGCTGAAAAAACAGGCGAAAGTATTCCGTTCAAGAATGCGCATGCTTGTTCAGGCACAGCTGGAAATGCTCGGCACGGATGACTGGGAAGAGCTGTTTGATACGGAAGTCGATGAAGATTTAGAATTGATGGAGCACGAATCTTAAAGGCTTGACTTAGGCTTGTATATTACATATAATTCATACAAGTATAATGTTTTTTGACACTTATTTCACATTAAAAGCTTCATGAACTTTATAGTGATACAATGAAAGAGAAAGTATAAAAGAATTTTCTGCATAAGCGAGTTGGGGATGGTGGAAGCCTAATACAGAAGCCTTTTAGAAAATCACTCTGGAGTAGCTGTTATGAAAATATGTAGTAACAGCCGTCTGTCCACGTTACGGATTTCGAGTGAATTTAATGCAGGCCATTAAATTTATAAGGGTGGTACCGCGAGTCTTCTCGTCCCTTTAGGGATTAGAGGACTCTTTTTGTATATAAAGTGAAACTTAAATACATTTCAATATGTAATGAACACTACAGGAGGGAATATTTTGGAATATAAACAAACATTATTAATGCCGAAAACAGCTTTTCCAATGCGTGGAAATCTGCCCAATAAAGAGCCTGAGCGCCAACAGAATTGGGAAGAAAACAATCAATATCAAAAAAGCTTAGATCGTACAAAGGACAGACCACTATTTATTTTACATGATGGTCCCCCTTATGCGAATGGAGATATTCATATCGGGCATGCACTGAATAAAATTTTAAAGGATTTCATTGTCCGTTATAAATCAATGACCGGCTTTCATGCACCTTATATTCCGGGGTGGGACACACATGGATTGCCGATTGAAACAGCATTGACGAAGAAAAAGAAAGTTAAGCGGAAAGAAATGTCCGTGGCAGAATTTCGCAGGCTTTGTGAAGAATATGCGCTTGGACAAATTGACAGTCAGCGTTCGCAATTTAAAAAATTAGGTGTACGCGGAGATTGGGATAATCCGTATATAACGTTAACAAGGGATTATGAAGCTTCCCAAATTAAAGTTTTTGGAGAAATGGCTCGTAAAGGCTATATTTATAAAGGTCTAAAGCCGGTTTATTGGTCTCCTTCTTCTGAATCCGCACTTGCAGAAGCAGAAATCGAATATCAGGATAAACGCTCACCTTCTATCTATGTTTCATTTGAAGTAACAGATGGAAAAGATGTCCTTGATGGCGGCGAGAAAATTATTATCTGGACAACAACCCCTTGGACGCTCCCGGCAAACTTAGGAATCAGCCTGCATCCTGATTTAAGCTATGTAGTGGCACAAGTGAATGATGAAAAGTATATCGTCGCAGAGGCTTTGCTGGAGGATGTTAAAGAAGTATTAGGCTGGGAAGATGTAACGGTTGTGAAGAAATTTAAAGGGCAGGAAGCGGATCGTGTCGAAGCACAGCATCCATTTTATGACCGTAAGTCTCTTGTCATGCTTGGTGAGCATGTTACGACAGATGCGGGAACAGGCTGTGTTCATACTGCTCCCGGCCATGGGGAAGATGACTTCTATGTTTCCCGTAAATACAATCTGGATACCTTCTGCCCGGTTGATGAGAAAGGTATCTTTACAAGTGAAGCACCAGGATTTGAGGGTTTATTCTATGACGAAGCAAATAAAGTCATTACCGAAAAATTGGATGAAAATGGCTCTTTATTGAAGCTGGATTTTATCACACACTCTTATCCGCATGACTGGAGAACAAAGAAACCGACGATCTTCCGTGCAACCTCACAGTGGTTTGCATCGATTAAAGATTTCCGTCAAAATATCCTTGATGAGATTAAAAGTGTTCACTGGTATCCGCATTGGGGAGAAACCAGACTCTATAATATGGTAAGAGATCGTGAGGATTGGTGTATCTCCAGGCAACGGGCTTGGGGCGTTCCTATTCCAGTATTTTACGGAGAAGATGGTACACCAATCATAACAGATGAAACCATTTCACATGTATCTGATCTTTTCCGCGAGCATGGTTCGAATATATGGTTTGAGAGAGAAGCGAAAGATTTACTGCCAGAAGGGTTTACATCTGAGCATAGTCCGAATGGCGAATTTACAAAAGAAGTCGATATTATGGATGTATGGTTTGATTCAGGCTCTTCTCATGAGGGTGTTCTTATGAATCGTGAAGACCATAAGCGTCCAGCTGACCTTTATTTAGAGGGCAGTGACCAATATCGCGGCTGGTTTAACTCCTCTTTGTCTACATCTGTAGCAGTAACAGGAAAAGCGCCGTATAAGAATATTGTCAGCCATGGATTTGTTCTTGATGGTAATGGCCGTAAGATGAGTAAATCATTAGGGAATGTCATTGTCCCTTCCAAAGTACAAAAACAATTAGGATCAGATATTTTACGTCTATGGGTAGCAAGTGTGGATTATCAGGCGGATGTGCGTATCTCTGACGATATTTTAAAACAAACATCCGAAAGCTATCGGAAAATCCGTAACACTTTCCGTTTCTTATTAGCAAACCTTGCTGATTTTGATCCTAATAAGGATCGTGTGAAGGATGAGGACCTGCAGGAAGTAGATCGCTATATGCTTTACCGCCTGCAGCAAGTGCTAAAAAATGCACGTGAGGATTATGAGCATTTTGAATTTGCTCCGGTAATCAATCAGATTCATAATTTCTGTGCAGTAGATTTAAGCTCCTTCTATTTAGATTTTGCGAAGGATATTCTATATATTGAAGCTGCAGATCATCCGCGCCGCCGCAGTATTCAAACAGGCTATTATGAAATTTTAACAACGCTTGTGAAATTATTAGCGCCGATTATTCCGCATACAGCAGAAGAAGTATGGGAATACATTCCAGGTGTAGAGGCAGAGACTGTTCACTTAACAGATATTCCTGAGCCCCGTCAGATTGCCGGTGCAGAAGGCATTGTCGGAAAATGGAATCACTTTATGGAAGTGAGAGATGATGTCCTGAAGGCTCTTGAAGAAGCTAGAGCAGAGAAGGTTATTGGAAAATCGCTGGAGGCTAAAATTACATTAGCTCCCCTTGATGAAGAGACAAAGCAGGTGCTTGAAAATGTAGCGCATCTGCATCAATATCTCATTGTTTCTGAAGCAGTTATTGCGGATGGAAAAGGTATTGGAAAAGCATATGATTATGTAGAAGTTGCTGTTGAAAAGCATTCTGGCGAAACATGCGAACGCTGCTGGGTTGTTTCTGATACAGTAGGAGAAGATAAAGACCATTCAACATTATGTGCAAGATGTGCCAGTGTTGTCAAAGAAAATTATACAAACTAAAACAAATAATGAGTCAGTCTTAAAATAAAAGGCTGGCTCTTTATTATGACATTATCTAAAGCATAGAGACTATAGAAATAAGGAGATTCCATTTTTTAAGCAGATGCAGCCTGACTCTATATCTATATTAGCAGGATGTACCCTTTCCTTATCGTTGTTTCTTGAAAATTACCAGCATAAAGGATAAGATAAAGAAAGCTTGGTAAAGCCAAGCCTGAAAAAGGCGCAGATTTGCCTTAGCCGGGACTGGGACCGGGATTACTCGTCCCACCGAAAAAACATTGGGGTTGCGATTATTCACCTTATAAAAAGCGTTGCACTTTCGCCGGCTCAGTTTAGTCCCATTGTGCGACCAGCGCCGATACTAGGACATTGTGTCCGTCGTACTTTATTCCTTGATCTTTTTATACTTTCTTAAAGTGTAAAAAAAGACTTCCTTAGATTGGAGAAATGAACATGTGGAGATACTATCTTATTGCCATTATCTTAATTGGAATAGACCAATGGACAAAGTGGCTAGTTGCAACAAAAATGGAAATAGGTGAATCGATACCAATTATTAATGACTTCTTCTATATTACCTCACATCGGAATTCGGGAGCTGCGTGGGGTATTTTAGAAGGGCAGATGATGCTATTTTATATCATTACAGTTATTGTGATTGCCGGATTAATTTACTTTTTACATACACATGGAAAACAAGATCGCCTGATTGCTGCAGGAGTTGGTGTATTGATAGGCGGAGCGATCGGGAATTTCATCGATCGTATCTTATTTCAAGAAGTAGTAGATTTTGCAAACTTCTATATTTTTAATTATAATTTTCCGATATTCAATGTCGCTGATGCTTCACTGACAATTGGTGTAGTGATTGTAATGATTGCAATTATAATGGATGAGAGAAAGCGGGGGAAAGCGAAAAAATGACAGTAAACCAGCACACAGTATCAGAAACAGAGCATAAAAAAAGAGTGGATAAAATTCTATCTGATTTATTGCATGACCATTCACGTTCGCAAATTCAAGGCTGGATTGAAGAAGGCAATGTGAAACTGAATGATGAAGTCGTAAAAGCAAATCAAAAATGCCAAACAGGTGATATGATCACCTGGGAAATTCCAGAAACAAAGCCGCTTGTACTGGAGCCGGAGAATATTCCTTTGGACATTGTCTATGAGGATGAGGATCTGCTGGTGGTTAACAAGGCGAAAGGAATGGTTGTCCATCCTTCCGCAGGACACCATACGGGAACGCTAGTACATGCATTATTGTACCATTGTAAGGATTTATCTGGTATCAACGGTGTGGAGCGCCCCGGAATTGTACACCGGATTGATATGGACACCAGCGGGCTGTTAGTTGTAGCCAAAAATGATTTTGCGCATCAGCATTTATCAAAGCAGCTGCAGGAAAAGCAATTAAAAAGGATCTATGAAGCAATTGTTCATGGGGAAATTGGTCATGAGACTGGATTGATTGATGCACCTATCGGCAGAGATCCGAAAGATCGTCAAAAAATGGGAATTGTCGAAAGTGGAAAACCAGCCGTAACACATTTCCGTGTGCTGGAGCGTTTTCCGAAGTACACCTATGTGGAATGTCAGCTGGAAACAGGAAGAACGCATCAAATACGGGTTCATATGCAATATATTGGTTTTCCACTTGTAGGTGATCCGAAGTATGGACAGCGGAAGTCATTAGATGTACACGGTCAGGCACTGCATGCGAAGCAAATTGCTTTTATACATCCAAGAACAGGGGAGCAGATGGAATTTGAAGCTGCACCACCTGCCGTCTTTACAGAAACACTTGACCAAATCCGCAAAATGTATTGACAGACCCGTCATATTCTGACATACTAAGGAAGAACAAACGAAGACCTTTAAAAATAGTCCTGTGAGGCTAGGAAGGATACGAATAGCTAGTTTACTTATGGTATGCGTATGCCCTTTTCCATCAGCAGGAAAAGGGCTTTTTTGTACGGAAGGAGCGGGCTAAGATGAAGAAAAAAACAGAGATTCTCGATGCTGCTGCAATAAATAGAGCATTGACCAGAATGTCCCATGAGATTCTGGAAAAGAATAAAGGTGGAGAGAACCTTGTTTTAATTGGAATCAAAACAAGAGGTGTTCCGCTGGCAAAAATTATTCAGGAAAAAATCAAACAGATTGAAGCGATTGAGGTTCCTTTTGGCGAATTGGATATTACGATGTACCGGGATGACTTGGAGAAAAAAAGTAATCATGAGGACCCGCAAATCAACTCGGTTTCCATTGACATGGATATAACAAACAAACAGGTGATTCTGATTGATGATGTTCTTTATACAGGAAGAACTGTCCGTGCGGCAATGGATGCAGTGATGGATGTCGGCAGACCGGCAACGATTCAGCTTGGTGCTTTAGTAGACCGGGGACACCGTGAGCTGCCTATTCGGGCTGACTATGTAGGTAAGAATATTCCTACTGCTGAACAAGAAATAGTTGTTGTCCAGCTGAGTGAAGAAGACAAAATTGATCTTGTATCTATTTATGAAAAGAATACATGATAACTTTTAATCAGATCCAGAGAGATTTGAAAGGTTGTTAAGGAACGCGGATGCTTATTTCAGGTATTCGTCTGACTCTCTGCAGCCTTTTGCAGGGAGTTTTTTAATTAATAAATATAAAAAATGACACCGAAAAGGGAGAGATGAATCGTGAAACATTTTATTTCGATGCAACAACTTTCGAAGGAAACGATGAATCAAATTCTTAAAGAAGCTGAATTAATAAGAAAATCACCAAAAACCATTAATAAACAGTTATTTGCTGCAAATCTTTTTTTTGAACCTAGCACACGAACTAAAATGAGTTTTGAGGTTGCCCAGAGAAAGCTTGGTTTAGAAGTACTGAATTTGTATGAAGAAGGGTCGAGCCTGATAAAAGGCGAGTCATTGTATGACACAGCGAAAACCTTTGAAGCGATAGGTGCGGATTTCCTAGTTGTCCGTCATCCATCTGATTATTGGATGGATGAAATTGAAGAAGAGGGGCAACTGAATATTCCTGTCTTCAATGCAGGCTCAGGAAAGGAAGAGCATCCAACACAGTGCATGCTGGATTTACTGACAATGTACCAGGAATTTGGAAACGTTGAAGGGAAAAAGGTTGTTATCGCAGGTGATATTATACACAGTCGTGTAGCGAAGTCAAATGCACGTGCTCTGGAAAAACTGGGAGCTGATGTTTATTTTAGTGCAGCACCGGGGTTTGAAGATCACTCACTGCCTTTTCCATATATTACAATGGATGAAGCGGTAGAAATTGCAGATGCATTAATGTTATTAAGAATTCAGCATGAGCGTCATATTCATAAAACCGAAACGGATGATTATCTCTCTCTTTATGGATTAACAATGGAAAGAGCAGCAAGAATGCAAAAGCATGCTATTATTATGCATCCTGCTCCAATTAATAGAGGAGTCGAGATTGATACAAGGCTTGTTGAGAGTAAACAGTCACGTATTTTTAAACAAATGGAAAATGGCGTCTACGTCAGAATGGCTATTTTAATACATGTACTGAAAGAATGGGGGATTATTAATGAGAACGATATTAACGAATGCAAAGCGCTTAACATCATCTAATGAACTGATAGACTGTGAGATTTTGATTGAAGACGGCAAAATACGGAAGGTAGCTCCTGAAATAACCGAACAGGCTGATCAAACCATTGATGCAAAAAATAATCTTGTATCCCCAGGTCTGATAGACGTGCATATTCATTTACGCGAACCGGGCGGTGAATATAAAGAGACGATCGCAACAGGCACACAATCTGCAGCAAAAGGCGGATTTACAACCGTTTGTTCTATGCCGAACACGAACCCGGTTCCTGATAATGTCGATACGCTGGAACAGCTGCAGCATAAATTTAAGGAGGATGCTGTCGTTCGGGTTCTTCCATATGCATCCATCACCAAAGGATTAAAAGGGGAAGAACGTACAAATATTAAAGAGCTGTTTGAGCAAGGTGCATTTGCTTTTACAGATGACGGTGTAGGTATTCAGACAGCTAATCAAATGCTTCAGGCTATGAAGGAGGCAGCTGCCTGTGGTGCGGCAATTGTTGCTCATTGTGAAGATAACTCCATTGTTTATGGCGGGGTGACACATGATGGAGAGGTAAGCAAGCGGCTCAATCTTCCAGGAATCCCATCCCTAAGTGAATCTGTGCAAATTGCCAGAGATGTTTTATTAGCAGAAGCAGCTGATTGCCACTACCATGTATGTCATGTCAGCACAAAGGAATCTGTCCGTGTGATTCGTGATGCGAAAAAAGCAGGAATAAAGGTAACTGCAGAGGTTTCACCGCATCACCTGATTCTAAATGAAACAGATATTCTTGAAAATGATGCACATTTTAAGATGAACCCGCCGCTCAGAGGAACAGATGACCAGCAAGCACTTATCGAAGGCCTTTTAGATGGAACACTTGATTTTATCGCAACAGATCATGCTCCTCACGGCGAGGAAGAAAAAGCAAATGGATTCTTAGAAGCGCCATTTGGTATTGTTGGATTAGAGACGGCCTTTCCATTGCTGTACACACATTTAGTACAGAAAGATGTTTTAAACTTATATGAATTAATTGATAGAATGACAAAAAAACCGGCAGATGTTTTCGGACTTCCTTATGGAACAATGGAAGAAGGTGCAGCTGCAGATTTAACAATTATTGATTTGGAAAAAACAGCAAAAATTGATCGTTATCAATTTGCTTCTAAAGGTAAAAACACTCCATTCCATGGCTGGGAGGTAACAGGATTTCCAGTCTTGACAATGGTAAACGGTAAAGTCGTATTTAAGGAGGACAGCGATGCGTAAATGTCACTTGATTTTGGAAGATGGAACAGTTTTCGATGGATACGGTTTTGGAAGCGAAGAGGCTTCAAATGGAGAGATTGTATTTAATACTGGAATGACTGGATATCAGGAAGTTATTACAGATCCTAGTTATTGTGGACAATTTGTAACGATGACATATCCTTTAATCGGCAACTATGGGATAAACAGAGATGATTATGAAACGGTTACCCCCTTTATTCACGGTTTAATTGTGAAAGAGTATAGTGAGCAGCCTTCCAACTTCCGAAATGAAGAGACAATTGACAGTTTCTTGAAGGCGAACAATATTCCGGGCATTGCCGGAATTGATACAAGAAAATTAACACGCATTATTCGTAAGCATGGAACAATGAAGGCAGCTATTATTGCTGCCGGCGAAGATATCGGGCAAGCATTAGAAAACTTAAGAACGGCTGTATTCCGGACGGATCAGGTAAAGCAGACATCAACAAGCAAGCCTTATGTAGTTCCGGGCCGGGGAAGCCGTATCGTATTAGTAGATTTTGGCGCAAAGCATGGAATTCTTCGTGAATTAACAAAACGTGATTGTCAAATTACCGTTGTACCTTATAACTATCATGCAGAGGATATTCTGCGTCTGCGTCCGGACGGTATTATGCTGACCAACGGACCGGGAGATCCAAAGGATGTACCAGAAGCAATTGATATGGTTAAAGGGATTTTAGGGCAGGTGCCGATATTCGGAATCTGCCTTGGACATCAGCTTCTGTCCTTGGCTTGTGGAGCTGATACAGAGAAAATGAAATTTGGGCATCGGGGAGCGAATCATCCGGTAAAAGATTTAAAAACCGGTAAAACGTACCTGACTTCCCAAAACCATAGTTATGCGGTGAATCCGGCTACTTTAGACAATACAGGACTTGAATTAACACAGGTTGCCATCAATGATGGAACAGTAGAAGGGGTAAGACATACCACTTACCCTGCGTTTTCCGTACAGTACCATCCGGAAGCATCTCCAGGACCGGAGGATACAAATTATTTATTTGATGAATTTTTAGAGCTGATTAAGCAGCAAGTGAAGAAGCAGGAGGTTCATATTCATGCCTAAACGTACAGATATTCAAAAAATTCTCGTCATTGGATCCGGTCCAATTGTTATTGGACAAGCAGCAGAGTTTGATTATTCTGGAACACAGGCTTGTCAGGCATTAAGAGAAGAAGGGTACGATGTTATCCTGGCTAACTCTAACCCGGCAACGATTATGACAGATAATGCAGTTGCAGATAAAGTATATATGGAACCTTTAACCGAAGAATTTTTAACAAAAATCATTCGTAAAGAGCGTCCGGATGCTATTCTGCCCACGCTTGGCGGACAAACTGGCCTAAATCTTGCCATGGAGCTTGTCCGTAAAGGAACTTTAAAAGAGCATCATGTACAGCTGCTGGGAACAGCACCAGAATCGATTCAAAAAGCAGAGGATAGAGAACTGTTCCGTACTTTGATGAATGAATTAAATGAACCGGTACCTGAAAGTGAAATTGTACATACCGTAGATGAGGCTGTAGCTTTTGCGAATGTAATTGGCTACCCATTAATTGTCCGTCCGGCATATACCCTTGGCGGTACAGGTGGAGGAATGTGCTATAATGAGGAAGAGCTCCGTGAAATTACACATAACGGACTTGTACTTTCTCCGGTTAATCAATGCCTAATCGAACGGAATATTGCCGGTTTTAAAGAGATTGAATATGAAGTGATGCGTGATCATAAGGATCAGGCAATTGTAGTTTGTAACATGGAAAACATTGACCCGGTAGGAATTCATACCGGGGATTCTATTGTTGTTGCACCATCACAGACATTAAGTGACCGTGAATATCATATGTTACGTAATGCTTCCTTAAAAATTATTCGTGCTTTAGAAATTGAAGGTGGCTGTAATGTTCAGCTGGCGCTTGATCCATATAGCTTCCAATACTATATCATTGAAGTGAACCCGCGTGTCAGCCGTTCATCAGCCCTGGCTTCTAAAGCAACGGGTTATCCCATTGCCAAAATTGCAGCGAAAATTGCAGTCGGTTACACATTGGATGAAATCATTAATCCAATTACCGGTAAAACCTATGCCATGTTTGAACCGGCATTGGATTATGTTGTAACGAAATTCCCGCGGTTTCCATTTGATAAATTTACCTCAGGAGACCGTCGTTTAGGAACGCAAATGAAGGCAACCGGGGAGGTAATGGCCATTGGCCGTAATCTGGAAGAATCATTACTGAAAGGTGTACGTTCCCTGGAAATGGGAACGGAGGAGCTTTACCTTGCCAAAGCAGAAGAAATAGATGAAGACACATTGAATAAACGTTTGAAGCGTGCAGATGATGAACGTATTTTCCTGTTAGCTGAAGCACTGCGCAGAGGTTATTCCCTGGATGAAATCTTTGCTATCACAAAAATCGACCGCTTTTTCTTAAACAGCTTAAATAAAATAATTGAAATAGAAAAAGCATTAATCAAAAACAAGCATGATATTGCTGTGTTAAAACAAGCAAAGGAATCAGGTTTTGCAGATGCCCAAATCGCCCGTCTTTGGGATATTTCCCTGGATGAGGTGTATGCATTAAGAAAAGAAAAAAATATCCTCCCGGTTTATAAGATGGTAGACACATGTGCAGCAGAATTTGAATCGGAAACACCGTATTTCTACAGTACGTATGAATCGGAAAATGAATCTGCGGTAACTGGCCGGAAGAAAATCTTAGTGCTCGGCTCCGGTCCCATCCGAATTGGTCAAGGGATTGAATTTGATTATGCAACGGTTCATTCTGTATTGGCGATTAAAGAGCTCGGCTATGAAGCTATTATTATGAATAATAACCCGGAAACGGTATCTACCGATTTCACGATATCCGATAAGCTTTATTTTGAGCCGCTCACGTTAGAGGACGTCATGCATGTAATTGAACTGGAAAAACCAGAAGGCGTTATTGTACAGTTCGGCGGTCAAACAGCCATTAACCTTGCTGCCGGGCTGGAGCGCCGCGGTGTAAAAATTTTAGGAACAGGTCTGGAAGCAATTGACCGTGCGGAGGATCGTGATAAATTTGAAGTTTTATTAGATGAGCTTGATTTACTCCGTCCACAGGGAAAAGCAGTGCCAAAGCTCGACCAGGCCATTGAAACAGCAAACAAAATAGGCTATCCGGTCCTTGTCCGTCCTTCTTATGTCATTGGCGGAAGCCGGATGGAAATTGTTTATAGTGAACAAGAGTTAGAGAATTATTTAGCGAAGTCAGATCATATTGACTCCGCACATCCCATTTTAATAGATAAATATTTGACTGGGATGGAAGCAGAGGTAGATGCGATCAGTGATGGGGAAACAACAATTATTCCTGGAATTATGGAGCATATTGAACGTGCCGGTGTTCACTCTGGTGACTCCATGGCCGTATACCCGACCCAGCGCTTAAGTGAATCTGTGAAAGAAAAATGTTTAGATGCTGCGGTTAAAATCTCAAAAGCACTAAATGTAAAAGGATTAATCAATATCCAGTTCATTATCCGCGGTGAAGATGTTTACGTACTTGAAGTAAATCCAAGAGCCAGCCGAACGATTCCTTTCTTAAGTAAAATTACTGGTATAACGATGGCAAACATTGCGACCAAGTGTATATTAGGGGAGCAATTATCCGATATGGGCTATGAAACAGCTATTTTACCTGAACAGGAGCTTGTTTCTGTGAAAATTCCGGTATTCTCTTTTGAAAAGCTGCACAGTGTGGATACGATTCTTGGACCGGAAATGAAATCTACCGGAGAAGCAATCGGCTACGATAAAACATTAGAAAAAGCATTATATAAAGGATTGATCGCTGCCGGATTAAAAGTTCCGCAAGAAGGCGGTGTGCTATTAACAGTTGCTGATAAAGATAAGGCAGAAATGCTGGAAGCAGCCGAACGATTCCATCAGCTTGGATTTGTACTTTATGCAACAGAGGGTACAGCAGCTTATATCTGTGAACAAGGAGATATTCCAGTTGTGAAGGTAGGTAAGGTTGGATTAGAAGGACCGAATGTGCTTTCGATCATCGATGAAGGAAAAGTACAATTTGTTATTAATACACTTAATTCCGGACAAAAGCCCAGGTCAGATGGTTTCTTAATCCGTCGTGCAGCAGTAGAGCATGGGATCGCCTGCTTAACAAACCTGGATACAGTCAATGCGATTATTAATGTAATTGACTCTACAACATTTACAGCAAAACCAATCAGTAAGCAAAAGGTGATACAATGATGAAGAAAAAATATGAAATGAAAGTACTATCCGTTGAATTTATTGCGAAAGAGACAATTGAAATGGAATTGTATCAGCCAGAGGTTAGTAAACAAACAGTTCCGGGACAATTCTTACATTTGCTTGTCTCCGGCTTTACCTTAAGAAGACCAATTTCTATTGCAAAAGTAGATCCACAGGCAGGAACAGTTACGATTTTATTCAAAATTGTTGGAGATGGAACAAAAGCATTAGCTGCTTATCAGCCTGGAATGACAATCAATGTGCTTGGTCCGAATGGAAATGGCTTTTCTATCGACGATGTAAAAGATGGAGAACGTGTCCTGTTAGTAGGTGGAGGAATCGGTGTTCCTCCTATCTATCATTTTGCGAAACGTTTAAGTGAAAAGAACGTGGATCTTATTGCAGTTTTAGGCTTTCAATCAAAGGACTATGTTTTTTATGAAGAAGCATTTAAGGAAATAGCAGAAACATATGTGGTTACCAATGATGGTTCCTATGGGTATCAAGGGTTTGTAACACATGTATTCCCGGAAGTTGGCGCTTTTGATCAATATTTCAGCTGTGGACCGCTGCCAATGCTTCGGGCAGTGACAACTGAATTAAAAGATTCGAAGGGGAAAGTGTCCCTGGAAGAGAGAATGGGCTGCGGGGTCGGTGCATGCATGGCATGTGTGCTGCCGACAGTGGATAACAGCTACAAGAAGATTTGCAGTGATGGACCAGTATTTTCTGCACAGGAGGTTATTTTATGAACCTGGAGGTAAAATTACCTGGACTGACTTTAAAAAATCCGGTTATGCCGGCATCAGGCTGCTTTGGATTTGGCAAGGAGTACAGTGAATTCTATGATTTAAGCCGTTTAGGTGCTATAATGATGAAGGCGGCAACGCAATTTGAACGCTTTGGAAATCCTACCCCGCGGGTGGCAGAAACCTCCTCAGGCATGTTAAATGCGATTGGGTTGCAAAACCCGGGTGTAGAAAGAATTATTGCAGATGAGGTTCCTAGACTGGCAGAATATGATATGTCTATTATTGCAAATATTGCAGGGAGTTCTTTAGAGGAATATATTTTTGTTGCCGAAGCATTTAATCAGACTAAAGATGTTCATGCGTTGGAATTAAATATATCCTGCCCTAATGTAAAAGAGGGCGGCATTCAATTTGGAACCGATCCGGACATGGCTAAAAAGGTTACAGCAGCAGTAAAAGAGGTAAGTAATCTTCCTTTGTATGTAAAGCTGTCACCTAATGTGACAAATATTGTTGAGATGGCAAAAGCAGTGGAGGAGGCTGGAGCTGACGGACTGTCGATGATTAATACATTAACAGGAATGAAGCTTCATCTGCCAACCGGGAAGCCGCTGATTGCCAATCAGACAGGTGGATTATCAGGAGCAGCCATTAAACCAATTGCGATCCGGATGATTTATGAAGTGCGGCAGCAGGTATCGATTCCGATCATTGGCATGGGCGGTATTTCTACGGCAGAGGATGTACTGGAATTCTTACAGGCTGGTGCAGATGCAGTTGCAGTCGGTACGGCAAATTTCCAAAACCCTTTTGCCTGTGTAGATATCATTGATGCACTTCCAGAAACATTAACCAAATATCAATATACCTCTGTCCAAGATGTGATTGATAGAAGGAGTGTGCAGGTATGAGCGTCTTTGTTGCATTAGATTTTCCAACGTGGACAGAAACAGAACGGTTTTTAAAAGAAAATGATTTAGCAGGTGTTCCTGTAAAGGTAGGCATGGAGCTTTTTTATCGGGAGGGTACGGCAATTATTGAAAAATTGCAGGCCGATAATCACCCGATCTTTCTTGATTTAAAGCTTCACGATATTCCCAATACCGTTCATCAGGCTATGAAAAATATTGCTGCTTTAAATGTGGATTTAGTAACAACACATGCTATTGGCGGTAAAGAAATGATATATCAGGCAAAGCAAGGCTTGGCAGGTTCATCTACCAAACTGATGGCAGTGACAATACTTACTTCGATGGATGATAATACTTTAGGGCAGGAACTTGGCTTACCGGGAAATGTAGAAGAGAATGTCATCCGTTTTGCATCTCTAGCAAAAGAAGCCGGAGCAGATGGCGTTGTCAGCTCTGTTCATGAGGTGCCGCTGATTAAAAAGCACTTGGGCAAAGACTTTTTATCGATAACGCCTGGTATCCGCCTGGCTGATTCTTCGCAAGATGATCAGAAGCGTGTGGCAACTCCTGAAACTGCCAAAAAACTTGGCAGTGATTTTCTGGTTGTCGGCAGAAGTATTACAAAAGCAGAAAATCCGAGAAAAGCATATGAACAAGTAATGAAGGAGTGGCAGCATGGAGAGTAATATAACAAAAGATTTATTAGCAATTGGAGCAGTACAATTAAGCGTAGATAACTATTTCACATGGACATCCGGATTAAAATCACCTATCTATTGTGACAACCGTTTAACCATGAGTTATCCTGCTGTCCGAAAAAAAATTGTGAAGGCATTTGCCGAAATGGTGAAAAATAGTGATACAAAGCCAGAAGTAATTGCCGGCTGCGCAACTGCCGGCATTTCGCATGCAGCCTGGCTGGCAGCAGAGCTTGATTTACCAATGGTGTATGTACGTTCTAAACCAAAAGGACATGGGAAAGGCAATCAGATTGAAGGTGCATCTGTGGAAGGGAAAAAGGTACTCGTTATTGAGGATCTGATTTCCACCGGCGGATCATCGATTCAATCTGCACAGGTGCTCGAGCAGGAAGGTGCTGAAATTACAGCAGTATATTCCATTTTCACTTATGGGCTGCCAAGAGCACAGGAAGCATTTGCGGAAGCTGGCTTCTCCTATCAATCGATCAGCGGCTTTGATCAGCTGTTAGAATTACTGTTAGCAGAAAATAAACTTACAGAGAAAGAAAAAGAGACGGTACTTGCCTGGAGAAGTGAATTATAAGAGAAAATAAAGGATGTGAAACGTGAAATGGTTTTACATCCTTTATTTTCTTGTTAAAAGCTTATAAAAATGAGGTGTCGTTAGCTATTATTCGCAGATAGCGAACGCCACGGTTTTAATTAACGTGGACTAAAGGATTTTGATGGGTTGATTAAGCATGGCCGACATAGCCTGAAAAAGATTAGAAATATCAGGTGAATGACGATTTTTATTTTGATAGGAGGTCTTAAGCTTGAGTATACATTTTGAATTGAAAAGAACTGTTCAGGTATCCAGAGAAGATACTTATAACAGTTTATTGGATCTCGAAGCTGCGAAACAGTGGATGCAGGGATTGGTAAGAATAGAGCGTTTGGATGAGGGGCCACTGGAAGCGGGAAGCAGGTGGAGGGAAACAAGAAAGATGTTCGGAAAAGAGGCTACAGAACATTTTGAGGTTGTTGAGATAGATGAGCCTAGTAAGATTGTACTGCGTTGTGATGGGACAAAAGGAACAACAGGTAAAGGAGAATTTATATTTACTTATCAGCTTGCTTCAGCGGGTGACATGACACATACAGAAATTATCCTGCATGGAGAGATAAATGGACTTACTGGATTATCTAGATTTTTCGGTAAAATGATGGCAGGAAGTTTTAAAAAGGCTTGTGCAAAAGATTTGGATCAGCTTATTGCGTATTTGGAGAAGTAAGTACCGTCTCAATAGTGATGGAATTAAATGCTGAAGAGGAGCGTCTACGGTTGCAAATATATAAAGAGTCTGAAGAAAATGTAACTAACCTGCTAAGATTGGTGGACAAACTTAGCAGGTTTGATTTTAATTACATACTACTCTTTAATCGTTTTAAAATCCGATGGTAGTCATCCAGATCAATCCCCGGTGCAAATTGCTCTGGAAGCTCTGGAAAATCAGGTACAGCAGCTCCTTCAGGCATACCGTCAATTACTTTTAACGTTTCACCAGTTTCCGGATTTTCTCCTTTCCAAATCTGGTTGATATCCCGATAATCTTTCTCTCCCCATGTATACAGCACGTTATACAGTCCTTGATCCATGAATTTTCTTGCGTAATCAAACTGGTTATTATCCAGGCTTGGAACAGGCAGCATTTTACCAACGTTTACTCCTGTAGCTACTTCAATTGCTTTTGCATAAGCAATAATATGTGTCCCGCCACGAACAAGTAAGTAGCCGATCATTTCTAATGCCGTTGGATGTGTCGTCATTTCATACACACGCATCTTGTGGTTTCTCGCACCGATTTCCAGTAAATAATTAGCAAGAAGATCTTCGACGAGTGTGCCACTATTATTTACATAAGATCCATTCCATGGTCTTCCCATTCCGTCTCCCGGATAGGCTGTTTGAGCAGTGGTTGTAAAATGGGTGGAGTAACGGGCATCTTTTCCATTTTGTAAAGGAGCAGTGTCGGGATCACCGGGAACTGTATTGCCAATAGACAGCAGATTAATCGCATTGGCAACTAATTCAACATGACCAAATTCTTCAGCTGTAATACTTGCAATTAAATCATAGAAAGGCTTTAGCTTTTGTTTGCCCCGAAAATTAAAAGATTGAAACATATAATTATTCAATGTGGACATTTCACCAAATTTGCCTCCCATTAGCTCCTGAACTGCGGCAGCGGCGTTCATATCACCATGCTCTGGAACAGGCAGATCGATAGCGATCTTATTCACACGTTTCATCATAAGTTTTATGCCTCCATCCGTAAATGATAAGCCTTACTATCGTATGTTGGATAGAGCTTGGTTTATGCATCCTTTACTTCATGAAACCAGATGATTTGAGCTGTCCGGACATAGAAGGATGAACCTCCCATACGGATAACGATAAAGTCCGGCATAACCCTTTTTAATACCCCTCGTACAGAGCCTCGTACTGTTTGGACGGCAAGCGGTTTATTTTGAAGCTCTGTTAATGCTTCATAAACAAATGGATCACTGATACTCCATTTCTTACTCATTATGCAACACTCCTTTTCTCAAAACCAGTAGCAGTATATGCATGAAAGTAAAAATGTGTATTTGTCTATTTAAAATTTTCTTTTCATTGAAAAGTGCAATGCCTGGAGTCTGTGATAAATCAGCCAGTAATTCGATTTGTATATACTTACTTTTCCCACATGCTTATCCACTCATCAATAGCAAAGGATTGAATTCTATCTTTTTCCTTTTGTAGACGGATACATTTTTGCAGCTTTTCATCAGCTGTTTGTATAAATTGGATAACTTGCTGGCGTGTTTCCTCTGTATCTGTTGTCCGATGGAGCCAGTCTTGAAAAGGAAGTTCTTTGATTCGTATATCCTCCTGCAGAAGAGTAAACGAATATGTGGAGAACAGTTTCTTCCATTCTGAAATTTTTTTGGCACGTCCATGGCTTGGATCACGCATTGCTTCCAGCTGATTTAAAAATTGATCTTCTGCTTCATCCTCTGAAGCAACATTATCGACAAATAAGCATTTTCCTCCAGGTTTTAAAACACGATATGCTTCCTGAATGAACTTTTCAGGATGTGGAAAGTGATGTGCTGCAATACGACAAGTGACAATATCAAAGGAATGATCGAGAAATGGAAGCTCTTCCGCATCAGCAATCATAAAAAAGATGTTATCGTTCTCATTTATGCTGTTTCGGACATTTGTCAGCATAGACGGTGTTAAATCGGTCGCAATGACCTGTTTGGCGGAGGGAGCTAATGTTTTGGCGACCTGCCCTCCACCTGTCGCAACATCTAAAATAATTTGTTCACTGGATGGGTTTAACCACGCAGCGATTTTTTGTAAAGCGGCCGGGTTACTGTGTGTGCGGCTGTTGACATAAGCATCTTTTCGTTTGGTAAATAGTTCTTTGTTTAATTGTTTTTTATCCATTTAACATACTTCCTTTCAGTATAAGGTTGAGAAAATCTTCTTAAATTAATGTTATATGCTATAATGAAATAAGTAAAATACTATATTTTAATCAAAAATGATAATCTATACTTATTGGAGGCTTTTGTTATGCGGATGGATGATTACGAAATCCTGTTAAAACTTTATGAAATCGGCACAATAAGGGGAACAGCAAAAGCTATCCTTATTTCCCAGCCGGCAGTTACACAGCGTTTAAAATACATGGAGGGCTATTTTGGGGAAACGATATTTATACGGACATCGAAGCGGCTGCTGCCGACACCGGCCGGAGAACAAATTATTCAGCATGCCAAAGAAACGGTAGAGAAGGAGCGGCAATTTAAAAACCGTTTGGCGGAGACAGGAGCAGAAATACAAGGGACATTATCGATTGCCTGCTCTTCGCTAATCAGTCAGCGTTACCTGCCGGCTATTCTAGGGGAGTACACTGCTGCCTATCCAAAGGTAACAATTGATTTAGTAACAGGAATCAGTGAAAATATTAAAAAAAATCATAAGCAATATCACGTATGTATTATTCGTGGTGAAAAATTAAAAGAAACGACTTCTGTGCATCTATTTGATGATCCGCTCTATATTTTTGATACTGAGCCTTTTCCGGAACATGCCTTAAAAGAAAGATCTATTATCTCCTTTAAAAGCGATGACAGTATGCATGAACTTGTGGACAGCTGGTTATTTGACCAGCAGAATTATATTAAACCGCAGAAAAAGATGACAGTAGACCAGATTGAAACCTGTAAACAATTTATGAAGCAGGGAATTGGCATGGCTGTATTGCCGGGCAGTGTCTCGAATCATTTGAAAGAGCACTATCCATATATACCTTTATTTTTAGACAAAAAAGCAGTGACACGTGATACCTGGGTCTGCTTTCAGGAAGGAATCCGCCAGCTCCCGCAGGTTGATCATTTTCTTCGTTTACTGGAAAACTATGATTTTATCGCGGATTGAGAGAGATGTAACTTCTTGAAAGAAATTAAAATCTTGATTTGAAAGTTGGCGTGGCATGAAGCTGCGTCAACTTGAATCAAACTAGCAGCAGGTCGAAGAGCAAATCACAGCAACAAAATCAATGTTTGAATCATTAGTATGGGAAAACGGACTTGCTGTTGGAACAATGGAAGAACACTCAGATTATTTAGTTGAAATATTAAACTGGAATAAATATATGTTGAATCTATTTAACTAAGCTATCGACATGAAAGCTCTTGCCAGTCTTATATGAGATAAAATAGAGCAGGTGACTAATTATAAGTTTGTTAGTCACCTGCTTACACAATTGTTTCATATTTATTAAAGTACGTGTTCAAAAAGCTCGATCAAAAAGAATCAAATTAGCTAAGGTTGCAATTCCTTTCCGTGATACAAAGCTTTCTTTTTGAATAAATCTCATCACAAATATATTTTATATTGTACAAATTTCACTTGTGCACCTTATAAAGTGTTTATTCTTTAAGGTTTTTGCGTGCCCCACGGGTGTATTACCGATGCTTTATCCCTTGCTGCAAAGAAACCATTTCCTCTGCAAGTACTTGAAGCCTTTCCAAAACACGATCATCCACAATTTCATCACTGTCCATATTAAAAGCACCGTTATGGACAAAGACATTTCCAGTTGGCATTAAGCCTTTAAAATAAGACAGAACCGATCTTAGATGGTATTCCATGACAAGAAAATGCTTGTCTGACCATCCGGTTGCCACCATCCCTGTTACCTTATGTTTGAAGGTATATTCTGGTAAATGATCGAACAGATTTTTTAAAGCTCCTGAAATAGATGCTTGATAAATGGGTGTTCCAAAAACAAGCAAATCAGCAGATTGAATTTTTTTAACAGCATTCCAGGTATCGTCATTATAATCAGCTAACGGAGCACCGTTAAAAAAGTCAATTTCATAATCTTTTAAGTCGACTAATTCTGTTTTTATGGATGCATCGAAACGGCGGGCGTGGACTAAAATCTGGTTAACCACGATAGATGTTTTATCCCCTGCAAGAGCACCTGATATTCCTACAAGTTTCATTTATTTAAACCTCCTGGAAAAAAGATACACCGATTTTACTTCACTCGTAGTTGATCCACAATTTCTTTTTTCGGCGTTACAAACAATGTTTTTTGATTATCATATGTCACGTATCCCGGCTTTGAACCATTGGGCTTTTTAACATGACGAATCAACGTATAATCTACCGGAACAGAAGAAGATTGCTGTGATTTACTAAAGTAAGCAGCTAAGACAGCAGCCTCCTCTAATGTTTTCTCACTTGGATTTTTGTCCCGGATAATAACATGCGAGCCGGGAATATCCTTCGTATGCAGCCATACATCATCGCGATGGGCCAGCCGCATCGTTGCATATTCATTCTGCTTGTTATTTTTTCCGACTAAAATTGTTGTCCCGTCAGAAGACTGATAGGTTTCCGGTACAGGCTTCTGCAGTTTTTTCGTCTTTTTCGAAGCACGCTGCTTTCGCAAATAACCTTCCTCCCTCAGTTCCTCACGAATTTCTTCAATATCATCGGTATTGGCTACATCAAGCTGCTGCAGCAGTTGGTCAAAATAAGCAATCTCTTCATTGGTTCGTTTGATTTCAGATTCCATGATTTTACGTGAATTCTTCAGCTTTTGATAGGTTTTAAAATAATTCTGCGCATTGGCACTTGGTGATTTATTTGGATTTAGCGGAATCGTTATTTCCTGCTGCTCCGGATCATAATAGTCTACGACAGAGATTTCTTTTTGATTCGGCTTGACTAAATGCATATGCGCTGTTAAAAGCTCGCCCATTTTTTGATAATAGTCTGCCTGTTCTGATTTTTCCACCGTCTGCCGATGTTTTTTCAGCTTCCGGACATTTTTATCCTGTTCATTTTTAATAAAACGATAGAGATCTTTTGCCTGCTGCTTGACACGATCCCGTTCTGCTTTTCCAGAGTAAAATGCATCGAGCATCAGGTTGACTTCCTCAAATACGGTAGCTGTCCTTTCATCAGAGAAAGCGAGCACATGAAAATCCTCTTTCGGTTCTTGGTAGATAGCAGGCTGATAATCATTTTCCTCCACCTGTTTTCTAACATCTGAAAGCATATTCTCATAATCCTGATTGGAGCCGAGTTGAACACGGGCAATCATTTTTTTTGTAACAAATGGAGAAAAGCCTTCTAATAGCTCAAGCAACTGTCTGTCCATTTTGCCAGCGTTAAAATCTAATTTCTTCACAATCGCTGCACTGTCTATATCTAAGATAGAAAATTTATGCTGATCAGGCGGTAATTGATAACTCTGTCCGGGCAAAATCATCCGGTGCCGGTTTTGGGATAAAGATACATGCTTTAAGCTGTCAATAATCTGTCCTTTTTCCTGATCCACTAAAACTAGATTACTATGCTTGCCCATCAGCTCGATAATCAATTGTTTATAGCTGATATCGCCTATTTCATTACGGGTCCGGATGGTAAAGGTCACGATCCGTTCCATTCCTTTTTGCTCGATCCGCTCAATCACACTTCCGCTCAGATGCTTTCTTAGCACCATACAAAACATCGGAGGCTCTTTAGGATTGGTATAGGAATCGTTGGTGATATGGAAACGGGCATAGGTAGGATGAACAGAAAAAAGCAGACTGTGGTTAACGGACCTGCTGCGGACTGTCATCACAATTTCCGTTTCCGATGGCTGATAGATTTTATTGATTTTTCCTGTTGCTAATTTTGCTCTTAATTCTTCTGTAACCGCTCTTGTTACAATACCGTCGAATGGCATATGTGATCACCTCATCGGCAATTATAGCATCTTTTTACATGTTCGGGCATAGAAATGGATTAAGTGCTTGTACAATTCATGTCTGCCGGAGGAATGTATAATGAAATGGTATCAGCTTAACAAACAAAAATTAGAAGAGACATTACAAGTAAAATCGAATGTCGGGTTAGGGGAGAAGCAGGTTGCAAAGCGACGTCAGCAATATGGTGAAAATGTTTTAGCAGCGAAGAAAAAAATACCTAAATGGATTTTATTCTTAAAACAATTTCAGGATTTTATGGTATTAGTTTTATTAGCCGCTACCTTGATTGCCGGATTATTAGGGGAGTATATTGATGCCATCGCGATTATGGTGATTGTATTAATTAATGGGATTATTGGTTATTTCCAGGAGCAGAAAGCAGAAAATTCATTAGAAAAACTGAAAGAATTATCTGCACCGATAGCCAGTGTCAAACGGGACGGGCAATGGGTAAAGATCCCATCGAAGGAAATTGTGGTAGGAGATGTTGTCAGATTCACTAGCGGAGACAGGATTCCAGCAGATGTAAGGGTCATCCAGACAACCAGCCTGGAAACAGAGGAATCCGCTTTAACAGGAGAATCCCTTCCTGTTGCAAAACACACAAAAGAAATTAGAATGGATGGATTAGAAGCGCAGGATCAAGTTAATATGGCCTTTATGGGCACTCTGGTCACACGCGGTTCGGGTGAGGGAATTGTTGTCGGTACAGGAATGAAAACGGTGATGGGTCAGATTGCTACCTTACTGGATAATACCAAAAAGACGATTACACCGCTGGAAATGAAATTAGCCGAGTTAGGTAAAATACTGATTGTTGTTGCTTTATTCCTGACGATTCTAGTTGTCGGAGCGGGTATTTTTCAAGGGCATCCGATGTATGAAATGTTTTTAGCAGGGGTGTCTCTGGCAGTGGCTGCTATCCCTGAAGGTCTGCCGGCAATTGTTACCGTTGCTTTATCTCTTGGTGTTCAGCGGATGATAAAAAAGAAAGCCATTGTCAGGAAGCTTTCAGCGGTTGAGACGTTAGGCTGTGCTTCTGTCATTTGTTCGGATAAGACAGGCACTATGACGGAAAATCAAATGACGGTAAAGGAAGTCTATATAAATGGGGAAAATTTGTATGTTACCGGAGACGGCTATCAGACGCAGGGCGATTTTCTATATCATCAAAAAAAGGTAGACGATTCCCATTCCAATTTAAAGTCGATGCTGCTCTATGGAATGCTCTGTAACCATGCCTCCATCTCTACCAGAAAAGGAAAGCATGTGGTGGATGGTGATCCGACAGATGGCGCCCTGCTCGTTGCAGCATATAAGTTTGGATTCCATGAAAATGATAAAAAGCCTTTTCGGATTGTAAAAGAAATTCCCTTTGATTCTAATCGGAAGCGCATGAGTATTGTGATCGAAGATGAGAATGGCATGCGTTTATTAATTACGAAGGGTGCACCTGATATTTTGCTTCCGAAATCGTCCTATATCCAAACAGCGGATGGAAAAACAGTTTTAACAAAGGAACAAAGCAAAAAGACAGAACAAGCAGTAGTAGCTATGGCTGAAAAAGCACTGCGAACCATTGCCATCGGTTTTCGGGTATTATCTTCTTCAGAGTCATTAGATGGTGCATTATTGGAGGAAGATTTAACATTAATTGGCCTGTACGGGCTCATGGACCCTCCGAGAAAAGAAGTTAAAGCAGCTGTTCGTGAGTGTAAAGAGGCCGGAATTAAAACGGTGATGATAACTGGCGATCATGCCCATACAGCAAAGGCAATTGCCAATCATTTAGAGATTCTTCCAGAAAACGGGAAGGTGCTGGAAGGAAAAGAATTAACCCAAATGTCAGATACTGAATTAGTGGATACAATTGAAGATACGTATGTTTTTGCACGTGTAACACCAGAACATAAACTGCGGATTGTTAATGCCTTTCAGGAAAAAGGGCATATTGTTGCTATGACAGGAGATGGGGTGAATGATGCTCCGGCGATGAAAGCAAGCGATATAGGCATTGCAATGGGGATAAGTGGAACGGATGTAACGAAAGAAGCGTCATCGCTTGTTTTAATGGATGATAATTTTGCAACGATCAAGTCTGCTATTCAAGAAGGCAGAAACATTTATGAAAATATTCGTAAGTTTATCCGCTATCTGCTGGCTTCCAATGTAGGAGAGATTTTAGTGATGCTATTTGCCATGCTGCTTGGACTGCCACTGCCGCTTGTACCTGTACAGATCCTTTGGGTAAACTTAGTGACAGACGGATTGCCGGCAATGGCATTAGGGGTCGATCAGGCAGAGGGAGATGTCATGAAAAGAGGTCCGCGAAATCCGCGGGAAGGAATCTTTTCCCGGGGACTTGGCTATAAAATTATCAGCAGAGGCATATTAATTGGCGTGGTAACTTTAATTGCCTTCATTGTCGCTTACCAAAATGATCCAAGTAATCTTGTTTATGCCCAGACAATCGCTTTCTCCACACTTGTTGTGGCACAATTAATTCATGTGTTTGACTGCCGCAGTGAAAAATCAATTTTTGCCAGAAACCTGTTTGAAAACCGTTATCTTATTTTAGCTGTGCTGTCATCGATGCTGCTGCTTTTAGTTGTTATTTACTTCCCGCCGCTCCAGCCGATCTTTCATACAGTAACTCTGTCTATAGTTGACTGGTTCCTTATCATTGGGTTAGGAGCATTGCCGACCGTGTTATTTGGATTTACTAAAAAATAAAGGATACGAAGCAGCTATTCCATCCAGCATCATTTTTAAGCAGGTTGGGGTAGCTGTTTTAATTCTATAATAACTGAATTTTACAAAGCAGAAAAACATGCCATATTCAACCTGCAAACATCACTCTATTTTCCTATTTATTAGTTTAGCCCTTGTAACAAAAAAGTTTATAGTATAAAATTCATTAAAGATACAGTATAATGGTACTATTATAGATAGAAAAGAAATGGCAGGGGGAAAAAAATTGAATTTAAGTTTAATAAACATTGGCTTTGGAAATGTTGTTTCCGCAAACCGCATTATTTCTATCGTATCTCCGGAATCAGCACCTGTAAAAAGAATTATTACTGTGGCCAGGGAAAATAATAAATTGGTGGATGCAACGTATGGAAGACGTACCAGAGCTGTTATCATAACAGATAGCGACCATGTTGTATTATCTGCGGTGCAACCTGAAACAGTAGGACAACGGGTTGTAACAAATGATGAAATTACAGATGAATAACGTAGCCGGGAATCTGGAGGAAAGGGTTTGATGTTTTTTGTACTTTTAGAAAGTATGAAAACGCTAAGGAATATAGCATAAGCGCAACGATGGAATGCGTGTTTTTCTAAAGATATAATCGCAAACAATATAAACAAATTTTGGAGGATGATTTATTATGATGTTAGAACCTTCTATTGATTCACTGCAAACAAAAATCAAATCAAAATACAGCCTGGTTACTTTATCAGCCAGAAGAGCCAGGGAGCTGAGTGAAACAGACGCTGTTTTAGTAGAGCATTCAAAATCACATAAATATGTTGGAAAAGCACTAGAAGAGATTGAGGCTGGAAAGCTGTATATTAAAAAATAATATATAACATATAGCACTAAAAAGACCTTTGCACGGCGAGTAATTCTTCATTCAAGAATTATTCGCCATGCAAAGGTTTTTCTATTGCCATACGGATAAATTCAACCACTTAACGTAAGCCTTTATTCGGCAGAGGAAGCTTATTATATGTTATAACTATAGAGAAGATAAAAAATAAGTTGAAACATGCTTTTACACGTTAGAAAAATATAAAATGTTAGCAACGATTTTTGATGGGGCTAGTAACCGCAGCCCTACAGAGGGATTTCGACGCAGTAAAAATCTTTAGGTGCCAAGTATAAGCGCAACTTGGCAATCCTGCGCCTTTTAGGCTTGGCTTACCAAGTTTTCTTTAAAATTCAAATACATGCAAAATAAATGATAGAGAGGAAGTTTTCCATGCTTAGTCAGAAAAAAGTACTTTTAGGTGTTTCCGGTGGCATTGCTGTTTATAAAGTAAGTGCTCTGGCAAGTAAATTGACGCAGCTTGGTGCGGAAGTAAAGGTTATTATGACAGAGAGTGCGACCGAGTTTGTTACGCCGTTAACCTTCCAGGCCTTGACGAGGAATCCAGTGTATACAGATACCTTTGACGAAAAAAATCCAAAGAAAATAGCACATATAGATTTGGCCGATTGGGCAGATATTGCAATTATTGCGCCGGCGACAGCAAACATTATTGCAAAACTGGCTCACGGACAAGCGGATGATATGCTTTCTACAACGATGCTGGCGACACAGGCAGAAGTATATATTGCACCGGCAATGAATGTGCATATGTACGAGCATCCGGCTGTGATTCAAAATATGAAGCAGCTTGAAAAATGGGGATACCATTTTATTGAGCCGGGTGACGGTTATTTAGCTTGCGGCTATGTTGGAAAAGGCCGTCTGGAGGAGCCGCAGGAAATAATCACTGCAATCGAACGCCATCAGCTGAGAACGCTCGATATGCAAGGGAAAAAAGTGCTTATCTCTGCAGGTCCGACCAAGGAAATGATTGATCCGGTACGTTTCTTTACCAACCGTTCTTCAGGAAAGATGGGTTTTGCTTTAGCTGAAGCAGCTGCGGAACGGGGAGCAGCTGTTACATTAGTTGCCGGGCCAGTGTCCATATCGTCACAGCATCCATCGATTAAACGAATTGATGTTGTTTCTGCCGCAGAAATGTACGATGCTATGAATGAGCAGTTTCCGGATCAGGATATTGTAATTAAAGCGGCTGCAGTAGCAGATTACCGTCCTAAAGAAGTGTATGCATCCAAGATGAAGAAAAAAGAGGACGATGATGTAATTATCTTAGAACGGACCGAGGATATTTTGAAAAAGCTGGGAGAAAGAAAAGAGCATCAATTTTTAGTCGGGTTTGCAGCAGAAACGGATACCCCTATCGAATATGGACTAGGAAAACTGAAAAAGAAAAATTTAGATGCTATTGTTGTGAATGATGTCAGCCGTGAGGGTGCGGGATTTGAAGGAGATACAAATATTGTTTCCTATATCAATAAATCGGAAGCTGTCACCGATTTGCAGCAGGCAACCAAAAAGCAGATAGCAGTACAGCTGCTGGACTGTATTTTACAAGATATGAAGGATGATTCGATTTGAACATTGCCAGTGTCATAGTAGATGTTCCAACGAGTGCAACGAATCAAACATACGACTATCTCGTTCCAGAGAGATATCATGAAATAATTACCCCGGGTATGCGGGTCACTGTACCATTCGGGCCTCGGAAAATTATGGGTTTTGTTGTACAGTTGAAGAGTGAGAGCAGCTTAACAAAATTAAAGGAGCTGCATGAGGTTTTAGATATAACACCTGTATTAACAGAGGAGCTGCTTCAGCTTGGGAAATCGGTAGCAAAAAAAACACTCAGCTTATATATTACTGTATTTCAGACAATGCTTCCTCAAGTATTAAAATCACATTATACAAAAGATTTAGTTCGGGAGACAGATGCATTTCTCAGTCCTGAATTAGAAGATTTGTTTGCAGGAAGAGAGTCAATAGCCTTTGAAGAATTTACGGCATCCTCTATCAGCTATTATCACCTGCAAAAACAAATAGAAGTAGGAAATATCGTTATCTATTATCATGTGAAGTCGAGAATTACAAAAAAACAGCGGACAATGGTGCAGTTGGATGTTTCTGAAATGCGGGCTATGGAAGCTTTAGAGGATCTGTCTAAACGGGCAAAAAAACAAAAAGAGCTTATTCAGTATTTTCTTGAATATCCAGAGCCTGTCGAACAGACAAAATTAATTCAGATGTTAGACACCTCTGCACAGACGGTTAAAGCATTAGTATCCAAAGGGCTTGTGAAGACATTTCAGCAGGAAGTGCTCCGTGACCCATATAAAAATCAACGGATAGAACAAACAGAAGCATTTGAGCTTACAGGAGAACAAGCGAATGCTATGGAAGCTATTGTTGCTTCAATAGACGAAAAAAAGGACAATGTATTTCTGCTGCATGGTGTAACAGGCAGTGGTAAAACGGAGGTTTATTTGCAATCCATTCAGCATGTTATCTCAAAAGGCCAGGAGGCTATTGTCCTCGTTCCGGAAATTTCGTTAACTCCGCAAATGGTCCGTCGCTTTAAAGGAAGGTTTGGGTCAAATGTTGCAGTGATGCATAGCGGGCTTTCCGCTGGAGAAAAATATGATGAATGGAGAAAGATTCAGCAAAAACAGGTGCAGTTGGTTGTTGGTGCACGTTCTGCGATATTCGCTCCTTTTTCAAATATTGGTATCATTATTATTGATGAGGAGCATGAAACAACTTATAAGCAAGAGGATCAGCCCAGGTATCATGCCAGGGATGTTGCAATAGAACGGGCGGGTAATCATCATTGTCCGGTCGTGCTTGGCAGTGCAACACCTTCGCTAGAAAGCTTTGCCAGGGCTAAAAAAGGTGTTTATCAGCTGTTAACGCTTGCCAGCCGTACCAATCAGCAGCAAATGCCGAGTGTCGAGATTGTTGATATGCGAAAAGAACTGCATACTGGTAACCGGACTATGTTTTCCACGGTGCTGATGGAGAATATGAAAGCTTGTATAGAGCGGGGAGAGCAGATTGTTCTGCTTTTAAACCGCAGAGGCTACTCCACATTTGTAATGTGCCGGGATTGCGGGCATGTAGCCGAATGTCCGCATTGTGATATTGCTTTAACCTACCATAAGAACACGCATCGGCTTAAATGCCACTATTGTTCCTATGAGCAGGCAGTTCCTGAAAAGTGTCCGTCCTGTGAAAGTGACTTGATTCGATATTTCGGAACAGGGACGCAGCGGGTGGAGGAATCGTTAGCAAAGCTTCTCCCGGAAGCTCGTGTGATTCGGATGGATGTAGATACGACGAGGAGAAAGGGATCACATGAAAAATTATTAAAACAATTTTCAGAGAAACAGGCTGATATTTTATTAGGGACGCAAATGATTGCCAAAGGTCTGGATTTTAAGGATGTGACTTTGGTTGGTGTTTTGTCTGCAGATTCGATGTTGCATCTTCCTGATTTTCGTGCGTCGGAACGTACTTTTCAATTATTGACACAGGTAAGCGGAAGAGCGGGCAGACATGAACTTGCCGGTAATGTAATCGTCCAAACCTATACACCGGAGCATTATAGCGTGACATATGCTGCCGGGCATAATTTTCTCGATTTTTATCAGCATGAAATGGCTGTTCGAAAAGCATTCCAATATCCGCCGTTTGTATTCCTTGTGTTAATTACTGTGTCGCATGAAAATCATGTCCGGGCTGTTCAGGTTACCGGCGAGATTGTGAAACAGCTTAGCGAGGTTGTGTCTCCCGGGACAACCGTTTTAGGTCCAACCCCTTCAACCATTGCACGGATAAAAGATAGATATCGATACCAGTGCATGGTAAAATACAAGCATGAGCCGGACTTAATAAGCTATTTAGAGCATATTCGATCCGTATATGCCGAAGAAATACGAAAGCAGATGTTACAGCTGTCTATCGATATGCAGCCGTACTATATGATGTAAAGGGTGTTCAAAAAGTCTAATAAAAATCGCATATCAAACCTTTTGAATACAGAAAGAAATGAGGGGAATCCATTTGAAACGAATCGTTTTTATGGGGACACCAGATTTTGCTGTCCCTGTTTTACAAAAAATTATTGAAAACAAATATGAAGTTGTTCTTGTTGTTACACAGCCTGACAGGCCAAAAGGGAGAAAAAAAATTATTACACCTCCGCCGGTAAAAGAGGAAGCTTTAAAGCATGGGATAGAAGTATTTCAGCCGGAAAAACTGAGAGATGATTATCAGGCGCTTATAAATGCAAAGCCTGACCTGATCATAACGGCAGCTTATGGTCAACTCCTGCCTAAAGAAGTACTTGATATAGCTCCTTTTGGAGCAATCAATGTTCATGCATCTCTGCTCCCGGAACTGCGCGGCGGTGCACCGATTCATTATTCCATTATGCAAGGGAAGAAGACAACAGGGGTAACCATCATGTATATGGCTGAGAAATTAGATGCAGGAGATATTCTTACCCAGGTAGAGGTGGAGATTGAGGATACAGATCATGTCGGCATATTGCATGATAAACTGGCTGGTGCCGGATCAGATTTACTTATAGACACATTGCCTGATTTGTTCGCTGGTAACATAACACCGGTGAAGCAGGACGAAGCATTTGCAACCTTCGCATCGAACATCAAACGTGAACAAGAAAAGATTGACTGGAATAAGCCTGCCCGGGAGATTTATAATCAAATCAGAGGACTTCATCCCTGGCCTGTTGCATTTACTACTTATCAGGGCAAAGTCATGAAAATCTGGTGGGGAGAAGAAGGATCGGAAAGCTCATCTGCAAGGACAGCAGGCGAAATTATTAACAGGGACTCTGAATCATTTACCGTTCAATGCGGAGACGGGACGAGTATGAAGATAACAGAAATACAGCCTGCCGGGAAAACACGCATGAAGGTAAAAGATTATCTGCAGGCCTCACAGGACAGGATTCAAATTGGCGTCATACTAGGAGAATAAAATAATGATGAAATATCAATTGAGACAAACCATGCTCGATGTTCTAATTCGAATTGAAAAAGACAAAGGATTTAGCAATCTGCTATTAAATCATGAATTAAAGCAAACAGATTTAACAGAAAAGGATAAAAGATTACTGACCGAGGTTGTTTACGGAACGGTGCAAAATCAAATAGCAATTGACTATTATCTGGCAGCATTTATGAAAAATAAGAAGAAATTAGATTTATGGGTGAAACAGCTTTTAAGAATGTCAGTATATCAAATGGTTTATTTAGAAAAAATTCCAGATCATGCTGTTGTCCATGAATCCGTTGAAATTGCCAAAATTCGCGGACATAAGGGGATAGCTTCCTTTGTCAATGGGATATTACGCAGTATTCAACGGAAGGGTATTCCCGACTTAGCTCTGATTGATGACCCGGTTGAACGGATTTCGATAGAGACAAGCCACCCTACTTGGCTTGTAAAGAGATGGATAGAGATGTATGGCATGGAATGCACACAAGCGATGTGCCGTGAAAATTTAAAGCATTTTCCAATGTCGATCCGAATTCAGCCTCTGAAAACAAATCGCGAATCTGTTATGAAGCAGCTGGAGAATGAAGGCTTTACTGTAGCAGCATCGCAATTTTCATCCCAAGGCATCCTGATTGAAAAAGGAAATATCTTCAAAACAAATCTTTTGCAGGATGGATTAGTAACTATACAAGACCAAAGCTCCATGCTTGCTGCAGAATCTTTAAAGCTGGAGCCGGGTATGAAAGTACTGGATACGTGCAGTGCTCCAGGCGGAAAAGTGACGCATATTGCTGAAAAAATAGCAGATCAAGGAGAAATTCATGCCTATGATTTGCATCAGAAAAAAGTTAAATTAATAGAAGAAAAAGCAGCTACATTAGATTTGCATTCGATATCTGCTTTTCAGGGAGATGCCAGAAAGCTTCATGAAAAGTATGAAGAAGCAAGCTTTGACAGGATTCTTATCGATGCCCCCTGCTCAGGCTTAGGTGTAATTAATGGTAAGCCGGAAATTAAATATACAAAGCAGGCTCAGGATATCGAACGTCTTGCATCTATTCAGCTGGAGATAATTCAGGCTGCATCAAAACTTCTCAAGCCTGCTGGATTGCTTATTTACAGCACTTGTACAGTCGATAAGGAAGAGAATAATCAAGTGGTGCAGAGGTTTTTAGAAAAGAACCCTGCATTCAGTATCGATCTCTCCTTTAGAGAGGAACTCTCCGAACCGCTAATAAAAGCACCGGGATGGTCATCGGAAGGCTTACAACTATTCCCTCAAGATTTTCAAACAGACGGATTTTTCCTGACAAGAATCAAACGGAATAGCTAGAATATGCTTTAAAAGGGTGAAAATTTAATTTAACTTGTACGCCGGACAGTTTTATTCTGTGTAAGATTGTGCCATAATTATAAAGAAGCATATGTTCAAAAGGGTGAGAAATGCACCATGCAGTTTGATTTTCAACTTTTGAACCTTGATGAAAAGTAATAATAGTGAATTAAACAGGATATATATTTGGATCTGTAAAGGGGGAGTAGCTCTTGAAAGGGCTTTTCTTAACGCATTGCGGACAAGTTCGTAATCATAATGAAGATGCGGGTGGTGTTTTTGAGAATAAAAGCAGTCAGCCCATTGCAGTTATTGCTGATGGCATGGGTGGCCATCAGGCTGGTGATGTAGCAAGTATGCTGGCTGTTGAAAATATCAAAAACAGATGGGAAGAAACGGAACGGGTTGAACATCCAGATGATATGGAACAGTGGTTTCAGCAGACAATCAAAGCGACAAATGAACAAATCTATCAGAAGTCTCAAGAAAACAAGCAGCTGGAAGGAATGGGAACAACACTGGTTGCTGCGGCGATGGTCGGAAACTTACTTACGATTGCTCATATTGGAGACAGCCGCCTGTATATTGCAAGGGGGACCCAATTTGAACAGCTGACAGAGGATCATTCCTTTGTCAATGAGCTTGTAAAAAGAGGCGAGATTACAGAGGGAGATGCAGAGGTTCATCCTTATAAAAATTATATCATTCGTGCCCTGGGGACAGATCAAGAGGTCGATACGGATGTAAAAACGCTGACTTGGGAGGCTGGAGACCGTTTGCTGCTATGCTCAGACGGTTTATCGGATAAGCTTAGTCAAACAGAATTAGCACAATTTATTACAGCAGATAAAGGGATGGATGAGATAGGTCAGCAACTTATTGATTTAGCGAATCAGCGTGGTGGAGAAGATAATATTTCGCTTATATTGATAACACATGACGGTTCAGGCTCGGAGGCAGGTGAACCAGCATGAACACTGGACATTTATTAAATGACCGTTATCGAATTGAGAGAAAAATAGGCGGCGGCGGCATGGCAAATGTCTTTCTTGCCAGAGATACGATTCTTGATCGTGATGTAGCAGTAAAAGCATTACGAACCGATTATGTACATGATCAGGAATTTATTGCCCGTTTTGATCGTGAAGCACAATCTGCAAGCTCTCTCTCTCATCCGAATATTGTTAATATCTTTGACGTTGGTGAAGATGACCAGATATTATATATGGTCATGGAATATGTGGAGGGAATGACCTTAAAGGAGTATATCCAGCAGTTTGGACCAGTGGAGGTTCCGCTTGCATTGGATATTATGAAACAAATTGCTTCTGCCATTGCACTTGCACATGAAAATGATATTATTCATCGTGATATTAAGCCTCAAAATATATTGATTGACCGCTTTGGCCAAGCAAAAGTGACAGACTTCGGTATTGCCATGGCTCTTAGTGCGACAGCATTAACCCAGACAAATTCCATCTTAGGTTCTGTGCATTATCTTTCACCAGAGCAGGCGCGCGGCGGCATGGCAACTAAAAAATCAGATATTTATTCATTAGGTATCGTATTATTTGAATTGCTAACAGGGAAGCTTCCGTTTTCCGGACAATCTCCTGTATCCATTGCTTTAAAACATTTGCAAAATGATACACCATCTGTTAAGGAAATAAATCCGGATATTCCGCAGAGTGTAGAGAATATCGTTTTGCAGGCAACAGCCAAAAATCCGTTTTACCGCTATCAGGATGTTTATCAGTTTGAAGCAGCACTTGAAGCAGCACTTTCGCCGGAAAAATTACATGAAGCTGCTTTTACTATTCCGGACGAAGAGGGTGACGAGACAAAGGCCATTCCAATCATTACGGATGAAAATCTGTCTGCGGACGACACAGAAACAGGGCGGACGATTGTCCATCAGGTTGATACAGAGCCGACGAAAAGCTATCCTGAGGAAAATAATGAAAAGAAAAAGGAAAAAAAGAAGCCTACGAGTAAAAAGAAGAAAATTATCTGGATTTCGATTCTATTACTATTGTTTCTCAGTATTGGAGCAGCTGCCATTGTATATGCGATGCAGCCCCAGGATGTGACGATAGAAGATTTTGCTAATCAGCCGGCTGATGAAGCGATAGAAATGCTGGAAAGTCAAAATCTACTGGTGGAAATAGAAGAGGTCAACTCGGATGAAATTGAGTCCGGCTATGTGGAGAGAACAGATCCGGCTGCAGGAAGAACGGTAAAAGAAGGGGCAACGGTCACCTTGTTTGTCAGTCAAGGACCTGAACAAGTGGAGTTTGATGACTATGAAGGAGAAGATTTTGAAGAGGTTAGAGAACAGCTGAGTCAAGAGGGTTTTGAGGATATTACACCGTTTGAACGATATTCTGATCAGCCGGTTGGTGAGATTATTTCGCAGGTGCAGCCAGATCCAGGCGCATCAGTCGTTCCAGCTGACACGAAGGTTATTTTTGAAGTCAGTGCCGGACCAGAGACGGTGAGCCTCAATAACTTAACAGGAATGAATGAAGAGGATGTACAAGCTTATTTAGATCGTTATGAATTAGTTTTGAATAAGCATGAAGAGTACTCAGATGATGTTGAAGAAGGTCTCGTTATCAGACAATCTCCTGAGTCTGGAACGGATATAGAAAAGGGCTCGACCGTCGATGTTTATTTCTCCCTTGGACCTGAGGAAGAGCCGCCGCGTTCTCACTCGGTTTCTTATATGGTTCCATATACGCTTGGTAATGAGCAAGAATCAAGTGAAGACGGGGGAGAAGAAAACGAAGAAGCGTCATCCAGTGATGAAAACAATGAACAGAATCAAAATGGTGAATCGGATGAAACGAATGAAGATAATGGAGATGAAGGAAGCGGAGAAAACGAAGCAGATGGAGAAAGCGAAGAGGAAACAGATACATCTGACTCAGAAGAGCAAATCGTACGAATCTATATCGGTGATAGCAATAACGATATTTCAGATGTATATCGGGAAATAGAAATAACAGAAGATACAGAAGTGACATTTACCTTAACGATTGCAGCAGATACCGATGCGGAATATCGTATCACCAGAGATGACGTAACCATTACGGAAAGGACTGTATCCTATGAGGGAGAGGAAGAGTAGATGGCAGTAGGCAGAATTATTAAAGCATTAAGCGGCTTCTACTATGTACAGTCAAATGAAGGAGTTTATGCTTGCAGAGGCAGAGGTGTATTTCGAAATAAAAAAATTACCCCTTTAGTTGGCGATTATGTTGAATTTGAAGTCCGAAATGAGGATGAAGGCTATATTATGAAAGTAAAGGACAGGTCGAATGAGCTTATTCGGCCTCCTATTGCCAATATTGACCAGGTATGTATCGTTAATGCAGCTACTTCTCCGGACTTCCATCCGCTCTTGCTTGATCGATTCCTTGTCCTGATCGAGTCTAAGCATATTCAGCCTTTGATTTTTATCACAAAGATGGATTTAGCAACGCAGGAAGAGATAGAAAGAGTGAAGGAATATCAAGCAGCCTATCAGAGTATCGGCTATGAAGTGAAGCTGTTATCATCCGAAGAGCCCCAGAGAAATTCAGATGTCATGCCTTATTTTAAAGATAAGGTTTCTGTTTTTGCAGGTCAGTCCGGGGTCGGCAAATCGTCTTTATTAAATATGCTTGACCCTAATCTCTTTTTAGAAACCGCAGAGATTTCAAAAAGCTTGGGGCGGGGCAAGCATACCACAAGACATGTCGAACTCCTGCCGATTGGGGAAGGTCTGGTGGCTGACACGCCAGGATTCAGTGTGTTAGAGTTTTCAGATTTGGAGCCAGAGGATTTAGGTGTCTGTTTTCCAGAAATCAGACGTCACATGCCAGATTGCAAATTTCGGGGCTGTTTACATGATAAAGAGCCTAAATGTGCTGTGAAAACAGCAGTGAATAATGGATTGATAGCTGAATTCAGATATCAGCATTATTTACGATTTTTAGAAGAAATCAAAATGAGAAAGCCGAGGTATTGATGATGACAAAGATAGCACCTTCTATTTTATCGGCAGATTTTGCCAAGCTGGGAGAAGAAATTAAAGAAGTGGAAAAAGCTGGAGCAGATTATGTCCATGTAGATGTGATGGATGGACATTTTGTTCCAAACATTACCATTGGTCCCTTAATAGGAGATGCGATTAAACCAATTACAAATTTGCCGCTCGATGTGCATTTAATGATAGAAAACCCGGATGTATATATACCGCAATTTGCTAAAAGTGCTTCTATCATCACTGTGCATCAGGAAGCATGTGTACATCTGCATCGTACACTGCAATTAATTCGTTCTCATGGCGTAAAGCCGGGTGTTGTGATTAATCCGGGAACGCCGGCAGAAGCAATTAAGCCTGTTTTAACAGAGGTGGACCTTGTTTTATTAATGACAGTAAATCCAGGCTTTGGAGGACAGTCTTTTATTAAAGAAGTGGTTCCTAAGATTGCTCAAATCGCAGCATGGCGGGATGAAATGGGCTTAAGCTTTGAAATAGAAATTGATGGTGGTGTAAACGAGGAAACAGCAGCTGTTTGTACTGCAAATGGTGCAGATGTACTCGTTGCCGGAAGTGCTATTTTTAATCAAAGTGATCGGAAAAAAGCAATCGATTTGATTCGCAAGAGTGCAGAGAAATAATGAATTGTGTTGGTATTGTCGGTAATGGCCCTAAAGAGCAATTACCCAATCTTGTAAACTATCAGGGGAAAATTGATTTTTGGATTGGTGCTGACCGCGGGGCATTGTATTTAGCAGAACAAGGAATATCAATTGATATCGCACTCGGAGATTTTGATTCTGTCTCTGAACGGGAGTATGCTGTGATCGAAAAGCATGCAAAGCTTTTTGTTACATATCCAGTGATGAAGGATCAGACAGATTTAGAGATTGCTTTGGATATGGGAATCGAGAAGAAAGCAAGGCAATTTTTCCTTTTTGGTGTAACGGGAGGCAGGCTGGACCATGCATTAATGAATATACAATTGCTTTATCCTTTATTAAAGCAGGGAAAGCGTGCTGTAATTATTGATAAAAGCAATCAGGTAGAAATGTTTGCACCAGGAAGCTATTCTGTTGAGCCGGAAGGGTATTCTTATATTTCCTTTTTAGCATTTACGCCTGAAGTTAGCCCCATAACATTAACAGGATTTTTATACCCTTTAGAAAATGAAACGATACATTGGGGAACTTCTTTATGCATATCTAATGAGCTTAGTCAAAAAAAAGGTACTTTTTCTTTCCATAAAGGCATACTAATACTAGTAAAGAGTTTTGATGCAGTTTAACTAGGAGCAAATAGGATGGTTAAACAGGGAGGGCCTTTATAAATGAAATTCTATACGATTAAGCTTCCTAAGTTTGTAGGCGGATTTGTGAAAGTGATTATTGGCGTATTTAAAAAAGAAAAGTAATAGTGAACGAGCTTTTGTCACAGATGGCAAAGGCTCGTTTTTTAGGATAGATGTTGAATGTTAAGCTTCCTTTCTTTTTTTAGAAAAAAGCCCGTAAAATTTCACTTTATTTACAACAAAAAAACACCATGTAATCATGGTGTTTTTAAGGCGTATGCACATATTTTCGTATATTATACACGTTCTACTTTGCCTGATTTTAATGCACGAGCAGATACATATACTTTCTTCGGTTTTCCATCTACCATGATACGTACTTTTTGTACATTTGCTTTCCAATTACGCTTGTTGGAATTCATAGCGTGAGAACGTAGGTTACCACTACGTGTTTGGCGTCCAGTTACAACACATTTTCTAGCCATGTCATTCCCTCCTTACATTCCAAAATCAGTATACCACTAACTTAATTTATCATAAGTCACCCGATATTGCAATTGAATCTTTTTATTCTTTAAAGAAAAATTGCTTGACAGATAAATGAAAATCATCCATTGTAATAATGGAGTTTTTCTTATAATAAATTGAAATAAAGCTTTCAAACTACCGATCCAACTGGTTTCATGGGGTGAGTGATTGCAACTCCAGAAAAACAATGCACTTTCCCATGGGAGTCTCCGTGCTTTTCTTCCGGGACTGGGACTGTGATTACTCGCCCTGCCGAAGAGCTTGATTACCCGTTCCGCCCCAAATGTCGCTAGTTATAGTATATAAGCATAATTTACTCATTTTTACTAAGATAAACAAGAAAGTGTAATTTATTTTTTTGATTTATATAGATAAAATTAGTGGAAGCTGTTGGAAGGTCAGGTTTTCTAATTCGCACAGGCCCGCTTTTAAAATAGCAGGGCGTATAGTATAATCTTAAGCATGTATGGATGAAAGCTATAAGGTGTAAAAACTTAAAAGAGAAGCCTGGCATGATTCAATGAATTATATTTTGTAATAAAAGGAGCTGCAGTTATGTCAATAGAGTTACATACAAACGATGGACTCGTTACGATAACAACTGATGTTATAGCAACAATAGCCGGAGGAACAGCTGTTGAGTGCTATGGAATTGTAGGAATGGCTTCTAAAAGCCAGATTAAAGATAATATTGCAGAGATACTGGGAAAAGAAAATTATTCTAAAGGAATTGTCGTCCGTCAAGAGGACGGGAAGCTGCATATTGATTTGTATATTATTGTAAGCTACGGTACAAAAATTTCTGAAGTGGCACATAATGTACAATCACAGGTGAAATATACACTTAGTCAATCTTTAGGTTTAGATATTGATTCGGTAAATATATATATTCAAGGTGTCCGGGTGGAAAAAGAATAAAGCAGAAGGAGGAGAAGATGTGATCGTTGAAAAAATTGATGCAGCGTTATTATCACAGATGGTGCTGACCGGTGCTTACCATCTTTCAAATAATGCGCAAAAAATTGACGCGTTAAATGTTTTCCCTGTTCCTGACGGGGATACTGGAACCAATATGAATTTAACAATTACTTCAGGGGCAAATGAAGTGAAGAAGTTAGATACAGATCAAGTATATGAAGTAACAAATGCATTTGCAAAAGGATTATTAATGGGAGCCAGAGGAAATTCCGGTGTTATTTTATCACAAATTTTCCGCGGTTTTGCGAAAGCATGTGAAGGAAAAGAGGCGCTGGATGTAAAAGATTTTGCCGGGGCTTTTGAAGGTGCTGTCCAGGCAGCCTATAAGGCAGTGATGAAGCCTGTAGAAGGAACCATTCTTACGGTTGCAAAAGATGCCGGAAATAAAGCAGTGGAAATTGCAGGTAATGATTTAGATATCATTGCGTTTATGGAAGAAATATTAATAGAAGCAAAAGCATCGCTAAAGCGTACGCCTGATTTATTACCTGTTCTTAAAGAAGTAGGTGTAGTTGATTCTGGCGGACAAGGCTTAGTGACTATTTACGAAGGATTTTTAGCGGCTTTAAAAGGAGAGGAGCTGCCGGAAGAATCCGATACAGATAATAAAATGGAACAGATGGTTAATGCAGAACATCATAAAGTAACACAGGATTTCATGAATACAGAGGACATTATATACGGATACTGTACCGAGTTTATGGTGAAATTGGAGGACGAAAAGTTAAAAGAGCATCCTTTCGATGAAATAACTTTCCGGAATGAATTAAGTGAATGGGGAGACTCTTTGCTTGTTGTTGCTGACGAAGAAATTGTAAAGGTTCATGTACATGCTGAATCTCCTGGTACATGCTTAAATTTAGCACAGCAATATGGCAGCTTGATTAACTTGAAAATCGAAAATATGCGTGAGCAGCATACAGCGCTTGTTGGAGATAAAAAAGAAGCACCAAATGAAAAATCAGCTTACGGAATGGTTACTGTAGCTATGGGGAATGGACTAAAGGAACTATTTGAAAACCTTGGTGTTGCAGTGGTTGTTGAAGGTGGACAGACCATGAACCCAAGTACACAAGACATTACTGATGCCATTGAAAAAGCCAATGCAGACAATATTATTATCCTTCCTAATAATAAAAATATTCAAATGGCTGCCGAACAGGCAGCAGAATTAGCCGGTGACCATGTTAGAGTAGTACCGACAAGAACAATCCCTCAAGGAATTAGTGCTATGCTGGCTTTCCATCCGGAAGCATCCTTAGATGAGAATAAAGCTGCTATGGAAGAAGCAGGGAAGCAGGTACGGAGTGGACAAATTACGTACGCGGTAAGAGATACACAAATTGATGGAATCGATATTGCAAAAGGACATTTCATGGGGATAGATGAAGGGAAGATTGTAACAACGCATAAGGAAAAACAACAAACAGCCCAGGATCTTATTGATAAAATGATTTCTGATGATAGTGAGATAGTAACGATTCTTTCAGGCGAAGATGTAACAGATGAAGAAGTAGAAGCGCTGGAATCTTATGTAGAAGAGAAATACGATGAAATAGAAGTAGAAGTTCATCGGGGAGAACAGCCAATTTATTCTTATATCTTCTCCGTCGAATAAGAGCAGGACAAAAAATGAAGGTAAGGGATGAAATGGTTCTTTGAAACCTTTCTATATTTTACTGCATACAAAGCCCGGTTTGATTATATAAATCAAGCCGGGCTTTGCGCTTTTTCATATACCGATAATTTTTAATACAAATTCGATAAAAAACAAGGTAGATATGAGCAGTAATGGTTTGGATATTTCTTTTCTCTGTCCAAGAGCCAGTTTTACAATCGGATAGGCAATAAAACCAAATGCCATTCCATCTCCGATACTGTATGTGAATGGAATCATCACAATAATCAATAACGCCGGAATACATTCAGAAAATTGATTCCATGGTAAATGCTTCATATTTTGAGCCATTAAGAAGCCGACAATTATAAGAATCGGACTAATGGCTGTCGCTGGAATAATGGAAATCCACGGAATAAATATCACAGTGGCTAAAAATAATATCCCGGCAGTAATCGCTGCTTTTCCAGTTTTTCCTCCTGATGCTATTACAGCTGCGTTTTCAGCGCTTGAGATCGTAGGTGATGTTCCAAACAAGCCGGAAAGCAACGAAGATGTTGCAGTAATCCGATAGGACTTCTGATAGGATTCAGGTGATTTAAGCATATCTAATTGACTGGACAGTGTGCCCATGTTCTCAAAAATTAAAATTAAAGTTAGCGTAAATACGGATAGCCAAAAGCTTATATTGCTGATTGCTGTAAATGAAGGAATAAACAGCAGCTCATCAAAACGAAAGCTTACCGATGAAGCTCCATCGGTTGGAACTTTTAATACCATAGCAATGATAGTACCAATAATCATCGTGATTAAAAAGTTAGCCGGCACACCTTTTACAAAGAGGTAAATAGCGATAAATAAGGTAATTAACCCGGCAATAACAGATGGAGAAGTAAAATCGCCGATAGTAATGACTGTTTGTTCTCCGCTGGTCACAATACCGCTATTCTCAACACCGATCAGAATTAAGAAAAATCCTAATCCGATTGTTATTCCGTGTTTCAATGAATCTGGGATAGCTTCTTTTAGGATAGCGCTAAGTTTTGTGAAGGCAGTAAGCATAAATAATAATCCTGCTAAACAGACAACAGCTAATCCTTCGTGGAAGCTAAAGCCGTTGTTTCCAATAATGGAAAAAGCAAATAGTGCATTGATTCCCATGCCGGGGATCAGAATCAAGGGAAGCCTTCCGAAAAATCCCATCAGCATTGTTCCGGCAAAACTGGCTAAAATAGTTGCTGTCATTCCGGCTTCTAATGAAATTCCTGCTTCACTTAGAATGGTTCCATTTACAACAACGATATATACCGTTGTCAGGTAACCAATAATACCAGCAACAATGTCTTTGCTGAATGCGTTTTTTGGCTGCATAAAGAACCTCAGTATGTTGTTATCCCTCTCCCGCCCAATAAAGATCCACATCTTTATTCACAATTGTATATTATAAGACAAAAAAGTTGAGAAAGTCAATCTCACTCAGGGATTGGACCGGCTTTTTGGAGAAGGGATCGAACGCATGATTGCCTTTATTGGATTAAATTGTGAATGCATCCTGGATTTTTGTTATAATATGATTAAGCAGGGTTAAACAAAGATAGGACGGTGTTATTCTATGAAATATAATTCCGTATTCGATATTATCGGTCCGGTTATGGTAGGGCCTTCAAGCTCTCATACAGCTGGAGCTGCCCGTATTGGAAAAGCAGCACGCAATTTGTTTGGCAGACAACCGGCCTGGGCCAAAATTCATCTCTATGAATCGTTTGCTAAAACCTATCGCGGGCATGGAACAGACTTTGCGCTTGTCGGTGGTCTTTTAGGAATGGAAACCAACGATCCGCAAATCAGTAAATCATTACAACTGGCCAAAGAAAAGGGACTGGAGATTGAATTTATTGAGGATAGTGCTGCAGTAAGTCACCCCAATACAGTCCGTATGATTATCGGGGATGACAAAGAGCGGCAGGAGCTGATGGGAATATCTATTGGCGGCGGGAAAGTTGAAATTACAGAATTAAACGGATTTGAACTCCGGTTATCTGGAAATCATCCGGCTATTTTAATTATGCATAATGACCGTTCGGGAGCGATTGCATCGGTAACGAGAATTTTAGCAAAATATGAATTGAATATCGGTCATATGGAAGTAAATCGGAAGGATGTCGGTAAAGAGGCGCTGATGGTTATTGAAGTAGACCAGAATGTAGAAGACCCGATATTACAGGAGCTTGGGGCTGCTGATCATATTATCTCTATTGCAAAGATTGTAAGTTAAAGGGGGCATCGTGATGTTTAGAACGGTTGCGGAGTTAGTGGAAATGGCAAATGCAGAAAACATCCCTATCTCAGAAGTAATGATACGTCAGGAAATGGATGTGAAAGAAAGAACGAGAGAAGAAGTTTTTTCAGAGATGGAAAAAAATCTCGTTGTGATGGAAAAAGCGATTGAAGATGCATTGAAAGGAGTTCAATCAGTAACAGGACTTACTGGCGGAGATGCTGTTAAAGTACAGAAATATATGAAGGAAAAGACGCCATTATCCGGAAATTTGATGATGGATGCTGTGAGTAAAGCGATGGGAACGAATGAAGTAAATGCAGCCATGGGAATCATCTGTGCAACACCGACTGCGGGCAGTGCCGGCTGCGTGCCGGGCACGTTGTTTGCGGTGAAAGAACAGTTACATCCGACAAGAGAAGAAATGGTACGGTATTTATTTACCTCCGGAGCTTTCGGCTTTGTAGTAGCAAATAATGCGTTTATTTCCGGTGCAGCAGGTGGATGCCAGGCAGAAGTAGGGTCGGCAGGGGCAATGGCTTCTGCGGCGATTGTGGAAATGGCTGGAGGCACACCGGAACAATCTGCACATGCATTTGCAATGACATTAAAAAATATGCTTGGCTTAGTCTGTGATCCGGTAGCTGGCTTAGTAGAAGTCCCGTGTGTGAAAAGAAATGCAGGAGGCTCCTCACTCGCCATTATATCTGCTGATTTAGCATTAGCCGGAGTGGAAAGCCGAATTCCATGTGATGAAGTAATTGGTGCAATGTACCGAATCGGAAAGCAAATGTCCCCTTCTTTGCGCGAAACGGGAGAAGGCGGTCTGGCTGATACACCGACGGGACGATTCTTAAAAGAAAAAATCTTTGGCGTATCGGTTTAAATAGCTCTTGTAAAAGGATGTTGGAAATGAACGAATCAATCTTAGAAGTGAAAGGCGTAGGAGAAAAGCTGGCAGAGCAGCTTGCTGTCATGCATATTTATGAAACAAATGATATATTAGAATATTTCCCGTATCGATATGATATTTATGAAGAAAAACCATTGCAAGAGCTGGTTCATGATGAAAAGGTTACGATTAAAGGGAAGGTCATTTACGATCCTTCTCTTACTTTTTTCGGAAAAAGAAAGTCAAGGCTAAGCTTTACAATAGAAGTGGAAGGTGTGGCTGTAAAAGCGATCATGTTTAATCGGGCATTTGCCAAAAAACAGATTCAGCCAGACCTGGATATCACATTAACAGGGAAATGGGATGCCCGCCGACTGCAAATTACAGTCAGCAAATATAAAATCGGAAAAATGGAAGAAACAGATTCAATTACTCCTGTGTATTCGTTAAAAGGTGATCTGACTTCTTATAAATTTCAGAAGCTTTTAAAGCAGGTTTTTGATGAGCACGAAGAAGATATAACAGAAATTCTTCCTGCCTCTTATTTGGAAAATTATAAGCTGCCATCCCGGAAATCAGCAGTAAAAACAATGCATTTTCCAGAAAACAGAGTCGCTTTAAAGCATGCACGCCGGCGATTTATTTATGAAGAATTTCTGCTTTTTCAATTGAAAATGCAATTGATTAGAAAAATAAATCGCGAATCGACAAAAGGGAATGCTCAAGTGTTTCAGATGGATAAGGTAGAGAGCTTTATTGCTTCCCTGCCGTTTACCTTAACGGAGGCGCAGCAAAAAGCATTGATGGAGATTTTAAAGGATATGAAAAGTGCCTATCGAATGAATCGGCTTCTGCAAGGCGATGTCGGATCGGGAAAAACAGCTGTTGCAGCCATCTGTCTATATGCTGCTGTTACTGCGGGCAAGCAGGGAGCATTAATGGTTCCAACTGAAATTTTAGCGGAGCAGCATTTTCAATCTTTTCAATTTATGCTGGAAGAAAGAGCTAACGTGGCTTTGTTGACTGGATCTGTCAAAGGGAAGAAACGCAAAGAGCTGACACAGCAAATTGAAAATAAAGAAATTGATATTGTAATCGGCACGCATGCCCTGATTCAGGAAGATGTTTTATTTAACGATTTGGGCTTAGCAATTGTAGATGAACAGCACCGGTTTGGTGTTGCGCAGCGCAGAACATTGCGGGATAAAGGGCTGGACCCGGATGTCTTATTTATGACAGCAACACCGATACCCCGGACCCTTGCCATTACAGCATTCGGTGATATGGATGTGTCCATTATTAATCAGCTTCCTTCTGGAAGAAAAGAGATAGAAACGCTATGGGTAAAGGAAAATATGTTTGAGCGGATTCTTGATTTTATTCAAGAACGAGTCAAGCAGGGCGAGCAAGCATATATTATCAGTCCACTTATCGAGGAATCGGATAAATTAGATATTCAAAATGCAGTTGACCTGTATCATCAGCTGACAGCTTATTATGATAATGAAATGGAAATCGGTTTAATGCATGGACGCTTATCTTCAGCAGAAAAAGATGAAGTAATGCGTGATTTTGCTGATAATAAAGTAAAAGTCTTAGTTTCGACGACAGTTGTTGAAGTAGGGGTAAATGTTCCCAATGCTACAGTGATGGTTATTTATGATGCAGAGCGTTTCGGTTTGTCGCAGCTGCATCAGCTCCGGGGGCGGGTAGGAAGAGGGGATAAGCAAAGCTATTGTATCCTGATCGCAGAACCTAAAGGAGAGGTCGGCAAAGAACGTATGCGCATCATGTCGGAAACAAGCGACGGGTTTGAACTGTCTGAACAAGATTTGCAATTACGCGGACCGGGAGATTTCTTTGGCAGAAAACAAAGCGGTATGCCGGAATTTAAAGTAGCTGACATGGTACATGATTACAGAGCACTGGAAACTGCACGGCAGGATGCACAGCATATTGTTGAGAATAACTTACTGCAGGCGGAGGACTATAAGTATTTGAAAGAAATATTAGCAGAAGAAGAAGGTCTTTTGGAAAAATTGGATTAATCCAAAGATAACATGTAAATCTCAATCAATAGATTACTTGCATAAAAAAGATTGCTATTATATATTACTATTAGTACCAAGTCATAAAGTGAATGGACACCTCTGAAAATACGAAATGAAAGTTTGATGGTAGAATGAGACGCTCAAAAGCAGAACGACAGTCGTTATTAAGAGAAAAAATAGAAGAATTTCCATTTATGACAGATGAACAGCTTGCAAAGGATTTTCAAGTGAGCATTCAAACGATCCGGCTGGACCGTATGGAGCTGTCTATTCCTGAGCTCCGTGAACGGATAAAGCATGTTGCGACAAAGCAGTGGAATGAGACAGTAAAAGCTTTGCCAGTTGAAGAAGTGATTGGGGATATTATTGATTTGGAATTGGACAGAAGGGCTATTTCTATGCTTGATATAACGTCAGAGTTTGTTTTTTCCAGGAATAAGATTGCCAGAGGACATCATCTGTTTGCCCAAGCAAATTCATTAGCTGTAGCCGTCATTAACGATGAGCTTGCTTTAACAGCAAAGTCTAACCTGCGTTTCAAGAGACAGGTGAAAGAAGGAGAAAGAGTGGTTGCCAAAGCTGTTGTTAAAGGAAAGGATAACCGTGGTCATTCCATTGTGGAAGTGAACAGCTTTGTCGATAATGAACCTGTGCTGACAGGTGAATTTTTCATGTTTCATTCTAGTGAAAGCAAAGGAGAATAGGTGAGAATGCGATTAGCAATAGATGCAATGGGAGGCGACCATGCACCTGAGGAAATTGTTTTAGGTGCAATGGACGCTGTAAAAGAAAATAAAGACCTACAAATAACCCTTTATGGTGATGAAAATCAGATTAAACCGATTTTAACCGATCATCAGCAAATTAAAATTATACATACAGATGAAAAAATTACATCAGAGGATGAACCTGTCAAAGCAGTACGCCGTAAAAAGAATGCTTCTTTAGTTTTAATGGCTAAAGCTGTTAAAGACGGGGAGGCAGATGCTTGTATTTCTGCCGGGAATACAGGTGCATTAATGAGTGCAGGCTTATTTGTTGTGGGCCGAATTCCCGGAATTGACCGTCCTGCATTAAGTCCTACCTTTCCAACGGTGGACGGACAAGGTTTTTTGATGCTGGACGTCGGCGCAAATGTGGATGCAAAACCGGAGCATTTGCTTCAATATGCAATTATGGGCTCCATTTACGTAGAACGGGTAAGAAATATCAAAAGTCCACGGGTCGGTTTATTAAATGTAGGCACAGAGAATGGAAAAGGGAATGACTTAACGAAAAAAGCCTTTCAACTTTTAGAAAATGCGCCAATTCATTTTATCGGTAACGTAGAGGCAAGAGATATATTAAATGGTGTGGCCGATGTAGTTGTAACAGATGGTTTTAGCGGAAATGTAGCATTAAAGACGATGGAAGGTGTTGCTGAAACGATTTTTTCACTTTTAAAAGGGGCTTTTATGTCTTCCGCAAAATCAAAAATAGCCGCTGCTCTTGTCAAGAATGACTTAAAAGGCTTAAAGGATCGATTAGATTACTCAGAGTACGGTGGTGCAGGCTTATTCGGACTTCGCGCACCAGTTATTAAAGCGCACGGCTCCTCGAAAAGCCGGGCGATAACAAATGCCGTGAAGCAGGCTGTATACATGGTTGATAATAACGTTACCACAACCATTCAGGATACCATTGAGACGATGCGTAAAGAGGAGGAGAAATGATGAAACGTATTGCGTTTATGTTCCCGGGGCAGGGCTCGCAAGCAGTTGGTATGGGGAAAGACTTATATGATGCCTACCCGCAGGTGCAGGAATTGTACAAGGAAGCAAATGAAGTTTTAGATATGGACTTACAAACACTTATGTTTGAAGGTCCTAAAGAAACATTGACAGAAACAGAGAACACACAGCCGGCATTACTACTTTCCAGCGTTGCTGTATCTCAGCTGTTAGCGGAAAATGGTGTTGAGCCTTCTATGGTTGTCGGACATAGCCTGGGAGAATACAGTGCGCTGGTTGCGGCTGGCGTAATCAACTGGCAGGAAGCCATTCAGCTTGTTAAAGTAAGAGGTCGTTTGATGGAGCAGGCATTTCCGAAAGGGCAAGGAACGATGGCAGCTGTTTTAGGTCTTGGTCAAGACAAGGTTCAGGAAGTACTGGATCAAGTAACAGGTGAAATTGTAGATATTGCAAATTTAAATTGCCCTGGACAAATTGTTATCTCCGGCTCTGTTGCTGGTGTGGAGCAAGCGGCAGCATCTTTAAAAGAAGCAGGAGCAAAGCGTGTGCTTCCATTGAACGTGAGCGGACCATTTCATTCCAGATTGATGAAGCAGGCAAATGAAGATTTTGCAGCATATTTAAACGAAGCAGCATTCGAAGAGGCAAAAATGCCTGTTTATGCAAATGTTTCAGCTGATGCCGTAACGGAAAAAGAAACTATAAAAGAATTATTAGTGCAGCAGCTTTACTCGCCGGTCCGTTTTGAGGAATCTATTCAAAAGATGCTGGAAAAAGATGTGGATGCCTTTGTTGAAGTAGGTACGGGTAAAGTTTTGTGCGGACTATTAAAGAAAATTGACCGGAAAACAAAAACGTTTGCTGTTCAGGATCAGGAATCACTCGAAGCGTTTATTCGCTGGTATAAGGAGGAAGAATAATGCTACAAGGACAAACAGCAGTAGTAACAGGAGCTTCCAGAGGAATTGGCAGAGCAATTGCGTTGGAGCTTGCTAATAATGGGGCTAATGTGGTTGTAAATTATTCAGGAAGTGAAGCCAAAGCCGAAGAGGTTGTCGGAGAAATCCAGGAACTTGGAGTGAAGGCTGTTAAAATTCAGGCAGATGTTGCTGATGAAGAGTCTGTAAAGCAGCTCCTGAAACAAGCTGTCAAAGAATTCGGCTCCATTGATATTTTGGTGAACAATGCAGGTATTACGAAAGATAACCTGTTGATGCGAATGAAGGAAGATGAATTTGATCAGGTGATTCAAACCAACCTGAAGGGTACTTTTTTATGCACAAAAGCAGTTACCCGTCAAATGATGAAACAGAAATCAGGACGTATTATTAATGTTGCATCCATTGTTGGAGTGAGCGGAAATCCGGGACAGGCTAACTATGTTGCAGCGAAAGCAGGAGTTATCGGATTAACGAAAACAACAGCGAAAGAGCTCGCTTCACGAAATATTTTAGTAAATGCTGTTGCTCCCGGTTTTATTTCTACAGATATGACCGATCAATTAAGTAAAGAGCAGCAGGAATCTTTATTACAAATGATCCCGTTGGCCCGTTTAGGAAAGCCGGAAGATGTAGCACGGGTTGTCCGCTTTTTAGCCAGTGAGGATGCAAATTATATTACAGGACAGACGATTCATATTGACGGTGGAATGGTGATGTAATACAATTGCAGAACAATAAAGAAAACTTGGTTGTCACCAAGCTTTTAGGTGATAGCCTTAGTTACACTTATACTTTTTTCCTTAAGTTATTTATACTTTTTTTAAAAGTGAAATAAAAAATAGTAATATATTCTTGAAAGGAGGTGAAGGGAAATGGCAGACGTATTTGAACAGGTAAAGTCAATTATTGCTGATCGTCTTGATGTAGACGAAGAAAAAGTAGTTTTAGAAGCTTCATTTAAAGATGACCTTGAAGCAGATTCATTAGATGTTGTTGAGCTTGTTATGGAATTAGAAGACGAGTTTGATATTGAAATCGCTGATGAAGATGCTGAAAAGATTAATACAGTAGGTGATGCTGTAGATTACATAAACAGCAAAGCTTAATGGAATAAATGGCTGAGGGGAAAGCTTCTTTGTAAGAGGCTTTCCTTATGTTCTTTTTAAGGAAAGCCGGGTCAAATACCTGGTGGATTGAAGGAGGTTAATATGGACTTAAGTCAGCTGGAGCAGAAATTAGAAATTACCTTTCAACAAAAGGGTTTATTAAAAGAAGCATTTACACATTCTTCTTACGTCAATGAATATAAAAAAGATAAGCTGAATGATAATGAAAGGTTGGAATTTTTAGGAGATGCTGTATTGGAATTAGCTGTTTCCCAATATTTATATAGAAATAATCAGGAAATGCCTGAGGGTGAAATGACAAAATTACGTGCAGCTATCGTTTGTGAAGCATCTTTAACCGTCTTTGCAAAGCAACTTGGCTTTGGACAATATATCCTTTTAGGTAAAGGAGAGGACAAGACGGGGGGAAGAGAGAGGCCGGCGATTTTAGCGGATGCATTTGAAGCCTTTTTAGGAGCACTGTATTTGGATCGAGGCTTTGATGCTGTACTTTCTTTTCTAAACACGCATATCTTCCCGACACTAACAGTAGATACCTCCACAAGTGTAATGGATTATAAAAGTCATCTTCAAGAAATCGTTCAGCAGCAAAAAGATAGAAAAATTGAATATCAGATTATTGATGAGCGGGGTCCTTCTCATCACAAAGAATTTATTGCTCAAGTTGTCATTCAAGGAGAACCGGCAGGAAAAGGAAATGGGAGGACCAAAAAGGAAGCAGAGCAAAAAGCGGCAAAAGCAGCATTGGAGAAAAAGCTTCCGGATTAGAGAGGGTCTATTCATCAAAAAAAACATTACGCAAGAGTAATTTGGGTGCTTGTTCTTGCGTAATGTTTTTTTTCTTATTTACGGATGGCTGCCAGTTCGTTAACAAAAGCCTGTGTCTCAGAAGCGCTTAGATGACCTTTGCTAATAACCATATCATACATCCATTTTAAATCTTCATATTTTTCAAGATTATAATCTTCTACGTCCATAATGGCACGATTTACTACTTTTAGCTTTTCAGCTAATGCTTGCAGCATGTACTCCATATTTTCAATGCTAGGCTGATCTAACTGCATCATATCCTCCTTCAATTTGTTCCTGATCAGGAATTTATATGTACATTGGAAATGAGTTGTTTAACATTCGCTTTCACCATGTACTAATGAACAAAAATGCTTTTCATAACAGATGTCTATTATAGCATAAGATTCATCACTCGTTAATAGACTTATTTCTGAATTAATAGTATGCCATACATAGGCTAAAGCGTCATAATATGATAAAATGTATTAGCTAAACTATACAAGGAACAGCAAAATAAATTGTATTTATCTCGTAATTTGAATGATTGAATAATATGTTTTATGTTTACAATTAGGATGAGTGAATAATGATTTACTGCGTATAAATAGACGATTAGATTTTAGGAGAATGATTATGCATTTAAAGCGATTAGAAAGTGTCGGATTTAAATCCTTTGCGGAGCGGATTAATGTAGATTTCGTACCTGGTGTGACCGCTGTCGTTGGTCCTAATGGCAGCGGGAAAAGTAATATTACAGATGCGATACGCTGGGTATTGGGTGAGCAATCAATGAAATCACTTCGCGGATCAAAAATGGAAGATATTATATTTCAGGGGAGTGATTCGAGATCTCCTTTAAATGTCGCTGAAGTTACACTCGTACTAGATAATAAAGATCAGCGTGTACCGCTGGATTATGAAGAAGTCAGTGTAACGAGAAGAGTCTACCGCTCTGGAGAAAGTGAATTTTATATAAATAAGCAGGCCTGCCGGCTGAAGGATATTGTTGATTTGTTTATTGATTCCGGTCTGGGCAGAGAGGCCTTTTCTATTATCAGTCAAGGTCGGGTTGAAGAAATTCTAAGCTCCAAAGCGGAAGATCGCCGTGTGATTTTTGAGGAAGCAGCAGGCGTTTTAAAATATAAGCAGCGTAAGAAAAAAGCCGAATATAAGCTTGCTGAAACGCAGGAGAATCTCAACCGTGTGGAGGATATTGTTCATGAAATTGAACAGCAGTTGGAACCGCTAGAGGAACAATCCCAAAAAGCCAAAGCATACCAGACCTTACAAGCCGAGCTTCAAGAAACCGAGATTTCTGTGTTGATTACAGAAATGGAACAAATTCATGATGAATGGCAGCAAATATTAGAAAGCCTGGCAGTGAATGAGAAAAAACAAAAAGAACAATCTGAAGCTATTCATCTGATTGAAGCGGAATTAGTACAGGAAAAAAAACGCACACAGCAGTATGAAACAGAAATAGAACAGCTGCAGTCTGAATTATTAGATGTAACAGAACGTCTGGAAAAATTTGAAGGAAAAAAACAGCTGTTTGATGAACGATCCAAGCATGCAGATGAGAATAAAGAAAAGCTTGTTCAGCAGCTGGAGCGTGTGACTTCTAATGTTAGTATGCTAGAAGGGCAAAAGATGCAAGAGCAGGAGAAGCTGACACGCTTAGAAACAGAGAAAGCTGATACGCAAGCCAGGAAACAAGAAATTGAGAAAAAATTAGCGATGCGTCCGGAAGATGTAGCTAATCGTATTGAGGATTTAAAAGCAGAGTATATTGAATTGCTGAATCAGCAGGCTGCTTACCGAAATGAAAAGCAATCGATTGACCGTCAGCAAGAGCAAGTGGAAGCTAAAAATACTTCGCAGTCCATGAAATTTAAAGATACACTTTCAGAGAGAAATGCGTTACAAGATAAGCAGGCAGCTGCGGAAGAAGTGCTGCAAACTTATCAGAAGCATTTAGAAGAGAAAGATAAGCAATTAAAGACGCTAAAGCTTGACATGCAATCAGAACGTGCAAAATATGAAGAAGCACAGTCAAAGCTGTATCAGGGCTATCAATATATTGAAAAGGTAAAATCAAAGAAAGAAATGCTTGAAGAAATGAAGGAAGATTTTCAAGGCTTCTTTCAAGGCGTCCGTCATGTTTTGCGAGCAAGAGAAGAGGGCAAGCTGGCCGATGTAGACGGGGCAGTTATCGAGTTAATAGATGTTCCTAAAGACTATATTACAGCGGTTGAGACCGTATTAGGCGGACAGGCTCAGAATATTGTTGTAGAAACCGATCAGGCAGCAAGAGCGGCAATTAATTGGCTGAAAAAGACCAATAGCGGAAGAGCAACCTTTCTGCCGCTTCAATCTATTCAAGCCCGTTTTTTATCAAGTGAAGGCAAGCAGGAAGTGCGAAACCATCCTGGCTTTATCGGTGTTGCCGCTGATTTAGTACAGCCGAAAGCAAAAAAATATGAAAAAGCTGTTCAGCATTTAATGGGTAATGTTGTCATTGCTAAAACACTGCGGGATGCAAATGATATTGCAATAAAGCTGCACCGGAGATATCGGATTGTTACCCTGGATGGCGATATGGTGCACCCTGGAGGTTCGATGTCAGGAGGAGCCCAGAAGAAGCAAAACCAGTCTCTGTTTACCCGGGAAAAGGATTTGCAGGAGCTGCATGCACGATTAGCAGAGTACAAACAAAAAACAGAACAATTTGAGCAGGGTGTACAGAAAAAAAGAGATTATTTGCGGGAATTAGATGAGAAAATAAACGTTACCGAGCAAGACGTGCAGAAATTGCAAAAGGAAGTTCAGGAAAGCCAGACGGATTTTCAAACCATTCAAGCGAAACTTACATCCATCAATGATCATTTAGCCATCTATGATATGGATAAAAAGCAGAATGAACAGAGCCATACAGAGTTAGCAGGTCGAAGTGCGGTTCTGACAAAGGAATTAGAAAAAATTAATCTAAAGCTTCAAGTGGTACAGAAAGAAGTGGATGATTTAACAGAAGAAGAAGCGAGATTAAAAGAGACGCAGTCAAAAATGCAGGATACCTTTTATGAGATGAAAGTGACACTGGCAGAGCAGGAAGAGCGCTTTAAAAATCAGAAAGCTAATACAGAGGCGTTAGCAGCACAGCTTGAACGGGCAATCCAGGAAAAGAAACAAGTAGAGGAAGAGCTGGAGACAATTACAGCCATTAAAAATCAGGAAGAAACAGAGGAAGAACTGGAAGAAAAGATTGTCCATGCCCGAAATTCTAAACAGGAAATAACAGAGAGCATAGAGAAGGTTCGTCATAAAAGGAAAGAAAATGCTGATAAACAACAGCGCTTAGAAGAAAAGCTGAAAGAAGCACAAGAACAATATAAAGCGACGAATGAGCAATATCAAAAGCAGGAAGTTAAATCAAATCGTTTGGATGTAGAGCTGGATAATCACCTGCAGCAGCTTGAAAAAGAATACATGATGACATATGAAATGGCGAAGCGTGATTATTCCAAAGTTGAAAATATAGACGAAGCCAAAGCAGTTGTCAACCGCTTGAAGAATAAAATCAATCAGTTAGGTACGATTAATTTAGGAGCGATTGATGAATTTGAGCGTATCTCTGAAAGGTACCAGTTCTTAAAAGAGCAAAGAGATGACCTTGTAGAAGGAAAGCGAACGCTATATACTGTTATTGAAGAGATGGACACAGAAATGAAGGAAAGATTTGATTCTACTTTTTCAAAAATAAAAGAAGAATTTTCTCAGGTATTTAAGCACCTGTTTGGCGGAGGGCATGCGGAGTTAAAATTAACAGAGCCGGATAATTTATTAGAAACAGGTGTAGACATTATCGCACAGCCGCCCGGTAAAAAGCTGCAGCATTTAAGTTTATTATCAGGGGGGGAACGTGCACTGACGGCAATTGCCCTTCTCTTTTCCATTTTGCGGGTCCGGCCAGTTCCTTTTTGTATACTGGACGAAGTAGAAGCAGCATTAGATGAAGCAAATGTAATCCGTTTTGCCAAGTATGTGAAGCAATTTAGCGAGGATACGCAGTTTATCGTGATAACACACCGTAAAGGAACGATGGAGGAAGCTGATGTTCTTTACGGTGTTACCATGCAGGAATCAGGTGTATCAAGATTGGTTTCTGTCCGGTTAGAGAATACAAAAGAATTGATTCAATCGTAGGAGGCTATCAGTATGGGTTTTATGGATAAACTAAAAGCACGTTTTAAACAAAGCGAAGAAACAAAGGAAGTTTCTGAAAAATATCAGGAAGGTATGAAAAAGACAAGAAATTCCTTTTCCGGTAAACTAAATGATTTAATTGCACGTTATCGTAAGGTAGATGAGGATTTCTTTGAAGAATTGGAAGAGGTCTTAATCACAGCAGATGTTGGTGTTTCGACAGTAATGGATCTTGTTGAAGAGCTTAAAATGGAAGTGAAGCGTCAAAAAATTAAAGATTCCTCTGAAGTAAAGGATGTTATTTCAGAGAAGCTTGTGGAAATTTATTATGGGGAAGAAAATGAGTCCATTCAGCATTTGCAGCTGGATGGTGACGGGCTGCAGGTGATTCTGGTTGTCGGTGTTAATGGAGTAGGGAAGACTACCAGTATTGGCAAGCTTGCGCATCAATTAAAAGCAGATGGCAAGAATGTCATTTTAGCAGCCGGGGATACCTTCCGCGCCGGCGCAATTGACCAGCTCGAGATCTGGGGGGAGCGTGCCGGTGTTCCAGTGATTAAACACAGCGAAGGCAGTGACCCGGCAGCAGTAATTTATGACGGCATTAAAGCTGCGAAGTCCCGTGAAGCAGATGTTCTTATTTGTGATACTGCCGGAAGACTTCAAAATAAAGTGAACCTGATGAATGAGCTTGCTAAAGTGAAGCGCGTGATTGAACGTGAAATTCCTGGAGCGCCCCACGAAGTGCTGCTTGTTTTGGATGCTACCACTGGTCAGAATGCATTAACACAGGCACGTACTTTTGCAGAAGCAACAGATGTAACAGGAATTGTTTTAACGAAATTGGATGGTACTGCAAAAGGCGGAATTGTTTTAGCGATTCGTAATGAACTGCAAATTCCGGTGAAGTTTGTCGGATTAGGCGAAGGGATTGATGACCTGCAGCAATTTGATGCAGATGCGTTTGTATATGGGCTGTTTGCTGATTTGGGGATAAATGAAGAAATAAAGGAAGCTGAATAAGTTGTAGCTGCTCGTCTACTTGACAATTCTTGAATTTGTTAGATATGATGAATGTAAAGGGAAATCACTTAACAAGAGGTGTGTCCGTTGCTGGAAAAGACGAATCGGATTAATTACTTATTTGACTTTTATCAGTCGCTGTTGACACCAAAACAGCGCAGTTATATGGAAATGTACTATCTGGAAGATTATTCTCTGGGCGAAATTTCAGAGCTCTTTGAAGTATCCAGACAGGCTGTATATGATAATATTAAGAGAACGGAAAAGATGTTAGAGTCCTATGAGGGTAAGCTTCATCTTTTTTCGAAGTTTGAAAAACGCATGCAAATTATTTCTAAGCTGTCGGAAACGGTAACGGACCCGGAAGCAAAGAAATATGTGCAGCAATTACAAGATTTAGATTAGGAGGATACCTTCTATGGCATTTGAAGGATTAGCGGACCGTCTCCAGGGTACGATAAAGAAAATTACTGGTAAGGGTAAGGTCTCCGAGCAGGATGTAAAAGAGATGACAAGAGAAGTCCGTCTGGCACTTTTAGAAGCAGATGTAAACTTCAAGGTTGTCAAACAATTAATCACCAGGATTAAAGAAAGAGCTGTCGGGCAGGAAGTGATGGAAAGCTTAACACCGGGACAGCAGGTTATTAAAGTTGTAAAAGATGAATTAACGAACTTAATGGGGGGAGAACAAAGTAAAATTGCTGTAGCTGACCGTTCTCCGACTGTTATTATGATGGTTGGTTTACAAGGTGCAGGTAAAACGACAACAACCGGAAAGCTGGCGAACCATTTACGTAAGAAGCATAACCGCAATCCTTTATTAGTTGCCTGTGATGTCTATCGTCCGGCAGCGATAAAACAGCTGGAAACGCTTGGTACACAGCTTGACATGCCCGTTTTCTCATTAGGAACGGAGGCAAATCCGGTTGACATTGCCAATCAGGCGATCGCCCGGGCAAAAGAAAATCACAATGATTATGTCATTATTGATACAGCCGGCCGCCTGCACGTTGATGAAAACCTGATGGAAGAATTACAGCAAATTAAAGCGGATGTAAAACCGGATGAAATTTTCTTAGTAGTTGATTCCATGACGGGACAGGATGCTGTCAATGTAGCGGAAAGCTTTAATGAACAGCTCGATATTACAGGAGTTGTCCTTACAAAATTAGATGGTGATACCCGCGGGGGTGCGGCACTGTCTATTAAAGCTGTTACAGATAAGCCGATAAAATTTGCCGGGATGGGCGAAAAACTGGATCAATTGGAAGCTTTCCACCCTGAACGGATGGCATCCAGAATTCTGGGCATGGGGGACGTGCTTTCTTTAATTGAAAAAGCACAGACCAATGTTGATGAGAAGCAGGCAAAAGAATTAGAAGAAAAAATGCGTACGATGTCCTTTACATTTGATGATTTCCTGGAGCAGATGGGGCAGGTTCGCCAGATGGGGCCGCTCGATGACTTAATGGCAATGATCCCCGGTGCAAACAAAATGAAAGGATTGAAAAATGCGCAATTAGATGAAAGCCAGTTAACAGAAGTAGAAGCAATAATTCAGTCCATGACGAAAAAAGAACGTCAGGATCCGGCTATTATTAACGGCAGCAGAAGAAAACGTATTGCAAAAGGTTCAGGCACTTCTGTTGCAGCTGTAAACCGTTTGTTAAAGCAATTTTCAGAAATGAAAAAAATGATGAAGCAAATGACCAATATGCAAAAAGGGAAAAAAGGAAAAGGCGGATTTAAATTACCTTTTATGTAGCAGTAGGTATTCAAAAAGTCTGGTGAAAGGACTCCATCGGCTCAAGTCTCAGAATACCCGGGACTTGAGCTAAATTCTTAATCAGCAAAAGCGTTTTTAATTTTTAAATATAAATTAGTTGAAAATAAATAATGATTATATGCAGTAACTAGCGGAAGAAAAACACGAAGACTCCTATGGGAAAGCGTAGTGTTTTTCTGGAGCGATAGCTTTAAATCTGTCATTCAACTGATTTAGGGTTGATTCCTGCACATTTTTATAATAAAATATGCTTGTAATGGAAAAATACTTTACAGACTAAAAATAATCTGTTAAAATCAATTCTTGTGATAAGATAATTATTGGAGGTGCACAAAGCATGGCAGTAAAAATTCGTTTAAAACGCATGGGTTCTAAAAGAAATCCATTCTATCGTATTGTAGTAGCGGACTCCCGTTCTCCACGTGATGGTCGCTCTATCGAACAAATCGGTACGTACAATCCTGTAGTAAATCCAGTTGAGGTTAAAATAGATGAAGAAAAAGCACTTGATTGGATGACAAAAGGTGCAAAACCTAGCGACACAGTGCGTAACCTATTCTCTAACGAAGGCATCATGAAGAAATTTCACGAACAAAAAAATTCTAAATAAGTAGTGTGATATCATGAAAGCCCTGATTAAATCGATTGTTACCTCATTAGTAGATCATCCGGATGATATTGATGTTAAAGTAACCGAAGAAGACTCAAAGGTTATTTACCATTTAACAGTTCATCCTGATGATGTCGGAAAAGTCATTGGCAAAAACGGACGTATTGCTAAGGCAATACGTACAGTTGTCTATGCAGCAAACACTGGTGGTAATAAACGCATTTTTTTGGATATTATGTAAGGTTCGTATCCGGAAGCTGGTATACCCGGTCTTTTCGGATAATCTGGTAAAGGGAAAGCTGACCCTGTTTTTAGGGGCTCAACTTTCCCTTTTTACACATTCGAACCCGAATTTAAGAGGCAGGAGCTGATTCTGAATGAAATTAATAAAGAAAGTTCCCATTAAACTAGTAGTGACAGAAGAAAGCAAAGAAAAAATCCGCCAAAATTTCACAAGTCATAAATTACGTCTTGAACAAGAGTGTCAACAACTCCAATTTGAAAAAAGAAAATTAAAAAATAAAAATGCCAATGTTCGTTCAGATATGGAAACACGATTTAACCAGGAAATTAAAAACCGTCAAGAAAAAATGAAGCTATTGGATTTTAAATTAGAACAATTAGATGAATTAAAAATGGGCAGCGAAATCGTTGAAAAAGAGGTTGAAGCTCTTGTTGAAGTCGAAGTAGGCTCTGATTGGAATCATATTATGAAGGAGCAGGCTATCGTAATTAAGGATGATAAGGTTATCCGAATCGATGAATAGAATAGGTGAAAAATATGAATACAGAGAAATTAAAAATTGGTAAAATCGTTAACACACATGGAATTCGCGGCGAGGTAAAAGTTTTGCGAATTACAGATTTTGAAGAACGCTTTATGCCGGGAAATGAGGTTATCATTCTATCCGATCGGGACGATATTACATTAACGATTGATTCACATCGTATCCATAAAGGGTTTGATCTCATTACATTTAAAGGATATACAAATATTAATGATGTGGAAAAGTGGAAGGGCATAAATTTGTATATTGATAAGAGTCAAACAGCAAATTTGGAAGAGAATGCGTATTACTATCATGAAATCATCGGCTGTAAGGTTGAGACAGTGGAGGGAGAGGTTTTAGGAAAAGTGAAAGAAATTTTATCTCCCGGTGCAAATGATGTATGGGTCGTACAAAGACCCGGCAAGAAGGATTTGTTGTTGCCTTATATTGAAGATGTGGTGAAAAAGGTAGACATTCAGGCAAGTATTATTTCAGTGGAATTAATGGAAGGGATGTTAGATTAGATGCATATTGATATTCTGACACTGTTCCCTGAGATGTTTCATGGTGTGATGGAGAATTCTATTTTAAAGAAGGCGGCAGATAAGGGACAATTTTCGTATCGGCTCGTTGATTTTCGTGATTATTCGACACATAAGCATAAAAAAGTGGATGACTATCCTTATGGCGGAGGAGCAGGCATGGTACTGACTCCGCAGCCTGTATTTGACGCTGTTGAAGCAGTGAAAAAAGAGAGAGCTTCCCGTCCTCGCGTGGTTTTAATGTGTCCTCAAGGAGAACCCTACACACAAAAAAAAGCAGAGGAATTAGCGCAGGAGGACCATCTGATTTTTATTTGCGGACATTATGAAGGATATGATGAACGAATTCGTAAGCATCTTGCAACAGATGAGATATCCATAGGGGATTATGTCTTAACAGGCGGGGAATTAGGAGCAATGGTTGTTGTGGACAGCGTTGTCAGGTTGCTGCCAGAGGCATTGGGAAATGAAGAGTCGGCAAAACAAGATTCTTTTTCCACGGGATTATTAGAGCATCCTCATTATACACGTCCATCTGATTTCCGGGGATTTCAGGTTCCGGATGTATTGTTATCAGGAAATCATGCCAATATTGAGGCGTGGAGGAGGAAAGCATCTCTGAAGCGGACAAAAGAAAGACGACCCGATTTATTAAAAAAGATAGAATTAAAGGAAGCAGATAAAAAAATACTGCAGGAGCTACAAAAAGAAAACGAAAATTAGTTGTACATTACAACAGAATATGCTATATTATTAATTGTGCTTATGTGCGTGTAAGCATGTAGAACGATGTTCCGCTGTTCCAATAAGAGCATGAGCATTAGTTTGGAAGGAGTGAAAATCATGCAACAAATTATTGCTGACGTAACAAAAGATCAATTACGTACAGATCATCCTGATTTTCGACCTGGTGACACTTTAAAGGTTCACGTGAAGGTTGTTGAGGGTAATCGTGAGCGTATCCAGGTATTTGAAGGTGTTGTAATTAAGCGTCAAAACGGCGGAATCAGTGAAACATTCACAGTAAGAAAAATTTCTTACGGTGTTGGTGTTGAGCGTACTTTCCCATTACATTCACCAAGAGTTGATAAAATCGAAGTTTCTCGTCGTGGTATTGTACGTCGTGCGAAGCTTTACTATCTGCGTAACCTGCGTGGAAAAGCAGCTCGTATTAAAGAACGTCGCTAATCAACGAGTGAGAAATATGAAACGAATAAAAAGGGGCTACGTCAATATTGGCAGTAGCTCTTTTTCATTGTACAGGGCTTCGTGTAAAAATAATGTTATAGCCATCCTGCACATTGTAAGGATTAGTTTCGCTAACTGCTAAAGTATTATTCAAAAAATAATAATACTTAGAAGTTGTTTATATAAAGTTTACTAGCTACAATAAAAGGTAGACTGAAGTTATCGGGGGAAGTCAGATGACAGGTAAAGAACGAAAGAAGAAAAAAAATGAATGGCTGGATTGGATAAAAGCATTATTACTTGCTTTTGGTTTTGTGTTCTTAGTACGAATGTTTTTATTTGCGCCTATTGTTGTAGAAGGACCATCTATGCTGCCAACCTTGCACGACCGTGATCAAATGATCGTTAATAAAATTACGTATACACTTGGAGAGCCGGATCGTTTTGATATCGTTGTTTTCCATGCTCCTGAGAAAAATGACTTTATTAAACGTGTCATTGGTCTGCCTGGAGAGCACGTTGCTGTAAGAGATAATATATTGTATATTGACGGCGAACCAGTGAATGAGCCTTTTTTAAACGATCAGGTCTTTACAAATGATTTTGAGTTAGAAGAGCTGGAAGAAGGGTATGAAGTCGTTCCTGAAGATTCTGTGTTCGTATTAGGTGATAATCGAAGCAATTCAACAGATAGCCGCATTATCGGTGTTGTTCCGATGGATGAAGTTGTCGGTAAGGCAAGCCTCGTCTACTGGCCATTGAATCGTATACATTTCAGTAAATAAGCAGGGAAAATAATACTTGTATCGTAGTCTGCTTAGCATTTAGCATTAGAAGCTATGATGACTGTGAATGCAGAAAGTAACAAAAGCGAAACAGAGGTTGAAAACGCTTGGTATGAAAGGAATTGTGAATGATATGCCTATACAATGGTTTCCGGGTCATATGGCAAAAGCACGGAGAGAAGTGCAGGAGCAGTTAAAGCTCGTTGATTTTGTGATAGAACTAGTTGATGCAAGAGCCCCGTACTCCTCACAAAACCCGATGCTGCAGGAAGTTTTAGGACAAAAACCGAAGCTTGTCCTGCTGATGAAAAAAGATTTAGCTGATCCTGTAAGAACAGCTGAATGGATAGAAAGCTATCAGGACAATGGCATACAGGCTGCTGCTGTTGATGTGAATCAAAAAGGAGACATTCAGCAGGTTGTGCAGCTGGCAAAAGCAATGGGACAAGAAAAAATGGATAAGCTTAAGAAAAAAGGCATTAAACCCAGACCTGCAAGAGCAATGATTGTTGGTATTCCAAATGTAGGGAAATCTACACTGATAAATCGACTTGCTAATAAAAAAATTGCAAAGACAGGAGATCGCCCGGGGATTACCAAACAGCAATTATGGATTAAGATAAAGAAAGACTTTGAATTACTGGATACACCAGGTATTTTATGGCCGAAATTTGAAGAAGAGGTTGTAGGCTACCGGCTGGCTGCGATTGGAACAATAAAGGATCAGCTCCTGCCCCTTCAGGATATCACAGCATTTGTTATTCGCTTCTTATTTGAAGCATATCCGAATTATTTACAGGAGCGTTACGGTATCGAAGAAAGCTCTGATATGGTAGAGCTATTTGAAGGCATCGGCAGAAAAAGAGGTGCATTGGAAAGCGGCGGTCACGTAAATTTTGATAAAGTCTCTGATATTGTTCTTCAAGATCTGCGCACCGGGAAGCTGGGTAAATTTACATTAGAACAACCATAACAGAGGACGTACTAAAACGTATTTCATAGCCTGCAAGGGATTTTTTCTTTGTAGGCTATTTTCATACTTAAAAAAGATAACTTAACATGTTCAGCGAAATGACGATAATAAAAGAAAGCAGGTTCATAATGAAAAAACAATCCATCGCAGAAATTAAAGGTTTGTTAAATGAGGATAATCTGACATCTGAAGAGTGGCAAATGCTGATTGACGATGAAAGAAAAGGTGTCCAGACACTATTAAAATCCTATCATCGCAAAAAAGAACGTGAGAGACTTTTAATAAAGCAGTTTGAAGAAATGCAGCAATATGAGAATAAAGCATATATAAATGGAGCAGACAAGATTGCAGGTGTAGATGAAGTTGGAAGAGGGCCGCTTGCAGGACCTGTGGTTGCGGCAGCTGTTATCCTTCCCAAGGATTTTCGTTTAATAGGGTTAAATGATTCTAAGAAGCTGAAAGAGGATGTAAGAGAAGCGTATAGTTCATATATCAAGGCGCATGCTGTCAGCTATCATATTGCCTTTATAGATAATCAGGTGATTGATACAGTCAATATTTATGAAGCAACCAAAAAAGCAATGTATGAAGCATTAGCCGGATTAAATCCCTCTCCCGACCATGTGCTGGTAGATGCAGTCCATCTGCCGCGCTTAAATTGTTCTCAGGAAGCAATTATTAAAGGCGATGCCTCAAGCATCAGCATTGCAGCTGCCAGCGTTTTGGCAAAGGTAGCCCGTGATCAATTTATGAAGGAATTACATAAAGAATACCCTGGTTATGATTTTGATAAAAATATGGGATATGGAACCAAAGCGCATTTAGAAGGGCTGAATCAATTCGGAGTGACGCCTTATCATAGAACATCATTTGCTCCCATTAAAGAGGAAGTTCAAAAAACATTCGGGCAACGATAAAGAAAAAGAGGAGAAGTTATGAGGATTCAAGATAACACAACGGTGGGCAGCTTACTGCAATCATCCAAAGCGAGCTTACTCCATAATTTGAAGACAGGCGACGTATTACAAGGAACGGTTAAACAGCTTTATGCAAACAACAGGGCGGCCATTCAAATTCAGGGCAATCAGATTATAGCTCAGCTTGAGGCTTCACTTTCTGTTGGCGGAAGATATTTTTTTCAAGTCACATCCAATGAAGGGAAAATGCCTGAATTAAAAGTAATGACAGGAGCACAGCGAAATGGACAGCAGCTGATCAGTAGTCTTCTGGAGCAGCTCGGGATCAAAGAAAATAAATTAACTTCCCAACTGGTTCATGCTCTTGTCAGAGAACAGGTACCTATGCAGAGAAGTGATTTGATGCAGGCCATACAATATATTCGGGATAATAAACTCTCGCAGCAACAGGCACAGCCTGTTCTCATACAATTAATGAAAATGCGTATCCCTATTACTCAAGCTTCTTTTCAGGCAGTACAGGCAATACAAAACGGTAATATCAGTAACAGCTTAGCATCACTTGATCGCTCTCTTCCACCTGGACAGCAGCCGATGCTGCAAGTAATGTTAGAGCATATCCTTAGAGGATTTCCATCTGAGCAAGGTGCTGTACGTGCTGTCTTAACTGCCGATGCTCAGGCAGCAAGACCAGTATTATTTCCTTTACTTCAAAATCTCGGTTTTGTTTCCAAAGCACTGGATAAGCCAGGCTGGACGAATGTGTTACAACAATGGAATCCACCTGCACCACAAAGTCAAGGAGCGGTGACTGCACCGTTCACAAGCAGTTTTGAAGGGGTGAAGGAACAGCTTCAGGCTATTTTGAGAAATCAAAAGCAATTAATGGCAGAGGCAAAAATGCTACACGGGGCGATGCTCCAAGGAAGCAGCACTGCAGCTCTGTCTAAGACAAATTTAACTGCCGAGTTTCCACAATACTCCTTCAATAACGCAGCAATTATGCAGGAGAGTGAAAGTGCTGTCCGTCCGTTATTGGAAGCGTTAAGAGAGCCCAAAAATTATCAGGCGCTGGAGCGACTGATAAATATCTGGACTGCTTCCAATGAAAATAACGTCAATAATCCTAAAGAACTATTCCTTCATCAGCTCCAATGGGTTCTTCGTGATGCAGGATTAAATGCAGAAAGCTCCTTAAAAACAGATAATGTAAACGCCATGCAATTCAAGCACCTACTGCTGGAAATGTTGCAGAACAGTGGCCTGGCAGGAAGAGAAAATGCGCAGCAGGTTGTCCATATTTTAAACGGCATGCAATTAAATAACTTGAATGACAGCAGTTATTTTATCCAGGCTAACATCCAGATACCCAGTCAGAAGTTAGGTTTATCAAAGGACATTAATTTGCATTTTGAAGGAAAGAAAACAGCAGATGGGAGTATTGACCCTGAACACTGCCGCATTATTTTTGATTTGCAGCTGCATCGCATGAAAGAGACAATTGTTGATTTGCATGTTCAAAAAAAATCATTATTTATTACCATTTATAATGATCAGGCTACAACCCCGATGCTGGTTGACAAATTTCGACCTAATCTGCAGGAAGCATTAGAAAAAATGAACTATCAGGTATCATCGATTACCTGTAAGCCATATACAGAAGCGGATAAACAACAACATCAGATAATAAAATCTGATGCTGAAAGGGCGGTTCAAGGGAAGGTGGACTTTCGAGTATGAATGAAAAACGTAAAAAAGCAGTAGCCCTAAGCTATGAGCAAAATATGGACGATGCACCAAGAGTCATTGCATCAGGGAAAGGCTTGCTTGCTGAAGAAATCATAGAGCGGGCGGAGGAGCATAATGTACCAATTTTAGCAGACCCCTCTCTGGTAGAGGTTCTGGCAGAGTTAAATATAAACGAACAAATCCCGGAAGAGCTGTTCCAAGTGGTCTCAGAAGTATTTGCCTTTATTTATCGGGCGGATAAGCAAACTGGGAAAGAGAACAAGTGAAGAAAAGTTTTGCCGGAGCTTCTGGGCTGCTGTTTTACAATCATCATTACATTCATACTCTTAATTAGGATCAATATGAAAATAAGTAGCAGGTACGTTCAGTAACCTGAGGGAATAGCTGAAATGATGGAGGGAAAATATGGGGGATGGAACAAGCTCTTGGAAAGCACTGGAACTGGAAGGGTTCATCGCTGCGGAATACTGTTGCAGGAATTATATACGCGCAGAACTCCACCCAGCTTGTCAGCCGTAAATTTTTTTGATGAAGAACCTTTCACGAATAAAGAAATAATATTGAATTTATATTCCCTATTTCTTGTTTATTTTCTCTATTTTTAATACAATAGTATTGCATTGATTTTGATAGGAGGATGGAAGATGAACATTCATGAGTACCAAGGTAAACAAGTTTTACGAGAGTTTGGTGTAAAAGTTCCGAACGGTCATGTTGCTTATTCAGTAGACGAAGCTGTAGAAGCAGCAGAAAAGCTTGGCTCGCCTGTAACCGTTGTCAAAGCGCAAATCCATGCAGGTGGACGTGGGAAAGCCGGCGGTGTAAAGGTTGCAAAGAGCTTGGAGGAAGTTCGTACATATGCGGATGAAATTTTAGGGAAAACACTTGTAACACATCAAAACGGTCCTGACGGCACAGAAGTAAAACGTTTACTTATTGAAGAGGGCTGTGATATTCAAAAAGAATATTACGTAGGGGTAGTTCTTGATCGGGCAACATCCAGAGTAGTAATGATGGCATCTGAAGAGGGCGGTACAGAAATTGAAGAGGTAGCGGAAGCAACACCTGAAAAGATCTTTAAGGAGGTCATTGATCCGGTTGTTGGTTTAGCGCCTTATCAAGCTAGAAGACTAGCATTTAATATTAATATTCCTGAAGAATTACTTGGTAAAGCAGTTAAATTTATGACAGCACTTTATGATGCTTTTGTTGCCAAGGATTGTTCGATTGCAGAAATTAATCCGCTGGTAACAACAGGGGATAACGAAGTATTGGCATTAGATGCGAAATTAAATTTTGATGATAATGCTCTTTATCGTCATCCGGAAATAGGAGAGCTGCGGGACTTAGGTGAAGAAGATGAAAAAGAAATTCAAGCTTCCAAGTACGATTTAAGCTATGTCTCATTAGATGGGAATATCGGATGTATGGTAAATGGTGCCGGCTTAGCAATGTCTACTATGGACATTATTAAACACTATGGCGGCGATCCGGCTAACTTCCTTGATGTTGGGGGCGGTGCTACAGCTGAAAAAGTAACAGAAGCATTTAAAATCATTCTTTCAGACAAAAATGTAAAAGGAATTTTTGTGAATATTTTTGGCGGAATTATGAAGTGTGATGTCATTGCTGAAGGCGTTGTAGAAGCGACAAAACAAATTGGCCTGACGATTCCGTTAGTTGTTCGTTTAGAAGGTACAAACGTAGAGCGCGGAAAGGAAATTTTAGACAAATCAGGTCTGAATATTACTTCTGCAACTTCGATGGCAGACGGTGCAGAAAAGATTGTTGCTGCAGTAAAATAAGTAGTAACCGTGTATTGACTTACAAATAAAGGACGTACAAATAGGAAAGGGCGGACTTAGAATGAGTGTTTATATTAATAAAGATACAAAAGTAATAGTCCAAGGTATTACAGGTGGAACGGCACGTTTCCATACAAAGCAAATGTTAGAATATGGTACGAAAATTGTTGGCGGTGTTACTCCTAAAAAAGCAGGCACGGAAGTAGAGGGAGTACCTGTTTTTAATACTGTTGAAGATGCTGTAAAAGCAACTGGAGCAACTGCATCGGTTATCTATGTGCCGGCGCCTTTTGCTGCTGATGCAATCATTGAAGCAACAGATGCGGAGCTTGATTTAGTGATTTGTATTACAGAGCATATTCCAGTCATGGATATGGTTAAGGTAAAACGCTATATGGAAGGTAAGAAAACGCGCCTTGTTGGACCAAACTGCCCAGGCGTTATCACAGCAGATGAAACAAAAATCGGCATTATGCCTGGATATATTCATAAGAAAGGGCATATCGGTGTTGTTTCCCGCTCTGGTACATTAACATATGAAGCGGTTCATCAATTAACAGAAGCCGGCTATGGACAAACGACTGCAGTTGGTATCGGCGGAGACCCTGTTAATGGGACTAACTTCATTGATGTACTGGATGAATTTAACAAAGATCCTGAAACAGAAGCTGTTATCATGATTGGTGAAATCGGCGGAACTGCAGAAGAAGAGGCTGCGGAGTGGGTGAAAGCTAACATGACAAAACCAGTTGTTGGATTTATCGGTGGTGTAACAGCACCTCCTGGAAAACGCATGGGTCATGCCGGTGCGATTATCTCTGGAGGAAAAGGTACGGCCGATGAAAAAATCCGTGTCATGGAATCTTGCGGGATTAAAGTAGCTGCTACCCCTTCTGTAATGGGAGAAACAATGATTGCAGCATTAAAAGAAAATGGTTTAGAGGAAAAATGTAAAACGCACTAAGCCTAGGCTGCATCTTAAATCAGCCTGACAAATATTCTGCTTCTATCTCTAGAGATAGAAGCAGAATCATGTCTGGGCATCTCATTATAACAGAAAGGGGATTGATATATATTGAATGACCGCTTTAATCGCTTTGGCCTTATTCATCTCAGTCGATGTCGTTATGCCACACGTCCTTTTATTCGGAAATGGGTACGGATAGATCCCGAATTGAAAATGATTTATCAGATATCCTCTCATGAATTGTCACAAATTATTCGAATTCCTCAGCAAAAAGCACAAATCCTCTTGCAAGACCTTCATAATTCGCAATTGAAAAAGAAAATATTGGAAGAATCAAGAGATTTCCATATCATCACAATAGTTGACGAATATTACCCCGCTATGTTAAATACAATAAAAGACGCACCGATTGTTTTATATGGAGCAGGGAATCTAGGCCTTTTACAAAAGCAGCCAATGCTTAGTGTGATTGGTACAAGAAATCCATCCAATGAAGCTTTCGGGAAGTTAAGCTTTACGGTAACTCCTCTTATAGACGCTAAATGGGTTATTGTCAGTGGAATGGCCAGAGGGGTTGATAGTATGGCGCATCGGTTGACATTAGAGAGGAAAGGGAATACGATTGCTGTTCTGGGTAGTGGATTTCATTCGATATATCCAAAAGAGCATATTCCTTTGTATCAACAAATAGTAAGGAAAGGTCTGGTTTTGTCAGAATATCCTCCTGATCAGCCGCCTCAAAAATTTCATTTTCCTGAAAGAAATCGTATTATAAGCGGTTTGACAATGGGAACCTTAGTGATAGAAGCAATGCAAAAGAGCGGTACAATGATTACAGTAGACCAGGCTCTTGATCAAGGCAGAGACGTATTTGCTGTGCCAGGCAATCCGCTTATAAAACAGTGCACTGGTTGTAATGAAATCATTCAGGATGGTGCAAAATTAATTCAATCAGCGGAAGATATTTACACAGAATGGAATTACTATTTTCAAGATGATATTGAATTATTCAATAAATAGTGTTTGACAAAATCGTATTCTATCTATAATATTAGGAACGATTTCTATTCGTAAATTGTCAACCTCATTATGGGAGGAACGTACATGTCAGATTATCTTGTTATCGTTGAGTCGCCTGCAAAAGCGAAGACGATTGAACGGTATTTAGGAAAAAAATATACAGTAAAAGCTTCCATGGGCCATATTCGTGATTTGCCTAAAAGTCAAATGGGAGTAAATGTGGAAGAAAATTATGAACCAAAGTATATTACCATACGGGGAAAAGGGGATATACTGAAGGATTTAAGAAAATCAGCCAAAAAAGCAAAAAAAATCTATCTCGCAGCCGATCCGGATCGTGAAGGAGAAGCGATTGCATGGCATTTAGCACATGCATTAGATGTTGATGAACAGTCAAAATGCCGTGTTGTTTTTAATGAGATTACGAAGGATGCTATTAAAGAGTCGTTTAGGCACCCTCGTCCAATAGACTTAGACCTGGTAGGTGCCCAGCAGGCCCGGCGTATCCTGGATCGATTAGTAGGCTATAATATCAGCCCGATATTATGGAAGAAAGTAAAAAAAGGCTTGAGTGCAGGGCGTGTGCAGTCTGTTGCATTAAAAATGATTATTGATAGAGAAAAAGAAATTGAGAATTTTAAGCCTGAAGAATACTGGTCTATCGATGCCATATTTGCAAAAGGAGAGGAAAGATTTGAAGGTTCCTTTTACGGTATTGACGGTAAAAAAACCAAGCTTCAGACAAACGATGATGTAGAAGAGGTTAAGAAGAAATTAGATGGAAAAGAATTCACTATTCAAAGTGTGAAGAAAAGAGAAAGAAAAAGGAATCCTGCTTTTCCATTTACGACTTCATCTCTTCAACAGGAAGCGGCAAGAAAGCTTAATTTCCGGGCCAAGAAAACGATGATGATTGCCCAGCAATTATATGAAGGAATAGACTTAGGCCGTTCTTCTGGCGGCATTACAGGTCTGATCACATATATGCGTACAGATTCCACAAGAATCTCAGATGGAGCCAAGGAAGAAGTAAAAGAATATATCAAAAAGAACTATGGAGAAAATTATCTTGGTGAACAAGGTCCAGCTAAAAATAAAAGTGGTGCCCAAGATGCCCATGAGGCTATTCGCCCAACCTCCACTCTGCGTGATCCCAAAGAATTAAAAAATATTTTATCTAGAGACCAGCTGCGCCTATATAAGCTTATCTGGGAGCGCTTTGTTGCCAGCCAAATGGCTCCGGCTGTCATGGATACAATGACCGTGCAGCTGCTGAATAATGGTGTAGAGTTTCGTGCAACTGGTTCCAAAATTAAATTCAAGGGTTTTATGAAAGTGTACGTGGAAGGCAATGATGATAATAAGAAGCTGGAAGATAAAATATTGCCGGATCTGGAAGAAGGCATGAAGGTGGAAGCAGCAGAAGTCAAGCCAAATCAGCATTTCACACAGCCGCCCCCACGTTATACAGATGCGAGGCTGGTTAAAACTATGGAAGAACTGGGGATTGGCCGTCCATCAACATATGCGCCGACTTTAGATACGATTCAGCGCAGAGGCTACGTATCAATGGATAACAAACGATTTGTACCAACAGAGCTGGGTACGATCGTCTGTGAGCTTGTCAAAGAGTTTTTCCCGGAAATCATTGATGCGGAATTTACTGCGAAAATGGAAACAGACTTAGATTCCATTGAAGAAGGGAAAACAGTCTGGATTCAAATTATTGATGAATTCTACCAGGACTTCAGTAAGCGACTTGAAAAAGCAGAAGCTGAAATGGAAAAGGTAGAAATACGTGATGAACCTGCAGGAATAGACTGTGAAGAATGCGGTCATGAAATGGTATATAAAATGGGGCGGTATGGCAAGTTTTTAGCGTGTTCTAATTTTCCTGATTGCCGAAATACCAAGCCAATTTTGAAGAAAATAGGTGTCACTTGTCCGAAATGCCATAAAGGTGATGTGGTAGAAAGAAAATCAAAGAAAAAGCGGACATTCTATGGCTGCGATCAGTTTCCGGAATGTGATTTTGTTTCATGGGATAAGCCCATTGCCAGAACCTGTCCAAAATGTGAATCCATGCTTGTTGAAAAGAAAAGTAAAAAAGAAACACAAGTTCAATGCTCCAATTGTGAGTATAAGGAAGTTGCACAAAAATAGCCGGTCATCTGATCGGCTATTTTTGTATTTAAAATCGTATAAAGAACCTTAAAGTTGACTAAAATTATAATTGTTATTATAATCTCTATTTGGTAAGGTATTTCCCTTTACAGAGCATGTCCAATGATAGTGCTCCTAATGATTGAAACACGCCGCTACAGCCCTTTTTAACATCTTGACAATAGAAAAGAAAAAAGAAGGCCGGCGCTTATATACACTCTGACATCCTGCCAATGATTTTTGCATAGGTAAATATCTAATTTGGATGATTTAATTCTTATTCAAGAACAGCCATGTCCAGCTCCAAGCGTCAAATTTTAGAGATTTCATGACATTAAAGAGGATTTAGGATTGGCAAGCCGGCATGCCTAGGCAGAGCTAAAGTCGCACTTATGCCTATGGGGAAAGTCAACATCGGCTCTAGATGAAGCAAGGTTGACTAAGCCCCCGCTAAGGCCTGACGTCGACATATCCCTAGAGGGGCAAGTTTCCTTTATCTCTTAAATGAAAGAAAGTTCGGCCAAGGTAAACTACCCCACAGCTCGGGGCGTAATCTCTACGTTTTTAAACGGGCGCTTTACGCTTTTGGTTCCTTCATTGAATTTTCTTAAACACAAGCACCTTTCTGAATTTTATTACAATTTCGTTAAATTCATTGCATTCTTATATGGAGTATGCTATGCTTTATCCGTTATACGATGAAGAGGTGACTTCTTTGTGAATTTAAAACCATATATGGATAACTTTATAGAATATTTACAAATTGAAAAAAATGCCTCGCCGTATACGGTTCAATACTATCGGGCTGATTTAGAAACATTCGAAGCTTTTATGCAAAGAGAAGATGTAAATGATTTAAAGGACGTAAGCTACCGGGAAGTTCGGGTATTCCTTACAGAATTATATAATGATGCATTAAGCAGAAGGTCTGTTTCCAGAAAAATATCTTCATTGAGGAGTTTTTACCGTTTTTTAGAACGGGAGAAAATTGTGGTGGAAAATCCGTTTACGCAGCTGACCCTGCCGAAAGCAGAAAAGCATGTCCCTGGGTTTTTATATGAAGAAGAGCTGGAGAAGCTTTTTTGTGTAAGTGATGTGACGTTGGATTTAGGACAGCGCGACCAAGCGTTGCTGGAGGTTCTGTATGGAACCGGGATTCGTGTCAGTGAATGTCAGCAATTGCAGATAAAGGATATTGATTTTTCAATAGGAACCATTTTTGTAAAAGGAAAAGGACGAAAAGAGCGTTATGTCCCTTTCGGCAGCTTTGCAGAAGCGGCTTTGGAAAAGTATTTGCTCAATGGAAGAATAAATTTACTGAATAAATCAAATAACATGACAGAGTATGTATTTTTAAATGCAAGAGGGAAGCCGATAACCACAAGAGGCATTCGTACTGTATTAAATAAAATAGTTGAAAAAGCTTCTGTAAATATACAAGTGCACCCTCATAAGCTCAGACATACTTTTGCAACGCATATGTTGAATGAGGGAGCCGATTTAAGATCTGTACAGGAACTGCTGGGACATGAAAGCTTATCCTCTACACAAATATACACGCATGTTTCTAAAGAGCATCTAAAGAAGGCTTATATGAAAAGTCATCCGCGCGCAAATGATAAAAATTAGGTGAGGTGGATCTATGGACTCTCAAATGCATGCTACAACTATATTTGCAGTACAGCATAACGGGAAATGTGCAATGAGTGGTGATGGGCAAGTCACATTAGGCAATGCTGTTATTATGAAGCACAAAGCAAAAAAGGTAAGAACGCTATACAATGGAAAAGTTCTGGCTGGTTTTGCCGGTTCTGTAGCAGATGCTTTCACGTTATTTGAGAAATTCGAAGGCAAGCTAATGGCGTTTAATGGCAATCTGACAAGAGCTGCTGTTGAATTGGCACAAGAATGGCGTTCTGATAAAGTTCTCAGAAGACTGGAAGCTATGCTGATAGTAATGAATAAGGAGAATATGTACCTTGTTTCCGGCACAGGTGAAGTCATTGAACCGGATGATGGTATCCTTGCAATAGGTTCTGGAGGCAATTATGCATTAAGTGCCGGCAGAGCATTGCTTCAAAAAGCACCTGAGCTGCCTGCTGCTGAAATTGCGCGAACAGCATTAGAAGTTGCAGGAGATATTTGCGTGTTTACCAATGATCAGATTACGTTAGAAGTACTGGAATAAGTTTTTGCTTTTAATGAAATCTTGATAAAGGAGGAAGCTTTTAATGACGGTGGACTTAACGCCAAAGCAAATAGTGAATCAGCTGGATCAATATATTATCGGACAGAAGCAAGCGAAAAAATCGGTGGCTGTAGCACTAAGAAATCGCTATAGACGCATGCAGCTGGAGGAAGATTTTCAAGATGAGGTTGTGCCCAAAAACATATTAATGATTGGTCCGACAGGTGTAGGTAAGACGGAAATAGCAAGACGGCTTGCGAAGCTGGTCGGTGCACCATTTATTAAAGTAGAGGCTACAAAATTCACGGAAGTCGGTTATGTCGGCAGAGATGTTGAATCCATGGTTCGTGATTTAGTTGAAAAGGCTGTTCGGATGGTGAAGGAAGAAAAGATGGAAGATGTCATGGGCTTGGCTGAACAAGAGGCGAATCAAAAACTTGTAAAGCTGCTTGTCCCGCAAACAAAATCTAAAAATTCTGTGAAGAATCCATTTGAAATGCTGTTTCAAGCTTCCGATCCGGATGAAGATCAAGAAGATGACGCTTCTAATCAGGAATCAGAAATTAAATCAAAGAGAAAGCGAATTGCCCATCAGTTAGCTTTAGGTGAGCTGGAAGATCATTATGTTTCTATTGAAATAGAAGAAATTCCACCTTCTATGTTTGATATGCTGCAAGGTTCGGGAATGGAACAAATGGGGATGAATATGCAAGATGCATTTGGTCAATTTATGCCCAAGAAGAAAAAGAAACGTAAATTAACAGTTTCGGAGGCAAGAAAAGTGTTAACCCGGCAAGAGGCACAAAAGCTTGTTGACATGGATGAGGTCACCCAGGAAGCGATTAAGCGCTCTGAACGAACAGGTATTATTTTTATAGATGAGATTGATAAAGTAGCAGGAAAGCAGGAAGGTTCTGCGAATGTCTCCAGAGAAGGTGTGCAAAGAGATATTCTGCCGATTGTAGAGGGATCAACAATTGTTACTAAGCATGGAGCATTAAAGACAGATCATATCCTGTTTATCGCTGCGGGAGCTTTTCATATGTCAAAGCCCTCTGATTTGATTCCGGAGCTGCAGGGAAGATTCCCAATCCGTGTTGAGTTAGAGAAGCTGACGATCAATGAATTTAAGCAAATTTTAACAGAGCCTTCTAATGCTTTGCTAAAGCAATATAAGCTTATGCTAGAAACAGAAGGTATAAAACTTAAATTTACGGACGAAGCTATAGAAAGACTTGCGCAAATTGCCTATGATGTCAATCAGAACACAGATAACATTGGAGCACGCAGGCTGCATACTATCTTAGAAAAATTATTAGAAGACCTATCCTATGAAGCTCCTGATATTTCAATGGCTGAAGTTGAAATTACAGGTGCCTATGTTGATGATAAGCTTTCAGTAATTGCTAAAAACAAGGATCTAAGTCAATTTATACTATAATTTAAATTTTTGAATGGAGGAATATCAAATGGATTTATTAACGAGAGCAAGAAAAATTAATGCAATGTTACAAACAGCAACAGGAAAGTCGGTAAACTTTAACGAAATGTCAGCGTCACTGCGTGATGTGATTCGCGGGAATGTGTACATTGTCAGCCGGCGCGGTAAGTTATTAGGTGTTGCGGTGAATCAAGAGGTTGAAAATGATCGTATGAAATCAATGCTTGAGGAGAAACAATTTCCTGCAGAGTATACAGAAGGATTACAGGAAATTCGTGAGACTACGGCAAACCTTGATATTGACAACAAACATACGGTGTTCCCGGTTGAAAATAAAGAGTTATTTAAAAATGGTTATACGACAATCGTTCCAATTATCGGCGGAGGAGAACGCTTAGGAACATTAATCATTGGCCGTGTGAACGAAACATTCAATGATGATGATTTACTGTTAGCTGAATATGGTGCTACGGTTGTGGGAATGGAAATTCTTCATGAGAAAACAGAAGAAATCGAAATGGAAGCACGAAGCAAAGCTGTTGTACAGATGGCGATCAGCTCTTTATCTTACAGTGAGCTGGAAGCAATCGATCATATCTTTGAAGAGTTAAATGGAAAAGAAGGCTTGTTAGTGGCAAGTAAAATCGCTGATCGTGTAGGAATTACACGCTCTGTTATCGTTAACGCATTGCGTAAGCTGGAAAGTGCAGGAGTTATTGAATCCCGTTCACTTGGTATGAAAGGAACGTATATTAAAGTACTGAACGATAAATTTTTGGTAGAATTAGAAAAAATCCGTACACGCTAATAAGTGTAAAAAGGCTGTGAGGGTAGGTCCTCCACAGCTTTTTTTCTTTTTATACAGGTAAAGGATGAAATTTTAGAAAGAAATATGTCAAAAATCATAAAAATTTTAATAGAACAAGTCTAAAAAAAGAAGGTAAATGCATTAACGGAGGATGTCAAAAAGATGATTAAATTGGAGCTTCTCTAATTAGTTAGAAAAAACTGAAATCGATATAGTAAATTATATTTAACATTATTTTAAAATGAGTATATTGAATTCCTTGTCTAGAAAGGGTAGAATGAAAAAGAGGTCTAAATACCTGGGTTGTGTTGGTTTATAGAGATGAAAACTTATAAAAGCCACCCTTATCGAGATATTAAATAAACAATTTGTCAGTAAAATTCAATAAAAAACAAAAAATCGAGTCTTTTAACCTAGTCCTGAAGATCTGTTTTTAAATTTGACAAGAATTATGTAGAAATTGCGTAGACTTTGTCTGCGACTTAATTTAAAATTAATTCGTACAACCAATGTCATTTATGGGTGTTGTGATAAAAAAAGAGGTGTAAATGAGAAAATGAACCTATTTAGTGGAACGATTAGTCATTTAGAAAATTCTATACAGTATGCTTCTGCAAAAAATAATGTTATTTCAAATAATATTTCAAATGCTGACACACCGAATTATAAAGCTGAAAAAGTAAATTTTAGATCTGCTTTGGAAAATGAGATGGATGGTCTTCAGGCGAGAACAACAAATGAACGTCACTTGAACTTCGGATCTGCGGGAGATAGACCTTACCGGATAGTAAAAGATACATCAACTACATATAATCACAATGGTAATAATGTCGATATTGATAAAGAAATGTCAGAGCTTGCTAAAAATCAAATCTATTATAATAGTCTTATTGATCGTATGAATGGAAAATTTAGCAGTCTGCAATCTGTTATTCGGGGAGGAAATTAAAATTGTCTATTTTTCAATCAATGAATGTTAGTGCAAGCGGTCTGACATCACAAAGGCTGCGTATGGATTTGGTGTCTTCCAATTTGGCAAATGCGCAATCAACCCGCGCTACACAAAATGCTGACGGAGAATTCGAAGCCTATCGCCGAAAAATGGCTGTATTTGGCACAGGACAGCCTTCATTTAAGCAAATGTTAAAGTATGCAGAAGGGAATAATGTATCTGGCGGTGGTGTGAGGGCAACAAGAATTATAGAAGACCAGACACCATTTGAGCTGGTATACAACCCGGAACATCCTGATGCAAACGAGGAAGGCTATGTAGAAATGCCTAATGTTGATCCATTAAAAGAAATGGTTGATTTAATGAGCGCTTCCCGTTCGTATGAAGCAAATGTAACAGCTTTTAATGCGAGCAAGGGCATGCTTATGAAAACATTAGAAATTGGAAAATAAAAAGATAAAGGTGGCAGAACGGAATGAATACAATTGGAACCTATCTCCCTCCGGTAAACCAAGTTGATGAGGGACAATCTTCGCGTTTAACTCCAAGTCAGGCACAGAATAATTTCTCTTCATTGTTACAAAACGCTATAGAGGATTTAAATCATATTCAGTTAGAATCAGATCAGAAAACAGAAGGACTGGCAAACGGCAGTATAGAAAACCTTCACGATGTAATGATTACAGCTCAGAAAGCAAGTATTACATTGGAAACAGGTGTGCAGGTACAGCGTAAAGTAATTGATGCGTATAATGAAATTATGCGGATGCAGGTGTAAGGACATTTAGCAGATAGGCAGAACATAGATATTAGTTTTGAACTTAGTGAGGGTAGTGTATATGAACGAGAAATTACAAAAATGGAGAGAATCTGCTGTTACTTTTTGGCAGTCCAGATCCAAGGGGCAGAAAGGAACGATAATTGGCAGTGCAGCTTTAGCCGTTATGATAATTGCCGCGGTGATTTACTTTAGCTCAAGTACAAATAATGTTCCTTTGTATAATAATTTATCCTTGCAGGAAGCCGGTCAAATTACAACGGAATTAGATGCGAGATCTGTTCCCTATGAGCTTGAAAATGGCGGAACCTCCATTCTGGTTCCTGAAGGACAGGTTGATTCGTTATTATTGGAATTCGCTTCGATGGGGCTTCCAAGCAGCGGGAGTATTGATTATTCTTTTTTTAGCGAAAATGCTTCCTGGGGTATTACCGAGAATGAATTCAGCGTTATGAAATTAGATGCGATGCAAACAGAGCTTGGAAATTTGATTTCGGGAATTGAGGGCATTCACGATGCAAATGTCATGATAAATATGCCGGAACAGCCTGTGTTTGCTGATGAACAAGCAGGTGAAGCAAGTGTTGCCATCATGTTACATACGCAGCCGGGATATCAATTTGAAGGGAATCAGGTAGAAGGCCTCTATCATCTTGTCTCGAAGGCGATTCCTAATTTAGATCCTGAAGATATTATTATTATGAACCAGTACTTTGAATATTATGATCGGGATACGCAATTTGCCGGAGGTCAGGATACATATTCGAATCAGCAATCTATTAAAAGAGATGTAGAGAGAGACATACAACGCAGATTACAGCAAATGCTCGGAACGATGGTAGGAAATGAAAATATTGTCGTTTCCGTTACTGCAGATATTGATTTTTCCCAAGAAAACCGTACAGAGGATTTAGTAGAGCCTGTCGATTTAGAAGCAATGGAAGGTATACCGGTTAGCCTGGAGACGATTCAGGAATCTTATACAGGTCAGGGAGATCCGGACGGTGTTGTGGGCGCAGGAGAAGAAGATATTGCTAACTTTCCTGCCGGCGAAGGGGATAATGGGGAATATGAATTAGATAGAGAAACCATTAATTATGAGTTTAATCGTATTCGTCGTGAGATTGTAGAAAGCCCCTATCAGGTCAGAGACCTTGGTATACAAGTAGCAGTAAATAGCGCAAGACAGGGTGCAGATGGAGAAATAGAATTTTTAAACCAGCAGGAACAGACAGATGTTGAAGAAGGTATTGAATCGATCCTGAATTCTATCATAGAAACATCGGTTGATGGTGAGCTGCAGGATGAAGAAACGGCGGCAAATACATCCATTGTTTTTCAAGAATTCAGCACTTCTGCAGGTGGGCAGGAAGAGCCGGCAGGAGCAGGAATTCCTTTATGGGTTTATATTGCTGGCGGGGTATTATTAATTGCGGTAATTGTTTTAATCGTTATGCTCCGAAGAAACCGTACAGAGGAAGAGTGGATGGAAGAAGAGGTGCAGGAAGAAGCGGTATCCGTTACGGCACATGAAGAGCCGATTATTCCTGAGCTTTCTGCGGAAGAATCAGAGGAAATGGTCAGAAGAAAGCAGCTTGAGAAAATTGCAAGTGATAAACCGGAAGAGTTTGCAAAATTATTACGCAGCTGGATAAATGAAGATTAGGAGGTTTTATTTATGGCAAGAAAAAATACACTGACAGGAAGACAAAAAGCAGCCATTCTTTTAATCTCATTAGGCCCGGATGTATCAGCGCAAGTGTATAAGTATTTATCAGAAGAAGAAATTGAAAAGCTGAGCTTGGATATTTCTTCTGTTAAAAAAGTAGATTCAGCACTAAAAGAAGAAGTATTGGACCAATTTCACCAGATTGCGGTTGCACAAGATTATATCTCCCAAGGTGGGATAGGATATGCCAAAACGGTCTTAGAAAAAGCATTTGGGAAGGAAGAGGCATCCAGTATTATTAACCGGTTAACCTCTTCCTTACAGGTAAGACCATTTGATTTTGCAAGAAAGGCAGATCCACAACAGGTTTTGAATTATATTCAGGGAGAGCATCCACAAACGATTGCACTTATTCTTTCTTATCTGGATGCAGAACAGAGCGGCCAAATACTTTCTGCTTTGTCCAAAGATATACAGGCTGATGTAGCCCGCAGAATTGCTACAATGGATTCAACCTCACCGGAGATTATCAGTCAAATAGAGCAGGTGCTTGAAAAAAATATATCTTCTTCTATGACAGAAGATTATACACAAACAGGCGGTATACAAACGGTGGTAGAAGTATTGAATGGTGTCGATCGTTCCACGGAGAGAACCATTTTAGAAGCTTTAGAGTCTAAGGATCCTGATCTGGCAGAAGAAATTAAGAAAAGAATGTTTGTATTTGAAGATATTGTTACATTGGATAATCGTGCTATTCAGCGTGTGATAAGAGAAGTTGACAATGATGACCTGCGACTGTCTCTCAAAGTAGCGAGCGACGAAGTGAAAGAGATTGTATTCCAAAACATGTCCGAACGAATGGTAACAACCTTTAAAGAAGAAATGGAATTTATGGGACCAGTACGATTAGCAGATGTAGAAGAAGCACAAACAAGAATTGTCAATGTCATACGCGGACTGGAAGAAAAAGGTGAAATCGTTGTGGCACGTGGCGGGGGAGACGATATTATTGTCTAATTTAAAGAAACAAATATCGATTAAGCCAATTGAATCTATCATTCCTCCGGCAATTACATCTGCGGAGGATGCAACAGAAGTACATCAGCAATTAACGGAGACAATTTCCCTGCAAAAGCAAGAGCTGGCTTCCATAGAAGAACAGCAAAAAAAACGGATAGAGGAATCTGATCATCAGATAGAAGAAGCACGAAACAGGTGGGAAACAGAAAAGCAGGAATTAATAAAGCAAGCCCGGCAGCAGGGATTTCAACAGGGGTATGAGGATGGAAAGCAAGAAGCTTACACGCAGTTTGAACACAAACTACAGGAAGCAAATCATATCGTTGATATAGCGAAAGAGGATTACCATCAGGCACTGGAAAAACAAGCGGAAAGTATTGTGGAGATATCCATGGCAGTAGCAAATAAAGTTTTGCATCATGAGCTGAAGGGGCAGCCGGATTATATCAGGTCCTTGATAAAAGAAGCACTTGATGAAGTCAGATATCAACCGGTGATTGTCATTGTTATCCACCCGGATTATTATGAGGAAGTTCATTCTTATCAGGGAGAACTGCAGCGTTTAGTCGGGGATGAAACGAAGCTTTCTATTCATGCTGATACGAGCCTTCAACCAACAGATTGTATGATCCAGTATCCACATGGTCAGATAGAAACAAGTGTGAACACACAGCTGGAAAAAATCCGGGAAGCATTAATAGATTATGTGATGGAGGATGTGCAATGAACACAGAAGCGTTGATTGCAGTCATTGAAAAAACAGTTCCATACAAACGGTTTGGAAAAGTGATTCGTGTTGTAGGCTTGATGATTGAGTCGGAAGGTCCGGCTGCAAATATCGGTGAGGTTTGTTACATTCATACAAGCTCTGATAAGGGTGATTCTATCTTAGCGGAAGTTGTCGGGTTTCAGAATGAAAAAATAATTTTAATGCCTTATCGGGAAGTGAATGAAGTCGGGTCAGGCTGTTTGGTAGAAGCAACAGGAAACCCATTAAAAGTAAAGGTTGGCCGGAGTTTAATAGGCAAAGTGCTGGACCCTTTAGGAAAACCGCTTTTAAACACTGTATCTCTCCCTAAGGGCTTAACAGGTTATCAGACAGAGCGAAAGCCGCCTAATCCGCTTGCCCGTCCGACAATCAGGGAGCCGTTACAGGTTGGTGTTCGGGCGATTGATGGCTTTTTGTCAATGGGAATCGGGCAGCGTGTAGGTTTATTTGCAGGAAGTGGTGTCGGTAAAAGTACATTGCTGGGAATGATTGCAAGGAACAGTAATGCCGATGTGAATGTTATTGCTCTCATTGGAGAGCGGGGCAGAGAGGTTAGGGAATTTATTGAGCATGATTTAGGAGAAGAAGGGCTGAAAAAGTCCATAATTGTTGCAGCTACCTCTGATCAGCCTGCACTGATGCGGATTCGTGGAGCTTACACAGCGACTGCGATCAGTGAATATTTCAGGGAGCAGGGCTTAAATGTGAACCTAATGATGGATTCTGTTACACGTGTGGCAATGGCACAAAGGGAAATTGGGCTGGCTGTTGGAGAACCGCCAACGACAAAAGGATATACGCCAAGTGTGTTCTCCATATTACCAAAGCTTTTAGAGCGGGCCGGGACAGATGAAAATGGTTCGATAACAGGTTTTTATACCGTGCTTGTTGACGGTGATGATATGAATGAGCCGATTGCTGATGCGGTAAGAGGTATATTAGATGGTCATATTGTTTTGGACCGTAAAATTGCAGAGAGGGGGCAGTACCCCGCAATCAATATTCTCAAGTCCATTAGCAGAGTGATGAATGTTATTGCAACAGATGAGCACCAGCAGATTGCTGCAAGATTGAGGGCGCTTCTTTCGACATACGAAGAAAATAACGAGTTAATCTCGATCGGTGCATATAAAAAAGGAGCAAGTTCCGAAATTGACTTGGCTGTTGCATCATATCCACATATTGTTTCTTTTTTAAAGCAAGGGGTCTACGAGCAGGTAAGTCTTGCAGAAACCATACAGATGATGAAAAACCTGGTTGAATAAAGGAGTTGGTTTATTAAATGGCTAAGATATCCGGTTTAACGAAAATAAGGGATATGCATGATAATGAGAGACAAGTAGCGCAAAAGGCTTACGCAGAATCGCAGGAAACGTTCGAGAGGATTGCAAAAGAGCTTTATAATTTATTGAAGAAAAAGGAAATAGCAGAAAATTCCTTTGAAAATGCCATTCAAGCGTCTACGTCGATTGAGAGAATAAAAGAGCAGTCTGCTTATATTGAAAAATTGACAAACCAAATTCAAACCGTACAGGTTTTAGTGCAAAGAGCGAGAAATGATATGAATTCGAAGCAAACAAAATTATCTGAAGCTTACATGGAGTTTAAAAAATATGACAGGATCATTGATTTAAAAAGAGAAAAAGCACAAGCAGTCATAAGAAAACAGGAAGCTGATTTTATGGATGAGATGTCCATGCAGCAATATATGAGACAAAATCAAAGGTGAAAATGATGAAAAATAAAAAACAAAATGGAACGGAAGTTAAAAAATCTTCAGGCGGTATCTTTTTAAAGCTGTTTTTAATAGCTATGCCACTTTTCATCCTGGCTGTTATTGGTGTTTTTGTTTTACATATTGCTGGATTTAATACATTGGATTGGTTGAAGGAACAAGGGAAATCCCTCCCTGTTGTTGGAGAAATGTTGATGGATGATGAGGAGATAGGTACTGCAAATGACTTGCGGGCTTTGCAAAATCAATTGGAAAGCAGAAATGACATCATTGATAATAAAGATGAACAGATTCAAGAGCTGGAGGAAACAATTGCTGATTTAGAGAGTCAGATTAACAGCTTGCAGGATGAATTAGATGAAATGGAAAACGTTGATGAAGCAGAAGGCAGCAGTGAACAGCAGGAAGAGCAGTCACAAACAGAAGCAGGGGCGGTTTCTGAAAAAAGCTCGATGACAAGAACGTTAGAAAGTATGAAAAGTAAGGAAGCTGCAGCTATTCTGGAAAATCTGGAAGATGATTTAGCTATAACGATTTTAGAAGAAATGTCAACAGGTGATCGCGGTGATATTTTACAGCAGATGAACGTTGAGGCAGCGACAACCTATACACAAATGTTAATGGAGTAATTCCCGGAAAGGAATTTTACACATAAAAAATACTTTGAAAGGAGGTGGAAAAATGAACACGATCATGTTAAATATAGCTGATCTTATCTTTCCTCAGCAGACGGATGCACAAATAAAAACAAAGCAAGGTACAAGCTTTGGAGATTTGTTATTACAGAAAAAGAACCCCTTGCCTGAACTTCATAATCAAACAGAACAGTCGCGGCAGCTTACAGATACATATGAAAATCTGGAAGAATTACTGCCGGATGAAGTACTTGCTATTTTGAAGGATAATCCTGTTTTGCAGGAAGAAATGGCTGCCTTAGTCATGCAAAGCCTCTCTGCTCAGCAGAAAGTTTCGGCCGGAGAAAAGGATGAGCAGCAGAAGGTCATGCTAGAGAACCTGTTTAGTCAGCGTCTATCCTCGCTGGACCAGCTGGAGCTGGCGGCGGAAATGAAAGCAAATCTACAAGCGGCCATAGATGTTTATAACCAAATAGTAAAGCTATTACAAGGTATTGAAAAAGCAGCAGACATAGATAAGACAGCCGGGATGTTAACGAATTTATTACAGTCCTGGAATCAGTTTTTCGAGGAAAATCCGGAGATGGATAAACAGGAAGTGCTGGATGATATTTATCAGCAAATACAAAAAACAGATTCATCCATGTTTGGTCAGGCAATAAACCAAATTGCATATCAGCTGCTGGATGCAAATCTGTTAGAAGGCCAAACGAATGACGTTACAGGCTTTAAAGCATTAGAAATAAACAAGGTTTTGCTGAATTTAAATCAGTTAATGCGAAGAGCTGATTCTGCTGCTGTAGAGCAAATAGTAAATCAGATAACCGATCTATTGGCAGAGGGCGATTTAATAGATAAAAAATTGTTGAATGATATACGAGGGGATTGGAGTCGGGCTGATGGGCAAGCAAGTACTAGGTTACAACAATTCATACACGCCATTCAACAGCACATGCAAAAAGCGGATGCTGCCGTTGTTGAACAGGCAGTAAAACAATTGCAGGGGCTATATTTATCTACGGAAGCAAAACTGCAGTCGCAGCAAGCATCTACACTAGATACAGAAGGATTACAGCGGGCGGAAGCTAGGGTAGCATCCTGGCTGCAATCCATTTTTAAAGAAGTATCCTCAGGGGTTATGAAGCAGAATAGTGATGTCAATGCAGCTGGTCAAGCAGAAAAAAATCATTCAGCAAAGCAAGTGTCCGAAGTTACTGCACGCATCGAGCCTAAATTGGCAGCATGGCTGCAAACTTCTTTTCAAGGTGCATCACCTGCAGTATTTAAGCAAGACAATCTCCCTCTCTCCAGAGTAGAGCAATTTATTGTTCATATGGGAGAAACGGATGCTTCAAAGACTTTATCAGGTAAAGAGCTGATTGATAAAATTGAAACAATTGTTCAAAATCAACGTCTGCAAAACTTTGTACGGGGGCAAAACCCAATATTGATTCATTTAAGGCCTGATAATTTAGGAGATATGACGATTCGTTTTGTTCAGGCAAATGGAGAGCTGACAGTTCAGATGCTTGTTTCTTCTAAAGCCGTGAAGGAAGTATTGGAATCTAATCTGCATCAGCTGCGGAATGTGTTTTCACCGCATCAGGTAACGATTGAAAGACAAGATAATTTGACTGTCTCCCAAACAGATGCATCGAAAAGCTCGAAAGAAAATCAAAATGAGCAGCAGCAAACGGAGCAGCAAGGGACATCTGCTGATTCAAATGAACAGGAGCAATCCGCTGAAGCGGAGTCATTTGAATCGTTTATGGAGAAATTACTTTCTCAAAATATAGAGGAACAAATTTAATCAGGGATGAAGCTGCGTAAAAAGCTTATCCAGGAGGTTTTGAAAGGCGGTGACAACAATCACTTCGATAGACTCATCTTTATATTTAAGTAATCAGCCAAAAGAAAGAGCCCCTTCTACGGAACTGGGAAAAGACGAATTTTTAAAATTATTGGTTGCGCAAATGCAAAACCAAAATCCGATGAATACCATGGATGAATCAGAATTTATTGCACAAATGGCAAGTTTTTCTTCCTTGGAGCAAATGATGAATATGTCCAAATCAATGGAGCTCCTGGTGAATAATCAGCTTGTCTCACCAGCTATTCAATATAGTCATATGATTGGAGAGACAGTGAGCTATAGAACATTTGATGATGAAACAGGAAGAGAAACAGGCACTGAAACCAGTAAAGTTGTGTCTGTATCGCAGCAGGAAGGATGGGCTGTTCTCCATCTGGAGAATGGTGAAAAAATCTATGCTGATACAGTAATTGAAGTAGGGATTAAAGGAGAAGCAGCAGATAACGATTCAGAAAATGAAGCAACAGACCCTTCTGAAAATGAGGAAGGAGAAGAATAATGGTACGTCCAATTCAACCAATCGTCCCAGCTATATCTAAAGAGCAATATATTCAGCAAACAAGTACAGAAAAAGGGAAATCATCCTTTAAAGATATTTTAAATCAACAGCAGTCACTGATTATCAGCAAGCATGCAGCAGACCGCATGAAACAGCGTAATATTCAGTTTACCAATCAAGAATGGCAGTCGATTCAGGAAAAAGTGACAGAGGCTAAGCAAAAGGGTGTTACGGAGGCATTAGTTGTTGCCAGCGGGAATGCAATGGTAGTAAGCGTGAAAAATAATACAGTTATTACTGCTTTACATCAGACCGAAGCAGACAATAAAGTGTTTACAAATATTGATGGAACAATTTTATTATAATTTCAAACAGGCTGGACCCTTTTAAGGGAAGCCTATAGCCGTGGAATGACAGAAGCGGTCAAATAAAAAGGAAAAAGGGGAAAAAATCATGTTACGTTCAATGTATGCAGGTATTTCAGGAATGAAAAATTCACAAACAAAACTGGATGTTATCGGGAATAATATTGCTAACGTTAATACAACAGGCTATAAAAAAGCAAATATCACTTTTCAGGATATGTTAAGTCAGACAACATCAAACGCACAAGGTGCAGGAAATGGTCGTGGTGGAATAAATGCTTCTCAAGTTGGTCTTGGATCGCAGCAAGGAGCGATTTCAAACATTCATACCGCAGGCTTTACGCAAACTACAAATAATCCATTAGATTTTGCAATAAAAGGTGATGGGATGTTTGTTGTACAAGGAGAGAATAATACAAATTATTATACACGTGCTGGTAACTTTTTCTTAGATGATAATGGAGATATCGTAAATTCTAATGGATATTACTTACAGGGTGAAAATGGTAATATTAATATTCCAGGAGAGGCTCAGAGCTTTGGTGTGCAGCCAGATGGAACGGTTACTTATATTGATGCTGATGGTGAAGCGCAAGAAGCAGGACGGATTGTATTAGCGAAGTTTTCTAATCCGGGTGGTTTAGAAAAGGTTGGGAACAGCTTATACGCAAATACAGATAATGCTGGTTTTGTTGCTGCGGATGTTCCAGGAGAAAATGGAACTGGAGAAATCATTGGCGGTATGTTAGAAATGTCCAACGTTGACTTATCCGAAGAATTCACCGAAATGATTACAGCGCAGCGTTCATTCCAGGCGAATACAAGAATCATTACAACATCTGATGAAATTTTACAAGAGCTTGTTAATCTAAAACGATAAGCAAGGGAGGGAAGGGGCTGACCGGCATGTAATTTATGCAGGCTGGCTCCGGTAACTTATGATCCGACTGACCCGATTAAATAACGAATCTTTTGTACTTAATGCTATCATGATTGAGCAGGTCCAGGCTCATGCAGATACGAGTGTTTCTTTATTAAATGGGAAAAAGGTATTTGTCAAAGAAAGTGAAGAAGAAATTATTGAAAAGGTAACAGCCTTTTATCACCAGATTGGATTTCCCGTACTCCCATTAAAGGCAGGTGAGAAAAATGAGTAAAATTCTAAAAATAGCTGTCACATCTATCATTACCTTACTTGTTGGAGCTGTAGCAGCATTTATTGTTGTCATCTATATCAATGAACCGGAAGAAACATCTGGAGAACAAACGATTGATGACATGATCAGTCACTCCTTTGAAACAGCAGAGGTGACAACAGATATAAAGGATAACAGGTACGTTCAGGTACAATTTCAAGTCATTACAGATGATGATAAAGCAATGGAAGAGCTGGAAAAACGAGATTTTCAGATTACTAATTTATTAATTAAAGAATTGGCTGTCATGGAAGTTGATGATTTTCAAACAGGTCTTGATGAGCTGGAGGATACACTGAAGACAAATTTAAATGAGATGATGACAGAAGGAACGGTTACCGAAGTATACACCATTAAGAAGATACTTCAATAGGTTGAATCGTGCCAGGAGTAGGAGGTGACCAATTTTTATGGATGAGGTATTATCACAAAATGAAATAGATGCCTTGCTTTCAGCGATAACATCAGGAGAAATGGATGCAGAAGAGTTGAAAAAGGAAGAAGATGAAAAACGTATACGCGTTTATGATTTTAAGAGAGCATTACGTTTTTCAAAAGATCAGATACGCAGTATTTCAAGACTTCATGAGAATTATGCGAGATTGCTGACAACTTTTTTTGCTACACAGCTCAGGACATATGTGAATATTAATGTTACCTCTGTTGATCAAGTACCTTATGAGGAATTTATCCGGTCTGTACCGAAACCGACAGTACTTAACATTTATAGCTTAGAGCCGCTGGATGGCAATTTAATCATGGAAGTCAATCCTAATGTTGCATTTGCATTATTAGAGCGGCTGCTTGGCGGGAAAGGTTCTACTGGTTCAAAAACAAGCAGTCTGACCGAAATTGAAAAGATTTTGCTTACACAATTGTTTGAGAAGGCAGAAGTAAATTTAAAAGAAGCTTGGTCATCTGTTGCGGATATTGAACCTGTATTGGAAGAATTTGAAGAGAATCCCCAATTCATACAAATCGTTGCACCGACGGAAACTGTCGTTGTTGTTTCTTTATCAGCAATGATTGGAGAAGTTTCCGGTATGATTAATATATGTATTCCACACATTATTTTAGAGCCAATCATACCAAAGCTCTCTGCAAGCTATTGGATGCAGACGAATAAAAATAAAGATGAAAAAAGTATACAAAGAATGTCGAAGTATCTTCAAAATACAGATGTAGAAGTAAAAACCATTCTGGGAGAAGCATCTATTAATATTGATGAATTTTTGAAGTTTTCTGTTGGTGATGTGATTGCATTGGATCAATCGATTGACTCACCATTAAAGATGGCTGTAAACGATGAATTTAAGTTTCTTGTACAGCCGGGGAAGTATCGGCATAAGATGTCTGTGCAAGTATTAGGGGAATTGAATGGGGTGATGGAAAATGATGAATGACGGCAAGCTGTCGCAAGAAGAAATAGATGCTCTGCTTAAGGTGCCTGAGGGTAACGAGGGTGATGATCAGCAGGAGCATACAGAAGACAAAGCGTTTTTAACGAATATAGAAAAGGATGCTTTAGGAGAAATTGGTAATATTTCCTTTGGAAGCTCTGCTACCACGTTGTCTACACTTTTAAATCAAAAGGTGGAAATAACAACACCAGCTGTCACGACAATTGGAAAAGAGGAATTGGAAGAGGAAGTTACCTTTAAACCTGTCAGTGTTCAAGTTAATTACATAGAGGGCTTTACTGGCAATAATGTTTTTTTCATTAAAGCAGAGGATGCAGCAGTGATTGCAGATATTATGCTTGGCGGTGATGGAACGAACCCGGACGAGGAGCTGAACGAAATGCATCTCAGTGCAGTTCAGGAAGCCATGAATCAGATGATGGGTGCAGCTGCTACAAGTATGTCCACTGTATTTAATAAGAAAATAGATATTTCCCCTCCTGAGATTCTTCACGGACTTGGAAATGAGAAAAAAGAAGGTTTGTTCAAAGAAGAGGTTTATGTCAAAGTATTTTTCAGGTTAATGGTCGGTGATTTAATAGATTCCAATATGGTACAGCTTGTCCCGTTAGATTTTGCTAAAGAGTTAGTACAGCAATTAATGAATCCGGCTGGCGCAGAAGAGCAGTCCTCTGCCCAGGAGAAACCAGAAACAGCAGAAAGTCAGGCTGCTGCAAGTGTAAATACAGATCCCGGCGTTACTTCAGCACTGGTATCTGAAGATAAACAACCCGAACAGGAACGACCTGTCAGTCAGGCTGCTGGCAATACAAGAACAACAAATCAAAAAAATGATGATATATTAGGCAGAACAAGCTCGCAAGCAGCCGATGTACAGGAAGCCGCATTTTCAGATTTTGAACAGGCTCCGTTGAATCACCAAGGACAACGGAATTTGGATATGTTAATGGATATTCCTTTAAGAGTTACTGTGGAGCTGGGGAGAACAAAGCAGTCTATTAAGGAGATTTTAGAGCTGGGAGCAGGATCTATTATTGAATTAGACAAGCTGGCTGGAGAACCTGTAGATATTCTTGTAAATGAAAAATTGGTTGCTGAAGGAGAAGTTGTTGTTATTGACGAAAATTTTGGTGTCCGCGTAACAGATATTGTCAGTCAATCTGATCGAATTCAGCATTTAAGAAAATAGATTTGTATAATGATGTATATTGGAGGAGAGAAAAAATGAGTAAAAAGATTTTAATAGTAGATGATGCAGCATTCATGCGAATGATGATTAAGGATATTTTAACAAAAAATGATTTGGAAGTCGTTGGGGAAGCACAGGACGGCAATGAAGCTGTTGAAAAATATAAAGAGCTTCAGCCTGATTTGGTGACAATGGATATTACAATGCCGGAAAAAGATGGATTAGCAGCTTTAAAAGAAATTCTCCAGGTTAATCCAGATGCAAAGGTCATTATGTGTTCAGCTATGGGCCAGCAGGCAATGGTTATTGATGCTATTCAGGCAGGAGCAAAGGATTTTATTGTTAAACCATTCCAGGCGGATCGTGTTATCGAAGCGATTCAAAAAGCACTCGGCTAAGTAATCTGCCATTTAAAAAGTGAGTTGACGAGTTTGAAGAAGCAATTATGGCGCTTATACGTGTTGGGGGCAGGAATACTACTCTTTTTGCTGCTCCCAATCAGTGCAGGTGCAGAAGCAAATGTGTTAGACTGCCTTGAAAATAATGAGGAGTGTAACGAAGAAGAAGTAAATATAGAGAATGAACAGCCGGATGTAAATGATCAAGATACCATTCTGAATAACGATAGTGGTTTTTTGGTGGAGGATGATTCTTCCAGTTCATCCATAGGCTGGCAAATTATTCGCTTAATTGTTGGTTTGGCTTTGGTACTGGGTTTAGTTTATATTGTATTGAAGTTTTTAGGTAAACGAAATGGATTTAACCAGCAGCCGGGTCTCCTCCGTAATATAGGTGGAGTATCTGTTGGAGCGAATAAGTCGGTTCAAATTATCCGTGCAGGAAACAAGTATTATCTTATTGGCGTTGGAGATAATGTGGAGCTGTTACAGGAAATCGATGATCCTGAGACAATTGATCAGCTGCTGAACCAATCGGCAGAGAAGGATACAGATGCTTTATCAATCTTTTCAAAAGAAAAAAAGGATAAGGAAGGGAAATCATCTGAGGAGTCTTTTCATCAATTGCTGGCTAAGGAGCTGAAATCGATTCGTAAAAATCGCCGAGAACTTATTAATAAGCATAAGGACAATGTAAATGAATGAATTTATAGATATATTTTCAGGCTCTGATCCAACAAATATAGCAACGTCTGTGAAGCTATTGTTATTATTAACGATTTTTTCCTTAGCTCCAGGAATTTTAATCTTAATGACGAGCTTTACACGGATTATTATTGTTTTGTCGTTTGTACGGACATCATTAGCAACGCAGCAGATGCCTCCGAATCAGGTATTAATTGGTATTGCTCTGTTTATGACCTTCTTTATCATGGCTCCAACCTTTTCAGAAGTCTATGAACAAGGTATATCTCCACTCTTTGATGAGGAGATTACGTTGGATGAGGCTTATGAAAATGCAAGTGTTCCATTAAAAGAATTTATGGCACAGCATACCAGACAAAAGGATTTGCAGCTGTTTCTGCGTTATACAGAGGCAGAGCCGCCGGAAACAGTGCAGGATATTCCATTAACTACCTTAGTTCCCGCTTTTGCGATCAGTGAATTAAAAACGGCATTTCAGATGGGCTTTATGATTTTTATTCCGTTTTTAATTATTGATATGGCCGTTGCAAGTATATTGATGTCCATGGGGATGATGATGCTGCCACCGGTAATGATTTCATTGCCATTTAAAATATTATTATTTGTGTTGGTGGATGGCTGGTATTTGATTACGCAGTCACTACTCGGTGGTTTTTAGAAGGAAGGAGTAGAATCAATGAGTAGTGAATTAGTATTAACCCTGGCGGAACAGGGGATCTTTACCATTTTATTAATAACCGTTCCATTATTGCTGCTAGCTTTGGCAGTCGGTTTACTTGTAAGTATTTTTCAGGCAACAACCCAAATTCAAGAGCAAACATTAGCATTTATTCCTAAAATCCTGGCGGTGTTCCTTGGTCTTGTCTTCTTTGGACCATGGATGCTGACCACCATTGTTGAATTTACTTCCAATCTATATATGAATATCAACCAATACATAGGGTAGCTCTGATGATTGAGATGATAAATTGGAACCTTGTTCCTGCGTTTATACTGATCTTTGTCCGGATTCTGGCGTTCTTTGTTATTATGCCTCTATTCTCTTATCGGTCTGTTCCGATACAATTTAAAATAGGAATCAGTTTTTTTCTGACAATTATTCTAATATCTACAGTTGATATTAGTAATGTTGTGCTGAATGATTTATATTTATTCCTGCTGTTTAAAGAAGCACTGATTGGGATTTGTATTGGGCTCATTGCCTTTATCCTGGTTTCAGCTATTCAGGTTGCCGGAGGATTTATTGATTTTCAAATGGGATTTGCTATTGCTAATGTTGTAGACCCGCAAACTGGTGCACAAAGTCCGCTGACAGGACAATATTTTTATATTATTGCCTTGTTATTTCTGTTATCGGTTGACGGGCATCATATGATTTTAAATGGAATGATGAACAGCTTCACGTATATTCCACTGGATCAGTTCATTCCATTTGGCGAGGAGAGCATTGTAGAACATGTGCTGACTACTTTTAATACGATGTTTCTCATTGCTTTTCAAATAGCTATTCCGATTGTCGGCTGTTTATTTTTAGTGGATGTAGCTTTAGGAATTGTGGCGCGCACCGTTCCACAGATGAATGTATTTGTAGTTGGCTTACCAATTAAAATCCTGGTTAGCTTTGCAGCAATTCTTGTCTTTTTAGCACTGTATATTGGTTTATTGCAGTCGGTTTTTGAGGCAATGTATCGCGTGATGGAGCAGTTAATGGCTTTATTTGGAGGTGTTTAATGTGGAACTGGCATTAGACTTACAATTTTTTGCGGGTGAAAAAACAGAAAAAGCTACTCCAAAGAAAAGGCAGGATGAACGCAGAAAAGGACGTGTTGCCAAGAGTCAGGATATCAATACAGCAATTCTTCTACTGGGCTGTTTCATTGGCTTATTTGTTTTTGGAAGCTATATCCTCACATTTATGACAGGTTTTTATGAAAAATCCTTTACGGAATACATTCATTGGGACGTAACAAATCATTCGATACAAACGATGTTTAATGATTCATCCCTTCAAGCTATACTGATGGTTGCCCCGATTATGCTGATTGCTGTTATTTCTGGTTTAGCAGCAAATCTGCTTCAGGTTAAATTTTTATTTTCAACAGAACCGTTGAAGTTTGATTTAAAAAAAATAGATCCGATTAAAGGAGCTAAGCGTATCTTTTCCATTCGTGCATTAGTGGAATTTCTGAAATCTTTATTAAAAATTACTTTGGTTGGTGCAGTAACCTTTACAGTTATTTGGATCTATAAAGATGATATGCTGATGACAGCATTTTTAGATGCAGAAGGTGCTCTCGGATTCTTTGCACAAGTTACAACAATAATGGCATTTTCTGCTGTTGCTTTATTAATTTTTTTAGGTGTCCTTGATTATATGTATCAAAAGTATGATTTTGAGAAAAACATTCGTATGTCCAAGCAGGACATTAAAGATGAATATAAAAATGTAGAAGGAGACCCATTAATTAAGTCAAAAATGAAAGAAAAACAAAGACAAATTGCAACCAGAAGAATGATGAGTGAAGTTCCGGGGGCGGATGTAATTATTACAAACCCGACACATTATGCCATTGCCATTAAATATGATGAAGCAAAAGCAGAAGCGCCGTTTATTATTGCGAAAGGTACGGACAATATTGCACAGCGCATCAAAGAAATTGCAAAAGAACATCATGTACAAATGGTAGAGAATCGTTCTCTGGCAAGAGCGTTGTACGCGGCAGCAGAAATCGGTGAAGTTATTCCGGAAGAATACTTTCAGCCTGTTGCGGAGGTTCTTGCATATGTTTATCAAATGGAGAAAAAAGCGTAAGAAGTTAGGAGAGAATGGAAATGAAGTTCCGGGATATTGCTGTTCTCATAGGCGTTATACTGGTCATTATTATGCTGGTTATCCCTTTGCCTGGAGGACTTTTAAGTTTTCTTATATTAATTAATATAATACTTTCATTAGTTGTTATTTTAGTAGCTATGAATACAACGGAGCCGTTACAATTTTCGGTGTTTCCAACGTTGATTTTGCTTTTGACATTATTTCGGTTAGCTTTAAGTGTATCCACAACCCGGGCCATTCTCTCTGAAGGTGATGCAGGAGGAGTTGTAGAAACGTTTGGCTCCTTTGTAATTGGAAACAATCCTTTAGTCGGATTTGTTGTATTTATTATTTTAGTTATTATTAATTTTATTGTTATAACAAAAGGTGCAGAGCGTGTATCAGAAGTTGCTGCCAGATTCTCCCTCGATGGGATGCCTGGAAAGCAGATGAGTGTCGATGCGGATTTAAATGCTGGATTGATTACGGAAACACAGGCAAAAGAGCGCCGGGAAAAAATTGAAAATGAAGCGGACTTTCACGGTTCCATGGACGGAGCAAGTAAATTTGTAAAAGGAGATGCCATCGCCCAAATAGTTATTGTTCTAATTAATATTCTTTTTGGGATGATTATTGGTATTGCACAAATGGGCTTATCTCTGTCGGAGTCTGTTGAATTGTTTACCCGCCTGACTGTAGGGGATGGTCTCGTCAGTCAAATTCCTGCATTGCTTATTTCTACTGCTACGGGAATTGTTGTTACAAGGTCTGTCAGAGGAAGTAATTTGAGTTCAGATGTAACTAATCAGCTTTTTCAATTCCCAAAACTTTTATATATTGCAGCAGGAACCATTTTCCTGCTTGGCCTGACACCAATAAACTTTTTCTTAACCTCTTTTCTGGCAGTCTTTTTAGCCTTTAGCGGTTATTGGATGGAAAAGCGGAGCATGGAGCCGGAAGAGATTACGGAGGAAGTGGAAGAAGAAACCGAATCGACCGCACTCAAGCAGCAGGAAAATGTGGTCAGCCTCTTAAATATGGACCCTATCGAATTTGAATTTGGTTATGGGTTAATTCCTTTAGCTGATACCTCCCAGGGAGGTGATCTGCTAGACAGAGTCATTATGATACGGAGACAGCTGGCGATTGAATTAGGGCTGGTGATACCTGTTGTACGAATCCGGGATAATATTCAACTGCAGCCAAATGAATATCAGTTGAAGATAAAAGGAGATAAGGTTGCTGGCGGTGAATTGATGCTTGATCATTATTTAGCAATGGCTCCTGATTTTCTAGAGGATGATATGGAGGGTATTGAAACAAAAGAGCCTGCATTTGGTCTGCCTGCAAAATGGATCAGTGAGAATGTAAAAGACGAAGCAGAGTTATCCGGCTATACGGTAGTTGACCCTCCTTCTGTTGTTTCAACCCACCTGACAGAGGTGATTAAAAAACATGCATTTGAACTCTTGGGAAGAGAAGAAACGAAACAGCTTATTGATCATTTAAAAGAAACGAATCCAATTTTAGTGGAAGAAGTAACACCAGAGCCGTTATCCGTTGGAGATGTTCAAAAAGTATTAGCGAAGCTTTTGAGAGAAGGTGTTTCTATTCGCAATCTGCCGGTGATTTTTGAAACATTAGCTGATTTTGCCAGAATGACAAATGATACGGATGTTTTAGGAGAGTATGTCAGACAGGGATTAGCATCACAAATTACGAAAAGCTATGTCAAAGATGATAACTCATTAAAAGTAATTACGATTTCCGGGAAAATTGAAAAAGCAATTGCTGATCATATTCAGCAGACAGAACACGGTAATTATTTAGCGTTAGATCCAGATCAGCAGCAAGCAATTATCCAGGCCATTCATAAAGAAGCTGAAAAGGTATCCTTGCAGGAAGAAACAACCATTATTATCTGTTCTCCTGCGGTACGGATGTATTTGAAGCAATTGTTAGACAGGTTCTTACCTCAGGTCGTTGTATTGTCTTATAATGAATTAGAACCGACTGTCGAGGTACAAAGTGTTGGGGTGGTGAATATCGCATGAAAATAAAAAAATATAAAGCTCCGTCGATGCCGGAAGTGATGAAGCAAGTAAGGAAAGATTTTGGCACAGATGCAGTAATTTTACAATCCAGACAAACGAAATCAGGCGGTATATTAGGGCTTTTTAAAAAGAACTATATTGAGGTTGTGGCCGGCTATGATCCAGAACCGGTCAAGCCTGCTAAAAAAGCACCTATCCCAAAAGAAGCCCCTGCCCGTAAAGAAGCGGTTATTCAGCAAGCTGATGCCCCGGTTTCCAAGGAAATGGAGCAGATTTATAAATTGTTAGAAGCACAAAGCAGACAGATGCAGCTTCAATTGACGCCGAATGAGCAGCTGATGTATGACCGCTTAATCCGGCAGGAGGTTCTGCCGGATATTGCTTTAACTATCGTGCAGGAAGCAAACAAGCAGGCTTCCGGCGAGGCTGACAAGATAGATGCATTGAAGCAAGCGGTTTATAAGAACATAGAACAGCGTCTGGAAGGATTGCGATTAGATTTTACGTATTATCACAAAATCATTCAGTTTGTCGGTCCCACTGGTGTGGGAAAGACGACAACGATTGCCAAAATTGCAGCGCGAATGCAACTGACAGAAAATAAAAGAATTGCATTTATTACGTTGGACACATACCGGATAGCGGCTGTTGAACAATTGAAAACATATGCAAAAATCCTTCATATTCCTGTAAAGGTGGCATATAACAAACGGGAATATCATCAGTATATGGAACAGTTACAGGATTATGATGTGATTTTAGTAGATACAGCTGGCAGAAATTATCGGGATGAAGCTTATTTAAAGGATTTAGCTGACTGGATTAACCCAAATGATGTAACAAACTACCTCGTGTTATCGATGACGGCAAAGCCAAAAGATTTTCTGGATATTTACGGGAAATTTGATGCAATTGGTATACACGGTCTTATTTTGACAAAGCTGGATGAAACGGAGCAATATGGAAATATTTTAAATGCTGTATTCCATTACCCTGACATTCGGATCGGCTATATGACAAACGGTCAGGGCGTTCCTGAAGATATGCTTAACCCGACAGTAAAACAGCTGATGCATTGTATTACAGGTGATGGCCAATGAGTTATGACCAGGCTGAAAAGCTCCGAAACCAGCTTTCCTCTGAAAGGACGGCAAAAACAATTGCAGTGTGCAGTGGTAAGGGCGGTGTTGGAAAATCAAACTTTACGGTTAACTTTTCTATTAAACTTGCACAGGAAAATCATAAAATTTTAGTATTTGATTTAGATGTTGGGATGGGAAATATTGATTTACTTCTTGGTATGCAGACAGAGTTTTCTATTGCCGATGTATTAAATAATCGTATCTCTATTCGTGACGCTATTGTAAAAAGTCCTTATGGCATTGATTATATTCCCGGCGGTTCCGGACTTCATAGCTTTTTAGAAATGGACGAGCATAAAGAAGCTATTTTTTATCAGGGGTTAGAGAAGCTGTTAAGAGAATATGATTATATTTTGCTTGATATGGGAGCCGGTGTGACAGAGACAGCACTATTTTTTATTTTAGCAGCTGATGAATGCTTTGTCGTGACAACACCTGAACCAACTTCCATTACAGATGCATACAGTATGGTCAAGCACATCTTATCCAATCGGGCAGATATGCCAATCTATACTATTTTAAACCGTGTAAGGAATCAAATAGATGGCAGCAATATACTTGATAATTTTCATACCGTTATCCACCGCTTCTTAGATGGAAAAGCACAAGCCTTAGGTTTTATTCCGGAGGATGCTAATGTGATGAAGGCTGTGATGCATCAGAAACCGTATACGATGTTATATCCAAAAACCAAGGCCTCCAAAGCGATCGATTTGATCCTGCAGGCCTATGTAAATCAAACAAAGATATTGATACGTAAACCGGGCAGTTTCATAGAACGGATAAAACACTTTATGAAGGGGTGAAGATAATGACTCTAATTAATGTACTTGTCGTAGATGATTCTGCGTTTATGCGAAAAATGATTTCTGAAATCTTAATGGAGGACGGCAGGTTTCATGTAGCTGGAACTGCCGTACATGGCGAAGACGGTGTGAATAAAGTGAAGAAGCTGCATCCAGATGTCGTGACAATGGATGTACAGATGCCAAAACTTGATGGACTGGGGGCTCTAAAGCAGATTATGGATGAATGTCCGGTCCCGGTAGTTATGCTTTCCAGTGAAACAAGAAAAGGTGCTGATTATACCATTCAGGCTATCTCAACAGGAGCCGTTGACTTTATAACAAAACCATCCGGAGCTATTTCATTAGATATAAAAAAGGTAGAAAAAGAAATATGTGACAAAGTATACACAGCAGCTACAGTTAAAGTACATAAAAAAATAAATAAAGCAGAGGAGCATGTGCCAATAGAGCGGATTCGGCAGCCGCTGACAATGCCTGAAAAGCCTTCTCTCTCATCCAAAAAGCTAATTGCAATCGGAACCTCTACCGGGGGACCGAGAGCGCTGCAGAAAGTGATTACCGCTTTACCGAAAAATCTCCCAGTTCCCGTTGTGGTTGTTCAGCATATGCCAAGCGGGTTTACAGCATCACTGGCAGAACGGTTAAACCAAATCAGTCAGGTGGCTGTAAAAGAAGCAGAGCATGGGGAGCTGATGCGGAAGGGAACGGTCTACATTGCACCGGGCGGCTACCATATGGAAGTGAAAAGCAGCGGTATGGCATTACTTATTTCGCTGAACCAACAGCCGTTGGATAACGGACATCGTCCATCGGTAAATATGTTATTCCGCTCGTTATGCAGCCTGAAGAATTATCAGATTGTAACATGTGTTTTAACAGGGATGGGGAATGACGGAACACAAGGCTTAAAAGAGCTGAAAAAGGCAAACGCTCATGTATTATCACTTGCAGAAACAGAAGACACCGCAATTGTTTATGGAATGCCAAAGTCTGTTATTAATGAAGGTTTAGCTGATTACCAAGTACCTTTAAATCAAATGGCTAGCCAACTGAGCAATCTTGTCAAATAAAATGGAAGGGATAGATTTGAATGAAACAAGAACAGTTAACTCCAGAAAAACTGGAAAAAACAATCATTTTTGATTTGAATGGCAGTGAGTATGGTTTGCCGGTGAATTTTGTAGAGTCAATTGAGACATCCTTGCCAATCACCCGTGTTCCGCATGAGAAAAGCTACATTAAAGGTGTTATTAATCTGAGAGGAAAGATTATTCCTGTCATTGATTTAAGAACCCGGCTGGAAGAAGAACAGGAGCACAGCAATGAAGAAGACCAAATTATTATTACTAGAATTGATGAGACACAGGTAGGATTAATTATTGACAGTGCAAATGATGTTTTAGATATCCCGGTCAGCCTTTTGGAAAATCCGCCGGAAACAATAGGCACTGTCAAAAAAGAATATATTCATTCGATGGTTCATCTTGATAATCGGCTGATTGTTTTATTAGATATTTATAAATTATTAAATCTAGAAGAAATAAAGTCACAAGAAGCGGATGATCAATAATGGATGTTTTTCAATTAACGAGCTTTCAGAAGGATATTTTAAAAGAGATAGGTAATATTGGCGCTGGAAATGCAGCAACGTCCCTATCACAGCTGCTCGGGTCTAAAATAGATATGATGGTTCCTAATGTGGAGATTGCCGATTTTAATGAAGTGATTGATTTAGTTGGTGGACCAGAACAGCCAATTGTCGGATTGATGTTTCAAGTAGAAGGTGAGATAACGGGTGTTATGGCCATTGTTGTTGATGTTGAAGAGGCCGAGTACTTCGTACAGAAGCTGACCCATAATAAGGACTTTCAATTATCTGAACAAACAAATGGAGCAGAATTAGAAATTGCTATGTCTGCATTAAGTGAAATCGGGAATATATTAACAGGATCGTATCTTTCAGCCCTTTCTGATTTTACAGGAATGAATTTGCAGCCTTCTATCCCTCATCTGGGAATAGATATGGCAGGTGCTATTATGACAGTAGGTCTATTAGAGATTTCTCAAGTAACAGACTATTGCATCATTATTGACACGGAAATAAGGCAAGAGGAACAAGGTCATGAACAGATTCGGGGTAATTTCTTATTTATTCCTGATCCAGAATCTTTTCAAAAGCTTTTTGCCAAATTGGGATGGAATTAATATGACGATGATGAAAACAATTGTAAATGTCGGTATTGCAGATACAAAAACAGTCAGCTCGCCTAATACAATTCGTACCTTGGGGCTTGGCTCTTGTATTGGCACGGTTTTATATGATGAAAGGAGTGGAATAGCGGGGTTATCTCATATTTTATTACCTGATTCCAGTCAGGCACGAGCAGGCAATATAAGTCCTATGAAATATGCAGATACAGCTATTCCTCAACTGTTAGAAATGCTGCACGAACAGGGTGCAAGAAATATTAAAGCAAAAATGGCCGGGGGAGCGCAAATGTTTCAGGCTGGCAAGGGAACAAGCTTTATGCGGATTGGCGATAAAAATATAGAAGCAGTCCAGAACGCACTCCGGAAATTGAATATTAAAGTAGTTTCTGCAGATGTAGGTGGAAATTTGGGAAGAACGATTGAATTTGATCCAGTTACTTCAAAGCTTTCTATTAGAAAACGTAATCAGGATGTCTTTACAATTTAACCGATTTGAAAGGAGTGTGTCATCTTGAATTCATTGGACCCTTCACAAGAGCAAGTACTATGGAATAATTGGATGACCAGTCAAGATAATGAAGCAGCAAATTTACTTATTGAGAACTACATGTATCTTGTTTCCTTTCACACGGAAAGAATTGTAAGTCAATTGCCCAGCAGTGTTGATCGTGAAGAAATACGCAGCTATGGTTTGCTGGGGCTTTATGATGCATTGCATAAATTTGAATTGAAACGTGATTTGAAGTTTGATACCTATGCTTCGTTTCGAATTAAAGGCTCTATTATGGATGGCTTAAGAAAAGAAGATTGGCTCCCTCGTTCCATTCGAGAGAAGACGAAAAAGGTGGAGCAGGCAAATGAAGCTTTTGAACAAAAGCATCAACGTGCGGCACAGCCGGAAGACATCGCGGAAATAACAGGAATGCCCGTCCGGGAAGTAGAAACAACATTACGGGATATGGTGTTAAGCAGCATGCTTTCTATTGAAGATAAACCAAAAGGGCATCAGAGTGATCTAAAAGAAGGAATTGGGTACAGTGTGTCAGACAACCCGGAGCTGACACCCGAAGCACGGCTTATTCAGGAAGAATGGAAGAGCGAATTAATCGAAGGAATCAAGTCATTAAATGAAAAAGAACAGCTTGTCATCAGTCTTTTTTATCAGGAGGAATTGACCTTTACAGAGATTGGACAAGTGCTGGGATTAACGACTTCCCGCATTTCACAAATTCATAAGCGGAGCATTGTTAAATTACGCTCAACACTGCAAAAAATCAGCCGAGTATAAGGCAAAGCATGTATGGAAAGGAAAAAATATGTCAACATTACTATGGATAATCAGTTTTTTATTACATGGTATCTCAATATTAGCTATCTATTTGTTATTAAAAGATAAGCAGAGCACTGCCCGAGATAAGCAAACAGAAAATGTATTGAAAGAGACGCTGGAAGAAATACAGAAGGAGAATCGGATGCTGCAAAAACTCTTAGAGGAAGATAAGCAGCTCTATGAAAAACCTATACAGAATATGGAAAGAAAACAAGCACTTCTAAATCCGGCAGAAGAAGCTGCAGAAGCCTTTGTTACAGCTGGGGAAGAGGTGGAGGATCTGAGTCAATCCATTGCTTATCAGGATGAAGTAGAAACATCCTTAGAAGCAAGAATCCTTCAGCTCCATGCAAATGGGGAGACAATAGATGCGATTGCTAAAAAGCTAGCCTGCGGAAAAACTGAAGCGGAAATAATTATTAAAATGCAGGACCAAAAGCGGAAAGCGTCCTTGCAGGAGTAGAACGCGACGACCATGTTGCAACGCCTGTACTGGCATATCGTGTGCGTCGAAAAACGTAGAGACCTGAGCACCGAACTTCCTTTGTTTAAAGAGATCAAGGAAACATGCCCCTTTAGGGGTATGCCGACGTTAGGCTTCAGCCTGCTTTTAGTCGGCCTTCCTTTTTACTTTAAACTGATCTTGACTTTCACCCGCAGGGCATAAGTGCGGCGGTTTTGATGGGGGAGAAATCGCAAAAGCTCTTCGGTGGGACGAGCAATCGCAGTCCCAACTTGACTTCTGTCTGCGTCTGTCGACTTGCCAATCAGTAAGTCTTCTTTATCGTAGGGCGCTCACGTGTTAGCTCCTTGGTGCTGGACGGGGCTATTTTCTATAAATAATTATTTTTTATAATTTCCAATCAATGAAAAAAAGTCATAGAAACTACTTGCCTACACAGAGATGTTGTGGTATATTAACTTCTGGTGTAAATAGTTTGACTATATGCAGTTAGACAAAAACAACACACGTATTTGGATTTATAAGATTGGTGCTGGTATGACAGTATTCTTATAAAGAAGATAAATGCGGAGGAATAAAACCAATTAGGAGGAATTTATTATGGCAGCAATTTCAATGAAACAATTGCTAGAAGCTGGTGTACACTTTGGACACCAAACTCGTCGTTGGAACCCAAAAATGAAAAAATACATTTTTACGGAGCGTAACGGCATCTACATCATCGACTTACAAAAAACAGTTAAAAAAGTGGATGAAGCATACAACTACGTGAAGGAAATCGCAGCAAACGGCGGTACAGTTCTTTTCGTTGGTACGAAAAAACAAGCGCAGGATTCTGTACGTGATGAAGCTATTCGTTCTGGTATGTTCTATGTGAACCAACGCTGGTTGGGTGGAACATTAACAAACTTCCAAACAATCCGCAAGCGTATTAACCGTTTGAAAGATATTGAAAAAATGGAAGAGGACGGTACATTTGATGTACTGCCTAAAAAAGAAGTAGTAAACTTATTAAAAGAAAAAGATCGTCTTGTTAAATTCTTAGGCGGAATTAAAGAAATGAAAAAGCTTCCTGATGCTTTATTTGTAATCGATCCTCGTAAAGAGCGTATCGCAATTGCAGAAGCTCATAAGTTGAATATTCCAATCATCGGAATCGTTGATACGAACTGTGATCCGGATGAAATTGATTATGTTATCCCTGCAAACGATGATGCAATCCGTGCAGTGAAGCTTCTTACTTCAAAAATGGCAGACGCTATCTTAGAAGTAAAACAAGGTGAAGAAACAGAAGAACCTGTTTCTGAACAAGACCAATTAGAAGCAGAAGTTGCTGAGGAAGCTGCTTCTCAAGAGTAATCTTTTAAAAGGTGAGGGTGATAAGAGGATAGAAGCCTTTTATCACCCTTTTTTCAAGAAGAGGAAGCAATAATAAAAATCAACGTTAAAATCGATGATTGATATTGTTGAGTAAATATGGTAACGACACTGACTAGCGGAGGAAAAATACGGAGACTCCTGCGGGAAAGCGCAGTGTTTTTCCGGAGCGGTCGCTACCTAAAGTTCTATGATTACATTCAGTTTTTAAGGAGGAATTAACATGGCAATTACTGCTCAAATGGTTAAAGAATTACGTGAAAAAACAGGTGCTGGAATGATGGATTGTAAAAAAGCACTTACAGAAACAAACGGAGATATGGAACAGGCAATTGACTTTCTTCGTGAAAAAGGTATGGCGAAAGCTGCTAAAAAAGCAGATCGTGTTGCAGCTGAAGGACTAACACATATTGAAATTGATGGGAATAAAGCTGCAATTATTGAAGTGAACTGTGAAACAGACTTTGTTACAAAAAATGATCAATTTAAACAATTGCTTTCTGATCTTGGAAAACACATTGTGAAAAATAACCCTGCGTCTGTGGAAGAAGCTTTACAACAAAATCTTTTAGATGGTTCTGAAACAATTGATAATGTAATTAATGCAGCTGTTTCTAAAATCGGAGAAAAAATCTCTCTTCGCCGTTTCACTGTTTTAGAAAAAACAGATAATGATGCTTTTGGTGCTTACCTTCATATGGGCGGCCGTATCGGTGTACTTTCTTTATTGGAAGGAACTGCGGAGGAAGAAGTAGCTAAGGATGTTGCTATGCATGTAGCCGCTATTAACCCGCGTTATGTATCCCGTGATGAAGTTGCTGAAGAAGAAGTAAACCGTGAGCGTGAAGTGCTTAAAACACAAGCATTAAACGAAGGGAAACCTGAAAAAATTGTTGAAAAGATGGTAGAAGGCCGTCTTGGTAAATATTTTGAAGAAATTGTTCTTTTAGAGCAAAGCTTCGTCAAAGATCCAGACCAAAAAGTGAAAAAATATGTTGGAGATAAAGGCGCTTCTGTAAAAGCCTTTGTTCGCTATGAAGTAGGCGAGGGAATGGAAAAACGTGAAGATAACTTCGCGGAAGAAGTAATGAGCCAAATTAAAAAATAAGCTATGCAAATTAGGGGACATTAATTTGTTCCCTTCTTTGTAGCTATGTGATTATTGCAAATATATTTTCTCTGGAGGTTATTATGACGACAGCACATTATAATAGAGTTGTGTTAAAATTAAGTGGGGAAGCATTAAGTGGAGAAGAAGGTTATGGAATCTCACCTAAGATCATTCAATCCATTTCAAAACAAGTAAAAGAAATTGTCGATATGGGTGTAGAGGTTGCTGTAGTTGTAGGCGGCGGAAATATCTGGCGTGGTAAAGTAGGATCAGAAATGGGTATGGATAGAGCTTCAGCTGACTATATGGGCATGCTCGCCACAATTATGAATTCACTTGCCCTGCAGGATGGACTGGAAACAATCGGGGTACAAACCAGAGTTCAAACATCTATTGAAATGAGACAGGTTGCTGAGCCATACATACGGCGGAAAGCGATTCGCCATCTGGAGAAAAAGCGTGTAGTTATTTTTGCTGCTGGAACTGGAAATCCTTATTTTTCAACAGATACAACAGCTGCGTTACGTGCGGCAGAGATTGAAGCAGAAGTTATTTTAATGGCTAAAAATAACGTTGATGGCGTGTATACAGACGATCCTAAAATTAACAAAGAGGCAAAGAAATATGATTCACTTACCTATCTTGAAATGCTAAATGAAGGATTAGGTGTAATGGATTCTACAGCTTCTTCACTATGTATGGATAATGACTTGCCATTAATCGTTTTCTCCATTACAGAAGAGGGTAACATTAAGCGGGTTGTGCAAGGAGAAAATATCGGAACAACGATAAGGGGGAACTAAAAATGTCAGAATCAGTGATAAAAGATACGAAGGAAAAAATGGATCAGGCTGTTCAAGCTTTCTCAAGAAATTTAGCCTCTGTTCGTGCTGGACGTGCAAATCCTAGTCTTTTAGACAATGTTTATGTGGATTATTATGGTGCGAATACACCACTTAACCAATTGGCTCAAGTAGGTGCTCCGGAAGCAAGATTATTAACAATCACTCCTTATGATAAATCAGCAATTGGTGATATTGATAAGGCAATCCAGAAAGCAGATTTAGGACTTTCTCCATCAAATGATGGAAATATCATCCGTATTAATATTCCTGCACTTACGCAGGAAAGAAGAAAAGACTTGGTAAAAGTTGTTGGCAAATATGCGGAAGAAGCTCGTGTACAAGTTAGAAATCTTCGTCGTCAGGCAAATGACCAGCTTAAAAAAGCGGAGAAAAATGGTGATATGACAGAAGATGATTTAAGAGCATTTCAGGACGATGTTCAAGAAACAACAGATGCTTTTATAAAGCAAATTGAAGACTTAGCAAAAACAAAAGAAAATGAAATTATGGAAGTGTGATGGAGGGGTGTACTACCTCTATCAGCCAAACCCTGGCAAAATATATTTTGTTTAAAGGTGACAGTTTTCTGCTAACGTAGTAAGATGCCATTAAGCCCTCTTATTAAAGGGGGTTTTTGTATTAATGTCACTGGCAGCCATGCACTTATAATATATGTTAAGCTGAGTACAGTCATATTAATTATTGGCATGGTCATGCCTTTCATCCCTTGTTCTTTTAAGAGGAAGCTCAAAAAGTACCCAAATGATAAGCGACGAATCTCTGCGTTGACGTGGTTTTTCCGTTACTCACGTATTTAAAAGCATAGAGGAACTTCTACTAAGGACGCCCACGTCGTGTGGGCAACGTAGAAATCACCCCATCCTGTGGAAGTCCGTTCGTAAAATCCACGTCGCCTTGATCTTCTTGCTTCTAATTTAGCTACTTTTTGAGCACGTACTTTAATTAAGATGAAAAGGGTTATGAACAAACAACCATTCGGGGGACGGAAAATGTCTATGAAAATTCCTTTTTTATCAAAACAATCAAAAGAAGAATCTGATTCACTTTCTGAAGAAAATATTCCTAATCATGTTGCAATTATCATGGATGGAAACGGCAGATGGGCGCAAAAGCGGGGATTACCCAGGTTTGCTGGTCATAAAGAGGGTGTATCTACGGTGAATAAAATCGTTAAAACCGCCGTGAGAGCAAATGTGAAGGTTTTAACGCTTTATACTTTTTCAACAGAAAACTGGAAACGTCCAAAACAAGAAGTAGAATATATTTTAAAACTTCCAAAAGAATTTTTGCATGTATATTTACCAAGTTTAATGGAAAATAATGTTCGTATCCAAACGATAGGCGATTTTCAAGCACTGCCGGACCATACACAGGAGGCAGTAAGCTATGCCATAGAAAAAACGAAGAATAATACGGGTCTTATTCTAAACTTTGCGCTTAACTACGGCAGTCGTCATGAGATTTTAAAAGCTGTTAAGCAAATTGCAACAGAATTAAAAGAAGAAAATATGGATATGGACAGTTTAGATGAAGATACCTTTTCAAAATATTTATATACAAAGGGTGTTTCTGATCCAGACCTGTTAATCCGTACTGGCGGCGAGTGCCGTTTAAGTAATTTTATGCTTTGGCAGCTGGCGTATACAGAATTTTGGTTTACAGATAAGCTATGGCCGGAGTTTACAGAAGATATATTTTATGAAGCATTACTTGCATATCAGCAACGAAAAAGACGATATGGAGGTATATAAGGTGATGATGATTTAATGAAGCAACGAACAATAACAGCAATAGTGGCTCTGCTTGTATTTGTGCCGGTTATTATTATCGGCGGCTTGCCATTTACCATTTTTGTCTATCTGCTGGCCACAATCGGATTATTTGAATTAATGCGTATGCGCCACCCTGGTCAGCATGTCTTTCCATATGTTTTAGCAGCTTTATTAACATGGGTTATTTTATTACCTAATGGTTCTTTTACTGAAATAGCTTGGTTTACGAAATATGAATTGATTTCTATTATTATTTTTGTTTTACTGGCATATACTGTACTTGTGAAAAATGAGTTCACGTTTGACCAGGCCGGCTTTGTTATTCTTGCAGCGTTTTATGTTGGTTTAGGGTTCTTTTATTTATTACAAACGAGAGATGGCGAGAATGCACTAAGAAATATTTTGTTTGCATTCTGTATCATTTGGGCAACGGACACAGGAGCTTATTTATTTGGGCGCAAGCTTGGAAAACATAAACTATGGCCGACAATCAGTCCTAAGAAGACCGTGGAAGGGGCATTAGGAGGTATTTTTGTTGCAGTCGTTGTTGCAATCGTTTTTCACCTGATAGCGCCGTTTGAGCAATCATGGCTGGTATTGATCATTGTTACCATCGTTGCTTCCAGCTTCGGACAAATTGGTGATTTGGTTGAATCTGCCTTTAAGCGCGTTTATAATGTAAAAGATTCTGGCCAAATACTGCCTGGGCATGGTGGTATTTTAGATCGATTTGACAGCATGCTTTTTGTTTTTCCATTACTGCATTTTATTCACTTTTTTTAACAAATGGAAGCGAATATTGTAGAATGAGTAAAGTAAGCAAACTTGCCCGAATATACTGGGTGAAAAGCTTTCTTTTTCGTCATACATAACATATTATAATTATGGGACAAGCTAGCTGGACAATCTGTCTTATTCTTGTCTTTACGCATACATGTATAGATTCCTGATCAAGGGTTCTATGCGATCAGGTAACAAAACAATATGATTATGTGAAATGGTTGTGGAGAATCAAACGTAAAATACTCCTTAACAACCCTTTTTACCTTTATAAAAAGGAAGGTGCTGTCATGACAACTGTTATTGCGTTTATATTAATGTTTGGTGTACTCGTTTCTATCCATGAGTGGGGACATCTGATTTTTGCAAAGCGGGCAGGAATGCTTGTCCGCGAATTTGCAATTGGTTTTGGACCTAAAATAGTGTCGTTCACCAAAAATGAGACACTTTATACAATTCGATTAATTCCGGCGGGCGGGTATGTCCGTGTTGCCGGAGATGATCCGGAAATTGTCGAGTTAAAACCGGGGCATCATATTGCTTTGGAATTTGATGAAAATGAAAAAGTATCAAAAATTATTGTGAATAATAAATCCAAACATCCGAATGCCCGGACGATTGAAGTAGAAAATGTTGACCTGGATCATAAGCTGTATATTGAGGGCTATGAATTGGATGATGAGGATACAAAGCTGCATTTTGACGTGAATCCGAAAGCAATGTTTGTCGTTGATGAACGGGAAACGCAAATTGCTCCTTTTGATAGACAATTTGCATCTAAAACGATTGGACAACGTGCCATGCAGCTGTTTGCCGGACCGATGATGAACTTTGTACTGGCAATCTTTATCTTCCTGATTTTGGGGTTGATTCAAGGTGTTCCGGTAGAGAGAGCCCAAATGGGTGAAATTCAATCAGGAAGCTCTGCGGAAGAAGCAGGCCTGCAGGAAAATGATGTCATAACACAAATAGGTGAACAGTCGATTTCGACGTGGGAGCAGTTTACGGATATTGTAAGGGAAAACCCTGGTCAGGAATTGAATTTAGTTATTTCCAGAGGAGATACGGAACAAGAATTAATGGTTGTACCGAGTGAGGTCGAAGCAGTTAATGAACAAGGTGATACGATTAATATCGGACAAATTGGTGTGCAAAGGGCATTTGAAAAGGATGTTCTCGGAACGTTGATGTTTGGGTTTGAAAGAACATATGAAACATCGAAGCTTATCATAACCAATTTGGTCATGTTAGTTACCGGTCAGCTTTCCATTGATGTTCTATCTGGGCCAGTAGGAATTTATGATGCAACGGATCAAGTGGTACAATCCGGTTTTACAAACTTTTTAATGTGGACTGCTATGCTGAGCATTAATTTAGGAATTATTAACTTAGTTCCTCTTCCGGCATTAGATGGCGGAAGACTGATGTTTGTCGGAATTGAAGCGGTCAGAGGAAAGCCGATAGCTCCTGAAAAAGAAGGTGTATTCCATTTTGTCGGGTTTGCCTTGTTAATGCTGTTAATGATTGTTGTCACATGGAATGACATTCAGCGTCTATTCCTGTAAAATAAAATAGTAAATCCAATAGGTTGCCCTTGTCGGTTTATAGACAAGGGTTTCGTGTTTTTTCAAATTATAGGAGAAATTTTCTTCCTGTGTAGTCAAATATATATCTACAATTGGAGGGGTATAAATGAGTATTTCCAAGCAAGAAAAAATGAAGTTATTACTGGAGCAAATACAGCTGTCTGAAGCATCGATTCAAAGGTATTTTGCCGCAAGCTCTTTAGAAAAAGTAGAGGTTTATAAGCAAGAAAAAAAATGGCATTTCTATATTCATCTGGAAGATGTGCTTCCTTTTGATGAATATTTATACTTATACCAGTCCCTGCAAAAAAGCTTTTCATCGATCGCTGAGAAGGTGGAGCTGACATTACATACAGATAATAAGCAATGTAATGAAAAAGATATTGGTGTTTATTGGAAACACTTTTTAGCAACAACAGCAATTTCTCCTGCACATCAGGAAATGGTGAGGCAGCAAACACCTCGAATTGTGGAAAATAAGATTATGCTTACCGTAAGAAATGAAGCAGAATCAAATATTTTGAAAAAAAGGCTTGAACCAGCCTTCAGTCAATTCTGCTCTTCAATCGGATCCAGACCCTTCTCTATTGATTTAGAGGTGAAGGCAGATCAAAGTGAAATGCAGGCCTTTCAGGAAAACAAAGCGAAGGAAGACCAGGCGCTTGTTCAAAAAACCGTTCAAGAAAAAGAGAAACGGGATAAAGAAAAAGATATCCCTGTCAGTCAGCCGCTAGCAATCGGCTATAAAATTCAGGATGAGCCGACAGAGATGAATCAAATTTTAGAAGAAGAAAGACGTATTACCGTACAAGGCTATGTATTTGATTCGGAGATTAGAGAGCTGAGGTCTGGACGCAGTCTGTTAATTATTAAGGCAACAGACTATACGGATTCTCTGCAAATTAAAATGTTCTCCAAGGGTGATGAGGACGTCAGCAAGTTTCAATCTGTTAAAAAAGGAATGTGGGTAAAAGCCCGTGGCAGCATCCAGACAGATATGTACACCAATGAGCTGGCAATGATGGCAAAGGATATTCATGAGGTTCAAGTAAGAACAAAACAAGACGAAGCACCTGAAGACGAAAAAAGAGTAGAGCTGCATGCCCACACAACAATGAGTCAGATGGATGCAGTTGTTTCACCAGACGCTTTGGTTGAACAGGCTGGTAAATGGGGACATCCTGCTGTAGCAATTACAGATCATGCTGGTGTTCAGGGCTTTCCGGATGCTTACTATGCAGGAAAGAAACATGGTGTGAAAGTGCTCTATGGTGTAGAGGCGAATCTTGTCGATGATGGTGTTCCGATTGCCTATAACGAGAGTGACCGTGTGTTAAAAGATGCGAGCTACATTGTATTTGACGTGGAAACAACAGGTCTTTCTGCTGTGTACGATACAATTATTGAATTAGCTGCTGTAAAGGTGCATGACGGCGAGATTATTGACCGATTTGAGTCATTTGCCAACCCGCATCATCCGTTATCAGAAACAACAACAAATTTAACTGGTATCACGGATGATATGGTCAAGGATGCTCCAGAGGTGAGTGATGTATTAAAAGATTTTCACGCCTGGATGGGTGAGGATATCTTAGTTGCGCATAATGCCAGTTTCGATATGGGCTTCTTAAATCAGGGGTTTAAACGAATTGGCTATGAGAAAGCGGCTAATCCGGTAATAGACACCTTAGAGTTAGCGAGATTCCTGTTACCAGAACTAAGAAACCATCGTCTAAATACATTGTGTAAGCATTTAGACATTGAATTGACGCAGCATCACCGAGCAATTTATGATGCGGAAGCTACTGGATATTTATTGTGGAAGCTTGTTCAAAGATTATTGGAAAAGGAAATAACCAATCATCAGGACTTAAATAATCATATGGGAGAGAATAATGCCTATCAGCGTTCCCGGCCTTTCCACTGTACCATTTTGGCGCAGACACAGGAAGGCTTGAAAAATCTTTATAAGATTGTTTCTCATGCACATATCGATTATTTCTATCGTGAACCGAGGCTGCCAAGATCTTTATTGAAAAAATATCGTAAAGGATTGTTAATCGGAACCGCTTGTGATCGGGGAGAGGTCTTCGAAACAATGATGCAGAAATCCGAGGAGGAAGCGGAGCAGGTTGCCGAGTTTTATGATTATATTGAAGTGCAGCCGCCAAGCAACTATGTGCATTTAGTCGATAAGGATTTAGTACAAAATGAAGCACAGGTCGTAGATATATTGCGGAAGCTGGCGGATCTTGGTGAACGGATGAATAAACCTGTAGTAGCAACAGGGAATGTGCATTATTTGCAGGATATTGATAAGCAGTACCGTCAAATATTAATTGCATCCCAGGCTGGTAATCCATTAAATAGGCAAACACTGCCGGATACCCCGTTCCGGACTACCGGTGAAATGCTTGGAGCCTTTTCCTTTTTAGGGAAAGAAAAGGCGAAAGAAATTGTCATTCAAAATACACGCCAGTTAGCTGATCAAATCGATGATATTTCCCCAATTCAAGATGATTTGTTTACACCAAATATCGAAGGTGCGGAACAGGAAATGCGTGATTTATGCTATAACATGGCAAAAAGAGTATACGGGGAGCCAATACCGGAAATTGTGACGAACCGCCTGGAGAAAGAACTGGAAAGTATTATCGGAAACGGGTTTGCTGTTATTTATTTAATTTCCCATAAGCTTGTTAAAAAATCATTGGATGACGGCTACCTGGTAGGCTCCAGGGGGTCTGTCGGTTCATCCTTTGTAGCGACGATGACGGAAATTACAGAGGTGAACCCGCTCCCGCCCCACTATGTTTGCCCGAGCTGCAAACACTCTGAGTTCTTTACAGATGGTTCAGTAGCCAGCGGTTTTGATTTAGAGGATAAAAATTGTCCTGAATGCGGGGAAGCTTTGAAAAAAGATGGACAGGATATTCCTTTTGAGACGTTCTTAGGCTTTAAAGGAGATAAAGTACCTGATATTGATTTGAACTTTTCAGGAGACTATCAGCCGCGTGCACACAATTATACAAAAGAATTGTTTGGGGTTGATAAGGTGTACCGGGCAGGAACGATAGGAACAGTAGCTGAAAAAACGGCTTATGGTTATGTGAAAGGCTATGCATCCGATCATCAGCTTATTTATAAAAATGCGGAAATTGACCGTCTTGTACAAGGCTGTACAGGAGTAAAAAGAACGACTGGGCAGCATCCAGGGGGAATTATTGTTGTTCCCGATGATAAAGAAATCTATGATTTCACACCAATCCAGTTCCCGGCGGACGATAGAAACAGTGAATGGCGGACAACGCATTTTGATTTCCATTCCATTCATGATAATCTGCTGAAGCTGGATATACTTGGACACGATGATCCGACCGTTATTCGCATGCTCCAGGATTTAAGCGGAATTGATCCAAAAACGATTCCGACAGATGATGAAGAGGTAATGAAAATCTTTGGCGGTACAGAATCTTTAGGTGTTACTCCCGAGCAGATCCAATGTAAGACCGGAACATTGGGTGTACCTGAGTTTGGTACAAAATTTGTTCGGCAGATGCTTGAAGATACAAAACCGAAAACATTTGCGGAGCTGTTAATTATATCTGGTCTGTCTCATGGTACAGATGTATGGCTCGGCAATGCACAGGAGCTGATTAATAACGGTACTTGCAAGCTTCCAGATGTAATCGGGTGTCGTGATGATATTATGGTATATTTAATGCATAAAGGATTAGAGCCTTCCTTAGCATTTAATATCATGGAGTTTGTCCGTAAAGGAAAAGGACTAAAGGATGAATGGATCGAAGAAATGAAGAAAAATAATGTACCAGACTGGTATATTGAATCTTGTAAGAAAATTAAATACATGTTTCCGAAAGCCCATGCCGCAGCCTATGTTTTAATGGCTGTGCGGATTGCTTACTTTAAGGTACATCATCCGATTCTTTTCTATGCTGCTTATTTCACAGTCCGTGCAGATGATTTTGAATTAGATACGATGATTAAGGGATCAGACGCCATTCGCAAACGGATGGAGGAAATCAACTACAAAGGTAATGATGCTTCACCTAAAGAGAAAAACTTACTTACGGTGTTAGAGATTTCCTTGGAAATGTGTGAACGCGGCTTATCCCTTAAAAAGGTAGATTTATATAAATCAAGTGCAACCGAATTTATCGTTGATGGTGATTCCTTGCTGCCTCCTTTTAATGCCGTAGACGGTTTAGGTACGAATGCAGCCTTAAATATTGTCAAAGCACGTGAAGAAGGCGAATTTTTATCTAAAGAAGATTTAAGAGAGAGAAGTAAAATCTCTAAAACAGTACTGGAGTATTTGGATAATCACGGATGTTTGGAAGGAATGGAGGAGAAGAATCAGCTTTCCTTATTCTAAACGGAATGCTAAACGCATAAAGTCACTTGATTTTGGAAAAACTAATAGAAATGACAAGGCGCTAAAAAGCTCTAAAGTCTTGATTTGATGGTTTGCAAAGGGGTATAGAATATGCTATACTGTTTTTGGTAAGAATGTTCGATAGGTACGAATGTAAAGAGTGGGTGCACACCCACTCTTTATTCATACCCGCCTAAAGAAAACTTGGCGGTCCAAGTCTAACAGTACTGGATTGCTTTAGCTGGGGCTGGGACTGCGATTGAAAAGCATTGTGATTACTCACGCCACAAAACTGCTGGGGTTGCAATTACTCACCCCATAAAACCGCTGCACTTATACTATAGACCTTAAGATTTTAGCTGTGTTAAAGTTGCTTCTCCGTTAAAATTTTATCCTTCTCTATAGTATAAACAAGACTCTCTGCTTCCCCTCGCCATATTTTAGGCAGGGGTTTTATATTGAGTGAAGGCGTAAGGACATGGTTAAAGGAGGTTTACACTTGAGTTCCAAGGTAATTGAGATAACAACCGAATTAGTTCATCCAATTTTAGAAGAGAAAAATTTAGAATTAGTTGATGTGGAGTATGTAAAAGAGGGGAAAAACTGGTTTCTGCGTGTCTATATTGATAAAGATGGCGGTATTGACATTGTAGAATGTGGTGAAGTTTCTGAACGGTTAAGTGAAAAACTGGACGAAGCTGATCCGATTAAAGAAGCCTATTTCCTGGAAGTATCCTCTCCGGGAGTTGAAAAGCCGTTAAAAACGCTGGAAGACTTGCAAAAAAATATTGGAAAGAATGTTTTTGTAAAGTTATATGAAAAAATTGACGGTGAAAAAACATACGAGGGTATTTTACAAAATGTGGAGAACGATAGTCTTTTGATCGAATACAAAGTTAAAACGAGAAAGCAAATCGTAGAAATACCTTATGAGAAGGTAGCAAAAGCCAGACTCGCAGTCATGTTTTAATGAAAAGAGGAAGTATTAAAAGTAAACATCATTTAAAAGGGGGAAAAGAAAAAGTGAGCACGCAGTTGTTTGATGCGATTGATCATTTAGCAAAAGAAAAAGGGATAGATAAGGATATTTTGATGGAGGCTTTGGAAGCAGCGCTTATTTCTGCTTATAAAAAGAATTTTAAATCTGCATCGAATGTTCGGGTAGAGTTAAATGAGACCACTGGAAAGATGGCTGTTTATGCAAGAAAAACAATTGTCGAAAATGTAGAAGACGCACAGCTTGAAATATCTCTTGATGAAGCGAAAAGTATTAATCCAAATTATGAAGCAGATGATATTATTGAAGTAGAAGTAACTCCGAAAGATTTTGGACGTATTGCTGCACAGGCTGCTAAGCAAGTAGTTACGCAGCGGGTGCGCGAGGCAGAGCGCGGTGTTATCTTCTCTGAATATATTGATCGAGAAGACGATGTCATGACAGGCATTATTCAGCGTAAGGATTCACGCTTCATTTATGTGAACTTAGGGAAAATTGAAGCCAAGCTGGCAGAAGCAGAGCAGATGCCAACAGAGGAATACCATATTCATGATCGATTGAAGGTTTATGTGACAAAGGTTGAGAATACAAGTAAGGGACCGCAAATCTATATTTCCCGCTCCCATCCAGGCTTGTTAAAACGACTATTTGAAATGGAAGTTCCAGAAATCTATGATGGTATTGTTGAAATTAAATCTGTTTCCCGTGAAGCCGGGGACCGCTCTAAAATTTCTGTTTATGCTCCAGACCCGGAAATTGATCCGGTAGGTTCCTGTGTAGGACAAAAAGGACAGCGTGTTCAAGCAATTGTAACAGAATTAAAAGGGGAAAAAATTGATATTGTAGAATGGTCTGAGGATCCAGTCGTTTACGTATCGAATGCATTAAGTCCTTCTAAAGTATTGAAAGTATTTGTTGATGAAGAAGAAAAGGCAACAACAGTAGTTGTGCCGGATTACCAGCTGTCACTTGCCATTGGGAAAAGAGGACAGAATGCGCGTCTGGCTGCGAAGCTTACAGGCTGGAAAATCGATATTAAAAGTGAATCGGATGCACGTGCAGAGGGTTTGCTGGGTGATGTAGAATTAGAAGAAGCTTATTCTGACAACAGTGAAGACTTGTTTGAATAAGGAGGTATTTCACTTGGTTAAGAAGAAAAAAGTACCAGAAAGAAAATGTGTTATTACAAATGAAATGAAACCTAAAAAAGACTTAATCCGCATTGTCAGGAATAAGGAAGGGGAAGTATTCGTAGATGAAACAGGCAAGAAAAATGGTCGCGGAGCTTACCTTTCCAAGAGTAAGTCTGTCATCGAACAGGCTCGGAAAACAGGTGCGCTTAACAAAACATTGAACGCAGAAGTAAGTCCAACAATCTACGATGAGTTAGAAGCTTTAGTAGAGGGAGAATGACATGAATCCTAACTATTTAAACATCATTGGTCTCGCTGTCAGAGCTGGAAAATGCTCAACAGGAGAAGATACAATTATAAAGGATATTCGTAAAGGTCGTGCAAAGCTTGTTTTATTGGCTGAAGATATTGGGCCGCAAACCAAAAAGAAACTTTCAGATAAATGTAGCTCGTACAATATTCCATACCGATTTGTCGATAATCGAGATATTATCTCGCAAGCAATTGGGAAAGAACAGCGTGTAGCTATAGCAATATTAGATGCAGGCTTTGCAAAAAAACTCCTTTCTTTATTAACGAAGAAAGTATAACCTTTTTCGTGAGTTAACTCCCAGGCTATGGATATAGCTGTCTAGCTCTGAGCGCCAAAAACTAGTGAGCTAACACGTGAGCGCCCTACGATAAAGAAGACTTGCTGACTGGCAAGCCGACAGGCGCAGACAGAAGCGTAGTCGCACTTATGCCTGTGGTGAAAGTCAATATCAGCTCTAAGGAAGGCCGACTAAACCCAGGCTGAAGCCTAACGTCGGCATACCCCTAAAGGGGCATGTTTCCTTTATCTCAGTTGCGCCGCAAGGGTCTCTACGTTTTTTAGCGGGCGCTCTTTAGCTTTTAGTTCGTTGGATAATTTAATCCGGGGGTGAACGTATGAGCAAAATACGTGTATATGAATATGCAAAGAAAAATAATGTAGCGAGTAAGGAAGTTATTCAATTTTTAAAAGACAAGAATGTGGAAGTTTCCAATCATATGTCTATGATTTCTGAGAAAGAGATCCAGCAATTGGATGAAAAATTTAACCCGCAGACAAAACAAGATAAAAACAACAACAATCCAGTGAATAAGAATAAGCAGCAGAAAAATAAAAAAGCATCGAATCAATCGAATGCAAATCAACATGCAAAGAAAGATAATCCTAAGAATAAAAACCAAAAATCCTCTAAAAAAGGTAAACAACATCAATCACAAAAGGGGCAGTCATTAGTGAAAGAGACTCCAAGTAAAATTACGTACCATGGTACATTAACTGTACAGGATTTAGCAGAAAAACTTCATAAGGAACCGGCGGAAATCATCAAAAAATTAATGTTTATGGGTGTTATGGCAACAAAAAACCAGGACCTGGAGGATGATGCTGTCGAATTAATCTGTGAGGAATATAATGTCGAGGTTGAAAAAGAAATTATTTTAGAAGATACAGATCTTGATAAATATATTGAAGAAGACGACAGCGACAAATTACAGGAGCGTCCTGCTGTTGTTACGATTATGGGACACGTTGACCATGGGAAAACAACCTTATTAGATGCGATTCGTCATACCAAGGTTACAGCAGGAGAGGCCGGCGGTATTACACAGCATATCGGTGCATATCAGGTGGAAAACAATGGAAAGAAAATTACGTTCTTAGATACACCGGGCCACGCAGCATTTACCAGCATGCGGTCCCGTGGTGCACAAGTAACGGATATTGCTATTTTAGTTGTTGCTGCTGATGATGGTGTTATGCCGCAAACGGTAGAAGCAATTAACCACGCAAAGGCTGCAGAAGTACCAATTATTGTAGCAGTTAATAAAATGGATAAAGAAGGTGCAAATCCAGACCGCGTGATGCAGGAATTAACGGAGCATGAATTAATTCCTGAGGATTGGGGCGGAAGTACAATCTTTGTAAACCTTTCTGCGATTAAGGGAGAAGGTATCGATGACCTTCTGGAAATGATTTTATTAGTTGCAGAAGTGGAAGAATTAAAAGCAAACCCGGAGGCGAGAGCTTTCGGTACAGTGATTGACGCACAATTGGATAAAGGCAGAGGCTCTGTGGCAACACTGCTTGTACAGAATGGAACCCTGCGCGTCGGAGATCCGCTTGTTGTTGGAAGCACATACGGAAAAGTACGTGCAATGGTAAATGATATCGGGCAGCGTGTAACAGAGGTTGGTCCATCAGCTCCAGTAGAAATTACGGGATTACAGGATGTTCCTCAAGCGGGAGACCAGTTCCTTGCATTTTCTGATGAGAAAAAAGCCCGTCAAATTGGTTCAGCACGTCAACAAAAGCAGATTGTTGAGAATCGCAGCGGACAATCAACAGTCAGCTTAGATGATTTATTTGAACAAATTAAGCAAGGCGAAATGAAAGAGTTAAATATTATTGTTAAAGCGGATGTACAAGGATCCGTGGAAGCATTAGCCGCTTCTTTACGTAAGATAGAAGTAGAAGGTGTTAATGTAAAAATCATTCATACTGGTGTTGGAGCGATTACAGAATCTGATATCATCCTCGCATCTGCATCGAATGCGATTGTGATTGGCTTCAATGTTCGTCCGGATACGAATGCGAAAAGAGCTGCAGAATCTGAAAAAATTGATATGCGTCTTCATCGTGTTATTTACAGCGCTATTGAAGAAATAGAAGCAGCAATGAAAGGTCTTCTTGATCCGGAATATGAAGAAAAAGTTATCGGTCAAGCGGAAGTCCGTGAAACATTTAAAGTGACCCGCATTGGCACTATTGCCGGAAGCTATGTAACAGATGGTAAAATTACCAGAGATTCCAGTGTTCGCCTGATTCGTGATGGTGTAGTTCTCTATGAAGGTGAGCTGCTCGCCCTGAAACGCTTTAAAGATGATGTAAAAGAAGTACAGCAAAATTATGAATGTGGTATCACATTAACAAACTTCAATGATATTAAAGAAGGCGACATTATTGAAGCCTATGTCATGGAAGAAATTGAACGAAAATGATTCTCTATGCAGAAGTAGAATGTATGTTGTATGAAGGAAACTCATTAAAGGCCAAACGCTCCGTTTTGAAACGGGTTATTCATAGGCTGCGCCAGTCTTTTAATGTTTCTGTCACAGAGCTCGGATTTCATGATATGTGGCAACGGACCAAATTGGGGATTGTTATCATTTCCACCGATTATGTGCATGCTGAAAAAGTGATACAACAAGCATTAAATACAATTGATTCTTTTTCTGAATTAGAGAGAACAATAACAAATATAGAACGATTATAAAAGGACATGTACTATAACGAAAATGCATAGAGCTATGTGAGGTGAGATAAATGTCTGAATTGAGAGCTCATCGGGTTGCAGAACAAATGAAAAAAGAGCTGGGTGATATTTTATCCAGAAAAATTAAAGATCCCCGTGTTGGTTTTGTAACGGTTACGGATGTTGAGGTAACCGGTGATTTGCAGCAGGCAAAAGTTTTTATTTCGGTATTAGGCGATGAGAAGAAAAAGCAGGAAACCTTATTAGGGCTTGCAAAAGCAAAAGGATTCATCCGTTCCGAAATTGGCAAGCGAATTCGTTTGCGCAAAACGCCTGAACTTACCTTCGAATTTGACGAAGCATTTGAGCAAGGTAACCGAATAGACTCTATTTTAAGAGATCTAAATAAGTAATTTTGAAAAACTGATCCTTCTGCTTCCAGGCAGGGATCAGTTTTTTATAAGAATAAGTATAAAAAGAGACTAAGGTTTTAAAGACTAAGTGCTTTTCTTAAGTCTATAACTACATAAAGAAAAGAATGCAAACAAGCTTATAAAAATGAATTCCATAGAAGAAAGGACGGTGTTTGACGATGAATGGTATCCTGCCGCTTTGGAAGCCAAAAGGAATGACTTCTTTTGATTGCGTGGCTAAATGCCGCCGCTATTTTAATACGAAAAAAGTAGGGCATACAGGGACGTTAGATCCGGAGGTTGAGGGAGTTTTGCCTATTTGTATTGGCAATGCCACGAAAATTGTTCCGTTTCTTACGGATACGAAAAAAGTCTATCTTGGTACGGTTGCATTAGGAGCATCCACGGAAACAGAAGATGCAACAGGAAATGTTATCGAGGAAAAAGAAGTTGCTCGTATGCCTGAAAAAGCAGAAATAGAAGCTGTTTTAGAAAAATTTCAAGGAATGATTACGCAAATTCCGCCCATGTATTCTGCTGTAAAAGTAAACGGAAAAAAGCTTTATGAATATGCAAGAGCAAATGAAGCAGTGGAGAGGCCAGTCAGGGAAGTTTTTATTCATGATATTCAGCTGCTGGGGATAGATGAAGAAAAAAAATCCTTTGATATCTATGTAGAATGTTCAAAGGGAACCTATATCAGAACATTATGTGTGGATATAGGAGAGAAATTAGGTTACCCGGCGCATATGCTTCAGTTGGAACGGATAAAAACCGGTAGTTTTTCCAAGAAAAATACGGTTACTTTTGCTATGATAGAAGAGGCGGCTGCAAAGAATGAACAGGAGCAGCTACTAAGTCCAATCTCGGAAGGGTTAAGTCATTTAGTGCAGCAAGAAGTAGATGAAGCATTAAAGACTCGGATAAAAAATGGTCAGAAATTAGCTATGACAGATGCCCCGCTGACAAATGATCCATTTGTATTTACCAATAAAGAAGAAGTGTTAGCTATCTACAGAAAGCATCCAGAAAAACCAGATCAAGTTAAACCATTGAGGGTATTCTAACGAAAGAAAGTGCAGGTGTAGCAGGGTGAAAACAATTGAATTATCCTATCCGCATACGTTACATAGGGAGGATTTACCGGAAACAGTCAGTGCTATCGGCTTTTTTGATGGTATTCATAAAGGGCATCAAAAAGTCATTCAGGAGGCAGTAGATAAAGCGAAGCAAGATAATATGGAAAGTGCTGTTATTACTTTTTTTCCACATCCATCGGTCGTGTTAAGAAAAGATGTGCAGCATGTTAAGTACATAACCATATCTTCTGAAAAAAAAGCAATACTGGAGAGCTTGCAAGTAGACCGTCTGTACATTATTCAGTTCAATCAGGAACTGTCGAAGCTTCATCCGCAAGAATTTATTGACCATTTTATTATTGGGCTGAATATTAAACATCTTGTAGCAGGCTTTGATTATTCTTTTGGCTATAAAGGACAGGGGAAAATGGCTGATATGCAGGATTATGCAAGAGATCTGTTTACCTGGGAAACGATTGGAAAAATTACGTTAGATGAAGAAAAGGTCAGCTCCACCCGAATTAGAGCAGCGTTGGCGTCAGGAAATATGGAACAGGCAGAGCAGCTGTTAGGAAGACCCTTTGCAACTAGCGGATTGGTCGTAAAAGGAGCACGTCGCGGACGTGAGCTCGGTTATCCAACTGCTAATCTGTCGATATCCAATGACGCTTTATTGCCCAAACAGGGGGTATATGCGACTCGCGTTCGTCACAAGGATAAAATATATGGCGGTATGGCGAATATCGGAACTAACCCGACATTTACAGAAGATATGGAAGATCTGTCTGTGGAAGTATATCTATTTGACTTTGACGGTAATTTATATGGTGAAGAATTAACGATAGAATGGCTGTCTTACACAAGAGAAGAAATTAAATTTGATTCGAAGGAAGCTTTGATTGAAAGAATGCAGCACGATGAGAAAGAAATTAGAGCTTATGTAGCAAATAGGTAAACTTATACTTGATTTTTCTCTTCAAAAACGCTATTCTTATATTTGTACAACCATCGCTTGGCATCACGTAACTCCGACGTATGCGAGGGGATTGGGGATAACAAATATTATTTTGGAGGTGCCATCATGGCAATTACACAAGAACGTAAAAACGAAATTATTAATGAGTACAAGGTTCACGACACAGATACTGGATCTCCAGAGGTTCAAATCGCTGTCCTGACTGCAGAAATCACTGCATTGAACGAACATTTACGTACACACAAAAAAGACCACCATTCACGCCGAGGTCTTTTGAAAATGGTAGGTAAACGCCGTAACCTATTAACTTATCTACGTAATAAAGATGTTACCCGTTATCGTGAATTAATCAAAAAACTTGGTTTACGTCGTTAATAGCGCAAAAAGCAGGAGCAATCCTGCTTTTTCTTTTATGTAAAAAAGTAGCCACCAATGGATGAGGTCTTTATTTTCTCCTTTAAAAAAGGTAGGAATTGATTCCTGACAGGCTATCGTTTATTCTATAAAAAGAGATTCTTTTGTAAATAATATAAATAGAAGAAAATTTGTACTAGATGAAGTGCTACATATATATTTAAATTGCTGTAGCCTTGAAAGGAGCAACAAAACTAATGGCAGATGAAAAAAAGCTATTCTCTACGGAGATTTCAGGAAAGAAATTTACTGTTGAAGTAGGGGAGCTGGCAAAACAAGCAAACGGTGCCTGCATGATTCATTATGGAGACACTTCTGTACTATCTGTAGCAACAGCTTCCAAAGAGCCGAAAGATTTACCATTCTTTCCATTAACAGTAAACTATGAAGAAAGATTATATGCGGTAGGGAAGATTCCAGGAGGATTTATTAAACGTGAAGGACGTCCGAGCGAGAAAGCAATCCTGTCTTCCCGGCTGATTGACCGCCCGATTCGTCCATTATTCCCTGATGGCTTTCGTAATGAGGTACAAGTAATCAGCACAGTAATGAGTGTGGATCAGGATTGTTCGTCAGAAATTGCTGCAATGATTGGTTCATCCATTGCTTTAGGTATTTCTGATATTCCTTTTGAACAGCCGATTGCAGGTGTTCATGTCGGTCGTGTGGATGGGGAGTTAATTATTAACCCTACGATTGAACAGGAAGCAAAGAGCGATATTGACTTAACCGTTGCCGGAACCAAAGATGCGATTAACATGGTAGAGGCTGGTGCGGATGAGGTGCCGGAAGATGTGATGCTTGAGGCAATTATGTTTGGACATGAAGAAATCAAGCGCCTAGTTGCCTTCCAGGAAGAAATTATCCAAGTGTTCGGTAAAGAAAAATTTGAGGTTGTTGTTTCCGAGATAGATGAAGCACTTGTACAGAAAGTGGAAGCTGAAGCAAAAGAAAAGCTTCTTGAAGCAATTCAAGTTGTTGAAAAACATGCACGTGAAGATGCAATTGATGCTGTGAAGCAGGAAATTGTTGAAAAATATGAGGATGAAGAGGCGGAAGAAGCTACAATTAAACAAGTTAAATCTGTATTGGACAAGCTTGTGAAAGAAGAAGTACGCCGTCTGATTACCAAAGAAAAAGTACGTCCAGATGGACGGAAAGTAGATGAAATTCGTCCCTTGTCTTCCCGTATTCATGTTCTTCCGCGTACGCATGGTTCCGGTTTATTTACACGTGGTCAAACACAGGCCTTAAGTGTATGTACATTAGGAGCATTAGGTGATGTACAGATTCTGGACGGACTTGATTTAGAAGAGACAAAACGCTTTATGCACCATTATAATTTCCCGCAATATAGTGTAGGGGAGACTGGACCAATCCGTGGACCGGGACGTCGTGAAATCGGGCATGGGGCACTGGGAGAACGTGCTCTTGAAAAAGTGGTGCCAAATGAAAAAGATTTCCCTTATACGATTCGGCTTGTATCAGAGGTTCTGGAATCAAATGGTTCTACCTCACAAGCAAGTATTTGTGCAAGTACCTTAGCTATGATGGATGCCGGTGTGCCAATTAAAGCACCAGTTGCTGGTATTGCTATGGGATTGGTTAAATCAGGAGATGACTATACGATTCTTTCTGATATCCAGGGCATGGAAGATGCGCTTGGTGACATGGACTTTAAAGTAGCCGGCACAGAAAAAGGTGTTACAGCATTGCAAATGGATATCAAAATTGATGGCTTATCCCGTGCGATTTTAGAGGAAGCACTGACTCAAGCCAAAAAAGGCCGTATGCACATCTTAGATTCTATGCTTGAGACAATTGGACAGCCTAAGGAAGAATTGTCTGAATATGCACCAAAAATCTTAACGATGACAATTAATCCAGATAAAATTCGTGATGTGATTGGACCAAGCGGAAAACAAATCAATCAAATTATTGATGAAACTGGTGTAAAAATTGATATTGAACAGGATGGTAATGTCTTTATCTCATCAACAGATAATAACATGAACCAAAAAGCGAAGAAAATCATTGAAGATCTTGTGCGTGAAGTAGAAGTTGGTCAGCTGTATCTCGGTACAGTAAAACGTATTGAAAAATTTGGCGCATTCGTGGAACTGTTCAAAGGAAAAGATGGACTGGTTCATATTTCCGAGCTTGCTGAGGAACGCACAAATAAAGTGGAAGATGCTGTTTCTATCGGTGATCAAATCATGGTGAAAGTAAAAGAAATTGACCGTCAAGGAAGAATCAACCTTTCCAGAAAAGCAGTTCTCCAGGATGAAAAGAAAGCAGATGCCAAATCATAATTAGAACCACTTTTCCATGTAAAGACGAAAATATATCTCTATAACAAAAAGAAACTGATTTTTATTCAGTTTCTTTTTTACACTTTAAGAGAGTGATTGCAGTCCCGGCCTCCAACGCAGGTGATCAATCCTGCGCTCTTTCCAAGTAAGTTTTCTTTATGAATAGAAGAGATGAGCAATGCAGTTCTTAAAATCATTCATACTTGTCCCTCTATCAACATAAAAATAAGGTGAGGGAGGGATTAAGGATGAAGCGGTATTTGAAATATGTACATGTTCTTGTGTTTCTTATTTTAATATTTACGGTCTTTGACATACAACATAATCCTTTTCAAACAGATTCTGTGGTAATGGAACCCTTAGACATAGAAGTAAGTAATACAAAAGATGAGCTTTACATGGAAATTGAGCAAAAAAAGGATGCCTACCAGGAAGAGGCGGAAAATGCTTTTATTGATAAGGTTTGGAAGAAGACGCCGGGACGGAACGGTTTAGAAGTAAATGTAGAGGAATCTTATCAGAAAATGAAAGAAGCAAATAAATGGGATGAACAGCTACTTGTTTTTGATGAAACTTCCCCGGACGTTTTACTGGAAGATCTAGAGCCCTCCCCCATTTTTCGAGGACATCCCAAAAAAGAAATGGTCTCTTTTTTAATTAATGTTTCCTGGGGAGAAGCATACATCCCGGAAATGCTGCAAATCTTAAAGGACAACCAAGTGAAAGCGACCTTTTTCATTGAAGGAAAATGGGCACAAAATAATGCAAGCCTTGTTAAAATGATTGAAGAGGAAGGACATTTAATCGGCAATCATGCCTATAATCATCCAGATATGGCGACTCTTGATAAGAGTAATGCCCGTGCGCAGATAGAAGAGACGAATCAAATTTTAAAAACAATCACAGGAGAGCAGCCAAAATGGTTTGCACCGCCGAGTGGAAGCTATAAGGACGAAACCGTAGAAACGGCAGCAGAGTTGGAGATGGAAACCATTTTATGGACGGTTGATACAATTGATTGGAAGAATCCGTCCGTTTCTGTTATGGTTAATCGCATAGAAAAAAATGTTCATCCAGGCGCAATGATTTTAATGCATCCGACCGAAGCAAGCACGAAGGGGCTGGAGCAAATGATTACGATTATCAAAGAAAAGGGTTATAAAATAGGAACAGTAGAATCGTTATTAAGTGAATCGCGTTAGGTTAAGAAGTATAGGAGGATATAAGTTGGTAGAAAAATATACAAGCAGTAATGGAGTACGAATTATATTAGAATCCATGCCGGCTGTTCGTTCTGTCACGATAGGTATATGGATTAAAACAGGGTCTAGAAATGAAACAAGCCATAATAATGGTATTTCACATTTCTTAGAGCATATGTTTTTTAAAGGAACGAAAACAAGAAGTGCACAGGATATTGCAGAGGCATTTGACTCTATCGGCGGGCAAATTAATGCTTTTACGTCAAAAGAATATACATGTTTTTATGCAAAGGTTTTAGATACACATAAGGAATTTGCCTTGGAAGTATTAGCAGATATGTTTTTTGAATCGACATTTGATGAAGATGAGATGGAAAGAGAAAAGAAGGTCGTCTATGAAGAAATAAAAATGTGTGAGGATACCCCTGATGATATTGTGCATGATTTACTGGCAGAAGCTGCATATGGCGAGCATCCATTAGGATATCCTATACTTGGTACGGAAAAACAGCTGGCGTCTTTTCATCAAAAGCAATTACAGCAGTATGTAGAAGATCATTATACGCCTGATCATGTTGTTGTTTCTGTGGCAGGTAATGTATCAAGTGAATTTATCCATAATATTGATGCCTATTTTGGATCTTTTACAAGGAATGCATCTGCTGAAGAAGCGATAATAAAGCCAGTTTTCCTGCAAGAAGCGATTTATCGGAGTAAAGATACAGAGCAGGCGCATCTTTGCCTTGGATATAAAGGATATGAGGTAGGGGACAAGCTGTTATATCCTTTATCTATTATGAATAATGTGCTCGGAGGCAGCATGAGCTCACGCTTATTCCAGGAAGTGCGGGAGAAAAAAGGACTTGCCTATTCTGTCTTTTCTTATCATGCAGCATTTATAGATGATGGATTGCTTACGATTTATGCTGGAACTGGCAAAGATCAGCTGGGACAATTGGAAGAAGTCATTTATTCTACGCTCCGGCATTTTGTGGAACAAGGCTTAACAGAAAAAGAATTGCGAAACAGCAAAGAGCAAATTAAAGGAAATCTGATGCTGGGATTAGAAAGCACCAACAGCCGGATGTCACGGAATGGCCGCAATGAATTATTATTGCAAAGGCACCGTTCCTTAGATGATTTGATTGTGGAGATTGATAGTATTACAAACCTGCAGGTAACAGAGGTTATTCAAAATGTATTAATGCAACAGCCGTCACAGGCATTAATCGCACCAGAGGACACCCGTAAATAGAGTAAAACTTCGTTGTTCAGTGAGGATTTTCACTCCCGCTGAACGCTATTTCTGTAAGTACATACACCTAAAGATATGACAAAAACGGCCTCTCTAGCCTTTGAACCAATTGGACCTTACTGGCTGTAAGATTCCCACTCAGAAAATTCAACCTTCCTCCACTCTGGAAGCGGAAGTCTTACAGCTGCACGGTGATAAAAGCATGTTTTCTTATTTTGGACATATAGTATATAAAGGAAACGTCATTATCCTGAGGCTGTGGCTGCCCTGCCATTAGAATACAGAAAAGGAGTTTTTCTATGGTACGCTTTCGTGATATGGGAGATAAGGAAATCATTAATGTGAACGAAGGAAAAAGGCTTGGTATGCTTGGTCAAACTGATCTGGAAATTAATCCGAAAACAGGGCAAATTGAGGCATTTATCATTCCGAGTTATAAATGGTTTGGTCTGGTCAAAGAGGGAGAAGAGACGAAGATTCATTGGAGATCCATCCGAAAAATTGGAACGGATATGATTATGATCGATACGAAGCTCCCTGAAGAAGGATAACAGAAAGTCAAGTGCATTTTCCGGGTTAAAAGGATGAAGCTTGTTTATTTTGTGAAAAAGGGTATCTGATAGAGATACCTTTTCTCCGGGGATAAACAGGCTTTTTTCTTTTCCAGGCATAGGTCTTCACCTTTCTTTAACAGGAAACTGTATTTTTATGGCTGAAGTGTTCACCACTGACTTAAAAATTCATAAGCTATATCGAATCATGAATACGTGAAAAGTTGTCTGGAGGTAATACGTAAAATGAGTCGACGGATTGCAGTAATAGGTGGAGATGCAAGATATTTAGAGTTAATAAAAATCTTAAAAAGTAATCAGGATAATGAAGTGATTCTTTGTGGATTTGATAAACTGGAGCAGGGATTTACAGGCTTAAATGAATTAGCGTTATTTGAATTGGATCAGAGCAGGCTGGATGTCGTTGTTTTGCCAATTACAGGAACGGATTCGAAAGGAAATGTGGAAACTGTTTTTACAGATAAGAAAATTAATTTAGATGAAGCATGGTTTCAGAAATTACCTGCAGGATGTACGGTGTTTACGGGAATAACAAATGCTTACTTAACAAGTATGGCAGAAAAAGCAGGTGTAGCGCTCGTGCCATTGCTTGATCGGGATGATGTTGCCATTTATAATTCCATTCCAACTGCTGAAGGAGCGATTATGATGGCTTTTGAGCATACGGATCAAACCGTTCATTCCTCGCAGGTGATGGTGGTAGGATTTGGAAGGGTAGGAAATACGGTAGCCAATAAATTTTCTGCACTTGGAGCAAAGGTATCCGTATGTGCAAGAAGTATTGGGGACTTGGCCCGGATAACAGAAATGGGCTTACATGCAGTGCCTTTACATGAACTAAGTAGTCATACAGAGAATTGCGATATTTTAATCAATACGATTCCAAGCCTGGTTGTAACCAAAGAAGCCATTCAAAATCTGCCGACGAATGCAGTGATTATTGACCTTGCATCAAAGCCGGGCGGGACCGATTTTGATTTTGCAAAAAAGCGCGGGATTCATGCGATATTGGCACGGAGCTTGCCGGGGATTGTAGCACCGAGGACAGCGGGGAAAATACTGGCGAATGTGATGGAACAAATTCTTGAGGAGGAGCGTGCATTAGAATGATATTCACTGATAAACGGATTGGTTTTGGTTTGACTGGCTCGCATCATACCTTCCCTCATATTTTTCCGATCATCGAGGAGTTAATCAATCAAGGGGCAGAAGTCATTCCGTTTATAACAGAAACCGTTCAATACACAGATACGAAGCATGGGAACGCCAAAGATAATGTAGAAAGGCTTAAAAAAATAACCAACCATTCGATAATTTCCACCATTCCTGATGCAGAGCCTTATGGCCCGGATCAACCGCTTGACATAATGATTATAGCACCGTTAACAGGGAATTCGATGAGCAAGCTGGCAAATGCGCATACAGATAATGCCGTCTTAATGGCTGCAAAGTCTACACTCCGCAATGAGCATCCGGTGCTACTGGCTTTAACGACCAATGATGCACTTGGATTAAACGCCAAGAACTTAGCTGTATTACTGAATGCAAAGCATATTTATTTTGTGCCATTCGGGCAGGATAATCCTTATCAGAAGCCCTCATCGCTCTCAGCAAATCTGAATGAATTAATTCCTGCAGCAGAGGCTGCATTAAATGGAAAACAAATTCAGCCGATTATTGTACCTTATTCCACGAAAAATATGTTAAAATGAAGTTTAGTTGACATTTAATTAAGTGGAGGGAGTTATTAGAATGGCAGAGCAACAAACATATAATGTAGCCATTGTCGGTGCTACAGGGGCAGTAGGTCAGAAAATCAAAAAAATACTGGAAGATAAAAAGTTTCCGGTAAAACAAATAAAATTATTATCTTCCGCTCGTTCGGCAGGAAAAGAGGAAACCTTTAACGGTGAAACAATTATTGTCGAAGAAGCGGCACCAGAATCATTTGAAGGTGTAGATATTGCATTATTTTCTGCAGGTGGATCGATTTCTAAAAAACTGGCTCCTGAAGCAGTTAAAAGAGGCGCAGTCGTTGTTGACAATACCAGTGCTTTTCGTATGGAGAAGGATGTACCGCTGGTTGTACCAGAAGTAAATCCGGAAGATATTGCAGAGCATCAAGGTATCATTGCAAATCCAAACTGTTCTACCATTCAAATGGTTGCAGCTTTAAAACCGATCAAAGATGCTTTTGGCATTAATAAAATTATTGTTTCTACTTATCAGGCGGTATCAGGTGCCGGAAATGCAGCGGTGGAGGAGCTATATGAGCAGTCAAAAGACTATTTAGAAGGTAAAGAAGTGAAAGCGGAACTGTTGCCGGTTAAAGGAGATAAAAAGCATTTTCCAATTGCTTTTAACGCATTGCCGCAGATTGATGTTTTCACGGAAAATGGCTTTACTTTTGAAGAAATGAAAATGATTAATGAGACGAAAAAAATTATGCATGATGATGGATTAAATGTTGCAGCAACCTGTGTACGTCTGCCATTTTCTACTTCTCATGCAGAGAGTGTTTATATTGAATTAGATCAGGAAGGTCTCGATGTAAAAGATATTTGGAAAACATTGGAGTCCGCAGATGGAGTGATTTTGCAGGATAATCCTCAGGAACAGGAATATCCAACTCCGCAATCTGCTCAAGATAAAGAGGAAGTTTTCGTTGGACGTGTACGAAAAGATTTAGATAATCCAAAAGGCTTCCATTTGTGGGTTGTATCAGATAATTTATTAAAAGGTGCGGCTTGGAATACAGTACAAATTGCACAAACTTTAGTAGAACGTGGCTGGCTAAAAAAATAATTGTTCCAGTCATGGATGAAGATGATTTTAAAATGATGATGTAATTAATTTATTAGACATCCATAGTTTAACTGCTTGGATAGCGTTGAGGTGTTCATATTGCAAGTATTAGTACAAAAATTCGGAGGAACTTCTGTACAATCCGAAACAAATCGGGAGCATGTTATCCGCCATATTAAGGATGCACTTGTTCAAGAATATAAGTTAGTTGTTGTTGTTTCTGCATTAGGAAGAAAACCGGATCCTTATGCAACAGACAGTCTGCTGGGCTTAATAGATTTCCCTGCAAATAAAAATTCAAACCGGGAGCTCGATTTGCTTATGTCATGTGGTGAAATTATTTCATCTGTTGTCCTGTCTAATGAGCTGCAAAAAAATCATATCTCTGCAACAGCTTTGACTGGCGCTCAAGCTGGTTTTGTAACGAATGAGGATTTTAACCGGGCAAAAATTAAAGAGGTGAATCCGGCACGTATTTTACGTGAATTGGAAACGCATGATGTTGTTGTGGTCGCCGGTTTCCAGGGTCAAAGTGAATCGGGAGAAATAACAACCATCGGCCGTGGTGGCAGTGATACTTCAGCAGCAGCCTTAGGTGTTGCCTTAGAAGCAGAGCGTATTGAGATTTTTACAGATGTGGAAGGAATTATGACAGCAGACCCGCGTGTCGTAAAGAATGCCCGTCCGCTTGATGTGGTGACCTATACAGAAATCTGTAATCTTGCTTATCAAGGTGCGAAGGTCATTCATCCGCGTGCGGTGGAAATAGCTATGCAAGGGAAAATTCCAATGCGGATCCGTTCCACCTATTCAGAACGGCTCGGTACACTGGTTACATCTTCCCGGATAGAAGAAGCCGGAGCAGATATTTCAGATCGGATGATAACAGGGATTGCGCATATTGCAAATGTTACACAGATTAAAGTGCAGACAAAAGAATCAGCTTACCGTGTGCAATCAGAAGTATTTAAAGCAATGGCAGAAGCAGGTATCTCTGTTGACTTTATTAATATTTCGCCGACAGGTGTTGCTTATACCGTACCGGCTGATCTCACTGTAAAAGCGATTGAAATCTTAGAAGTGCTGGGCTTTCAGCCGGAAATTAAGGAAAACTGTGCAAAAGTTTCTGCTGTTGGAGCCGGAATGACAGGAGTTCCAGGTGTTGCTTCTAAAATCGTGCAGGCATTAACAGATGCAGGTGTGCAAATATTGCAATCGGCAGACAGTCATACGACCATTTGGGTTTTAGTACATGACTATGAATTAATTACAGCAGTCAATGCACTGCATGATGTGTTTGGTTTAAGTACAGAGGAAGTGCCGCTTTAAGATAATGAAAGAGACATGAAGCAGATTTTGGCTGCTTTGTGTCTTTTTTCATGCACTTTAAGAAAGTATAAAGAAGCTAAGGAAAAAGTATAAGCGCAACGAAAGCATCCGCCGACAGGATTGGAGAATGCCAAGTTTTCTTTAGAAAATAATTTTGATTACGGCTGATAACAATCTTTACATATGAATCTTCCTTCGTTTTTTAAATAAGCTTTTATTTCCGTAAATCCTTTTCGTCTTGGATAACGCATTTTTATAAAGACAACGTCATCGCCTTTAATTTCTTTCCCACATTTAACACATTCAGGCTCTTCACCAAACATATCAGTCACCTCCGATTTGATTTTGATTCTATTTTCACTACGAAAAAAATCTCTGAATGGTTTCAATAAGAAATTTTTAAAATACAACACCACCTGTATAAGTGAATCTGTTGTTTCCGTACCCCTTCCTCCGTATGATTTCTAACCGATTGTTTATACTAATCATAACAATAGCTGGAAGGAGTTTTTATATGCGTATGGATACGGATGACAATAACGAAAATCAAGGAGAAGAAGAGAACCAGCAGAATGCATCTGCTCTTGTAGAAAAAATTCAACAGCTCGGACAAGCGAATGTTCCACAGGCACCTGATTCAAATATTCACGTTTTATCCATTATCGGACAGGTAGAAGGACATCTTCAGCTGCCGCCGCAAAATAAAACAACAAAATATGAGCATCTGCTGCCACAGCTGATTGCAGTAGAGCAAAACCCTAAAATTGAAGGATTAATTATTTTGTTAAATACAGTTGGGGGTGATGTGGAAGCTGGATTGGCTCTGGCAGAAATGATTGCATCCATGTCAAAGCCGACAACCTCGATTGTATTAGGAGGCGGTCATTCGATAGGTGCACCGATTGCAGTAGCTACGGATTATTCCTTTATTGTACCGACAGCAACCATGACGATACACCCTGTCAGACTAACAGGATTGGTCATTGGGGTTCCGCAGACCTTTGAATATTTGGATAAAATGCAGGAGCGTGTCATTCAGTTTATTGTCGATCACTCTCATGTTGAATCTGAGCAATTAAAGGAATTAATGTTTGCAAAAGGAAACCTGACACGTGATATTGGCACAAATGTGGTTGGTAAAGAAGCAGTGGATTACGGGTTAATTGATGAAGTTGGCGGCGTCAAAGAAGCGATACAGAAATTAAATCATATGATTCAAAGTGCAAAAACAGAAGAAGGAGGGACTGCTTCGTGATACTCTATACACCATTATCCCATCAGGAAATTTTTCCGGAAGCGCAAGGAGCAGAAAATGAAATACAAGCAGTTGAATGGCAGGGAAGAACGGTTTTTGTATCAAAAAATAAGGATGGATACTATCAAATTAATCAGCTAATTTCGAGTAATCCGAATGATTATTTGAATCCTGATTTTTTACCAGGAAGAATTATCAGCTGATGGGAATCTGTGCTATAATATAGAAATGGTAAAGAGATAAATGGAAGAAATAATACAGAATGATATCGTAACTGGAACAGCAGCCTCTTTAAAGAGAAGACAGGATAAATACTTTATTTTCCTGATCAGCATAAAGAGAACTGATTCCAGTTTCCTTGTTTGTTACGCAGGAATGCAAATCTATCATTTTAGTAATCTTAATTTGTAGTACATACGGGGGTGAGAAAATGGCTGCCAAAAAGAGAAAGAAAAGAAAAAAACGGACAACCAAACAGGCAAAAGGACTACAGATGGAACTGGTAGGACTGCTGTTGATATTTATTGCTATCTTTGGAAGCGGGGCAGCTATGTTAAGCGGAGGTGCCATACCTGACTGGCTGGGGAATATATTCCAATTTTTTATGGGAATATGGCATTTCATCCTTCCTGTCGCGTTATTTCTTATTGGTTTTTACCTCATTTTTAAAAGAAAGGCTCCTGATTTCTTAACAAGAAGGCTGATAGGTTTTTATATTTTTCTAGCCGGTGTTTTATTGCTGACGCATGTACAAGTGATGGAAAGCTTGCTGGCTAATGCAGAGGATGTTTCTATTCTGCGGCTGACCTGGCAGCTTTACTTTCAATATCTGGATGGGACAGGGACACTGGTGCAGACCGGCGGCGGTATGATTGGCGCACTTTTATTCACAGTCTCTTACTTCTTATTTTCTATTGCAGGCTCCCGGATTGTGGTGTTTTTCTGTCTGTTAATCGGGATTGTGTTTATGACAAACCTATCTGTTGGCGATTTCGTTAAAAAAGTAGCAGCAGGCTTTCAATCCACTTTTACTTATCTTGGAGAACGTTTGGAAAGATCCAGAGAAAAAAGAGCTGAGCGTAAGGAAGAGGAGCAGAGACAGAAAGAGCTTGCTGACGCCGTTATCAAGAATGAAAAAGAACCGAGCCAAACTGTCATGGAAGAACAGGAATATAATACAGAAGAGCTTCTTATTAATGATTTTACGGATATTGCATATCGTGAGCAGCCGGAAGCAGAAACGAATAAAGGAAAGACGAGACATCCAAAGGAAAAAGAAGCGAAGACAGATAATGAGGAAGAACCTCATGAAGTTATGCCTATGACAGCAACCGAAAATCATGATTATCAGCTGCCGTCGGTTGATCTATTAGCCAGTCCGTCACATAATTCACAGCAGCAGGAGAAGTCGCATATCCAGGCAACGGTCCGGAAGCTGGACCGAACGTTTCAAAGCTTCGGAGTAAAGGCTAAAATAGCTAAAGTGCATGTTGGTCCGGCGGTAACAAAATATGAAGTGTATCCCGAGGCTGGTGTAAAGGTAAGTAAAATTGTCGGTCTTCATGATGATATTGCATTGGCACTTGCTGCCAAGGATATTCGTATCGAAGCGCCAATACCTGGAAAATCAGCTGTAGGTATCGAAGTTCCTAACAAGGAAATTTCGATGGTTTCACTCAGAGAGGTTTTAGATAAACAATCTTCCAAAGCGAACAAATTGATGTTTGCTTTAGGACGGGATATTTCGGGAGAAGCCATTGCCGGGGAGTTAAATAAAATGCCGCACTTACTGATTGCCGGAGCAACAGGAAGCGGGAAAAGTGTCTGCGTGAACGGCATTATTACCAGTATTTTAATGCGTTCCAAGCCGCATGAAGTAAAAATGATGATGATTGATCCGAAGAAAGTAGAGTTAAATGTCTATAACGGGATTCCGCATTTGTTAACGCCCGTTGTTACCGATCCGAAAAAAGCTTCCCGCGCATTGAAGAAAATTGTTGCAGAGATGGAACGAAGATACGATTTATTTTCTGATAGCGGCACAAGAAATATGGAAGGCTATAATGCTTACATCCGTAAACAAAATGCAGCTGCAGATGAGGATGAGCAGCAGCCTTATCTCCCATATATTGTGGTACTTGTCGACGAGCTGGCAGATTTAATGATGGTTGCTTCAGGGGACGTAGAGGATGCGATTACCAGACTGGCGCAAATGGCGCGGGCGGCAGGTATTCATCTCATCATTGCGACGCAGCGTCCATCGGTAGATGTTATTACCGGGGTTATTAAAGCGAACATTCCATCAAGAATTGCTTTTAGTGTTTCATCTACAACAGATTCACGTACGATTCTTGATTCTGGTGGGGCAGAGAAATTACTGGGACGAGGCGATATGCTATATTTGCCATCTGGAAGCTCCAAGCCTACTCGTGTACAGGGAGCGTTCTTATCCGATGAAGAGGTGGAGCGCATTGTCGATCATTGTATTGAACAGCAGCAGGCAAGCTATCAGGAAGAAATGATACCGGAAGAAACAAATGAAGTAGTAGAGGAAGTGGATGACGAGCTCTATGACGATGCCGTACAGATGATTATCGAAATGCAAAGCGCCAGTGTTTCGATGCTTCAGCGCCGTTTCCGGATCGGGTATACAAGAGCAGCCCGATTAATTGATGCTATGGAAGCGCGCGGAATTGTCGGACCGTATGAAGGCAGTAAGCCGCGTTCTGTGCTGATATCAAATCAGACGGAGGAGCATTCCAGTACATCTTAAAAAAACCCGGCTTATCTGTCATAGATAAACCGGGTTTTAAAATATTAAAGTTCAAAATTTATAGAAGAAGTGGTACCATAAATAACAGATGTAAAAAAAGCTGAACACAACGATTGCAGAAAAGAGGTGAAGAAATGACTTTACGCGAAGATGCCAGACATTTATATTTGCAGGTAATGGATAAAATAAAAGCAGGTATTGAAGACGGAACGTATACAGAAGAAGAGAAGCTTCCGTCAGAATATGAGCTTTCCAAACAATTAGGGATTTCCCGGGCAACGTTAAGAGAGGCATTAAGGATGCTGGAGGAGGATCATATTGTTACACGCAGACATGGCGTTGGCACATTTGTCAATACAAAGCCGCTATTTCAAGCAGGTATTGAAGAGCTTAACAGTGTGACACAAATGATTACGCAATCAGGAAAGAAGCCGGGGACACAATATGTCAGTACGGATATATTAGATGCCACCGAACAAGAGCGGCGTGATTTTGGTATGTCTGAATTAGAATATGTAACAACCATTGAAAGAATCCGCACCGCTGATGATGCACCTGTTGTTTTTTGCATAGATAAGGCACCGGCGTCTTATCTAACTTTGGAGAAACTGCGGGAGAAATCATCTATTTTTAGCACGATTGAAGCAGCTTCCAATAAACAAATTGCTTATGCAGTAGCGGATATTGAGCCAATTACATACCATGAACGCATCTACAGTATTTTACAATGTACGCCTGATGAACCGTTGCTTTTGTTAAAACAGATGCATTATACAAATGATGATGCCGCAGTTTTATATTCCATGAATTATTTTCGGGCAGATATGTTTCGTTTTCAAGTTGTGAGGAGAAGAATATAAAGGTATATGGTTTAATTATTTCAGATTTTCAAGAGAATGTTCAAAAATTCCCCATTCGGTTCCTTTTTGAACACGCACTTTGATGGATAATAAAGTAGAGAAAAGCGTAAAATAAATTTAAAAGCGTTTAGAATGGAGGATAAATATGGGTGTTAAGGAAATCAAGAAGACTGAAAATGATATACAATTTCACATGCTTCCAAATAAAAAACATAAAACATTAACCTTTGCAGTAAAGTTCCGTGCTCCGTTAGCAAGAGAAACAATCACCAAAAGGGCACTGCTTCCTTATATTTTAAAACAGGGAACAGCTTCCTTTCCCACACGTAAAGAACTGCAGCAAGAGCTTGCGGAGCTGTATGGTTCTGTATTATCGATTGGCGGCTCCAAAAAAGGAGAAACACATATTTTAACATTTTATTTAGAGGTGCCGAATGAAAAGTTCCTTCCGGATAGTGATTCATTAATTGAACGGGCAATAAAATTACTGTATGAAATTGTGTATAAACCAAACCAGGAGAATCAGGCTTTCTCGCAGCGGGTGTTTGAGAGAGAGAAAGAAATTCTTCGTCAAAATATACATTCTGTCAAAGATGACAAAGCAAGTTATGCGAACATCCGGCTTGTAGATGAAATGTGTGCTGAAGAAGCATACAGCATTCATGCTCAGGGCTATGAAAAAGATTTATCCACATTTTCCAATCAGGATCTGTTTTCGTATTATGAAAATCTTCGTGAGGAAGATGGGATGGATATTTATGTGAGCGGCGACTTTGATATAGAGCAGATGATGGCTTTGTTAACAGCTCAGTTTAAACGTTCAGGAAAGAAAAAAGAAACAGAGCCTGTAAATAAAGGAACAGCCAAGCAAACAGGCGCTAAAGAGCTAATTGAAGAGGATCAGATTCAACAGGCCAAGCTGAATATTGGCTATCGTACCAATATTTTTTACCGGGATGAAAAATATCCGGCATTACAAGTTTTTAACGGGCTTTTTGGCGGTTTTCCAAGCTCTAAATTATTTATTAATGTAAGAGAGAAAAATAGCCTGGCTTATTATGCTGTATCCCGTGTAGAGAGCCATAAAGGCTTATTATTTGTGATGAGCGGGATTGCGCCAGCCGATTATGAAAAAGCATTAACCATTATCCGGGAGCAGTTGGAAGCAATGAAAAATGGTGATTTCACGGAAGAAGCGTTGGAAGAAACAAAATTGCTTATCATCAATCAATTAAAAGAAACCTTAGATCACACACAGGGAATAATTGAATTTATGTACCAGCAGGTAGTTGGTCATAAAGAAATTACAGTGGATGAGCTTTTTGCAAGCATTCAGGAGGTAACGAAAGAGCAGGTTATTGAAGTTGCGAAACAGGTTCAAGAAGATATGGTTTATCTCCTGACCAGTGAAGGAGGAGAAGCACATGAATAAGCAATATTTTGAGACAATTGATGAAACATTATATGAAAAAAAGCTGGATAATGGCCTGCGGGTTTGTCTTTTGCCAAAGCCAGAGTTAACAAAGACATACGGTGTTTTCATGACCAATTACGGCTCGGTTGATCAAAGCTTTGTACCCATTGGCCAGACCGAAGCGGTTACTGTACCAGACGGAATCGCCCATTTCTTAGAGCATAAGCTATTTGAAAAAGAAGATCGGGATGTTTTTGCAGATTTTACGAAGCAGGCGGCTTCTCCAAATGCATTTACTTCCTTCACGGAGACAGCTTACTTATTCTCTGCAACGAGTAATATTGAGAAAAATGTATTAACATTGATTGATTTTGTGCAAGATCCGTATTTCTCTGAACAGTCGGTAGAGAAGGAAAAGGGAATCATCGCCCAGGAAATTAACATGTACGATGACCAGCCAGATTGGCGATTGTTTATGGGAACGAATAAGGCGTTGTTCCATAACCATCCTGTCCATATTGATATTGCTGGTACAGTAGATTCTATTTATACCATTACAAAGGACGATCTGTATACCTGTTACCATACTTTTTATCATCCGGAAAATATGATTTTATTTGTAACCGGAAATTTTGATCCGGAGCAAATGATGCGTTTAATCTCAGAGAACCAGGAAAAAAAATCATTTGATAAATTAGAGGGCATCCAGCGTCAATTTCCTGAAGAGCCTGATCATGTTAAAGAAAAAAATTTAATCATTAATATGCCGGTATCGATTCCAAAAGTTTCCGTCGGTATTAAGGAGTCTCATCAACAGCTTCAGGGAGATGCTTATTTAAAGCGTGATTTATTGATTGATATGGTGCTTGATTATTTCTTCTCCACTGGCGGCGAGTTTTATCAAAGATTATATGATGAAGATTTAATTGATAACAGCTTCTTTTTTGAAAGTAACCTGCAGACCTCTTTTGGATATGTTGCGATCGGTTCCAATACGAATCAGCCCGAGCTTTTTTCGCAACGAGTACAGGAAATGCTTCTGTCAACAGGAAATATGGAAATCAGTGAAGCGGCATTTGAACGGATGAAAAAGAAAAAAATGGGGCAGCTGCTCCGTGCCATGAACTCGTTAGAATTTATTGCAAATCAATTTGCCGCATTATCGTTTAAGAATGTAAATTTACTGGATATTGTTCCGTTTATCCAAAAACTCACGGTTCAGGATATCAATGCATTTTTAAATACATGGATTGAAGAGGATCGTCTGGCAGCATGTACGATTCAAAATCAAACGGTGGAAAAATGAGGGGAAATATTCTCTTAATTGGAGCCAGTGGTGATATCGGAGCAGCTATCGCCAAAAAGCTGATCTGTGATGGCTATCAGCTGATCCTGCATTATCATGCGAATCAGGCACCTGTAAAGGCATTAATGCAAGCGGACAATCAACATGCAATTTTAGCTGCTTATCAGGTCGATTTAGCAAATGAATCAGATGTGAAGGCTTTTATACAAGAAATTCCTATTTCGATTGATGGGATTATTTTCGCTGGCGGTCATGCCTATTACGGGCTGTTTCAAGACATGAAGCCGGAAGAAATGGAAGATCTGTTACAGGTTCATGTGAAGTCGCCATGGCTGATAACGCATCATTTTTTACCGGCTATGATTAGCAGGAAGCATGGAAATATATTGTTCGTGACAAGCATTTGGGGTCATTATGGAGCAAGCAATGAAGTGGTCTACTCCAGTGTAAAAGGGGCTCAAAATCTATTTGTAAAGGCTTTGGCAAAAGAAGTTGCGTTATCTAATATTCGGGTAAATGCGGTAAGCCCGGGCTTTATTGATACGAAAATGAATCACAACCTGTCTGCAGAGGAAGCAAAAGCTTTTGTGGATGAGATTCCTGTCAATCGTGCCGGGCGTCCGGAAGAAGTTGCTAATGTCATCAGCTATTTGCTTAGTGAAGAATCCAGTTATATCCAAGGTGAAATCATTCAGATTAATGGTGGACTGTAAGAAATAAAGAACATGCATAAATTCTAAAATTCCTCAAATACTATACATGCTTAAGGAAAGTCACAGGGCATTGCTTCGACATTTTTGCAGACAAAGGGACTGACAGCAGTGTTCAGGGCTAAAGAGCTGTATTACAGGCAGCAGATAGCAGCAGGCAAATGGTGATAGTTCTTCATTTGCAAAAGAATACTTTTGAGGAGGTATGTTCAAATGTCAGTATTAGATAACTTCGATTCATGGAAAGGCTTTTTAAAGGGGCGTTTACAGCAGGCTGAAGAAAGTGGTATTAACCACGATACGTTAACGAATTTAGCAGCTGAAGTCGGTGATTATTTAGCGGAAAGTGTCGATGCTAAAACACCGGAAGAAGAGGTGTTAAAAGAGTTGTGGAGTACAGCTTCAGAAGAAGAACAGCAGGCTCTTGCCAGTGCGATGATTAAACTTGTTCAAAAGCATGATTAAATAATGAATATGAAGAAGAGAAGCTGTATAGTATTATCTATATAGCTTCTTTTATATAGATAAACGTTGTTTTTCTCATTTTGAAAAGGAATAAAGTACGGCGGACACAATGTCCTGGTATCGACGACTGTCATTTAGCCTGCCGTACTTAGTCAACGAAATAGCAACGCTTTATATGGGGTGAGTAATCGCAACCCCAACGTTTTATATGGGATGAGTAATTACAGTCCCAGCCCCCGAAGGCGATCCATCCTGCGCCTTTCAGGTTTGATTTTAAGTTTTCTAAAAAAATGAGTGATGAAAAAGATGTTAGCTATTTAGGAAAAGCAGAAAAAATGGTATATTAGAATAGAAAACTTATCCTTTTTTCGATATGATGGTACATAGTACGACATAATGAGTTATCTGTTTGGAAAGTTTACTTCAAAAATTGCGTGAATATCTGCTAAAAGAGGATGTCCACACATGAAAAGGAGCTTACAATGGATAGAACACAATGGTACTTAGAATATGAGAATTTAATAAATCGTCCTGGATTATTAGGTGAAATTTCTTCTTTACTTGGAATGCTCACCATAAATATTATTATGATTAATGGTGTTGAAAATTCCCGCAGAGCAATGCTGATTCTATCTAAGTATGATGAAAATATAACAAGGCTTAAATATATTCTGGAAACAATGGATGCAATTAAAGTACACAAGCTTCGCAAGCCTAAGCTGCGTGATAAAATTACAGTCCGGCACGGAAAGTTTATACATCATGACAATGAGGATCGTAAAACGATTCGTTTTGTGCGAAATGAGCTTGGTCTGTTAGTTGATTTTATGGCCGAATTATTCAAAGTGGAAGGGCATAAACTTATTGGGATAAGAGGAATGCCCAGAGTAGGAAAAACAGAGTCTGTTGTTGCAGCAAGCGTCAGTGCAAATAAGAGATGGCTGTTTGTATCCAGCACCATGATTAAACAAACTGTGCGTAAAAGCTTAATAGAAGGGGAATATGATTCGGACAATATTTATATCATTGATGGGATAGTCTCCAAAAGGAAAATGAATGAAGAAGCGCATTGGCAGCTAATCAGAGAGATTATGCAGCTGCCGACGGTTAAAGTGATTGAGCATCCGGATATATTCGTCCAATCTACAGAATACAGCATGGAAGATTTTGATTATATAATTGAGCTGAGAACAGATGAAAATCAGGAAATTACTTATGAGACAGTAGAAAATGAGGATTTGCGTCAAGATGGATTCTCGATGTTTTAATTAAAAAGGTGGAAGGTGTTTTAAATGGATGTTGGTGAAAAGCTAAAAGAAGCAAGGCTGGCAAAGGATATTTCTTTGGACAGCCTGCAGGAGAAAACAAAAATTCAAAAAAGATACCTGGTTGCAATTGAAGAAGGCAATTTTGATATTCTTCCAGGAAAATTTTACACGCGGGCATTTATAAAAGAATATGCAGCTGCTGTAGGAATCAATCCGGATGATCTTATGACGGATCATAAAGAAGAGCTCCCTGCTACAGAAGAAGAGAATGTTCAATATAGCAGGATACAGCGGACCAGAAAAGAAAGTAAATCGGATAAAGAATCACGTTCATCTTCCATTATTCCGACAGTAACTGTGGTTTTATTAATTATTGCAATTATTGCGGTAGCTATATTTTTCTTGCGTCAGAGCTCATCGTCAGGTGATGTAGAACCAGTTGAGGATGATAATAGTAATGATGGCAGTATGATTATCGATGATTCCAATGAAGCAGGTAATAATGATACTGGAGATGCTGCGGATGAAGGTAATGATGAAGGAAGCGAAGAGGGGACAGATGGAACAGAAGAGGGCGAGGAGACGGAAGAAAATGAAGAAGTCTCTGTAGAGGTTGTTGAGGAAGGAACAGGAGCTTCCCCGACGTCTGTACTTGCAGTAACCAATGCTGGTGACGAAGCTGCGTTGATTTTGGAATCAGCCGGGGATGATTTGAATAGCTGGGTGGATGTAACTGGTACAGAAGGGGAATCGTTATTTAGCGGTAATTTTGATGCCGATGCATCTCCTGTAGAAATTGATATATCCGGTGAAGAAACGATTTCTTTAAACATCGGTAATTCCACAGCAGTGACGATTTCTATTGATGGAACAGAGGTAGAATATCCGACTTCAGCCGTTCATCAGCGTCTTAATCTGCAAATGAACGATGATTAAAAGATGGAACCCGAAGTACAGAGTGCGGCATGAAATCTTTAAGGATTAGTGCTCGGAGCTGAGCTGTGTAGCTATAAAAAGTTAGCCACACATAAACAACTTTATAAATTCCTGAAAAGAAGACCCTCCTTTTAATAGGGAGGGTTACTTCTTGCAAAATTTTATCGCAGTGTAACTGACATAATGGAGGGTGTAAAATGAATTTACCAAATAAGTTAACCTTTTCACGTATTTTAATGATCCCATTTTTTATTGTCCTGCTGGCAATCCCATTTCCTTGGGGCAGCTGGGATATCGGCAATGCAGAATTACCCGTTGCCCACTTTGTCGCAGCGCTGATCTTTATTATTGCAGCGGGCACAGACTGGGTAGATGGCTATTATGCAAGAAAACATAATCTGGTTACCAATTTAGGAAAGTTTATGGATCCTTTGGCAGATAAGCTTCTTGTTTCTGCGGCATTGATATTATTAGTGGAAATTGAACTTGCTCCGGCATGGGTTGTTATTATTATCATCAGCAGAGAATTTGCAATCACTGGATTAAGGCTTGTTGCAGCAGGCGAAGGAATTGTAATGGCTGCCGGAAGTATGGGAAAGCTCAAAACAGCAACACAAATGATTGCGATAGCTTCTTTGTTATTGCATAATTTCCCATTTTCTTATCTGAACTTTCCATTCGGTACAATAATGTTATATATATCTTTAGTGTTTACCATTATTTCCGGGGTGGATTACTTTGTTAAAAATTGGCATGTGATGAGGGATTCGAAATGACAAAAAGTTATCAAGCGGAGATCGTTGCAGTAGGTACAGAATTATTATTAGGTCAAATAGCGAATACGAACGCCCAGTGGCTGTCTGAGCAGTTAGCTACTTACGGAATTAATGTTTATAATCATACCGTTGTTGGAGATAATTTAGATCGCGTGGAGCAGGCATTTCGTCTGGCACAGTCACGTTCGGATATTGTGATTGTTACGGGCGGTTTAGGACCGACAGAGGATGATTTAACACGTGAGGGCTTTGAACAATTAACGGGTCTTGACATTATAGAAGATAAGGAAACAATGGAAAAAATAGAGAGCTACTTTAAAGAACGTAATCGCACGATGACACCAAATAACCGGAAGCAGGCCCGCGTGTTTGAAGGTGCCCGTGTGTTAAAAAATGATGCTGGTATGGCTCCGGGGATGTATGTAGATTATCAGGGTACACATTGGTTCTTTTTGCCGGGAGTCCCCCGGGAAATGAAGCATATTTCATCAGAAGAGCTATTTCCATTTTTAGAAAACGTAACTGGAAAACAGCAGGTTATTCAATCCATTGTTTTAAAATTTATTGGTATTGGCGAGTCACAGCTGGAGCATGAATTAATAGATCTGATTCATGAACAAACAAATCCGACTATTGCTCCGCTGGCTCAAGATCAGGGGATTGTGATCCGGATCACTGCCAGTGCTTCTTCAAAGGAAGAGGCTCAAAAGCTTGTTGCAGATAAAAAACAGGAAATTTTAGCACGTATCGGTACGTATTGTTTTGGTGAAGATGAGCAAACGATCGAAAATAAAGTAATCGAACTGCTGGCAGAAAAAGAAAAAACAATTGGTGCAGCAGAAAGTGTAACAGGCGGATTATTTTCTAGTAAACTTGTATCAGCTACAGGGGCTTCTAATGTCTTTGCCGGCAGTTTGGTTACCTATCAAACTGCCGTGAAAGAATCTTTATTAGGCTTGTCGCCGGAATTGATTTCGACATATGGGGTTGTAAGCAAGGAATGTGCTGAAGCAATGGCGGAACAGGCTGCTTTGAAATTAAACACACCAATGGCTATTTCTTTTACGGGAGTTGCCGGTCCTGATACACAGGAAGCTAAGCCGGTCGGACAAGTCTATATTGCTATTTTTGATGACGGGAAAATGGTAGAATCAAGCTCGATTCTTTTATCAGGAAACCGCAATATCATTCGTGAAAGAGCTGCTTTAAAAGGCTTTGAATTATTGTATCAATATTTAAAATAAAATTTGAAAGCGTCAATTTTAATTGTTCAGCTTCATTTGATACAGGAAATTCCCTTTTTAACACAACGGCACAGCCAATGTTGATTTTTGAGGCTAAATTAGCTTCGAAAATATAAGAACATTTATTCGTCTTTTTGCTTGTTAAATTTAGAAAATCATTGTATGATGGATAAAGATAGATAAAGGAGGTAATTTTCGGTGAGTGATAAACAACAAGCTTTAGATATGGCTTTAAGGCAAATAGAGAAACAATTTGGTAAGGGCTCCATTATGAAAATGGGGGAGAATGAAACACCTAAGATTGCTACCATTCCAAGTGGTTCATTAGCTTTGGATGTAGCTCTTGGAATTGGCGGTTATCCAAAAGGAAGAGTCGTAGAAATATATGGTCCGGAGTCCTCTGGTAAAACAACGGTTGCGCTTCATGCGATTGCAGAGGCTCAAAAACAGGGAGGGCAGGCTGCTTTTATTGATGCAGAGCATGCACTGGATCCCGTTTATGCAAAAGCGCTTGGTGTTAATATTGATGAACTTTTATTATCGCAGCCGGATACAGGGGAACAGGCTTTAGAAATTGCCGAAGCACTTGTACGAAGCGGTGCAGTAGATATTATTGTTGTCGACTCGGTAGCGGCACTTGTACCGAAGGCTGAGATTGAAGGGGAGATGGGAGATTCCCATGTCGGCTTGCAAGCGAGATTAATGTCTCAGGCGCTTCGTAAACTTTCCGGAGCAATCAATAAATCAAAGACGACAGCAATTTTCATCAACCAGATTCGTGAAAAAGTAGGAGTTATGTTCGGAAATCCGGAAACAACTCCTGGCGGCCGGGCATTAAAATTTTATTCCTCTGTAAGACTGGAAGTACGTCGCGCCGAAACACTTAAAGTTGGAAATGATGCAGTTGGAAATAAAGCCCGTATTAAGGTTGTGAAAAACAAAGTTGCGCCTCCGTTCAAACAGGCTGAGGTGGATATTATGTATGGTCATGGAGTCTCCAAAGAAGGAGAGGTTCTTGATATCGGCTCAGACCTTGACATCGTACAAAAAAGCGGTGCCTGGTATTCTTATAATGGAGATCGCTTAGGACAGGGCAGAGAGAATGCAAAACAATTCCTGAAAGAAAACGAAGCTGTATTTGCAGAAATCCACACAGCTATTCGAGATCATTATGAATTGGACAAAGAACCGGAACAAAGTGAAGAACAAACAAAAGAAGAGCAGGAAAGCTTAGATATTTAATATGAAAACCATAGTCGCCGTACTATGGTTTTTTAGCATCCTTTAGAATGAGTTTATATAGTCAGCGTGCCAAGATTTCCAATATATTATAATTTATATCGGGAGTTCCTTGACATTCAGGCTGGTGAGAATTAATATTAATAGTGTATAATTTTATAATTTGTATTATGAAATTACCTTTATTTTAATGCATTTGAAAATGTGATATGCCGACAAATACGCAATTTACAATTTTATAGGCAATAGGAGGTGAAGTCATGAACACTGTTATTATCGTCATCTCCATTTTGCTTGCTCTAGTCGTCGGTATTGTTGTTGGTTATCTGGTACGTAAATCTATTGCAGAAGCTAAGATTTCTAGTGCGGAAACATTAGCTAAACAAATTATGGACGAAGCACGTAGAAATGCAGATGCTGCTAAGAAAGAAGCGCTTCTGGAAGCAAAGGATGAGAATCACAAGCTTCGGAGTCAAGCCGAGGATGAGATTCGTGAACGTCGTATGGAGTCTCAGAAGCAAGAAAATCGTCTGATGCAAAAAGAAGAAAATCTGGATAGAAAAAGTGAAACATTAGACAAACGTGAGGTTCTGCTTGAACAGAGGGAACAAACTCTAGTAGAACAACAACAACAAATTGAAGAAATGAAAAGCAAAGTGGAAGCTATGAAAGACGAGCAGCAAGCTGAGCTTGAGCGCATTTCAGGATATACAACCGAACAAGCGAGACAGGTTATTTTAGAACGCATTGAAAAAGAAGTGCAGCATGAATCAGCTGTGATGATTAAAGAAGCTGAAAATCGTGCGAATGAAGAAGCAGATAAGAAAGCAAAAAATATTTTATCGCTGGCACTTCAAAGATGTGCAGCTGATCACGTTGCTGAAACAACGGTCTCTGTTGTGAATTTGCCAAATGATGAGATGAAGGGCCGCATTATTGGACGGGAAGGACGGAATATCCGTACATTAGAGACGTTAACAGGAATTGATTTAATAATTGATGATACTCCTGAAGCGGTAATTCTATCCGGATTCGATCCGATACGGCGTGAAATCGCACGAATGGCATTAGAAAGGCTTGTACAAGATGGCAGAATTCACCCTGCACGTATTGAAGAGATGGTTGAAAAATCAAGACGTGATGTTGACGAGTATATACGTGAAGTGGGTGAGGAGACAACATTTGAAGTTGGTGTCCACGGATTGCATCCGGATCTTGTCAAAATTTTAGGCCGTTTAAAATATCGTACAAGCTACGGTCAGAATGTCTTGAAGCACTCAATGGAAGTTGCTTACTTGTCAGGACTGCTGGCAGCAGAATTAGGGGAAGATATACATCTTGCCAAAAGAGCTGGTCTGCTGCACGATATTGGGAAAGCGATAGACCATGAAGTAGAAGGCAGTCACGTTGAGATTGGTAAAGAATTAGCAATGAAATACAAAGAACATGAAGTTGTTATTAATTCAATTGCTTCCCACCACGGAGATGAAGAAGCAACCTCCGTCATAGCTGTATTAGTTGCAGCTGCAGATGCACTTTCTGCTGCCAGACCAGGAGCTCGCAGTGAAACGCTTGAAAATTACATCAAGCGGTTAGAAAAACTGGAAGAGATATCGGAGTCATTTGAAGGCGTAGAGAAGTCATTTGCTATCCAAGCCGGTCGTGAAATTCGTATCATGGTTCGTCCTGATGATATTGATGACATGGAATCAGCAAGAATTGCACGTGATATTAGAAAACGTATTGAAGGGGAGCTTGACTACCCCGGACATATTAAGATTACGGTTATTCGGGAAACAAGAGCAGTTGAATACGCAAAATAAAGCAAGGGCGGCAGATGTCGCCTTTGTTTTTTTATTTGAATACACTCTTAAATGGAAAGAAGAAAGGTTGGAAGAAAAATGAAAATTTTATTTATAGGCGATGTGGTAGGCTCTCCCGGCCGGGATATGATTATGGAATACCTGCCAAAATTAAAAGAAAAGTATAAGCCCAATATAACGATTATCAATGGAGAGAATGCAGCTTCAGGAAAAGGAATCACAGAAAAAATCTATAAACAATTTCTACAAGCAGGAGCACAAGTAATTACGATGGGAAATCATACTTGGGACAAGAAGGAAATTTTTGAATTTATCGATCAGGCACCAGCGATGATTCGTCCCGCTAATTTCCCGGAAAATAATCCGGGAAGAGGAATTATTTATCCAAATATTAACGGAAAAGAAATTGCTGTGATTAATCTGCAGGGAAGAACCTTTCTCCCTCCGATCGACGATCCATTTGAAAAAGCAGATCAGTTAGTGGAGGAAGCTAAGAAAAGAACCAATACCATTTTTGTAGACTTTCATGGAGAAGCAACAAGTGAAAAACAAGCAATCGGCTGGTATCTGGATGGAAGGGTAACGGCTGTTGCAGGCACACATACACATACGCAAACAGCAGACGAAAGAATATTGCCTGGAGGTACTGCATATATATCAGATGTGGGGATGACGGGACCGTATGATGCAATATTAGGTGTGGAGAAGGAATCAGTCATTAAAAGATTTCAAACTTCCCTTCCAGTACGTTTTGAAATTGAAAAAAAGGGAAGAACACAACTAAATGGAGTATTCATTCGTACGGACGATTCGACTGGTAGAGCAGAAACGATTGAAAGAATTCTCATTAATGATGACCACCCCTTCTTTTCATAATAGCTGCTCATCATCGAATCGAACAAGGTGTACATCTCCAGGAGAAATAGTAGCAATAAAAGTATAAATAGCACATGAGGAGGTACTAGTGATGGAAGTTTTAAAAGTTTCAGCGAAATCCAATCCAAACTCAGTGGCAGGAGCTTTGGCAAATGTACTTAGGGAACGAGGTACAGCTGAAATTCAGGCAATCGGCGCAGGTGCACTGAATCAGTCTGTCAAAGCAGTTGCTATAGCTCGCGGTTTTGTAGCACCAAGTGGAGTCGATTTAATCTGTATACCAGCATTTACAGATATTTTAATTGATGATGAAGAACGGACAGCAATTAAGTTAATTATTGAACCAAGGTAAAGTTCACCCGAGTGTATGTTTAAAGTACGTGTTCAAAAAGTGCGATAAAAAGGAGCAGCCGGTTAAGGATGTGATCCCCTTGAGTATAGGATTACCAGACCCTACGGAGAATATTTTGGACTGCGGTTACTCATCCCAAAGAGCTGTGCGTCGAAAGTTCAAGGCAGCGCAGCGTTACGTAACGGAAAAAGCAAGCTACGTGCTTTGCAGGGTCCGATGACTTCTACGCCCGCCACACGACATGGGCGTCCTTAGTAGAAGTTCCATTTACTGCTGTGTCGTTTTTGTGGAGCATTTTGAACTTCCTCTTCAAAAGAAATGAACATACTGCCCGGGTTGGATAAGGCATGCCTGTTCTCGGATTAACTGGTTATTTAGCAATGATTCTTTGTGAAACATAAAAATCTCTTTTTTCATATTCGAAAAAAGAGATTTTTATGTTTCAAGCCTTGAATATTGTACAATTTTTATATAGGCTTTATACTGTAAGTTAGTGCATCAATACATATGAATCAATGAATGAAAGGGGATTAACCTGATGAACGAACAACAACGTAAACAACAGGCCCAGATTCGTAGCGAAGAAGCAAATATTGAACGAATTAAGAATACATCCAGTGAAGAATTAATCGCTAAATATTTTCATGCGGATTATGAGCCGCAGTCACCAGATATAAAGAAAGCGAGAAAGCGTCGCAAGGAAGATATTCAGTTTCATTATGATTTCTCTATCCCGGAGGATATGCAACGAATTGGCGAAGGTAAAAAATTTCTAATCCGGACTTACGGCTGTCAAATGAATGAGCATGATACAGAGGTAATGGCCGGCATCCTGTCTGAAATGGGCTATGAATCCACGAATGTGACCGAAGAAGCAGATATTATCTTGCTTAATACTTGTGCGATTCGAGAAAATGCTGAGAATAAAGTATTTGGTGAAATTGGTCATTTAAAACCATTAAAATTGGAAAAGCCAGACCTTATTATCGGTGTCTGCGGCTGTATGTCGCAGGAGGAATCCGTAGTAGACCGGATTTTGAAAAAGCATCAGCATATCGATTTGATTTTTGGAACGCATAATATTCACCGTCTGCCGCATCTTGTCAAGGAAGCAATGTTCGGCAAAGAAATGATCGTTGAGGTATGGTCTAAAGAAGGCGATATTATTGAGAATCTGCCTAAGGCCCGTAAAGGTAAAATCAAAGCATGGGTTAATATTATGTACGGCTGTGATAAATTCTGTACGTACTGTATTGTACCGATGACCCGCGGGAAAGAGCGGAGCCGACGTCCGCAGGATATTATCCAGGAAATCCGTCATCTTGTCGCACAGGGCTATAAAGAAGTAACGCTCCTTGGCCAAAATGTGAATGCATACGGAAAAGACTTTGAGGATATCGAGTATGGCTTAGGTGATTTAATGAATGATATTCATAAGATTGATATCCCGCGTGTCCGGTTTACAACCTCCCATCCTCGTGACTTTGATGATCGTTTAATTGAAGTTTTGGCACAGGGCGGAAATCTTCTCGACCACATTCATTTACCGGTTCAATCTGGAAGCAGTGAAATATTGAAGAAAATGAATCGTAAATATACACGGGAAGAGTATCTGGAACTGGTTAGAAAAATTCGTGAAGCTATGCCTCACGCCACATTGACAACGGACATTATTGTCGGCTTCCCGAATGAAACAGAAGAGCAGTTTGAAGAAACGATGACATTAGTGGAAGAAGTCGGATTTGAAGCAGCTTATACTTTTATTTATTCACCACGTGAAGGTACACCGGCTGCCAGAAAGAAAGATGATGTCCCTGAAGAAGTGAAAAAACAACGCTTATATCGGTTAAATGAGCTGGTTAATAAACAATCAGCAGAATCAATGAAATCATATCAGGGTGAAATTGTGAAGGTGCTTGTTGAAGGGGAAAGCAAGAAGGATCCGGATGTCCTGGCCGGTTATACGGAAAGAAATAAATTAGTCAACTTTAAAGGTCCAAAAACAGCAATCGGTCAGATTGTAGAGGTAGAAATTACAGAGACAAAAACATGGTCATTAAATGGTGTCATGGTCGAGAATAGAGTTGAGGTGAAATAAAATGGCGATGTATGAGCGAAAAGAAGTACTGGACGAAGCAAGAAAGCTGGCAGCAATGCTTGCAAACACAGAAGAAATTGAACGCTTTAAACAGGTAGAAGCTAAATTAAATCAAAATAAAAAAGTACAAGGCTTAATTAAGAAAATTAAAACCTTGCAAAAACAGGCTGTGAATTTTCAGGCCTATGATAAAAAGGAAGCATTGCAGCGCATTGAGCAGGAACTCGACCGTCTGCAAAATGAAATTGATGAAATTCCTATCGTTCAGGAATTTAAAGAAACGCAGATTGTGGTTAATGATGTATTGCAGCTGGTTTCCAAAACTATATCCCGTACAGTTACCAATAATATTATTGAGTCTACAGGCGGTGATGTGCTTAAAGGTGAAACGGGCTCACAAACAGACAATAGTTCCAGCTGTGCGCACTAATCCTGTGTCCGTTTAATAAAATGAATGAACAGATAAAGCCGGGCAATTATTTGTCTGGCTTTTTGTTAAAATAAGAACCTTTCAAGCTGTCTTTCGTGCCTACTTTTCTTTTTTCTTGGCAATAGTTATGCACTTTAGGTATTTGCCGTGCATAAAATGACTATGAAAAAAGAGGAGGTAAAATATATCATGACTTTTCTTGATAAAGAATATAGAGAAATCATTACAAAAGCAGTATGTGGTAAAGGCAGAAAATTTACCAAAGATACCCATACGATAACACCAAGCCATCGTCCGACAAGTATTCTTGGATGCTGGATCATTAATCATTTGTACCACGCAAAGAAGAAGTCTGAGGATACTGTCATTATCAGTGGCAGTTATGATATTAATGTATGGTATTCTTACAATGATAATACGAAAACAGAGGTTATCACAGAAAGGGTGGAATACACAGATATAGTTCCTTTATCTGTAAAAGACGATAATTGTATTAACGATGAGTACGATATTATTGCTAAAGTACTGCAGCAGCCGAATTGCTTAGAATGTACAATTTCCGATAAAGGCGGCAGTATCACAGTCGATATTGAGCGTGAATTTGTTGTGCAAATTATTGGAGAAACAAAAATCTGTGTCAAAGTAAAACCAAACTGGAAGAGCGATGACGAGGAAGATGATGTTCTCTGGGATTATGAGATGACAGACGATGAGGCAGAAGATATCAGACCGGATTTTATCCATCATAAACACAAGGATTAACTTGATGCGAGAGTAGTAATTACTCTCGTTTTCTTTTTATAGAACCATATAGGACAAGGGTGCTTAAGAATATGCTATAATGGAATTCGATTCATTTTAAATTCTATGGTACCGGTAAGAGAATTTTAGTATCAAATTTTAACATAGAAATAAAACAGATAATTTTAGTAAGCTGGAGGAATTTTTCATGGCAAAATTAACACCAATGATGCAGCAATACATAGAGATAAAATCACAATACAAGGATGCTTTTTTATTTTATCGGCTCGGAGATTTTTATGAGCTGTTTTATGATGATGCCATTCAGGCTGCCGGAGAGCTGGAAATTACTTTAACAAAGCGGGCTGGCGGCAATGATCCTATCCCGATGTGCGGCGTACCGTATCATTCTGCGGAAAACTATATCAAAGTACTAATTGAAAAAGGCTATAAGGTGGCTATCTGTGAGCAAGTCGAAGATCCAAAGACAGCTAAAGGTGTGGTAAAACGCGAGGTTGTCCAAATGATAACACCGGGTACGGTTATGGAGAGCACGATGCTTGTAGAGGGAGAAAATAATTATATCGGCAGTCTGTCTCATTTTGATGACGGGTCCTTTGTTATTGCTTATAATGATCTATCTACCGGGGAGAACCGCCTTGCTTTAATGGAGGATGGCTGGGACAGTGTCATTCATGAATTTTATCATCAGCCTGTCAGAGAAATTGTGATCTCCTCACATCTGCCTGAAGAAATGCAGATGCATCTCCAGGAACGATTGCAGGTGACATTATCGTATCAGGACGAGGTGAATTTTAATGCAGAATTTCGTGATTTAAGCGAGAACTTAAATGATGAGCGTCTGATGCAGGCTTTCAGCAGATTATTAAATTATATCCAAAATACCCAAAAGCGCTCCTTAGATCATTTGCAGCCGGCAGAGGTCATCGAATTAAAACAATATATGAGCCTTGATATGTATTCAAAGCGTAATTTGGAACTGACAGAGTCGATTATGAAAAAATCAAAGCATGGCAGCTTATTATGGGTGCTGGACAAAACGGTAACAGCTATGGGAGCAAGAATGCTGAAAAAATGGCTGGAGCGGCCGTTATTGAACCAGGTTAAAATAAATCGCCGTTTGGAAGTGGTTGAGACCTTTTTAAATGCGTTTATGGAACGGGAGAATCTGCGGGAAAATTTAAAATCTGTATATGACTTAGAACGATTATCTGGAAGGATTGCTTTTGGAAATGTCAATGCAAGAGATCTGATTCAGTTAAAACAGTCCCTGCAGAAAATTCCTGCGATTAAGGAAACGCTCGATCAGCTGGATGTACCTGAAGTCATCGAGCTGGCAGATGCTTTAATCTATCCGGATAATATTGTGGACCTTCTGGAAAAAAGCTTAGTAGAAGAGCCGCCGCTTTCGATCAAAGAAGGGGCTTTAATTAAAGAAGGCTATCATGAAGAACTGGATAAATATCGTGATGCTTCTCAGAATGGCAAGCAATGGATTGCGTCGCTGGAGAAAAAAGAACGGGAAGTAACCGGAATTAAGTCGCTGAAAATCGGATATAACCGGGTCTTTGGCTATTATATTGAGGTGACAAAACCTAACCTGCCTTTATTAAAAGATGACCGCTATGAGCGAAAACAGACCCTTACCAACGCAGAACGCTTTATCACACCGGAGCTAAAAGAAAAAGAAACACTTATTTTAGAAGCAGACGAGAAAAGTGTGGAGCTGGAGTACGATTTATTTATTAAAATCAGAGAGCGGATCAAGCAGGATATTCCGTTGATTCAGCAGCTTGCACAAATCATCAGTGAAATAGATGTATTACAAGGCTTCGCAACAATTAGTGAAGAAAATAATTATAAGCGGCCAACCTTTCAGGAAGGTGTCTTCTCTGTAGAAGGAGGACGGCATCCCGTTGTCGAGCAGGTAATGAAAAATGGGACTTTTGTTCCTAATGATGTACAGCTGGATGATAAGCATCAAATGCTGCTTATTACCGGTCCAAATATGTCTGGTAAGAGTACTTATATGCGGCAGGTAGCTTTAATTGCAATTATGGGACAGACAGGCTGCTTTATCCCGGCTGAATCAGCAACATTGCCTGTTTTTGATCAGATTTTTACGCGAATCGGTGCAGCAGATGATTTAGTGTCTGGACAAAGCACCTTTATGGTCGAGATGCTTGAGGCTAAACATGCCATTCAAAATGCTACGGCCAGCAGTCTGATTTTATTAGATGAAATTGGACGCGGAACAAGCACATATGATGGTATGGCCTTAGCTCAGGCGATTGTAGAATACATTCATAACCATATTCATGCGAAAACACTTTTTTCAACCCATTATCATGAGCTGACAGCATTAGAAGCTTCTTTAGAGCATTTAAAAAATATCCATGTCCGGGCAGAAGAGCATGAAGGAAATGTCGTTTTTCTTCATCAAATAAAAGAAGGAGCAGCAGACCAGAGCTATGGGATTCATGTCGCCAAGTTAGCTGATTTGCCGGATGAACTAATCAACCGTGCATCTGTTATTTTGGAAGGACTGGAGGAGAGCGATGCCAAACAAGAACAGACAGCGTCCGTATCTGCATTTGAACAGGAAACAGAGCAATCCGATCAATTATCCTTTTTTGTAGAGGAAACGAATAAAGAGAGACAGCCGGCTGCATTCACAAATAAAGAAAACACAGCTCTGGCGGAGCTCAAAAATTTAAATATATTAGAAATGAATCCATTAGAAGCCATGAATGAATTATATCGCCTGCAGAAGAAAATCAAGTAGTACGTAAGAGGAAGGTGATAACATGCCAATTATGCAAATGTCCGATAGTCTGGCAAATAAAATCGCAGCAGGAGAAGTTGTAGAACGTCCTGCTTCGGTGGTAAAAGAAATCGTAGAAAACAGTATTGATGCAGGAGCCACCTGGATACGAATCGATGTACATGAGGCTGGTTTGTCAGAAATACGTATTGTCGATAATGGCTCAGGTATTGCGGCGGAGGATGTGGAGAAGGCTTTTCTGCCGCATGCGACGAGTAAAATAAGTACAGAAAATGATTTATTTCATGTGAAAACACTTGGCTTCCGCGGAGAGGCATTAGCGAGTATTGCATCTGTAAGCAGGCTCTCTATCCAAACATCGGAAGGAAATGCTGCAGGAGTGTCACTGGAATTAGAAGGTGGCGAAGTTGTCAAAAGAGGGAAGAGCGATGCCCGTCAAGGGACAGAAATAGTTGTCAGAGATTTATTTTACAATACGCCGGCACGTTTGAAATATATGAAAAGCCTGCATACGGAGCTTGGACATATATCAGACGTTTTGAACCGGATGGCGTTAGCTCACCCGGAAATCCGGATAGAAGCAACCCATAATGGCAAGGGACTTTTAAAAACGTCCGGTAACCATGATATGCTGCAGGTGATTTCCCAGGTGTACGGGATGAGCGTTGCCAGGCAGATGTCGCAGGTCGAGTATAAAACGCTGGATTTTACCATTACCGGATATATTGCCAAGCCAGAAGTAACGAGAGCATCCAGAAGTTATATGTCAACGATTATTAATGGCAGATTTGTCCGTAATGTCGCTTTAAACAAAGCGGTTATCGAAGGCTATCACACCTTGCTGCCAATTGGACGTTCACCAATTGTCGTCCTTGCTATTGAGATGGATCCAATTCTCGTAGATGTGAACGTGCACCCGGCTAAGCTGGAGGTTCGCTTCAGCAAGGAGAAAGAGTTATATACAGCTGTCAAAGATATGATCCAGTCCCACTTCAGGAAGATGACACTGATTCCCGAGGTATCGAAAAAGCCGGAGCCCTCAAAAAAATCAGAGCAGCATACCTTTCAATTTGAGACAGAGCCTGCTAATCCAATGAAGGAGAAGCCGGCAGAGTTTAAGAAGCCAGAAACGGTTATCAAGGAAGGAAACTTATTTCTGAAGGAAGAACCTGCTCTTCTCCGTGATGAGAATACGGATATAAGGATAAATACAGAAGAACAGGACCCATCTGTCGATTCAGAAACAAAAACGTCTGAGAAGCTTCTAAATAAAGATAAAACACCTCAGTCAGAAGAAAAATCAGAACAGCAGCCGCGCGTGCCGATGATGTATCCAATTGGCCAGCTGCAGGGAACCTATATTATGGCGCAAAACGAAAATGGCTTATACATGGTCGATCAGCATGCCGCACAGGAACGGGTCAAATATGAGTTTTTTAAAAATAAGCTCGGTAGACCAATCAACGAATCACAGGAGCTTTTAATACCGATGACCTTTGACTTTTCTAAAAAAGAAGCTATTTTTATTGAAGAGGCAAAGGATACGCTGGAAAAGGCAGGATTATTTTTTGAGCCCTTTGGTCAGCAGACCTACGTTATACGCTCCCATCCCACCTGGTTTCCGGCAGGCTTTGAAGAAGAAATTATCCGGGAAATGGTGGATCAGTTTATTCAGGAGTCCTCGGTGAATGTAGAAAAAATTCGTGAAGAAGCAGCGATATTAATGTCCTGTAAAAGGTCGATAAAAGCAAATCATTATTTAACAAACGAGGAAATGTTTCAGCTGCTTGAAGATTTGCGAAATACGACAGATCCTTTTACGTGTCCGCATGGAAGACCGATTATTGTTCATTTCTCTACGTATGAATTAGAAAAGATGTTTAAACGTATTATGTAGAATGGAAACAAAAAAGATAAAATTGAGGAAGATTTAAATGAAGAAAAAAGTAATCTCTATTGTAGGACCAACAGCAGTCGGGAAAACCGCATTAGGCATTGCTGCTGCTAAAAAGTTTCAGGGAGAAATTATCAGCGGTGATTCGACCCAAGTGTATATCGGTATGGATATCGGGACAGCAAAGGTAACGCCGGAAGAAACAAAAGGCGTCCCCCATCATATGATTGATATTATCAAGCCTGATCAGCCTTTCTCTGTCGCAGATTTTCAGGAGCATGTGAAATATCATATTGAAGCGGTTCACGAGCGGGGCAACCTTCCTATTATCGTTGGCGGCAGTGGATTATATATCCAATCTGTGTTATTTGATTATCATTTCTCCGACCAGCGCCGTGATGAAGCATTAACGAAAAAGTTATTTGAACAGATTGAAGCAGAGGGTTCTGAAAATTTATATAAACGCTTGAAGCAGATTGATCCGGAACAGGCCAAAAAAGTTCATCCAAACAATCATCGTCGCCTTGTTCGGGCACTGGAGGTCTATGAGCTGACAGGGCTGACTATGTCAGAATATCAAAAGGAACAGCAGGCAGAATCCCCGTATGATCCATTTATTATTGGATTAGATATGGAGCGTGCAGTATTATATGACCGAATTAACCGGCGCGTGGATCAAATGATAGAGGCGGGTTTAATTGACGAGGTTCAGTCACTTATTCAGGAAGGCTATAAAGACTGTCAATCCATCCATGCGATCGGCTACAAGGAGATTGCTTCCTATTTAGAGCATCGTCTGTCAAAAGCAGATGCTATCAGCGCTGTAAAACAAAACTCGCGCAAATATGCAAAAAGACAGCTCACCTGGTTTCGGAATAAGCTGGATGTGAACTGGTATCAGGTTACAGAAAAAGAAGCAGCGCAACAAATGAAATTAATTTTAAATGATTTAGCAGGATTTTTACAGGAAAAAGTAGAATAAACATGTATAGATAGAAAAGAGGAGGAACTTATTTTATGGCCCAATCCGTCAATATTCAGGATCAATATTTAAATCAACTGCGAAAGAATCATATTTTTGTAACTGTTTTTTTAACGAATGGCTTTCAGTTAAGGGGAACTGTAAAAGCATTTGATAATTTCACGGTACTGTTAGAAACAGATGGCAAGCAGCAACTTATCTTTAAACATGCTATTTCTACATTCTCTCCGTCAAAGAATGTGGAGATTGAGAAAGAATAAAGCGGTATTATAAAAGAGAGAAGCTTGAATGAACTTCTCTCTTTTGTTATTCACAGGGCATTTAATTTTTGTTTAAAGTGAATTAAACTAGATTTTAATTAATTAATTAATTAATGAAGCTGTAACTGTTTTAAGTTTTTCCTTATGAATCATCAAATCAGAGACTTTCTCTATATTCACAGTCGTTTTATCAGTGTCATTGAATTGAATATATTTTTTATTGTAATCCAACCCTAAACGACAAACCCACTTCCTAATGTTGTCATCCAATAATATGTTAAAATAGCTTTTATTATCCCGATAGTAAATTCTGTCTTCCTCTATGATTTCAGATAAAATAATTTTAGCAATAGCGTAACCTTGAATTTCTTCCTCTGTTGTGATAATTCCTACATCAGCAGCATTGGTTTCATCAGAATCGTTCTCAGTTTGTTTATTTTCTTCATCTGTATTATTTTCATCATTAGTAGAATTTAATGCTGCGCTTAATTTTTTGTTCACTAATTCATTAATGAACTGTTTTAATGATTGTTTAACTATAGGAGAAAACTGATTAATAATATTTTTTGTTTTGCGTCCTTCATAAACATGAGCTAAGATGAAGGAAATAAATTCATCATTAGGATCATCCCAAATTTCTGTCAGCAGAGATTTGATTTTACTTGTATATTTTAACTCTGAAGCAGTGCTAAAAATATTTTCTAAGTCAAATTTGTCCTTTTTGAATTTTTCTAACTCTACAATCTCACTATCTTTTAAATCAAGCAAATTGAATTCAAAAAAAGGAGAGGAATCCATTTTGTTTTGTTCATCCAGGTCAGTATAAAATTTATACTCGATTCCATTTGTTAAAATAGCAAATTTGGCTGTTGTAGTTCCAAAATAGCGAAATAGTTGCGAATCATGCTTGTTTAATTGTTCTGAAATTGATTTAGCCTCAATTAAAATTACAGGCATGTCGTTGTCCATTATGGCATAATCTACTTTTTCTCCTTTTTTAATCCCGACGTCAGCTGTATACTCTGGAGTAAATTCACTTGGATTAAATACATCATACCCTAGAGTTTGAAAAAAAGGCATAACAATGCTTGTTTTAGTTGCTTCTTCGGTTGCAATTTTTCCCTCTAATGATTCTACTCTTTTAGCAAGTCCTTTTAATTTATCTTTTAATTCAGACATCTGTATGTACACTCCTTTAAAATATTTGATAGATATTTAGTCTATTATTCATTGGTGAAATTCTTCTATATTACATTTATTTTACACTATTTATCTAATTAATAAATACTATTGAGTAAATTAGATTAACTTTTTTGTTTTTTGACATAAATAATGTATGAAACTCATGGAATTGATAAGAAAAGCAAGACAAGATAGGATTATTTCTTATTAATAAGATTGTTAATGATGAAACAAAAAAGTATGAAACTTTATTGTACTCATTTTATAGAAAGAAAAATGCCCCAAGTGATTATACTCATTTGGGGCATTTGCATGTTCAAAAAGATCCAAATTAGAAGCAAAAATATCAAGGTGACGATTTTTTGCGAAAGGACATTTACAGGGTGTGATGACTTCTTTACTCGACACATGGCGTGGACGATCTTAATAGAAGTCCCTTTATACTTTTGTAGGACGAGTAATCGAAGTCACGGTTCAGGTCCATCCTAAAAGCGCGTTAACTAAAGAACTCACCGCTTATCATTTGAGGGCTTAGTGAAAAGCCGTTACTAGTGCTTATTGTTACTTTAATAATTTATCTAGCAAAGCTCGAAAAATAAATATTTATTTTAGTTACTCACTTACAAAGATGGATGCTCATTCCGGTAATACTCATGAAACACCTTCATCAATGCCCGTTTTTCAATTCGTGAAACATAGCTTCTGGAAATATTTAATTTCTTTGCGATTTCCCGCTGTGTCATCTCTTCCTGATCATTTAAGCCGTAGCGGTACACAATCACTTCACGTTCCCGGCTGTCTAAAATAGAGAAATACTGTTCAATCTTGGAAATTTCCATATTTAATTGAATATACTCAATCACATTTTCATTTTCAGCCTCTAGTATATCGATTAAGCTGATTTCGTTACCTTCTTTATCCTGCCCGATCGGGTCGTGGAGGGAGACATCTTTTTTTACCTTCTTAAGTGCTCGTAAATGCATCAGTATTTCATTCTCTACACAACGGGCAGCATAGGTAGCAAGCTTTGTTCCTTTTCCGGTAGAGAAGCTTTCTACCCCTTTGATTAACCCAATTGTCCCGATCGAGATTAAATCTTCCATATCTTCCCCGGTATTTTCAAATTTTTTAACCAGGTGAGCAACAAGCCGGAGATTATGCTCAATCAGTTTGTTTCTGGCATCTTCATCTCCTTCCTGCATCAATTGGATGTATTTTGCTTCTTCCTTTGGGGAAAGTGGCTGGGGGAAAGATTGATTCTTTACGTAAGAGACAAAGAATAAAGCTTCTTTAATAAACAATCCAAGTGCAGATAATACAATGGACAAATCCCATCACCTCCAAGAGTCAGCACCTTTAAACCTTCTAGGTAATTGCCTATAGCCTAATCTTATGTCGGTAAGATGAAAAACGTGTCTGTCCATAAATAAAACGAAGATGGAAATAAAAAATAACTTTATTTCTTCCGGTAATTCATAAACGTATAGTAAGCATAACTCATATAAAAAGCTCAGATTTCCTTGATCATCAAGGGTAATCTGAGCTTTCCATTTATTTATCTCTGTCTTTTGCTTCGTACATTTCTTTTAAATCATCAGTTACAGTATTCTTATCGAGTTTAACACCATTACGATAGGCTGACCTGGTGATCATTAAGCTGGCCACGGGAGCTGTTAAGAATAAGAATAAAATAGCTAATAGTATCTTTGCATTCATAACACCTTGTGATAAAAAGTGAATAAACACAGCAAGCATTATAAAAATAACACCTAATGTCGCGCTTTTCCCAGAAGCATGTGCGCGGCTGTATACATCCTTTAATCTGACAATTCCGATAGCACTTACTACAGCAAAGAATACGCCAATGACAACAAAGACAGCTACAATTACATCAATCATCCCGGTCAATGACAACACCTCTTTCCAGGAATTTTGACAGGGTTAAAGTCCCGACAAAACCTAATATCGTAAGTACGAGAACAATGTCAGAGAATACAGATGTGTCTTGTAAAATCATCAGTATACCGATAAACCCGACAAGCAGAACACCGATAGCATCCAATGCCAGAATTCTATCCTGCGTAGAGGGACCGATAATAATACGGATAAACAAGAGTACAAGTGCAATGGAGAGTGCACTTAATGCAATAATCATCACCGTATCAAACATTATTTCGTCACCTCCATAATCGCTTTTTCAAAAGAGTCCTGAATATCTTTAATCATTGCCTCTTTATCTGGAACATCAATCGAATGGACATAAATGGTTTTACTGTCATCGGAGAAATCCATGGAAATAGTTCCCGGAGTTAATGTGATTAACGCTGCCAGCATGGAAATTTCAAAATCTGATTCCAGATGTGTTCTCACAGCAACAATTCCAGGCTTATGATCTTGCTTTGGCTTAAGTACTACTTTCACAACATCAATATTTGCTTTAATTAATTCAATCATAAATAGATAAATTAATTTAATAATAGCCCAGACTTTCTTTAAATAAAAATCAAACTTAAGAAAACGGCGTATGACAATTAAAATCAGAATGCCGATAATATAACCGAAAAGGAAGCTTACGAATGTATACTCATTTTGTAAAAACATCCAGAGTACCGCGAGCATGACGTTTATTAATATTTGAAAAGGCATAGCAACTACTCCTTCAGCACAGATTCAATATAATTTGTAGGGTCCATAATTTCTTCTGCAACTTCCATCGAATACGTGAAAATCGGTTCTGCTGCAAAACCTAAAATAATGGTCAGTGCAACAAGCGGTAAGATAGGCAGTAACAGCTTGCCTACTGGAATCTTTGCTTGTTCTTCTGTATGCTTCTGCTTGCCCCAGAAGGCATAGCTGAATATTTTCATCATCGAAAATAGTGTCAGCAGCCCGACTAAGAGGGCTACAGCAGAAATGACATATTGCTGCTCCTCAAAACCAGCTAATATAATTGGAAACTTACTGAAGAATCCGCTTAATGGCGGAATACCTGCCAAGGAAATAGCGGTGATAAAGAACATCCAGGCAAGCCAGGGGTGCGTACCAATTAAACCGCCCATTTTCCTTAAATCTGTTGTTCCCGTAATTTTCTGTGTTGCTCCGGCAAATAAGAAAAGTGCTGTTTTTACAATCATGTGATGCGCAATATAATAAATGGCACCAGCAACAGCCAATGGTGTGAAAATACCAAGTCCCATTACCATATAACCGACCTGACTGATAATATGGTAGGAGAGAATCCGTTTGAAATCAAATTGCGATACGGCTCCAAGAACCCCTAACAGCATGGTGAAACCAGCGATGGTAACGATAAGTCCCTTATGTGTAAAGGATGTATCATGATTAAAAATAAGGGTAAATGTACGGATAATCGCATAGATACCTACTTTTGTCAAAAGTCCGCCGAATAATGCCGCTATGGCTGCAGGAGGACCGAAATAAGATCTTGGCAACCAGAAATATAACGGAAATAAAGCTCCCTTACATGCAAAAACAATAAACAATATAATCGCTACAATGTTAAGTGCACCTGTCTGCTCAAGCTCTGAGACCCGCTCAGCCATATGCGCCATATTCATTGTTCCGGTAATCGAATATACCCAGGCTATTCCGACAATAAAAAGAGCGGATGCAAAAATGTTAATAATCACATATTTAAAAGACTCTCTTAACTGATAGCCTGTTCCTCCATGAACAATTAATCCATAAGAAGATATTAGCATGACTTCAAAGAATACAAACAGGTTAAATAAATCGCCTGTTAAAAAAGATCCATTTACCCCGATCATTAAGAACAGGTAAAGCGGGTAGAAAAATTGCTTCTCTCTATCCCGGGATACAGTTCGGAAAGCGAAGAACAAACAAACTGTTCCGACCAAAGTGGATAAAAGCAGCATCAGCGTTGACAGAAGATCTGCCACGATAACAATCCCGAATGGTGCTTCCCAATCACCGACCTCTAAAACGATGGTTCCATGCTGATGCACATAGATTGCTAAAAATATAGAAAGTGCCAATAATGCCAGCATGGTTATTCCGCTGATGATACGCTGCATCGTATGCCTTTTGTACAATAGTATAAGTATACCACCGATTATAAAAGGAATAATAATCGGTAAAATTATGATATTATTCATCGGCAGAACCCCTCAATTTTTCTAAATCATCTGTTTTATGCACTTTATATGTGCGATAAGACATCACTAGTAGTAATGCAGTTACAGCAAAGCTGATAACAATTGCTGTCAGTACAAGTGCGTGTGGCAGCGGATCTGTATAAGCTTCTGCGTCAAAGCTTAAAATTGGTGACGCACCACGTTGTAAGCCGGACATCGTTACTAATAGAAGGTGCACTCCATGAGAAAGTAATAAAGTGGCTACTGCAACGCGGAGCAGATTTTTGGACATGAACAGATAGATACTGACACTAAAAATAATCCCTATAACAATTGACATTAATAGTTCCATTATTTATCATCCTCCGCGATTGTTAAAATAATTGTTAACGCACTGGCAAGCACGACAAAGTATACCCCTAAGTCAAAAGGCAGTGCCGTGGTCAATTCTACTTCACCAATCAATGGGATTTGAAAGTAATCAAAATATTGTTTCAGATAAGAATCTCCCAAGAAAATAGAAACTAAGCCAGTTACACCGGGTAAAAGCAATCCAATTCCAATGATTTTGATAAAATCAAAACGGATGACCTTTTTAATCGGATTCAGACCGAATGAAAGGTATAAAATGAGAATCGCACTTGCGGTCATTAATCCTCCGATAAATCCTCCTCCAGGGCTGTTATGTCCAGCCAGCATTAAATAAATAGAGAAGGAGAGGACGACGAGTATAATTAACCTTGCCAATGTCTGCAGCATCATATTATTAGGTTTTTTCATCATACATCCTCACCGCCTTTAAAACGTAATCGAATCAAGCTGACAACAGTCAATACAGCTAAAGACACAACCAATACCTCAAGCATAGTATCCAGACCACGAAAATCTACTAAAATAACATTTACAATATTATATCCGCCAGCTTTTTCTTTTGAATTCTCTGTATAGTATTCAGAAATAGATTCATAATTTGCCTCTTGTCCCATTGAAAACGCTGATAAGGACCCGAGTGTAATCATTAATCCAAAACCAATGGAAATAACTAACTTGATTGTTTTCATTCTTGGCGGTGTCTTCACCTTTTTTAGTTTTGGCAAGTGATAAAAGACAAGCATAAATAAAACAACCGATACAGTTTCGATTAGCAGCTGTGTCAATGCTAAATCGGGAGCTCTGAATAGAACAAACAGAAGCGCTACAAGAAAGCCGCTGACACCAGTTGTAATAATAATCGCTATCCGGTTATTGAGAAACGGGATAGTCAGGATAGAACCAACAAATACGGAAATAACAAGCCATGTATAAATCGGTATTGGCGATAAATCAAGGTTTTGAATTAATGGCAGGTTATATCGATACATGGTATAACCCATGATTAATATAATAAATGTACACATATAGATAAAGTAATCTCTTAATCTGCCGGTCATCTGAATTCGGGTTAAGCCCTGTGAACCTTTAATTAAGCCATCATAACCGTAGTCATAGGCAGCATTGAATAAGTCTTTTTCCCCACGATAGAACGCAGTATTTTCCCATTTTTTAAATGTCATAAATAAGAGAACACCTAAAACAATAATACCAATTGTCATAAAGAGTTCAGCTGAAAAGCCATGCCAATGCGTGATGTGTACATCAAAAAACTCTCCCGGGGAAAGAATTCCGGGGGCAATAGCTGCCATAGCAGGCTCAATAATGGAATATGCCAGCAAATTAGGGAAAAGCCCGAATACAATAACGAGAACAGCTAATATAACAGGGCTGATTAACATCCCGGCAGGCGCTTCATGAACATGCTTGACTTTTAGCTTGCTGATATCGAATTTACCCATAAATGTCTTTGAAAACATCAGAATACAATATAAGAAGGTAAAAACACTAGCAATAAAAGCAATAATTGGAATGATAAAGCCAAATGCTTCTAAGTTGAAAATACCATATTCCGTTACATTCAGCATTCCTGTTAAAAACAGCTCTTTACTTAAGAAGCCGTTGAATGGAGGTAATCCTGCCATCGAAGCAAGGCCAATCAGAGAAATGGTTGCTGTCACAGGCATAATCGTCATTAGCCCGCCTAATTTACGAATATCCCGCGTTCCCGTTTCATGATCAACAATCCCCACTGCCATAAACAAGCTTCCTTTAAAGGTTGCGTGGTTAATCAAATGAAATACAGCCGCTAAAATTGCCGTCATGTATAAAGCGCTGTCTCCATCCTGAAAATAGAATGCAGCAGACCCTGCCCCCAGTAAGCTCATGATTAAACCAAGCTGACTGACCGTAGAATAGGCCAGTATACCTTTTAAATCCTTCTGTCGCACTGCGGATATAGATCCCCAAATTAAGGTGATGAGTCCGGCAGCAGTAATAATCCAAAACCACTCCGGTGCACCGCCAAAAACGCCCGTTAATCTGGCAACAAGGTAAATCCCTGCTTTCACCATAGTTGCAGAGTGAAGATAAGCACTGACCGGTGTCGGTGCTTCCATTGCGTCAGGCAGCCAGATATGGAATGGAAATTGAGCAGACTTGGTAAATGCTCCTAATAAGACTAGAATCATTGCCGGAATAAACAAGCTGCTTGCCATGATAATATCTGCATTTGCAACAAGCTCTCTGATGCTGAATGTGCCTGCAATAATGTAAAGTAAAGAGAAGCCGGCAAGCATGGATAATCCGCCGAAAACAGTGATATACATTGATTTTTGAGCGCCGTAAATAGATTTCTCTCTTGTATACCAATAGCTGATTAATAATGAAGATGCAATACTTGTTACTTCCCAGAAAACGTAAATAACAATTAAGTTATCAGAAAGAACGACTCCCAGCATAGCACCCATAAACATTAAAAGATAGACATAGAAGTTATTCAGCTTTTCTTTTCGTTTCGACAAATAGTAGATAGAGTATAGAACTACAAGTGCTCCGATTCCTGTAATCAATAATGCGAACAGCAGACTTAGACCGTCAACATATACATTGAAGTTTATGCCGAGTGAAGGAACCCAGTCCAGATTATTTAAAATAGCTTCGCCAGATGAGGTCCTGGGTATAAAGGATAAGAAATAAATGAACAGGACCAGAGGCAGAATGAAAACAAACCAGCCAGTATGTATTCTTTTTAAATACTTATACAGGAATGGAATAAGTATGGCTGCGATAAATGGTGATAAGACAGCCCAATGCAATAACGTCAACAGTAATTCCTCCTTTATTAGGAATAACGAATTCCTTTTAATTACAAGGTAATATTAAAAAGTTTAAATATTCCTTCAGTTAAAAGCGCTCTCTTTCATTCCTGATGTTAAAAATAAAAAAGCTTGTTTATTTTATATAAAATAAAGGTAAAAGCTTTCTTTTATTAGTACATCCTCTTTTACAGCATATAAAGTTATTCGGTGTAATTATGAAGGGGGAATACCATGCTTTTTATTAATTGCTCTCCATCTCTTTACGATTTTTTTGCACAAATCAGAGTGCTATTTTAAATTATAACCTATTCAGAAGGTGGATGCATACAAAAAGAATGCAGTTGTGAGAGTTGAAAGTCTGTATTTTAAATAGGAAGAAACAAGGGGAAAAGCGCAAAAAAAAACTCCAATATTTAAATTGAAGCTTTGTGAAAAAGACAAAATTATACAGATTCCTTAATTTTATGAGTCAGAGATCTTTTATGGATTTCTTCCTCAAATAAAGAAAGAAAATCAGGACTTAGGTTTAATGCTATTGCAGTATAGTATGATTCTAATAATAGTTCGTCCGATAATGTTTCCACAATACAACCTCCTCATTTAATAGACAAATCTTTTTAAGTTAATAATAATTTAACACGTGTATCTTGTGTTAACAAGCTTTAACTTATCTACATATAGTTGTATATAAACTGTGTATAAAAAGGTGAGTAACTGCGTTCGTGATTGTTATATGTACATTTTAATGTTGATAAAGTTATCCACAAAATCGGATATTATCGGAATTTGTCGAACGATTTTTAGGGCGAAGATGCATTTTATTGAGTTTTTTGCATAGTCACACTTTATTAAAAAAGAAAAATTTAGAAATTGCTGTCGATTGATGAATCTCAGAGAAGAGATAATAATTTTTCGTAATGCTAGTCAGTTGTAGCAGGATTAGGTATAATGTGATGTAGCATAGAGTTGCTTTATCTTGTATTTGTCAGATTTAAATCAGCAGTAGTGCCTGTATAAGTGAAATATACTACATAATTAAGTACCATATGCAATTTATTGGAAATTTCGAGGTGTGTATATGTTTTCTATATTTTTGCCAAACGAGCAGATTGATCAAATTTTTGACCTGAAGCCGGAAAACTTAAAGAAAAAAGGAATTAAAGGAATTATAACAGACTTGGATAATACGCTGGTTGCATGGGATGTAAAGGATGCAACACCGGATATTATTACATGGCTTCAAACAATGGAAGAAAATGATATAAAAGTAACGATAATATCAAATAATAATCAAGAGAGGGTCACTGTTTTTTCAGAACCGCTCGGAACGCCATTTGTGTTTCGCGCCAGAAAGCCATTGACAAGAGCTTTTAAGCTGGCAGCTAAGCAGATGAAGCTTAAAAAAGAAGAAATCCTGGTTGTTGGTGATCAGCTGCTGACAGATGTCCTTGGCGGCAATTTAGCCGGTTTTTACACGGTTTTGGTTGTTCCTGTGGTGCAAACCGATGAGAAAATAACAAGGATTAACCGTTTTATTGAACGAAGAATTTTAAAAAGAAAAGCAAGCAAAGACAGAATCAATAGGGAGGAATAAGCTTGGAGCAACATATTTGTCAGGGATGCGGCAGTTCAATTCAGACAGAGCATCCAAACGAACCAGGGTATGCACCTGTCAGTGCATTAGAGAAGGATGTTATTTTATGTAAAAGGTGCTTTCGTCTAAAGCATTATAATGAAATACAGGATGTATCGATAACGGATGCTGATTTTTTGAAAATGGTCAGTTCCATCCGCGATAGAAATGGATTAATTGTCCACATTATTGATATTTTTGATGTGGATGGAACCTTATTAAATAATTTACCGAGAATTACAGGTGATAATCCAATTATTTTAGTAGGAAATAAGCTTGATTTATTGCCTAAGTCAACGAATGAAAATAAATTAAAGCAGTGGCTGCGTCATGAAGCGAGTCAACTGGGAATTAAAATACAGGATGTTGTTTTAATTTCTTCTGTAAAAGGAAAGGGAATCGATGAGCTAAAGCAAAAAATAGACGTGCAGCGGGCGAATAAGGATGTATTTATTGTTGGTGTAACCAATGTTGGAAAATCAACTTTTATTAATCGTCTGATCAAAGAGTCGACAGGAGAAGAGAATGCTATAACGACTTCTTACTTTCCAGGAACAACATTAGGTTTTATTGAAATACCATTGGATGAAGATACCTTCTTGGTGGATACACCAGGAATTGTGAATAAACAGCAGATGGCTCATTATGTTTCAGAAAAAGAATTAAAAATGATTACCCCGAAGAAAGAAATTAAAGCAAGGGTGTATCAATTAAATGAGCAGCAGACATTATATATCGGCGGATTAGTAAGACTGGACTTTATAAAAGGGAAGAGACAATCATTTATATGTTACTTCTCTAATGACTTAACGATTCACCGGACAAAGCTTGAGAATGCGGATGAGCTGTACAGGAAACATGCTGGAGAGCTTTTATCACCGCCATATGCGGAGAACCTGGACAATTTTCCGCAGCTTGCAGCACACAGCTTTAAAGTAGAGAAAGGTAAAGTGGATATTGTCTTTCCGGGGTTAGGCTGGATTAGTATTCAAGGTGAAGGAGCAACTGTGACTGCACACAGCCCGAAAGGTGTTTCTGTAACAACACGAAAATCCTTTCTCTCAGGTCAGTAGTAATTAGATAAAATTATTCGAGAAATAGGAGGCATTCCGTTGCGTTTAAATTTAAAGTTAATCGGGTATCCCATTAAACATTCCTTATCACCCTGGATTCAAAGTACATTTTTGGAGAGAGCTGGCATTGAAGGCTCTTATACATTGCATGAAATACCAAATGAAGAACTTTTTGCGGAAGAAATTAAAAAGCTGAGAGAAGCCGAAGTTAACGGATTTAATGTGACCGTTCCTTATAAACAAACCATTATTCCATATTTAGACAGATTGGACATTACTGCCGAGCGTATGGGTGCAGTGAATACCGTTTCTTTGGAAGGAAAAGAGTGGGTCGGATATAATACGGACGGTATTGGCTATGTTCAGGCATTACGAGATAAGTTTCCTGATTTGAGCAGCAATATGGATGTTTCTATTTTAATACTCGGTGCTGGCGGAGCCGCACGAGGCATTTTCCATGGTCTGGTCCAGACAGGCTATAAAAAACTGACGCTTGCCAATCGGACAAAATCCAAAGGCGAAGATATTATAAAAGGGACGAATGCTTCTGTTATTACTTTGGCCGAAGCTGAGAAAAATATTGCAGCTTATGATGTGATTATTCAAACCAGCTCTGTAGGAATGAATGAGCAGAAGCAAATTATCGATCTGTCAGATTTACGAGAAGGAACCATCGTTAGTGATATTGTTTACCAGCCGCTTATGACACAATTGTTAAAGCAGGCTGAGGAAAAAGGCGGACGTCTTCATTATGGCCATACGATGCTGTTATATCAGGCGCGGGAAGCATTTGAAATCTGGACAGATAAGCGAGTAGATGTAACTGGCATGAGTGAAGCGATGATAGCCAGATTAACAGGAGGTAAATAGGATGTTAACAAATAAACAAAAACAATTTTTACGCAGTGAATCCCACCACATTAAGCCAATTTTTCAGGTTGGCAAGGATGGTGTCAATGATAATATGGTAACTCAAATTGGAGAAGCTTTAGAAAAAAGAGAATTGATCAAGGTCAGTATCCTTCAGAACTGTGCAGAGGATAAGCATGTGGTTGCTGAACAGATTTCCTCTGGAACAGAAGCAGAAGTGGTGCAGGTTATTGGCAGTACGATTGTTTTGTATAAAGAATCGGCAGATCATAAAGAAATTAAATTACCGAAATAGAAGTTGCATAATAAATCACCAACGTATTGGCAAGGTGAGTATAACTCATAGTCCAAAGTATTTTCGATGAGAAGAGTAATCGCAAAAGCTCTTCGGTGGGGCGAGTAATCGCAGCCCCAGTCCCAGTCCCGGATTCAGAACGTTGGCCTTTTAGCCGGCTGCTTCTAATTTGATAACTTTGTGGACACGTATTTATAAACTTCAGAAGGTGAGACTTTGAAAAAGATTGGCATTTTAGGTGGTACATTTAATCCGCCGCATATAGGACATTTATGGATTGCCGAAGAAGTAAGGATCAGAAGGCAATTAGATGAGATTTGGTTCATTCCGACATGGACACCGCCGCATAAAGAAACAGTTATTCTGGATGCATCTCACCGTTTAAAAATGCTGCAGTTGGCAGTAAAGGGCAACCCTTATTTTCATGTGAATGCTTTAGAGCTGGAAAGAGAGGGGACGTCGTACACATATGATACGGTAAAAGAGCTGACTGTCAAATATCCGGAAGCTGTATTACACTTTATTATCGGCGGTGATATGGTAGCGTATTTGCCTAAGTGGAACCGGGTGGATGATTTAGTAAATATGATTCATTTTATAGGTGTATCCAGACCGGGATATACATTAGATACACCGTATCCTGTTGATCGTCTCGAGATACATCCGTTAGATGTTTCCTCTACCTTTATAAGAAACCGGTTAGAAGATGGCGAGACGGTACGCTATTTGCTTCCTGATGCTGTGATGAACTATATTAAGGAGAATCAGATTTATGGATATAGAGAACCTTAAGGTTGATTTACAGGAAAGGCTGACAGAAGGAAGGTATGAGCATACACTAAGAGTAACAGATACAGCACTAGAGCTGGCTGAAGCCTTTCATGAATCCGTGGAAAATACAAAAATTGCTGCTTTATTTCATGACTACTGTAAGTATGATCCTTTAGAAGAAATGCAAAAAACAATTGAAACAAACAGCAAGCTGCCAGATTTACTGCTTTCTTTCCATCATGAATTATGGCATGGGCCGGTTGCATCCATTCGGATAGAAGAAAAGTATGGTATTGCGAATCAGGAAATAAAGGATGCTATTTTCTTTCATACAACAGGAAGAGCAAAAATGACAAAGCTGGATAAAATTATTTTCCTTGCCGACTATATAGAGCCGGGCAGAAGCTTTCCAGGCGTAGATGAAGTGAGGGATACGGCGAAGACAGATTTAACAAAAGCATGCTACCAGGCGGCAAGGAACACGGTTCGTTTTTTAATGGAAAAGAATCGTACAGTATATCCTGATAGCTTTCATGCTTACAATGATTTAAATCAAGAAGTTTTTGGAGGAATAGATAAATGAATAACAAAGAATTAATTCAAGTAGTTGCAGAAGCCTGTGACGATAAAAGAGCGGAAAATATTGTTGCTTTAGATATGAAGGAAGTATCTTTAGTCGCTGATTATTTCGTGATTTGCCATGGAAGTAACGAGCGGCAGGTACAAGCAATTGCACGTGCAATTAAAGAAGCTGCTGAAGAATACGGAAAAGACATCAAAAGAATGGAAGGCTTTGAAGAAGCGCGCTGGGTGCTTGTCGATGTTGGAGATATAGTTTGTCATGTTTTTCATAAGGATGAGAGATACTATTATAATTTAGAAAAATTATGGGGCGATGCGGATCGTGTTGCACTGAATATTAAGCAAGAAGGGTAAAGGAATGGCATATCGTAAAATGGCTGAGGTCTATGATGAGCTGATGAATAATGTCCCCTATGATGATTGGGTGGTTCTTATTCAGCAAATGATAGCCCAGGCAGAAAATCCAGTTCAATCGATTATTGATTTAGGCTGTGGTACAGGAGTTATCACGAGAAAACTGGCAGCTTTGGGGTATACAATGACAGGAGTAGATCAGTCCGGTGATATGCTGCGTCAGGCGCAAAAGGGGCTAGAACCTGCTGATACCATCAGCTGGTTAGAAGCGGATATTACAAAGCTGAATGATGTGGAGCTGCAATATGATATGGCAATCAGCTGCTGTGATGTAATCAATTATGTAACAGACATTCAGGAAGTGGAGCAAGCCTTTACCAATGCTTATCAGCTGCTGGAAGCAGATGGGATATTTTTCTTTGATATTCATTCCATGTATACGGTAGAAGATATTTATATCGGTGAGACGTTTGCTGATACAACAGATGAAGCCGCTTATATTTGGGAATGTGTACCAGGAGATGAAACAGGAGAAATGTATCATCAGCTTACCTTTTTTCATCAGGAAGAAGGAGATCATTTCATTCGATTCCAGGAAAAACATCATCAGCGGACATTTCCCGTAGAAGTATATAAAAATATTTTAAAAAATATTGGCTTTAAAAAAATCAATATCTATGCTGATTTTTCATTAGAAGCAAATAATTGGAATGAACAATCAGAAAGAATTTTCTTTTTGGCTGAAAAATAAACAGTGAAAATAATTTTTAGTCTGATTTTTTGAGAAAAGGAGATTGCCTTTCTTTGTCGAAATACTATTACTACATACTATTTTGACAAAGAGGAGGTAATAACCTTGTATTGGTTAAAGAAGAATATTCCTATTTTTATCATTATTGCAGCTGTCATTGTATTATTTATCTTTGTAAATAAGCAAGAAACCTCCAGTCCGCTGTCTGCCTCATTAATTTCTTCTGATTTGGACGAACCGATAAATGACCCGCCGCTTGTAGAAGAAGCTTTGGAAAAACAAAATCAAACTGCAATGGTTGACTTAAAGGGAGAGGTGGTGCGCCCGGGAGTATATGAAATGGAGGAGGGTGACCGCATCCGGGATGTTATTGAGCGTGCTGATGGTTTCACAGACAATGCGGATATTTTGCAAGTGAACTTGGCACAAATTGTTCAGGATGAGATGGTTATTTTGATACCGGCTGTTGGCCAAGCTGAAGGAGCTGCTGGAAGCAGTCCGGCAGGGGAACAAGCGGGTGACGGTAAAATAAAAATAAATACAGCTTCCATGGAAGAGCTGACTCAGCTTCCGGGCATCGGGCCTGCTAAAGCAGAGGCAATTATTACCCATCGTGATAATCATGGTTTGTTTCAAAAGGCAGAGGATTTATTAGAGATTTCCGGTATTGGAGAAAAGACACTGGAGACGCTTGTAGAGCATATCCAAGTTCCTTAATAAAAAGAGAAAGAGGTAATCATCATGGAGAGAATTGCTTGGGATCAATATTTTATGGCGCAAAGTCATCTGTTGGCGTTACGAAGTACATGTACCCGCTTAATGGTGGGCGCTACTATTGTCCGGGATAAACGTATTATTGCCGGCGGTTATAATGGAAGTGTTTCCGGCGATGTTCATTGTATCGATGAGGGCTGCTACGTCATTGATGGGCATTGTGTGCGAACCGTACATGCAGAAGCAAATGCGCTGCTTCAATGTGCAAAATTTGGTGTACCGACAGATGGTGCAGATGTTTATGTAACACATTTTCCTTGCCTGCAATGTACTAAACAGCTCATACAAAGCGGCATTAAAAACCTATTCTATGCAGAAGATTACAGGAATCATCCTTATGCCGTCCAGTTATTTGAAGAAGCTGGTGTAAGAGCGCAAAAAGTACCATTGGTAGATGCAGTGGTTGATACAAAGTTTGGGGAAAAGAATGCTTTTGTACATGAGCTGATGGAGAAGCTGGAGGCATCCAATCTGTCCTCTGATGAAAGAAAGACAATAAAAGCCGATGCAGAACGGCTATTTTTTAGTAAAGAGAACAAACATTGAGGGGATATTGGCATTTTCCTGCAATAGCAGCTGTTTTAGCCATTTTATATCATTTGCTGGCTGTAAAATGGCTGCTCCTTCTTTTTGCAATATGGCTCATATGGCTTAAGCTTCTGAAAAAAATGAACGCAACTGTCTGGCTGATTACGTTGTTTAGCTTTCTGATATTTTTGTATATTATTCCGGTAGTACCATCGACAGTATTTGAAGAAAGTTCGATAGAAGCAGAGCTTACTGGGAAAATTGAAGGAGAAGTAAAGCTCAGCTCCAAACAAATACAATTTACCATTAACCCTTCACACAGCTCCGTCAAGCTTCTAGTTACGTATTTTCCTGAAAAAGATGAGAATTTTCGTGTGCTTCCACTAGAGCATTCCCTGTTTCACGGCTCCCAATGTATGATGTATCAAAGCATCGAGATACCGCCTTCCAGTACGAACCCCGCACAATTCGATTTCCGTCAATTTTTACTGCAAAAACAAATTACCCACCAGATTGTTTTAAAAGATTTTAACCATATACAATGCACCTCTTCTGAAAAGGGTATCCTTCCATTATTGTACAAGCTGAGAACAGATTTGCTGCACCGGATGGAAGCCGCATGGAGTGAGGATACAGCTCCATGGATTAACGCAATTGTTTTTGGAGATACTTCTGCAATGGAAGAGTCTGTAACCGAATTATTTCAGCGATTTGGATTATCCCATATCATTGCTATATCAGGCACGCATGTGACACTTGTCATTGCTTTTTTGTATTTGATTTTAGTAAAAGGAAATATTATCACAAAAGAGAAAACACAGCTATTTTTAATGATTTTTCTTCCGGTTTATTCTGTATTGGCCGGTGCTAATCCTCCTGTCCTCCGTGCTGCTTCCATGATGGTAATAGTCCTTGTGCTGCAAAAGTATCGCTGGAAACTTCCTTATTCTGATTTACTATGCATTGTATTTATGTGTTTTATTCTTTGGGACCCTTATATTATTTATCATGTTGGCTTTCAGTTCTCTTTTGCAGTAACCTTTGCCATACTTCTGTCTCAAGAATGGATTAGTAAATCAAATTCACCATTGTGGAAGGTTTTTCAGGTAAGCTTTGTTGCGCAAATGGCAATTCTTCCGCTGCAAATTTATTATTTTAACATTTTCCATCCACTATCCATTCTGATGAACCTAGTGGTTATTCCTTATTTTACCTTATTTGTCATTCCACTTATGTACGTTTTTACAGTTCTTCATTTTCTGCCAGACAATATTCTGCTGCTTCTCGATAAGGTGTTTGTTTTTATGCATAAGGGGATGCTGCTGTTTATTGAATTAGTGGATGAGAAGTTATTTCCACCTATTTATTTAGACAAATTTTCTCTCTTCAGTGTCATCATTTATTTTGCTTGTTTTTTTCTGTTTATGAAATATGTAGAGCAGAAACAGGAAAAATTAGCATGGTTAATGGGAATTCTTTTTATATTTCCTATTTTGATGACTGCCGGCAAGCCTTATTTTCAGGGTGAAGGTATAGTGACGATGTTTGATATGGGGCAGGGAGATGCGATTTTAGTGGAAGCTGCAAAAAGAGAAGCAGTTATTATGATTGATGCCGGAGCTGCTTTTCGTTTTGAGGATATGGAGCCGACAAGGGGAGTGTATAAAAATATTATCCGTGCTTATTTTCATCAGCGTGGAATAAATGAGCTGGATGCGATTATTATTTCGCATGATGATGTAGATCATTTTGGGAGTATCCGTTTTATTTTGGAAGAGGTGAAGGTAAAGGAAGTAATAGTAAGCCTTTATTTTGATACAGCGTTATTAAAAGAGTTTCAGGAGATTCAGCCATCAGTTAAGATAACACAGGTAGAAGCGGGGGATTTATTGAATTTTAATGATGCCATTTCCTTATCTGTACTAGCACCTGATATAGATAAAGGGAATGCAAATGATAATTCGCTTGTGTTATATACAAATCTGGGTTTGAGATGGCTATTCACAGGTGATATCAGCAAGGAAATTGAGGAAAGAATTATCCGGGAATATCCAGGACTACAGGTGGATATTTTAAAGGTTGCCCACCATGGCAGCAAAACGTCAACAGGAGAAGTATTTATAGAGGCTATCCAGCCGCGGGCTGCTCTCATTTCAGCGGGGAGAAATAATCGTTATAATCATCCCAGCGGGGAGGTGCTGGAGGTACTGGAAGATAATCAAGTTCAAGTGTATCGAACGGATGAACATGGTGCGATTCAATTTTTCTACACAGACGAAGGAGGAACCTTTTCAACTTTTTTACCATAAAATAAAGAAAATATGTTGCTGGACGTGGCTGGCTCTTCATTCAAATGAAATGAAACAACTATTCTCTTTATCCCAAAAGAAAACTCGGCAAGCCTTGAAAGGAGCAGGATGGATCGCTTTTGATGCGCTTTCATCGACTGAATTACCGTCACATCGCATGACCAACAAACGTCGATACTGGGGGACATCGTGTCCGTCGCGCTTTAGTCTTTACATTCTTTATACTTTCTTAAAGTGCAAAAAAGAAGAGATATCATCCCTTCCTTTTTGACAGTCGAGGTTGTCGCCTAAAAGCATGGGTGACAACCAGTTTTTCAACCTTTTTATCTCTTTTATTATTGACCAATCACGCTGATGGTTACACCAACCGCAAAAATGATAAAGAAAAAGAGAAATGAAAAGGTAAATCCTTTAATGGAGTCTACTACATCGCTACCTTTGTACTGCGGATCTTTTTCAAAATCGTTCAAGATATACCCCTCCTATGCTCACAATTATAGTATAAATCATCCACCTGAAAAAATCTACATTCTTAACAGGATTCCTTACTTATAAGGTACCAGCCATTTTTAGCAACAGTTAACATCTATACTTTTTGCCGGAAAGCACAAATTATTTATAAGCAAATATCGTTCTTAAAATTTGTTTCTAGAGCTTATTTTAAGGCGTTTAATATAGATGCTTAACCTGGGAAGAAACAATTTAAATATTGTTCTTCCCTTTTTTTAAGGAATAGAAAAGTATATAATTTTGCCTGATTTAATTCTTATTCAAGAATAGCCATGTCCAGCTCCAAGCGCCAAAAACTAGGAGATTTCACGTCACGCCTTACGATAAGTCAACATCGGCTCCTTACGTCACCGTGTTTCCTTTATCTCAGTTGTACCGCTCCAATCTCTACGTTTTTAAACGGGCGCTTTGCGCTTTTCGTTCTTGCGTTTATCTGTACTTCCTTATACGATAGAAGAGATCATTTACTTAGGTGGGGAATGTCATGTCAACGATAGATCAGATTAACAAAATAAAAATCCGTCAAGTAAGTCCTGTATACTTTGCTTTTGGTACAGAAACTTATTTTATTGAGAAGCTCAAGGCACAGCTGATTAAAACAGTATTAGAGGGAGACAAGACCAATCTCATTCTTTATGACCTGGAAGAAACATCTATACAAGAGGTTTTAGCGGATGCAGAAACATTCCCGTTTTTCGGGGACCGCAAATTGATATTTGCCAGCAATGCCTCTTTTGTGAAAACAAAACCTGATAAAACACCATTTGAGCATGATTTAGCATATTTACAGGAGTACTTACAAAATCCGCCTGAGTATTCCATTTTACTAATCATAGCGCCGTATGAAAAGCTGGATGAACGTAAAAAGGTAACGAAACAATTTAAAAAGCTGGCAACCCCTGTGGATTGTCAATCTGTTAAAGAAAAAGATGCAAAAACGTGGATTCAAACCCTGATGAAATCATATGAGATCGATATTGAGCCGGAAGCGATGGAAATATTGGAGGCAGAGGTTTCTAATAATATTCAGCTTCTGCAAAGTGAAATTGAGAAGCTCGCTTTATTTGTTGGGGCTAATGGTGTTGTGACTAAAGAGGTTGCACAGCAGTTAGTTTCGCACACACCGACCACTACATCGCTCGCACTTGTTGATGCTGTTATGAAGGGGAGTATTCAGGAAGCGATTCAAATTTATCAGGATTTAGAGAAAATGAATGAAGATCCTATTGCGATGATCGGCTTGCTTGCTTATCAGTTTCGGATGATTCTAAGAGTAAAACAGTTAAAAAAGAAGGGGTATTCCCAATTTCAAATTCAGAAGAATATTGGTGCACATCCCTATGTTATTAAGGTAGCGATGGCCAGGGAAGCAAAATTATCCGAAGAACGTCTATCCTATATCATTTGCCAGCTTGCAGAAACGGATGCCAAAATGAAACAGGGCTTAATGGAAAAAGGTTTAGCATTTGAACTGCTGTTAATGGATTTGGTCTAGGATCTTATAGAGTGTAATTAAAATAAAAGGTGAAGCAGCTACGGAGGTTGTCCGTACTTACTTCACCTTTTTATCATTATGCGTTAACTTTTTTAGCTAAACGAGCCTTTTGACGATTAGCAGCGTTTCTATGGATGATACCTTTTTGGGCTGCTTTATCAATATGCTTGCTTGCAGATTGGAATGCTGCTTTTGCATTTTCTTTTTCATTTGCTGCTGCAAGTTGCTCTACACGTTTAATTTCAGTACGCATAGCAGAAAGCTGTGAAACGTTAGCAGTTCGTTTCTTTTGGTTAACTTCTACGCGTTTAATTGCAGATTTAATATTTGCCATGTCTATTCACCTCCTAAAAAGTGTACGATTTAAAATAAACATGTTTTAAAGTACGTGTTCAAAAAGGGTTAACGTAGTTCGTATTGCTCTTTTCGAACACGCACATTCGTATACTTTAATCAACTGTCAATTTTCTACGTACGACAAGAGTATTTTACCAAAGCTGCCCCATCTTTTCAATAGAATTGTTGCTTAATCAACAAATTGGTATGAAATTATTAAACGGGTGCATGCTAAGAATGTTTAAATACAGGAGTTTTTCAAGGAGAATTGTCCGTTAAAACTCCTGTTAGTGCGTATTAAAAAAGGGGCATGGTGTGATGAAAAATATGGAGGAAAATTTTCAAGTAAGAACTGATTTAGCTGTGGAAGCAAGAGAAATGTATACGGAACAGCAAAATAATCAAGAAAAGAAGGATATTGCTGGTGTTACTTTTAAAGAAAATGCAATCAAGGATATAAAAATTTCTTATGTAACGATTGATGATACTGGTGCCGAACAAATCGGAAAAAAGCCTGGAAATTATGTTACCATTCATACCGATGGTGTAAAAAAGCAAGATACAGAAAAGCAGCATCAGGCGGCAAAGGTTTTAGCGAAAGAGCTTGAGGAGTTAATAAAAAAACAGAATTTACCTGCTAAAGCCTCGTGCTTAGTTGTGGGTTTAGGAAATTGGAATGTAACTCCTGATGCTTTAGGACCGATGACAGTGGAGAAAGTGATGGTCACCAGCCATTTATTTCGATTGCAGCCAGAATCTGTTGCAGAAGGCTATAGCGAAGTAGCTGCTATTACACCAGGGGTAATGGGGGTGACAGGTATTGAAACCAGTGATGTTATTTTCGGGATTGTAGAAAAATACCAGCCTGATATGGTTATTGCCATCGATGCGTTAGCTTCCAGATCGATCAGCAGAGTGAATGAAACGATTCAACTATCTGATACAGGAATTCATCCAGGTTCTGGAGTGGGCAATAAACGCAAGGAAATAAGTAAACAGACATTGGGAGTTCCTGTCATTGCTATTGGTGTGCCGACAGTGGTAGATGCAGTAACAATAACGAGTGATACCATCGATTATTTATTAAAACACTTCGGGAGAGAATGGAAGGAAAAGGATCATCCATCTAAATCGTTAACTCCTGCTGGTATGAATTTCGGGGCAAAGCAATTGACGGATGCAGATTTGCCTGATAAAGAGCAGCGGGAAAAGCTGTTTGGCATGATTGGCGGATTATCTGAGGAGGATAAAAGGCAACTGATCATGGAAGTGTTAACGCCGCTTGGCCATAATTTAATGGTCACACCAAAAGAAGTGGATGGCTTTATGATTGATATGGCTGAAGTGATAGCAAATGGATTGAATGCTGCCTTGCATGAGACGGTGACCATCGATAATTTTTCAAGCTTTTCCAGGTGATGATATTTCTCATCCTCTATCAAGTCTATTTTTTTCATTCTTACACGGTTCTACTTTCTCTAGTTTACTCATAGATTGAACTATAGAGTAATTAGAGAAAGGTGGCATCGTGTATTTTTATGAAAAAAAATAACTGGAGTAAAATGGTACAAACCTTTTCTCGACGGAGCGGTCTTTATATTTTATTTTTTGTTAGTATATTTTTGTTGATTAGTATATTAACGGCGGTGCAGCCTGCCTATCGGTTTTCATCAGATATACTTAACGATTGGACGAAGGAAATGGATAGTGCGATTTTTTATCATTTAATTACGATGGAAAACAGGGCCTATACGCAGAGTTTTCCTGAGCCGGAAGCAGAAATCCCTAAATTAACAGACGTATTCTTTGAACTGACATCAAACGTGAAGCCGACAGATCCCAGAAGTCTTTTTGGAAATGAAATACCAGGGTTTTCTATATTTGATAATAAATTATTAATGGCAAGTGATAATGATTTCACCCATTTTCCAATTGAATCCAATCCGCCTTTAGAAGAAGTGTTAAGGGACAGAGAAGCAGTGCTGACAGGGGAAGAGGAGGAACAAGAGGAAGAAACGGAAGAAATAGAGAGTGAGCAGACAACTGGAGACAGGGATGTTGTTTTTATTTATAATACCCATAATCGAGAGTCGTTTTTGCCGCATTTGCCAAACGAAACAGAACCGGACGCTGCCATGCATGGAGAAATTAATATTACAAAAGTCAGTGAGCGTTTAGCAGAGTCTCTGAAGAGGAAAGGGATTGGAACACAAATCGATAATACGGATTTTGGACAGCTGCTCAATGAGCGGGGAATGGAATATCATCAATCCTATGAAGCTTCCCGTGAAATTGTAGAGGAAGCGATGGCAGGAAATAGGGAAATTCAATATGTGTTTGATCTGCATCGGGATGCCCTGAGGAGAGACAAGACAACGCAAACGATTGATGGGGAAGATTATGCCAAAACGCTATTTGTGATTGGTACCGGACATCCGGACTATGAAAAAAACTTAAAAGTAGCAACCGAATTGCATGCTTTAATAGAAGAAGCATACCCGGGAATGAGCCGGGGAGTGTTCCAAAAGGATGGTACGAGCGGAAATGGCATTTACAATCAAGATATCGGTGACAATGCATTGCTCATTGAATTTGGCGGGGTAGATAATACTCTGGAGGAGCTGTATCGCTCTGCTGATGCTCTGGCAGAAGTATTCAGCGATTATTATTGGGATGCCGAAGCAGTACAATCTGATCAATAAGAGGATGTTCAAAAAGTCCAATAAAAATGACACGGCGAGAAAAGGATCTTCTACTAAGAACGCCCACGTCGTGTGGGCAACGCAGAAGCCACCGCATCCTGCGGAAGTGCGTTGACTAGTTATTTTCAATACTCACGTATTATAAAGCATAGAGGAACTTCTACTAAGAGCTCCCACGTCGTGTGGGCAACGTAGAAATCACCACATCCTGTGGAAGCCCGTTTGGAAATAGCTAGTCGCCTTGAACTTCTTGGTCCTATTTATCAGACTTTTTGAACACACACAATAAGGGGAGATTTGATGCGAAATATTATTATATTGTTACTACTTGTCATCTTTTTTCTTAGTGGACTGGTATTCGGTATGCAGAAGAATGAAACGGCTGCTCCAGACACCTCTGCCGTTGAAGTAATGGAACAGACTGATGAACAGGAACAAATCATTATCGCAGAATCAGATGTGCTTGAAGAAGGCAATTATTCCCTGACAAATCGGACAGCAGCAACCATGGAGGGTATTGTGAAAAAACTGTTTGAAGTCATTGTCGCCATTATGTATGGGATAGGAGAGCTGTTTTTCTAAAAGTGACCAGGTCTATCGTTAGTTAATCATTGAATCTCGGGGCGTCAATTGCTATAATCAATGCTAGTAATTGACGCCTTTTTTATGGAAAGAAATATAGGTTGTTCAGGAAAAACTTAGGAGTGTGCGTGAAATGACGAATAAAAAAAGAAACGTCAGAAATTTTTCGATCATTGCTCATATTGACCACGGGAAGTCAACCTTAGCAGATCGAATTCTTGAAAATACAGAAACAGTAACAAAACGTGAAATGAAGGACCAGCTCTTAGATGGAATGGATTTGGAGCGTGAACGCGGCATAACGATTAAATTAAATGCAGTGCAGCTAAAGTATACAAATAAAGCTGGAGAAGAATTTATCTTCCATTTAATTGATACACCAGGTCATGTCGACTTTACGTATGAGGTATCCAGAAGTCTGGCTGCCTGTGAAGGGGCTATTCTTGTGGTGGATGCAGCTCAAGGGATTGAAGCACAGACACTGGCGAACGTTTATTTAGCAATGGAAAACGATCTAGAAATTATTCCAGTAATTAATAAAATTGATTTACCGAGTGCAGACACTGAAAAAGTTAAAAAGGAATTAGAGGATGTATTAGGGATTGATGGTGATGAAGCAATCTTAGCCTCGGCTAAAGCAAATATCGGAATTGAAGAAATTCTGGAGCGTGTAGCAGAAGTTGTCCCGGAACCGGCTGGAGATCCGGATGCTCCGCTGAAGGCATTAATCTTTGACTCGCTTTATGATTCTTACCGCGGGGTTATTGCTTATGTCTGTGTGAAGGAAGGCTCTGTGAAAGTCGGAGACAAAATTAAAATGATGGCTACAGGGAAAGAATTCGAGGTGAATGAAGTAGGGGTATTTACACCGAAGCAGCTTGCCAAAAAAGAATTAACCGTTGGAGATGTTGGTTATTTGACAGCATCTATTAAAAATGTCGGTGATTCCCGTGTCGGGGATACGATTACGTTAGCTGCCAAACCGGCAGGCGAAGCATTACCTGGTTACCGCCGTTTAAATCCAATGGTATTCTGCGGACTTTATCCGGTAGATTCTAATGACTATAACGATTTAAGAGAGGCATTGGAGAGGTTAGAGTTAAATGATTCTTCCCTGCAATATGAAGCCGAGACCTCTCAAGCACTTGGCTTCGGCTTTCGTTGCGGATTCTTAGGCTTACTTCATATGGAAATTATTCAAGAGCGTATTGAAAGAGAATTTGGCATCAGCTTAATTACAACAGCGCCAAGTGTTATTTTTGAAGTGGAGCTGACAAATGGCGAAGTAGTTTCTGTAGATAACCCGTCAGAAATGCCGGATCCGCAGGTGATTCAGGAGGTGCGTGAGCCTTATGTTGAAGCAACCATTATGGTTCCCAATGATTATGTCGGAGCAGTAATGGAAATTGCCCAAAAGAAACGCGGAAATTTTGTAGATATGCAGTATTTAGATGATATTCGTGTGAACGTAATTTATCATATTCCTCTTTCGGAAATTGTTTATGATTTCTTTGATCAATTAAAATCGCAGACGAAAGGATATGCATCCTTTGACTATGAATTAATCGGCTACCAGCCATCCCGTCTGGTGAAGATGGATATATTGCTTAATGGTGATACAATTGATGCGCTATCATTTGTTGTCCATCGTGATTTTGCATATGAGCGCGGTAAGCAGATTGTTGATCAACTGAAGAAATTAATTCCGAGACAGCAATTTGAAGTGCCGGTTCAGGCGGCAATTGGTAATAAAATTGTAGCCCGGTCCAATATCAAAGCAGTTCGTAAAGATGTTACCGCAAAGCTCTATGGCGGGGATATTTCCCGGAAGAGAAAGCTTCTTGAAAAACAAAAAGAAGGTAAAAAACGGATGAAGATGGTAGGTTCGGTAGAGGTTCCGCAAGAGGCATTTATGGCTGTTTTGAAGATGGATGAGAATTAAACGCCATATTAATATAAAACCCGCTGCTCAAGCTATGACAGCGGGTTTTATTATACTGAAATGACGCAGTTATCTATGGAAATTGCGGGCAAACATTAAATACTATAAAATAAGCTCAAGAATAGCTAAAGGTTAAACAGCTAATTTGACTAAAGAAAAGCAAATAAGAATCATCTTATCTGTTTTTCTTTTTTACTAGAGGAGAAGTTAAACATGCAAGTTCAGTCTGTATATATTCATATTCCTTTTTGTAAGCAAATTTGTCATTACTGCAACTTTGTAAAGTACTTTTACATGGAAACAAAGGCAGATGCTTTTATAGACGCATTAATAACAGAAATTGACACAGCAATTCCCGGCAAGAAGAACATTTTTCGTACGATTTATATGGGGGGCGGAACACCTACAGCATTATCAATTGGACAATTGCAAAGGCTGTTTCAGTTTTTAAATGAAAAATTTGACCTCAGGTCGTGCGAAGAATTCACGATTGAAATTAATCCAGGTGATATTGATATAGAAAAAGCAAAATTACTTTATGATTACGGAGTCAACCGGATTTCGTTTGGTGTGCAGGTGATGGATGACGACATGCTTGAAAAAATCGGTCGTATGCATCGAGTGAAGGATGTTTATACAACCGTTGATATTCTCACGCAAGCAGCGTTTACCAATATTAGTCTGGATTTAATTTATGCTCTCCCTGATCAGACCGTTGCCCATTTTGAAAAAACATTAAAAGAAGCGTTGCAGTTTGGACTTCCTCATTATTCAACATATGCGCTGCAAATTGAACCTAAAACGGTGTTCTATCACAAACGGAGAAAAGGAGACCTGCATCAGCCCCCGGAGGATGATGAGGTAGAGATGTATCGGCTCCTGCAGGAAAATATGAAAAAACAGGGTGTACAGCAGTATGAAATCAGTAATTTTGCTAAACCTGGATACGAGAGCAGACATAATTTAACGTACTGGAATAACGATTATTATTTTGGGTTTGGAGCTGGAGCCCATGGTTATCTACCTGGAAAGCGTACGGCAAATTATAAGCCTTTGGGGACATATATGAGGGAAATTAATCAAACTGGTTCAGCAGTTGAGCACCTTGAGGAGATAACATTGCAGGACCAGATTGAAGAAGAATTATTCCTGCAGCTTCGAAAAACAGAAGGGATTAATCCAGGTGAATTTAGGGAAAGATATGGTTTATCATTGGAAAAATTATATCGTGATGAATTGACACAATTAAAACAGGATAATTTATTAACATATAACAATGGAAATTATTCCTTGACGAATCAAGGAATGCTTCTTGGCGACCGGGTTTTCGGGCAATTTTTATTACTGGAGAATTTTGAGCAAAAAATAAAAAAAGCAAAAGGTCAAACTGTTTGACAAAAGAAAATGAATTTGATAATTTAATTATAGATTTAGCACTCATAATAAGAGAGTGCTAACAGAGGTGATCATCATGTTAACAGATAGGCAGCTTATGATATTGCAGGTCATTATTGATGATTTTATAGATTCTGCCAAGCCGGTTGGGTCGAGGGCGTTATCTAAAAAAGATACTTTGCCTTACAGTGCTGCAACGATTCGAAATGAAATGGCGGATTTAGAAGAATCAGGGTTCCTGGAAAAGACACATACTTCTTCCGGGCGTGTCCCTTCAGAAAAAGGCTACCGTTATTATGTTGATCATTTAATTGGTCCTGAAATACACCAGCATGGACTGGGGATCATTGAAAAGTTAACAAATAACGGCATATATGAGTTTGAACAGATTGTCCAGACGGCAGCAGAGGCACTTTCTGAATTAACAAACTATACGTCCATCATCCTTGGACCGGAAATGTTTGAAGCAACAGTAAAACAGATTCAGGTTCTGGCATTATCCGATCAATCAGCAGTAGCGATTTTAGTAACAAACACAGGTCATGTAGAGCATCGTTCTTTTACGCTGCCAACAGGAGTCTCATCATCTGATATAGAAAAGCTTGTCAACATTTTAAACGATCGCCTGTATGGAGTAGCACTTTATAAACTTCCTGAGGTGATTCAAAATGAGGTAGCTTCCCTAATGATGAGGTATATGAACGGGGTAGATTCTTCGCTCAATTGGATTCGGACGCTGTTCACACAAGAGCAGGCGGTGAAGCTGTATTTTGGCGGCAAAGCAAATATATTAATGCAGCCGGAATTTAATGATGTGGATCGAATTCGCTCATTCTATGCTTTGATGGAGCGTGAAGATGAAATTGTAAATCTCTTGAAAAATTCCAATCAGGGGATTAAAGTTTCCATTGGACATGAAAATGAAGTGGAAGAGATTAAAGATTTGAGTTTGATTACTGCTTCCTACCATATCGGCGGTGGTCAGATGGGAACCATTGCGTTAATCGGACCTACGAGAATGGAATACAAAAAAGTATTATCCTTAATGCAAGCCATCTCAAAGGAAATGACTGGTGCGATGGGAAAATGGTATGGTGATAAATCTTAAAATAAGATAACACGCTTATAGTGTTTGAACACCCTCATAAAGAAATCAAGAATTTTGGTTCCCTATCTATATCTTCTATGGTATAGTTTTTAATTGGAATCAAGAAAAGAGGTGCCTGAGTAGATGTCAGAGAATGAAAAAAAAGAAGAAGCAATCCAGGAAGAGGAACAAGAAATTATAGAAGAAACAATAGAAGAATCTGATTCAGAAGCTGTTGATGAAAATAATGAATTAGAATCTCAAATAGAAGCATTGAAAAATGAAAAAGAAGAGCTCTCAAATCGTATGCTTCGTTTGCAGGCAGAGTTTGATAATTATAAAAGACGTACATTAAAAGAGCGTGAAGCAGATCGCAAATACAAAGCGCAGGACATGATCCAGGAACTGCTTCCAGTTATGGATAATTTTGAACGCGCACTGCAAGTAGAAGTATCCGAAGAAAACAAAAGCATTCTTGAAGGTATTGATATGGTCTACCGTCAGTTACAGGATGTATTCACTTCACAAGGTGTTACGATTATTGAAACAGAGGGTGCTGACTTTGATCCAAATATACACCACGCAGTGATGCAAATTGAAGATGACTCTGCAGAAGCAAATACAGTGGTGGAAGAGCTTCAAAAAGGCTATCTCTTAAAGGAACGGGTAATCCGGCCCGCAATGGTAAAAGTCAATAAATAATTAAAATGTGTCATGGAAGTATTAAGGAGGAAATAAAGAATGAGTAAAATTATCGGAATCGACTTAGGAACAACAAACTCATGTGTATCAGTTATGGAGGGTGGCGAAGCAGTCGTTATCCCAAATCCGGAAGGAAACCGTACAACTCCTTCTGTTGTATCTTTTAAAAATGGTGAGAGACAGGTTGGGGAGGTTGCTAAACGTCAGGCAATTACAAACCCGAATACAGTTCAATCTATCAAACGTCATATTGGTACAGACTACAAAGTGACGATTGAGGATAAAGAGTATACTCCACAAGAGATTTCAGCAATTATCCTTCAGTATATTAAATCATACGCTGAGGATTATATTGGCGAGAAAGTAGAAAAAGCAGTAATTACTGTTCCTGCTTACTTTAATGATGCAGAACGTCAAGCTACCAAAGATGCTGGTAAAATTGCCGGTCTTGAAGTGGAACGTATTATTAACGAGCCGACAGCAGCTGCACTTGCATATGGTATTGATAAAGACGATCAAGATCAGACTATTCTTGTATATGACCTGGGCGGCGGTACTTTTGATGTGTCTATCTTGGATATTGGCGATGGTACTTTTGAGGTTGTAGCAACTGCCGGAGACAATCGTCTTGGCGGGGATGACTTTGATGAAGTAATCATCAAGCATATGGTAGAAGAGTTCAGAAAAGAAAACGGTATTGATCTTTCTAAGGATAAAATGGCTGTACAGCGTTTGAAAGATGCAGCAGAAAAAGCGAAGAAGGATCTATCCGGTGTTGCACAGACACAAATCTCTCTTCCGTTTATTACAGCTGGTGAAGCTGGTCCATTGCACCTGGAAATGACATTATCCCGTGCGAAATTTGATGAATTATCATCTGATTTAGTAGAACGTACTATGAAACCGACGCGCCGTGCCCTTTCTGACGCCGGTTTATCCAGCAAGGATATTCACAAAGTTATCCTAGTCGGTGGTTCTACACGTATTCCTGCTGTACAGGAAGCGATTAAGAAAGAATTAGGTCAAGAACCATCTAAAGGTGTTAACCCGGATGAAGTTGTAGCACTTGGTGCAGCTATTCAAGGCGGTGTCCTGCAAGGTGATGTGAAAGACGTATTACTTCTTGACGTAACACCACTTTCTTTAGGTATTGAAACAATGGGGGCAGTATTCACAAAATTGATCGAGCGTAATACAACGATCCCGACAAGTGCATCACAAGTATTCTCTACAGCAGCGGATAACCAGACTGCAGTAGATATTCATGTCCTTCAAGGGGAACGTGAAATGGCGGCAGACAACAAAACACTCGGCCGTTTCCAATTAACGGATATTCCGCCGGCACCACGCGGTATGCCGCAAATAGAGGTATCCTTTGATATTGATGCAAATGGTATCGTGAATGTTAGAGCGAAAGATTTAGGAACAAATAAAGAGCAATCCATTACCATTAAATCTTCTTCCGGTTTATCTGATGAAGAGGTGGATCGCATGGTAAAAGAAGCAGAAGAAAATGCGGATGCGGATAAAGCACGCCGTGAAGAAGTAGAGCTTCGCAACCAGGCAGATCAGCTTGTATTTACGACAGATAAAACATTAAAAGATTTAGGCGATAAGGTTTCTGACGAGGATAAACAGCAGGCAGAAGCTGCAAGAGATGAACTGAAGGAAGCTTTAGAGTCTAATGACCAGGAGCAAATCAAAGCGAAAAAAGATGCTTTGGAAGAAAAAGTTCAACAGCTTTCAGCGAAGCTTTATGAGCAAGTACAACAGGAAGCTCAAGCAGCACAAGGAGCAGAAAATGCTGAAGGACAGCAGGGTGACGATGTAGTGGATGCGGATTATACAGAAGTTGATGACGACAAAGAAAATAAATAATGCATAGCTACTGAATAGAAGTCAAAGTCAGGATTCTCTTGGCTTTGACTTTTTTACAGAAAATAAAGGCTTTTTATTCAGTTTAATTTTAAACGGATATTCTTTGTTGCCACAGACAAATGAATGATGATATGATTAAACTTATGCAATCAGAGTTTCGGGAGTGAGTAATTTGGCAAAACGTGATTATTATGATGTTTTAGGCGTTGATAAGGGTGCCTCGAAAGATGAGATAAAGAAGAGCTACCGGAAGCTGGCTCGTAAATATCATCCGGATGTAAACAAGGAAGCTGACGCAGCAGAAAAGTTTAAAGAAGTAAAAGAAGCATATGAAGTATTAAGTGATGATCAAAAGAAAGCACAGTATGATCAATTTGGGCATGCAGGTGCACAAGGCCAAGGCTTCGGTGGTTTTGGAGGCGGCGGTGCTCAAGACTTTGGCGGATTCAGTGATATTTTTGATATGTTTTTTGGAGGCGGCGGACGTACGCGTGATCCGAACGCTCCACAGCAGGGAGACGATTTACAATATACGCTGATTCTTGATTTTGAAGAAGCAATTTTCGGAAAAGAGACTGATATTGAAGTACCACAGGAAGAAGAATGTGACACTTGTCATGGCTCAGGAGCAAAGCCAGGCACAAAAGTAGAAACATGCTCGCATTGTCAGGGCTCAGGTCAATTAAACCAGGAGCAAAATACGCCGTTTGGCCGTGTGGTGAACCGCCGTGTTTGTCATTATTGTCAGGGCTCAGGTAAAATTATACCTGAAAAGTGTCATACTTGCGGCGGTTCCGGAACCGTTAATAATAAGAAAAAAATTCATATTAAGATTCCGGCCGGGATTGATGAAGGCCAGCAAATCCGGGTTGCTGGAAAAGGAGAACCTGGAAAAAATGGCGGTCCTGCCGGCGATTTGTTTGTCGTGGTCCATGTTCGCAAGCATGATTTCTTTGTCCGGGAAGGCGACCATATTTTCTGTGAATTGCCGCTGACCTTTGCACAAGCTGCTTTAGGTGATGAAATAGAAGTCCCTACTGTTCATGGAAAGGTTAAATTAAGAATTCCTGCCGGGACACAAACAGGAAAGACTTTCCGTCTGAAAGGAAAAGGCGCACCAAACGTTCATGGAAGGGGTCAGGGAGATCAGCATATTAAAATAAAAGTAATGACCCCAACCAATTTAACAGAAAAGCAAAAAGGATTACTGCGTGAATTTAATGAACTGGGTGGACATGAATCCACCGATGAACAAGAGGATAATATTTTCCAGCGCTTCCGTAAAGCGTTCAAAGGTGACTAAACAGAGAACCCTCCAGCTTGGATTTTGTCAATTACTATAGAAATGATAAGCAAGCTGGAGGTATCTCTTTTTACATAGATAATTTTAAAGAACGGCGGTGTTCGATATGAAATGGTCAGAGATTACCATTCTTACAGCAAACGAAGCAGTGGAGCCTATTTCAAATATTTTGCATGAGACAGGTGCGAGCGGGTTAGTTATTGAAGATCCTTTAGATATAGAGCGTTTTGAAGGAGAAGGTTTTGGTGAAGTAGTAGAATTAGATCCTGAGAACTACCCGGATGAAGGCGTTCGTATTAAGGCATATCTGCCGATGAACAGCTTTTTAGGAGAAACCGTGGATGAGATTAAACAGGCGATCAATCAATTACTGCTGTATGATATTGACTTAGGGAAAAACCAGGTGACAATAAGTGAAGTCCATGAAGAAGAGTGGGCAAGTGCCTGGAAGAAGTATTATAAGCCGGTTAAGATATCCAACCGGATTACCATCACGCCGACATGGGAGGACTACCAGCCGGTATCGACAGACGAACTAATTATCGAGCTGGACCCGGGAATGGCTTTTGGAACAGGTACACATCCTACTACCGTATTGAGTATTCAAGGTTTGGAAGCCTATGTAAAGCCAGGGGATAAAGTGATTGATGTAGGCTGCGGATCAGGCGTTTTAAGCATTGCCTCTGTCAAATTAGGCGCAGAATCTGTACAGGCCTTCGATTTAGATGAAGTGGCTGTTCAGAGCACCAAATTGAATGTGAAATTAAATCATCTTCAGGATCAAGTAGCTGTGAAACAAAATAATTTGCTTGATGGTGTAGAGAGTCAGGCAGATGTTATTGTTTCTAATATCCTTGCTGAGATTATTGTCCGTTTTGTAGAGGATGCTTACCATAACCTTCGTCCTGGCGGTTATTTTATTACTTCAGGCATTATTCAGAAGAAGAAACAGCTCGTCCGTGAGCGGTTAGTGGAAGCTGGATTTCATATTATCTCTGTCAGCGAAATGGAAGATTGGGTTTCCATTGTTGCAAAAAAACCGGAATAAAAGCAGGTGATGGAAGCATGCAGCGTTATTTTATTTCAACAGAACAAATAAATGGCCAAATGATCCGGATTCTTGGTGAGGACGTTCATCATATTACAAGGGTGATGCGAAATAAACCAGGCGATGAGATTATTTGCAATACAGATGATGGAAGAGCAGTGCTTTGTCAAATTGCAGAAATACATGAAGCAGAGGTACAGGCAGTCATTGAAAGCTGGTTAGATGAATCTGTTGAATTGCCGGTGAAGGTTGCCATTGCACAAGGAATTCCTAAAGGCGATAAGTTTGAATGGATTCTTCAAAAAGGAACAGAACTGGGCGCGGCAAAATTTATTCCATTTGCGGCGGAGCGATCTGTTGCCAAATGGGATGAGCAAAAGTTTCATAAAAAAGCCAAACGCTTTGAGAAAATTATCAAAGAAGCAAGTGAGCAGAGTCATCGCAATCAGATTCCTGAGCTGTCCCATGTTATGCCGCTCACAGCTTTGTTGGAGGAAAGTAAATCTTATACGTTAAAGCTTTTTGCCTATGAGGAAGAAGCGAAAGGAGAAGCGGGGGATACTTCTGCTTTTGCAGCTGCGCTTGACGGCTTATCTGGCAATGAACGCATTTTCCTTGTTATCGGTCCGGAAGGCGGTATTTCTGTGAAAGAAGCTAATCTTCTAAAAGAGTCCGGCTTTCAGGCAATCCGGCTGGGAAAGCGGATTTTACGGACGGAAACAGCAGCGTTATATGCGTTGGCTAGTATTTCTTATCATACAGAAGAGTTAGATTATAAAGGATAAAAAATAAAACAGCCGGATGAGTGTTTTATTTTTTAGGAGATAGAAGGGGAAGGAAGATAGCGTCATTAAACAGCAGGGGTTCTTACGTTAATTTATATACCTTTTTTGAACACGCACGATAAGTCTAAATAACCTTCTTTCTGAAAGATTCATCTCTTTGCGGGAAAATTACGTATAATGAATGTAGGTATAAGCATTGTAATATTCTTGCAATGCTTAATTTTATTCTCGGCAGTAACAGTTCAGAAAAATATTAGAGATACTGAGCAAGCCAGAGCAAGAGGTTAAGAATGGAATGGGTTAGTTGAAATATGGAGAGCCTGATTTCTTTAAAAGGAGAAGAAATCAGGTTTTTGTTTTGCACTGTCCAGATAATTAAATCAATTAATAGTTAGCGTTTGAAAGATTTGACAGACGCACCAGGAAAATTTAAAATTTTATCTGTTCAAGGCCATTTATCATGGCGCTGTTAGGAGTGATAATGAGTGAATTTTGAAAGAGAAAGAACCATACAACATAACCCGACGGGGGCAACCCGATTAGGATTAGCATTGCTTCTCGGGCTGCTTGCTTTTTTAGGGCCGCTCAATATTGATATGTATTTGCCCAGTTTTCCTGAGATAGCGCAAGATTTGCACACAAGTGCCACACTTGTACAGGCAAGTTTAACAGCGTGTTTACTAGGTCTTGCTGTAGGACAATTGTTTGCCGGTCCTATCAGTGATGCCCAAGGGAGAAGGAAACCATTATTAATTGCTACGTTTCTTTTTGCGGTGGCCTCCATATTATGTGCTTTAGCTCCTAATATTGTGATATTGATAGCGATGCGGTTTTTACAAGGATTAACTGCCTCTGCAGGAGTTGTTCTCTCCCGGGCGGTTGTAAGAGATGTGTTCAGCGGACAGGCGCTGACAAAGTTTTTTTCGTTATTGATGGTTATTAATGCAATTGCTCCCATGATTGCCCCGATGATAGGCGGTTTTATTCTGTCGTTTGAGTCGACCAGCTGGAAAAGTATCTTTTTCTTTTTAAGTGTAGTCGGACTGCTTACGGTTACTATTGTAGCTGTGAAGCTTAAAGAGACCCTGCCGCCGCATAAGCGTATTCCAAGTTCAGCAGGAGCTTCGTTAAAAACAATGGGCAGTTTGCTGAAGGACCGTTCCTTTATCGGCTATGCTTTAGTCGTTGGTTTTATCCATGGCGGCAGTTTTGCTTATGTGTCCGGTACGCCATTCGTTTATCAAGATATCTATGGTGTATCTCCGCAAGTATTTAGTGTGTTATTTGGTATTAATGGGCTGGCAATTATAACAGGAAGTTTTCTTATCGGACGCTTCAGCGGGATCATACCAGAAAAAACGATGCTTCAGGCAGCGGTTGTAACTGCACTTACTGTTACATCGTTATTGCTTATCATGACCATTATTGAAGGGCCTTTGGCATTGATTGTTTTATTTATATTTATTTATATGATCACAATGGGGATGATATTGACAAGTACCTTTACATTGGGGATGTCCAAGCAGGACCATCGTGCAGGAAGTGCCAGTGCTGTTTTAGGCATGCTTCCATTATTGCTTGGTTCCATTTTTTCGCCGCTTGCAGGCATTAATGAGGCATCAGCAGTTCCGATGGGGACGATCATATTTACAACCACGCTCATCGGTTTTATTGTTTTCTTTACACTTGTTAAAAAAGATGAGGTAAAGGCTTGATTGAAGAGTCAGCTATGATAAGATTTAAGTGAGGATGGAATAAGCTGTATCAGGAGAATATTAAAAACAGAGATAAAGCTGGTTTGATATTATTTTTAACTATAATGAGTGTTCTATGTATGATACTTCTAATTGTTTCTATGTTCTCTTTATTTCTATCATTTTATTGATATTTTTCTTTCAATTAATCTAGAAATATAGTGATAAAAAATACAATGTGCCTTTTTTATTTATATGGGTTCATTTTTTTAGGATATTTTTTTAATCAATGTTTTGTATATTTTTTAAAGCATGGAAGCTATTATGAACATTTTTTCTTAAAATTATTTAGAAAAATTATAGGAAAGATTAAATCGTTATTTTTTTAATGAAATAATCATACTTATCTCTGTCTTCAGTTGATAGAGAAAGCTTTTATTATTAAAAATTAGACCTGAATTATTCGTAGGAAAATCTAAATAGTTTATCACTCGTTATCTGCCAAGCAACTGTAAGGATGATATATCAAGTATTCTGATAAGGTTTAAAAGTACCACCAAATAAAGGTTAAAGAAAGAGAATTATTAAGGCAGAAATGAAGTTAATTGATACGTGGAGCAGCATTGTAATGATAAAAGAAATAAATCCCTTTCACCATAGTTATAAGGATGAAAGGGTCTTTTATATCGTATTTTTAAATATTTGTGATATCATAAAATACGGATAAGCTAAAATTAAAAGCTAATGAAAATGAAAGGATGATATATAAATGGCTGAAAAATTGCCAAAAACGGTGAGCTTTCACACCTTGGGTTGACCACTAGTAAACTCACTTATGATTGCTACAGGAGTTAGTAGTGGCAAGGGATAGCAAGGTGGGGGAAATCACTCTAAAATGCCTTTTTTATTGATTTTTTCTTTAAATAATACTGAATAGCTACCAGAATGTTTTACTTCTTTAGATATTTCATAACAGTATCCTCGAAAGTTCTATAATGGACCCACCTTATTTTTATAAAATTGTTGTCTTGACAATGGGATCCACTTTATAAAGTTGATTTCAAAAACAGAAATAAAAGCGTAATCATATAACTTATACTCTATCGTATATTAGAGGAAAACTTAATATGTCAACATATTGATACCTTTTTTGGAAAAAGGAGTAATTCAAATAAACATGTATTTTCAATCTAAAGCAAGAAGGGATTAATTTTAACTATTTCGGTAAATACTTTTTGTTAACAAAGGGTCATTATTTCCATTATATTGGTTTAGTGTAATTTGATGTTACACAATAATGATTATTGAATTAAATGGATTAATTTCTACATTAAAAAATAGCTATCAAAATACAATAAGTGTGGATACTAATAATATTTTTAAGGAAAGGGGTCTTCCTAGGTTTATGACAAACATGAAAAAAGAGTACAGAGTAGTTACTTTACTCTCAAAAAAGAGTTGAAACCAAAAGAATCAGAAGAATTAGTTAGGTTACTTCGCATGAAATTAGAATGGGATAAGGTAATAGGAATAATTGAACTTCACAGAATTGGTGGTATAGCTTGGTTATCAATAAAGAAATACTTTTTTATTGATAACGAAAACCAATGTGCATTTCAGCGTTTATACAAATATCTAAAAAATACCTATAGTACATAAAAATTAAGTGCGAAAGAACAGCTTAAGTATACTTCTAAAGTTTGTGAAGAACTTGATAATAAAAACATACGTTATGTGTTGTTGAAAGGTCTTAGCCTTTCTGATGGAATTGCTTTCCCATCCATCGCTAAGGTCTTTACGAAATCCGGAAGTAGTTGCCTGATTTCCTCTACCATCGTCTGAAACATCGCTTCGATGGCTACTTCATGATGCATGATTTTTTTAATTGGGAATAGACGTAAGCTGGAGGTGCTATTTCCATTTCTAAAACGTATAACCAGAGTAGCTGGGCATTCCTATTTAATTCACGCCGAAGCGACTCCATCGAATCATGCTGGAAAACAACACCAGCTAATATCGTATTCCAAGCCGCTCGGACAGGATAGTCATTACGTCCTTTTTCTAAAGTTTCCATGAGTTTTTGATCTGGTAAATACTCCATCACTACACGTAGATTTTCTAAATCTGTCTACGAAAACAAACTCATTGTGGTATAATTGCCATACAGATAACCCCTCCCTGGTTGAATGTTTATGTCGTTTTTAACTATTCTAAATCGTGTAGGGCAAGGGTTTCATCTGCTTTTTTATGTTTTGGGGTGGAAATGGCTATTTCTTTTCTTTTTCAACCTTGAAAGCGCTGAACTCCGTTCTTTTTTTGGGGAAAATAAATTTTAGCCCCTTTTTTAACTTCTTATCTCCCTTGAGGTTGGGAACATAGTAATTAGCTCCTTTCAGTATATATCATGACTTAGGTTTAAGGGATTTTAATGATAATGATATATTTGTTCATCCCCAAGATATTGAAAAGGCTAAAAAGATAATACTTAATTTAGATTATGAACAAGGATTAAAAGGAATTTATTAGGAGGATTCCAAAGTTAATATTGCTAAGCAGGCAATTTATTACTATTTTAAGTAAATAATAGGAGTATAATCCAAAATGTTGTGAAGTTGCAATAAAATAATCATCAAGGATTTAAAGGTCAAAGCTTAATCAATTCTAAAATTCTTACTTTTGTTTATCATTTTATAAGTTTTTAGGCAAGCATGAATGATAATAATAAAACATAAGGAATTTATAGTAGAATTTCAGTCGAGAAATTGATAGGGCTCTTTGGAAGTAGTATTTTAGACTCTAAAAATGTAGTCTAGTAATATTCTTAGTATGAAAAGCACATTTCTAACTATCAATCATCGTCAAGTACGAATAAAGGATTTACACGTAATAAGTCGAGGAACGCGGAAGGGCCTATTGTCATGTGATTTTGATATTTTAATGTGAGTTCGTATTATTCATCTCCTGAATTTTTGGGAAATAAACTATATAGCTTATATAGTTGCATATACTAATTTTTATCACATCATTAAGTAGTATTAAAACTCAGTATTATATTGAGTTTTGATTTGAGTCTAATAAAAAATTAAAGAAAAAATCAATTTATTAAGGGGGGAGAAGCTTGGAAATAGGTAATAACTTTAAAACAGCTGTATTTGACTTAGACGGAACATTAATCGACAGGGAAAAAGATTTCTTTGATGGGGTGTTGGAAGGTTTGTTCATGTTAAAAGAAAATGGAATTAATCTTTTCCTAGCTACTGGTAGAAATCCACAATCAATTAGGGACATAATATCATCTGATGAGTTTTTTGAATCTTTGGACAAGATGTTAATATGTAATGATGGAAACGTATTGTATAACTATGATAGTGGTGAATGGCACATTATTAATTATTTTCTCAAAAAAAAAGTTCATGCAATATTGGATAATTATTCCAAAAAAGCATCAATTGTTATTGAATCAAACGGAAAAATATTTTCTAGTTCTAAAGAAGCTTTATTGAAGTATAAATTTGTGTATAATACTCCTCGAAATACAATCACTATAACTGATATTGAGGAAATGAAGACACTAGAAAAAGTGACTGAAATATATATTTTTAGTAATTCATCTACAGATTTATTAGAAGAACTTTTGGTAGACTATTCAAATTTGTTCTGGTACAGTATTGATCGCTTTAGAGGTATAAAATTAATACCAAATAATTCATGTAAAGCAAGAGGGATTAGTAAAGTTTTGTGCACAAGAGGAATTGATTTAAAGGATGTTGTTGCTTTTGGGGATGCTAAAAATGATATAAGTATGCTAACTAATTGTGGAGTGGGTATAGCAGTTAAAGGATGTAAAAAAGAATTATTGGAAAAGGCAGACATAACGTTAGAGGAAGATTTAGGCGTGTTTTTGCAACAATGGGCTAAATCATTAAACAATTACATAAAATGAAAGAAAGGTATTTTATGTAGCTTACACTCATTACCAGAAGATTGTATAGAAAATATGGATTATTAACAAAATTTTGAAATTATAGATGTTAGAATGTATATCCATGAAAAGTCACTTTAATAAAGTATTGTTTATTACAATCGAATTATTTGGGGAATTCGACAATTTTTTCTGTTTATAACTAACAAGATTCCAGGGGTGTAAACATGAATTAAACAGATGTAAGAAATATAGTGTATGAAAATTAGGGATTTAACACAGCTAATATTTCTATGTTCGATAACGGAAGCCCGAATGACATATGGAAAATTGAACAAGGAACTCATTCATATGTATTTAAGCTTTGTAAATTAGAAGTTAATATTGATTGGTATGATTTTCAAGTGAGTATTATGAAATTATGGAAACAGAAAGGAATTTCGATTCCCGTTCCTATAAAAACAAAATTTGGTTCTAACTTTGCAATCTACAACGGGTACGTTTGTCAATTGTTATAATATGCAAGTGGCCATAGATATGAACTTAATAATTTAGAAATGTTAAAATAGGTAGCTGATTTGGTTGTAAAAATACATGGAAGTACTTATTCTCAAAATTTTAAAAAAGACGATATGTGTAAAAAAAGTTCATTTAATGATTTAGAAAAATGGTTGTTAGATTCTCAAAAGAAATTATTGAGCTAAAGAAAACTATGCAAGTATATTCAAAAAAAATCAAACTTTGATAGCGAGGAGTATATCTTTCTTATTGAAAAATCTTTGAATTATCTTCAGGAAATTTTTTCTTACGATGAATACAAAAAACTCTCTTCAGTTTCGACCTAGAATTTATGATATTGCAAGTGCTTCAAAGTTTTTATCTAGAAAACAAAGAGGAGACTTTTTTGTAAATACACATTATTTATATATCTTTTTGAAAACATATAATATCGAATTTAAATTGTTATCTAAGGAGTATGATGCAATTAATTATGTTCTCTTTTACTACTTAATTCCAACAGCAGATTACATCCATCATATGGGAAAATCTAACCAGCTCGATTGGTATCTGCCTTGGACTATGATGAATATGGCATTCAATATGTACCAGCCTTGCAATCTTTTTTACCACCAATTGCGGAATGCTTTACCAGTTCAAAGCCTCCTGTATACTGAATGTGCATGCCAAGCAGCATGACATTAGGAATACAGGAGATTCTTTATGTTCCCATATCGACAGATACTGGAATTATATGATGAGGAAAGGAGTTTACTAAATATCGCAGCGATGACCCGCCATTCACGTCAAAAAGAGGGGTGAAGTGTCCGTTAGATGAAGAAATGACGGATACTTGGATGGAAGATTTTCTCTATCCTGAGAAAAAACTAGAGGCTTCCGGTCGATGTATGATTGATTTTGATTATCTGCATCAAGAGTTGGATAAACAATATGTTACCTTAACATTACTTCATGAAGAGTATGTGAGGAAGTCTCAAGAACAGAGGAAGCTATCGGACATTCACAGAACATTATCATAACTATGTCCAAAAACACAAAGCCACACTGCGAATTAAACGGAAACCAGGGAAATTGTTAGAAGTAGATTGGGCAGGTTCTCCTTTATTTATCATTGATTCCGATACAGGAGAAAAAGTAAAAGTATATGTATTTACGGCAACTTTACTGTGTTCGCAGCTTTCTTATGTCGAAGGTTCATTATCCATGGATTTAGCGGCTAAAGATCCATCAACACACATTTGAATACATGGGAGGAACCACTCAAATCATTGTTCCTGACAATTTAAAAGTAGGAATAACCAAACATACCCACAAAGAATTGGTGTTAAACAAGATGGAAAATACATCGGAATGATGAACCAATCTTTTTCACGGTGTTGGTGGTTAATTGCATTTTTTAATGTCGAGAGTGTTAATTATTTAGTTATTCGATGACTCATTGCCCACTCATAATCCTTCTGGGAAATAAATCCATAACAGTCGCTTAGTGCACCCATTCTTTTCTTGTTCAAATATACATGATATAGCTTGCCCATACTTGTCCTGACTTGTCTAACTGAAAATTTTGATTCAATAGATTAGGGAAGACAGACTGCGAATGGTCTGAGTTCGTTGTCGCCTTATATTTCTTCACTGTTTTTGAGAAACAGGTATCCCTTCACTGCGTGAAATCTTAGAACATCCATATTTTGGGGAGGTAATAAATACCCGTTTTATATGGGCTGTCAGTTTCTGCTTGCGTCTGGGGCTTAAAATCTAATTCTCTTGCCACTTCGGCTACTTTTCTCTCATCTTCCACTCCCAGTTTCATTGTATATAATTTACATTCCTTATTGTATCGTTTTGTCATTTTTGGACCCTTAAGGAGACTATTATATTTATGTTACAAATCTCCATTGGGTATGTCCAATTATTAAACTATCATCAATATTTATAAAGCTACTACGTCAGAAACACAAAGCTATCTGTTATCATTCTAAATTGAATTATAGATTGGCCATGTGGTCAGTTCACGAGAGTTTAAGGAAACTAACGCAAGTGGGGAGAGCTACTTATTTAATAATTTTTATAAAATATTGTAACCGATTGCTTTCAGCTGTATAATGAGCATTATGAAAAATAATTTAAATTTTAAATCAATAGTAAAAACCCTAAGTTTTTAACCTTTTCTGTATATGATTGCTACTTTTAATAGAAACAGTATTACTTGGAACAATTTATATTACTTTAGTCTAGCAATAAAAACAGATCATACAATACAATCTTTACCGATATCGAGTCATATTAAGGATGTTTTTAATAATCGATAACTGTTTGTTATTAAAACAAGAAATTGCGATTTACTTGAAGATGAGAAACATTTAATATCATTTTTTGAAAGGATTATATTAAGAAAGGGATATGTCTACTTCTTTTGTGACTACTTTTTTTCGGTAAATCCAGTAGGTATCAAAACGAACATTATTACCATGATATATTAATATATGGAATAGACTTACAAAGAAAGCATGTCATTGTGTATTTCACAATGACAATGGAAAGTTTGAATCTGTTACATGGTCATTTGAAAATGTAACGCTATTTTATAAGTTTGCCATCAAATATAATGAAGAACTTATTTTTAAAGAAACAATAAGTATTTATTTAAAAGACTTTTCCTATAAAGTGGATCAAGAATTAGTAAAGGACGTTTTGCTAAATACCTTAATGTAGAAAACTTATCCCAAAAAGATTTACTATTAGATACAACCTTTGATGTCACTTATGGTATTTCATTTTACTCTGTATTGAAAAAATATGTCTCTAAAATTTCGGAACATATTTTATTAATAGATAGATTATTTGATGACTGTTATTCTCTAGAATTTATGAAAGCTGAAAGAGAATCTTTAAATCGAGAAACTTTAATGCTGTTATCACTAACAATTAAAAATAATCTGCTGCTATAAAATAATAAAGCTACAGTTATTTTAAAGAATAGAATATGTGAATTTATAAATGGGTTGTGTTATCAAGAAAAATATTTGCTTAATTCAATATTAAATTAGAATGTATTGCCTTTGAAAATAGAAGATAGCTTCCTTTCGTAATAAATGATTGAACAAACTTTAATTGGTGAAAATCTGCCAAAGAGTTATTTGAGTTGCCATAAAAAATCAAGAGGTGATTTTTTAATAAAAACACGAAAAGGTGGCGGAAATAACAAAAATACCACTGTTGTTTGGTGCAATTTTAGTACCGGTTAAATGGCTACTAAACAACTTAAAGGAGGTCTTTTCATATTTCATTCTACCAAAGATGGGATCTCTGGTGCCTCAAAGAGTGACAGCTGGTTGTCCATAAGCAGCGTCTCTGCATTTTGCGGATATTAAAAAATTATTCAAATTATTGCAAAATATAATATGTTGATATAAGCAAGTGTCTAGTAGAGATGAATACTTGTATTGTGATTTTTATAATTGATAAGCATTTGCGAGACATATCTTTATGGCAACGAGATAGTATATGAGAAGAGAAGCTAGAAGCGACAACGAAAAAGAATATATCTCTGGTTTAATTCATCATATTCCAAATGAATAACTCACAACAAGCTGCCATTTAGGAATGTTTGAAAAAAGAAAGAAGTGAAGTGAAAAAATGTTAGTTGCAGTTTAAAAAACAAACATAAAAATTAGATCATTATAGATATAAAAGAAAAGGTGCTATGTCTAATAAACAATGTAACTTGTAGTCAAAGTATTGCTGGCAACGGCCAACCAAATAAATGTAAGATGAAGTGGTACTTTTAATCTCTTTAAACAAGGTAAATCAATTAGTTATTATTAGTATATATTTGTGATATAAGTAATTATTAGGTGTTGTAGATTTTACATATTTATAAGATAATATAATAAAAAAGAGGGGATTGGGTTGAATACACAAGTTAATAATCACAAATACCATCTATTTCGAGTTTACTTATGGACACTATCTTTTTTAAAACCATATAAATTAATTCTATTTTTATTAATTTTTTGTAGTTTAATTACCACTGGTGCGCAGCTTGTTATTCCAAAAATCATTCAATTTTTTATTGATGAGACCTTAACAAAAGAATATACATATACATTTATTTGGTTACTAATCTTAGTAGTATTTCTTGTGATTCTTATAATCATTTTTTTGGCTGTAAAGAATATTGTTCAACGCTCCTTACAAGAGAAGGCTTCACGTGACATGCAATTTTCTATCTATTCACATTTAAGGAAACTAGGTTTCGCCTATTTTGAGAAACATCCGATAGGAGAAAGCCTAGCACTTATGAATACAGAAGTTGCAGCTTTACGTGATCTTTATAGTCGCCTGTTACCTTGGATGATAAATAACTCTATTTTTTCAGTTATTTCGTTGACTTTAATGTCTATAATAAGCTGGCAATTAAGCCTAATTATTATTCCAAGCCTTCTATTATATTACATATTTGGTCCTTATCTAGAGAAAAAAGCGTCTGAATATGGAAAACTAACCGCTGATAATCGAGTTAAATTTAACCAAAAAATTTATGAGAGTATTGCCTCGCTTTATGATATTCGTGCAAGCGCAGTTGAATCGTGGGATTTGTCCAATGTGAATAGGAAGAATAGACAATTAAATCAATCAATGATTAAAACAATTTGGTATGCTTATTTAAGAGGAACAAATCGTCGTATGTCTTATTATGTAGGTGGAATTGCAATAATAATCATTGGTTCACATCTTACTTTAACAGACGAATTGTCTACTGGTGCTTTTGTAGCATTTTTGATATATTACTTTCAAACGATGCATATTCTAACGTCAGTGGTAACGTCCATTACAGAACAGCGGGTTTTAATGGATCAAGCTGAAAGAATATATCGTTTTACTAGAATTCGACCTGAGGTAGAGGAAGAAACACAAGCAAAATTCAATAATGCTGTACATGGGGATATAGAGTTTGAAGGTGTTTTCTTTCGTTATCCAAATGGCCCTGAGGTGCTAAAAGGATTTAATTTGTTTATTTCTGCAGGACAAAAAATAGCCATTGTTGGTGGAAGTGGAAATGGAAAATCGACAATATTAAAGCTTATGGGACGGTTCTATGATCCTGAAAAAGGGAGAATTTTGTTAGATAATTATCCAATTAAGAGCCTAAGCTTCGAGAATTTAAGAGAAAATCTAGGATTTGTTTTTCAAGAGACTTATCTATTCGGTACAAGTGTTCGAGAAAATATTTTATTTGGTAGGCCAGGTGCAAGAGAAGATGAGGTGGTACAAGCAGCAAAAGCTGCATTTGCTCATGATTTTATTCTTCAATTACCAAATGGTTATGATACATTACTAGGAGAACGGGGTCTGAAATTATCTGGTGGACAAAAGCAAAGAATTTCAATTGCAAGAATGTTTTTAAAAAGTCCTCCTATTATTTTGTTAGATGAAGCCACTGCTTCTTTAGATACAGTCAGTGAAAAAGAAGTACAAGATGCACTTCAACGATTGATGCAAAAAAGAACAACCATTACTGTAGCCCATCGATTATCAACAATTAAAGATTATGACCGTATTGTATTAATTGATAAAGGTAAAATAGTAGAAAGTGGAACGTATGATGAGTTAATGAAGAGAAGAGGAGCTTTTTATCATTTGTCATTTGGGGAGAAGTTGGAAAAGGAGGATATTTAATGAAGCGCAATCTGCAATGGTTGAGAAAATATATACGTCCGAATAAACGATTATTAGTATTGGCAATTATTCTGATGATTGTAGAATCTTATGCGTATCTAGCAACTATTGGGTTGCAACAGAGTTTAATAGACGGTGTATTAATAGCGAATGATTTTACAAATTTTTATCTCATTATATCGCTTATGATCTTAGCTTTTGTAGGTTATTCCTTATTGTTCACTCTTGGTCCATATGTTATATATAAGGTACGTGCAGCTATTATTGAACATTTAGTCCGTGATTTTATGAATTATATGTACAAAATACCTACTGCCACATTCGAGAAAGAACGTACAGGGGCTTATGTGCATTATATTGTTAATGATGTTGAAAAGGTAGGAGTAATGATAGCCAATGATGTTCCAAGATTTGTTCAACAATTGGCATCTCTTATTGCACTATTTATTATTATTGGTTTGAACAGTCCTATTATTCTTGTATTTAGTTTGTTGTGCTGTATGGTATATGCATGGCTAGGGCGGTACTTCTCGTCCAAATTAAAAGATAAAGCCAAGAGAGTTCAGGAAACAAAATCTGATTTAATTGTACACATGGAAGAAGGAATATCTTCTACAAGAGAGGTCATTGCATATCATCGAATGAAATGGGAATCAAAAATTTATCAGAATTATTTCAAAAAATATTATGAAGCGGTTATGAAAGAAGGAAAGCTAATTAATAAACAATTAATTAGTAGTGAACCAATAAGATGGGGGATTACAGTATTTATATTAGGTTATGGTGGATATCTAGTATTACAAGGCCAAATGTCAATTGGTATATTTGTTGTCATATATCAATTTAGTAATCAACTTGTTACCAGTTTCCAAAATCTTTTCAACATGACAATGAATTTTTCGGGGAAAATGGCGAGTCTAGATCGTATACGTCGTGTGATGGATGCTCCTACATGGAAAGAGGGTACAAAAAAAATTGAGAGACGAATAGATAAACTCTTATTCAACCAAGTTTATTTTAAATATGAATCTAAAACAGGATACATTTTAGATAATTTAACAGTAGAACTGCCAATTGGGAAAAAAATAGCTATCGTGGGTTCAAGTGGTAGTGGTAAGTCAACGATTGCTCAGCTTTTATTGCGCTTTTATGAACCATCTGCAGGAAGTATTATAGTTAATGAAAAGGGACTTTCTGACATTAATCGTCATGATTGGATACGTAGAATCTCAGTTGTTTCACAAGAACCCTATTTATATCCTGACACTATTCGTAGTAATATTATTCTTGGGCAAGACTTTAGTGATAGTGAAATGATAAAAGTCTGCAAGCTTGCAGAAATTCATGACTATATCCAATCTTTACCTGATAAGTATAATACAGTAATTGGAGAAAGAGGTATTACATTATCTGGCGGACAAAGACAAAGGATTGCAATTGCTAGGGCATTAATTAAAAATACAGAAATCTTAATTTTTGATGAAGCTACTTCGGCGTTAGATTTAATAACAGAAAAAAGTATTCAAAGTAAAATTGATCAATACCGTAAGGGAAAAACAAACATCATCATCGCTCATAGGTTGTCAACGATCAAAAATGCAGATTGTATTTTTGTGTTAGAGAATGGAGTGATTGTAGAACAGGGAGATCATCCTCAACTTTTGCTTAATGGGAAGTATTATTCTAGATTAGTACAATCGGAAGAGGATGATACCGGGATAATGAATGAGTAGAATAATGGTTGATTTAATAGCAAATATAAGCTACTTAAAGCCCTTTAAGGTAAATAACCATGAAATAGATTATTATTTGGATTAATTATTATTATATGTGCCATAAAGAATAATATACCTTCAATAATATATAAGGTGTTCTTAATTTGAAATTTTATTAATTAATCGCTTTTAAAAGTTCTCAAAATAGTATATATTTTACTCATAGTTAGTTAACATTATCTGAATTTTGTTTAATAGTTAGTAGGTCAATGTTATTCCTTTAAAATGTTCGTATTTTAGGGAGAGACTAGGGCAACAGTTTATTTCCATTGTGCTTTTTGTCTTTTTTCAAATAACTGAAGCTGCAAAATCTCTCATAATCTGGCTCTTGTGTTAACACCTTTTTGTTAAGGTTTTAGCAATTAAGATTGTTTCGAATTAGTTTTATACAGTCTTAAAATAAATGGAGGTTCATCAAAAAAACTACTATAATAATAGTCATATGTTTCACATGTGTTTTTCATTGAGTAAGGCGTTTGTATGATTTTTCGGCATTGAATAAAATCTTTTCTTCATCTAATGTTGTGCAGATGCCATTCGAGACTACCCTTTCCCCTTTAATCCATACATCTTTGATATTATTACTAGGTAGTGAGTAAATAATATGAGATAATAAACATGACTTCGGATACATATTTGATTTTTCTAAATCAATAGAAATAATATCTGCCTCCATACCTATTGATAATTGACCAATGTTATCAAGAAAAAGTGATTTGGCTCCTTTTATGGTCCCGATTTGGATCATTTCTCCTGCAGATAAGACCGTGGGATCATTAGATAATCCTTTATGAATCAAAGCAGCTAACCTTAATTCACTTAACATGTCTAATGTATTATTACTTGCTGCACTGTCAGTACCAATTGAAACATTTATACCTTTTTCTAAAAGTGTTGGGATTGGCGCAATTCCGCTACCTAGTTTTAGATTGCTAGAAGGGTTATGTGAAACATTGACGTTATTTTCATATAGTAAATTTATGTCAGATTTAGTTAAATGTACACAATGTGCTACTAGACAAGGATTTGAAAAAAAACCTAAGCTATTAAGGTGTTCTACAGGGCTTTTACCATATAAGGATTTAATTAAATCGAACTCATATTTGTTTTCCGATAAATGAGTGTGTAAGGGTAATTTTAATTCCTTTGCTACGTCGATTATCTTTTCAATATATTGGGGTTCACATGTATAAGTTGAATGAGGGCCCATCATCACAGTGATTCGTCCCTCAGCTTTTTTGTGCCAGTTTTTAGAGAACTCCTTTGCCTTTAACAGGTTTTCGTTATCACGTGTAGTTGAACCAGTACTTATTAGACCATCGACTAAACATGCTCTCATACCAGAAGATTCAATTGCCTCTGCAACAATATCCATTTTGTCAAACATATCTAAAAAGGTAGTTGTACCTGTTTTTACCATTTCCAAAATTGATAGTAAAGTACCGTTTTTTATATCTTCCTCGATTAGCTTTCTTTCCATCGGCCACATTTTTTTTTCTAGCCAATCTTGTAGTTTTAAATCATCTCCATGACCTCTCATGAGTGCCATGGTCGCATGAGTGTGAGTATTAACTAGGCCAGGTATATATACACTATTTTCACCTTTTATGACAGTGTCAAAAGTATCGAAAGAACTAGGTGTTTTGGAACCTATATATGTGATGTTCCCATTTTCAATTATGATATTACCAGTAGTGAAATTGATAACGCCATCATTAATTGCTAAAATATTCCCATTTTTAATTATTGTATTTGACATAAAATTCACTCTCCTTTACAATATTACCAAGAAAGACAGATATTTGCATTATTTTTTAAAAAGTCTGGATTTGTTAATTAGTATCATAGTATAATTTCTACATATAGTAAAAGGTTTTTTATGAAAAGGGGGGGTAGTAATGAGAGGAATTGAAGGGAGTGTTGCAATTATAACGGGAGGAGCTCAAGGAATAGGAAAAGCAACATGTGATTTATTAGGAACCTATGGGGCGAAAGTTGTAATTGCAGATATTGATCATGTTTTAGGAAGGAAACTTGAAATTGAATTGAAAGGCAAAGGGGTATCAGCTCTTTATGTACATACTGATATATGCAACGAAGATAGTATAAAAAATATGGTAACTGAGGTTGTTAATCATTATAATAAAATAGACTTTTTAGTTACAAGTGCAGGGCGTTTTGTATTTAAAAGTATTGATGCTACTACTGAAGAATGGCGATATATAATTGATGGAAATATAATAGGTACTGCTTTAAGTGTAAAATATGTTGTTCCTGAAATGAGAAAAAACGGGAAAGGTGCAATTGTAAATATAAGTTCAATATCTGGGCATGTTGCTCAAGAAAATTATTTAACATACAATACTACGAAAGCGGCAGTTACTCATATGACAAGATGCATGGCGATGGATTTGGCAAATCTGAATATTAGAGTAAATGCTGTAAACCCTGGTACAGTATGGACGAAGAATAATGAATATTATATAAAAAAAGATAAGGGATTGAATAGGGAACAAGCCGATTCCCATCCCGATATTGGAGGAGCACATATGCTAAAAAGAAATGCAGAACCTGAGGAAATTGCGGCTCCTATTGTATTTTTACTTTCTGATGAAGCAAGTTTTATTACGGCAGAAAATTTAATGGTAGACGGCGGTTATACGGCAAAATAAATCTGAGGAGATATATAATGATTTCTATTCTAAACAATCAAGATGTAAGTATAGAAAAGAAAGATTTTGAATTAGTTGAAAGAAAAGGAGTAGGGCATCCTGACACTATTTGCGATTCAATAGCTGAAAAAGCCTCTGAGTATTATTCTAAGTATTGTTTGGATAATTTTGGTGGAATAGCACATCACTGGTTTGATAAGGTAATGTTAATAGGAGGGGAGGCTAACATACAATTTGGCTTTGGAGAAATTACGAAGCCTTATGAGATTATTTTTGCTGGAAAAGCTGCTTATCGTTATGCAACAAATAGAATTCCAGTAGCCGAAATTTTAAAACAAGCAAGCATTGATGTTTTATCAAAAGTTTTAACTGGTTTTATACCAGATAAACATTTAAAGGTTAATGTTAAAGTAGTTGATTCTAAAGGGCCAGGTAGAAAAGAAACACGTTATAGACCAATGAAGGAGAATGATTTAATTAAAATTGGTGATGAAAATCTTGTTTCTAATGATTGTAATCTCTTACATGGATATGCACCTTTAAGTAGGTTGGAAAAGTTGGTTTTATTCACTGAACAATTTGTAAATGGAGAAGAATTTAAACAAAAAAATTCAGATACAGGGTGGGATGTGAAAGTATTTGGCATAAGAAATAAAGACTTTTTTAGAATTATTGTTAATATACCTTTCCTTGCACAACAAATTAAATCAATGGAACACTATAAACAAAGAAAAAATGAAGTAATGAAAGAGCTACATGATTTTATTTATAGGAAATTAGAATTAAAGCCTGAAATAATAGTTAATTCTGCTGATCGAGGAAAAAGAGCGTATTTAACAGTTTTAGGAAGTGTTGCGGATACTGGGGATGTTGGTGTTGTTGGCAGAGGAAATAGGCTGAATGGGTTAATTACTCCAATGAGATCTATGAGTATTGAAGCTGCTGCTGGAAAAAACCCACTGGATCATACTGGTAAATTATATGGAATATTAACAGACAGATTGGCAAAAAAATTATTTGCAGAGACAGGAAATCCTGTAGATGTTCATATTATGACAACAAAAGAAGCTCATTTAAAGGACCCAGATCACATAATTGTAAAGATTAGTAAGCTAGATGATGACGAAAAAATAAAAGAAAAAGTTAAGAAAATAGTTTTCAGTGAATTAAATTCTGTTTATAAAATTACAGATGAGTTAATTAATAAGGGAATTGTCATGTGGTGATAAGATAGGAGGGAGTAATTATAGAAGAAAAACTGATAGAAAATATATACAGAACAATTGAAAAGGTTCATAAAGATCCAATCAATTATAAACAAATTATTGTGAAAAGATTTGTCTCTGAACTCAATGAAAAAAAATCAAACCATATAATCTTTATGATGAAACCAGAGGTTTTAGACATACAAACAGTTGATGTTAGAGCAACAATATCAATAGTATTAGAGACATTGAAAAACAATAATATTGACCTTCATGCCGCGAAGGTAACATCAGGTCAGTACCTAAAAGAGAAAAACTGGATTGAACAACATTATAATATTCTAAATAAGGTGTCAAAATACGGAAAAGATATGCTCCCAGAATATATCCTGAAAAATATAAATGAAAGATACCCTAAAGCTAAAGTGTACGGTGGGCACGAGTTTTTAAATCAATTCAAGAATGATTTCACTCCAAGTTCTTTGGAAGCGCTATCTTTTGGTCGTGAAACAGTGAAATTCGGTGCTGGAATTTATGGCTTAAAATTAACTATAAATAGCGATGCTTTTGTTATATTAAATGCTTTTCATCCTCTACAAGAATATTGGTTTACATTACCTGGAAATTGCGTTTTGTTTTTAGAATGTTCAACCAATCAATATTTTAAAGATGTAAGGCAAAATGTTTTAGGAAATACCAACCCAAAGTTGGCAAAGAAAGACTCAATAAAAAATATTTTTTTTAAAAGAAAGGATAGTTTAGGTATTAAAGATTATAATACCATGTATAATGGAATTCATTCTTCTCCTTCTCTGATTGAGGCTATTTCTACTATTATTTCTATGTTTAGTGAGAATGATATTGCATTATCAATAAAAGATACTGTATTGGGAAATAAATTATTAAAAACAGGATTTAATGAAGAAGATATATTATATTTTATAGATAACCCTACGCTCTCTAAATTCAGAAATCAGAAAATGTTTGAAATAACTGAAGACCTTAATTGGGATGAAGTTATAAAATTATGTAAAGTTATAAATAATTCATGAAACTAGGTGGGATTCATGAAACTAGGTAAACGCATTTGGATTATTGGAGTCTCAGGTTCAGGCAAGTCCACTCTAACTAAAAAATTGTCAATGAAACTAAATATACCTTTTACAGAGTTAGATGGTGTATTCTGGCAAAAAAATTGGGTAAAGATGGACGTGGATTCATTTAGGGAACATGTTAAAGTAATTGCATCAAAGGATTCGTGGATTATAGATGGACAATATGCTAATATCCATAATATTTTAAAACATCAGGCTACAACTATAATTTGGTTAGATTTCAAGTTAAGAATAACTTTTTTTAGGGTGCTGAAGAGAACTTTTCTAAGATGGATAAAAAAAGAAGTTCTATGGAACCAAAATAAAGAAGAATTCCTAAAATCCCTTGACTTATTTATGTATTCTATAAGGAATCATAGTACTGTAAAATCGCAAAATGAAAGGCTTTTCAAAGAATTGCAAGGTGAGAGGAGTGTTACTTGCATAAGAATAACCACAATAGAAGAGTTAGATGGGCTATAAAAAAGAGAATTTCTTATTGCATAATTCCAAGTATTAGGGGATTATATAATAACAATTTTAATATAGTTCTATGGTCTTCATTATTAAAGATGTTTTAATTTGGGGTGAAAATATTGTGACTAATAATCTTTATCAAATGGCTTATAAATTAAGTGCTGTAATGAGAAAGAGTGCCGCTATCGTAGACGAAAATAATAAGTTTCCAGAAGAGTCTTTGGACTTGTTAAAAGCTAATAATTTCATGAGTTTAATTATTCCAAGAGAATTTGGAGGGGGCGGTTACAATGTTAAAATAGCATCAGATATAGCTCAAATATTAGCTTCAGGTTGTTTGTCTACTGCGATGATATGGGGGATGCATTGTCAACAAATTTACACGATTATGAATAATGTTGAAAGTGAAAAAAAAAGAATTTTAAATGAAATTTCTCAAAATCAACTATATATTGCTTCTGTAACTTCAGAGCATACTAAAGGTGGTTATCTACTAAGTTCGAATTCACCCTTACATTGGTATAATAATTCTGAATTTGAGCTCTATAGACTTGCCCCAACAGTAACTGGTGGTGAGTATGCTGATGCTTATCTAATAACAGCAAAAAAGTCTCAAGAATCAACGGACAAAAATGTATTATTATTATATGCAGTTAGAGATGAAATATCAATAACTGATATTGGTGATTGGCATTCGATGGGGATGAGAGGAACACAAAGTGTTAGTATGCTTATAAAAGGAAAGCTAGGTGCGAAGAATATATTAACAGAAGAAGATTTTAGTGGAATTGCACAAACTTCTCTTATACCTATAGGCCATATAATGTGGGCCTCTTGCTGGTTAGGAGCAACGAAGGAAGTTTTTAAAAAAGCTATTAAAATATTAAAAAAGAATAAAAATAAATTCAATACCTTGACATATTCCCGGATATCTTCTATTAGATTAAAAATTGATATAGTAAACAATTATTTAGAAAGATTAATAGATGAATTTACTATGTGCATGGAAAGAAATGACCGTACTTCACTAGAAAGTACAAGCTTTAATATTCAGATTAACAATTTAAAAATTATAGCATCTGAAAATCTATTTGCTGCAGCAAATGAAACTATTGAGTTATTAGGAATGTATCATGGATATATAAAAAATGAATTAATACCATTAGAAAGGCTCTTTAGAGATTTAAGATCTGCCTCATTAATGTATCACAATGATCGTCTAAAGGAAGCTAACGGAAAACTTTCTCTGTATAATTCTGAATTGTTGCCGTTTCTTTAACATCAATTGTGGGAATAAAAATTAATTTAAAGTCAAAAGGGGAGTATAAAATGAAAGAAAAATTAAAAGTAGTTATTGCAGGAGTTGGATCCTGTTCTTCCAGTCTTCTACAATTTATCACATTAGCAAAAAAAAGAGAAAACGAGCTAACACCTGGTTTGATGTGCAAACAAGTAGGAAGTGTATCAATAGAAGATATTGAATTTGTAGGTGCATTTGATGTAGATAATAATAAAATTGGTAATGATTTATCTGAAGCAATATTTATGCAACCAAATGTGGCTACAAAGCATATTGATGTACCATTTCAAAATGTTATAGTAAGACCTGGCCCATTAAAAGATGGTTTGCAAGGTAACTTAGCCAAGATCATAAAGCCTAATCCAGGATGTTACAATATCAGTGTACAAGATGTTGCTAAACAGTTAATGGAAATGGAAGCTGAAATCCTTGTGTGTTATCTTCCTACTGGTTCATACGAAGCTGTAAGATTATATGCTGAGGCATGTACTGAAGCGAAGGTTGTGTTTATTAACGCTACTCCAGAACCTGTTGCTCAAGATACTTATTTTCAGGAGAAATTTGAAAATGCAGGAGTTCCGTTATTAGGAGATGATTTAAGAAGTCATTTTGGTGCTACTATGCTACATACAGCAATGATTGACTTGTTAAAATCTCGTAACATTTTAATAAAAAATACATATCAATTAAACTTTGGTGGAAATACAGATTTTCTTAATCTTTCACTTCCTGAAAGATCTTCTAACAAGCAAATATCTAAAAGAAGAGCACTAAATGCAGCAGGTATTGATGCCTCGAGAGTTTCTGCAGGGCCTAATGGTTATGTAGAATATCTAAAAGATAATAAAATATGTTATTTAAGAATAGAAGCTGATTCAGTGTTAGGATCAGAGATTGGATTAGAAATTAAGCTAGAAGTTGAAGATAGTCCTAATTCAGCAGCTGTTGTATTAAATGCGTTGTTAGTTGGCGGTGCAGCTAAAAAGAGCAAATTATCGGGTCCAATAGATGAAGTGTGTGCTTTCTTATTTAAGAGCCCAAGAAAAGGCTTAACAGAAAAAGAAGCATTAAATAATTTTTTGAATTTTATTAAATAATGAAACAAGTATATGTTACTTATGCACTAATCATGAATACAGAGAAGAAAATACTTGTAGCAAAGAATCAAAGAGGGGAGGACTTTAACTATTCATTACCTGGTGGAGCAAGTAAAAAGGGGAAACTTTACAAAAAGCTCTAATCAGAGAAACAAAAGAAGAAACAGGGTTAGACGTAGAAGTTGGAAATATTGCTGAGGTAAAAGAAGCTTTCTTTGAAAAAAAGAATCATCATGCACAATTCATTACCTTTTTTTTAAAATAATTAGTGGTAACGAAAAGATATTATATCCGGATGAAATTCCCGATATTAAGTGGGTGAATTATTCTTGTATAGAAGATTATGCAATGAACTTGAGGGGGAAGCATCAGAAATTTTTGCAAATGAATATGCTCCTAACATTTATAGGGGAAGGATTAAGTAAGTTTCAAGAAAAAATATTTTTTAATTAAAGTATAATACTAAAATTACTTTTTAAATTAGCTGGAGGTAGTATGAAATTTATTCATGATTTGTTGGATTATACTGTTCAAAATGTCAGTGATAAAATTGCTATCTTAACTAAAACACAAAAAATCACATATAAGGAATTGCAGGAAAAGAGTATTCAGTTTAGTAATTTGCTTCAAGAAAAAGGTGTAGTAAAGGGAGATAGAGTTTTATTAATGGTATCGAATAGGATAGAATTAGCTTATTCAATTATTGGTATTTCAAGAGTTGGTGGAGTAGCTGTTGTTATTAATACCGAAATACCTCCTGAAAAACTAAACTATATTATCGGAGACTGTTCTCCAAAGTTACTTATTTATGAAACTGAAGAGTTTGAACTTCAAAATACGATAAAATTAAATAAAATTAGTTTAATGTATTTAAAAGAGATTATTACTGATTATGCATCAATTCTCAACTCAAGCATTAACTTAATTGATTTAAAATTTAATGACATTGCTTTAATCATCTATACTTCTGGAAGTACTGGGAACCCAAAAGGAGTAATTTCCAATCACTGCAGTGTGTTGTTTTGTACAAAAACTATTTCTCAGGTAATCAAAATAAATCAAGATGATTTAATTGGTAATTTTTTGCCTCTTTCCTTTGACTATGGATTGTACCAATTATTTTTGACTTTATATAACAAAGCTACACTGATGTTAGGGAATTCGGATTTATCGGGGGTAAGTTTAGTGAGATTTTTAGAAAAATGGGAAATTACAATTTTTCCTTCAATGCCTCATCTAACTAAAGCATTGATAAAACTCTTGAATAGGTCTAAAAAGGAATTGTCATTAAGATTAATAACAAGTACTGGTGAATATTTTCCCGAAAAGGACATAATGGATCTTCAAAAGATACTACCGCATTGTGAAATTTACTCAATGTATGGCTTGACGGAATGTAAAAGAGTTTCGATATTGCGCCCATGTGAACTAAATCATAAAAGTAAGTCAGTAGGTAGACCTTTACCAAATGTAGAATGTCATGTCATAGACAAATTAGGAAATAAGCTTAAGGAAGGAATGGTTGGTCAACTGGTTGTTAAAGGTCCAAATGTAATGAATGGATATTGGGGAGACACAGAGCTGACAAATGAAAAATTTAAAAGTTATAGTGGGAACTCTCGAGATACTTTATTTACTGGTGACCTATTTAAAATTGATTTAGATGGATATTTATATTTCATTGGAAGGATGAATGATATTTATAAACAAAATGGTTATAGAATAAGTTGTAAAGAAATTGAAGATAGCGTTTACGAAATTAATCTTGGTGATAAGGCAGTTTTAATTCCACCAGATGAACACTATCGTAAATCTAGATTATACGTAAGATCTCGCCATTCTTCACAATTTATAAAGAAAAAATTAAAGACTGTATTAGAAAGATATAAAATACCAGATGAAGTCATCCCCATTACTGAATTCCCTATTACTATAAATGGGAAAATAGATAAGGTTAAATTAAAAAAAATAAAAGAATACTAAGGAAATTAAGCTACTCTGTAATTAAATGTCCCATTCTAATCAATTTCGTAATGTAACTATAATTCCTCGCCTCATTGATTTTAAGAATAAGAAAAGATAACTTCGCCACGAACTAAGTATTAGCATTAAAATACAATTTTGAATTAGGTGATACCTTGGAATTGAATTATGATGGAATTAAAAGATTAGGAATTAAAAACGCTGCTTTTGATTTAGATGGTACGATAATAACGGACAACAATAGAGTAATAGACGGTGTTTTGAGAGGTTTAGAATCACTTAAAAAAAACGGTATAACTAATTTTATTGTAACGGGTCGAGGGATCAATTTAATAAAACGGCAAAGTTTCATTCGGAAATTTGAACCATTTATTTTTCCTAAGCTCATATTAAATGATGGTAATATAATTTACAGTTTAAATAGCAATAAACTCTATATCTTAAACACTATTAATAAGAATTATGTTATAGGTTTATATAATTACTTTAAGAACAAGGCTGATTTTATTATTGAATCAAGAGGAATACCTTTTGCTCAAAATAGAAAATCTTTGATGAAGTACAAAATGATATATAATATTCAAACTAAAATAGCTTTATTTTCAAATATTACTGAATTAGAAAATATAACAAAGATATATATATTTCCACAAAAAGGTATAAACAGAGTCATAGAGGATAATATGTTAAATAATAATTTATTCATTGTAAACAAAATTAGTTTTCTGAATTGTTATGAAATTAAACCTCCATTCATATCAAAAGACATAGGCCTTGAACACCTACTGAGAATATGTGCAATGGGTAATTTAAATAACGTGGTTTCCTTTGGCGATGGAATGAACGATAAAACTTTGCTAAACAAATCAAAACTAGGCATAGCTGTTATGAACTGTGAACATTCAGTTTCGGAAATTTGCGATGTAAAGTTATCGGTCGAAATAGGAGAATTTTTATTAAGTCTATAAATTTAGATTGAGGTGATGCTTGTTGAGAAAGGAATACAAACTTATATTACTTTTATGCAAAATGTCTTTAAGTGAAGAGGAACAAAAAATTTTACAACAATATTTGCAAGAACATTTGGATTGGGATAAAGTCATAGGATTACTAGAAATTCACCGTATAGCAGGTCTTGCATGGAAGAATATAAATAAATATTTTTTTTGTAATAATGAAAATAGATGTACCTTGCCAAGGCTCTACCATTATTTATACAATTCATACTCTTTGCAAAAACTGCGTGGAGAAGAACAATTAAAAATTACTAAAAGCATCTGCAACTTGTTAGATTATCATAAAATAAATTATGCTTTAATTAAGGGAATATCACTTGTTTTGGGAGTTTATAAAGATTGTGGATTAAGAGGTTTTAATGATAATGATCTGCTTGTGCATCCAAATGATTTAGAAAAAGTTAAAAATATTTTGATAGCAGAAGGTTATGTTCAAGGTGAAACTAAACATTTAACAAAAATCATAAAATCAAGCCGAAGAGATCTTTTGAAACGATCTATGAATTCACATGAAGTAATGCCATTCATATTAAAAACAAACAGTGACCTTGTTCCACAGCATATAATAGATGTGCATTTTTCTATTAATTTAATGAGTAATAAACGGAATTTAGAGTCTTTAGAAGAATTTCTGTTTAGTAATATTGAATTAGTTGAAAATAAATTTAGTATAAAAACGTTGAATAACAATAAACATTTAATGTTTTTGTGTGAACATTTTTATAAAGAAGCGATTTCATTCAATGATTTGAAAATGTATAAAGATAACTCAATTTACAAATTGTGTGATATTTATTATTTTATTAAGTCAAACTTCATAAATTGGGAGGAGTTCAACGAACAGTGTTTGAGATTTGGTTTTAGCAAACAAGTGTATTTATCAATGACATATCTAAAAGAAATATTTAATGAAGATGAAATGTTAGATAATATTTTACCACTTGAACCACAAGATAAAACATTTTTGAATAAGGTATTTTACTACAATAGCGATCAAGTGGCATTTCAATATGAAAATGAGAATTTTGTAGAAAGGGTTTTTGATATAGATAAACCCAAAAAAATATTGCATCAAAATAAATAGCTTGGAGGTGATGAAATTGCAAATATTATTAATTAGACATGGTGAATCGAAGGCTGATATTCTTAAAGTTCATGAAGGAAGAGCAGACTTCTCTTTGACAAAAAAAGGACATCAACAAGTGAAAAAGTTAGCTGAAGTAGTTAAAACAAAATATTCTGCTAACAAAATATACTCTAGTACCTTAATTAGAGCTAAAGAAACAGCAGAAGTAATAGCTGACAATTTAAACAAATCTATAATATTTGAAGATGACCTGATGGAACAGAATAATGGTATTTTAGCTGGTATGCCTTTAAGTGAAGTAAATAATGTTAAGAAACCTTGCTATTTACATGAAAGTATTCAAGATGGTGAATCTGCAATTGATTTTAGATTAAGAATCGAAAAAGTTTTTTCTAAAATAATAGTTGAAAATGAAGAAGAGCGACGAGTGGCTATCGTTACTCACGGAGGAGTGATAAATTGTATTTTACGTGCTTTCTATAATATGCCAGTAAATCAGGAGTATTGGTTTCAAACAGGCGATACAGGATTTCATCTTTTAGAAATAAAAGAGACTGAGAAGAATACACACTTTTTAAATAACATGTCTCATTTAGACTCTTTAAAAATATAGGTGGGCCAAAACCAGCTTTTTTTCAATATATAGCTATGATATTAAGAAGTTATGAATAGGGAAAGGAGACAATAAGATCAAATCTAGATAGGTTATTACTGTAGAAGAAAAAATCGAATACTATAGTGATAGACTTTATTAAAGAAAATGACCCCTTTAAGATGTTTTCTAAATAATTACTAATTAACAATAAAAAATATCAATTATGCTGATAAATATATAGGGAGTGATTAATATGCAAAATTATGTAGATGAGTTCATACGAAATGGTTTTGTTGTTCTACCTAAAGCCTTAAACGAAAAGGAAATAGCAAATTTAAGAGTGGCTCTTGAAAATGTGTATTTAAAGGTAAATAAGGACCCAAATAATTTTGAAACTCGTTATACCTATAGAGATGGTGATAAATTCGATACATGGGGAGTTTACCATATTTTTAGTAATGAATTATACGAAGAATCATTTGGGGATGTATTCTATATAAGTAAATTAATGGAATTTGTAAAATTAACATTAGGAGAAGAACTCAGGTTTTGGGGAGCCCATGCATTGTGGTCACCTCGTGAAATTGATTATGAATTAAATTGGCATAAAGATTATGGTGAACATCATGTGTTTGATCCTAATGGAACACCTACACATGTACAGTTTAATATTTGTCTATATGACGATTCTAGCTTTAAAGCAATACCTGGTTCTCATCGTAGACCACTAACTGATTTAGAAAACGCACAATTAGCAAAAAAAGGAATTGATAGTCTGCCTGGTGAGAAGTTAGTTGAATGTAAAGCAGGAGATGTGTTGTTTATGAACTCTCATACATTTCATAGAGGGGCATGTTCATCTAAAAAAATACGCAGAACCCTTCATATGAACCTACAGCCGAGAAACGAGCCAACTGGTGGACATGGAACATGGCGATTTATAAGAGATGAAGGATTTTTAGAAGGAATGAACCCAATTGTGAGGGGATTAATGGAAAATGCAATCGAATGGGATGATAATAATCCCTTAAGTCTCCAAGAGTCAATGAGACTAAAAAGAAATGGAAGGGAGAATAAACAATTTCAAGCAAATAAGTTAAAATACACTAAAGATTAGTAAATTTACTAATGAACTAGCGTATAGGAATTTCAAAGAATTTACTTGAAATGAAGCAGTATAGTGTATTGATTATGTCATTACCTCTTTGATATTAGTGCAATCCAGTAAGACATAAAATGAAAATTTTGGTGGGTGCGAGAAAAGTGTTTATTAAGTTTATTTTCCATCCACCACTTTTAATTTAGTTAAAGTTCAAATATATTTTTCTCGAAATCTTGTAGGCGTCTAGAATGTTTTACTAAAGCATATATAAAAGAAAGAACAACTGAATTTTAACTTAATTACACACTAGCGTTGCATAAAAAAATAAACACCAAAGCAAGTAATATGATTTGTAAATTTTAAATTATTGTTGTAATTTTCAGATATAAATAATGTTTTTTAAATAAAAAAAGACAATAGGTACGAAAGGTAGCCCTTTATCCACTTTCTGAATTTTATACACTTTTTAAATAATTGAATGGAATGTTAAATCATCTAAATGCCAAGCTTCCCCTGTTTCGTATTGTTCTAAGGTTTCTTCAAAGATTCGCTCGTGTTCCAGCCTTCGTCTCCCTTTAGATGTACGTTCTGGCTCCTTGAATACGTTGGAAATAAACCGTTCCATGGATGTTGTCCAATAATCACGAATCCAGTTCAACATTTCCAGCAGGGTTCCTCGATAGCCTAAGTTGATTTTCATGAACAAGGTCAGACAGAAAGTAATCATTGCCAGAAAAAGTTGATTATAGACGGCATTTTCACTTTTTCCGTACAGCTTTTTGATCACTAAATGCTGTTTGACCCACTTGAAAAATAATTCTATCTGCCATCGATAGCGGTAAAGATCACTGATTTCCTGTGCATTCACTTTGGCGTCATTACAAATGATTTGAATGGCATTCCCTTTACTGTCCACCGTCTCTACCAATTGTACGGGATATTTCATCTTTCCTATTTTTACGGCGGCATGACGGGTAGCCGGGGAAGATGGATCAACGGCTAATTCCTCGATGACATGTACCACGGTGTTTGTTTTAATTCGTGTCACAAACCGAATATCATCCGCACAATAGGTATCAAACTTCGTAAAGTTAAAATACCCTCGGTCAAATACATGAAGCACGTTTTTATCTGGTACAATCAATGCATCCAGCTGTGTTTCGTCTGCTGGTCTTGCAGGGGTAACTATCACTTCATTGGGATAGGAAATGCCATCGCAAAAGACAATGGACGTATGCATCTTCACCCCAAATTTGGACTCCCGAAAATCTGCCCATTCGTATTGGCTCAAGCACATGGATATGATGGATGAATCAATCAAATGCAGTTTCCCAAGTGCTTTATTTGCTTTTTGAGGTCCAAGCAGCTGGTGTATTTGTTGCATCAAATGATGTAGAATAGCCTGGAAAATCGCAGGCGGCATCTCTCTGTTCTTCCGGGAAAGCTGTGATTTACTGATGCTTTCTATGCCTACCAGTCTTTGAACGGTTTTCTTACGTGTAATCGTATCACTAATCCGCTGTAGATTATCCAACTGTTTCAACTGTGCATAAATAAATGCGTTTATAAATGTAAGTGCATCCAATTTTTTAACATACTTATCGATTTCTGCGTGATCAATCATTTTTTGAATCACTTTGGAATCTAATGGATGAATGTATTCCCTGAATACATTTTTTATGGTATGATTGTCCATGAGTTCTCCTTATAATTTGGGATTTGGACAGGACTACCATTCCCTTATTATAAGGTTTTTTTATGGATCTTTGTAGTGAAAAATCCCGCTATTCCTAATTTTCCAATAGATTATTTTTCTTGACTTTTAGTAGAAAACTTTATGCAACGCTAGTGTTAATTACATGAATATTAATAGTTGTAAAATCCAATAATTAGATAATTTACTCAATTTAGTATTGATTTATAAAATATTAATTTTTATGTTTTATTATTTTGGATGTAAGCGGGAAATAACAGACCGCATTCTCTTATAACGGAACTACCTCAATACTTGGAGTTACCAAGTAACAGGAGGTAATTTTTTCATGAAAGAAAACCCGATTGTTCCCGTAACAATCCCAACAACACCTTCTTCTGTACCTGCAAATCCTGTGGCAGAAGTTTCTTGCCATGCTCTGCATGTAACGATTTTGGAAGGTTGCCAGGAATCGTTGGCAACAGCCTTGATAAGGGAGATGTGTCGCCATGCTGGTTGACTTCTCCCAAATGAAAAATTGTTATTTAGTCTGTGGCTATACAGATCTTCGCAAAGGTATTGATGGTCTGGCTTCCGTAATCACCAGTCAATTTCAATTGGATCTTTTAGACGAATCTGTTTTCTTATTCTGAGGGAGAAGAACGGATCGATTTAAAGCGCTCTGGTTTGATGGAGAAGGTTTCTATTTACTGTATAAGCGATACGATCAGGGAAAGTTAACTTGGCCGCGTTCGCAAATCGACGTAGAAAAGCTGACATCAAAACAAATTGAGTGGCTGTTTGACGTTTTTTCCATCTATCAAAAACAAAAAATTCAACCTGCCAAATTAGGTGTCCTCACCTAATCATAGGGAAGAGAAATTGTTTTTTTAATTTTTCTTCCCCTTTTGATAAAGTGTGGTACGATAAAAGAAATTATTTGGACACAGTGGGTGAATACGTTGACAGAATTGGAAAAGAAGCTGATGAAACAAATCGAACATTTGACGATTCAAAATGAAAAACAAGCAAAACAAATTGAACAGCTGATTAACCAGCTGACCAATATGAATCGTCGTCTGTTTGGAACGTCATCCGAAAAAAATTCTCAAGGTCAACTCTCTTTCTTCGAAGAAGACAATAATTCCCCTTTTAGCGAGGCAGAGCAACCTGTAGACAAAGCCGCTGAAATGTAGGTAATCTCTTATCAGCGAAAAAAAATAAAGGGCAGCGGACCGACATCACAAAAGACTTGCCTATCGTGGTAGAAGAACATACTCTTCCGTCTGATAGGCAAGTATATTCGTGCTGTGCCAGCCCATTAAAACATCTTGGAAAGCGAGAAGCTCGAACGGAGTAAGAGTTTATCCCTGCTCATTTAATCAAGCATGTACATTATGAACATGCTTATGAATGCTTAACCTGTAAGAAAACCGGGCAGAATCACATCCTCCGACAATAAAGCACCGGAACCAGCCTTAGCCAAAAGTTTAGCTGGACCGAGCGTATTAGCCTGGAATCTCTATCAAAAGCTGGAGATAAGTATTCCCTATCATCGCCAGGAAAAAGAATGGGCGATATATGGATTGAAGGTTTCCCAACGAACATTGGCAAACTGGGTGATTCGAAGTTCTGAAGAATGGCTGGAGCCGTTGTACCAACAAATGAGAAAAAAGTCCTTCTGGAACCCGTGCTCTCCGCTGACGAAACGACCTATCAAATTTTACGTCGGGCAGACAAAAAGCCAGCTACAGCCGATGCAAGGATATGGTTATTTCGCGCAGCGGAAACCGCCAAATATCCCATTATTCTCTATCATTCTTCCGAGACACGCCGGTTTGAAGTAGCAGAAACCTTTCTCAAAGGATTTAAAGGCCAGCTTCATTGTGATGGGTATTCGGTCTATCAAAAATTAGAAGATGTGCAGCTTCAAACGTGCTGGACACTTGTCCGGAGAAAGTTTTTAGAGACCAATAATCCAAACGGACAAGGTGCCGTTGGCGTCCATTACTGTAACCAGCTTTTCAAGCTGGAAAGGCAATGGAAAACTTTATCTCCAGAGGAACGGTTACAACAACGCCAGCTGGAAAGCAAGCCGTTACTGAAAGAGTTCTGGGAGTGGCTCGACGCCCTCGTTACGATGAAAGGCCCTTTACAAAAAACGGTAGATTATACAAAGAAGTTGAGAATTTCTCTTCAACACTTTTTAACAGATGGACATCTTTTCATTAGTAATAATCTCGCAGAACGTTCCATTTGGCCTGTCACCGTCGGACGTGAAAATTGGTGTTTTTCTACCAGCGTAGCTGGAGCTCATGCGAATACCATTGGGTATAGTATCATCCAAACAGTGAAAGAAAATGGAATGGATCCGTTTGAATACTTTACCATTTTATTTACGGAACTTCCCCAGCTTAATATTTTTCAACACCCGGAACAATGGGAAAACTATTTTCCGTGGAGTCCTTATATTCAAGCCAAGATGAAGCCACTTCTAAAATATATAAAACGAGCATAATAGCCCTAAAGGAGCTTCTTTACGAAAAGTTTACTCCTTTTAGGGCTATTTGTCATGGCGTCATATTATTTCCCGCTTACTTTTGAATTCAAATTTTTCGTATTTATACATGAAAAATCTATTTTTTGTTGAATTTGGTAATTTATTGTGTTATTCTCGTCTTAGAAGTATAATGGTATATTATTTAAATTTTATTTGTGAACGCTTACATAAAAGGGGTGATAATATCGAAAGAAACATATACGAAAAGTTATTACCAGTGTTAAAAATGTATTCTTTAGGGTCTCCAATTTTTGTAAAGGAGATGAATGGTGCAAGCCCGAATAATGTTTGGTATATAAGATATAATGATAATGAATATGTTCTTAGACAGTGTAAGAGAAATCATGATTATAAATGGCTTCAATATATTGAGAGAATAAATGATTATTTGTTAAGTATGGGTTTTCCTGTTCAACCTATCTTAAAAACAGCACAAGGAAATAAAACTGTTTTAGTTTGTGAGAGTTATTGGCAATTATCACCTTTTATATGCGGTTATGAACTTCAATTAGGTGATACAGGACAAATTAATAAAGCTCTTAATCTACTTATAAGATTGCATAATATCAATTATTTACCTGAAAATCCATCAAATCCGAACGAAAGTGTGCTTCAATGGTTAAAAAACTATTCTTATTACTTTGATAGATTAGAAAAGGCTATCCTTTACTATTATAAAAATAAAGAAAAAGCCTATGATTACTTGAATAAATTAAGTAATCATTTGGAGAATTCACTTGCCTCTCTAAATTTACAAAAATACCATAAATTAAAAAAAGCCTATATCCACGGAGATTTCCATAGAGGTAACATTCTTTTTAGGAATACAGAGATTGTTGCAATCTTGGATTTTGATACTTTTCATTACGGACCTCGCATTTTAGATGTCGCACTTGCTACTTTACAATTAACTAAAGTTCGTTCAGGATCATTCAAACTGGATAGTAAGATTTCAAAAGAATTTTTCAGTAAATATTCTGCTAAACAACATATTAACGAACAAGAACAAGCGAGTATGGTACCACTACTTTTATTATATTTGATGCCTACTGAAAAGTATATATATTTACTAGCTGAAGAAAAACCTCATTTACTAAATTGGTACATGGAATGGTCACTGGAAGCATTAACAATGTCCTATCAATTAAAGGATATTATTAAGTCTATGTCAGCGTAGTGAAAAAAGCGGGAGCACTAATAATGGAAATTATATTTGAATTTTCAACATTAAAAGGGGTATACTGAATGAATTTAAAAATAATTTAATAAGATTAGATCTGAGAGGGATTATTTTTGAAAGCAAGGTATCTCTTAAAGATTCCTCTTTTCTAATTGAGTTTTGTGTTCCGAACTATTTCAGATATAAAATTAATGACATAAATAAACAATGATACTTTTTAAAAAGAGCTATTCAAGATATTATATGAGGAGTTAGATTATGATACAAATAGATGTTAGTGATTATTCAAAAGAGACAATTGAAACTTTAACACAACAGATTTACTATGTCAGCAGTCAAATTCAGTCAGTTAAATATGATAGTAATACTTCAACGGTAAATATCATTTTAAAGTCAAAGTACGATAAAGATATTGTTGAAAATCAAATAAATAATTTAGTTAAATCACTGTCACATAATAAAAATTATTTAAAACTCAAAACTCATGTTAATGATATAACTGTCAATTATGAAAAAACATATCCTAGTAGACATAAGGAAGATTACAATGAAGTTTTAGTAATTCTTGATTCATTCTTCCATGAAATTGCTGAGAAATATGGTGCAAAGATTAGAGAGTTTCCTATAACTCTTGACTTTAACAACCTAATAAAAAATAAGTATCATTTTCATTTTCCTCAACATATTTATTCATTAAGCACTTTTAAAAGAGATAAGAAAGTAATTGAGACATTCAAAAAAAGTGGATTGGATTTCCCCGATAATGAAGATCTTGAACAAGAAAAGAGTATATTAAGACCTTGTTTATGCTATCATGCCTACCAAGAACTGGAAAATTTTGTTGGGAGTCATGCAATATATACAAGTTCAGGAAAATGCTTCAGGAATGAAGTACCGACTTTTTTAAATCATTTTAGGCATAATGAATTCTTTATGAGAGAAATCATTTTTGTTGGTTCGAGCGAATTTACTCAACAATTGAGAAATGAAATGATTGAAGAAATATGGGGGATTTTCTGTGAAATAGGAATGCCAGGATGTATAAAGAACGCTGAGGATCCTTTCTTTTTAAATGATGATATTCTGAAACAACATTACCAATTATTAACAAATGCAAAATTTGAACTTCTTTATGTGAGTTCTACTGGAGTAGAGGTAGCTATTACTTCATTTAATTATTTAGAAGATTATTTATGCAGGCAATATAATATTTATAATAATGGAAAAGAAGAGTTTCTGCATTCCGGGTGTATTGCTTTCGGTCTAGACCGATGGGTAACAGCGTTGTTCGAATTATTTGGAGAGAAAAAAAATATTGTAGATATAATAAATAAACAAAGGAGAAAGTTACATGGTCACATCTAATTCAGATTTTACCAATTGTTTAAAAGAAGTAATTAAACGAATTTTAGAATTAGATTCTAATTTTAAAATTAGTGATTCATTAGATCTAAAAGGAATTGGATTGGATTCAGTTGCAATTGTTAGTTTAATTATAGAGTTAGAAGACATGGGGTATACAATTCCTGATGAGCATTTGAACCATAAAACATTTGAAAATATAGATAACTTAAAGAAATACTGCTTCAAAATAGAGAATGAGAGGTGATTAAGATAGAAGAAAAGTTCATATTTAATAATAGTAAGTTTTGGGATTTTGTTGCTCTTAGAGGGGGCAATAGTCAAATAGAAGCTGGGGGATGGATAAGTTATCTTACTGGTGAGCCGTTTTCGGAATCAGAAATTAATGAATATTCTAATAACACTCTTGTGAAACTAAAACCTTACATTAATTGCAAAAATAGTTTTTTGGAGATTGGTGTAGGATCAGGGGTTATTTTGCAAAAAATATCATCACAGGTTAAAGATTACACAGCAACTGATATATCTTCAAAGATGATAAATTTTTGTAAAGACAAACTAGTTATAGAAAATAAGGAAAATGTTAAGTTTGAAAATCTTGAAGCTAAGCAAATGGATGAATTATTGCCAAGAAGATATGAAGTAATTATTATTAATAGTGTTTGTCAATATTTCCCGTCGATAGAATATTTTGAAGAAGTGATAGCTGCTGCACATAAAGTTTCAAAGGAAAATACTATTATATTCTTAGGTGACATCCCTGACGTATCAAAGAAGGCTGAACTAATTAGAAATGCACAGAGAAATAATAGCGAACAAGGTAATTTGCATAGAGAAATGTTCTATAACAAAGATTATCTCTATAATTTATATAAAAAATATACTTTTATAAAAAAAATAGAGATCAGCGAAAAAATTTTTAGTATAGAAAATGAACTGACTTCTTATAGGTTTGATTGTATTTTAACAGTGAAAGGATCTCTTTATTAATAATAAGATTACAGTGAAGAAGTGTATAGTGATTAACGAGTCTAGAACTAAACACTAAAAGAGTCTTTCTATAAAAAAATTGTTTAGATTAATTCAATGAATAAGGAGTGTTTGCTCAAGAGATTCGAATAATTGATAATAGGGATCAAATTTTGGTGAAGTAAACCACTCATTCACTTTAAAACTTAGACTAAGATACCTCAGCTAGTAGATAACTATATTTTTATAATAGTTGAGTGACAAATATCATATTCAAAAGTTAAAATCGATATTAGCGACATTTTCAGAAAACAAGAACATTAGAAACTATTTTAATTACAGGATAGGAGGTAAAAAATGGAAAGTAAAGTATTTTCTAGATTTAACTCTAAAGTACTATTAGTAGGTCCTGAAAGTATTATAAAGAATGTCGAATCTTTAGCAAATCCGTACCTTAAAGTAAATGAATTAAGTGATTCAACAGAAAATTTGTGGACAATTTTTACTTCAGAAAGATACTTAACAAGTTTGCAGGATTATGAAATTATTAATTATGAATATCCTGGAGAACCAGATAGGTGTTATTTATTTAATGGTAAAAAAAGGGAAATAATAATAAAAGAGCCAAACGAAAATCGTTGGAAAGCTCAACAAGCTTTGAGGTTAATAAGAGGGGTTCTGCGCTTACAAGATTACGCTGAAAATGCAATTTTCTTACATGGTGGATTAGTTGAAATTAATGGAAATGGAGTTGCTCTTATCGGTCAATCTAAATCAGGGAAAACTTCAACAATTCTAACCTTACTTGAAGATAATCAAGTTAACTATGTTACGAATGATGATATTTCTATTAAATTCTCAAATGATACTATATCTGGATTTGGATGGCCACGATCCATGTCAATACGGAAGGATACAATCAATGTAAATAAAAAGATAAGATCTAGGTTCAAAAATAATTACACCCTTAATCATCCATTTAATAATGCAACTCAAGATTATATTTTTGCAACTCCTAAAAATTTAGAGCAACTTTATAATAAAAAAATTAAGACCAATACAAATATTAAAACCATTGTCTTTCCTAAATTCCTTCCACTTCAGCAAAATGGCGTGTTTATGAGGAAACTTGATGAGAAAGAAGCTACATATAATTTGATAAATAGTGTAGTTATAAACCCTGGTAAACTAAATGAGTTTTTCTTGCCTCATTTTGTACTACCCAAAATAGAGGAATTGATTCCTAATATAATGAATATAGCTAAAAGGGTTGAGTGTTATGAACTTAAACAAAACTTTTATTCTTTAGAAGAAGGTGCTACTTTTATAAAGAAAATAGCTAAATAAAAAATAAATTTAATATATATTTTTTTAGTATAATTCTTTGATTAAATTATAAAAGGAGTAATGCTCATGGCTATATTAAATATGGAAAGATTATCTTTAGAGGAAAAATTGTTAATTTTAGCTTCGAGAACAAATATAACTAAAGAATCAAATCAAATTAAGGAAATTTTAAAAGAAACTATTGATTTTAATTACTTAGTTGAAATTGCAAGTAAAAATAAGGTTCTTCAATTGATCACACCACATTTAATTAAGCTGGATACAGATAATTCAATTAAATCATCTGATAAACAACTATTGAACTTTTATTATTTAGGTAACAAAAAGAAAAATGAAGTTGCCTTTAAAGAATTACAATTAATTTTAGAAGCTTTTCGAAAGAATAATATCAATGCAATACCTCTAAAAGGAATCGTATTAGTTCCTTGCGTATACAAGGATTTTGGTTTACGTAAAATGAATGATTTAGACTTCTTAATTTCCCCAAATGACAGAACTTTAGTCTCTAACGTATTAAAAAAGATAGGATACTCAATTGGTAAGTATAATTGGTCTACAGACTCAATAGAAAATATTTCTCGCGAAGAAGAGTTATATTGGCGAATAAACACAGGTAATTTACATTTACATTTAAAATTGACTGGAGAAGATTTTTTAAAAGTTGTTAGAGTAGATTTTTCATATGATATAGACTTGGAAAAAAACTATAAAGCAACTAATTCATTAATTGATAATTCAGAACTTGGTTTAATTTATAATACTCAAACTAAGTTATTAGAATCTAATGATTTTTTAATTCATTTGGCGATACATCTTTATAAAGAAGCTACAAATGTACAATTTGTGTTATTAGAAGCAGATTTAAATTTAATAAAATTTTGTGATTTAAGGGAGTATATTTTGTATTTAAATAAAACCGGAAAAATAAATTGGGAAAAAATTTCTATAAGAGCTAAAGAATTACGTGCTAGTAAAGCTCTTTATTTTTCACTATATTTTACTGATTATATATATGGTGATAATTTTTTAAATGAGGTTAGAAGTTTTTTAGATATTCAAAATACTGATTTTTTAAATGAATACGGTTCTTTAGATTATGGAACTTCTCAAAAATGGAATAAATCATTTATAGAACGATTATTCAAAAATAATACTAACGAATTGAAAAAACAAAAATCAAAATTAGAGGAATTTAGAGAGACTTTAAAATAAACTATGTAAAATGTGGATAAAATAAATGTGGACTCTTTTCGTATAATCAATGGGTTCATTTGTATGAAAATCGCCTTACATGTTTCAGGTTAGAAATTGTTTTTGTATATGAGAAACGTGGCAATGCAATATATAATTCCTTGTGCATTGAAGTATATCTCCTAGTCTCAATTACATTATAACAATAACAACCCTTTGTCGGTATAATTAACTTTTGAAGCGTTTTTTGCTTTGAGTGTAATGAAAGGAATGACACTTCTATGAATTTTTGTTGGGGATTATCAACTGATCGAAATTTAATTGAAAAAAACGAAGAAGAGGTAATTCAAGCAGAAAAATATGGTTTCAATAGTGTTTTGATAGGGAGTAAAGATAATTCTTTTGATCCTTGGATTATGGCTAGTCATTTAGGTTCTCTTACTTCTAAAATACGGTTTCTTATAGCTCAGAATACCAATTCAACCCTTCCGTTAAATACGGCTAAATCTTTAAGTTCTTTAATGCAAATTATTGGTCCAAGAGTAGATTTAAATATTGTTTCAGGACGCACAAAAACTGAGTTGCATAAGGATGATAGTCATGTTACTCGTTATAATAGAACTTCAGAGTATGTCCAAATAATTAATGAAATTAAAGAGGATTACAAATTTAGTTTTTCTGGTGATCATTTTAACATTGAAAACTATCAACTAAAACCCAAGCTAAATGGTAATTTTAATATATGTGTAGCAGGAAGTTCTGAACAGGCCTTAGATATTGCTTGTAGTTATTCAAATTATTATCTTGTTTATGCAAATAGCATTGATTGGTTAACAGAAAGGTATTCAAAAGTTTTGGAATCCACCGCAAATAAGGTTAAATGTGGATTATTAATCGATGTAATTGCTCGTGATACAACAGAAGAAGCTTGGAATGTTGCACAAAGGTTAAATGACAATTTTAGTCTATTTCAAAAGAAAATTAAACAGTTATATTTAAACAATACTGATTCCGAAGGAGTATTGGCGCATAAAAAGCTGCTAGAATACGATAACTTTATTATTGGAGATAATTTATGGTCAGGATTAGCGCAGGTAAGCAAATCAGTTCCTGTTTCAATTGTAGGGAGTTATCAGGAAGTGATTAACACAATTATAAAATTAAGAGAGATTGGAGCAGATTATTTTATATTTACTGGCATTGCAAGGGATAGGGAGATAGAAAGAATTGGAGAAAATATATTACCATTCATTAAATAAAAAGGTAATTTTATAATGGGAATTAATAAAATGAAGGCAATAAGCTCTTTAAATAATTACTATCTAATAACGATTAAACTTTACTATTAATTAAAAATATTTAGTGAATATTGATGAGAAATGAAAACGGGGTTTATAAAAGCATTTCAGTGAATATCTATAGTTCAATATGGTTTGAGCATTCGACCCTGAATTTGTTGATCTAATTTATTAAAGTAAAGAACAAAAAAGACAAGATTATTTTGCTATGTAAAACCTTTTTTCAAAATGTACTTGAGGAGGCATTATATGGTTTCAATAAATAAATTAAAGTTATTAAAATACGAATATTCAAAAATAATATATTTTGCAGGGTTTAATTTTGAGGTACAGTCAGATAGCGAGGAAGTAATAAAGGAGATTGATGAATATGTTTCTCCTTTGGAGGTTTGTGATTCCAAATTGCCAATGAATAGATTTTATGTAAAATTTGCTATTAGTCCAGATATTGAAAGAGAAATACGTGAATTTTGTGAGAAGAATGGAGTTGAGATCACAGCTAGAACAGATGTAACATATCTTAAGGCAAAAACCAATGGTTTTGTTTTCTATGCCTCATATAAAAACCTAGAGCCTTTTGTGATAGTCGTTAAGAATAAGACTTTTGTAATTATAGGGGCAGATAAAACAATTGCTTCGATAAGAGCTCCATTAAGAATAATTAGAGAAGTTTCATTAAGACAATTAGAAAATCAAGGAGGTTGTTTTGTTCATTCAGCAGCAGTGGCATTTAATAACGGTCAAGATGCATTTTTAATAACTGGAGATGGTGGCGCAGGAAAATCAACTTTAATGTGGTATTTAGTAAAATATTTAGGTGCTGACTTTATAACTAACGATAGAGCTATTACATTACAAAGTAAAGATGGAATTTCTATTTATGGGTGGCCGATGTGTTTACGATTAGGTTTGGGGACAGTAAATGCAACAATGGATATTAACAAGTTAAGAAATTATACTTTTCATCGTCCACAAGTGAAAGGATTGTGGAATCAACAAGTTGAAGATAATGAAAATGCTAAACTAAATTGGGGTAATGATGACAAATTAGAAATTACACCTAAAGAAGCCTGTGATATTACAGGAACAACTATACGGTCAAAATCATTGGTAAAAGGATTGTTTTTCCCAAGGCTACAAATAGGAAGTGGAAAAATAAGAATTAGCCCTATTGAAGATACACAAGTAGTGAGAATATTGAATGATAATCTTAGAGAACCAGTAGATGAAGATTATGGAAGGGGTTGGCTTGATCAAAGAACGGTAGAAGATTTTGTTCTTATAGAAAATAAAACAAAATTAATGAGGAACTTAATGAAGCTTCCAAGATGGATAATTCAAGGTGACCCTAGGTATCTAGAAAACTCGATTTATGAATTAAAAAAATATTGCAAGCAAATTTAATAAACTAAATTACTATTTCAAGGGTGAAATAATGTATCATTATAATGAGTTAATAAATAAGTATGGGAGTCCGTTATATGTTTATGATCTTAATAAATTAGAAAATGCATACACCCTACTAAAACAATCCCTGCCATCAAATAGTATTATCTACTATTCTTTGAAGGCAAATCCTAATATAGAAATCACTCGGGAGTTAGTGAAATTGGGTTGTTATGCAGAAGTTTCATCTAAGAAAGAATTAAATATAGCTTTAAAGGCTGGAATAAATGCTGAAAAATGTTTATATACTGGACCTGGAAAGACTTATGATGAAATATTATTTGCGGTTAATAATGGGGTGATTCATTTTTCAATTGAGTCTATGTTTGAATTAGACATAATGTATGCAATTTCGATAAGAGAGGAAATTCACCTAAGAATAACCCTTAGAATAAACCCAAAAGAACAATCAATAAAAGCCAGTATTAATATGACTGGTGTCTCATCTCAATTTGGCATAGAAGAGGAAGAATTAAAAGAAGATATACTTCAAAAATTTAAAAGTGATTATTTGTTAATTGAGGGTATCCATATTTATAACGGTTCGAATTTTGGAAGTAGTAATGCAGTATTGGAAAATTTTAAGTCTGCTATTGATTCTGTTAAAAGAATTCAAAAAAAAATAGGAATAAAATTAAAATTTGTAAATTTAGGTGGAGGATTCTCTGCACCTTATGCGACTGAAGATAAGTTAAGTAATTATCAAGATATAAGGTTGCCATTACAAGCTTATATAGATGACAAATTCCCAAAAAACACTTCTATAGCCTTTGAAAGTGGACGATATTTAGCAGCAACTTCTGGAGTATTAATTGGTACAGTTTTGAATTTTAAGAAGAGTAAAGGAAAATATTTTTGTATAGTCGACTTTGGAATTAATAACTTAGGTGGGATGTCAGGTTTAAAGCGACTTCCTTTTAAAAATATTGATATTATACCTCTAGTAAAAAAGAAAGGAGAAAAAATTGAAGTAAGTTTAGTAGGGCCATTATGTACACCTTTAGATTATATCGATAGAAAGATTGCTGTTCCTAGGTTTACCAGAGGAGATAGGTTTTATATACCCAATGTCGGTGCGTATGGTTTAACAGCTAGTTTATTGGGATTTTTAGGACGTGATATTCCGAAAGAAATTATAATAAAAAATAATAAAATTTGTGTAACACAATGGGAGGTATAGATAATGGAAACAGAATTTATAGAAATTCTAAATAATTATTTAGATGATGATGCTAGCTTACATTCAGGTGTGAATCTAAAAGAATTAGGATTGGATTCAATGTCTTCAATCGAGTTATTGCTGGAGTTAGAGGATTATTATGATATTACTATACCTGATGAGTTTCTAACAGAGGAAACCTTTTCATCAACACATAATTTGTGGAATGTTATACAAAGTAATTCAAATGAAAACTAAAAAATAAAGGAAGGTGTTAAATATTCGTGTGGCAGTTGTTTCTGGAGGAAATAGAGGAATAGGAAAAGAAGTTTGTGTTCAGTTAGCATATTTAGGTTATAAGGTTATACTTACAGCAAGAGATTTAGAAGTTGCAAAACATGAAGCCTCCAGGTTACACAATAATATTGTGCCTGCTACTCTTGATATTAGAGATGATTCAAGTGTAGAACAACTAGTATACTTTATTATGAATAAATTTGGTCGTATTGATGTACTTGTCAATAATGCAGGAGTTTTTCTGGACAATGAAAATAATGGGGCATTTTCGAGTATTTTAGAAATGGAATTAGATATTCTAAAAGAGACAATGGAAGTCAATTTATATGGAACTTTGCGACTAACAAAAGAGATTTTTAAATGTATGCAAGTTTTAGAATATGGAAGAATTGTAAATGTATCGAGCGGAATGGGGAGATTATCATCATTAACTTCTTCAAACGATATTCGGCGTGATGCAAGAACTGGGCCTTTTTATCGAATATCAAAAGCTTCTTTAAATGCTTTAACTAGAATTTTTGCAGTTGAAGGTAAGCAATCGAATATAAAAGTAAACGCAGTATGCCCTGGATGGGTTAAAACGGACATGGGTTCCTCTAAGGCGATACGTACTGTTACGGAAGGAGCCTATGGTATTGTGTGGGCTGCCACACTTGATGACAATGGACCTACAGGGGGGTTTTTTCGGGACTGCAAGCAATTAAATTGGTGAATTACTTGTTTTGTATTGTAATTGTAAGAGGAATAAAATGATTGGTCTTTTTAAACAATGCATGAAAACTGCATGCATATTTCTTATTATGTAGAGTAAGCTAAATAAAAATTTACTATACTCTATGTAGTATAACTTTTTTCTGCAAGGGAAGTTCAAGGTGCGATAAAGAAATAGAACGAAATATCCTAATGAGGAAAAGCAATCCTTTGAAAATTCTATCCAATATCAATATAGTGACTCATGACAGTAGGGAATCTTCTTATCCTTGATTATCCCACTTTTTTTATATAATGTACCCTATCATAATCAGTACAATTGATTGTTTTATAGAATGTATATTTTGTGTTATAATTATTTTTAGATTATTTATAATGTTTTCTATCTTTTTAGTTTAATGCTAATGATGATAGTCTAGTTGATTTGTAAGACACGGAAAAAGTTAAAAATAGAGTTTTAAGGAGGTGATTAAGATGCCCCCTGGTAAAGAAACATCTTAATGTAAAATGAGGAGTCTTTTTTAAAGACTCCTCAGCTTGCAATATCTATAAAAGGAGATAAACTTATGGAATATAATATTTTAGATTTAAAAAAGCTAATAAATAATAAAGGTTTGGCATCAGAAGATAATTTTAAAAGTGCATCGCTTACTATGTCAGGATCTTCAATTCCAAATGATAAGATTCCATTAAACAAAGAATTTTACTTTAACGGAATTCCCTTTTATATAACTGAAACAGAAAAAGGTGATAATATAGAGTTAGAAGGACAAATAATTGAATTAAATGAAGTTATTTCTTCGAATTATTTATATATATTAGGATTATCTGTATACGGTGATTATTTTGAAGATATAACATTTTTGTTACATAATGAAATCATAAAAAAAGAAAAGCTATCTTTTAATGATTATCTAACAGAAGAACCTTTTTTTACAAATAATTTAGTATTCCAATCTCAATTCACCTATAATAATATCAGTAATAATTTTAAAAATAAATTAAATAAACCCATAATTTGGTGTGATAAAATTACTTTTAAAAAGAATATAAAGTATAACAAGATTGAACTTGGTGACAATCCTTGTATGCATATATTTGCAATGACGAGTGTAAAGGAGAATTAGATGAAACAAGAAAAAATGTTTTATAGTAGATACTTTAACTGCTCAGAAATTATAATGGTAGCTAAACTCATTGATTATAAGATCGATTATAAGCAATTTTTTTGTCAGGCTGGATTTTGTTATAAGTATGATAATGAGAAATTAGAAATATCACCAAATTTTATGAATGCGGATACACTACTGAACGACTATTTTGGAATTAAGAGAGTTACTTTTAGAAACTACAAATCAGAAGAATATATGGAAATAATTAAAGATTTATTAAATAAAGATGAAAAACCAGTAATTAAAGTTGATTCATTTTATTTACCATATTGCTTGAGTTATAAGACCGGTCATTTCTCACATGCAATTGAAATATATCAAGAGATTGAAGATGAATTTCTAATAAAAGATTACTTTTATCAATATAATGGTAAAATAATGAAAAATGATCTTTTAAATGCAATAAAATCCATTGAAAAAAATATACAGCATAAGATATGTGAAGTCTATTATTTAGAAAAAAGTGAAGAAATTATGAACAATAATTTATTAGAAAATATTAATTTAAATAATTTTCAAGTTATGAATGGAAAGAGAATATTTGATTTAGTAGAAAAAAAAGATTTGATAATTGGTATAAAAGGAATAGTTGAGCTAAGGAAGAATATTATAAAACAGATAAATAATAGAAATGAAGAATTCTTACGTAATGCATATCCTTTAATTAAAAATATAGCTAATTCTAGAAGACGCTTATACGATTATTTCTCTGTAGATGACCGAGAAATAGCGGATTTGTACTTTAATAACTTTCAGAACTGGTCAGTTTTTATGAATCTTATACTTAAATTAATTGCTTCAAAAGAATATAATAAAAATCTACCTAGAATTGAAAAAAGGTTAAATCAAATTATAAACGGGGAACAACAATTTTTAGATTATCACATATAAAAATTTGAATAGTTTCATGTGGAAAAATGAATTTCATAATAGCTCTTTCTAAAAATACAAAGACGAGCAGAATTTTCGAAAGTGTATTTTAAAAAACAAGAATTATGCAGCTTGTTGTTGAATAATATCCGCAGCTATTTGGGAAGTATTATAAATCAAAGCGAGCCTGTCAAAATGAATTTTCGCACGCTTTCCAGTGGGATAACGATCATTATTTAACTGATAGAACTCTTTTAAATAAGCGTTGACACGTTCTACTACTGTCTGTTTTTAGAATATTTTCCAAGCTTTTAGATTGGCGTGAAGGCACAGTTTAACGCCTTAAATCGGTGATTACCTTGGCTTTATACACTTTTTTACAGATACCTTCGTTCGCAAGCGGGTAGTCGCTATATTCCTTTGGTCTAGTATATTTCTATGTTTCGTATTTCGGATCAAAGCTGTCATATTTATAGGAATGTTCTCAAAAACAGATTGGGGCAAATTCCTTATCAAACTCGATCATTTCGCCTTCATTTCGCTTATTATAGGCAGTGACAGACTGTTGTCCCATGTGATGAATCTGTTCAAAAATTGGCTCGAAATCATAACCTGCATCCAATATCTGGTAAGAAGCAGACGTAATAGGAAGTCTTTGATCTATTCTTTTCAATAGGGCAATAGCGGCTTTTCCATCATTTAAGCTGCCAGAAGAAAATAAAGACTGCAGAATATATTGGCTTGATGTGCCAACTGCGAGGTGCCCTCTGTAGCCAAACCAAAATTCATTTTTACCATCTGCATTTTTTTCGCGCCACATTTGGGATTCATTGGTACCTCTGCACGCAATACTTCTAACGGAACATCTAACTGTGCTTCCATTTTCTTTTCATACAATGGCAGGTTTGCTTCTTTTTCTACTTGATCTTGAAGATATTGCTCGCGCTCTTCCTTAGATTTAGATTTATGCCCACGCTTTTTGGGCGCGGCTTCCAATTTTTCTTCTTTTTAAATGGACGCCGTGTCTCGTGCTTCAAAGTGGGTGGCATCAATAGCAATGACTTCATCAGCGATAAATCCTTTTTGTAACCAAGTGAGAATACGCAGCTTCTGACGTAGTAGAATCAGAAACTAGAAATCCGCAGTTCATTTTAAAGATAAAGTCAAAGAAAATGATTTTCCAGTATTGGATCAATGTCCAAATTGTCATTGTGCAGCTGGGGGAAATGTCTATCATCATGGTTTTTATTGGAGAAACGGAATCACAGAAGAAGCTACATTACGTATTCCGATCTGTCGTCGAATGTCCATAATTGACGGGATCCTTTTCCTTTTTTGTTTTCGAGAACTTCTCTTATACTTCTTAAAACCGTGTGAAGGGTATATTGAAAATAAGGAAGGAGAAAATCCGGCAGGATAGAAAAAGTCATTTCACATAAAAAACATTTCAGAAATCCCGGCTTGGAGCGCCTGTTGAACAAAATTATGCAGGGATGATTATTTCCTTTTTTATTCGCTACATCGAGCGTGTCCCCACCATCCAAGACTTAATCAAGCGTCTAAATGAGGCAAATTAATGCAGTCGTATTTTGATGCCCTAAAAAAATAATCACGGTTTCACATATCTTTTGCGTTTTCAAGGCGTGTCGTAAAAAGTAGAATAAACTTATGGATGACCGGTTGTCCTTCTCATCAAAAGGAGGAAGATTCCATGACAGAAAAAGAACGTGAACAAGTAGCTTTATTTCGATATGGCTTAATCGCTCCATTAATTAAATGAACAGGTAGATGCCAAAGCATATTTTGAACAGCTAGAAGGCAAGGTGCATTCCGTTCCTTATTACAGTAAGCGAACCGTGGCAGAGAAAACGATAAAGGAGTGGCTATATCACTATCGACAACACGGATTCAGCGCATTGAAACCAAAGAAAAGAACAGATCGGGGAAATTCCAGGAGATTAACCCCAGAAGATCAGGATCAAATCCTTTATATCAGAAAAAAATTTCTCCACATGCCTGTGAGCGTATTCTACGAACAGCTCATTAAGCAGGGAGAAATCAATAAAAATACAATATCTTATTCTACTATAAACCGATTACTCAAAAAACACAACCTTGTGGGCAAAAAAATAAGTGCCACCCCGGAGCGAAAAAGATTTGCCCATGAACGAGTCAATCATTTATGGCAGGGGGACGTATCGCATGGTCCCTACATCTCCATAGATGGAAAAAAGAAAAAACATTTTTGATTCTATACATTGATGATTGTTCCCGATTGGTGCCATTTGGACAATTCTTTACATCCGAGAAATTTGACGGTGTAAGAGTAGTGACCAAGGAAGCATTGCTTCAGCGAGGGAAACCAAGTCTGATTTATGCCGATAATGGAAAAATCTATCGTGCAGAAACCCTTCAATATGCTTGTGCGCAATTAGGAATTACGTTGGTGCACACGCAGCCGTACGATCCCCGTGCGAAAGGCAAGGTAGAAAGGGTTGTTAAAACGATACAAACCAGATTCTATCCGCTTCTGCAGGGAGATCCTGTACATTCTTTAGAAGAATTGAATGAACGATTCTGGCGTTGGTTAGAAGAAGATTATTATCGGCGGGCTCATACCTCTTTAGAAGGGAAGACGCCCCACGAAGTGTATCAATCCCAATTAGAAAACGTGTATTTCCTGGAGGATACGTCGATTCTAGATACGATTTTCTTGAAGAGAGAGCACCGTAAGGTGAAAGCGGACAGTACCATTACGTTAAACAGGCAGCTTTATGAGGTGCCTCCGCGTTTTATCGGACAATCTATCGATGTCCGTTTTGATGAGAAAGGGATTTTTGTGTTTGAGGATGACCAAAAAATAGCGGAGGCAGTACCTGTATCGATGAAAGATAATGCCCACGCCAAACGTGTTCGTTCTCCATTTACCAAGCCGGAAAAGCTGGAGGAGAATATCCATGTATAAAACATTCTATTCCTTGGCACAAACACCGTTTTCTAAAGATATACGTCCGGAAAATGCGTTTTTATCAATCGATTATCAAGGGGCACTTGGAGCGCTCCATTACTTGAAAGAAAGAAAGGAATGGGGCTTCTCGTAGGAGAAGCCGGAGCCGGCAAAAAATTTACGCTGCGTTCTTTTAAAGAATCCTTTCATCCTTCGCTATATCATATCGTCTACTTCCCTTTTTCCACAGGAGGCGTTATGGACTTTTATCGTGGTTTAGCTTATGGACTTGGAGAAGCACCGAAATTCCGGAAGGTAGATTTATTTCGTCAAATTCAACAAGGGATTGAACAAATGAATCAGGAGCGCGAAAGATGCATTCTTTCAGGACTTAGCCCTTTTATTTAATTTTCAAATGGATTCAACGAATCCATTTATCTTAGTTTTATCTGGACTTCCTTATCTTAAAACACGTTTATCCATTAATCATCATCGCCCATTAGCACAGCGGCTGATTATGAAATATGAGATGCAGCCTCTTGGGAAAGAAGGAATCCAGCAGTACATCGAGCATCACCTCAAATTAGCTGGTGCAAACATGCTGTTTTTACGGACACAGCAATAGAGGCTATTGCGTTCTCAAGGCTGGCCAAGGGTGATTAATACATTGACAATAAATAGCCTTCTGTTTGGAGCTCAGTTAAAGAAAGAACAAATTGATGATGAAGTTATACGTCTCGCTATAGAGGATCGTGGGTTATGATGACAAAAGGTATCTTGGTTTTTCATTATGATGATATGGAATGGAGGTTATGGATTGGTCATGAAGCATATTGGGTAGATCAAGGATATACGTGTCATCTTCTTATACAGCATCAGTATTTTGAAGCGTTTTTGGAGAAGGATACGGATTGGTTTATTACGTTAGAGAAAAAAGTGAAAGTCGTGCTCCACCGAGAAGAAGTTTATAAAGTAGGGGTTGATTTAAATCAATATATGAAAGTCGAGGACCCATTTTAGGGGCTTCTTTTTGAAAAATGGAGCTGGATTATTTTGGGAAAAGTTTAGCGCATTCCGAAATATCGTGAAAATCGAAGCACATTATTTCAGATTTTATGCCGACTTAATTTGAAAATTGGGTGCTGGGATAATGTGCTCGTTTACAATAATCGCTTCATATTTTTTTGTAGTTCCATGTCATATAATTCTTGGATGTCAAATAGGCTTGGAGTACTCCTTCAGTCTCTTTATGGTTTTCTAGTCAACTACCATTATACGAGATTTGTGGAGGTACTTCTTTTTTTATTTCAAAACGCTTAAAGTGCAAGGGCTTAGAATTATGAAATTCATTCAATTGATAAATGAAAGATCATAACTCCATAATAGAAAGAGCCTTTCACCTCATTTATGTGAAAATGGCCTTTTGTATTCTATTTCTAATCTTTTGTGATAATATAAGATACGATGAAGTTATATATAATAAAGATTTTAATGAAAGGATGAAATATAAATGGCTGAAAAGCTGCCAAAAACAGTGAGCTTTCACACGCTCGGCTGCAACCTAGTAAACTTACTTATGATTGCTACTGGATTTAGTAATGGCAGTGCATAGAAGAGTGGGAGAAATCATTCTAAAACGTCTTTTTTATTGATTGTTTTCCTTTAAATAATACCGAATAGCTACCAAAACATCCTACTCCTCCTTAAATATTTTATAACTGTACCCTCAAAAATTTTTAAAAATAAATTTTGTCTTATTCTATCTTTTGTTTTTATAAATGTAATAATAAAATAGAAAAAAGGGGGATAGATATGAGGGGATTTATTAAAAAATGTGTGAACGATTTTAAAGCTGCTGATTTAACAACTAAAACCTTTTCTATAATTATGTTGTTGGTATTTTTATATGTTATATTATACCTAATAATAGGTTTCCATAATGAAATAGGATTAATGTCATTATTCATTATACCAAGTGTTCTAGGGATAATGCTTCTTTTTTCTATGTTCCCTTTATTCATAACATTTATATTTGATATGTTCTTTTCAAAAATAATGAAGAACTATAATGAGAAAAGTTTAAAAAAATACGATGTTCCTTTGCTTATTTACATAGCTCCACTCTTACCGGTTTTATTCTTGTATCAATTGTCTGTTGATATATTATCGAATAATTATTATTTTGGTAGTAATTTATTAATGAGCTTGGATAACAATGGGGGATTGTCATATTTTATATCTGTTATAATGTATTTACTTATTATTAATATTGGAATGTATAAAAGGTTATTGCGAGTCGGCAAAGATTTTTATAAACAAAGGTTAGACCACCATAAGGACTTTTTCAAGATTACTTTAATTCCAGTAACATTTGCTGCTACAGTTATTGGCTTAATTGCTGGTTTTAATGATTTTGAATTGAAAATACCTGATATATTTACAATACTAAACTATCTTCTTTTTATTAATAGTAATGATAACTTTTTGGTAATGTCGATTAGATTAAGCTTTATATTATTAATTTTTAGTCTTCCTACTTTGTTATTGGGGTATTTTTTTAACCAATGTTTTATATATGTTTTAAAGTATGGAACCCATTACAAACAATTTTTCTTAAGGTTTTTCAGAAAAGTTATAACAATATTTAGATAACACAATTCTAATTGCTATTTTGATTAGTAGTAAGGGGGATAGAAGAGTGGATAAAATTACCTTCTATCCCTTTTTGTGCACCAAGCATGGGTTTGAACTTAGTGGTGAAAGTCCAGGATCTTTTCAATCAGAAAATCTTATATAAGTAGGCAGAAACATAATCAAAAACAAATCTTCAGAAAGACCAAAGCTTTATTCTATCTCTAAGTTTCTTACAAGGTATTAATACTTTTGAATAAAATATATCAGTAAACTTATTAAGAAGTAAAGAATATACAAAGTGTCAGCATTAACGATATTATTTTTGTCTTAAACAACCACCTGCTAAATCAGGTGGAATTGGACTTAAATGTTGGCGACTAAAGCCGCTTTTTAGGCTGAAGTCCTGTTCAAAGGCCTTAAGCTAAAGTTTATTCCAAAAAGGACTGAACTCATTCTTCAATTTTGAATATATCTTCTTTATTTTCATTGAATTGATTACAAAATAATTTCTTATTATCTCTTCCGTTACTGTTCTATTTGTGGTGCAAAAGTACTCTCTTGCTCACAAATGCTTCCCCTAATATTTTTTTAATTTTGGGAATTCATTTTGCAATAATCTGGAAGATCTTCCTTTTAGATATTGATGGATTTTACTTGAGGCAACGCTTGTAGGACAAGATAATAATAAATGGATATGATCTTTACCAACACCGCCTTGCAGGATGGTTTTCCTCTAGCTTCATAATCTTACCTAGAAACACCAAACACCTTATATCTATAATTCGTTACTTATATAACATGATACTTGATATTATACACTGTATAACCGCTTTTTCGATATTCGTCCATTCCAACACCTCATCATTTAGTATGGAAAAAAGATAAGATTAAAGTGAATACTGTCTAAAGATGATAGAGTTAGATCACGTATTTGGAAATTAAATAGTATGAATGGTAATTCTAAAAAATCCTGTTATATATTTAAAACTGATTTTATTGTTCTACTACTATTATAAGGTTATTAATGAAATATAGATGTAAAATTGCTTTTCTTTTCCATTTAATTAATAAAATAAGTTATAATTATAGAAAACTATTATTGATTGGAGTTTAAAATGAAATTAGCAGAATTCACCATATCTAATTATCGAAGCTTTGGAAAAAAACCAGTAATTATACCATTTGAGAGTTTTTCAGCTTTTATTGGACATAATAGCGCAGGAAAAAGTACAATTTTAAGCGCTTTGAATTGTATGTTCAATAACATACGCTTGAAAAAAGATGATTTTCATGAAGTTTCACAATCAACCGACATAGGTGAAGAAACCTCACTCTACTTTGAAGCAAAATTTGAATTTTATGATAAAAAAGGCGAAGACGATTATAGTATTCCAAGTTTCTTTGAAAGTTTTACTGTAGAGAATGAAGGTGAACTACCTTTTATTTTGATCCGTTATGAAGCAAATTGGAAGCCGGGAAACACTCCTGAGGGGTTGATTGAAACAAATCTTTCTTATGTTACTTTTAGAGGGACACAGCGTGAACTAAAGCCAATGTCAGTTCATGATAAATCTAAAATAGATGTAATTTATATTCCCGCTATTCGAAATCCTTATGAACAGTTGAAGAATGCTTCAGGTACCATTTTGTGGAGGTTGTTAAATCAAATAAATTGGAAAGAAACTGATAAAGTAGCAATAACTGATAAGATTAACGACTTAGATAAGGCTATCAGTTCACAATCTGGAATTGAACTGTTAGAAAAAACGATTTCTCAACAATGGAAAGCTTACCATAATAATTCACGTTTTAATAAGGCTAATATAAGGTTTGGGAGTACAGATTTAGAACAAATTTTAAAAAAACTAGAAGTGGAATTTTCACCTGCACCATATCAGAAATCATATACAGTGAAAGAATTAGGCGATGGTTTACAGTCGCTTTTCTATTTATCTTTAATAGACTCATTTTTGAAAATTGAACAAAAAGGGATAGAAGACATTAAGAAGAAGGTTGAGGAAGATAAGAAAATCCTTAATACTAAACCTCCTGCAATTACTCTTTTACTTGTTGAAGAACCTGAAAATCATGTTAGTCCACATTTATTGGGAAGTGTTTTGAAAAATTTAGTGAGTATTTCTGAGAATTTAAATTCTCAAGTGTTATTTACTTCACATAGCCCTTCGGTTATAAAAAGAGTTGAACCTGAACAAATTAGACATGTTCGATTAGAGAATAGTATTGATGCAAGTGTAGTAAATAAAATATTATTACCTAGTAAATCTGATGAAGCACATAAATTTGTAAAAGAAGCTGTAAAAAAATATCCAGAGCTTTATTTTTCAACACTTGTAATTTTAGGTGAAGTAGATAGTGAAGAAATTTTATTACCTCATTTTTTATCAATAAATTACCCTAATCTTGATTACGAAGGAATATCGGTTGTTCCTTTAGGTGGAAGACATGTTAATCATTTTTGGAGGCTTTTAAATTTACTAAAAATCCCATTTATTACATTACTAGATTTAGATAAAGAAAGGTATGGTGGCGGATGGGGACGAATAAAATACGCCATTAAAGAAAAAATGAAAATTGATTTGGAAATTGGAGAAATTACATTAACTGACGGATCAATACTTAAAGATAATCTCGAGTCTTTACATTTAAGAGAAATTAAGGATGAACAATTGCAACCTTGGGTTACTTTTTTAGAAGAGTATGATATATATTTTTCTTTTCCCATTGATATTGACTTTTTAATGTTAGAGAATTATAAGGACGAATATATATCCATTCTTAATGAACAAGAAGGACCTGTACTATCTATAGGTTCAAATAATTTTAAAATAAGTGAATTAACTCCTGATCAAAAAAAAGAACAACCCTATTTTGCTCGAAGAAATAGGTCTATTTCTAATACTCTAAAGGAGAAAGGTGGAGATGGCAGTTCTTTTACATTAGCACAAAAAGAATTAATGATTTGGTATGACTATTTCTTCTTAAATCGAGGAAAACCAGTTACTCATCTTCTTGCTCTTCAAAATATAGAAATACAAGACGCTATTCCAGAATTATTTCAACGAATAGCAAAGAAAGTTCATCAAAAATTAGGAGGAGAATAAGGGTGAATTTAATAAGTTCGTGGCAGCCTACGGATGGTTTAGACATGGAAGGGAATGCATTTCAATCAATAAAACATTCAAATAATGTACTTGTAGTTGCTGGACCCGGAGCGGGAAAAACTGAGTTATTAGCACAAAAAGCCAATTATTTATTAACAACAGGTTTATGTTCAGACCCTAAAAAAATTTTAGCAGTTAGTTTTAAAAAAGATGCAGCAGAAAACTTAGCTGAAAGAGTAAAGAAAAGGATACCTAAAAATAAAGAACTCCTCTTTGTTTCAATGACATTCGATTCTTTTTCTAAAAGCATTTTAGACCGTTTTCTTTTTGCTCTTCCTAGTGAGTGGAGGCCGAAAGAAGATTATGAGGTTGATACTAATCTTAATGGTTTAACACAAGCTTTCGCTGAAGTAGGAGTAAATTTAACCTCAAAAAAGCAAAAGTATCTAAAAGAAAATCAAATGGTTAGTGATAGTTTACCAATTGAAAATGAGCAATTAGCTATTATTTGGAAAAAAATGTTAAAAGGAAATAGTATTGGGAAATCATATTTAACATTTAAAATGATTTCTAGATTAGTTATTTTACTTTTAAAAAATAATCCTCATCTATTAAATGCTTTAAGAAAAACTTATGAGTATATTTTTCTAGATGAATTTCAAGATACAACATACCTCCAATATGAATTATTTAATGTTTGCTTTTATGCTTCAGGATCGCTAATAACTGCAGTTGGTGATGATCGTCAAAAGATTATGACCTGGGCTGGAGCAATGGAAAATGCATTTGAAAGATTTATTAAGAACTATAAAGCGGCATCATTCACATTGTTTATGAATCATCGTTCTGCTCCAAAATTGTTAGCAATTCAAGAAGTGGTGAATAATTATTTGAGTGATGAATACTTTTCTCCAGTTCCCAATGATGCTTGGGAAGCAGATGATGGTCACGCGGAAATATGGTATTTAAAAAACGACATTATAGAAGCAAAGAAGATAGCAGTAAAAATTACTGAACTTCTAAAAACAGGTATTGAACAGTCAGATATATGTATATTAGTTAAGCAGCTATCACAGAACTATGCAGAAGTTTTAGTGCCAGTACTAGGGCAATACAATATTCTTGCTAGGGATGAATCATTTTATCAAGATTTGCTTAAGGAAAAAATTACTGAAATTATAATAAGTACGTTAAGAGCTTCTCTCAATTCAAGAGATGCTGATTCGTGGTTAAATGTTATTAATACAAAAATGATGTTTATGGGTGAGAATCATTATGTTAATTCAAATGAAATAGAGGATTTGACTGATAAGACTAAAATGTTTTTGAGAAATATAAAAAGTAAATTAGATTTAGCAACTGAAATTACTGATTTAGTTGAAATTTTTCAATCGATTATATTATATTATGGAATTGAAAATTTTCAAGCTACATTTCTAGAATACAGAAATATTTCATACTTTGAATCATTAGTAGAAAAGATTCTGGATTCCATGTTTGAATATTTTTTAGAGTATAAAGATTGGAATTTAGTTATTGATTATTTTGAAGGAAAGAATTCTGTCCCCATTATGACGATTCATAAAAGTAAAGGATTAGAGTTTAATACTGTCTTTCTAATTGGGTTAGATGATTCAGCTTTTTGGTCTTATGAATATGACAAACAAGAAACAACTTCTACATTTTTTGTTGCTATTTCCAGAGCTAAAGAAAGATTGTTTTTCACATACTCAGAAATTAGGAATAACCAATACTGTCAAAGGGAAATTATTGAACCATTTTACAAAGTGTTAAAAGAAAGTAATGTTGTTGACGAGAAATATTATTAGCGCAATTTAAGAATTTATTTGTATAAATTATACAATCAAATTCTTTTTACTAGGAATAAATTATAGTTATTTACATTATTTTTCAATTTTATTAGAAGTGTTTATACGGATATGAGTATTACAAAACTTCTTCTGGTCAGTAAAAGTATAAAATAAAGTTGTGAAAGGGTGGATTTTTATATGACTTTTCAACCAGATAAAAGTGGTATTAATAGTTTGGCAGGGTTTGCTTATCAAATTAAAGTATTTGCTTATTATACCTTCGATCTAAAGCCGGATACACAAGTAGAGTTTGAAACCATAGAAGACGTAAATTTAAAAGCAATAGCACCTGATCAAATTGACAAACATAGTGATAAATTTGTTTGTAAGGTTTCTGATGAAGGAATTAATAAAGCTATTCAAGTTAAACATACATCTATTAGCAATGCAGTGGCTCAACAAATGCTCCTTAATTGGATATTATTAGAAAACAGCCCGCATAAAGTGGGGAAATATATTCTATTTACTGACAAAAATTATCAAAACGATGGAAATATTTTTGAAAAAGATGCAGAAGCATTATATAAAATCGTAGTAGAGTCTGATAAGCAAAAAAATGCTACTATTTCTAAAGTAAAGGATTTATACGGAGCAGATTATATTGGATTTGAAAAGGTGTATAGCCAAATTCAAAGTAAATTTGAATTCATTGATTTGGAAGATATTGATGTCAAAACTAATGATAAAGCTTCTCTTTATTTTAGAAAAGTTGCAAATTTAATCGTATTTGGTCAAAGGCTGAAGGAGTTTTTACAACATATAACAATTAAAATTTTGAGTGCCCTTGAAAATGGAGGAGCATATATTTTAACATATCAAGAATTCATAAGTGTTATAGAGGATATTACTAGTCGATTCACACCAGAAATTACGCTTCCTTCTTATTCCAATTTTAAAAGAATTAACAGAATTGACCTGAAGGATAGTAAACTTTCAACTTCTAGAGAGTATTTGCAATTAAAGTCGTGTGGTTTAACAGATAATTTAATAAAAAAACATTTGTTATATGGTATGTACTACTATGAAACCTCTTTGAAGTATATGGAAAATAACAGAGCGAGTAAGATTGACGAAATTGAAGATACCACTTTTGAAGGCTTTGAAGATGTGAAGTTTTCTTTGGCAAGTAAAGGAATCGATACACCATATAATAGGCTAGAAGAAACCAAAAAAAATCCTAATTCTTATGCAGTTAATAATCAAATAAAGTATGGTTCATCGATTTATCTAACAAAGGAAGATGTTGGAGAAAATCAAATTTCATGGGAGGATGATGAGAATGCGTAATATTAGAGTGCAAACAGAATCTATTCAATTAAGTATATACTGTAATATTATTTGCCAAACACTACAACGTCACGAAAAACTAAGTATATGTAAAACAGTAACTTTTTCTTATTTGATTAAACAAAACCGCTTCTTGGGTGGAACGATATATACAGCAAGGAATACTCAAGATATTATTTATAAGGGTATCTCCCTTTTAGCTGGAGATTTTGATGGTTTTTGTAAAAGTGTACCATATATTTTAAAAGCTCTGCATTTATTAATGAGCAGAGGAATAGTAGACTCTAAAAATGATATTTTGTATTTAACTACCAAACAATTAAAACTTGATTCTACTAATAATGTTTGATATGAATAATAAAAGTTATACATATAAGTTTAGTAAAGGTATAAATTACTTTAAAGGTAAAAACAGTTCTGGTAAAACAGAGTTCTATTTATTCATTGATTTTATGTTTGGTTCATCAGAAGATATTAGAAAGAAGCCTTGGTACAAAGAAACATTAAGTAAAGCAACTTTAATCTTTGAATATAATAATAATACTTTTTGCGTTACTCGTACAAGGAACCCCAATCAAAATTATCTGCATTATGCAGATGAAGAAACTGCAGAAACGATTGACTTGAGAGAGTATAAAAATAAATTAAATTCTATTTTTGCTCAAGATATTAAATTGTTAAAGGATATTAGAAAATTTACTAATGAAGAACTAACATACAGGACATTTACAATGTTTAATTTTTTAGGAGAAAAGGGGCAAGGTAAGATTCAGGATTTCTTGGATAAATGCAGTGATATAAGGTATTCTGTAAAACTTAATCCAATATTAAACTTTATTTTCAATAAAAACCTTGAAAAAATATATATATTACAGAATGAATTAGATATTTTACTACAAGAAGTTAAAGCGTTGGAAAATCAACAACAAAAATATGAATTTGTTATTGACCAAGTAAATTCCAATTTAAAAATACTTGGTGGAGACGTGTGGTATACAGGTAGAAATTCAGATAAGGTTCAGGAATATCTTTCTTCTATAATTGATATGCAAAACGTAGAAAAAAAATCTAATAAAAGAAATATTGCAGATTTAGATGTTATGTATAATAATTTATCTGAACAAATAAAGGTTTATGAGAATAACGCAGCTGATGCAAAACAATTCGAGAGGGATAACAAAAACAGACAAAAACTCCTTTTGGAATTAAAGGAATTAGTTGATGGAAATGCTGATTTTGATTACTTAGTTCAACCTATGCAAAAGCTACTTTACGATGTCGATAATACAATTTTCTTTAGCAATTACCTGATTAGTGATAATACTATAAAAGAATTGAAAATACAACGTGAACAAATAAAAAAAGAAATATGTAGAAATGATTCAAGGTTTAAAATTTATAGTTTAGAGCAAAAATCTAAAGCCGTTGCACTTATTGAGGAATACTTATCTATTGAAATTGTTTCTAACGACGATAAGATAAAAGAAAAGAAAAAAAGAATCAAAGAAGTACGAGAAGAATTAAAAGCTTTACAAAACTCTGATGACTTACAAAAGATCGATGATTTATCTAATTTCGTTACTGATTTATATCGTTCTGCTAAAGATATATCTTCTGTTGTATCTGATGACCTTCAGCAGAATGGTTTCAAAATTCAATATTTTAAAAAAGGAAATATCCTACAGCCCAAGATACTTTCTGATGATAGTAAAACTTCAAGTTCTAAAAATTACTATATCGGAAGCATGGCTCGACATACATTAATGCAGTTGTGTGGTTATCTTGCATTTTTAAAAATACTATTAGAGAACAATAGATATCCAATAATACCAATTTTGGTAATTGATCATATTTCAAAACCATTTGATGAAAAAAATAGTAGCGCTATTGGCAAAATTTTATCAACAGCATATAAAACTATAGGTAAAGAAAACCTACAAATATTTATCTTTGATGATGAGGATTTTGAAAAATTAGATATAGAACAAGATTATTCTAATAATCTTGTTACTGATTTTAAAACAGGATTTAATCCATTTTACTCTCCTTCTATAGAAGAAGAGTAAATTAAATAGTCTATATCGTGTAAAAAAATAGTGAAAAGATAGGAAGTAATCCTAAAAAGTTAGAAGGATTCAAAAAACTTTTATCCCCTCTGAAGATGTTATTCAAACTTAGCTAACTCGGTCTTTTGCGAACAAGAAAATTATTTTAAAATTGTGGGTATTTGAATGATTGTAGAGTAGATATATGCATCACATATTCTTGCTAACTAAACTTGAATTCGTGCTGTTCTCATTTTTTTGTGAAGTTTCAATACACAACTAATTGGATTTTGGTTTAGTAGACGACAGTATAAAGCTTATGGAGCATACGAAAACTTAAAAGATTGAGGAGAGAAAATTATTAAAGTTGAAATTGAACTAATTCATGAGTGATGTATTATTAGATTAGTAAAAATGTAGGGCCCTTTTTATCTTGATTATAAGGTTGAAATTGTCTTTTATATCGTATTTTAAATTATTTATGATATCATTAAATACGGATAAACTAAAATTAACTGTGAATGAAATGAAAGGATGATATATAAATGGCTGAAAAATTGCCAAAAACAGTGAGCTTCCATACGCTCGGGTGTAAAGTAAATCACTACGAAACAGAGGGCATCTGGAGAATGTTCAAAGAGCAGGGATACGAGCGTGTTGATTTTGATCATGACGCTGACGTGTATGTTATCAATACCTGTACCGTTACAAACACAGGAGATAAAAAAAGCAGACAGACAATTCGTCGTGCTATCAGAAATAACCCTGATGCCGTAGTCTGTGTAACAGGATGCTATGCACAAACCTCTCCTGGTGAAATTATGGAGATTCCTGGAGTGGATGTGGTGGTCGGCACGCAGGAACGTAAAAATATCTTCACTTATATTGAAGAGCATGAAAAAACAAAAGGACCTGTTAATGGTGTATCCAATATCATGAAGAATCGTGTATTTGAAGAAATGGATGTACCTGTATTTACAGACCGGACCCGGGCATCGCTTAAAATTCAGGAAGGCTGTAATAATTTCTGTACATTTTGTATTATTCCCTGGTCCAGAGGTTTGCTGCGGTCCAGAGATCCTGAAAATGTCATTGAGCAGGCGAATAAATTAGTAGAAGCAGGGTATAAGGAGCTTGTCCTTACAGGAATACATACGGCGGGGTATGGAGAGGATTTAAAGGACTATAATTTTGCGATGCTGCTTGAAGATTTGGAGCAGGTAGATGGTTTGGAACGGATCCGTATCAGCTCTATTGAAGCAAGTCAGATAACGGACGAGGTTATTCGTGTATTGGATAAAAGTAAAAAGATTGTCCGTCACCTGCATATTCCATTACAATCTGGTTCAGATACGGTATTGGCCAGAATGCGCCGGAAGTATTCAACCGACTTTTATCGTCAAAAAGTGAAGAAAATACAAAAAGCACTGCCGGGGCTGGCAATTACTTCAGATGTCATTGTCGGCTTCCCGGGAGAGACAGAGGAAGAGTTCAAGGAGACGTGCGATTTCATTAAAGAAATTGGCTATTCTGAGCTGCATGTATTCCCATTCTCCAGAAGAACTGGTACACCGGCGGCAAGAATGGATAACCAGGTGGAGGATGAGATAAAAGAAAGACGTGTGCATACGTTGATTACATTGTCTGATCAGCTTGCTAAGGAGTATGCTTCGAAGTACGAAGATGAAGTGTTAGAAGTCATTCCGGAAGAGCATGCCAGTGAGCAGGAAGATAATCAGCTCATTGGTTATACAGATAATTATATGAAGGTGCAATTTGAAGGTTCAGCCGATTTAATTGGTAAAATTGTTAAAGTGAAAATCACAGAGTCCGGCTATCCAATAAATAAAGGCGTTTTCGTGCGCGTAATGGATCACGCTACACATGTTGCAGAAAAAAATGCATAAAAAAGGAGATATGAATCATGAATTTAGCATCTTATATTGACCATACATTATTAAAGCCTGATTCTAAGAAGGAACAAGTTGCAAAAATTGTCGAAGAGGCAAAAGAAAATAAATTCGCATCTGTTTGTGTTAATCCGCACTGGGTTGTTTATTGTGCAAGTGAACTAAAGGATTCACCAGTAAAAGTTTGTACCGTCATTGGTTTTCCTTTAGGAGCTACAACGACAGGTACAAAGGTTTATGAAACAAAAGAAGCTATTGAAAATGGCGCAGCCGAAGTAGACATGGTGATCAATGTCGGAGAATTAAAAGCCGGAAATGAAGCACTCGTTAAAGCGGATATTAAAGCTGTTGTAGACGCTGCAAAGAACAAGGCGCTGACGAAAGTTATTATTGAAACAGCATTGTTAACAGATGAAGAAAAAGTGCTCGCGTGTAAATTAGCTAAAGAAGCCGGAGCAGACTTTGTAAAAACGTCAACGGGATTTTCCGGAGGCGGTGCGACGGTAGAGGATATCAAATTGATGCGGGAAACTGTCGGTCCTGAAATGGGTGTAAAAGCATCTGGAGGAATTCGGGATTTAGAAACAACCGAAGCGATGATTGAAGCCGGCGCAACCCGGATCGGTGCGAGTGCCGGAGTAGAGATTGTTGCAGGCAGGGAAGGAACTTCAGATTATTAATAAATAACCATTGACCGTCTCGAAGGTTTATATTATACTTTAAAAAGGCATGAGAGTATGTTCATGTCCGCATTAAATATGGTTTTGTGCTTCGGAGGGAGGGAAATTAGCATGTCAAATACAACTCGCGTTCGTAAAAACGAGTCTCTTGAGGATGCTCTTCGTCGCTTTAAGCGTAGTGTATCAAAAAGTGGTACATTACAGGAATATCGTAAACGTGAACACTATGAAAAACCTAGTGTACGCCGTAAGAAGAAATCTGAGGCTGCTAGAAAACGTAAATTCTAAAGAAGGTGTAACGTATGACGCTACTTGATCGATTAAATCAAGATATGAAGCAGGCGATGAAGAACAAAGATAAAGAAACCCTTAGCGTTATTCGCATGGTAAAAGCTTCTATTCAGAATGAATCGATTAAGCTTGGAAAAGATACTCTATCTGAGGACGAAGATTTAACTATTCTTTCGAGAGAAGTTAAGCAGAGAAAAGATTCCCTCCAAGAATTTAAAAATGCTGGAAGAGAAGATTTGGCTGAAAAGACCAAAGAGGAATTGGAAATACTTGAACAGTATTTGCCAAAGCAGCTTTCAGATGAAGAATTGACATCGATCATTCAGGAAACGATAACAGAAGTGAATGCTGCCTCAATGAAAGACATGGGGAAAGTAATGGGTTCCGTGATGCCAAAGGTTAAAGGACAGGCTGACGGTACGAAAATTAAACAAATAGTAGAGCAGGAATTGAGATAAAGAAAACGTGGCATTCGCCAAGCCGGCGAATGCCTTCATGGGGGGGATTACTCCCCCCATGAAAAGCGTTGCACTTATGCTTTTTTTCTTAGATTCTTAATGCTTTCTTAAAGTGTAAAAAAACCAACCCAAATTTTGGGTTGGTTTTTTCAATCTGTTTAAAGTAATTATGGAAGCCGATAAGATGAGGCTTTCTATCGCCCTAGAATATATGGTACTATCAAGGTATACCCATCCACGAAAAATGAAACCTTTTATGAATTACTTTCGTAAATATAGATAAGGTGCAGGGTGAGGGGGTGATTCAAGTTGAAAGGACATCGTAGGCGGTTAGCTGTATACATATTATTTGTATCAGTTTTAACCTTTGTGTCAATATTTACTGGAACACAGGCGGAAGCCGAGCAAGGTGAAGGTGAAACAGTTTATATTATACCGATTGAAAGGGAAGTGGAAAGAGGTCTGGAAGCTTTTATTAACCGGGCAACCACAGAAGCGATGGAAAGCGGAGCAGATCATATCATTTTTGAAATTGATACTCCTGGCGGACGTGTGGACTCCGCCGGACAAATTGGCTCACATATTCAAAGTCTTACTGTTCCAACAACGGCTTATATTGTAAATGAAGCATTATCTGCTGGATCTTACATTGCTTTATTCTCTGATTATATTTATTTTAATCCGCATGCAACCATGGGAGCGAGTGGGATTATTAATCAAGATGGAACGGCAGCTGATGAGAAAGCACAATCTGCCTGGCTCGCACAAATGAGGAGTGCTGCGGAATCAAATGGCAGAGATCCAATTTACGCGGCAGCCATGGCTGATAGCAGCATTGATTTGCCGGAGTATGGGGCACCTGAAGGGCAGTTTTTGACATTAGGGCCCAGAGAAGCTGTTGAAGTGGGATATGCAGAAGGAATTGTTTCTAATCGGGCTGAGCTTTTGGAAGAGCTTGGGTTGTCTGAAGCAACCGTTGTAGAAACGGAAACTTCTATCGCAGAAGAATTGGCAAGATTTTTAACACATCCGGTTGTCATTCCTATCCTGCTATCAGTTGCCAGTATCGGGCTGATTGTGGAGCTGTATTCCCCTGGTTTTGGAGTGCCGGGAAGTTTAGGTTTATTATCATTGCTTTTGTTCTTTTATGGGCATGTTGTTGCCGGGCTGGCAGGGATGGAGGCGCTTCTGCTTCTTCTAATTGGTATCGGTCTTATTGTGGCGGAGTTCTTTGTAACTGGAGGTATTTTAGGAGTACTTGGAATAGCCGCAGTTATCGGCTCTTTATTCATGTCAGGATATGATATGATGCACATGTCAATGAGTATAGGAGTTGCCTTTTTAATTACTGTGATTATTGCTGTCATCCTGTTTAGAAGAATAGGTCTGGATAAGGGGATTTTCCGTCATATTGTTTTAAGGGACAGCACTGCAACAGAAGAAGGTTATGTATCCTCAGTGAACCGTTTAGAGCTTGTCGGACTTGAAGGAATCTCATTAACACCGCTGCGCCCTTCCGGATTGGTTGAACTAAATAATGAAACAATCGATGTTGTTTCTGATGGCTCTTTTGTTGACAAAGGGAAGAAAGTAAAAGTAATTCGTGTAGAAGGTGTTCGTGTCGTAGTTAGGGAAATGAAATAATTTGTTTTATTTAGGAGGAGTTAGCATGGAGGGAGAAATCTTAATGCCGCTTATTATTATTGCGGTTATCGTTATTGCTTTAGCAATTTTATTTACTTTTGTTCCAGTTGCACTATGGATTAGTGCCCTGGCTGCCGGGGTAAAAATCAGCATCTTTACATTAATTGGTATGCGCTTGCGCCGAGTAGTGCCAAATCGCGTAATTAATCCGCTTATTAAAGCACATAAAGCGGGTATGGATGTCAAAATCAACCAGCTGGAAAGTCACTATCTGGCGGGTGGTAATGTGGATAGAGTAGTTAACGCCCTTATTGCTGCACAGCGGGCAAATATTGATTTATTATTTGAACGGGCAGCTGCGATCGATTTAGCGGGTCGTGACGTATTAGAAGCGGTACAAATGAGTGTTAACCCAAAAGTAATTGAAACACCATTTATCGCAGGTATTGCCATGGATGGTATCGAAGTAAAAGCATTAGCCAGAATTACAGTACGTGCAAATATCGACCGTTTAGTCGGTGGTGCTGGTGAAGAGACAATCATTGCTCGTGTCGGTGAAGGTGTTGTAAGTACAATCGGTAGCTCTGATACACATTCGGAAGTATTAGAAAATCCGGATATGATTTCTCAGACAGTATTGAGTAAAGGACTTGACTCCGGTACTGCTTTTGAAATCTTATCGATTGATATTGCTGACGTGGATATCGGTAAAAACATTGGGGCAATCCTGCAAACGGATCAGGCTGAAGCAGATAAGAATATTGCACAGGCAAAAGCAGAAGAGCGCCGTGCAATGGCGGTAGCACAAGAGCAGGAAATGCTTGCCCGCGTACAAGAAATGCGCGCGAAAGTAGTAGAAGCAGAAGCGGATGTACCACTTGCGTTAGCAGAAGCATTGCGAGCTGGTAAAATGGGTGTCATGGACTATATGAATTACCAAAACATCGATGCTGATACAGATATGCGTGACTCAATTGGTAAGCTTTCAAAGGATAATAAAGATGACGAACAAAACTAGCATTTAAAATGACAATAAAGGAGGGGGCATATGGACTGGATATTTGAAAATCTATTTCTTGTTATTATCATTATTTCAGGATTAATCGCTTTTCTGGGCGACTCCAAAAAGAAACAAGAAGAGCAGAAAAAAAAGCAGTCTACACCTCCAAACAATCCAACTCAAGCTAGACAAAGACAACAGCCGGCAGCTCAGCGAACAAGGCAGCAGTCTACACGAACAAGAGAGCAGCCTCGTGCAGAGCGCCGAGTCTATAGAGAAGGGGAACGTCCGGATATTTCTGCTGGAAGCATGGAAGAACAGCAGAAAAAACAGATGGAACGATTAGCTGATCGTTACCGAACTTCTTCTCAAAAAGATATGGAAAATGTGGAGCAAAGGTTTAAAGATTTAATGATAGATCGCAAAGGTGAAGAAGATAATCCTGGAAAGGCTGAAATGAAGAAGCGTGTTTCCGGGAATCTGGATGGCCGAGGATTAGTCAATGGTATCATTATGGCCGAGGTCTTAGGATCACCGCGTGCTAAAAAACCGTATCAAAGTATCATACAGAGAAGAAAATAAGAACGAACTACATCCTAATTGGCGTTGATGCTGATTAGGGTGTTTTTTTGTTATTCCAGAATTTAAATCCGTTCATATAGTTCTGTTCAAAAGAGAAATGACATATGTATCAATGAGGGGGGATCATCATTGAATAAATGGCAACAAAGAATCCGTTCGCTTTTAATGGAGCAATTCTCTCTTCCATCCGATGTTGTTATGGAAATGCCGCGCATAACAATTATTGGACACTTACATTTTTATATTGAAAATCATCAAGGCTTAGCACTGTATACAAATGAAGAGCTTAAATTGAAGGTGGCAAATGGGTTTGTCAGTATTAAAGGACATTCCTTTGTACTTAAAATGATGCTACCAAAAGAAATTATGTTAGAAGGGACCATTTCTGAGGTGCTTTTTTTAAACAATGAAAATGGAAAAGAAAATTGATATTTCCATATTCGCCAAGCTGATAAGACACTTCCTTCATGGAAAAGGGCAGCATGGATACATGTAAAGGACAAGATAGCAGACGAGCATAGGAGGTTGACATGAAAAAACAAAATCCGCCATCTATACGTGCATACGTTACCGTTCGTGTGAAAGGAGCCCGGCCAGAATTATTTCTGCAAAAATGTGCCAATGAGGGTATTCTTATTTGGGATGTAAAAAAAATAGAAGAGGAATGCTGTCAGGCTACAATGATGCTTAAAGATTTGGGAGCCTTAAGAAAGCTAAGGAGAAATTCTTTATATAAAGTTTCCTTTTCGGATTCGAAAGGCTTGCCTTTCTTTCTTTCAAGGCTCAGCAGGAAAAAGTTTTTGCTTATTGGTATTTTTACTGGTTTTTTATTTTTTTTCATTCTGTCTAATTTATTATGGTCTGTCCATATAACTGGTGTACCCAAAGAAATTGAAGAGAAAATAGAAACAGAGCTGGAAGCATTTGGTGTATATCCAGGTGTGTGGTTGTTTTCCATTGCTACACCAAAGGATATTCAGCGTCAGCTCTTAAATGAAGTTCCCGAGCTGCTTTGGACCGGTGTCCATCTTCAGGGCACGACCCTGCACCTGGAAGCTGTTGAAAAAACAATTGTCGAGGAGCTTCCTCCCGGTGAGCCGAGAAATTTAGTGGCTACGAAAAAAGGCGTTATCACAAACATGTATGTTTCTAAAGGACGAGCTATGGTCCGGGTAAATGATTATGTTGTTCCGGGAGAAACGTTAGTGTCTGGTAATTTAAATACGGAAGACGGGGAAGATAATACAGAGGCGGGAGAACAATCTCGCGGATCTATTGCTGCAGAGGGAGAAGTAATTGCAAACACATGGTATGAAGCGCATGTCACTGTTCCGCTCGGGTATCAGGCAGAGGAAGTAACAGGGAATCAGAAAAAGAGGCATTATTTACGTTTTGGAGATGTGCAGCTGCCTGTTTGGGGATTCAGAAACCCTGATTATATCCATTCGCAGGAGGAACGAAAAGAACAGCCGATTCATTTTTTAAAGTGGGAGCTGCCTGTTTCTTATGTTGCCCGGGAAATTAGCGAGACAGAAAAAATAGAGACACAGAGATCAACGGAAGAAGCAGTTCAAGCAGGTATTGAGCAGGCAAAACTACAATTACAAAATGAACTGGGACCAGAAGCTCTAATATTATCAGAAAAAATTTTACATGAACATAGCGAGCATGGTAAAGTTGAATTAGTTCTATATCTTTCTGTAGAAGAAAATATTGTAAAAGAAGAACTTATTATTCAAGGAGACTGATTATGCCCGAAAACTTAGTGGATATTGATTTACAATTAGATGATGCCAATGAAGCTCTTGCTTTATTCGGTACGAATGATAAGCATCTGAAACAACTGGAAGCCTTGCTGGGTGTAGATATTATATCCAGGGGTGAATTAATCCGTGTTTCTGGAGAGCCTCAGGCTGTGCAATTGGTGCAGGAGATTCTTCTGACCATATTAAGCGTTATTCGAAAAGGCCAAACTATTTCGGAGCGGGATGTTGTCTATGCTGTAGAATTAGCAAAAAAAGGTAAAATAAAACAATTTGAAACATTATTTGAAGATGAAATCACCAAAAATTACAAAGGCAAGTCCATCCGTGTCAAAACACTTGGGCAGAAGCAATATATTCAGACGATTAAGTCCAAAGACTTAGTGTTTGGAATTGGTCCGGCCGGAACAGGAAAAACATATTTAGCTGTTGTCATGGCGGTTCATGCTATGAAAAACGGTCTTGTGAAAAAAATCATTTTAACAAGACCAGCAGTAGAAGCAGGAGAAAGCTTAGGTTTTTTACCAGGTGATTTAAAGGAAAAGGTCGATCCTTATTTAAGACCGCTGTACGATGCCCTGCATGATGTACTGGGAGCAGAGCATACGGCGCGTCTAATCGAAAGAGAAACCATTGAAATTGCGCCGCTTGCTTATATGCGCGGCAGAACATTGGACGATGCTTTTGTCATACTGGATGAAGCTCAAAATACGACTCCGGCACAAATGAAAATGTTCTTAACACGTTTAGGATTTGGATCAAAAATGATTATTACAGGAGATATGACACAAATAGATCTTCCAAAAGGAATGACATCCGGACTGAAGGTTGCAGAACGGATGCTGTCTCCCATCGAAGGATTGGCATTTGTACATCTGCAAGCTGCTGATGTTGTACGTCACCCGCTCGTTCAAAAAATAATAAATGCTTACGAAACAGAAGGTGAGAACGAAGGGTGAGACAAAAAAACGTCTCATCCTTGTTGTTCATGATAGATGATCGTTTTATAGACAATACATATTTTTTGCTGGCGGTTATGAGGGCGTTTTACTCAACGGGATGAATACATTACAATCAATGAAATACATGTGGTAAAAAAGTGTAATGGGGTGAAGGTGTTGAAAAAAAGATGGAAGAAAATACTTCCTTTTTTAAAAAAAAGACGTAAATATTTCGTTGCAATAATTCCCGCTCTCCTTATCGGGTCGATTGTTTTTATAACGTTATTAGATAATGTGCGTTCAGATACATATGATATACAGCGCTTTGCTGTTGCCGAAGAGACAATACGTTCGCCGATAACGATTGAAAATACGCAGGAAACAGATCAGCGGATTCGGGAGGCTGTTGATGCTGTACCTGATCGATACAGCATTTCTGAAGAAGTAACAGAGGAACGATTAAATTATATTAATGAAATCTTTGACGCTGTATTGACCATCAAATCGGAGGGGGATGAAGATGGATCAGAGAATATATATCAGGAGGAAGCGGTTGAATTAAGGTCTTTACTTTCAGAAGAAATCAGTTCAGAAATTTCTGAAGAGGTATTCATTTCAATGCTGCAGCAGCCGGAAGCCGCATTAGAGGAAGTGGACACCATATTTTCCCAGAGTCTGGAAAGTGTATTAGAGCAAGGGATACGTGCCGAGAATATTCAATCTGGAATCACAACGATCGAGCGGGATTTAGCTTATTTGGATGTAAACGAAGAATTACTGGAAATTCTAATGGATTTAGCAGATTTTGCTGTAGTGGAAAATTCCTTCTTTGATTATGAGGCAACTGCTCAGGAGAAAAAGGAAGCCGCAACACTTGTCGATCCGGTTGTTATTCGTGCCGGGGAAACGATTGTCCGTGAAGGGCAGACAATTACAAATGAAATATATGAGCAGCTGGAACTCGTAGGCGTCTTATCACAAGAGGGAAATATGTATCCCGTTCTCGCTTTGGGATTTTTGGCGGCTGTTATTGCTTACTTTTTCGGCATGGAATGCTTGCAAATTGCTAAAGATAAGGACTGGAGTATCCTTCCAATCACAGCAACTGTTTTTCTAAGTGCATTGGCTATCTTTGTGATGAAGATTCAAAGTTTTTTCTTTGATCAGTCAAATGCGCTGTATTTAGTCACACCAATGGCTGCTATTGCTATTTTATTAAAAGTATTAATCAGTGATCGTTCAGCAGTACGTCTCAGTATCTTGTATGCTGTATTATCGGCATTTATGTTTAACAGCTATATTCCCGGGATGCTTCATGTAGAAGCTGCTATTTATCTTCTTTTTTCACAGCTTGCTGCCATTATGCTTATGAAGAAGCTAAGTGATCGTCTTGTTATTTTAAAAACAGCCATCGGGTTAATTTTGATTCACTCTGCTGTTATTATTTCATTTTTATTCCTGTCCTTTGAAAAATATACATGGTCTGGTGTTTTTCTATACCTTGGCTTTGGGATTGCGGCGGCATGTCTTTCTGCTATCCTGGCAATCGGTTTATTGCCGGTGTTTGAGAGCTTTTTAGGGATATTGACAGATATGAAGCTTCTGCAGTTGTCTAATCCTAACCAGCCGTTGCTGAAGCGGCTGCTGGTAGAGACACCGGGTACATATCATCATTCTGTAATGGTTGCCAATATCAGTGAGACAGCATGTGAAGCGGTAGGTGCGAACGGCTTACTGGCACGGGTAGGCGCTTATTATCATGATATTGGCAAAACAGTGCGGCCGGGCTTTTTTATTGAAAATCAAATGCCGAATAAAAATCCGCATGACAAGCTGCCGCCAAAGGAAAGTGCAGATATTATTATCCGTCATACAACGGATGGCGCAAATTTGTTAAAAGCGCATAAAATGCCTAAAGAAATTATTGATATAGCAAAGCAGCACCATTCCAATTCTTTGGTTCAATATTTTTATATGAAAGCAAAGGAATTAGATCCTGAAACGGATGAAGCAGATTTTAGATATCCTGGACCAAAGCCGGAAACAAAGGAAACAGCGATTGTCTGTATTTGTGATTCTGTTGAGCCTGCAGTCCGTTCTTTACAAGATCCGACGTCTGAGACGATTGATTCCATTGTTTCATCTATTATTAGCAGTAAAATTTCAGATGGACAATTAGATAACAGTCCGTTAACATTAAAAGAGCTAAAAATCATTCAACATACGGTTTGTGATTCTTTGAAAGGAATTTTCCATTCTAGAATTCAATATCCGAAGAAGGAAGGAGAAAAATAATGCTTATTGATTTTCAGGATGAAACAAATGCGGTGTCTGATCCACATAAAGAGCTGGTTGAAAAACTGCTTACTTTTGCTGGAAAAGAAGAAAAGGTATCAGTCGATGCAGAAATTTCAATCAGTTTTGTGGACAATGAACAAATTCAAATTATCAACAGAGATTATCGGGATAAAGATGAACCGACAGATGTTATTTCGTTTGCGATGCAAGAAATGGAAGAAGAAGAGCTGGAAATTGTTGGTGAGGGATTACCAGTTGTGCTGGGAGATATTATTATTTCAATAGATAAAGCAAAAGAACAAGCTGAAGCTTATCATCACAGCTTTGAGAGAGAGCTGGCCTTTTTAGCACTGCACGGATTCTTACATCTGCTCGGCTATGATCACATGAACGCAGAAGATGAGAAGAAAATGTTTCAGAGACAAGATGAAATTTTAGGTGAATTTGGCATTGAAAGATAAGAAAAGAGTTGTTGGATTCCGTTTTGCTTGGGCGGGGCTAAAAACGGTTGTGAAAAAGGAATCTAATTTTCAATTGCATATGTTAGCTACGATAATTGTCGTTGCAGCAGGTTTCTTTTTCCATCTTTCTCTCATCGAATGGACAGTTATTTTATTAACGATCGGTTTAGTACTTATTACAGAAATGATTAACAGTGTTATTGAGCGGGTGATGGATTTTATTCAGCCTGGTTATGATGAACGTGTAAAGGAAATAAAGGATATCGCAGCAGGTGTAGTTCTTGTGACAGCACTGATATCCGTTGTAGTCGGAATACTTATTTTCGGACCAAAAATAATACAGTTATTCTAATTGCATAGTTCTTACAAAAGAGGTCCCGTATGACCTCTTTTTTATGGAATAATAAAGTATACGCTAGAATCAGCTTCATCTCTTTGTAATAGAAAGCAAAAGAAACATATTTCTTCTAAGATGGGAGCGGATGTTGTCGACTCCTACAGGAAAAGCAACAGGTAGACCTGAGCAGGAAGTGGTCTTCTTCCGAGGAGGCTGAGGCGTTGCCTGTGGACAGCGACTTCCCGTAGCGGACATCTCCTTGGCAAGAACACTTAAGGTTTTAAAGACTAAGTGCTCTTCTTAGTTTTTCTTTAACCTTTTGCTCAAAAAAGCATTGAATTTGTATCATTGTTAAAGGTTTTGTCGATATAGTGAAACCATCTTAAAAATGTAGTATGATAGGAAGCAAACAATAGAAATTCGGAGGAACAAAAGCATGACAAACAATTTTAAATCAGGGTTTATCGCTATTATTGGCAGGCCGAACGTTGGAAAATCAACTTTCATGAATCGGGTAATTGGCCAAAAAATAGCTATCATGAGTGATAAGGCTCAAACAACACGAAATAAAATACAAGGTGTTCTGACAACAAAGGAATATCAAATGATTTTCATTGATACACCGGGAATTCATAAACCGAAGCACCGATTAGGTGATTTTATGGTACAGGTAGCAGAGAATACATTGAATGAAGTGGATAATGTTTTATTTATGATCAATGCAGACGAGGGGTACGGCCGCGGGGATCAATATATTATTGATTTACTGAAAAAAGTAAATCAGCCGGTTTACCTGGTGATTAATAAAATCGATAAAATTCCACCGGAAAAACTGATACAGTTAATCGACCAATACAAAGACCTTTATGAATTTGAGGAAATTATTCCAATTTCTGCATTAGAAGGAAATAATGTTAATCATTTGTTAGAAGTACTTGCGGATAAAATGTCAGAAGGGCCACAGTATTACCCGACAGATCAGGTCACAGATCATCCGGAAAGATTTATTATTTCTGAACTGATCCGCGAGAAGGTATTGCACCATACGAAGGAAGAAATTCCGCATTCGATTGCTGTTGTCATTGAAAATATAGAGAAGAACGAAAATGAAAAATTATTAGTACAAGCAACGATTGTAACAGAAAGAAGCTCTCAAAAGGGTATTCTCATCGGTAAGCAGGGGAGCATGCTGAAAAAGATCGGTCAGCAGTCCCGCCGTGATATTGAAGCATTACTTGGCTCAAAGGTATATTTAGAACTTTGGGTAAAGGTGAAAAAAGATTGGCGAAACAAACAGAACCAATTACATGAATATGGTTTCCGGCTTGATGAGTATTAAAAGCGGTATTCACTTGTAACTTGTTATTTCGATTTTTGAACATTCTCGTAAAGATGGTAATTTTTTATACTAATGAAAACAATAAAATCGAACCAACCTATAAAAGAAGCGGGAAGTTAATGTCAAGATTAGGTTGTCCTTTTAACAAACAGCTGTGGTGTAGTGAGAAAATAATTTGAAAGGTGGGGTTTCTTGTGCTGGATGTTACATGGAATTTGTTTTATCAAACAGGAAACATTGAAACCTATTTATTATTAAAAGAACTGGAACAGCAAGGAGAAGCAGGCAGGGAGCAGGAACAGAATGAACCAACCCGATCTTCTGGCGGTGAAAGTATCGATTTGCCATCTGTGTAATCATGCCGATTTTTAGTTTTAGCGTGTGTTCAATATTAAGTAAGGCCGGGTGATCGAGAATGCTGGAACAGATAGATGGTATAGTATTAAAAACAAAAGATTATGGTGAAACGCATAAATTAGTGACAATCTACAGCGGGAAGTTTGGAAAGTTCCAAGCACTGGCAAAAGGGGCGAAAAAACCAAAAAGTCGGATGGCTGCTGTTACCCAGCCATTCGTTTTTGCCCGTTTTTTTGTTTATCTTGGCAGTGGATTGAGCACGATCCAGCAGGGAGAATTATTAAACTCACATCGTACGATACGTGAAGATTTCGTGAAAACGGCTTATTGCTCCTATATTGCAGAGCTTACAGATAAGCTTGTGGAAAATAAAAATACCAATTCGTACATGTTTAAGCAATTTCAGCAAACCATAGAGTGGATTGAAGAGCATGATCAAGCTGAAATTCCAATAATGATGTATGAATTAAAGCTTTATAAAACAGCTGGATTTGCCCCCGTTTTAAATCAGTGTATAAATTGCGGGTCAACACAGCAGCCTTTTGAGTTTTCTGTCGTGGAGGGTGGCTTTTTATGCCCTAAATGTCGCCATATGGACCCGGAAGCAATAGGACTTTCTCCCAGATTGGCTAAGCTTTTATATCTATTTTCTGAAGTGGAATTAGAACGCATCGGGACCATCCAAATGAAGCCGGAAAATGTGAAAATGCTCCAAGAGATTTTAAAAGCTTACTATGATCGCTACGGAGGATATTTCATTAAATCACGAAAGTTTTTGGACCAGCTGGATTTATTTAAGTAATAATTGACAAGTCAAGGGCTGATAGAGTATGATTTGTACATATATCTTATACAGGATTGTTAGCAAATAGTCGTTACAATGATGAAGAAAAGTACTGAGGTATTTTCTGTAACCAAGCGAGTCTGGAATGGTGTGAGCCAGATATATAGAAACTTTAGGAAGGAACTTCGGAGTAACAGCAATGAAAAGAGGCTCTTGTAAAATAAGGGCAAATAGGGTGGAACCGCGGTTTTGAGCCGTCCCTATGTCTGTTTTAATGACAGGCATAGGGACGGCTTTTCTGATTGATTTCACCTGATTCAAAGGATGTTGCGGACTTAATATTAAATTTTTAATCCATTAAAGGAGTGTGGAGTAGATGAATATTCAAGAAATGATTTTAACTTTGCAAAATCATTGGTCAGATCAAAACTGTATTTTAATGCAGGCATATGACACAGAAAAAGGTGCGGGAACAATGTCTCCGATGACGCTGCTGCGAAGTCTTGGACCAGAGCCGTGGAATGTTGCTTATGTAGAGCCTTCCAGACGTCCGGCGGATGGAAGGTACGGGAAAAATCCGAATCGTCTGTATCAGCATCATCAGTTTCAGGTTATTATGAAGCCTTCTCCCGCGAATATTCAGGAGCTGTATTTAGAGTCTTTGAAAAAACTTGGGATTGACCCGCTGAAGCATGATATTCGCTTTGTAGAAGACAATTGGGAGAATCCGACACTTGGTGCAGCAGGCCTTGGCTGGGAAGTATGGCTGGATGGGATGGAAATTACGCAGTTTACCTATTTCCAGCAAATCGGCGGTTTAGAAGCGAGCCCTGTTACTGTTGAATTGACATATGGAATTGAGCGGCTTGCTTCTTATATTCAAGATAAGGAAAATGTGTTTGACTTAGAGTGGAATAATGGTGTGACGCTCCGTGATATTTTCTACCAGCCGGAATATGAGCATTCTGTCTATACCTTTGAAACTTCAAATACAGATATGCTATTTGATTTATTTATGAAATATGAACAGGAAGCAAAAACAACTATGGAGCAAGGACTTGTTTTCCCGGCATATGACTACGTTTTAAAATGCTCACATACCTTTAATCTCTTAGACGCCAGAGGGGTTATTTCTGTAACAGAAAGAACAGGCTATATCAGCCGTATCCGTAACCTGGCACGCAGTATTTCAAAAATTTATGTGCAAGAGCGCGAAAAATTAGGTTTTCCAATGCTGAAAGAGGAGGCGAACTAGGATGGCACAGGATGTATTGATTGAAATTGGATTAGAGGAGCTGCCGGCTCGTTTTATCGATGATGCGGAAGCCCAAGTATTAGCTAAAACCAAGAAATGGCTGGAGGATCAGCGCATTTCCTATTCATCTGCGGTTTCTTTTTCAACTCCCCGAAGGCTGGCTGTCCTTATAAATGAGGTGGCAGAGAGCCAGACATCGATGGAAGAAGAAGCAAAAGGACCTGCCTTAAAGATTGCACAAGATGATCAGGGGAATTGGACAAAAGCCGCAGAAGGTTTTACAAAAGGCCAAGGAAAAACAACGGACGATATTTATGTAAAAGAGATCAAAGGAACAGCTTATATTTATGTAAAAAAATATATCGAAGGAAAAACAGTGCAATCTCTGCTTCCGGAATTTAAGGATATAATCGAGTCGATTACATTTGGTAAAAACATGCGCTGGGCAAATGAAACATTACGCTATGCAAGACCAATCCGCTGGTTGGTTGCACTTTATGGTAATGAAGTGATTCCATTTGAAATCGCTCATGTGAAAACTGGAAACTTCACATATGGACATCGCTTCCTTAGCGGTAAGCTGACAATAGAGGAGCCAAAACAATATGAACAGCTCTTAAGAGATCATTATGTGATTGCTGACGCTAAAAAGCGGGAAAAGCAGATTGTTGAACAGCTTGAGGTATTAGAGGAAAAGAATGGTTTTCAAATTCCGGTTGAGCAGCAGCTTTTGAAGGAAGTGAAAAACCTGGTGGAATACCCTACAGCCTTTGTCGGCAGTTTCGCTGATTCTTTCTTAGAATTGCCGAATGAAGTCCTTATTACGTCGATGGCTGAGCATCAGCGTTATTTCCCAGTTGAACGGGATGGCGAGCTGCTGCCTAAATTTGTCGGCGTAAGAAATGGTGACGATTATGAGCTGGAGACAGTTATTCGGGGAAACGAGAAGGTGCTACGGGCACGTCTTGCGGATGCAGAATTCTTTTTTGAAGAGGACAAAAAGCTTTCAATTGATTACTTCCAGAAAAAGCTTACTCGTGTTGTATTTCAAGAAAAGCTTGGTACGTATACAGAGAAAGTAAATCGTGTCAAAAAAATTGCTAATCACTTGGCAGAAGAGCTTGCTTTGAATGAAATCAAAGAAGTTGCCCGTGCAGCTGAAATCAGTAAATTTGATTTAATGACAAATATGGTAAATGAATTCACGGAGCTGCAGGGGGTGATGGGTGAAAAATATGCTTCCTATTTTGGGGAAGCAAAAGAAGTATCCCAAGCAATTCGCGAGCATTATTTACCGAAGCAGTCTCATGGAGAGCTTCCGGCAAGTCCGGTTGGTGCGGTACTGAGTGTTGCTGATAAGATAGATACCATTGCAGGATGTATCAGTGTCGGACTAATCCCGAGCGGTTCCCAGGATCCATATGGTTTAAGAAGGCAGGCCATGGGAATTTTACGTATTTTAAAGGATCAAAATTGGGATATAACAGTAGAATCCTGTATTGCATATGCCCTATCTGTATTAGAAGGTGCCGGTTTAACAGTAAATGCTTCTGCAAAAGAAGATTTACGAGCATTTTTTGCTTCCCGTGCCGAATATTTAATGCGTGAAGAAAATATTGAAGCAGATATCATTCATGCTGTTGTAGATAATCAACTAGGTGTATTTCATTTTGCAGTAGATAAAGCACATGTTTTATCTGTTAAAAAAGCGGATGCCCAATTTAAAATGTCACAGGAAGCGCTCGTTCGAGTGTTGAACCTTGAAGGCAAGGTAGAGGATAAAAATCATAAGATCAATCCTGCACTCTTCCAGACAGAATCAGAAAAAGTATTATATGAAGCTGTGAAAACAGTAAAATCAAGCTATGCCGAGCAGCTGGAAGCGCAAAACAGTGCGGAGGCACTACAGCTGCTGACAGACCTTGCAGATGATATTCATGCATTCTTTGACCAAAATATGATTATGGATGATAATGAAGAAGTAAGAAAAAACCGTCTCTCGATCATTCATGAGCTTTCCGTACTGATCCTGCAATACGCAGACTTGCGCAAAGTGGCATGGAAGCAGCATGCATAAGTTCTATACTTTCTAAAAGATTAAAAAAGGAATTTCGGTGAATAAAGTCGAATAATAATAACATACCATGCTTTAAGAGGATGTTTGAGATGAAGCAAGCATGGTATGTATCCTTCATATATACCAATTTTGAGGAAATCAGCAATAGAAATCATATTGCTCATTTGTCAATAATGCGGCAGTATAGGTGGTGAAAAAGTGGACTTATCGAACAGACAGCAGCGAATTATAGAAATAGTGAAGGCAGATGGTCCTATTACTGGTGAGCAAATAGCAGATCAGCTTGCCTTGACCCGTGCTACATTAAGGCCGGATCTAGCTATTTTGACAATGGCTGGTTTTTTAGATGCACGCCCTCGTGTAGGCTACTTTTATACAGGTAAAACAGGTTCGGAATTGTTAACAGAAAAGATCAAACGATATAAGGTTCATGAATTTCAGCAGGTTCCTGTCGCTGTGAATGAAAAGGTGTCTGTATACGATGCCATATCAACCATGTTCCTGGAAGATGTCGGTACGCTTTTTGTTGTGGATGAAAATGCATGTCTGGCGGGGGTGCTTTCCCGGAAAGACTTATTACGTGCAAGCATGGGCAGACAAGATTTAAGCTCGATACCTGTACCAATTATCATGACAAGAATGCCCAATATTACAGTTTGCCGCAAAAATGACTTGCTTATCGATGTAGCCCATCAGCTTATATCCAAGCAAATTGATGGTGTCCCTGTCGTAAAAGACACAGAAGATGGTCTTGAGGTTATCGGTCGGATCACAAAAACAACGATAACAAAACTGCTGGTTGAATTAACGATTGAAAATACAATTTAATTTCTTAGAAGCTAAGGGGAGGATGTCGAGATGACGGAGCAGCAAGTTATTTATGTATTATCTGATTCTGTTGGGGAAACAGCCGAGTTGGTAATGAAAGCAGGCTTAAGCCAATTCAAAAGCGGAGATTACAAAATTCAGCGTGTTCCTTATGTAGAAGATAAAGAAACGATTGATGAATTCCTGCAACAGGCAAAATTAAATTCAAGTCTTGTCGGTTTTACATTGATTGACCCGGAGCTGCGTGCCTATTTAAACAAGCGCGCATCAGAAATAGAGATTGAAGTGATTGATATTATGGGTCCAACAATGGATGCCATGGAGCGCGTGTTTAGCGATCGGCCAAGGTTGGAGGCTGGACTTGTTCATAAATTAGATGAAGATTATTTTAAAAAGATTGAAGCGATTGAATTTGCTGTCAAATACGATGATGGCAGAGACCCAAGAGGAATTACCCGGGCGGATATTGTATTAATAGGTGTTTCCAGAACGTCAAAGACCCCGTTATCTCAATTTTTGGCACATAAGCGTTTTAAAGTGGCAAATGTTCCGATTGTTCCAGAGGTGGATCCGCCGGAAGAACTGATGATGGTTGACCCTAAAAAATGTATCGGTCTGCGTATATCTTCAGAAAAGCTGAATGGTATTCGGAAAGAGCGGCTAAAAGCGCTGGGACTCGGCGATCAGGCAACCTATGCAAATGTAAATAGAATTGAACAGGAATTGGAATTTTTCAATGAAGTCGTTGAGAAAATTGGCTGCCCTGTCATCGATGTTTCTCATAAAGCAGTAGAGGAAACAGCTAATCAAATTATTAGGATGTGGCAAAGCAGACAAGCATAAGAGTATAGACACAAAGTAATTCATTTCATAAAACCACTTGAAAAGCATTCTGTATGCAGCGATCACGGAATGTTTTTCTTTTTTAATAGATTTCCATGCAAATTAATAGAATTCTATTAAAAAATATATTATAATGGTAAATCGTATGAGCAGATTTAAATAAAATGCAATTTTAATCATAATTTGCTCAAAAAAAGAAGGAATCTATGTATCCTTTGTAGAATCTATGTTAAGGCTATTTTTTTTGAGAATAAGGAAAAAATATGTCGAATAATCAGTGAAGGAACAATAGCAGTTTAAAAAGGAGGATTTTGTACACTCTCTCTAAAATGTGTGTTCAAAAATTCGATGCGTCGTTTTTGTTGGACTTTTGAACATCCTCTAAAAAACAAATAGAATAGTTGGTGGTAACTATGGCTAATCAAATACCTGAACCAATTATTGAAGAAGTGAAAAAATCCAATGATATTGTCGACGTCATTGGAGAGTACATTCAATTAAAAAAACAAGGTAAAAACTATTTTGGTTTATGCCCTTTTCACGGTGAAAATACGCCCTCATTCTCGGTTACTCAAGAAAAACAGATTTTTCATTGCTTTGGCTGCGGCAAAGGTGGAAATGTTTTTTCGTTTTTGATGGAAATGGAGAATTTTACATTTTATGAGGCGCTAAAGCATTTAGCCGATCGCAGTGGAGTGGAGCTGCCAACAGCATCACTCAGAAAAGAAACCTCAATGTCAGAGGAAACAGAGCAAATGCTCTCGGCATATGAATGGTTAACGAAATTGTATCATCATCTCATAAAGTATCAAAAAGATGGGAAGGATGGATTAGAGTATCTGACTAGCCGCGGGCTTACAAAAGAGACGTTAGAAGAATTTCAGATTGGGTATGCGCCCGATAAGCGTGATTTTACTTCAAGATTTCTGACACAAAAAGGATATTCTAAACCATTACTTTTGAAAAGCGGTATTTTAGCAGGAAACGATAATAATGAAGTCATTGACCGTTTTCGGGGCAGGATTATTTTTCCCATACGTAATGCACTGGGACGTACTGTCGGTTTTGGAGGCAGGACATTGCAGGATGACAGCGGTCCAAAGTATTTAAACAGCTCAGAAGGGGAGCTTTTTCAAAAAAGTAAGCTTTTATATAACTTTGATTTGGCAAAGCGCCATATTCGAAAGGAAAATGAAGCTGTATTAATGGAAGGCTATATGGATGTGATTTCCGCCTACCAGGCTGGCGTTAAGAATGTTGTCGCTACGATGGGGACTGCTTTGACAGAAACGCAGGCCAAGCTTTTGAATCGCTATGTGGACACCGTTATTATTTGTTTTGATGGTGATAGTGCAGGGATAGAAGCCCGTTATAAGTCGGCGCTTTTATTACAGACGGTTGGCTGTGATGTCCGTATTGCGAATTTAGATGCTAAAGAGGATCCCGACAGTTACATCCGGCAGCATGGCGGGGAAGCTTTTAGAGAAAAGGTTCTGCGTACAAGTGACAGTTATATGAGTTTCTTTATGCGGTATCAGCGCAGACACTTTAATCTGCAGCTGGAAAGTGAGCGTATTGAATATATCGAACGCGTTTTAAAAGAACTTTCCATGATTGAGAGTGCGCTTGAACGGGAATATTATATTCAGGAATTGCATAAGGAATTTGACTTGTCTGTAGACACGCTGATGAATCAGCTGAACCAGTATCAAAAAAGAGTTCCTGCTTCGAAGGATAATCAAAGTAATAAGAGTTATACTAATTCATATGTACCTGTAAATAAGAAAAGGTTATATCCGGCATATATTAATGCAGAAAAAAAAATCATATCCTATATGCTTCAGGATGCTCATATAGCTGATAAAGTACAATATGAGCTGGGAGCCGGATTTAATGTAAATGACCATAAAATTGTGGCAACGCATTTGTATGCATTTTATGAAGAAGGAAACGCACCAGATATTAGTTTATTTATGGAGAGACTGTCTGATCAGCATCTGAAGAATCAAGTGATTGAACTTGCTATGTCCAGTGATGTGCAGAACAGCACAGAGGAAGAAATTGATGATTACTTACGAATGATTCTTCGGGAGGCTAATCAAAATCAAGCAAAAAAAAGCTTAAAAGAGCAGCAGAAAAAAGCGGAACAGGAAAATGACCCTTTGGAGGCTGCGCGTTTGGCAATGGAGCTAATCCAGCTGCAGAAGCAAAAAAATGAAAATTAATTCAACAATTTGGAAGGAGGGGGACTCATGGCCGAACAAAAACCTTCGCATATGAAAGAATCCGAACTGACCTTAGAGCAGGCAAAAGAAAAATTAGTTGATATGGGTAAGAAGCGCGGAACGCTTGCTTATGAAGAAGTGGCTGACGGTTTATCTAATTTTGACATGGAACCCGAACAAATGGATGAGTTTTATGAGTACCTGGAAGAACAGGGTGTCGATGTGCTAGGTGAGTCTGAGGATGACCCCGAAATGCAGAAAATCGCAAAAGAGGAGGAAATTAATCTTAATGATCTCAGTGTACCATTAGGGATTAAGATTAATGATCCTGTTCGTATGTATTTAAAAGAAATAGGCAGGGTAGATTTACTTTCTGCAGCAGAGGAGATTGAACTTGCTTCCCGGATCGAAGAAGGAGATAGCGAAGCAAAAAGAAGATTAGCCGAGGCAAATCTGCGTCTCGTTGTCAGCATAGCCAAACGGTATGTTGGACGGGGGATGCTTTTCTTAGATTTAATTCAGGAAGGAAACATGGGTCTGATTAAAGCTGTTGAGAAGTTTGACTACCGTAAAGGGTTTAAATTCAGTACCTATGCTACATGGTGGATCAGACAAGCTATAACTCGTGCTATTGCAGACCAGGCCCGTACCATCCGTATCCCGGTTCATATGGTGGAAACCATTAATAAATTAATCCGCGTGCAGCGTTCCCTGCTGCAAGACTTGGGGCGTGAGCCGACACCGGAAGAAATTGGGGAGGAAATGGAACTAAGCCCTGACAAGGTCCGCGATATTCTAAAAATCGCCCAGGAACCGGTATCCTTAGAAACGCCGATCGGAGAAGAAGATGACTCCCACTTAGGAGATTTCATTGAGGATCAGGAAGCTATTTCGCCATCAGACCATGCTGCCTATGAATTATTAAAAGAACAGCTGGAAGATGTATTGGACACATTAACAGACAGAGAAGAAAATGTGCTCCGGCTCCGCTTTGGATTAGATGATGGCAGAACGAGGACGCTTGAGGAAGTTGGAAAAGTATTTGGTGTCACCAGAGAACGTATCCGGCAAATTGAAGCAAAAGCATTGCGTAAATTAAGACATCCAAGCAGGAGCAAACGATTAAAGGATTTCCTTGATTAAGAAGTAATTCAATTCAATCGTAAAAGATGTGCAAAAAGCCCTTTTTAATCGGACTTTTTGAACATGCAATAGTAAATTAATTTTATATATACCAGGTGATGGAATGTGCAGGTCAATCTTTATCAGCTTGCATATTCCAGTTATTATTTGTATGAACGAATAGGTGCTGCGTCAGGTTTCGGCAAAATAATAACAAATTCCTTTAAGAAAACAGCCTCTAACATACAAGTATAGATGAAGCTTTTGAGGTGGATGTATGAATAACCAGGAAAAAAATCAATTGATTATCCGGGAAATACTAAAATGGAAAGAAAATCGTCTGCTGCCGGAGGAACAATGTGATTTTTTATTAGCGTTGTATACCAGAGGCGGGGAAATAAAATTAAAAAATAAACAGAGTATATGGTCACCTGTTGGTAAAAAAATTCACTTTGCTATTGTTTTATTCGTTTTAGGAAGCGTTATCTTTTTAGATTATGACGATCAATTGTCCTGGTATATCATGGCAGGTATTCTAAGCGTTGTTTTCATGATAAATATGCTGATCTACTTAAAAGTGGGAAAGAATAGTTCCCGGAGATATCGCTATTTATTTCTATTTATTCAATTTTTATATGTTCTACAGCTGTCTATTTGTATATTTGAAGCGGTAGGCTTAGGGGAGTATATTAATTTTGTTATTATTGCTAATGGAATAGGCTGGGGTGTTGTTGGATATTTGAAAAAACTGCCTATTTTTTATTATACAGGGCTTGCTCTGGCTCTAAGTGTCATAACTTATGTCGTTTTCTTTACACTTTAAAAAAGCATCCAATTAATATCAAGGATAAGCCTTTAAAAATTATTAAATTTCGAGTAAACTAATAGTAGTATGAATTTATTAATATTTGTGTTACATAAGGAGGAAGCGTAATGAAAAAGAATCCGGTTATACCATATGCAATTATTGCCGGGCTGGGGCTGATTGCAGTCATTATTATTTCAGTAATTGGTATTGATCAGAGACAGGCTATTCAAGATGCCGAAGAAAATGGAGAAGAGCAAACAGAACAGGCTGAGGGCGGCGAAGAAGGCGGTGAGTCTACTTCTGCTAATGCTGGTGAAGAGGTATATCAAAATAACTGTGTAAGCTGTCATGGCCAAGATTTAGCAAGCGGCTCTGCGCCAGATTTAACTCAGATTGGAAGTACCTACTCTCAGGAAGAAATTGCAGATATTATTGCAAATGGAACGGATGGAGGTATGCCTGCTTTCCCACAGCTTCAAGGTGAAGATTTAGACGCACTTAGTGAGTGGTTAAGTGAGCATCAATAATATATAATGGAAGAAATGAAAGCTTTCTGTACGAATCAGAAAGCTTTTCTTATTGTAGAAATAAAGGAGAAAATGCAATGAACCAACATATTCCACTTTCAAATCGTTTAAAAAAAGTGGCTGATTATCTGCCGCAGGGAGCTGACTTTGCAGATATCGGATCAGACCATGCGTATCTGCCTGCCTATGTCTGCCTGAGAGATAAAACAGCAAGAGCCGTTGCTGGCGAAGTGAACCAGGGGCCTTTAGACAGTGCAAAAAAAACGATTCAATTTCATCAATTAGAAGAACGGATTGATGCCCGTTTGGGAAATGGTTTAGCTGTCTTAAAGGAAGGAGAGGCGAAGCAAATTGTGATTGCAGGAATGGGCGGGTCATTAATTACTTCCATCTTAGAGAACGGTACAGCGATTGCTAAATCTGCTGGAAGAATTATTGCACAGCCTAATGTAGATGCAAGAGCAGTCAGACAATGGTTTGACCAAAACGGTTTTATATTGATAGCAGAAGAAATCGTGGACGAACAAGGTCATATTTATGAAATTCTTGTTGCTGACCGTAATACGGCTGCACCTTCACCATACAATGATAATCAGCAAATAAAGGAAAAGCAATTTTTATTGGGTCCCTATTTGTTATATGAAAAAAATCCTGCTTTTGTAAAGAAATGGACATATGAGGAAGCCAATCTGGAGCGAATCATTTCACAAATGAAGCAAGCCAAACAAATAAATCATGAAAAAATATCTGATTTCCAAACAGAATTACGTTGGATAAAGGAGGAGCTTTATCATGAAGGAACAAACACTTAAACATGCTGATTTTTTTCAAATAATGGATAGCTGGGCACCTGCAAATCTGGCCTATCACTGGGATAATATCGGATTACAGACAGGGAGGTTTCATGACACGACTTCTCGTATTTTAGTAACACTGGATGTGACAGAAGAGGTGGTGGATGAAGCAGTTGAAAAAGAAGCAAACCTGATTATTGCGCACCATCCTTTACTATTTCAGCCTTTGAAGCAAATAAATGTTGATCACCCTAAGGGGCGGGTACTGCAAAAGCTTTTAAAAAATGATATTACCGTTTTTGCGGCACACACGAATTTAGATATTGCAGAGGGCGGTGTCAATGACTTACTAAGTGATGCCATTGGTCTAAAGAACAAAGAGCCTTTAGAGGTTTTGGAGCAGGAGTCTTTGCTTAAGGTGGTTGTTTTTGTTCCAGATTCACATGTACAGGAATTACGCGAAGCTTTACATGAAGGCGGCGCAGGACAAATTGGTGACTACAGTCACTGCACCTTTCAAACTGCTGGACAAGGTACATTCCGTCCATCAGAAGAGGCTAATCCGTATATTGGCAAGCAGAATAAGCTAACCTATGTGGAGGAAAAGAAATTAGAAGCAGTGGTGCCTAAGAGCAATCTTGCTAAGGTTATGGAAGCAATTCATTCCGCTCACCCTTACGAAGAGCCGGCCTATGATATGTATCCCTTGGAAAACAAAGGATCATCGATTGGTATTGGTCGCTTTGGTGTATTGGAACAATCCGTGCCAATGAAAGAATTTGTTGAAAAGGTGAAAGAGCATTTAGACATGTCGACTGTGCGTGTTTCTGGTAATATAGAAAAGAATGTAAAAAGAGTTGCTGTTTTGGGTGGCAGTGGAGAAAAATATGTGCGCCATGCATTAAGGAAAAAAGCAGATGTCTATATTACAGGAGATATGACCTTTCATGCTGCTCAGGATGCGGAACAGCTGGGCCTGACAGTTATTGATGCAGGGCACTATATTGAAAAGATTATGAAAGCAGCAGCACGGAATAGGCTGATACAGGAAATTCCTGCATTCCAATCAAAAATATATGTATCTGAAGTGAATACAGATCCGTTCATATTTGTGTGAAAATAGATGAAAAAAGAAAAGTTAATACAAGGAGGGAAACAGATGAGAAAAACATTTGCAGAATTATCTTTGAATACAGGTATCCAGCAAATTATTCAAGGGCTTCAATTTAGAAAGCCGACAGAGATTCAGGAACAGGTGATTCCGGCTATCCTGGATGGAAAAAGTGTGATTGGTCAATCAAGAACGGGCTCAGGCAAATCGCATGCTTTTTTATTGCCGCTGTTTCAAAAACTGGACGAAAACCAAAAGAAAGTGCAGTTTGTTATTACAGCACCAACAAGAGAGCTGGCAACACAGCTTTATAACGAAGTAAGAAAAATCATTACCATTGCAGATAAAACCGAAAAATGGACAGCAAAGCTGCTTGTTGGCGGCACAGATAAACAAAAATCAATTGAAAAATTAAAAACGCCGCCAATGATTGTTGTAGGGACACCTGGACGAATTTTAGATCTAGTAAAAGATGGGGCATTATCGGTATATAGTGCGGAAACCTTTGTCATTGATGAGGCAGACTTAATGCTTGATTTAGGCTTTATTGAGGAAGTCGACCAATTATTAGTACGCTCGAAACAGGATATCCAGCTGCTGGTTTTCTCAGCAACTATTCCGCAACGGCTGCAGCATTTCTTTAAAAAATATTTGAGGAATCCGGAATATATTAAAATTGAAGAGCATTTTTCTCCAGAAACGATGGAGCATCGGCTTATCCGGAAAAAGCATCGTGATGAGGCAAAGGTTATTTGGGATATATCTCAGACGATCCATCCATACTTAGCCTTAATTTTTACAAATGGGAAGCAGCAGGCAAATGAATTGGCAGAGGCACTTGAAGGATACGGTTTAAATGTTGGTGTCATTCACGGCGGTTTAACTCCTCGGGAGAGAAAACGTGTTTTAAAAGAAATCCAGCAGCTGCGTTATCAATATGTGGTTGCAACAGATTTAGCTTCACGAGGAATCGATATTAAGGGAGTAAGCCATGTCATTAACGCACAGCTGCCAAAAGAGGAGCATTTTTATGTTCACCGTGTCGGCAGAACAGCCAGAGCTGGATTAGAAGGTACAGCTGTCAGCATCTATTCTGAAGAGGATGCCCGTTTAATTGAAAGATTAGAGCAGAAAGGTCTGGAATTTTCTTTTGTAGAAGTAAAGAACGGAGAATGGACAGAGGATAAATCCTGGAATGAGAGACAGCGTCGTAAAACGGCAGATACAAGTACAGACCGGGAAGCTTGGAAACGGGTAAGAAAAGCAAAGAAAGTAAAGCCGGGCTATAAGAAAAAGCAGAAGCAGCAGCAACAGCAGATTAAAAGACAGATGACGAAAGAACAAAGAAGGAAGAAGCGCTAGGAGGAATAAATATGGTGAAAATAGGTTCTCATGTTTCGATGAATGGTAAAAAGATGTTATTAGGCTCCAGTGAAGAGGCGGCTTCATACGGGGCAAATACATTTATGATCTATACAGGTGCACCGCAAAATACCAGAAGAAAGCCGATTGAAGAGTTAAATATTGAAGCGGGATTAGAGCATATGAAGGCTCACGGAATAGCTGATATTGTCGTACATGCACCGTACATTATTAATATTGGAAATACAGTAAAGCCGGAGACGTTTGAATTAGGTGTTAATTTCCTGCGGAGAGAAATCGAGCGTACAGAAGCTCTGGGAGCAAAGCAGATTGTCCTCCATCCGGGAGCGCATGTCGGAGAAGGTCCGGAAAAGGGAATTCCTAAGATTATTGAAGGATTAAATGAAGTGCTTGAACAGAAAAATGATGTCCAAATTGCTTTAGAAACAATGGCTGGAAAAGGTTCTGAAATGGGACGGACATTTGAAGAGCTCGCTGAAATTATTTCCGGTGTAACGCATAATGAACAGCTTTCGGTTTGTATGGATACCTGCCATATTCATGACGCAGGCTATGATGTTGTCAATGATTTTGATGGTGTGTTAAATACATTTGATAAAATTGTTGGATTGGACCGTCTGAAAGTCGTCCATGTAAATGACAGTAAAAATGACTGCGGGGCACATAAAGACCGTCATGAAAATATCGGCTTTGGTTATATCGGCTTTGATGCATTGCATAAAGTTGTTCATCATCCACAGCTGAGTGAGCTGCCTAAAATTCTCGAAACACCTTATGTTGGTACAGATAAAAAGAATAAAAAAGCACCGTACAAGTATGAAATAGCCATGCTGCGTGAAGGGGATTTCCAGGATAATTTAAAGGAAATTATTATGGAAGGTAAATAAATAAAAAGATGAGCATCCTGTTGATGGGAATGCTCATCTTTTTTACACTTTAAGAAAAAGTGTAAAGTATACGTGCAGCGGTTTGGATGGGACGAGTAATCGCACCCAATCCAGACCCCGGCTGACGCAATTCTGCGTCTTTCAGGCTTGGCTTGCCAAGTTTTTTATCTAACTAAAATAAATGCTCCATCCCATAGGATTTAATCACCTCATCCATCAGCTGCTGTGCTGCTGCTGCTGTTTTTGGATCTGTAATCTTTGCAAGCTCTGTCATAAAACGCTCACGATCTGCCTGATCAAAAGGATTAGGGGAAGAGGCTCTTAAATAGTTCACGATTCTGTCAGCTTGTGTAGGTGTAATGGAAAAGCCATACTCACTGCTATAGTGTAAAATTTCCTCTGAGGTTAATTTCCGTAATTTATTTTTAATCATTTCTTTTATAAAAAAAGACATAAGACCGCTCCTTTGTAAATATAATTTTAATCTTATTTTCTTCCATCATGTAAATATATGCAGGCAACAAAATGATTATACCATTCTTTGCTAAAAGTTCCGCATGATACCTGTATGAAATACGATTAACTTCGTAAGCTAACCGTATAATTCTAAAGTGTAAGGAGTTTATCTGATGGATAATAATGAAAAAAACAAACATATACAGGATGCGCCGAATCATGGACAGAGACCAAAGACTGAGGATACAGACAGAAAATTAGACAGTAAAAGAATGGAGGAGTTTTCCGCTGAGCTTACCGAAGCTGACCTGCCAGAATTTGAAGAAGAAAGCGGGGTTAACCCGGGAACATTATATGGCTGGGGAAGTATTGTTTTAGCGGTTATTTCCTTCTTTACCTGGCCAATTATGTTAGGGGCAGCCAGTATTGTATTTGGTTTTGTGGCACGAAGCAGAGGGACAAATATACTTGGAATCATTGGTATTATAGCAGGAATTCTCTCATTAATTTCCGCCTTTTTTGTGATACCATTTTTTTCTTAGGAGGAATCCCGGGTTGTATAAGAAATAAGCATATATATAATAAGAACCAAGGCATCGCCGAAAGGATGAGTAGATGCCTTGGTTCTCTTATTCGGGCTGAAATCGAGGGAAATAGTAAATTTCATGAGCATGGAGTTCATTGGCGTAAGCGGTTGGATTTAATGCTTCAAAAGCTTTTAAAATGTTTTCAACAGATACAGAATTGGCAGATGTTGTTTGAATTTCTTCCGTAATACTGAGGACAGTATCTCCTGGATTTATTTTCACCGGAACAGCTTCAAACGGCGGCAGGTTTGATTTCTCGTTATTTGAAAAGGTGTTTGTCCCATCAGACTGAGCTAAATCTTGAAAAATACTGACTGCAACTAATATAATAAAGGTAATCAGGGAAATTCTACGCAAAAATTCCATAAAAATTCTCCTTTAATGAAACTATTTATTTACCTCATACGTACATATAATTGTAAGAGGATATTCAAAAAGTCCAACAAAAATGACGCGGTGGGAAAAAAGGAACTTCTACTAAGAACTCCCACGTCGTATGGACAACACAGAAGTCATCACATCGTGTGAAAGCCTGTTCGTAAAAAGCACGGTGCTTTGAACTTTCGACGCACAGCTTTTTTACGATGGGACGAGTAACTGCAACGCTTTTGAGGGGCGAGTAATCCCCAGTCCCAAATGTTTTTGATGGGACGATTAATCTTAGGCCCCGGAACATCGCGTTCTTAGCCGACTGGTGCTTTTTATCGGCCATTTTGAACAAGTATAAGTATTATAAGCAGGATAATGGAGAGGATGTGAAATGTATGGATATCGTTGAATTTCAATGGATTGGATTTCTTGCCTTATTTTTCGGAACTTTATTTATATTAGGTGAAATATTTGTAAATATGCGTGGTATTTTTGGTGTATTGGGGTTAGGATTTATAACTGTTTATTTTACCATCTATACAGAAACCAACTCTGTCTTACTCATGTTTATTATTTATTTCCTGGGAATATTACTGATTATTATTGATGGAAAAGTGTTGAATGATGGTACGCTGGCTACGATCGGGCTGGTCTTGATGATTGTCGCTGTCGCATTGCCGCAGCCAGATTTGGCAAGCGGTCTCTATGCGGTAATTAGTATCATTGTTGGATCATTTTCATCGCTGGTGTTTTTAAAGGTATTTAAACGAAGGCAGATGTGGACGAAAATCGCGTTGGTCGATCAGCTTACCAAGGAGCAGGGCTACAGTTCGCTCAGTAAAGAGTATGAAGACTTATTAGGAGAAGAAGGGGTTGCCCTGACCGATTTTAGACCTTCTGGCACGATTGAAGTAAATAAAAAACATTACAGCGCTGTGTCTGGCGGACGCTGGATTAAAAAAGGCACGCGAATTAAAGTGGTTGCAGTAGACGGCACCAGTGTGCGCGTGGAGGAGTTGCAAGAAGATTAGCTGAATAGAAATTCCCTGAAACAGGATTCATTTCATTAATTTGGATATGAATCCTGTATTTGTATGCAATGATCCCTGGAATTATACATGTTTTAAACAAAAAAACACAAACTAAGCATCCCTTTTTATGTGAATGTAAACAAATATTAAATCTATGTAAATTTTTCTTCATATATATTTACATTCTCTTTAGAATCATCAATAATGGATGAGGCACAAATTTCTACAAAAGTTTACATAAGAGGTAGAAGGGATGAAGTTTTCGTGGATATCGATGTTCAAAAGTTAATTATTGAGTTTATTGGAGGAATCGGTATATTCCTGATGGGGATAAAAATGATGGGGGATGGCCTGCAAAAATCTGCCGGCGACCGATTACGGGATATTTTAGACCGGTTTACCAGTAATCCATTTTTAGGAGTACTTGCCGGTATTCTGGTAACAATACTTATTCAGAGCAGTTCAGGTACTACTGTTTTAACGGTAGGGCTGGTAAATGCAGGGTTTATGACACTTAGACAGGCAATTGGTGTGATTATGGGTGCCAATATTGGTACGACTGCCACAGCGTTTATTATCGGGATTGACATTGGAGAATATTCGTTACTTATTTTGGCACTGGGTGCATTTACAATCTTTTTCTTTAAAAAGCAAAAAATTATTGCTGTCGGACAGGCATTATTTGGGTTCGGTTCTTTATTCTTCGGACTCGAATTAATGAGCAGTGGAATGGCACCGCTCCGTTCTTTACAGGCATTTCAGGATTTGACTGTTTCCATGAGTGATACACCAATTCTCGGTGTAGTAATTGGTACAGTCTTTACAGTAATTGTTCAAAGTTCTACTGCAACCATTGGTATTTTGCAGGGGTTATTTGCACAAGGAGCTATTGAATTAGATGCGGCAATTCCAGTACTGTTTGGTGATAATATCGGTACAACGATTACTGCAGTTATAGCAAGTATTGGAACATCTGTAGCTGCGAAACGTGCAGCATATACACATGTAACTTTCAACTTAATTGGTGCAATTATCTTTATGCTGCTGTTAGTACCATTTACAAGCTTTATCGGTTATTTAGAAACAGCGTTGAATCTCAATAAGGAAATGACAATTGCATTTGCCCATGGAAGCTATAATATAGCAAATACAATTATTCAATTTCCTTTTATCGGCTTTTTGGCATGGCTTGTTACGAAGCTTGTACCCGGTGATGATGTAGTTATTGAGTATAAGCCGAAGCATTTGGATTCAATTTTCCTTCAGCAGTCTTCCTCATTGGCACTCGGTCAGGCTAAACTGGAAGTCGTCCGTATGGGAAAATATGCGTATCAAGGGTTGGAAGAGGCGCATAATTATGTAACTACGCAAAATCCGAAAAGCTCAGAGATGTCCTTGCAAATTGAAGGTGCGATCAATAATCTTGATCGTAAAATTACGGAGTATTTAGTGGATATTGCTTCTACCAATTTAACAGAGGATGAAAGTGTGGAGCATACCAGCTTAATGAGCACCATCCGTGATATCGAACGAATTGGCGATCATTTTGAGAATGTTGTTGAATTAGTGGATTATAAAATGTCCAATAAAGTTTCTCTGACGGACCAAGCGTTAGAAGATTTAAATAAGATGTTTGATTTAACGTATATGACAGTAAAACAAGCAGTGGAGTCGCTGGAGACAAGTGATAGAGAATCGGCGTTAGAGGTTATTCAAAAAGAAGACCAAATTGATAAGATGGAGCGCAAATTCCGTAAAAATCATATTATTCGTATGAATGAAGGGATTTGTAATGGAACAGCCGGCATTGTTTTTGTTGATATTCTAAGTAATTTAGAACGAATTGGCGACCATGCTGTAAATATTGCTCAGAACGTCCTGGGTGAACATTAATTATAAATCTGATACAAAGGCTCTGTCTGCTCAGAAGTAGCGGACAGAGCCTTTAATTTATCTGTGCTTTCCCCAATTTTGATGCACAGCGTTTTTCGATGGGACGAGTAACCGTGACGCTTTTGAGAGGGGCGAATAATCGCAGCGCCAGTTTCAAATATGTCGGGCAGGGTAAGTAACTGCTCCGCTTTCTGAAGGGACTGGGAATCGTACCCCTGTGGACAGTGCGACCTAATGGGCTTGGTTCTTTTCACCGATTTTTTGAACACAAACCGTACATCATCAAAAAATTAAATATCTTTTTAAAAGTTTTTGTTGAAATATGTTATCTTACGTGCTATTATAATTCTTGCAGTCAACTTCTGATAAAAACTTTTGCAAGACCGCAAAAAAAATGTTGACATAATCAACAGAACGTGATAAATTATATTTTGTTGCTAATTAAAAATAAACTATTTTCCACAGTAGCTCAGTCGTAGAGCAATCGGCTGTTAACCGAGCGGTCGTAGGTTCGAGTCCTGCACGGTCCACCATTATTCTTTACGGAGGTATACCCAAGTCTGGCTGAAGGGTTCGGTCTTGAAGCCCGACAGGCGGGTCAAGCCGCGCGGGGGTTCGCATCCCTCTACCTCCTCCATACATATTTTACAAGAGAATATTGTGGAGCTTTTTATACGAAAGCTTATCCTACGGCTCGGTAGCTCAGTCGGTAGAGCAGAGGACTGAAAATCCTTGTGTCGGCGGTTCGATTCCGTCCCGAGCCATCTTAAAAACAAGCATGCATGCTTGTTTTTTTGTATATTTTTTAACTTTTAAACGTGGATAACCTGAATGCGGATCTATGATGTGGCGAATAATGAACTTTATTAAAACGATTACTTTACAAGGAATAAATGATGTATTCTGGTGCAAAATATTTGCAAGAAATTCTTTCCTTTGATACCTTAATAATGGAGGATCTTAAATACCATCATTTATTTTAGAGGAGGAGTTATCCATGGCAAAATTCGAATTACCAGAACTACCTTATGCATACGATGCATTGGAACCATCTATCGATAAAGAAACAATGAACATTCACCATACGAAGCATCACAACACCTACGTGACAAAGTTAAATGATGCACTAGAAGGACATGAAGATCTGCAAAACAAATCCATTGAAGCGCTTGTGGCTGATCTGGATGCGGTTCCGGAAAGCATCCGCACAGCAGTACGCAATAATGGAGGCGGACATGCTAACCACAGCTTTTTCTGGACGTTATTATCTCCAAATGGCGGCGGTGAGCCGGCAGGAGAGCTGGCTGATAAAATCAACAGCAAATTCGGCTCCTTTGATCAGTTTAAAGAAGACTTTGCAGCGGCAGCAGCCGGACGTTTCGGTTCAGGCTGGGCATGGCTCGTATTAAATAACGGTGAGCTTGAAATTACAAGCACGCCAAACCAGGATTCCCCATTAACAGAAGGGAAGACACCATTATTAGGATTAGATGTATGGGAGCATGCATACTATCTTAAATATCAAAACAAACGCCCGGAATATATTTCTGCATTCTGGAATGTAGTAAGCTGGGATCAAGTAGCAAGTAACTACGAAGCTGCGAAATAATAATGAATAATACAAAAAGCTTGCAGTTAACTTTACGTTTCTGCAAGCTTTTTGTATAGATACGATTCCTTCGCTAAAAATAGAAAGTGAAGGAGTCGTTTTCTTATGCAATTACACCAGCAATATAGAAGATATAAACAACAAAAAGATGAATATCGGGATCTTTGGATTCTCCTGCTTATCGGTGTTCTGTATGCTGCAGGAATCTTTTTATCCAATACCTTTGTCAATGTCTATCTTTGGAAGCAATCCGGGGACTTTTTTGTGATTGCCAATTATCATTTAGCAAGCTATGTATTCCAGGCGTTATCTTTTATTTATGCGGGAAAATTATCTAAAAAAATCGATCGCATCATTATATTACGAATTGGTATTCTTTTCTTATGCTTCTTTTTCTTATTCGTCCTTTGGATTGGCGAATTGGCAGCATATTATAATTTTATTCTCGGCTGTTTATTAGGAATCGGCTATGGTTTTTTCTGGCTGGCGTATTATGTGCTGACATTTGAAATAACGGAGCCGGATACAAGGGATTGGTTTAATAGTATTTCAGGGACACTTACATCATTTGCCGGTATGGTTGGTCCCTTGCTTGCAGGATGGATGATTTCAAAAATGGCCGGTGATGTTGGGTACACGGTTATTTTTATTATCTCTTTAACCTTATTTATTGCTGCTATTATTGCCAGTTTTTTTATCATACGAAAAGGCAGCAGGGGGAGCTTTGCTTTAGCTGCTGTCATTAATGAAAGAAAGAGAAATAAAAATTGGCGGCGCATTTTACATGCTCATTTTTTCCAAGGACTGAGAGAAGGAATTTACGGGTTTTATATTACCATCTGGATTTTTCTGGTTACCAACAGTGAGCTAGTTTTAGGGGTTTTCAATTTATTTCTTTCCGGATTATCGATTATTTTTTATTTTGTCGCTTTGAAATGGATTAAGCCGGCTTTACGGAAAAAGGCTATTTTATTTGGCGGTATCCTGCTGTTTGCGTCTATATTTATTATTATTTTTGAAATGAGCCTGCTCTGGTTAATTGTGTACGCAATCATTATTGGTATTGCTTTTCCCATTCTGACAGTTCCGTATCAATCACTGACCTATGATGTTATCGGCAGGGCGCGAATGGTAAGTGAGAGAAGAGTGGAGTATATTGTTGTCCGGGAAATTTATTTGAATCTGGGAAGAATTGCATCGATTGCTGTATTTATATTTGGTATGCTTCTATTCCCGCATGATACGATTATACCAGCATTATTGATTGTATTTGGAGCAGGACATGCGATCATTTATTTTTGCATCCGAAATATTTTTATTGGACCGGCAAAAAAACAAAAAATCGCATTAAAAGAAGATTTTACGGACGAAAAAAGTCGTTAAATGTGGTAAAATCAAACAGTAGTCCTTATTGCAGTTTGGCTGTAAGACTCCGACTATAAGAAATAAGGAAGTATATCACTTCTAAGCGGAATATCTAAATGCCCGTAACAGCCCGATTGGTTAACGAACAACGGTTTTGATGGGGCGAATAATCGCAGTTTAAGCCTTATTCGCTCCACAATATAATTTAGGTGTTTAAAAAGATGCATATACATGATTTGTTGCTTATACTTTTAAAAGAGCCATATAAGGTAATGCTTTGTAAGCTTAAAATATATGCGAAGGAGGAAAAAAGTGGTAGACAAGAAGAAAAAGAAAAAACGGGCGCAGCTTCCTATTCGTATGAATATTCTTTTCTTTGCTATTTTCTTATTATTTTCTGCACTCATACTTCAGCTGGGTGTCGTTCAGATTTTAAATGGGGAAGCCTATCAGGATGAAATTGAGAGAACCAATTTAGATACAACGAGTGTGCCTGTACCGCGGGGGAAGATTTTTGATACGAATGGACAAATTATTGTAGATAATGAAGCGATGTATTCCATTACGTATACCCCTCCTAAAGGTGTTCAGGCAGAAGATCGTCTAAAGGTAGCGGAAAAATTAGCGCAATATATTAATATGAGTGATAATGAAAAAATAATGAATCGCATCACTGACAGGGATAAAAGAGAATATTATTTATTGTTGCATCAAGAAGAGATAGAAGAAAGATTGGAAGAAATTGAGACCGAGGAGATGGAGAATTCCGAGGTGTATAATGCAACGCTCGAATTAATTACCGATGAAGAAATTGCAGATTTTTCAGATGAAGAAATGGAAATTATTGCGATTAAAAAAGAGCTGGATAAAGCATATGCGCTGACGCCACAGGTTGTGAAAAACGAAGGTGTGACAGCAGAGGAATATGCTTCCGTAGCAGAAAATCTGGATGAATTGCCTGGTATTAACGCTACTACGGATTGGAATCGTGTTTATCCAAACGGAAATACGTTAACAAGTATTTTAGGCAGTATTTCAAGCCAGGAGCAGGGTATTCCCGCAGAAGATTTGAGCGCCTATCTGACAAAAGGGTACAGTCGGAATGATCGTGTCGGCAGAAGTGGTCTGGAAGAGCAGTATGAAGACTTTCTGCGCGGACGGAAAGAGCAAATCCAATATACAACCCGGCAAAATGGGTCGATTGTCGGATCAGAGACCATTGTTGCAGGAGAACGGGGCAAAGATTTAGTTTTAACAACTGATTTAGATTTTCAAAAAGAAGTGGATGATATTATATTAGATGAGATGCAGTCGATGAAATCAAGAAGCCCCTACGCGAACCGGTTTGCCACAAACGCTTATGCTGTTGTGATGAACCCGAAAACCGGAGAGCTTCTGGCAATATCCGGCGTGGATTATGATGCAGAGAAGGATGAATATAATGATGCGGCGTTTATGGCTCTGGCCAATGCGCACGAACCTGGTTCGAGTATCAAAGGAGCAACGATTCTGGCTGGTTATGACTCGGATGTTCTTTCACCCGGAGAAGTCTTCAATGATGCCCCGATGCAGCTTGCGGGAAGTGAAGTGAAGAAATCTGTTTCACCGATGGGAGCAGTGGATGATTTAAGTGCTTTAGAGAGGTCTTCTAACGTATATATGTTTTATGTTGCTTTACGGTTAGGCGGAGATTATCGTTATCCAATGCCGCATAATGCAAGTTTAGGTATTGATATGAAATCAACCTTACAAACTCTGCAAAATTACTTTAACCAGTTTGGTTTAGGAGCGACAACAGGTATTGATTATCCATATGAAAATACGGGGTATAGAGGAGATACACCGGATAACCCTGGTAATATCCTTGACTTTGCTATTGGTCAGTATGATACGTATACTACCCTGCAGCTGGCGCAATATGTATCTACCATTGCCAACGACGGCTATCGTGTCCAGCCTCATTTCTTAAAGCAGGTCCACGACCCCATTGCTTCTTTAGATGAGCTTGGACCATTGTATTATTCAAAAAATACAACGGTAATGAACCGGGTAAATATGACAGATGATGAAATTAGCCGTGTGCAGGAAGGCTTCCGCCGTGCCTATCAAGGATCACAGGGGACAGGGCGTGGTTTTTTTCAAAATAAGTCCTATAATCCGGCTGGTAAAACAGGTACAGCAGAGACAGCGGAATTTGTCGATGGAGAGAAGTTTGATTTGAATAATTTAACGCTGGTCGGCTATGCACCGTTTGATGAGCCAGAAGTTGCCTTTGCGGTTGTGGTTCCCAATGTTGGGATCAGTGAAGGAAATCAAATCAATTTAAGAATCGGCGAACGTATTTTAGATACGTATTTTGAAATCAAAGAAGAGCATGATGAAGAAGCAGAGGATAGTGAAGAGGAAGAATAAAAAACTTCCACCCAAGTGAATGGGTGGAAGTTTTTTATTTAAGAAAGTACAAAGCTTTTAGGAAATCAAGTGTGGTTTTGATGGGGCGAATCCCAGTTCTCCTGGCTTACCACGTTTTCTTTCAAAGCAGTTGATTTTATTCGGAATATGTTGTAATGATGTCACCGATCTCACTGAAGGACATCTCACTATTGATTTCGTAGGTTCCCGGCTTAACACTTCCGCTTAAATCATTATCTTCCAGGAAATCATTAAAATCCCATGCATCATCAATAAGGCCGGCATCTTCTAAAGCGTTACTGATTGTGGAAGGCGGCGCACCATCTTCTAATGTAATTTCTACTTCAATAACATCTGATTCTTCGGATACCTCTTCATCTTCATTTCCATCAGAGTTGTTATTGTTACCCTCTGCATTCTCATTGCTTTCCTCATCGCTTCCGTTTTCTTCGGATGCTTCTTCATCTTCGTCCGTACTTTCATTCTCTTCAGCGTCATTGTTTGCATCTGCTTCAGCAGCTTCATCTGCATCTGAGTCTGTCTCAGCCTCTTCCGGATCCGCTCTGCCGACAATATATGCGATATATTCGTCCTGGGTCAATACAGCATATCCTCGATCTTCGAGAACTGAAATTAACTCATCCGGCTCGGTGTCTGCCAGATTACCGGAGGATTGATTACCAAACAGATATATAGCGAGAAGCAAAGCTCCACTGGTTAACAAACCGACAGCAAACGCTCTTACATGTTGTTTCATGATAATACTCCTCTAGTTATTATTTTTAGAATGAGGCGGTATCGCATCATCTGATATTTTTTGAGGTAATAATTCTTCTTCTAAAACAGATACTTTCTTTTTCAACTGATATGTATCCTGCATGGTTGTAATTGACAATTGTTCAAGCTGGCTTTCTACTTCTTCAAGACGGTCGTTAATAAAAAACGATAGAATAAATAGAACAATGCCAATTACAATAACTGCCAAAATGGCAAATAACATTTTCTTTCCCTCCCTTTACGTATCTTTTATAGTTATACCATAAAATAAAAGCAGTGACTATGCTAAAAGCAGGAGAAATCACAATAATAGATTGCCTCAGCCTCTATAAATCAAGGCAGGAAAAGATTTATTATTCTTTTAAGAAACTTTCTTGATAAATTGAAGAAACTTTGATAATATAATTAAAGTCTGTACAGTTTTGTAAAAAGGCAAGTTGAAAAGTTTGGAGGGATAGATATGCGCGTAAATATAACGTTAGCTTGCACGGAAACAGGAGATCGTAACTATATTTCTACAAAAAACAAACGTAAAAATCCTGAGCGTATTGAGCTTATGAAATACTCACCACGTCTTAAAAAACATACCCTACACCGTGAAACAAAATAAGCAATTATAAAAAACTCTTATCTGATATACTATTGGATAAGAGTTTTTTACACTTTAAGTATAAAATGAATCGGGGTGCATCTGCCATGTCAGAAAAAAAGATAATTCGCCAAAAAATGCTGAAATATGTAAGCAGGCTGTCTGAGTATGAACGAAAAAAGATAGAAGAAAAAATGCAGCAGCAATTATTTGCAAATCCTGTATTTCAGCAGGCATCAACGATTGGAATTACCATTTCAACAGCTATAGAGTGGAATACATATCCAATTATTGAAAAAGCGTGGGAACAAGGTAAGGTAGTTGCATCCCCCAAATGTATTGTAAAAACAAAAGAAATGCAATATTATGCTTGGCGTCAGGCAAATCAAATTCAAGATGGTTATGCAGGGATAAAGGAACCAATTCCTGAAAAAACAAAGCCAATCCAGTCAAATGTGATTGATTTGCTGCTTGTGCCGGGGGTTGTCTTTGATAAGGACGGTTACCGGATTGGCTATGGAGGCGGGTATTATGATCGAATGCTGGCTGATTATACAGGAGCAACAATTGCGCTTTGCAGTGAACAGCAAATTGTCGACAAAATTCCAAGAGCAAGCTATGATTTGCCTGTGGAACAGATGATAACAGAGGAACGTATGATAAAAATACCTAAACAGCATATCTAATGCATAAGATTCCTTCCTTTGTTGACAATAAATGATGTGAAAGAAAAAACGGATAACATCATTTATCAAAGGAGGCCGGCAATATGCTGCGTATGATTTTTATGATTGTCATGATTCTCTCTGTGCTTATCATTTTTATGAAATGGAGATACCGGATTTTAAATAGCCTGTTAAGTTGGAAACAAGGAAGGAAGTTTTTAGTTCCGCTGATTGGGAAAATTATTTTGTTGAAAAAGAAAAAGGAAGCAGTTTAAACGAATATACCATCAGCTTTGTACGAAATAAATAATGTATTCTCTCTTTGCCGCCGGCTATTATCATCAGAAAATATTCATCCATTTCTTTGATGCGGCATAAAGAAGTTTTTTGACGATGATAGCTTCTGCTGTATCGCAGTGTAACCGGCTGTAAGACTTCTGCTTCAAGCAATAAGGAATCGTGTCATTTCAAATCTGACAGTCAGTAACCGTCCGGTTGGTTCGGATCTACGGGAGACAGACCACAAAGGGCATGCGACATGAGGTCGCGCACTCAGCCTTTGTTCCTTGGTCTCAAGCGGGGGAGAGAGATGAAAAGAGAGCCCGCTCCATGCAGTTTCACTTTGTGACGATGGTTGCGCCCGATTATAAATATTTGGTATGCTTCAATGAGGGGAGGATGATTTATGGACATACCAATGCAATATCGAGCGTACGAGCTAGTGAAAAAATTAACGGAACAAGGATTTCGAATTATTGCTGGTGACTATAAAACGGATGAAATATGGCTCGAGCGGAAAATAGACAGGAAATCCGCTATCGTTCGTGTGAAGCCGCAAACTTTTGATTGGGCCAATCGTCTGCGGCAGGATCTGCAAATTGCTTATCAGCAGATGCAGCGGATAAGACAAGCTATTGCAAGACCAAATGCCACATTTTATTCCATTTATATAGCGCAGGAGCAGCCCGTTGATGATTGGGAAGATTTAAAAGAACCACAAGGTGAAGGAACAAAGAAATCTCCGAAGATGCACGTATATTATCTTGTGGACGGAGACGAAACAGAAAAGATGAGCCAATTAAATCAGGATTTACATATTTCCTTGCCTTTAGACAAAGAAAGGCATCTCACAGATACGGAGAAAGAAGCCGCAGCGAATGACAGCAAGAATATGCTGTTTCAAAAAATACAGGAAGAGCAGGATAAGCGCAAAAAGATATTTTCATTTTCTAAACCGTTATTTACATATATACTTATAGCTTTAAATGTACTCATCTTTATTTTTCAGCTGACAAGTGGAGATATGGAGAGCATACGGCATTTAATTGATTTGGGAGCAAACTATAATGTTCTTGTCATGGAAGGGGAATGGTGGAGATTTTTCACATCCATGTTTTTACATCTTGATTTTCTCCATTTAATGATGAATATGCTTGCCCTATTTTATCTTGGGACAACTATTGAGCGGGTTTTTGGAAGAATCCGGTTTATAATGATCTATTTTCTAGGCGGTTTAACAGGTTCTATCGCCAGCTTTGCCTTTTCTATCCACGTATCCGCAGGAGCATCCGGAGCCATTTTTGCTCTGTTTGGTGCGTTGCTCTTATTTGGTCTGCTATATAAACAAATATTTTTCCAGACAATGGGTGCGCAAATTATGCTTATTTTAGGGATTAATTTGATTCTCGGGTTTACTGTTCCTGAAATTGATATGGCAGCACATCTGGGAGGGCTGGCAGGTGGATTTTTCATCGCTGCTGCTGCCTATGTTCCGAATAAAAAAAGCCGAAAGCATCAATTTCTTGGGTTGATCAGCTATCTTGTTCTCAGTCTCGGTTTATTTATTTATGGCTGGTCGTTTCAGGCGGCGTCTCCAGAGCTGAAATTAATTGAAGCAGAAAGACAAATAGAAGAAAATAACTTCACGGAGGTTATTTCTATTACAACGGAAGCCCTTGAACAGACGGATGATTCTAGTTTGATTCCATATTTTCTATTCCATCGTTCGTACGCTTATATTCAGGAATCGAAATATGTCGAAGCTGTCACAGATTTGGAAGAAGCGATTCATTATGAGGAAAGAGTACCGGAAATGTATCATAACCTGGCAGTATTATATTCGGAGCTGGGAGCAGGCACTGCGGATATTGAAGCGATTATCGATGAGGGTTTAGAATATTTTCCGGATAATGAAGAATTAACCGATTTAAAAAATCAACTGTCATCGTATTAACTAAAATCAGACTGCTAAAAAGATGCGGTCTGATTTTTTACGTGCTGTTTCGATCAGAATGTAATGTATAGTTTTCATCTGGTGATATAAACTATCTACATCCTAATCATAATTAAGGTGATAAAAGTGACGAATCAGATGAAAAAAGTAGAAGCGAACCTGGAAGCAAATGTTTCTTATTTAAAGTCTTACTTAGCAGTTGATAAAAGCTTTGATTTAATTTATTTAGATTTGAACTATGCCGGCAAAGATATGGCTATGTTTATGATTGATGGTTTTGTTAAAGATGATGTGATGTTATTTATTATGCAGTCGCTGCAAAGACTCAAGCCCAATGAACTGGATACAGATACCCTGCGAAAATTAATGAAAAGAGACATTCCCTTTATTGAAATAGAAGAAATGAAGGAAATGGATAAATTAATTGATTTTATCCTTTCTGGGGCAACGGTTTTATTTGTCGATCGTTTAGATAAAGCGATTATTATTGATGCAAGACAATATCCGGCACGATCTCCGGAGGAACCTGACCTGGAAAGGGTGGTCAGAGGGCCTCGTGATGGTTTTGTTGAAACACTTGTGTTTAATACAGCACTGACGAGGCGCCGGGTGAGGGATCGGTCTCTCAGGATGGAGTTTATGCAGGTCGGCAGGCGCTCTAAAACAGATGTTGTTATTAGTTACATAGAGGATATAGCTGACTCGAAACAAGTAGAGAAGTTAAAAGAATTAATTAATGGGATAGACACAGACGGACTTCCGATGGCAGAAAAAACACTGGAAGAATTTTTCAGCGACCGTTATTGGAACCCGTATCCGGCAGTCCGGTATACGGAACGCCCGGATACAGCTGCTTCTCATTTGCTGGAGGGGCATATTGTACTTATTATCGATGGGACACCTAGTGCGATGATTACCCAGACAACGTTCTGGCAGCATCTGCAGCATGCAGAGGAATATCGTCAAAAGCCAAGTGTCGGAGCTTATTTACGAATTGTTCGATTTATCGCCATATTTCTTTCTTTAGTTCTGCTGCCGCTATATTATCTATTTTCTGTACAGCCTGAACTATTACCGCCCGCATATTCCTTTATAGGTCCAGAGGATGCTGGGGTTATCCCATTATTGGTACAATTTTTAATCGCCGAGCTGGGGCTGGATGTTTTAAGGATGGCTTCTATCCATACACCCTCTGCACTTGGGACAGCACTCGGGTTAGTAGCTGCCATTATGATTGGGGAGGTCTCCGTACAAGTTGGCTGGTTTTCACATGAGGTGGTCTTATATATCGCCACCGCAGCAATTGGTTCCTATGCCACACCAAGCTATGAATTAGGGATGGCAAACCGTCTTGTCCGCTTATTTCTATTATTTTCCACGGCATTATTTGGTGTAAGCGGTTATGTTGCCGGTGTAACAATCTGGCTGTTGTTTTTAATCAAGATGAATACACTGAATACGCCATATTTCTGGCCGCTGGTTCCATTTTCAGCGAAGAATATGCGTGACACATTTATCCGGTTTCCATTACCAGTAAGACATCTCCGCCCATCTATATTACGACCGAAAGATCCAGATCGTTAATCCGATTTGGATCTTATTTCGATTTCCCATTTTCATGCCGTTTTGATATAATATTTTTGGTGATAACATGCAGAGTATATATGAAGTACGAAAATTGCTGATGAAATTTGGTACGTTGATTTATACAACAGACCGTTTAGGCGATTTAGAATTAATGATAATGGAAATAAATGAACTATATGAATGGAAAATGATTGATGCACAGCAATTTCAGCAAGCGGTATTGCTTCTAAAAAAAGAGATAAGAGAATATAAGAAGGAGACGGGAATAAATGAATGAACTATTAGTAGGCGTAGATGTTGGCGGAACCACTGTAAAAATTGGATTTATTACAGAACATGGAGAGATCAAAGAGAAGTGGGAAATTCCAACCGATTTAACAAATAAAGGCGCCAATATTATTTCTGATATCTGGAATAGTATTGAATCAAAATTACAGACGCCAGCATATAACAATACATCCATTAAAGGAATCGGTGTCGGGGCACCAGGGTTTGTAGATACACATGCTGGTATTATTACCGAAGCTGTCAACATTGGATGGAAAGATATTCATTTGGCTGAAGAGCTTGAAAAAATAGCGAAGGTTCCTGTGTACGTTGAAAATGATGCCAATATTGCTGTGTTAGGAGAAAACTGGGTAGGTGCAGGAAATCAATCCAGAAATTTAATCGCTATCACATTAGGAACAGGTGTCGGCGGAGGAATCATTGCAAATGGTTCGATTTTAAATGGTGCCAATGGTATGGCAGGCGAGATTGGTCATATTGAGGTACTGGAAAATGGTCATTTATGTAATTGTGGCAAAAAAGGATGCTTAGAAACAATTGCATCTGCGACTGGCATTGTCAGACAGGGAATGGAGAAGGTGCAGACAAACCCTGAATCCCGCCTGGCAAAAATATTTCAAGATAAGGGAAGTATTTCCACGCAGGATATTTTTGAACTGGCAAAGCAGGGAGATCAAGCTGCGGAGGAAATTATAGACTATACTACAGATGTTTTAGGGAAAGCAATGGCAAATATGTCGATGGTTATCAATCCTTCCAATATTTTAATAGGCGGCGGTGTTTCGAACGCGGGAGACTACTTGACCCGCGCTGTCACAAAAGCATTCGAGAGGCATGCATTGCCAAAAGTGAGTGAAGTATGTACAATTAAAGTTTGTCAGCTGGGAAATGATGCAGGTATTATTGGCGGAGCATACCTTGTGTATGAAAATAATAGTTAATTGATTTTCAGACTTGATTTTTTTAGATTATCTACTAAAATAGTAATTTATGAACGGCTATTAAAATAAAATAGTTAAATGTGAAACCTTTTACTTGCCAAATCGTATGAATAAGATGTAAAATTCTTTAACTGTAGGTTTACATTAGTTAATAAAATGGGAAGTAGTATGTTAAAGAAATTCGTATTCCTGTTTTTATTATTTAGGGGAGGATATAAATGAAACGATTTAAAAAGCCAAAGATACCGCTTTATGTTATTGCGGCATTGCTACTTGGGCTGAAAACGTATATTGTCTACCGTTTTGTATTTAATATTGAACTCGATAACTCCATGCAGGAATTAATTTTATTTATTAATCCATTTGTGTCGGCATTTTTAATTCTGGCATTAGGAGTCTGGTTTAAAAAGTCTTCCAGACAAATGAAGTATATTCGGTATGCTATATTAGTAATGTCCCTGCTTGTTTGGGCCAACCTTGTATTCTATCGCCAATTTACAGATTTTATAACCATCCCGCAATTATTTATGGGAAGCAATATGACGGATCTGGGATCCAGTATCTTGACTTTAATTAAACCGTGGGATCTTTTTATATTTGCAGATGTTGCGATTGTCTGGTATTTAAGTAAGAAATATGAAGGAAATTTATCTGTACTGTATCCGAGGAGCGGCAAAGTCGGCGTTCTGGCATTTTCATTAGTTTTACTTGCAGGTAACTTTTTCTTAGCAGAAATGGAAAGACCGCAACTGTTTACCCGCGGTTTTGACCGTGAATATTTAGTTAAAAATATTGGTCTGTTTAACTACCACGTATATGATGTGGTTGTTCACTCTAAAAATGAATCACAGCGTGTTTTTGCAGATGGAAATGAAATTCCTGAGATGCAGGAATACGTACGCGAGAATATTGAGCATGAGCGCAGTGAAGCAATGCATGGCGTTGCCAAGGGTAAAAATATCATTTTCCTGAATGCCGAATCACTGCAGCATTTTGTGATGAATAGTGAAGTAAACGGGGAAGAGGTTACACCATTCCTTAATGAATTAGCTCAGGATGAAGACACGTATTACTTTGACAACTTCTATGAACAAACCGGTCAGGGGAATACATCTGATTCAGAGTTCTTAGTAGAAAACTCATTGTACCCGTTATCCCGTGGTGCTGTATTCTTTACACACGGAAATAATGATTATCATGCATTTCCGGAAATGATAAAAGAAGCTGGCTATACTTCTGCAGTATTGCATGCAAATAATAAAAGCTTCTGGAACCGGGATGCGATGTACAACAGCTTAAATATTGATGAATTCTATGGCGAAGAGTCTTATGACGTTACTCCGGAAAACTCAGTAGGATGGGGTCTGAAGGATAAACCGTTCTTTGAACAATCTATTCCTCTTCTGGAAGAATTGGAAGAGCCATTCTATTCAAAAATGATATTATTAACAAACCACTTCCCATTTGAATTGGATGAGGAAGATGCAACAATTGATAAGTTTGACTCGAATTCCAATACGTTAAATAGTTATATTCCGACTGTCCGTTATATGGATGAGGCAATCGAAGAATTCTTTGATGAACTGAAAGAGTCCGGTCTCTATGAAGACTCCATTATCATTATTATGGGTGACCACATTGGAATCAGTGCGAACCATAATAAAGCGATGGCACAGTATTTAGATCAGGAAGAGATTACACCTTATGATCAGGTTCAATTACAGCGTGTTCCATTATTCATTCATATTCCTGGAGACGGGAATGGAGAAGTGATTGATGAGGTTACCGGTCAAATTGACTTGAAACCAACGATGCTAAATATGCTTGGTGTCGATGCCGGCGAAGATATCTATTTCGGTAATGACTTATTCAGTGATGACAGAAAAGGCTATATAGCATTACGTAATGGTGATTTTGTCAGCGATGAATTTGTAAAAACTGCTGGTTCCTGCTATGATCGTGAAACAGGAGAACCAATGGATGAGATCGTTGAAGAAGAGACGGATTCAGAGGAAGAAGCAAATGAAGAGCTGGAGAAAGTGGAGAGTGCTTGCGATACTATTCAAGAAAAAGTAGATACAGAGCTTTCTTACTCTGACTCCATCATTTACGGAGATCTGTTCCGATTTGTTGACTTTGGAGATGAGGAAGAACAGGAATAAAAGGAACGATGCAGGTGTAATGCCTGTGTCGTTTTTTTATACAATACTGCGATTTGCAGGGCAGATGGTGAAAGCTAGCTGGATGGTTTCCGGCTGTTTTTTCTTTTACGATACCAGGACTGGACAGAAAAAGGAATAACTCCCAGCCATTTATTACTGTATAAGGGATTAGAAGCTTTCTGTTTTTTTTGCTTCCGCTCTGCTTTTTCTTCTGAAGATAAATGCATGTATTTTACCATTTCTTCTGTTAAAAAACGAATATAATCATTGCTCTTCATAGTTTATTCAACGCCCCTTTTAAAGACAACTTTATGTATAGCTTAAACAATTAAAAAAAATCTATTCTTTTTTTATAAAAAAGAAGGATAATTAAAAGAGATGTCGAACTGTATAGACTATGTCACAAATATTTTTTGCAGAGGAGGTGACTACATGAATCATGTCACCAAATTATCTGACGACCTCTTTCAGTCGGCGACAAAGCAGCAGGCCTCCGATATTCACTTCTATCCATACGAGCAGGAAACAGAAATCTATTTTCGTATCCATGGTAAACGTACCTTTATCCGCACCATTTTAACAAAGCAATACCAGCTTCTCAGAACATTTTTTAAATTCAGTGCCAATATGGATATTGGCGAAAACCGGAAGCCTCAGGCAGGTACAATGATTTGGAGTTTTGGATCAAAAGATTATGCGCTTCGTATCTCAACGCTTCCTCATTATCAGCAAGAAACGATAGCTATTCGAATTCTTCCTCAAAATGATACTTTACCGCTGGATTATTTGTTTCTTTTCCCTAATCAAATACAGCAAATGCGAAGATGGATGAATCATGATTCCGGGCTTATTTTAATAACTGGAGCTACTGGAAGCGGGAAATCATCGACTCTATATTCCTTGTTAGAAATGAAAATGAAGGAAAGGCCCTGCCAAATTATCTCCTTGGAAGACCCTATTGAAAGAAAAATAAAACAAATTTTGCAAGTTCAGATTAATGAACGTGCAGGTATTTCCTATCAGGCAGGCTTGAAAGCAGCTTTGCGTCATGACCCCGATATTTTGATGGTCGGGGAGATTCGGGATAGAGAAACCGCGCAATTTGCGGTTGAGGCTGCTTTAACCGGTCATCTCGTCTTAAGTACGCTGCATGCTAAAAATGCTATTGGTACTATTTTCCGATTAAAAGAGATGGGGATTAAAGCAGCCGACCTTCATCAGATTCTTATCGGCGTTGGAGCTTTACGCTTAATTCCGATTATGAGGAACAATAAACAGCAGCGGAGCGCTATCGGTGAGCTTATCGAGGGAGCTTACTTGACTGAAGCTATTGAGGGGACGCTGCAAGATTTACCAAAACAGCATCAATTTAAAAATCTGCAAAGAAAGGCATTTGCTTATGGCTTTACCGAAACGGTTTCGCTTCAATAATCATAAGATATCTATTACTACACAGCTGCAATTTCTACAAGTCCTGCAGCGTATGCTTTCCAGAGGTTTGACACTCATCCACGCTTTAGATACCATGAAATATTATGGTGAATTAGAGCCTGTCTCAAAGCAGGTTTTAAGACATTTGGAGACAGGAGACCATTTAGATGAAGCAATGGACAGAGCCGGTTTTCACCATTCTATTGTCTCTTACCTGTTTGTTGTACGGGAAAAAGCAAACATATATGAGCGGATTGAACATTGCTATCAATTATTTCAGCAGCGTGTTCACTACATTCGTAAATTCCAGCAAACCGTACGTTATCCACTTATATTACTCCTGATTTTCAGCGGGCTGATATTTTTTATTTATTCGCGCGTTATTCCTTCCTTTCAGCAGCTTATGTTCGGAGAGCTTCCGATTCTGCTGCAGGTCGTTATTTTCCTCTCTTCCTGGCTTGGCTATTCCATCCTTGTTCTTCTGATTCTATTTGGCTTTGGTCTGTTTATTTGGCTGGCTGTAAGAAAAAATATCTCTTTAGAAACAAAATTGACTCTATATAAAAGAATCCCTCTATACCGCTCTTATCAAAAGAGGCAAACATCCTTCCACTTTGCTGCTTTATACAGCTCTCTTTTACAAACCGGAATGCCTATGAAGGAATTATTGAATTACATGTCCAAACAGACAAAGCTTCCGATTATTTCTTATTACGCAAAGCAAATGCAATTAGAATATTTTAAAGGGCGTTCCATTCATGGCCTTTTAACGACGATGGAATTTTTAGAGAATCACCTGACGGATATTTTATCTTCTAATATCGATGCAAAAAGTCTGGCGAAGGACTTAGCTGTCTATGCGGATGTTTCGATTGATACTATGTATCAGCGGCTGCAAAAAAGAATTGTTTATATCCAGCCTATTTTTTTCTCGATTATTGGCGCATTTATCATATTTATCTATATTAGTCTGATGTCGCCGATGTTTGAATTAATGAATACGATGTAAAGGAGCCGTTTTATGTTAAAAGATCAAAGAGCTTTTACACTGATTGAAATGTTAATCGTCTTAATGGTTATCTCCGTAATAATGATTCTGATAATACCGAATCTGGGCAAGAAAACAGGAGATGTCCATTCAAAGGGCTGTGATGCATTAATTTCCGTTGTACAGGCCCAGGTAGATGCTTATCGTATTGACACAGGCAATTTACCTTCCAGTCTAAACCAGCTTGTCAGTGCTGATTATATCACTGAAGATCAACGGACATGCTCGAATGGAAATGAGCTTTCTATTTCTAATGGTGTTGTAAATGCTTCAAACTGAACGAGGATTTACTTTGATTGAAACATTGTTTGCGCTGTCTGTGTTGTCTATTATCCTCTTGCTTATGCCTAAGCTGCAGGTGGAGCAGATGGATAAATTAGAGCTTCAGCATTTTCTTGATACATTAGAAATGGATGTACTCTTTTTACAAAATACAAAGAGTACGCAGCAAATCAATGGAATATATTTTTTAAGGTTTTATCCTGATCACTACCGCATTTTGCTTAAGCACTCTACGCAAATTAAACGGGAATATCCGGCGCAATTTTCTCTAGAGACCTCTAATCCAAAAGATGTTGAATTTTACGCCGGCGGTGTTACCAGAAATCCGCAAACAATTCGGATAAGCCTTGCCGGGGAGCCGTACCGGATTGTATTTCCATTTGGGAAAGGCAGATATTATGTGGAAGAAAGATAAAGGCTTTACCTTATTTGAAACTTTAATTGCATCGCTGCTTCTATTCTCCATGCTTACTATACTTTTACCGCTTCTTTCCTTGATTGCAAGAGAACAGTACAATTCTATCGAAAGGGTACAAATTACAAGTAAATTATATGATGATTTACAGGAGGTTCTGATTGGCATGGCACCTTATCCGAATAAATATACACGAACCCCTTACCGGACATCGGCAGAATTCTCTTTTTCACTGGAGGGAGGGTACTTGAAGGGATGTGCAGAATGGACTAATGCCAAACAAAAAACAGAGACAAAATGTCTTTACGCGCTTATGGAGTAATACAAAAGGATTTACTCTCATTTCTATCCTTGTTGCTATGACAATTCTAGTGCTGACACTTCCTTTTGTATATTATGCTTTGTCTACGCTTCAGTTGAAGCAAGCGCATACGGAAGCCTTATCTGTACAACAGTTTTTTATTCAATTACATTATGAAATGATTTCTTCTACCTCTGCATATGTAGCTAATAATCAGTTGCACATCCGATTTATTGACCGAAATGACGGCAGTGAGAAAACAGCGCGTTTCAGTCAGTATAATAATGCTATACGAAGGCAGGTAAATAGATCCGGTCATGAGATTTATCTTCACCAGGTTTCTAATGTTATTTTTGAAGAACAAACCAATGCTATTTTTTTAACCATTACCAAAGAATCAGGTGAAGTTTATGAAAAAACAATTTACAATTATCCATAATCAGCAAGGATTTTTATTACTCCACGTTGTCTGGGTCATTCTTATTGTATTGCTTTCCCTGCATTTTTTGCTGTATCAATACCAGACTGGAAAAGTAATTGCCCATAACCAGTTGTTCCATATAGAGGTAGAGACACTTTTTCAAATGGCATATCAAAAATTCCGTGACGAAGTAGACACGGAAGAGATTTCTTTATCATATCAAGCTGTGTATGATTTTCCTCAGGGGCAGGTTACTGTAACGTTTCTGGAGGAAGCGAACAATACAGTGTATATCGTCTTTTCAATAAAACAAACAGGGGATGATCATGTTTATTTATTAGCCCGCCCGTATTCTCTAAAAGACAATAATTAAAATGAAATGGATTGATTTGTTATGGACTTCAGACAAACTATTTATTATCGGGGGATCTCTTTGTCAGTACGGATCAAAAAATTACTTACGGTTTTCAATGGGGGAAGTAATTGCAATGGTTTCCGGCAGGCGATTAATTATCGCTCCGGTCAGTCTTGGCTGTATCGGAAAAAACACGCAATCCGCTTTTTATGTGTCATGGTGACTTTTTGAACATCCTCTATAAGAATCGTTTACAATCCTTTCACGCTCGTATATAATAACTATGAGAACGTTACCTATAAAGGAGGGGGAAGACATGGACCGTATGTTTCGTGTTCTTGCCTTTTGGACAGGTATTTTTACAGTTATGTTTTATGTAGGTGACATGCTGAATACTGCACTATTATTCCTTGTTCAAACGGCGTTTTTCCTTACATTGAGTTACTTAAAGCTGTCTGAACGTATGTACATGTACTTATTTGGTGCATATTGTACGGTATTTATTGTTGGATATACTTGGTATTCTGAGTTTATCCTTGTACCTGGATTTGGACATTAAAAAGATGAAAAAGACCATCTGTGTTTTATACGGATGGTCTTTTTCACTGCTTTTATACTGGAAAAAAGGGGTTATTTTTCTTTTCATAGTCGATGGTTGTTGCAGGACCATGCCCGGGAAGAATGGTCAAATCTCCAGGCAAACGATATAACTTCTCCCTTATCGACTTCTCCAATGTATTTATATTACCTTCTGCTAAGTCAGTCCTGCCAATTCCCTGCTGAAACAGCACATCTCCACAGACCGCAAAATTGTCTTCCTTAAAAACAAAACTGACACTTCCCGGAGAATGACCGGGAGTATGCAAGATTTCTATGGAAAATCCGCCAATTTCTAATGATGCTTCTTTTAATTCTTTATCCGCCGCCAGAGCAGTAACTGTCTGACCCATTAATTTAGCTGAGCCATTTAGGGCGGGCTGATTTAGCCAAGACCATTCGTTTTTATGAAGGTAAACCGGTGCATTTGTAAATTCTCTGAGACTGTCCAAACCACCAATATGATCAAAATGTGCATGAGTAAGCAGGATTGCCTTTACATGAAGCTGATTATTTTCAATGGCTTCTATTATTTTTTCCGGTTCACCGCCAGGATCAATGACTAAAGCATCTTTCTCCTCTTCTTTATAAATAATATAACAATTTGCCTGAACCAGGCCGACTGGCATTGCGATAATTTCCATATTCCTCTCTCCATTCTTTTATAATAACTCGACAAACACTTGGAAATACTATAAAATATAAATAGCTTAACGATAATTACATAGTATTAAATACTGACATTTTACACAAGATTCGTTACGTTGAAAAGGAGGAAAATTTCGGATGAGCCATATTATATTAGGAATTATCTTTTTACTAGTTGCGTTATTAGCGGTCGTATCCGTGATTCGTCAGTTGAAGTATAAAAATATACTGGCGCTGTTGTTCTCTGCTCTAACTGCTGTTGTTTTTGGATTCTTTTCCATTGCGACTATTATTTCAGAAATTATAGGCTAAAAGAAGCTGCTCAAAAAGGGCTGGACTGTCGATATTCCAGCGAAAGAAAATCCGGACTTCCTTGAATTTTTCAGCAGAATTCAGGCAAGTCCGGATTTTTTCTTTTTGCTACTCAAGTATTGTTCAATTGGATGATGCTGTTAAATAAAAAATCCCGCCATTAATCACTTGAAAAGTAATCCTTGGTTTAAATCGCTTTTCCAGCGCTTCTAATTCCTCTAAGTACCTCGGATGGTCCAGTTCATCCTCATAAAAATGCTTTAATGTAGCTTTTTCTGTTTCTAATTGCTTTATAGAGGTAACAGCCCAGGCATTATCCTGATTTTGCACATGCTGCCGTAAAAGATTCTGGATACGGAGAAATCCGCTTTTTGGAGTGATCATCGGCGTCAGTGTATAACAATAATCTGAAATTGACCTATCCAGCGTCATGTTCTCTAAAAAGTCCATCATATTTGATGTCATATGACCATGGAGCAGCTGCAGGCCGACAGAAAATATCTCATCCTTATGCTGCACTCCAAGATAACTGATTTTTATATTAACGACTAACCAGGGATACAGAGGTGTGTTTTCCGATGTGCGAACTTGTTCAAATAACCTTGTATACCGCTCTTTTTCGATCAGTTTATTGATAATTTGATGAAGCCTTGGACTCCCAAAATGAATCCATTCACCAGGCTCGTTCGTTTTTTCTTTATCTGTAATCAGACGAAGTGTCTGAGGCTCGCCTTCCCGTCCGATTTTTTTAATGTAATGCCAGTAGAAAGGGCGGTTCATTAATTCCTTATCCATTTCTTCCGTAAGCTGAATATGAATTTGTCCCTGCTCCCTGGAAAGAATCGTACATTGCTTTGTTTCAAAATAGTTGGTCAGAAAATCGGATAAATCAATGTGCTGTTCCATCTTTATACTGCTCCTCTCTGTCGTATTCCATGTTTGTCTGATTAATCACAGATGTCAAATTATCCAGCTTTATACGAACTTCTCCAGCTGAAGTGGACTCCTGATAGATAGACTCTATTTCTTTTTCCATACTACCTACTTTTAACTCTGCTAAAATGGCATCTAAATGGCCAATGACATTCTCAAACAAATCAATTTTTTCATAAAGCATCGATAATATATGCTCCTCAATTGTCTGCTTCGTAACAAGGTTATAGATATGCACGTCCGATTCCTGGCCAAAACGGTGAATACGCCCGATCCGTTGTTCCAGACGCATTGGATTCCAGGGTAAATCGTAGTTAATCAGATGATGGCAAAATTGCAGGTTAATTCCTTCTCCGCCAGCCTCTGTAGCAATAAGAACCTGTGCATGATCTTTAAATAATTGCTTCATCCAATCCTTTTTTCCTCTTTTAAAGCCGCCGCGAAAAGGTACAGAGGAGATACCATGCTGCTGCAGATACCACTGCAGATAATACTGGGTAGCCCGATATTCTGTAAAAACAATAACTTTTTCACCATCTAGCGATTTAATCTGCTCGACCAATTTTTCAGCCTTTGGATGCTGCTCCAGCTGTTCAATATTTTCTACTATTTCCTGAATGGCTGCGGCATTCTCATGAGCCCCTAATTTGACCAGTGATGTAAAGCAAGCTTCTCTTGAGGAGCAGAATTCACGTAAGTAGGTAATTTTAGCGAATGATGCCATCCCGAAGGACAGCGCCATTAATTGCTGGTAAACCTTCTCATAGCTATCTGGAAGCGACGTCCAAATAGTATGGATTTTTCTTTTGGAATTGTTTAAGCTCGTATCCTTTCTGGTATTGCGAACCATCACCTGCTGAACAAGCTTCTTGAGATAAGGATCCTGCTCCATTTTCTTACGATTCTTTCCGTATTTCTCTGTAAAACTTTTATAATTTCCTAAATGCCCGGGCTTTAAAAGACTGACAAGGTTAAATAATTCTAATAGCTTATTTTGAACAGGTGTAGCTGTTAATAAGAGACAATACTTTTTCTTTAACCCCTGTACAAACTGATAGTTTTTTGTTTGTTCATTTTTCAATTTATGAGCTTCATCCACCAGGATAAAATCATAATCTAAATCCAGGATTGCTTCCCGATGTGGAGAACGCTTGGCTGAATCAATAGAAGATATAATAATGGGGTTGTCCTCCCAGCTGTAATTTTTTCGATGAGCAATGGCGGGAATGAGAAATTTATCATTTAACTCTTTTTCCCATTGATTTACGAGAGAAGCCGGGACGAGAATCAATGCTTTTTTAACCAGACCTCTTACCATATACTCTTTTAAAACAAGACCTGCCTCAATCGTTTTTCCAAGCCCTACTTCGTCTGCTAAAATAGCCCGTCCATGCATCGTTTCAATCACTTGCTCAGCGGCTTGCAGCTGATGATCTAAAAAGTCCAGATGAGGCAGGTATTCCAATGCCTGCAGTCCCCGGAAAGAAGGCCGTTTTGTCACATTTGCAGCCTGATAGGCCATACGGAAAAGCTTCCAATTAGTTAAATCGCTTTCATCATGAAAAGCTGATTCTAAGTCATTTATAAATTGATTATCCTGCTGAATTTGAATAGAATCCATATATTCGATTCACATCCTTTTAATAAAATATGGTTTTATCAATTACTTTTTTAAATAGATATGATATACTTTTGTCAAATAGATTTTCCTGCTAACATATACATAGAAATACGTGTTATACATCCTTTAGTATAACCAACATGAATATATTCAATCAGCGGATGAATACAAGGGGAGAGCTTACAGTAAATGTAACGCCGAAGGAGCAAGTTAAGAGCGAATCTCTCAGGCAAAAAGACTCTTGTAGGACGCTACTCTGGAGAGTGTTTCTGAGTTTTCAAAGCTTAGAAGCCACCCACGAAGCAAGTATTCTCATTTATCGCAGTGCTATGAAACATCCTGCTATTTGTGAATACGCAACTTTCTGGTTTGAGGACAGAGACTTCTTTTAGGAGGAGTCTCTATTTTTGTGTTAAAAATGAATTTTTTTGTTTCACCAGCAGATTTTAAGAGGATGTTCATGCACTTTAACCAACCTTAAAAAGGAGAGAATTAGATGACTGAATTAAAACGTACCCCGGTCTTCCCAGCTTATGAAAAGGATGCCAAAACGATTGATTTCGGTGGATGGGATTTACCTGTTCAGTTTTCAAGCATTAAAGAAGAGCACGAGGCGGTTCGGACAAAAGCCGGTCTGTTCGATGTATCACATATGGGAGAGATTCTGGTAAGCGGTCCGGAAAGTGCTCACTTTTTACAGGCTGCATTAACAAACGATATAACAAAGCTTGTCCCAAATAAAGCACAATATACGATAATGTGCTATGAAAATGGCGGAACAGTCGATGATTTAATTGTTTATATGCTTGATAAAGATGAATACCTGCTTGTTGTCAATGCGGCTAATACAGAGAAAGATTTTGCATGGCTGCAGGTACAAAATAAATTTAACCCAAATGTCACGATAGAAAATATTTCGGAAAATTTCGCACAATTAGCTTTGCAAGGACCGAATGCAGAACAAATTTTACAAAAGATTACAGAGGAGCCGCTTAGCGATATCTCTTTCTTTCGTTTTAAAAAAAATATAGCAATCAAAGGGATTGGCGGTGAAGTGCTCATCTCAAGAACAGGATATACGGGTGAGGACGGCTTTGAAATTTACCTGGACGCTGAAGATGGCAAAGGTTTGTGGAATCTCCTGCTGGAAAAAGGGGAAGACGAAGGCATTCAACCGATTGGTTTAGGAGCACGCGATACTTTGCGGTTTGAGGCGAACCTTGCCTTATACGGTCAAGAGCTGACAGCTGATATTTCGCCGTTAGAAGCAGGCTTGGGCTTTGCCGTAAAGCTGAATAAGGAAGCGGATTTTATTGGGAAAGAAGCACTTAACCTGCAAGCAGATCATGGGACTGAAAGAAAGCTTGTCGGGATTGAAATGCTGGATAAGGGAATTCCAAGGCATGGCTACTCTGTGTACCGGGAAGAGGAAGAAATTGGTTTTGTGACGTCAGGTACGCAATCACCGACATTAAATAAAAATATTGGGCTGGCACTGATTCAATCAGACTTTGCAAAGATTGGAACAGAGGTGGAAGTCCAGATCCGAAAACGCCGTTTAAAAGCAAAAGTGGTGAAGACACCATTCTATCAACGCAATAAATAAGGGGGAGAAAAAGATGGAGTTCCGTTACTTACCAATGACAAATGAAGATAAACAAGACATGCTGGACGCAATAGGGGTTAAGGATACAGAATCGTTGTTTGCAGATATTCCAAGCAGTGTCCGCCTGCAGAAGGAAATGAATTTGAAAGCACCGGTCAATGAATATGCATTAACCAGGGAATTAACGATGATGGCAAATAAAAATACGTCGACGAAAGAGGTTGTCTCCTTTCTGGGAGCAGGTGTGTATGATCACTATATTCCTTCGATTGTTGACCATGTTATTTCAAAATCTGAATTTTATACGGCATATACACCGTATCAGCCGGAAATATCCCAAGGAGAATTACAGGCTATTTTTGAATTCCAGACGATGATTTCTGAGCTGACGGCTTTACCGGTAGCGAACTCTTCGATGTATGATGGGGGTACTGCTTTAGCAGAAGCAGTGAACTTAAGTGCAGCGCAGACCAAAAAAAAGAAAGTATTGGTATCCGGTGCAGTTCATCCTGAATATCAGCAGGTTATTCAAACGTATGCAAAAGGGCAGGAAGTAGAAATTATCCCGATTAAATTAAGTAATGGCAAAACCGACCTCAATCATTTAGAAGCATTATTGAATGATGATATCGCAGGCGTTGTTGTTCAATATCCAAACTTTTTTGGTCAGATTGAGCCGATGGAATCCATTCAAAAGCTGTTGGAAAATCAGAAGAAAACAATGCTGATTGTCTCCAGCAATCCGCTTGCTCTTGGCTACTTAACTCCACCGGGCGAATTTGGCGCAGATATTGTAACAGGTGATACGCAGGTGTTTGGCATTCCAGCTCAATTTGGCGGACCGCATTGCGGCTACTTTGCAACGAGTAAAAAATTAATGCGGAAAGTACCGGGACGTTTAGTCGGTCAGACAAAGGATGAAAATGGTGTCAGAGGCTATGTATTGACTTTACAGGCCCGTGAGCAGCATATCCGTCGTGATAAGGCAACATCAAATATCTGTTCGAATCAGGCGCTGAATGCATTAGCCAGCTCGGTCGCCATGAGCTCTATTGGTAAGCATGGCATACGGAAAATGGCGGAAATGAATATGCAGAAAGCCCGCTATGCGAAAAAGAAGTTCATAGAAAATGGTATTACTGTTGTGTATGAAGGATCTTTCTTCAATGAATTTGTCATCGAGCTAAAGCAGGATATTACAAAGGTAAACGCTGCTTTACTTGAAAAAGGCTTCCTTGGCGGTTTTGATTTAGGAAAGCTTGATCCGTCCTGCCAGGGGCAGATGCTTGTCGCTGTGACAGAACTCCGTACAAAACAAGAAATCGATCAACTAGCGAAAGAATTGGGGGATATACATGTCTGATAAAAATTTTCCATTATTATTTGAACGCAGTAAAGAAGGAAGAACGAGCTATAGCCTGCCAGCGTTAGAAATCGAACCCTTTGATCTGGAGGCAGAGTTAGAGGACGTTTATATCCGCAAAGAAGCCCCAAAGCTGCCTGAGGTAAGTGAATTGGATATTATCCGCCACTATACCGGACTTGCATCGCGAAATTATGGTGTGGATTCCGGATTTTATCCACTGGGCTCATGTACGATGAAATATAATCCCAAAATCAATGAAGACATTGCGCGTTTGGATGGATTCAGCCATATTCATCCCTACCAGGATCCAAGTACGGTACAGGGTGCTTTGGAAATGCTTTATGATTTACAGGAAGCTTTAAAGGAAATTACCGGCATGCACGAGGTTTCTCTGCAGTCAGCAGCGGGGGCGCAGGGAGAGTGGACTGCATTAATGATGATTCGGGCATTTCATGAAGCAAATGGAGATCACCATCGCACAAAAGTCATTGTACCGGATTCTGCCCATGGAACAAACCCGGCATCAGCAGCAGTAGCCGGTTTTGAAGCAGTAACGGTAAAATCAAATGAAGAGGGGATTGTGGATCTTGATGATTTGCAGCGGGTTGTCGGGGACGATACAGCTGCATTAATGCTTACTAATCCGAATACCCTGGGATTGTTTGAAAAGGATATTTTAGAAATGGCGGAAATTGTTCACGGAGCCGGCGGAAAGCTGTATTATGACGGTGCTAATTTAAATGCCATTATGGGCTATGTAAGACCGGGAGATATGGGATTTGATGCAGTACATTTAAATCTTCATAAGACATTTACAGGCCCGCATGGCGGCGGTGGACCGGGTTCAGGACCAGTTGGAGTCAGCGAAGAGCTTGCTGCCTATTTGCCGAAGCCGTTGATTGTGAAGGAAAATGACACATTTCGCTTTGAAAATGACAGAGCCCAATCGATTGGACGTGTCAAACCGTTTTATGGGAATTTCGGTATTAATCTGCGTGCCTATACGTATATTCGGACGATGGGAGCGGAAGGATTGAAAAAAGTCAGTGAATATGCCGTGTTAAATGCAAATTACATGATGCGCAAATTAGAAAAAGTATTTCAAATGCCTTATCCACAGCATTGTAAGCATGAATTTGTATTATCTGGAAGCATTCAGAAAAAACTGGGTGTCCGCACATTGGATATGGCAAAAAGACTGCTGGATTTTGATTTTCATCCGCCGACCATTTATTTCCCGTTGAATGTGGAGGAGGGCATGATGATTGAGCCGACAGAAACAGAGTCGAAAGAAACACTTGATGCCTTTATCGATGCAATGATTCAGATTGCAAAAGAGGTTGAAGAAAATCCAGAAATCGTCCAGGAAGCGCCGCATCATACGATTGTGAAACGAATGGATGAAGCCACAGCTGCCCGTAAACCGATTCTTCGTTATGAAGAAGAGGAATCGATATAATTAATAAGAAAAGCTGATTCAAGTTATTTGCTCTGGATCAGCTTTTCTTATTATCTATCTAATAGCAGACAAGAAGATTATTTTTTTGTTTTAATCTTTCCAGTCCATTTTTTAAATCCGCCTTTTAACTGATAAATATCCTCAAACCCTTTTTTATGCAGCAGCTGTGCGGCTCTTGCGGAACGGCTGCTCGTTTGACAATACAGGTATACAGGCTTGTCCTTTCGCATTTCAACAAGTCGTTGCTTCATTTGTGTCACTGGTATATTACGTGCTCCCAGAATATGACCTCTATCAAATTCCTGCGGCTCACGGACATCAATTAATTGAGCTTTGCGGTATCCTTCGACAAATTGATCCTCGGTCAGTACGTTTAAATAAGTGCGTTGTCTATAGAAGCGAAAAATTGTAATCGCAAGCAGAGCAACGAAAGCAATCAGTAAAAATGTCATTTTGTTTCCCCCGTCTATCTTTATATTCTACATCTTTATTATATGTGCAGTGATTTTATTTTTCAAAGTTTTTATTTGTAAAACGTCCATTTGTCATGAAAAATAAATTATCTGATAAGCTGCTGATGTCATGATGGATTAAAATAATTTTTTTGTTCACTTTAAGAGGATACGGAGGAAAAGCAATACTTTCATTTGAAAATTACCTCACCCTCAGATGATCCACTGTATATTGTGTCTAAATGACAGATTGGATACTATATATTGATTTTTGGAACGGTAATATGATAAAATAATACATAATCAATCGTAGGACAAGGAGCGATAACATTGACTATTCATTTAAAATCATTAAGACAAGTGAATATAGATACACTTAATGAAGATATAAAAAAATTCGAAGCTGTCCATCCAATTACAGAAGATATGCATATTACCCATCAGGGTGTGTCCAGGCTGGTTATGATGGACCGGTATGCTTTTAAAGATACGGAGAAAAAAACGTTAAAAAACGGTGATTTTGTCGTTCTGACTGTAAAAGCAGATCCTAAATTCCCGGCTCGGGGTCTAGGTTACATTATAGATATTAATTGGGAAGATAACAAGGCTGAAGTAGCTGTCGAACCAGATTATATTGGCGTATTAGATAACGAAGAAGAGAGAGAAAGCGGTGTGATTACACGTTCTCTGGATGTTATTGAGAAGCCTTTGGAAATTTATTATGAGCAAATTGCCAAAAGAAATGCGGCAGGACTTTCACAGGTCGAGGAAACCGAAGAAAGAAAAAGTGCATCCTATGAAGCTTTTTACAAGCAATTAGCCTCGCTGAGCTTTATTCCGGCAGGGCGTGTACTGTATGGGGCGGGTGCTGAAACAGATGTAACCTACTTTAATTGCTATGTGATGCCTTTTGTAAAGGATTCCCGTGAAGGAATTTCCGATCACCGTAAACAGGTGATGGAGATTATGTCACGCGGCGGCGGTGTCGGTACTAATGGCTCTACATTAAGACCGCGGAATGCATTAGCCAGAGGAGTTAATGGAAAATCTTCCGGCAGTGTGTCATGGCTGGATGATATCGCCAAGCTGACTAATCTGGTGGAGCAGGGCGGCTCCAGACGCGGAGCGCAGATGATTATGCTCGTTGATTCGCATCCGGATATTGTCGAATTTATTATTTCGAAAATGCAAAATCCGCGTATTTTACGTTATTTAATAGAAAATACAGAAGACGAGCAAATTAAGCAGCTGGCAAATGAAAAATTAAAATTTACACCGCTGACGGAAACTGAATTTGATTTATATCAGGGAATTGTCAATTATAAAGCAATACCTGGTCAGGGAGGATTTACAGACGCGGCAATGAAGAAGGCAACAGATCTGCTGCGTGATGGAGGGACCTACTCCGTGCACAACCCGGACTTCCTGACAGGAGCCAATATTTCTGTTTGTATTACCAGAGAATTTATGGAAGCTGTAGAAAAGGACAGCTATTATGAGCTTCGTTTCCCGGATGTAGAGAATTATACAGCAGAGGAAATGAAAGCTTATAATGAGCAGTGGCACGAGGTTGGTGATGTCCGTAAATGGGAAGAAATGGGCTATGGCGTTCGTGTTTACCGTACAGTCAAAGCAAAAGAACTGTGGAACTTAATCAATATTTGTGCAACGTACTCAGCAGAGCCGGGTATTTTCTTTATTGATAATGCCAATGATATGACAAACGCAACGAGCTATGGTCAGCAGGTTGTTGCAACCAATCCTTGCGGAGAGCAGCCGCTTGCACCATTCTCTGTCTGTAATTTGGCGGCGGTTAACCTTGCTGAAATGGCAGATAAGCGAACAAAAACTGTCAATATAGAAAAATTAAAAGACACAGTTAAGACTGGTGTACGTATGCAGGACAATGTGATTGATGCAACGCCGTACTTCCTGACTGAAAATAAAGAGCAGGCGTTAGGAGAAAGACGTGTCGGTTTAGGCGTTATGGGGCTGCATGATCTATTAATTTATTGTGAGACAGCTTATGGTTCAGAGGAAGGAAATCAGCTTGTTGATCAAGTGTTTGAAATTATGGCAACAACAGCTTACCGCACTTCCATTGAGTTGGCGAAAGAAAAAGGCAGCTTTCCGTTTTTAATCGGAGAAACAGAGGAAGAAACAAAGGCACTGCGTGAACGTTTTATCCAGACAGGTTATATGCAAAAGATGCCTGAGGATATTCGGAAAGGTGTACTGGAATACGGTATTCGCAACTCGCATCTGTTGACCGTAGCTCCTACTGGAAGCACGGGGACAATGGTCGGAGTTAGTACAGGACTTGAGCCATACTTCTCCTTCTCTTACTTTAGAAGCGGCCGGTTAGGAAAATTTATTGAAGTAAAAGCGGATATTGTAGAAGAATATTTACAAGAGCATCCGGAAGCAGCTGACAAGCCTTTGCCGGATTGGTTTGTTACTGCAATGGACTTAAGCCCGGAAGCACATGCGGATACACAATGTGTGATTCAGCGCTGGGTGGACAGCTCCATTTCCAAGACAGTGAATGCACCGAAAGGATATACCGTTGACCAGGTAGAAAGCGTATATCGCCGTCTTTATAACGGCGGAGCCAAAGGTGGTACAGTTTATGTGGATGGAAGCAGGGATTCGCAAGTACTAACCTTAAAAGCAGAGGATAATCAGGTAGGGGAGCAAACGGAATTATTCCCTCATGAAGAAAAAGACAGGAAGATTGTGCTGATGGACACCATTCAGGAGCTGGACAAAACAAAAGTAACAATAGGCTCCGAAGTAGGGGATACTTGTCCGGTCTGCCGGGAAGGAAGCGTGGAAGATATCGGCGGATGTAATACTTGTACGAGCTGTGGTGCGCAATTGAAATGCGGATTGTAAATAATAAAGAGAGCGGTTCTGAATCGCTCTCTTTATTATATTAATAATGTCCAAGCAAGCCCAATATTTCTCCTTTATAAACATTAAAATCAACATTCTTCACTGCATGAATCATTTCTTTTGATTTCCTTTTATGATAACTTTTATTTAACTTACTAATCTCAATAATTTTCTCCACTTTATCCCTCCTCATTCTGACATAAGTGTAGCAAGGCTCAAAAAGTGAACAACAATCTGTCGAAGGAAATAATCTCGGACTTCAGACGTATATCAATTGCCTTTTTGGATTGGCAAAAGGGTAATAGCTTGAGTTTTATGGGGAAATCAGCTATTATGGAAGTTGAAAAAAAGTTTCCTTTGATAAAAAAAATTAACGTTCTTATTGAAGGTGGTCGCGATCCCTCGTGGCAAAGCGCAGAAAGGAGCTTTTTTATGCCTACACCAAGCATGGAAGACTATATTGAAATTATTTATAATTTAATTGAAGCAAAAGGATATGCCAGAGTATCATCGATTGCAGAAGCATTAGAAGTCCATCCTTCCTCTGTTACGAAGATGGTACAGAAATTGGACAAGGACAATTATTTAGATTATGAAAAGTACCGTGGTTTTGTGTTAACGTCCAAGGGGAAGAAAATCGGCGAACGCCTCGTTTTCCGGCATGAGCTGTTAGAGGAGTTTCTGGAGTTAATTGGAGTGGACGAAGAGCATATATATAATGATGTTGAGGGGATTGAGCATCACCTCAGCTGGAATTCCATTGACAGGATAGCAGATGTGGTTGCTTATTTTAAAGAAGATACGCAGCGAAGAAATGATTTACAAAAAATAAATGAAACAAATAAAGCATAACCGGTTGTTCTGAGGAACGACTGGTTTTTCTGATTTTTAATCCATTGTCATGTATTTTGGCTAAGGTTTATTGAGTGCTTTCACCTTACTTTGTTATTAAATTTTATAAATAAAAAAGCTGATCAAAACTGATCAGCTTTTTTATCTGCTTATTAGCCTTTTACAACGTTAGCAGCTTGAGGTCCACGGTTACCTTCTTCGATATCGAAAGTTACTGTTTGACCTTCTTCTAAAGTTTTGAAACCATCGCCTTGGATTGCAGAGAAATGTACGAATACATCGTCTCCACCTTCTACTTCGATGAAACCGAAGCCTTTTTCAGCGTTAAACCATTTTACAGAACCTGTGTTCATTCTTTTACCTCCACGTGCATTTGTTGCACTGTTTATTACTATTTAGTTCAAAGTTAAATCTCAAGACGAAAGATCAATTCTTTATTGTATCCCATCCTGTGTTTCTAACGAATCTAAATAATTATCTATAGTATAGCACCTATGATAATAAAATGCCAACCTTTTTAGGAAAAAAGTTTCTTATTCTGTTTATTCACCGTATTTTCATCCTTGTTTAATACCCTTAAACTGCTAAAAGAGAGGTGTTTCTTGTTGTAATTAGAAAATCAAAAAGAAATTAGGTATCTGTCATATTCGACTTGTACGTTTATCACATACATTAAAAAGAGAGCAGAAAAAGGAGGAAGAAGCAATGCAGGGTAAGAGAGAATTTCATCCGCATCATTTGAATGAAAAAACCATTGTTCATCCGACCAGGCATCGATATGTTCATACGTCATCAGGATCCGTTGTCAATCATATTCATCCTGTGCATACAACCTATGTCCATCATCATATGGTAAAACATCCGCATTCTCCAGGTTATGAAAGAGAGGTAATTACGGGAAGACCGCCAATCGGTCCACACGCTCCATTTCGTCCTGGACCACTTGGCTTTCCAGGACAAATGCCGCCTGAACATACGAGAGGAATGAGAAGCTATCCAGGTATCCATCCGCATAGGAGACCTGGGGTGTGGTGAAAAAACAAAAGGGCAGTGCGTGCTGCCTTTTTATTTTTTCGGACAAGCTTTTAAAACAAGTATTCCTGCGTTATGATGAATATAATAAGCATAAGTGAAGAAAGAGGATATAACCGTGAAAATTTTACATGTAACAGGCTATAAGCCTACGGAATTAGGTATATTCAAAGAAAATGATCCAAGAATCACTTTTATTAAGACAGCTTTAGAAAAAAGATTGCGAACATTTATCGAAGAAGGATTAGAATGGGTCATTATTTCTGGACAAATGGGGATTGAGCTATGGACAGCCGATGTAATCATGGATTTAAAAGACGAATATGGTGTGCAAATAGGTGTTTTCCCGCCCTTTGAAAATCAGGATCAGCGTTGGCCGGACCCCATCAAGGAAAAATATGAAGAATTAATGATGACAGCAGACTTTTTCAAACCACTCTACAAAGGGGAATATCAAGGAGCTTATCAATTTCGGGCGAAGGATTTATGGTTGATCGATAAAAGTGATGCCGCTTTGCTCCTTGTCGATGATGAGTATCCCGGCAGTGTCAAATATTTTTATGATGCCACCAAACGGACAGCTAAGGAATACCCCATTTATACCATTAGCCCTCAGGATTTAGATGATATTGTACAGGAGCTGCAAATGCAGGATCCTAATTACTGGGATGAACCGGAGAATTATTGAATGGTCCAGCCTTCTCCGACATAGGATGGTATGAGGGGAGGGATATTCGAATGTACTATACTTACGGACTGCCTAATTACGGACATAGAATGCCGGAACGCCAGAATAATCAGGAGCGTGGAACAATTACTGTGACAGGTGTTGGTACCGTCATTGTTTCGCCAAGCATTGCGCGTATCCAATTAGTTGTCTCGACAACCAATATTTCTTTACAGGATGCCCAGGAAGAAAATGCGAGACGGATGAATCAGGTTCTTGGGGTTTTGCAGCAACTTGATGTTCCAAGGGAGCAAATTCAGACAACCAGCTTTTCAGCCAGGCCGGTATATAGTTATCACGATGGAAATCAAATATTACAAGGCTACGAGGTGCGGAATGAAATTACCATTGTTACAGATGATATGAACCGGATTGGAGAAATAATTGATCGTGTTACCGAAAATGGTGTGAATGAAGTTGTTTCGATTGAGTTTTCTGTAGATAACCCGGAAAATTTTTATATGGAAGCGCTGAGCTTTGCGCTTTCCGATGCAAAAAGAAAGGCGGAAAGCTTAGCAGAACAGCTGGGTGTTTCTTTAAATCCTGTTCCATTAAAGATAAATGAACAGACAACATCACCTGGTGTCGGTCCAGCACAGATCTTTAAAATGGTATCTACACCGATTGAACCGGGAAATCAATCGGTAGAAGCACGGCTGGAGGTAGTGTATCGGGTTTAGAAAAGTGGTTGCTGTAAAAAAGAAATACAAATCAAGTTTTAAAAACGGACTTGATTTGTATTTTTTCGTAATGAAGTATGAATATCTATAAAACATTCGTAAAATTAAGATTTATTTAATCGTTTTCTGGCAAAACAATATTAATCGGTATACGAAGATCATGCTATACTGGGTTGAGTACTAAAGCTTATTGGGTTTATTCTGCCCGTTTATTGCTGTTGCAGCAGGAGTGGAACGTGGTATTGATAGTTCAGAGACAGGGAAAGCAATTGTAAGAAATTTGATTGAAAAGGAGTCTGCACAGAAGAAAAGATAATGAAGATTACGCAGACATTCTGATGCAAAATTAACTTCATTTGGTTAAAGGAGAGGATAGTATATATCATAATGTGAGATTAGTAGAGAAAGATGATATTGCAGCTGTTCGGCGTAGTTGTTTATTAAAAGCTGGCATGATACATATGAAGAGATTATCCCCCGAAGCATTCAGGATAAATTTTTAAATAATCCTATCGTGAAAAAGTAATGGATCAGCGGATAGAAGGCTTTGCGAATTTTAGTCCAGTATCTTTAGAAGGAAACAGTACATTATATGCGATTTATTTATACCCGAATACACAAAGGAAAGGCATGGGACAGGGCTGTTAGAACATGCAATATAATGTAGGAACGACATTATAAATACTTTGAAGAGGAGATAAAAAATGATTGAATTACGAAAAATAACCGAGGATAACATAGATGAAGTAATAGCACTTGAGGTTGGAGAAAACCAGAAAGACTTTATAGCAACTACTAACCTCAGAAGCATTGCAGACGCATATGTGCTGAATGCAGACGGGATACCAGCCACGCCCTTTGCCATTTATGCCGATGGAGTTGCGGTGGGCTTTTTGATGTATGTTTATGATACGACGGATCATGAATCATTTCAAAATGAAGTTTTTTACGGGAAGAAGTGCTATTTCATTTGGCATTTTATGGTTGGAAAGAATTATCAGGGGAAAGGATATGGCAAGCTTGCCTTTGAAAAAATGTTGGCGGATATTGAAGCTATGCCATATGGGGAAGCAGAATATGTAGACCTCTTTTATCGAAAGAGCAATGTGATAGCTAAAAAATTATACGCTTCATTTGGTTTTGTAGATACAGGCATCATTCAGGATAATTCGGTACATGCGATTAAAAATCTGGATGGGAGAAGTTAAAGATGGTGTAATTTATAGGTGTAAACAAACAGAAAAAATTTTTCTGTTTGTTTTTTTAAATGTTTTTGAAAACCCCCTGCTAT